>NZ_BSFQ01000045.1 GCF_027922425.1 Pseudonocardia halophobica | reverse complement strand
GCGCTACGTGCTGGTGGTCGACGAGTTCCCGATGACCGTGACCGGCAAGGTCCGCAAGGTCGAGATGCGGGAGAAGTCCGTCGGCATCCTCGACCTCGGCGAGGCCGCCGCGGTCCGCAGCGCGTGAGCACCGCGTCCTACGGCCGGACGCACCTCGCCGGCCTCCCCGAGGCCGTCACGATCTGCGAGGTCGGGCCGCGCGACGGGCTGCAGAACGAGTCGACCGTGCTGCCCGTCGAGGTCAAGGCGGAGTTCGTGGCCCGGCTCGTCGACGCCGGGCACACCGTCGTCGAGACGACGAGCTTCGTGCACCCGAAGTGGGTGCCCCAGCTCGCCGACGCCGAGGCCCTGCTGGGCGCGATCACGCCCGCCGAGGGCGTGCGCTACCCGGTGCTGGTGCCCAACGAGCGCGGGCTCGACCGAGCCCTGGACCTGGGCGTGCGGGACATCGCGGTGTTCGGCAGCACCACCGAGACCTTCGCCGAGCGCAACCTCAACCGCACCGTCGACGAGTCGCTGGAGATGTTCGCCCCGGTCGTCGGCCGCGCCCGGGAGGCCGGGCTCGCCGTGCGCGCGTACCTGTCGATGTGCTTCGGCGACCCGTGGGAGGGCGAGGTCCCGGTCCCGCGGGTCGTCGACGTCGCCACCCGGATGATGGCGCTGGGCTGCACCGAGCTCGGCCTCGGCGACACCATCGGCGTCGCCACCCCCGGCCGGGTCGTGGCCCTGCTCGACGCGCTCACCGCCGCCGGCGTGCCGGTCGGGCGGATCGCGGTGCACTTCCACGACACCTACGGCCAGGCGCTGGCCAACACCCTCGCCGCCCTGCAGCACGGCGTCACCACCGTCGACGCCAGCGCCGGCGGCCTCGGCGGCTGCCCGTACGCCGGCAGCGCCACCGGCAACCTCGCCACCGAGGACCTGCTCTGGCAGCTCGAGGGCCTGGGCATCCGCACCGGCGTCGACCTGCGGAAGATGGTCGAGACCAGCGTCTGGCTGGCGAAGGAGCTCGGCCGCCCCAGCCCGTCCCGCACCGTCGCCGCGCTCGCCGGCTGAGGAGTTCGCCGAGGAGCGCCCGCCGGCCCGGGCGGGCGGACCGCCTCACGCTCTACGGTCTGCTCGCAGGACTGACCGAGGGGGCGGGGCATGCGCGAGCTGCGGGCGGAGCCGGTGACGGGGCCGGTGGCCCACCACGGGGAGGGGCCGGTCTGGCACCCCTCCTGGGCCGGCGTCCGGTGGGTGGACATGCTCGCCGGCGACATCCTCGAGCTCGCGGGCGGCGAGGTCCGGCGCACGCACGTCGCCGACGTGGCCGCCGCCTTCCGCCCGCGGCGCGGCGGCGGCGTCGTCCTCGCCGGCGAGCGCACCCTGCTCCTGCTCGACGACGAGCTGCGCTGCGAGCGCGACCTCGGTCCGGTGTGGAGCGATCCGGGCATCCGGTTCAACGAGGGCGGCTGCACCCCCGACGGCGCCTTCTGGTGCGGGTCCATGGCCTACGACGAGCGCCCGGGCGCCGGCACCCTCTACCGGCTCGACCCGGACCTGACCGTGGAGCCGGTGCTCACCGGCGTCACCGTCTCCAACGGGCTGGGCGTGGATCCCACCGGCACCCGCGTCTACTACAACGACACCCCCACCGGCCGAGTCGACGTGTTCGACCTCGCCGCGGGCCCGGCGTCCCGACACCCGTTCGTCGAGGTCACCGGCCACCCGGACGGGCTCACGGTCGACGCCGGGGGTGGGGTCTGGGTCGCGTTGTGGGGAGGCTCCGCGGTGCACCGCTACACGCCGGAGGGCCGGCTCGACGCCCGCGTCCGGCTGCCGGTTTCGCGGGTCACGGCCTGCGCCTTCGGCGGTCCCGACCTCGACACGCTGTACGTGACCACCTCGGCCGAGGGGATGGAGCCGGGCGCGGAGCCGCTGGCCGGCGCGCTCTTCGCCGTCGATCCCGGGGTGCGCGGGCTGCCGGTGCTGGAGTTCGCGGGCTGACGGCCGGGCCCGGCGGTCAGCCGACCCGCCCGGTGAACAGGTAGTAGCCGATCGCGGCGAAGAGCCGGTCGGTCCGGTGGAGCTCGGCGATCGTCGCGACCCAGCGCGTGGCCGCCTCCTGGTCGATCACCCCGGCCGCGCCGGCGGACCGCCCGATCCCGGTGAAGTACTGCGCCGCGAGGTCCGGGTCGAACACGACCATGCGGCTGGCGACCCGGACGTCCCGGACGCCCAGGTCCAGGAGGTGTCCGCGCAGGTCACGGGCAAGGAGCCCGTGGACCACGGCGGTGTCGCACTCGTGGGCGAGCACCGCGCGGGCGAGCGCCTCGTCCGGGACGTTCACGGTGTTGGTGTCGAAGTCCGGCGCGATGATCGCGATCACACCGCCGGGCCGGGTCACCCGGACGATCTCGCGCAGGGCGGCCCACGGGTCGTCGAGGTAGATCAGGACGCGCTCGATGCGGGTGACGTCGAAGGACGCGTCGGCGAAGGGCAGGTGTCGCGCGTCCGCCCGCAGGAGCTCGACGGGCACCCCCTCGGCGGCCGCGCGGCGCCGGCCCTCGGCCACGAAGTCCGCGCTGAGGTCGACGCCGGTCACGGCGCCGCCGGGCTGCACACGCCGGGCGAGCCGGAGGGTCTCGAGCCCGAACCCGCACCCGACGTCGAGCACCCGGCTGCCCGGTCCGGTGCCGGTGCGCTCGATCGCGAGGGCCTTGAGCTCGCGCAGGAGCGGGAGCCGGTCGAAGGCCTCGAGCGCCGCGACGTAGGTCGCGGGGAGTGCGGCGTGGTCGAGGTCCGTGAAGTCGTGAAGCGCGATGTCCGGGCTGTCGGTGCTGCTCACGGGCCCTCCTCGGCGCGATGATCGGCACCGGCCGGTTCGCCCGGATCGATCGCCGCGTTACCCCGTCGGCCCGACCACGCCCTCAGCGCTTGAGCCGGCGGCTGCCGCCGTGCCAGTCCTCCACCAGCCCGACCTCGCCGGTCCGCACGCCGAACGAGGGCAGCTGCGGGCGCTCGCGCAGGCTGCGCTTGAGCTCGGCGAACCCGGGGAAGGCGGCGAGCGCCACGACGTGGTCCCAGAGCGCGACCGCCTCGTCCTCGGCGGGCAACCTGCTGATCACCGGGCCGAACAGCGCGGTCCCCTCCGGCGGGGCGAAGTGCAGGATCGGGGTGCCGACGTCCTTGCCGGTCAGCGCGAGGGCCTCGTCGGTCTCCGCGCGGACCACCGCGTCGAGCCCCTCGTCGTCGAGCGCGGTGCCGAGCCGGGCCGGCAGCCCGACCGCTTCGAGCGCCCCGGTCGCGATCGCGCGCGTGCGCGAGCCCCCCTCGTCCGGTTGCTCCGTGCGCTCGTAGAGGAGCCGGCCGAGCGCCTCGTACAACGGGGCGACCACGTCGGGCCCGTGCTCCTCGCGCACCCGGGCGGCGAGCCGCAGCAGCCGCAGGCCCGCGGTGTGGCCGGCCTCGTAGCCGGCGGGGAAGTGGGCGTCGTAGTCGACGTGGGCGTTGAGCAGGCGCAACGAGACGAACCGCCACTCGACCTCGTAGGCGCGCCGGCGCTGCACGGTGCGCACCCACTTGCTGGTCATCCACGCGAACGGGCACGCCGGGTCGAAGTAGAACCGCAGATCGGGCACATGCCCACGGTAGGCGCGCCGACCGTCGATCGTGGGGCGTGAGCCCGCGCGCCCCGGGTACGCCCCCGCCATGGCGTTCCAGGTGACCGAGGTCCAGAAGGCGCTCAAGGGCGCGGACTACCCCATGAACGGCGACCAGCTCGCCGAGCTGGCGCAGAAGAACGGCGCCGACGAGGAGTTGGTGCAGAACCTGCGCGGGCTCCGCCAGGTCGACGGCCCCAACGCGGTGATGGCCGAGCTGAAGGGTGAGCTCGGCGGGTCGACGCCGGGCGGCAACTCGCAGGCCGAGCGGCCGACCAAGGACATCGACGGCCCGGCCTTCCAGGTCAACGAGGTGCAGCGGTACCTCAAGGGGGTCGACTACCCGGCCGACGGCTCGCGGCTCGCGGAGACCGCGAAGCAGAACGGCGCGCCGGACGACCTGGTCGACACGCTGAAGGGCCTGCGCGAGGTCGACGGGCCCAACACCGTGATGAAGGAGATCAAGGACCACCTCGGCGGTCCGGCCTGACCTGCGGCGCCCCGGTCGTCAGCCGAGCCGGCTGACGACCGGGGCCAGCAGCTCCGGATGGGTGATCGGCACCATGTGCCCGCCCGCCGGCAGCGTGAAGGCCCGGCCCCTCGGCGCGGTGCGTGCGAGGTGTTCGGCCCAGCCCGCGGGGGCGATCCGGTCGTGCCGCCCCCGCACCACGAGCACGGGGCAGCGGACGGCCGCGAGCGCCGGCTCGATCCGGTGCCGGCGGGCGACGTGCAGCGTGCGCGCCATCCCGCCGAGCCCGGTCCGCAGGTAGTCCCGCACGAGCAGCGGCGCCTGCGCAGGCCACTCGTGCGCGGCCGTGCGCAGCCAGCGCTCCACCAGCCGCGGCCAGGTGCCGCCGGAGGGGTCCGTCGTCGGCCCGACGAGCACCAGCGCCCTCGGCGGGCGCGGTGCCCGCGCTGCCGCCTCCGCCACCACCTGGCAGCTCGCCGAGTGCCCCAGGACGACCCGGTCGGCGAGATTCGCCGCTTCCAGCACGCGACAGGCCTGCGCCGGCGGATCGAGCCGGTCGCCCCGGCGGACGCGCTCGCCGAACCCGGGCAGTGTGACGACGTCGGCGCCCGCCCCGAGCTCGCTCAGCGTCGGGCCCCAGCTCGCCCCGGACAGACCGAGCCCGGGGACCAGCACGAACGGGTGCACCGGGCCGCTCAGCCGCGCCGCCAGTCGTCGGACGGGAGGTGGGAGCCCGCCATCGGGCCCATCTGCAGCATGCCGCCGTCGACGACCCACGAAGCGCCCGTGACGTACGACGCCGCGGGCGAGGCGAGGAACGCGATCACGTCGGCGATCTCGGCGGCGTGCCCGGGCCGCCCGAGCGGCACGCCGGGCCGCGAGGTCCCCGTCGGGTCCTCGTCCTCCTGACCCGTCATCGGCGTCGCGATCTCCCCGGGCGCCACCGCGTTGACGGTGATCCCGTGCTCGGCGAGCTCGATCGCCGCGGTCCTCGTGAGCAGGCCGAGGCCGCCCTTCGCCGCGCAGTACGGCGCCGCGCCGACCCGCGGCGCGTGCTCGTGCACGCTGGTGATGTTGACGATCCGCCCGCCGCGGCCCGCGTCGACCATGCGCCGGGCGGCCCGCTGCAGGCAGAGGAAGGCGCCGTCGAGGTCGGTGGAGATCACCTCGCGCCACTGGTCGAAGCCCAGCTCGAGCAGCGGCGTCGAGGTTCCGGTGCCCGAGCCGTTGACCAGCACGTCCACCCCGCCGAGAGCGTCGGCGAGCTCGTCGACGACGTCGGCCGCGCCGGGCAGCCCGGTCAGGTCGAGCCGGCGCACCTCCGCGCGGCGGCCCAGGCCGCGGACCTCCTCCGCGGTGGCCTCGGCGCCCTTGTCGTCCTCGTGCCAGGTGATGCCGAGGTCGCAGCCGGCCCTCGCCAGCGCGACGGCGGTGGCCCGCCCGATGCCGGAGTCCGAGCCGGTGACGATCGCGGTGCGGGGGAAGTCGTGGGGAGTCTGCACGGGGCACGGGTGCCCGTTCCGCGCGGAGTCACGCTCCGCTGAGCGACCACCGACGGCCGTCCGCCGTCACCCGCGCGGCCCAACTTCGCGTCACCGCGCGTTCCGCATCACCGGATCGGGTACCTGATGCCGTCGACGGAGGGAGACACGGTGACGGTGGCGACGACGGGCGGCGGCCACGTTCAGCGTTCGGGCGGTGGCGGCTCCAGCGGGCTCGCCGACGTCGTCGAGCTGATCCTCGACAAGGGGCTCGTGATCGACGTGTTCGTGCGCGTGTCGATCGTCGGCATCGAGCTCCTCACGATCGACGCGCGCGTGGTCGTGGCCAGCGTGGACACGTTCCTGCGGTTCGCCGAGGCCACCAACCGGCTCGACCTCTACAGCAGCGAGAAGCGGGGCACCGACCTCCCGGAGATCCTGCAGAAGACCACCGAGAAGGCGATGCGCTGACGCCGCGCCTCAGTTGCCGCGGGGGCCCCCGCCGCCGTTGGCGGTGGCCTGGACGGTCGCCTGCGGCAGGAGCACCTCCTGGCCCTCGTCGAGGCCCGCGCGGACCTCGGTGAAGCTGTCGCCGACCACGCCGGGCGTGAACTCGCGGGTGACCGCCTGGCCGTCGGAGCCCGGTACCGACACCACGGTCCGCCCGTTCTCCTGGCGCACGGCGGCGGCCGGGACGCGGAGCACGTCGTCGACGACCTTCGTGAGGACGTCGGCCTGCGCGGTCTGGCCGTCCTTGAGCTGCGGGTCGACCTGGGTGAGCACGATCGTCGCGTAGAAGCTGACCACGCCGGAGATCTGGTCGGCGGTCGGCGCGACGGCGACCACCGTCCCCGGCGAGGTCAGGCCCGGCACCGCGTCCACCGTCACGTCGACGCGCTGGTTGGGCGCGACCTGCGCCGCGTCGCTCTCCTCGAACGGGACGACGAGCTGGAAGGTCTGCAGGTCGTTCAGCGTGATGAAGGCGCCGTTCGAGGCGGAGTCCGCGGCTGCCGCGTCGGCCGAACCGGCGGCCGCCGGGATGCGGGCGTCCGTGCCGGGGGCCAGCGGGGTGGCGCCGCCGGCCGCGGCGACGAAGTCCCCGACCGCGCCGTTGACCGCGGACACGGTCCCGGCCACCGGAGCGCGGAGCACGGCGTTGTCGACGGCCCGCTGGGCGTCGGCGACGGTGTTCTCGGCGTCGCGGACCACGGCCGCCTGCACGTCGATGTCGGCCGGGGCGTCGTTGCCGGCGCTGTCGAGCTGGCTCTGGGCGTCGGAGACGGTGCTCTCGGCGTTGGCGATGTTCACCCGGCCCTGAGCCCGATCGGTGTCGCGCTGGTGCTCGGCGGCGTCGAGGGCGGTCTGGGACGAGACCACGTTGGCCTTGGCGGTCTGCACGGCCTGCTGGTCGGTGCGGAGGGCTGTGCAGGCCGGGTCGGTGCTGGTGTCCCCGTCGGCCCCGGTCCCTGTGCCGGTCCCTGTCGACCCGGTGTCAGCGGCACCTCCCGTGCTTCCCAGCGGAAGCAGCGTCGTGCTCGACGATTCAGTCGCAGCCGCGGTCGCCGCCGCACACGCCTTCTGGTCCTTCTGCAACTGCCGCTTGGCCAGTTCCAGCTGCTTCTTGTCGAAGGCGAGCTGCACCCTCGCCCGGTCGACCGCGGAGGCGTCCGCCGCGTCGGTGGCCGCGACCTGGTCGCGGGTGGCGTCGAGGACCTCGTGGGCGGAGTCGAGCGCCGCCTGCGCCGCCTCGACCGAGTTCCCGCCGGTCAGCTTGCCGAGCGAGGCCTGCTGCTGGTCCAGCTTGGCCTGGGCGGAGGCGAGCTGGGAGCGGGCGGCGGCGTCGTCGAGCCGGGCGAGCGGCTGTCCGGCCTGGACGGCGTCGCCCACCTTCACGAACAGCTCGGCGATCTGCCCCCGGTCGGCGAAGCCGAGGTTCTGCTGGGTGATCGAGACGAGGCTGCCCGACGCCGAGACGGCCGAGGACACCGTGCCCCGGTCGACGGCGGCGGTCGGCGGCGCCGGGGTGTCCCCGGTGCACGCCGCGGCCAGGGCGAGCAGGCCGGCCAGTCCGGCGGCGCGCAGCACCCGGGTCCGGGCCTTCGCTGTGGTCCGTGCGGTCACGACGGGATCACTCCCCGGGTCGTCGGGATCATTGGTGCCGGAGGGCGTCGATGGGCCGCATCCGGGCGGCGCGGTTGGCGGGGTAGCCGCCCGCGACCAGCCCGATGAGCAGGCTGACGGTGAAGGCGAGCACCACCGAGCCCACCGACACGGACGGGGCGGGGAAGTCGGTGACGAGCTGCGGGAGCACGATGCCCGCGGTCACCGAGAGGCCGATGCCGAGCAGGATGCCCAGCACCCCGCCGACCCCCGTGAGGATCATCGACTCGATCAGGAACTGCTGGAGGATCGCGCGCCGGCGCGCGCCGATGGCCTTGCGGATGCCGATCTCGCGGGTCCGCTCGGTGACCGTGACCAGCATGATGTTGGCGACGCCGATGCTGCCCACGATCAGCGAGATCCCGGCGACGGCGGCCACGAAGATCGTCACGAAGGACAGGACCTGCGAGGACTGGTCGAGCAGGCTCTGCAGCGCCGTCACCGTGAAGTCCCGCTCGCCCGGGTCCCGGATCTGGTGCCGCTGGTCGAGGATCGCCGAGGCCTGCTGCACGGCCTGGGGCACGACGTCGGTCGAGGCGGCCCGCACCGTGATCGAGTCGACGACGTCGCCGCCGCCGAGCAGGTAGCTGCGCGCGGCGCCGAGCGGCATGACCGCGACGTCGTCCTGCTGGCCGTTGCCCTTGAGTACGCCGATCACGCGGAAGGTCGTGCGGCCGACGCGGACGTCCTTGCCCAGCGCCTCGCCCGCCTGCCCGCCGAAGAGGGTGGCGACCGGGTTCGGCCCGAGCACCACGACCTTGGCCTTGTTGCGGGCCTGCTGGTCGTCGAAGAAGGAGCCGACCACGAGCTCGCGGTTGGCGACGTCGAGGTAGTCGGCCTGGGTGCCCAGGATCGACGACCGGTACTGCCCGTCGCCGACCACCTGCAGCAGCGCGCTGCCGTTGACGGACGGCGTGACCGACCCGATGGCAGGGGCGCGGCTCCGGTCGGACAGGGCGTCGACGTCGGCGTCGGTGAGGTCGCGGGCGGCCCGGTTGCCGCTGATCGCGCCCTGGGTCTTGGTGATCTGGATCTGGTTGGCCAGGGGGCCGAAGGCGTCGGCGACGAAACGCTGCAGCCCGTTGCCGAACGCGACCAGCACGATCACCGCGGCGACGCCGATGATGATCCCGAGCATGGTCAGGACCGACCGCAGCTTGTTGGTGCGCAGCCCGCGTGCGGCGATCCGGGCGGCTTCGGCGAGGTTCACCGGCGCTCGTCCCCCACGATGTGACCGTCGCGCAGGGTGACCACGCGCGAGGCGAACTCGGCGACCTCGGGCTCGTGGGTGATCAGCACGATCGTGCGCCCGGCCTCGTTGAGCTCCACGAAGAGGTTCATGACGTCGACCGTCGAGGCGGTGTCGAGGTTCCCGGTCGGCTCGTCGGCGAGGATCATCGTCGGGTCCGTGACCAGGGCGCGGGCCACCGCGACGCGCTGCTGCTGTCCGCCGGACAGCTCGTTGGGCTGGTGGTTCGCGCGCTCGGCCAGGCCCACCCGCGCCAGCGCGCGCCGGGCGCGCGTGCGGCGGTCCTTCGTGCCGGCGTAGACCATCGGCAGCTCGACGTTGCGGATCGCCGAGGTCCGCGGCAGCAGGTTGAAGGACTGGAAGACGAAACCGATCTTGCGGTTCCGGATGTCGGCGAGCCGGTTGTCCGACAGGCCGCCCACGTCCGTGCCGTCGAGGCGGTACACGCCCGAGCTCGGGACGTCGAGGCAGCCGAGGATGTTCATCATCGTCGACTTGCCGGACCCGGAGGGCCCCATGATCGCGACGAGGTCGCCGTCGTCGATCCGCAGGCTCACGTCGTCGAGCGCCCGCAGCGCGATGTCCCCGGTCCGGTAGACCTTCGACACGTGCTCCAGCTCGATCATCGTCCCCCCGGCCGTGGTCCCCCCGAACCACTCGTTCGGCCCAACGACCGGACGAGCGTTCGGTGATCACCCGGTCCGGCGAATCGGGCGGTTCTTCCGCCGACGCCCGTTGATCGGTAGCGTCCGGGCGCGCTCCCCCGAGTGACCCGGTGACACACAAGGGGGAGTCATGCCAGGAGAGAGTTCGGTCGACGTACTCGTGGTCGGTGCCGGTCCGGTCGGCCTGACCGCCGCGCTCGAGCTGCGCCGCCGCGGCGTCGCCTGCCGCGTGATCGACAAGCTCGTCGAGCCGCCGCAGTACGCGAAGGCCGTCGGCATCCAGCCGCGCACGCTGGAGCTGTGGGAGGCGGCGGGCGTGTTGCGCTCGGCCCTCGACGCCGGCATCCAGATGCGCGGCCAGATCGTGCTGCGCGACGGCGACCAGGTGGCCCGCGTGGACCTCGAGGTGCCGCCGGACGTCCCCTTCGCCTTCCTGGCGCTGCCGCAGTACGAGACCGAGCGCCTGCTGGCCGAGGCCCTGGCCGGGTACGGGACCCGGGCGGACCGCGGCGTCGAGCTGCTCTCCTTCACCCAGGACGACGAGGGCGTGACGGCCGAGCTGTCCGGCGGCGAGCGTGTGCGGGCCAAGTACCTGGTCGGGGCCGACGGCGCGCACAGCGTCGTCCGCAAGGGCCTCGAGCTCTCCTTCGAGGGCGGCGCGTTCGCCGAGGAGTACATGCTCGGCGACGTCGAGGTGGACTGGTCGCTCCCGCGCGGGTACGCCCTGCGCGCCACCCGCGACGACGACCTCCTGGTCGCCATCCCGCTCCCCGGCGACCGCCGCTACCGGATGTCCATGCTGGTCCCGCCCGACCTCGCCACCCCGGCGAGCGGCGAGATCACCCACGGCTTCGAGGCGGGCCGCACGCCGCAGCTGCACCACATCCAGGCCGTGCTCGACCGGCTCGCGCCCGAGCCGTGCACCGCGTCGACCCTGCGCTGGTCCTCGGTCTTCCGGATCAGCCACCGGATCGTCGACACCTACGGGCGGGGCCGGGTGTTCGTCGCCGGCGACGCCGCGCACATCCACCCGCCGACCGGCGCGCAGGGCATGAACACCGGCATCCAGGACGCTGTCGGGCTGGCCTGGCGACTGGCCCTGGCGGTCGACGGGGTCGCCGCGCCCGGCCTGCTCGCGACCTACGACGACGAGCGGCGGCCGGTGGGCGAGGAGGTCGTCGGGCGGACGGTCCGGGCCGCGACCAGCGGCGGCGTCCAGATCGACCGGGACGACCCGTGGACGACGGTCCGCCGCGAGGCGCAGCTGCTGGTCGGCTACCGCGGCAGCCCGGCGGTCTCGCCGGCCGACCCCGGCCTCGCTGTCGACGCGCCGCAGCCAGGCGACCGGGTGCCCGACGCCCGCGGGCTGCTCCGCGAGGTGGTGCGGTTCCCGGTGCGCCTGTTCGACGAGCTCGCGGATCCCGACCATGCGCTGCTGCTGTACGCCGAGACCGCCGAGGGCGCCGCGGCCTTCGACAAGCTCGCCGCCACCACCGCCGAGCTCGCGCACGGGCGGATGCGCGCGGTCGCCGTGCTCGCTCCCGGGATCGACGCGCCGTACCTGCGGATGCCGGTGCTGCGCGACGGGGCGGGGGAGGTCCGCGCGCACCTGCGGGCCGCGGACGGGGAGGCGTTCGTCGTCCGTCCCGACGGGTACCTGGGTCACCGCGGTCCGGCGGCCGATGTCGCCGGGGTGGGCGGGTACCTGGGGCGGGTGTTCGGCTGAGGCGAGCTCGCGGAGCGGGCGTCGGCGCTGATCACCCCTCCGTTCGGTCGTGGCAGGGGGCCCGCGCGCCGCGTTGAATGGTGGGCGAGGCGCGGTTCGAGGGGAGCGAGGCACCGTGGGCAGGACGGACGAGCTGGTGGTCACCGACGGACGGCCGGTCGTGGACGGCACGGTGCGCTCCTCGGCGCAGCTGCGCGCGGAGATCCGCGAGCAGCTCGACGCGCAGGAGGACGGGCGCGACGACGATCTCGCCCGCGAACGGGTCGAGCTCCGCGAGAGCCTCGAGCGGCTGGACTCCGGACTGCAGGCCCTGCGGGCCCGACTGAAGGAGAAGGCCGTGCATGCCGCGAAGATCGCGGGCGGGGTGGTCGGGGTGGGTGCGGCCCTCACCGGCGCCGCGATCGTGTGGTGGAAGCGGTCGGCGCCGGAGTGAGTGCGGCCGGCAGTGCCTCAGGCCGCCTCGCCCGGGCGGTGCACCCGGTACCGGAGGTGGACCACGTCCCGGCCGTCGATCCGACGGAGCAGCTCCAGCTCGGTGCGCCGACCGTCGAGGTGGTCGAACAGCCTCCGCCCCTCGCCGAGCAGGACCTGCACCAGATGGATCTCCATCTCGTCCAGGAGGCCGACACGCAGGAGTGACTGCGCTGCGCCCGCCCCGTGGACCAGGACGGCCCGGTCCCCGGCCGCAGCACGGGCCTCGCGCACGCACTCGTGGACGTCGGTGACGAACCGCGTGTGGCCGGGCGGCGCGTCCCCGTCGTCGACGTGGTGCGTGAGGACGAGGACGGGCACGCCGCCGTGGTGGTCGCCCTGCCACCGGCCGGCGAGCTCGAAGGTCCGTCGACCCGAGATCACCGCCCCGGTCTCCATGGCCTCCCGGAAGACCTGGCCGTTCGGTCCCTCGGACTCGCGGTCGTCGAGCCAGTTGAACAGTCGTCCCCCACCGCGGCCGAGCTCCTGCCCGGCCCGGTCGTCGGGACCGGCGATGTAGCCGTCGAGCGACATCGACATGTACAGCCGGATCGGACCGCTCATCGTGAGGCCTCCCGTCTCTCGTCACTCGAGCGAGGTAGTGGACGGGAGACCGTCTTCGGCCTGCGTACTCATCGGCCCTCATCCCACGGGCTGGAGGAGGGGTGGTGGTTGTCGGCGGGGTGTGCGGGTGTGGTCGATGCTGCCGCGAACCCGCACCGCGTCGTCGGGACGCTTCGCTCGGCCCCCCTCGCTAGGCTCCGCCCGGTGGAGAACGACGACGAGCGGATCGCGCTGTTCCTCGACTACGAGAACCTCGCGATCGGCGCGCGTGACGGGCTGGGCGTGGCGCCCTTCGACCTGGGCCCGGTGGCGGACGCGCTGGCCGAGCGGGGCCGGGTCGTGGCCCGGCGGGCGTACGCGGACTGGTCGGCCTTCGACGAGGACCGCAGGCTGCTCGCGCGGCAGCAGGTGGAGCTGATCGAGATCCCGCAGCGGCTCGGGGTGGCCCGCAAGAACGCCGCGGACATCAAGCTCGCCGTCGACGCGATCGAGCTGGCCTACGAGCGCGGCTTCATCACCACGTTCGCCATCGGCACCGGGGACTCGGACTTCACCCCGCTCGTCCACAAGCTCCGCGAGCTGGACAAGCGCGTGATCGGGATCGGGGTGGAGTCGTCGACGTCGCGGCTGCTGCCGCCGGCCTGCGACGAGTTCCTGTTCTACGACCGCCTGCCCGGGGTGGAGCCCCGGCCGGCCCCGCGGCGATCCAGGAGCCGGACCGTCGTCGTCGAGCCGGACCCGGTGCCGACCCCCGAGCCGGAGCCCGCGGAGGACACGGAGGACACGGAGGACGAGGAGCGGGAGGACGTCGGCAAGCTCGTGGCCAGCACGCTCGCGGGCCTGCAACGGCACACCGACGGGCCGGTCCTCGCCTCGCGCCTCAAGCGGGCGATCCTGCGCAAGGATCCGACGTTCGACGAGGCGGACTGGGGCTTCCGCGGGTTCGGCGAGCTGCTCCGCCACCTCCAGGAGGAGAGGGTGGTCGAGCTCGGCGAGGGGGCGGCCCAGGGCGACCCTTCGGTGACGTTCCCGGAGCCCGGGCCGGACGACGACGCGTTCGGCCTGCTCGTGGAGGTCGTCCGCGCCCTGGGTCGCCCGCAGCTGTCCGGGCTGAAGAACCAGCTGCGCAAGCGGCGCCCGGACTTCAGCGAGAAGCGCTACGGCTTCAACGGATTCCTGACCTTCGTCCGGGCCGCCCGCGCCCGCGGTCTCGTCGAGATGGAGCGCGACGAGGACCTGGGCGACTACGTCCTGTCGGTCCGGCGCTGAGGACGCCCGTCAGGGGGTGGCGGCCTTGGAGCCGTCGGGCGCCACGGCGAACCACGTCCCGCCGGTGCCCTGCCCCGCGGTGGTGGTGAGGCTGCCGTCGTCGCCGGCGTAGCGGTAGAGCGGCCAGCCGGCGAGGGTGACCTGCTGGGTGCCGTCCTCACGCGTGACCGTGCCGACCTTGCTCGCGTCGACGCCCATCAGCTCGGGCTGCTGTCCGTCGCCGAGCAGCACCGGCGGCCACTCCGCGGCGCAGTCCTCGGTGCAGGTCGTCGTCGACGGGGAGGCGGAGTCGTTGTCGTAGCGGTGCATCACGTGCCCCGCCGCGTCGGTGACGACCGTGCCGAGCGGCCCGCTCTGCACGGCCCACAGCTCGACGCCGCCGTCGCCGTGGTGCATGCCGGCCATGTCGCCGCTCATGTTCGACATGTCGTGGCCCTGCATGGACGACATGTCGTGACCCTGCATCTGGGTCTGTGCCTGCGGGGTGACCTGCTCGTCCTGCGCCCCGGAACCGCAGGCGCTCAGGCTGAGGACCCCGGCGGCGAGACCGGCCAGGATGAGGTGCGTGCGGCCCATCGGCGTCTCCTCTCGTGTCGGCGGAGACGGTAGGCCCGGCACGACGGGAGGACGCGCGACCTGAAGGGGAGGTTGCGTCCGCACCGCCGATTCGTGCCCACGGCGAGGCGAATGGCCACGGGTTGCTCCGGGGGGAGCAGCCGGCTCGGCCGGACGTGCGGTGCCCTGTTCTCAGGTTCGTCGACGAGCGGGCGAGCGGCCGCGCGGCACCGGGCGGCCGCTCGTGGGCTCTAGGCGTTCCGGATCGTGAGCCCCCCGTCCACCACGATCGTCGCGCCGGTGATAAACGACGACGCGGGCATCAACAGCGACACGGTGGCGTGCGCGACCTCCTCCGGGTCCCCGTAGCGCCGCAGCGCGGTCCGGCGGCGGGCGAAGACCTCCTTGTCGGCGTCCGGGATCCGGGCGGTCATGCCGGTGCGGATCGGGCCGGGGCACACGCAGTTCACGGTCACGCCGGTCTTGCCGTACTCGACGGCGAGGGACCGGGTCAGGCCGATCACGCCGTGCTTCGAGCTGGTGTACGGGGCGATCTGGGCGGTCGCGCCCAGGCCCTCGGTGGAGGCGATGTTGACGATCCGGCCGTCGCCGTTGCGGACCAGGTCGGGCAGCGCGGCGCGGGCGAACAGGGTCTGCGCGGTGAGGTTCACGGCGAGGGTGGTGGCCCAGGCCTCGGCGAACCCGTCGTCGGAGAAGGGCAGGTGGATGCTGACGCCGGCGTTGTTGACCAGCCCGTCGAGCGGGCCGAGTTCCTGGCGGACCTCGGCGACGGCGGCGGCCGGCGCGGCGGGGTCCGACACGTCCGCGACGACGGGGTGCACCGTCGCCCCGACCCCGCGGATCTCGTCGGCCACGGCCTTGAGACCGTCGGCGTCGCGGTCGACGATCCCGACCTTGGCGCCCTCGTCGGCGAGCAGGTGGGCGGTCGCGCGCCCCATCCCGCTCGCGGCGCCGGTGACGAGGACGACCCGGTCGGCGACCGACCGGCTGAGCTTCGTGAGACGGGCCATGGACCAGGACTACCAGGAAACCGGCCGGAACTGAACGCTCGCTCAGGAGTAGGGCTCTCCCACACGGGTATGCATAACTCATGCATGAGTCGCGCCTCGGCAACCTGCTCGGCGCCGCCGCGCTCGCCCTGTCCGACCTGATGCTGGCCCGGGTGCGGGAGGCGGCCGGGGTGAGCGTGAGCGGGGCCGCCGCGCTGGTGGTCCTCGCCCACGCGCCCGGGGTCAGCGTGACCGAGCTCGGCCGGCGGGTGGGGCTGTCCCAGCCGGCGACCGCGCGGATGGTGATGTCCCTGGAGGCGGCGGGCCTCGCTCTCCGCGGCCCCGGCGAGGGCCGGACGGTCCCGGTCGCGCTCACGCCGGCCGGGGAGCGGACGGTCCGGGAGGTTCTCACCTCCCGGGCGGCGGGCACGGAGCAGGTCCTGGCCGGGCTCGACGAGGACGACCGCCGCGTCCTGACCCGCCTCCTCGAGGGGCTCCTCGCGCAGCTCCACACCGAGGTCGGCAGCGCGGAGGTGCTCTGCCGGCTGTGCGACCGGGCCTGCTGCACCGCCGGCGCGGTCTGCCCCGTCGGGCAGGCCGAGCGGGAGCGGTGACCGGTGGGCGCCGCACTCGCCCTGGTCTCCGCGCTGAGCTACGGGCTGTCCGACGTCGTCGGGGGCATCGTCGCGCGCCGGATGCGGGCCGTGCACGTGGCCTTCCTCGGCCAGCTCGGCGGGCTGCTCGCGGTGGCGGTCGCCGCACCCCTCCTGACGCCTGCGCCGCCGACGCTCCCCGATCTCCTGTGGGGCGGGCTGTCCGGGCTCGGGACCGGGCTCGCGATGGCGTTCCTCTTCCGCGGCATGGGCCGGGGCGCGATGTCGGTCGTGGTTCCGGTGAGCGCGGTCGGCGGGGTCGCCCTCCCCGTCCTGGTCGGGGCCACGGTGCTCGGCGAACGGCCCACCTGGCCGACCTGGCTCGGGGTAGGGCTGGCCCTGCCCGCGCTGTGGCTCGTCTCCCGCGCGGGCGGCCCGGCACGGGGCGGGGCGACGCCGGGCGCGGTGGCGGACGGGCTGGTGTCCGGCGTCGGGATCGCGATCCAGTACCTCGCGCTGGCCCGGGCCGGCCCCGCGTCCGGGCTGTGGCCCGTCCTCGCCGGCCGGGTCACCGCGCTCGCCGCGGTCGGGTTACTGGCCTGCACGCTGATGCGCGCCGCCGGCACGGACGGCGAGCGCCGGGCCGGCGCCCGGGAGGCGGTCGCGGCGGGCGGCGCCGGCGTGCTCGCCGCCGTGGCGCTGGGCGCCTACCTGGGCGCGGCGCAGAGCGAGTTCGTGACCGTGGCGGTGGTGCTGTCCTCGCTCTACCCGCTCGTCCCGGCGGTGATCGGTGTCGCCGTGCTCGGCGAGCGCCTGTCCCGCGGGCAGGTGCTCGGCCTGGTCGTGGCGCTCGCCGCCGCCGTCCTGATCGCGCTCTCCTGATCCTCAGGGCAGGAAGAGCCGCACGACCTGCCGCTCGACGGCCGCGCCGGTCGACAGGTCGGCGACGAAGCTCGAGACGATCGTGCCGGTCGCACCGGCGTAGCGGCCGCGGCCGGCGACCCGCCACGCGATCGTGCCCTGCATGACCGGCTCGCCCTCGGCCGAGGGCTCCATCGACCCCTGCCCGATGGTCGTGAGGTCCAGCGTGCCGTCGCCGAGGTTCATGGTCCCCACCTCGTCGAACGTGGTCTGCCCCGTGAGCTGCACGCGGCTCTCGTAGCTCGCGAGGTCCGGGGCGTCGCCCGGGTCGCCGTCGAGCACCGTGACGCGGCCGCTGCCGGACTTCACCGCGAGGACGGGCGGCTCGCCCTCCGGGGGCGTGGACTGGGGCTCGAACGTCAGCAGCAGGGTCAGGCGTCGCACGGCGGCCTCCTCGCGTCGGTGTGCGGGGAGGCTCGACCCGATCTCGGCAACCGTTAGGCCGGGACCGGCTGGGTCAGGTTGACCGCGTTGCCGTCGGGGTCCTGGATGTGCGCCACCCGCTGGCCCCAGGGCATGTCGTTGGGCGGGCCGAGGACGGTGCCGCCGAGCGGCTCGACGCGCTCGAGGCGCGCCCGCACGTCGTCGACGTCGATGCTGAGCAGGACGCGGCCCGGCCCGGCGGGCGCCTTCTCGTCGTCGATCAGGCCGAACTCGGCCGCGCCCGCTCGCAGCCCGACGTAGAACGGCTCGCCCTCGGGCGGCTGGCGCACGGTCTCCTCGGCGTCGAGCAGGCCGCGGTAGAAGGCGAGCATCCCGGGCAGGTCGGCCGTCACGAGGATCGGCTGGATCGTCGTCATGCCAGGGAGGACCGGCCCGCGCGGCCGAAGTCATCGCTCACGCCTGGATCCACAGGCTCGCGGCCAGGCCGAGGCCGGCGAGCCCGATGGCGATCCGCAGCGGCGTGGCCGGCACCCGCCGGACGATCGCCGGCCCGATCCGCGCTCCGAGGAGCAGCCCGGCGGCCAGTACCCCGACCGCGGCCCAGTTCACGGGCGCGACGATCGCGAACACCACCGCCGCGACCAGGTTCGCCGCGCCGGTCGCGAGGTTCTTCGCGGCGTTGGAGCGGGCGAGGCTCTGCGACCACGCCACCGACAGCAGGGCCAGCATCATCACGCCCGCCGCGGCCCCGAAGTAGCCGCCGTAGAGCGCGACACCGAACGCGGCGGCGAGGGTGAGCGGGCCGAGCGGGGTGGCGCCCCGGATCGTGCCCGACGACTCGGCGCGGCGCTCGGCCCACCGCCGCAGCCGCGGCGCCGCCACCAGCAGCACCGAGGCCAGCGCGATCAGCCACGGCACGATCACCTCGAACGTTTCCGACGGCGTGACCAGCAGCAACGCGCCGCCTGCGGCCCCGCCGACGCCGGTGAGCAGGCAGAGCCGCAGCAGGGTCCGGCCCTGCCCGACGAGCTCGGGGCGGGACCCGGCGACCGAGCCCACGGTCGTCCCGAGCATCGCGACCGTGTTGGTGACGTTGGCGATCACCGGCGGCAGCCCGACCGCGAGCAGCGCGGGGTACGAGACCAGCGAGGCCAGCCCGGCCACGGAGCCGGTGAGGCCGCCGCCGATCCCGGCCACGAAGAGGAAGGCCAGCTGCCAGACGCTCACGGGACGGGGGTGACCAGCGTGCCGTCGGCCAGGAAGCGGAGGGTCTCCGCCGGCGAGGGCTTCATCCGGCCCATCGAGAGCACGTGCGTCATCCGGTCCCCTTCCGTGGGACTCCATCCTGCGGCAGGCGCGGTGGAGCGCTCCACGGAATGTGAGCCGTCACAGGTTCGCGAACGCCGCCAGGATCTGCGCCTCGGCGGTGCGCAGGTAGCTCGCGACCTCGGCCGCCGCCCGCTCGCGCTCGCCGGACTCGACGAGCCGGGTGATGGCGTCGTTGCCGTCGAGGTAGGGCTCGTGGAACTCCCGCACCGAGGTCATCCGGTGGAAGACCAGCCGCATCTCGGCGAGCAGCAGGCCCATCTGCTGGTCGAGCCGTGCGCTGCCGGCCAGCCCGACGAGCGCGCGGTGGAAGTGCTGGTTGGCGCCGGCGACCCCGGGCCAGTCGTCCCGCGCGGCGGCCTCGCGGCCCTCCCGCACGGCCGCCCGCAGCCGTCCGACGGCCTCCGGGTCGTCCGCGCGCTCGCCCTCCCGGACTGCGGCCGGCTCGATGAGCAGCCGGGCGCGGTAGACGTCGCGGACCGCCTCGGCGTCGGGCACGGCGACGAACACGCCGCGGTTCGGCTCGCGGACCAGCACCCGCTCCGCGACCAGCTGTGACAGGGCCTCACGCACCGTGTTCCGGGAGACCCCGAGCGCATGGGACAGCGCCTGCTCGGGTAGTCGGCCGCCAGGGCGCAAGCGACCCTCGACCACCTCGTTCCGCACGGCGTCGGCCACGCGTTCGGCCGTGGAGGTGCGGGCGACGAGGGCCCGCGCCCCGGTGAGCGAGGCGAGAGCGGCGCCGGCCGGATCCGCGATCGTCACGGGCAGAGCCTACGTGACCATCGTGTTTCCGCATCCAGGCTTCCTCTTGCTGAATTGTTGAGCAATTCTTACGCTCACCACCTGAACGACCGGGTGTGGTCCCGGTCATGGTCCGGCGGGAGGGCACGTGAGCGCGAACGGCGGCAAGGCACAGGACGGCGACCCGGCGGTGCGGGCGCGGGACGCGGGCCCGGAGGGCCCCGGCGGCGGCACCGGCAGACGGGAGGGCGACGAGCGGGGCCGCGCGGCCACGCGCCCGACCACCGCCGTCGCGAAGGGCGGCCGCGGCGCGCTGCTCGGCGCGATGTTCCTGATGGCGACCAGCGCCATCGGTCCCGGGTTCATCACCCAGACCACGACCTTCACCGTCCAGCTCGGCGCGGCCTTCGCGTTCGCGATCCTGGTGTCGATCCTGATCGACGTCGCCGTGCAGCTGAACGTCTGGCGGGTCGTCGGCGTCTCCGGCCGCCGCGCCCAGGACCTGGGCAACCGGGTGGCCCCGGGCGTCGGCTGGGTGCTCGCCGCGCTGGTGCTGATCGGCGGGTTCGTCTTCAACATCGGCAACGTCGGCGGCACCGGCCTCGGCCTCAACGCGATGCTGGGAGTCGACTCGAAGATCGGCGGCGCGATCTCGGCAGTGATCGCGATCGCGATCTTCCTGAGCAAGCGGGCCGGGGTCGCGCTGGACCGGATCGTGGTGGCGCTGGGCGTCCTGATGATCGGCATGACGACGTACGTCGCGATCGTCTCGCAGCCCCCGCTCGGCGAGGCGCTGCGCAGCTTCGTGCTGCCGGACACGGTCAACTTCCTGGCCATCACCACCCTGATCGGCGGCACGGTCGGCGGGTACATCACTTACGCCGGCGCACACCGGATGCTCGACTCCGGCGTGACCGGGCCCGAGAACGTCGGGCCGATCACCCGCAGCTCCGTGCTGGGCATCATCGTCACCGGCGTCATGCGGGTGGTGCTGTTCCTGGCGGTCCTCGGCGTGGTCGTGGGCGGCGTCGCGCTGGCGAAGGACAACCCGGCGGCGAGCGCCTTCCAGGCCGCGGCCGGCCAGGTCGGGCTGCGCCTGTTCGGCGTGATCCTCTGGGCGGCCGCGATCACCTCGGTGATCGGCGCGGCCTACACGTCCGTCTCCTTCCTGACCACCGAGCGGACCTCGCCGCGCACGCGGAACCTGCTGACCGTCGGCTTCATCGCCCTGAGCGCGCTGGCGTACCTGCTGATCGGCACCGCGCCCGTCACGCTGCTGGTGTTCGCGGGCGCCTTCAACGGCCTGATCCTGCCCATCGGGTTCACCGTGATCCTCTGGGTGGCCTGGCGGCGCCGCGACCTGTTGGGCGGCTACCGCTACCCGCGCTGGCTGCTCGGCGTGGGCGTCCTCGCCTGGCTGATCGCGCTCTACCTCGGCTGGTCCTCGCTGGCCGCGGTGGGCAGCCTGTTCTCGTGATCCTTCTCGACCCGGAGGTGCCGTCGTGACCGCCTTCGACCTCAACTCCGACCTCGGCGAGTCCTTCGGCCGCTGGGAGCTCGGCGACGACGAGGCCATGCTGGACGTGGTGACCAGTGCGAACGTCGCCTGCGGCTTCCACGCCGGGGACCCGGCGACACTGCGGCGGACGGTGGCGAGGGCCGCCGCGAACGGCGTCGTCGTGGGGGCCCAGGTCGCCTACAACGACCTGGCCGGCTTCGGTCGCCGGTTCATGGACCTGCCGGCCGCCGAGCTCACCGCCGACGTGCTCTTCCAGATCGGCGGCCTGGAGGCCATGTGCCGGGTGGCAGGGACGACCGTGCGGTACGTCAAGCCGCACGGGGCGCTCTACAACGCGACCGTGCACCACCGGGAGCAGGCGAAGGCCGTGGTCACCGCGGTCGCCGAGTACGACGCCTCGCTGCCGATCCTCGGCCTTCCCGGCTCGGAGCTGCTGCGCGCGGCCGAGGAGGCGGGCCTGCGCGGGGTGCCCGAGTTCTTCGTCGACCGCGGCTACACGCCGGAGGGCGCGCTGGTCTCGCGGCGGGAGGAGGGCGCCGTCCTGCACGATCCGGAGGAGGTCACCGCACGGCTGCTGCGGATGCTCGAGGAGGGTGTGGTCCGGGCCGTCGACGGCTCGGACGTGCGGGTGTCCGCCGAGTCGGCCTGCGTGCACGGAGACTCCCCGGGCGCAGTCGGCATGGCCGCCGCCGTGCGTGTGGGGCTGCAGAAGGCCGGCGTGGAGCTGAAGGGGTTCGTGTGAGGGTCCTGCCCTACGGCGACGCCGCGCTGCTCCTCGAACCCGAGGGGGAGATCGCGCAGGTCGTGGCGCTCGCCGACGCCTGCCGGGAGGCGGAGCTGCCCGGGGTGCTCGACGTCGTCCCCGCGGCCCGGGCCGTGCTGCTCGTCGCCGAAGCCGGCTCCGACCTGGGGCGGCTGCGGGCGGCCGTCGACGCCCTGGAGATCCGCTCGACCGAGGCGGGCGCCCCGGCCGGTACCGTGGAGATCCCGGTGGTCTACGACGGCCCGGACCTCGACGGCGTCGCGCGGCTGACGGGCCTGGACCATGCCGAGATCGTCGCCGCGCACACCGGCACGCCGTGGCGGGTGGCCTTCGGCGGGTTCGCGCCCGGCTTCGCCTACCTCTCCGGCGGCGACCCGCGGCTGCAGGTGTCGCGCCGCGAGGAGGCCCGCACCAAGGTCCCGGCCGGGTCCGTGGGGCTGGCCGGTGAGTTCAGCGGGGTCTACCCGCGGTCGTCGCCCGGCGGGTGGCAGCTGATCGGCCGCACGGACGCGCAGCTCTGGGACCTCGACCGCGACCCGCCCGCGCTGCTGCAGCCGGGCGCCGAGGTCCGGTTCGTGGAGGCGTCGTGATCGAGGTCCTCGACGCGGGTCCGCAGGCCCTGGTCCAGGACCTGGGGCGGCCCGGGCTGGCGGCGATCGGCGTCGGGCGCTCCGGGGCCGCCGACCGGGCCGCGTTGCGGCTCGGCAACCGCCTGCTGGGCAACGACGAGGGTGCCGCCGGCGTCGAGATCCTCCTCGGCGGGTTCGCCGCCCGGGTCGGGAGGGACCTGCTGGTCGCGCTGACCGGGGCGCCCGCCCCGGCGACCGTCGACGGCCGTCCGGTCGGCCACCACGCGCACGTCCGGCTCCGGCGGGGGCAGGAGCTGCGGCTCGGCCCGCCGCCCACCGGCCTGCGCACCTACCTGTGCGTGCGCGGCGGGATCACGGTGCCGCCGGTGCTGGGCTCGCGTAGCACGGACGTCCTGTCCGGTATCGGGCCCGAGCCGCTGGAGAAGGGCGCGGAGCTGCCGGTCGGTCCGGAGCCGGAGGAGTTCCCGCCGATCGACTTCGCGCCCGTCGCGACGCTCCCCACGGGGCTCGTCACGCTGCGCGCGATCTCCGGGCCGCACGCCGAGCACGCCGTCGACCCCCGGGCGCTGGCCACCGCGCGGTGGGTCGCCTCCGGCCGCACCGACCGCGTCGGGATGCGGCTCGAGGGTGCGGCACTGGAGGTCGCCGAGGGCGCCGGCTCGCTGCCCAGCGAGGGCCTCACCCGCGGGGCGATCCAGCTGCCCCCGGGCGGCGAACCCGTCGTCTTCCTCGCCGACCACCCCGTGACCGGGGGCTACCCCGTGATCGCGGTCCTGCGCGACGCCGACGTCGACCGCGCCGCCCAGGTCCGCCCCGGCCAACCCGTCCGCATCACCCTGTGAGTGGCGATAGTCGTTATAGCGACTATCGCCACTCACAGGGGCTGACCAGGGAGAACACGTGCAGAACCTGACCCCCGCCGAGGCCCGCGAGCGCTTCCGCGCCGGCCTCGTGACCCCGACCGCCGGCTGGTGTGCCGGCTTCACCCAGGCCAACCTCATCGCCCTGCCCCGCGACCTGGCCTGGGACTTCCTCCTGTTCGCGCAGCGCAACCCGCAGCCCTGCCCGGTGCTCGACGTCCTGGAGCCCGGCGAGTTCGGCGGCCCGATCCTCGACGGCGACGTCCGCACCGACATCCCGCTCTACCGGATCTACCACGACGGCGTGCAGGTCGCCGAGACGCCCGACGCCCGCGAGTTCTGGCGCGACGACCTGGTCGCCTTCCTCGTCGGCTGCAGCTTCACCTTCGAGCGGGCGCTGCTGGCCGCGGGCGTCCCGGTGCGGCATGTCGAGGAGGGCCGCAACGTCCCGATGTACCGGACGAGCCGGCGGTGCCGCGGCGCCGGGGCACTCGGCGGCCCGATGGTCGTCTCCATGCGCCCGGTCCCGGAGCACCTGGTGGACACGGCGATCGCCGTCACGGCCCGCTACCCGTCCGTGCACGGCGCGCCCGTGCACGTCGGCGACCCCGGTGAGCTGGGCATCGCCGACCTCGCCGCCCCGGACTACGGCGATGCCGTGACCGTCCGGGAGGGCGAGGTGCCGGTGTTCTGGGGGTGCGGGGTCACGCCGCAGGCCGCCGTCGTCGAGTCCCGGCCCTCGCTCGCGATCGCGCACGCGCCCGGCCACATGTTGATCACCGACGCCCATGACGCGGACTACCTCGTGGGCCCCGAGCCGCTGGTGGGCGCCAACTAGCCGCAGATCTGGTCCAGGTAGGCGGTCAGCGTGCGCCGGATCGCCTCCGGCGAGGTGAGCCGCGGCCGCGCGCTGCCCTGGAAGATCAGGCCCTGGAGCAGGGCGTCGAGGCAGAAGGCCGTGGCCTCGGGATCCAGCTCCGGCCGCAGCTCCCCGCTGGCCTCGAGGACGCCGACGGCCCGGCGGGCGAGCCGGCGGATCCCGACGCCGGTCTCCTCGCTGATCGCCGCCAGCGCCGGCGACGACCGGGCGTGCGCCGCGAGGGCGAGATAGGTCTCGGGGTCGGCGCGCTGCCGCTCGTCGACCGGCAGCAGCTCGAGCAGCATCCGCTCGACGCCCTTGCGGTCCACCGCCTCCACCAGCAGCGGCACCACCCGGGCGGCGCCGCTCGTGACCGTCTCGACCATCGCCGTCTGCAGCAGGGCGTCCTGCGACGGGAAGTAGTAGCGCAGGGCGGTGGGGGACAGGCCTGCCTCGGCGGCGACCGTCCGCACGGACACCCCGGTGAGGCCGTCGCGCCGGAGCACCCGCCAGAGGGCCTCGACGATCTCCGCCCGCCGGGCGTCGTGGTCGGCGAGGCGCGGCACGGGCTTTGTCTACCACGCCGCGGCGGGTAGGTTCTGGTACGGCCGTACTAGCAACGCTCCGTGCCGGTGGGTGACCGACGGGGGGTCGGCACGGGGTTCGTGACGTGCGGTCGGGGCGCGGTCCCGGTCCCAGGACCGGGGCCGCGCTCCCCCGAACGCCGTCTCAGGGGTGTCTCAGCGTCGTAGCGGTGCTTGCATCGGATGTTCACGAGCCACCGCTAGGGTCGGCCGCGTGCTGCCCACGCTCCGAGCACGCCTCGCGTCCTGGTTCGTCCGCCGTCAGCTGGCCCGCATGAACCGGAAGGGGCTCGACCTGGGGTCGCTGCTGCCCGACTCCGCGCTCATGCCGTTGCGCCGCGACCGGCTCGACCCGGTCCCGGCCCTGGCCGAGAGCCGGGAGGCCGCACCGGTCAGCCGGCTCGACCTGCCGCTGAAGATCGACGTCTGGCTGGTCACCGGGCGTGACGAGGTCCGGTCCGTCCTCGGCTCCGTCGACACCTACTCCAGCGACTTCAACCACCTCGCCGTGCAGGTCGGGATGGCCGAGAGCGAGAACCCCGGCGGGCTCGGCTTCTCCGACCCGCCCGTGCACACCCGGCTGCGCAAGCTCCTCACCCCCGAGTTCACGATGCGCCGGCTCGCCCGGCTCACCCCGCGCATCGAGGAGATCGTGGGGGAGTGCCTCGACCGGATGGACGCGGCCGAGGGCCCGGTCGACCTCGTCGAGGAGTTCGCGCTGCCCATCCCCTCGCTCGTGATCTGCGAGCTGCTCGGGGTGCCGTACGCCGAGCGCGAGGCCTTCCAGGAGGTCGCCACCGCGCGGTTCGACCTGCTCGGCGGGGCCAGTGCCTCGCTCGGCGCGATCTCCGACTCACTGGTCTTCCTGCGCGAGCAGGTCAAGAAGCAGCGGGACGCCCCCACGGACGGCCTGCTCGGCATGATCATCCGGGAGCACGGCGACCGGGTGGACGACGAGGAGCTCGCCGGCCTCGCCGACGGCGTCCTGACCGGCGGGTTCGAGACCACCGCCAGCATGCTCGCCCTCGGCACCCTCGCGCTGGTCGAGGACCGCGAGGCCGCCCGGATGGTCCGCGAGGACGACGCCGCGGCCGGCCCGATCGTCGAGGAGCTGCTCCGCTACCTCACCGTCGTGCAGGTCGCGTTCCCGCGGTTCGCCACCCGGGACGTCGAGATCGGCGGGGTCGTGGTGAAGGAGGGCGACGCGGTGGTCTGCTCGCTGCTCTCCGCCGACCGGGACGGCGAGCGGCTGGAGACCTTCGACCCGCACCGCGTGCCGGGCTCGCACTACGCCTTCGGCCACGGCATCCACCGCTGCATCGGCGCCGAGCTGGCCCGGATGGAGCTGCGCGCCGCCTACCCGGCGTTGTTCCGCCGGTTCCCCGACCTCCGCCTGGCCGTGCCGGTCGACGAGCTGGAGTTCCGGGACGCCTCGATCGTCTACGGGGTGGAGACGCTGCCCGTGCTCGTGCGCTGAGCGCGCCTGCTCTCGCAGAACTCGACGAACGCCGCCGCCCGGCGGGTGAGCCGGACGCCCGCCGGCGTCGCCACCACGACCGGCATCGGCGGCGGGGGTGTGCGCGGCACGCCGGCCGCGCCCATCCTGGGCGCAACCGATGACGGAGGTCGACGATGACCGCACCCGACACCCGTGGCTGCCCGGTCCGCGCGGACGTGGACCCGTTCGACCCGGCCTACCTCGCCGACCCGTACCCGCTGCTCGCGGAGCTGCGCGAGCACGAGCCGGTCGCCTACCTGCCGGTCCTCGACATGTGGGCCGTCACCCGGCACGCCGACATCGACGCGGTCTTCCGCGACCCGGCGACCTTCTCGGCCTCGATCGCGCAGGACCCGATCTTCCCGCCCGCTCGGGAGGCCCGGGAGGTCCTGGCGGGCTTCCGCGCCGCACCGACGATGTCGAACTGCGACCCGCCGAAGCACACCCGGATCCGCCGCCACACCGCCCGCGCCTTCTCGGCGCGACGGATCGCGGTGGTGGAGCCGGCGATCCGGGCGAAGGCCGGCGAGCTGATCGCCGCGATGCTCCGTGAGCCGGAGGCCGACGTCGTCGAGTCCCTGACCTTCCCGCTGCCCGCCTCGATGATCTTCACCCTGATCGGCTTCCCGCCCGGCGACACGGAGATGCTGCGCGGGTGGTGCGGCAATCGCACGGCCTTCAGCTGGGGCCGGCCGACCGTCGAGGAGCAGACCGGGATCGCCCGGAACATGGTGCGGTACTGGCGTTACTGCGAGGACTTCGTGCACGCGCGGCTCGCCGATCCGGCCGACGACTACACCAGCGACCTCCTCCGGGCCCATCTCGCCGACCCGGAGGACCTGACGGTCGACGAGATCGTCAACGTCGTCTACGGGCTGAGCTTCGCCGGCCACGAGACCACGACGAACCTCACGACCAACGGCCTGCGCCGGCTGCTGGAGGACCGCAGCCGGTGGGAGGCGCTGTGTGCCGATCCGGCGCTGATCCCGGCGGCGGTCGAGGAGGTGCTCCGGTACGACACCAGCGTGATCGCCTGGCGCCGGCGCACCACGCGCCCGGTCTCGGTCGGTGGCGTCGACCTGCCGGAGGGCGCCCGCCTGCTGCTCCTGCTCGGCGCGGCGGGTCGTGACCCGCGGGCCCACCCCGAACCGGACACCTTCGACCTCCGCCGCGAGCCCCGCCCGCACCTCGCCTTCGGCAAGGGAGTGCACTTCTGCCTCGGCGCCCCGCTCGCCCGCTCGGAGTTCCGGATCCTCCTCGAGCTGCTGCTGGCGGCGGCGCCGGATCTCGAGCTCGTCCCGGACCAGGAGCTGCGCTTCTCCCCGAACGTCAGCTTCCGCGGCCCGCGCCGGCTGCTCGTGCGCCGCGGGGGCGGGTGAGCCTGTTCGCCGGCGCCCGGCGTCGTTGCCCCTGGTGTTCACGCCCGCCGGGTGAGGCCCGGGGGCCTACGCCGCGGAGGGGAGGTCCGCCCGGGCGAGGAAATCGGCGACGAGGCTGCGGCAGGCGTCGGCGAGCTCGTCGGCCCGGGTGACCAGCTCGGCGCGCACCGCGTCGAGGTCCACCTCGGCGGCGACGGCGGCCCGGACGTCGGACGGCTTCGACTCGAACCAGGCGTCGAAGACGTCCGGGGTGATCTCGGGGTGGAACTGCAGGCCGAGGTGCGGGCCGAGGGCGAAGGCCTGCAGGGCGACGGCGTTGCGGGACAGCTCCTCCGCCCCGGGCGGCAGGGTGAAGGCGTCGTAGTGGAACTCCATCCACCGCCCGGCCGGGAGCACGTCCGGGCGGAGCGTGTCCAGGTCGACGAGCCCGCGCTCCGGCTCGGGCGCCCGGCCGACGGTCCCGCCCAACGCCCGCGCCAGTGCCTGCCCGCCGAAACAGATGCCGAGCACGGGCGTGCCGACGTCGACGGCCCGGCGCAGGAACGCCAGCTCGGGCGCGAGCCACGGCAGCGAGTCGTCGTACGCGGCGTGCGCCGAGCCCATGACCACGACGAGGTCACGGTCGGCGGGGTCCGGGACCCGACCGCCGCCCATGAACGTCGCGATCTCGGCGTCGACGCCCTGCTCGGCGAGGGCCGGCAGGACGGTCCCCGGAATCCGGCGCTGCCGGAGGGGATCGGTCTCGTGGACGACGACGAGTGCGCGGGGCATGCCCCCGTGGCTACCGCCCTCAGCCCCTCCCGTCCACCCCGCCGTGAGCTGCCCCGCCCCGACTCACCCCGCCCCCACCAACCGGAGGGCGAACTCGGTCTGCTGCCACACGACCTCGTTCTCGCTGAGCTCGCCCTCCTCGCGGTACCAGGTGGCGAGGCCCATGCCGAGGTCGAGGATCGCGTAGGAGGCCAGGCGCGCCGAGGGGACGCGGAAGCGGCCGGCCGCGACCCCCTCCTCCACCAGCCGTCGGAAGGAGCGCTCGTACTCGGCCCGCTTGCCGAGCACCGTCCCGCGGTGCGGCTCGGCCAGGCTGCGCATCTCGCTGGCGCCGACGAAGGCCTCGAGCCGGTGCCGGGCGTGGAAGCGGACGTGCGCGTCGACGGCCCGGCGCAGCCGCTCGACCGGGTCCGCGGTGCCGGCGAGTGCGACGCGCTGCAGCTCCAGGAGGCCGTCCATGGTGGTGGTCATCAGTTCGACCAGCAGGTCCTGCTTCGACGCGACGTGCTTGTAGAGGCTCGGCCCGCGGATGCCCACGGCGGCGCCGATGTCTGCCATCGTGGTGCCCTCGTAGCCGCGGGCGGCGAACAGCTCGAGCGCGGCCGCGCGGATCGCGGTACCCGTGGCGCCGGTACCCATGCCCACCCCCTCCGGGCTAACGAGTGATAGCCGCGACCGTGACAGTACCCGTCGTCGTATGGTCCGATGGCTAGCAGTCGTTAGCCGATCGATCCGAGGAGGCACCGTGGCCGTGCAGGGACTCGACCTGCCGAAGCTCCAGGCGTACGTCGAGGAGCACGTCCCGGGCACCGGCCCGCTGACCGCCGAGCTGCTGCACGGCGGCCGCTCCAACCTCACCTACCGGCTCACCGACGGCACGCAGACCTGGGTGCTGCGCCGGCCGCCGCTGGGCGGGCTCACGCCGTCGGCGCACGACATGAAGCGCGAGTACACCGTGGTCGCGGCGCTGTACGGGCACGGCGTGCCGGTCGCGCGGCCGATCGTGCAGTGCGAGGACGACTCGGTGATCGGGGCGCCGTTCGCGGTCGTCGAGTTCGTGGACGGGCGGGTGATCCGCACCCGCGACGAGCTCGACGCCCTCACCGACGCCGAGGTGCACGACTGCGCCTTCGCCCTGATCGACGCCCTCGCCGCGCTGCACGCCGTCGACCCGGCGTCGGTCGGGCTGGGGAGCTTCGGGAAGGCGCAGGGCTACCTCGGCCGGCAGGTCCGGCGCTGGTACGACCAGTGGACGCGGGTGCAGACCCGCCCGCTGCCCGACGTCGAGACCCTGCACGAGCGGCTCGCGGCGATGACCCCGGAGGAGTCCGGAGCGTCGATCGTGCACGGGGACTTCCGCATCGACAACGCGATCCTCGGCCCCTCCGACGTCACCGAGGTCCGCGCGCTCGTCGACTGGGAGATGTCCACGCTCGGCGACCCGCTCTCGGACCTGGGCCTGCACATCGCCTACTCCGACCCGGCCTTCGACCCGGTGCTCGCGGGCGGCGCGGCGGCCACCTCGACGCGGATGCCCCCGGCCGACGAGCTGGTGGCCCGCTACGCGAAGACCTCCGGCCGCGACGTCCCGGACTGGCCCTTCTACCTGGCCCTCGGCTACTTCAAGGCTGCGGTCATCGCCGAGGGCATCCACGCCCGGTTCGTGGCCGGCAAGACCGTCGGCGAGGGCTTCGAGACGGTCGGCGGCGCGGTCGAGCCGCTGGCCGCGGTCGGCGTGCGCGCACTCGGGAGCCAGTAGACCTACAGCGCGGCACGGCGCCGGTACAGCAGCAGGGTGTCGCGGCCGAAGGACCAGAGCAGCGCGGTGAGGGCGGCGGCCACGAGCACGACGGTCGCCGCCACCGGCAGGATCCCCGCCGCGGCCACCACGAGCACGATCCCCTGCACCGCGGCCACGGCCTTCGCGGAGAACCGGGCCGGGAGGCTGCCGGTGAGCCACGGCAGCATCCAGCCCGCGGCGACGAACGCGTACCGCAGCCCGCCGATGACCAGCACCCAGGGCCCGGTCACGGCGGCGACCTGCACGCTCAGCACGAGCACCAGGAAGGCGTCGGTCTCCATGTCGAACCGCGCGCCCAGCTCGCTCACGGTGCCGGTCCGCCGGGCCACCCGCCCGTCGACGAAGTCGAGCGCCAGTGCGACCGAGGCCAGCGCCACGAGCGGGACCGGCGCCGGCTGCCCCGCCACGAGCCCGTCGACGACCAGCGCCGTCACCCCGCCGATCAGCACCGCCCGGCCGAGGGTGACCAGGTCCGCGGGGCCCAGGGCCTCCGTCCGGGCGCGGCGGGCCGCGCCGGCGAGCAACGCGTGCAGCCCGGCCGCGTAGCCGACCCCGGCCAGCCAGCCGGCGGGACCGAGGCCGGCCGCCGTCGTGAGCGCGCCGAGCAGCACGAGCTGGAGGACGGCCGCGGCGGCCTGCTGCCGGTCGAGCGGCAGGGCCGTGCCGGGGGACGTCGTCAGGGGGCTCTGCAGGTACACACTCCCTACACGGACGGGCGGCGGCGACGGTTCAACGGAGGTGCGGATGGAGTGGGACGCGAGGTGGAGTACCCCGGGATCACCGGTGTGCGCACCGGACTGGCTGGCCCTGCGGGAGCCGGCCGACGCCGAGGCCCGGGCCCTGGACCTCGTCGAACCCCTGTGCGCGCTGGAGCCTCCGCTCGTGGTGCGCGATCTCGGCTGCGGCAGCGGGTCGATGGGCCGCTGGCTCGCCCCGCGGCTGCCCCGGCCGCAGCGCTGGTACCTGCACGACCGTGACCCGCGGCTGCTGGCGATCGCGGCGGAGAGCGTCCCCGGCGAGCCGGTCCAGGGGGAGCTGGCCGAGCTCACCGACCTCGCGGGCACCTCGCTGGTGACCTGCTCGGCCCTGCTCGACCTGCTCACCGCCGACGAGGTGCACCGGCTCGCCCGGTCGTGCGTCGAGGCCGGTGCCGCGGCGCTGTTCACCCTGTCCGTGACGGGCGGGGCCCGGCTGACCCCGGCCGAGCCGCTGGACACCGCGCTCGCCGCGGCGTTCGACGACCACCAGCGCCGGGTCGTCGAGGGCCGACGGCTGCTCGGGCCCGACGCGGGCGCGGTGGCGGTCGAGGCCTTCCGCGCCCTCGGCGCGACGGTGACCACCCGGTCGAGCCCCTGGCGGCTCGGCCCGGGGCACCGGGAGCTGACCGAGGAGTGGCTGCGCGGCTGGATCGCCGCCGCGTGCGAGCAGGAGCCCGCACTCGCTGACGACGCGGGCCCCTACCTGCGACGACGGCTCGCCGCACTCGCAGCGGGTGAGCTCCGGGCGGAGGTCGGGCACGTCGACCTCCGCGCGCTGCCCGCTACCTGAACGTGTCGAGGAACCGGTCGCGGAAGGCGTCCATCCGCCAGACGGGCGCGTCCGGGGCCGGCTTCAACCCGGGCTGCCACTGCCACCCGGCGACCTTGTCGAGCACGGACCTGTCCTTGGTGACCACCGAGATCGGGACGTCGTGGTTCGGGCTGCCGCCGGTGATGATCGGCGCGGCCTGGTGGTCGCCGAGCACGATCAGCACGAGGTTGTCGTTCCCGTAGTTCTTCACCCAGGACACCAGCGAGTCGAGCGAGTACTGGATCGTCCGCCGGTAGCTGTCGCGCACCCGGGCCGGGTCGCTCCAGACGACGTCCGGCGGGTCGGCCGCGCGGACCTCGTCGTCGTACACGCTGCCGTCGCCGAGGGAGTTCCAGTCCCGCATGGTCGGCACGGGGGTCCAAGGCACGTGGCTGGAGGTCAGCGTGACCTCGCTCATCAGCGGCCCGCGGCCGGGCGCCCCGTACTCGAGCTGCTGGAACCTCGACAGCGCGAACTGGTCCGGCATCGGGGACCAGCTGTAGTTCAGCCCGCGGTAGCCGAGGGCGTGGACGTCGTAGTGCTGGTCGACGCCGTAGAAGCCGCCCTCGGGCCAGGCCTCGGTGGTCCCGGGCATCACGTCGGCCGTGCGCCAGTCCGCGCGCTGGAAGGCCTTGGTCAGCGTGAGCCGGTCGCTGGAGGTGAGGCTGCGGTAGCGCTGCTGGTTGTCGATCCACAGCCCGGACAGGAAGGTCGCGTGCGCGAGCCAGCTGCCGCCGCCCGCGATCGGTGAGGTCAGCCAGCCGCTGCGGGAGTCGAAGCCGGCGGCGGCGAGGTCCCGGTCGCCCTGGGCGAGCGTCGCGCCGACACCCTGCGCGTACTGCGGGTCCTCGACGGCGCTGCGGCCGTAGCTCTCGACGTAGGCGACCACGACGTCCTTGCCCTTCAGCGCGGTGAGCAGCTGGTCGGGCGGGGTGTCGCGGAAGGCGTCGACGGCGGACAGCCGGGTGAACTCCCGCTCGTCGGCGAGGCTGACCGGCACCTGCTTCGCCGTGGCCCACGCCAGGGAGGCCGCGCTGCGGGAGGCGAACGGGACCGGCGGCAGGAGCTGGGCGCCGAGCACCGCGCACACCACCCACGCCGCCGTGAGGACCCCGACCACCCGCGCGCTCACCCGCCGGCGCTCGCCCAGGAGCCCCGCCAGCCGCCGCACCGCCAGCGCCAGGAGCACCGGCACCGCGACGACGAGCAAAACGGCCCCGACCAGCGCCGCGATCCCGCCGGCCCGGCCGAACGACTCGTTCAGGAAGTCGACGGCGTTGCCGAGCAGCACGCCGTCGAGCACGGGGTCGAAGGGCCGGACCAGGACGGAGCGGAAACCCAGGTCGGTGATCCGCAGCAGGAGCAGCACGCCGAGCAGCGCACCGAGTACGAGCGCGACGACCCGGCGGGTCCGGCCGCGCAGCACGAGCAGCAGCGCGACCCCGGCGAGGCCCTCGACCGGGAGCCGCAGGAAGGCCAGGGGCTCGAGCTGCGCGACCTCGGCGGGTGTGGTGAGCGCGACCAGCACGAGAACCGCCGCGAGCACCGTCAGCAGCACCGACCCGATCCGACGGACCCGGCGCGGGCGGTCGTCGGACGCGGGCGGCGCGGTCTCGGACGGGCTTCTCACGGTCATCGGTGGTACTCCTCGGCACGGCGCGCGGCACCCCGAGCGGGCGCCGGCACCAGACGACACGGCCCGCGGCGCTCCGCGGTTCACCCGTCAGCCGAGCAGCTCGACCTCGTCACCCATCCGGATCGTGACGCCGGGGGTGTCCGGAACGAGGTTCGTCCCGAACACGACCTTTCCGCCGATCCGCCGGTGCCGGGCGAGCGTCGCCAGCGGCTCGCGGCCCTTCTCGGCGGTGTCCGGGTCGATCGTCGTGAACACGCAGCGGCCGCAGGGCTTGACCGCGCGGAACCGGGCCCCGCCGATCCGGAGCGCGGACCAGCCGTCCTCGGCCCACGCCTCCGACCCGGCGACGACGACGTTGGGCCGGAACCGGACCATCGACACCGGGCCCTCGCCGGGGTTCGGCCCCGCGGCGACCAGCTCGTTCAGGGCCGCGAGCGAGGCATCCGTGGTGAGCAGCAGCGGGAACCCGTCGGCGAAGGAGACGGTGTCGCCGGCGGCCCCGAACTCGGGGTCGACGGCGCGGCGGGTCGGGTCGTCGAGGTGCACGAGCTGCAGCGGCCGGCCGAGGACCTCGGTGAGCCACGCGGCTGCCTCCTCGCCGGCGAACGTGGCCTTGACCCGGTCCCGCCACACCACGACGTCGACCAGCGGGCCGCCGTGGGGCACCGGCACGGCCAGCGGGGTGACGCCCGGGCCCCGCAGGGTGAGGCCCTCCCCGTCGGGTTCGGGGTGGACCAGCACGAGCCGGGGCAACGCCCGCGCGGTGACGAACGTGCCGTCGGGCTCGGTGACCATCCAGCGCCGGTCGCCGGCGAGCCCCCACGGCTCCACCCGGGCCTCCGCGACCTCGGCGCCCCGGCAGGACTTCACGGGATACCGGGCCAGCCGGCTCACGACGAGCGTCACCGACCGAGCCTAACCACCCGCGACCCGGGGCCGCGGCGCCCGTTGCCGCCGCCGGGCAGGATCGGGCTCGTGCGTGTGTTCGTCGCCGTCGTGCCGCCGCCCGAGGCGGTCGCGGAGCTGGTGGCCGCCGTGGCGCCCGTGCGCCGGGACCTCCGCGGGGTCCGGTGGACGAGCCCGGAGCAGTGGCACCTGACCCTGGCCTTCCTCGGCGAGGTCGACGGGGAGACGCTCGACGGCGTGCAGGCCGGTCTGGCCGCGGTCGCCGCCGGCGGCGCGCCCGTCGAGCTGGCGTTGTCCGGCGCCGGGCGATTCGGCGAGCGGGTGCTGTGGACCGGGCTCACGGGCGACACGGACGGGCTCGCCACCCTCGCGGCCGGGGTGGCCGCGGCCGTCCGCACCGCCGGCGTCGCGTTGGAGGACCGGCCCTTCCGGGCCCACCTCACGCTGGCCCGCGGGCGGGGCGGCGTGAGCGGGCTCGCCCAGGCCGTCCGGGCACTGGCCGGGTTCGCCGGGCGGCCGTGGCGGGCCGAGGCGCTGCACCTGGTCCGCAGCCGCCCCGGCCCGGCCTACGACGACCTGGCGACCTGGCCGCTCAGTTCCCGGTGAGCCGTTCCACCACCGGCGCGAGCGCCTCGGCGAACGGCTCGCTCACGGCCAGGTAGCTCACGCCCAGCTCGGCACGCCGACGGTCGAGCTCGGCGGCCATCTCGTCCGGCGTGCCGCGCAGCACCGCGAGGGTGTCCGGGTCGCGCAGCGCCTCCGCCGCCCCCGGGCCGGCCCAGCGAACCGCCCAGTCCGGGATCTCGTCGCCCACCACGAAGACGTTCATGCCGATCTCGAGGTCGCGGCCGGCGGCGCGGGCCCGCAGGTCCCCGGCCATGCGCTTGACCTCGGGGCGCGGGGTGGTGGGCTGCGCGGCGAGGGTGACGATGTCCGCCACCTCCGCGGCGAGCCCGAGGGCCCTCGGCCCGGACGCGGCCATCAGCACCGGGGTGTGGACCGGGGTTTCGGCCCTGCCGTCGAGCTCGCGCAGCGCCGCGATCGCCGCCCGGACCTGCGCGAGCCGCTCGGCCGCGGTGCCCCAGGGCATGCCGAGCGCCTCGGCCTCGGCGCGGGCCGCGGGCCGGCCGGTGCCGAGGCCGAGGTCGAACCGGCCGCCGGTCAGCGCGGTCATCGTGTGCGCCTCCCACGCGGTGGCGCGGGGGGTGCGCAGCGGCCCGGCCAGCACGAACGGGCAGACCCGCAGGCCGGGCGCGGCCGCGGCGGCCGTCGCGAGCGCGGGCAGTGGGGCGTGCAGGTGCAGGTTGTCCGGGGCGAGCAGGGTCGAGTAGCCGAGGTCGGCGACGCGGCGGGCGCGGGCGGCCCAGGCCTCGCCCGGCCCCTGCGGCGCCGCGACGACCCCGAAGCGGAACGGCCGGCTCATCGGGCCGGCTCCGGGTTCCGGGTCGCCGGGAGGGCCACGGCGAACGCCACGAGCACGAGGACGCCGCCGAACCGCCCGACCGGGATGAGCGGGTAGAGCGCGTCCGTGATCAGCGCGAACGTGCTGAGCACGGCGAGGCCGCCGATCACCAGCGCGGCCCACGCGAGCCAGCGCGGCACAAGCCGACGGATCAGGGCCGGCACCCCCAGGCCGAGCAGCAGCAGGCCGAGCGGCGCCGCGAAGCCGATCCCGCCCGCCGCGAACCAGAGCCAGACCAGGGCGCGGGCCAGCGCGGCGTCCCCCAGGCCGGCGGTCTGCGCCGCGACCCACCCGACCAGCGCGCTGACGCCGAGCGAGCCCGCGGCCAGCACGGCGCCGGCGAAGCCCATGAGCGGGCCGGGCGCGGTGACGCCGAGCCGCTGCAGCCGCCACACGGCCGTGGCGGCGTAGACGACCAGCGGGAACGCCGACCCGAGCAGCAGGGCGGCGCCGACCGACATCAGGGTGCCGTGGGCGGCGGTCCAGACGAGCGTCGCCTCGGCGCCGGTGCCGGGCCGTGGGCCCGACGAGCCGAGCACGGCCCCCGCGACGGTGAGCGCGGCGAAGGCGAGCGCGGGCACGAGGAGTGGAGGCCCGCCCTGACGATCGGGGCGGGTGCGTGCGGGCCGGGTGGCGGTCATGGTCATCGTTCCCCCTGTGATCCGTTACGCAGAAGAATCGTTCACTTGTGTATACAGTTTGTCAAGGGATACGGTTCTCCCGTGATCGACCCGAGCGGCCCCGGTTCCGCCTTCCTGCTGGCGCAGCTGGGCGCCCATGCCGCGGGGCGCTTCGCCGAACGGATCGCGGAGCTCGACCTGACCCCGCCGCAGACGGGCCTGCTGCGCGCGATCGCGGCCGAGCCCGGGCAGTCGCAGCAGGCCCTCGCCCGGTTGCTCGGCACACCGCCCAGCCGGCTCGTCGCACTGGTCGACGGGCTGGACGAGCGCGGCCTGGTGGAGCGCCGCCGCAATCCCGACGACCGGCGCCTGCACGCCCTGCACCTCACGGAGGCCGGGGAGGCCCTGCTGCGGCGGATCGCCGAGGTCGGCCGGGCGCACGACGACGCGATCTGCGGCCCGCTCGACGAGGCCGACCGGACCCGGCTACGCGACCTGCTCGCCCGGCTGGCCGACGCCCACGGGCTCACGCCGGGTGTCCACCCGGGATACCGGCGGTTGTAGACCTCCAGGCGATGCCGCCGGCGGCGGGCGATGACAGGGTGTCGAGCATGAGCGACACCCGGCCCGCGGCTCCGTCGGCCCAGGAGCACGCCGATCGCGGCTTCTTCGGCCAGCCGTCCATGCTCTCCGCCCTCTTCGGGGTGGAGATGTGGGAGAGGTTCTCCTTCTACGGGATGCAGGGCATCCTGCTGATCTACCTGTACTACTCCGCCGAGCAGGGCGGGCTGGGGATCCCGGAGGCCACCGCCGCCGGCATCGTCGGGGCCTACGGCGGCCTGGTCTACCTGTCCACGATCGTCGGGACCTGGCTCGCCGACCGGGTGCTGGGCGCGGAACGGACCCTCTTCTATGCCGCGATCGTGGTCATGGCCGGGCACATCGCGCTCGCGGTGATCCCGGGCCTGGCCGGGGTCGGCGTCGGCCTGGTGCTGGTCGCCCTCGGCAGCGGCGGGGTGAAGGGCAACGCGACGTCCCTGGTCGGCACCCTCTACGCCCCGGACGACGAGCGGCGCGACGCCGGGTTCTCGCTGTTCTACCTGGGCATCAACCTCGGCGCACTGGTCGGGCCGCTGCTCACCGGGCTGCTGCAGTCCACGGCGGGCTTCCACGTGGGCTTCGGCCTCGCCGCGGTCGGCATGGCCGCCGGGCTGATCCAGTACGCGATCCGGCGCAAGAACCTGCCGGCCAAGGCGCACGAGGTCCCGTCCCCGCTGGGCGACCGGGAGCGCCGCCGCGCGATCGTGGGCGGCGCCCTCGCCGTCGTCGTGATCGTGGTGCTGGCCCTGACCGGGGTGCTCAGCGCCGACCGGCTCGACCTCGCGGTGATCGTCGTGACGAGCGCCGCCGCCGTCGGCTACTTCGCCCTGATGCTGGGCAGCGGGCGGGTGACCCCCGTCGAACGGCACCGGGTGCTCGCGTTCATCCCGCTGTGGATCGCCAGCGCGGCCTTCTGGTCGCTCTACCAGCAGCAGTTCACGGTGGTGACGATCTACTCGGACCAGCGCCTCGACCGGAACCTGTTCGGCTGGGAGTTCCCGGTCGCGTGGGTCCAGTCGATCAACCCGATCTTCATCATCGTGCTGTCGGGGGTGTTCGCCGCCCTGTGGACGAAGCTCGGGTCGCGCCAGCCACCGACCCCGGTGAAGTTCGGGCTCGGCGCGGCGATCATGGGCGTGGCGTTCCTGCTGTTCCTGCCGATGGCCGGCGGCGGCCCGAACAGTGCGCCGCTGCTCGGGCTGATCGGCGTCCTGTTCGTGTTCACGATCGCCGAGCTGATGATCTCGCCGGTCGGGCTGTCGGTGTCGACGAAGCTCGCGCCGGAGGCCTTCCGGGCCCAGATGGTCGGGCTGTTCTTCCTGTCCGTGGCGCTCGGCAGCGCGCTCTCGGGGGCCCTGGCGGGCTTCTACAGCGAGGAGTCCGAGCGCGCGTACTTCGGGGTGCTCGGGGCCGTCGCGATCGCGATCGGCGTGCTCGTCGTGCTGTCGACGCCGCTGCTGAAGCGGCTCATGGAGGGGGTCAGGTGACCGTCCGCTGGGGAATCGTCGGGCCGGGGCGCATCGCGCGGAAGGTGGCGGCGGACTTCGCCCACGTGCCGGACGCCGAGGTCGTGGCGGTCGCATCGCGGTCGAAGGAGCGGGCGGAGGCGTTCGCGGCCGAGGTCGGCGCCGGCACGGTGCACGACACCTACCGCGGGATCGTCGAGGACCCCGACGTCGACGTCCTCTACATCGCCACCCCGCACCCGCTGCACCGCGCGGTGGCCCTCGCCGGGCTCCGGGCCGGCAAGGCGCTGCTGGTCGAGAAGGCCTTCACGGTGTCGCCGGAGGCCACGCGGGAGATCGCGGCGCTCGCGGCCGAGCGAGGCCTGTTCGTGATGGAGGCGATGTGGACGCGCTTCCAGCCCGCGATCGTGCGGATGCGCGAGCTCGTCGCCGAGGGCGCGATCGGCGACGTCATGGCCGTCCAGGCCGACCTCGGCGCACAGCAGCCCAGCAGCCCCGACGACCGCTTCTACAACCCCGCGCTCGGCGGCGGTGCCCTGTTCGACCTGTCCGTCTACCCGATCTCGTTCGCCCAGATGGTGCTGGGCAACCCGGAGTCGGTCACCGTGCACGGCTACATGGTCGAGGAGGGCGTCGACGTCGAGGAGGCGATCCTGCTCGGCTACCCCGAGGGCCGCAGCGCGACCCTCTTCGCCTCGCTGCGCTGCCAGTCCCCGGGGATGGCGCGGGTGGTGGGCACGGGCGGCTGGATGGAGGTGCCGCCGCGCTTCCACCACCCGTCCCGCCTGCTCGTGCACCGCAACGGCCACGAGCCCGAGGAACTGCACCTCCCCCCGACCGGCGCCGGCTACTCGCACGAGATCGCCGAGGTGACCGAGGGCGTCAAGGCCGGGCTGGCCGAGAGTGCCGTGATGCCCCTGGCCGAAACCGTGGCGGTGCAGGACATCATGGGCCAGGTCGCCGACCAGCTCGGCATGGCCGTCGCCGAGGGCCCCGCGGACCTCGAACAGTAGTTCGATCCACAGGTGTGGACGAACCTGTGGACAACTCCCTGTGAGTGGCGATAGCCGCTATAGCGACTATTGCCACTCACAGGCTCAGCGGCGGCGGGTCCGGCGGGTGGTGGGCATGTCCATCCGGTCGCCGAGCATGGTCCGGCAGATCCGGACCGCATGGGTGCGGAGGTGCTCGTCCTCGGCGGCCCGCAGGGCGATCTCGTCGAGCAGTGAGGCGAGGCCGAAGGCGTACTCCGGATGTGTGAGGCCCGCATAGCCGGCCTGGACGGCGTCGTGCCGCAGCCAGGCCGCGGCCCGGCCGATGATCTCCTGGTCCGCGCGCAGGGCGGCGTGACGGCGGCGCTCGTACGGATGCACCGGTTCCCCCGAGGGTCGTGCCGAACAAAGGACGTGGCCCGGGGGAAGCGGACCGGGGACCCACTCTGCCCCGTCCGCCCGCCCCGGGCCATCCCCCGCTCGGTCACACCACGAGCAGTACGGCCGCCGCCACCGTGAGCAGTGTGTGCAGCAGCGCAGTCCCGATAGTTGTCAGGGTGACGAGAACGGGGAGGATGATGCCGCCACCCCCAGCCCGCCGGCCCACGTCGCGACGGTCGTGGGCGTGGTCGCGTCGGCGGTCCGCCCGGACGACCGGACGAGCCCGGAGTTGAACGCCGCGTTCATCTCGACGTGCAGGGCGGCGACGTCCGGCGGCATCCCCACCTGCTCGAGCGCGCCGATCATGGCCTCTTCGGGCACCCGCACGTAGCCGAGGCCCGGCAGCCCGACCCGCGGTCCGAGGTCCGCGAGCGCCTCGGGCACGGTGAGGTCGACCGGGCCGAGCAGCTCGCGCACGCCCGTGCGGGTGCGGGTGAGCAGGGCGGCGGCGGCCGCGTCGCCGACGTCCCGGGTCGCGATCATCGGCAGCCGGGTGCCGGGGTCGATCGTGTCGGCGTGGACGCCCTCGGCCCGCATGGCGTCGAGGCTGTACAGGAACGACTCGAAGAACAGCCCGGGCCGCAGGAACAGCACGTCGGCGTCGAGGGTGCGCAGCCGCTGCTCCTGGCGGTGCAGCGCGGTGAGGTAGCCGGTGCCCGCGGGGACCTCGGCGCCCAACGCGCTCAGCGCCACGACGTACGGCACCCGGGCCGCGCGCAGCGCCGCGGTGACCGCCTCGCCGAGGCGGTCCTGCACGGTGTGGTAGTCCGGCGTGAACAGGTCGAACGGCAGCAGGACGTAGGCCGCGTCCGCCCCGGTGAAGGCCCGGGTCAGGAAGTCGCGGTCGCCGGCGTCGCCCTGCCACGGCTCGGCCCCGGGGACGGCGCGGCCGGAGCGGGAGACCGCCCGGACCTGCTCGCCGGCCTCCGCGAGCCGCGCGGCGACCCGTCCGCCGGTGTTCCCCGTGGCGCCCAGAACGGTGATCATGTCATGTCCCTTCCTCGGTGGTGTGCGTCCAGCCTGGGGCCGGCGGCGAGGACGGAGAACGGTCGAGTATCCGGGTTTCTTGCTCGATCGTCCAGATGGTCTGGACCCACGGGCACACCGCCGCGACAGTGGTGTCGTGACGTTGCACCCGCCCTGGACGCCGACGGACGCCGTCGGGGAGGCCCTGCACGTGCTGCGGATGAGCGGGACCTTCTACTGCCGCTCGGAGCTGTCCGCGCCCTGGGGCTTCACGCTGCCCGCGATGCCGGGCTGCCTGTGGTTCCACGTCGTGACCGCCGGCGGCTGCCTGCTCGAGGTGGGCGACGGCGTGCGGGAGCTCCGCGAGGGCGACCTCGTCCTGGTCCCGCGCGGCGAGGGGCACGTGCTGCGCAGCGATCCGCGGGCGTCGACGCCGTCGATCCTCGCGATCCCGCACGACATGCCGGACTCGCGCTACGCCGTGCTCCGGCACGGTGGCGGCGGGGCGCCGGCGACGATGGTCTGCGGCGCGGTCCGCTTCGACCATCCCGCCGCGCGCACGCTCGTCGGGCTGCTGCCGGACCTGATCCACGTGCCCGTCTCGCCGCTGACCGACCGGCTGCGGGACACCCTGCGCCTCATCGCCCTGGAGGTGGAGGAGCTGCGCCCCGGCGGCGAGGCCGTGATCACGCGGCTGGCCGACGTGCTGGTCATCCAGGCCATTCGGACCTGGATGGGGACCGCCGCGACCGCCCGCACGGGCTGGCTCGGCGCGCTCGCCGACCCGCAGATCGGGCGGGCGCTGGCGCTGGTGCACCGCGACCCGGCGCGGGACTGGTCGGTCGCCGCGCTGGCGGCCGAGGTCGCGATGTCCCGCTCGGCGTTCGCGGCGCGCTTCACCGCGCTGGTGGGTGAGCCCGCGATGGCGTACGTGACGCGGTGGCGGATGCACGTCGCGCTGGACCGGCTCGCGGGCGGGGACACGGTGGCCCGGATCGCGGCGGAGCTCGGCTACCGGTCGGAGGCGGCGTTCAGCCGGGCCTTCACCCGGGTGGTGGGGGAGCCGCCGGGTGCGGCGCGGCGGGCCCTCGCGGCGCGGGACGCTCCGGCGGGGTGGGAGACGGCCGTGGGGTGACGAGCGCCCGCGCGGCCGGGGTCGCCAGCCAGGCCGCGGCCAGCACGGACACCACCGCGAGCCCGGCGAGACCGGGGACGAAGCCGTGCCCGCCGCCCACGACCGCGAGCAGCACGGGCACGAAGAAGCCCAGGTAGGAGCACGCGTAGAAGGTGCCGGTGAGGGCGCCGCGGGCGGCCGGGTCGGCCAGGCGCGCGACGAGCGTGAGGCCGGTCGCGAGGCAGATCCCGTAGGCGAGGCCGAGCAGGACGGACACGGGCACGACCAGCGGCCACGCCCCGGTGAGGTCGGCCAGCAGCCCGAGGGCGATGCCGGCCGCGCCGAGCGCCAGGGCGATCGCGCCGGCCCACGTCGTCCCGAGGCGGCGGACCAGCGGCTGGACGACCACGCCGGTCCCCATCGTCAGCCCCGCCACCAGCCCGGTGACGGCCACGCCGATCCCGGGCATGACCGGCTCCAGCTCCAGCGGCAGCACGTTGACCGCGGTCGCGGCGAAGGCGAACACCCCGATCGCGATCGGCGCGACCACCAGCCCGAAGGCCCGCCCGGAGCCCGGCGGGACCCCGAGGTTCACCAGCGGGCCGCCGGTCCGCCGGTGCTCGGGCGCCAGCGTCTCCGGTACGCGCGGCAGCAGCGCGAGCGCGGGCAGCATCAGGGCGACGTGCACGAGGTAGGGCAGCACCGCGGGCCCGCGCGCCCACTGCCCGAGCAGCCCGGACACCAGCGGCCCGAGCGCCCAGCCGCCGCCCAGGGCGACCGCGGTCAGCCGGGCGGCCCGGGCGCCGCCGTCGCCGGTCGTCGACATCAGCTCGCCCAGCCAGGCCGTGCCCACGCTGAACACGACCCCCGACACCGCGCCCTGCAGGAACCGCCCCGCGAACAGCACCCACGGCGCCGCGGGTACGGCGAGGAAGGCCAGCGTGGTGACCAGCGCGAGCGCCACGAACGGGACGACCACCCGTCGCCGGCCGACCGCGTCCGACCACGGTCCGGCGAGCAGCAGGGCCGGCACGAGCCCGGCGGCGTACACCCCGAACGCCGTGGTCAGCGCGGTCGGCGAGAACCCGAGCGTCGCGCGGTAGTGCAGCAGCAAAGGGGTGGGGACGTTCGTGCCGTAGGCCACGGCGAAGACCACGAACCACAGGGCGGCCCAGCCCGGCACCGCGTGACGCCCTCGTCCCCGCACCCGGGCACCGTAACCCGATCAGGCGTCGGGCCGGGAGTCCGTTCCGGCCGGGCGGCGGTCGGACGTCAGCCCGGCAGCCATTCCAGCCAGGCCGCGCTCGGGTGGGCGCGGCCGAGGACCGTGCCGCGCCGCTCGCCGTCGCGCACCGAGACCCGCCCGATCACCCCGAACACCCCGCCCTCGCGGTTCTCCGCGATCCAGTGGTCCGGCACGGCCAGACCCTGGACCGTGCTGCGGGCCTCCGGTCCCAGCGGGACCAGCGGGTCGACCGAGATCCACTCGAGGTCCCGGCCGGCCCGGGCGAGCGCGTCGCCGAACGCGGCCAGCCGTTCCGGCCCGAGGAAGACGTGCACGTACGTGTCCACGAGGCACACCAGCGCGTCCGACGGCAGCCCGCTGACGACGTCGACCAGCACGTCGACGACGTCCCCGCGCACGATCGGCTCCGGGTCCGCCAGTGCGAGGTCGGTCGCGGTGGCGAACCGGGACACGGCGCCGGCCTCGGGCGGCACGCAGGCGGCCAGCCAGGTCCGGGTGGCGGGGTCGGCGAGGTCGTGCGGCTCGACGTCGACGCCCACCCGGGCGGTGATCACCGGCGGCTGCGGCGGGACCGGCGGCGTCCCCCCGCGGACCTCGCAGGACAGCTCCAACGGGCCCGCTCCGCAGCGCAGCTCGCGGCCGTCCGGCAGCCGGTAGCAATAGGCGTAGCGGTCGGGGCGCAGGCCCAGCCCGGCTCCCGTGCCGAGGTCGACCAGGGCGAGCGGACGGGGGTCCTCGGCGGCGACCACGGCCAGCGCCGGGAGCACGTCGAGGCACCGCGCGACCTCGGTCATCTGGTAGCGGTGTCCCGCGCACAACCGCGCGAGCTCCTCCCGTTCGGCGCGGGCGAAGGCGGCGAGCGCGGGGGTGAAGCCGGCGTCCTGCGCGGGCTGCGGTTCGCCGGGCACCGGGAAGTAGCGGGCGAGGTCACCGCCGCGCTCGACGGCGAGCTTCCGGACCGCGGCGGACAACAGCAGGGCGGGCTGGCGGTCGGGCGGGAGGTCGGCCGCGATCCCGAGCAGCACCTCGTCGTCGGCGATGCCGCGGAGCAGGGCGGCGGTGAGCCACCAGCTCGCCGGGGCACCGGGCGCGGACCAGGCGTCGGCGACCGCCCTGGCCTGGGAGACGACCTGCGCGGTCCGCTGGCTCACACGTCCGGGCTCGCGCCCGTCGCCCGTCTCGTTAGCAGGTACGGCGCCGGGTCGTGAGCAGTCTCGATCTGAGACAGGGGGTCCGCATGTGATCCAGCACACTGGATGGATGCGCGCGATGCAGGTGCTCCGGCTCGTCGTCCATGCGCGGAGCCGGCAACCGGTGCTGGTGCTCGGCGAGGTCGACGGGGAACGGTGCGTACCGATCTTCCTGCGGCCGCAGCAGGCCGAGGTGATCGCGGTGGGCCCGCGCGAGGGCGGCGACCCGGCCGCCGGCGAGACCGCCCTCGTGCAGGACGTGCTGGTCCCGCTCGTCGGAGCGCTCGGCGCCCGCCTCACCGGCGCGGAGATCACCGACCTGGTCGACGGCGTCTACACCGCCGAGCTCGTGCTGCGCGACGAGGCCGCGGCCGAGGTGCGGGTGAAGGTCCGGCCCAGCGACGCGCTCGCCGTCGCGGTGCGCGAGGGGCTGGCGATCGGGGTGGCCGACGCCATCCTCGACGAGGTCGGGCAGGACACCTCCGAGGTGTTCCCCGACGGCACCGACGCGCCGCCCCACGAGCAGCTGCGGGAGTTCCGGGAGTTCCTCGACGACGTCACGCCGGACGACTTCCGGCGGTGACCGCGCGGTCGTCGCGGTCCGCGTCGTAGTCCGGCAGGTCGATCGCCTCGGCCCGGGTGAAGAACAGCCGGCGCGCGAGCCCCCGCAGCGGTCGGCTGACCATGAGCTTCATCGTCCAGATGCGGTTGCGGATCGCGGCCCGGCTGTGCGGCGCGTAGCCGCGAATGCCGCCGGGCGGCAGCACCTGGCCCTGCGTGACGTACGGGCGCATCCGCTCCTCGTAGGCGGCGAAGGCGGCCTCGTGCGAGGCGTGCCGGCCCAGCTCGCCGGCCAGCACGTACGCCCCGACCAGGGCCAGGCTCGTGCCCATACCGGTGAGCGGGCAGGGGGCGTAGCCGGCGTCGCCGACGAGGGCGACCCGGCCCGTGCTCCAGCGGTCCATCCGGACCTGGGCGACCAGGTCGAGGTAGAAGTCGTCGGCGGTCTCCATGGCGGCCAGCAGCTGTGGGGCGACCCAGCCCGTGCCGCGCATCCGCTCGGCGACGATCGCGCGCTGGGCGGCGAGGTCGCGGCGGTCGTACTCCAGCGGCTCGGAGAGGAACGACAGCCCCGCCTTCGCACGGCCGGGCGTGCTGTCCGGGCGGATCGACGCGACGCGGCCGGGCTCGTTGTACATCTCGTACCAGCCGTCGAGGCCGACCGGGTCCGGCGCCGTGAACCAGGCCGTGTAGCCGCCGACGGGCCGCACGAACTCCTCCTCCGGCCCGAACGCGAGCCACCGGATCCCGGAGTGCGGTCCGTCCGCCCCCACCACCAGGTCGAACGTGCGCGTCCCGCCGTCGGAGAAGGTCACGGCGACGCCGTCCGGCCCGTCGTCGAGCGCGGTCACCCGCACGCCCCAGAGGTACTCCGCGGTCGTCGCCCCGAGGAGGATCCGGGACAGGTCGCCCCGGAGGATCTCGTACTCGCTGACGATGCCGTCGCCGCCGAGGTCCGCGACCCGCATCTCGGCGAGGTGCCGCCCGGTCGCGTCGACGTACGCGAGGCCCTCCTGGTCCATGCACGCGGCGCGCACGGCGGGCATGAGCCCCATCCGCTCGACGACGGTGCGCCCGGCACCCCGCAGGTCGACGGTCTGGCCGCCCGGGCGCGGGGCCGGGGCGCTCTCGACGACGGTCACGGCGACGCCGCGCCGCTCCAGCCAGTAGGCGAGGGCGGGGCCGGCGATCCCGGCCCCCGAGATGAGGACGGTGCGGGTCATGGTGCGTACCTCCTTGGTGCTGATGCACTGAAGGTACGGCGTACGCAGGTGTTCTCAATGCTTCTCGCTGCGGATACGATCGGATGGCGGAACGCGCTCTAGTGCACCTTCGTGGTGCACCCGGAGTGCACTGGGTGCGGGGGAGGGCACGTGGCGTACACGGAGGTCGTCGAGGTCATCCGGGCCCGGATCACCGCCGGCGACCTGGCTCCGGGCGACCGGATCCCGTCGACCCGGCAGATCGTCGCGGAGTTCGGCGTCGCGATGGCCACGGCGAGCAAGGTGATCGCGGCGCTACGGCAGGAGGGGCTCGTCCGGGTGCTGCCCGGCGTCGGGACGGTCGTCGCGGGCGGAGTGGCGGAGCCGGAGCCCGAGCTCGGCCGCGGGCGGATCCTGCGCGCCGCGATCCGGATCGCCGACGCCGAGGGCATCGACGCACTGTCCATGCGCCGGGTCGCCGCGGAGCTGGGGACCGGGGCGATGTCGCTGTACCGGCACGTGCCCGGCAAGGAGGAACTGCTCCTGCTGATGCGCGACGCCGTTTTCGGCGAGTTCCCGCTGCCCCCGGTCCCGCCGCCGGGGTGGCGGGCGCAGCTGGAGGTCTCCCTGCGGTCTTTGTGGGCGCTGTACCGCCGGCATCCCTGGGTGGCCCGCACGACGTCGATGACCCGGCCCTACGCCGGGCCGAACCAGATGCCGTACTCGGAGTGGAACCTGCGTGCCCTCACCGGCCTCGGCCTCGACGACCCCACGATCTTCCGGCTGCACCTCGCCCTGTTCGGGTACGTGCACGGCTCCGCCGCGAGCCTCGAGGCCGAGGCGCGGGAGGAGGCCGAGACGGGCCTGACGCTCTGGCAGTGGATCCGCGCCCGCGAGACCGAGAACCGCGCGCTCATGGAATCCGGTGCCTTCCCGAACGCGGTCCGGGTGTTCCTCCGGACCGACACGGGCTTCGACCTGGACACGATCTTCGAGACCGGCCTGGCGAGGATGCTCGACGGCATCGCGGCCCTGCTTCCCCGTGAGCAGCGGTAGTCGCACCCACCACGGTCAGGCCGCCGTCTCGACGGGCTCGTCGAACTGGGTGCGGTAGAGCTCGGCGTAGCGGCCGGACCGCGCCAGGAGCTGCTCGTGCGTGCCGCGCTCCGCGATCCGTCCCTGCTCGACGACGAGGATCTGGTCCGCGTCGCGCACCGTGGACAGCCGGTGCGCGATCACCAGCGCCGTCCGCCCGTCGAGCGCCTCGGCCAGCGCGGCCTGCACCGCCGCCTCGGAGGTGGAGTCGAGGCTGGCCGTGGCCTCGTCGAGCACCACGATCCGCGGCTTGGCGAGCAGCAGCCGCGCGATCGTCAGCCGCTGCCGCTCCCCGCCGGAGAGCCGGTAGCCCCGCTCGCCGACGACGGTGTCCAGCCCGTCCGGCAGTGTCGCGACCAGCGCGCCGAGCCGGGCCCGCCGCAACGCCGACCACAGCTCGTCCTCGCTCGCCCCCGGCGCGGCCAGCAGTAGGTTCGCGCGGATCGTGTCGTGGAAGAGGTGGCCGTCCTGGGTCACGAACCCGACGTCGCCGTGCAGGTCCGCGGCCCGCACGTCCCGGACGTCGACCGCGCCGACCGACACCGTGCCGCCGTCGACGTCGTAGAGCCGGGCGAGCAGCTGCGCGATCGTCGACTTGCCGGCGCCGGAGCTGCCGACCAGCGCGGTCAGCGAGCCGGCGGGGACGGTGAACGAGACGTCGTGCAGCACGGTGTCGCCCCCGCGGGCGTCGAGCGTCGCGACCTCCTCCAGCGAGGCCAGCGACACCCGCGCCGCGGCCGGGTAGGCGAAGTCGACGTGGTCGAACCGGACGTCGAGCGGCCCGGCCGGCAGCGCGCGCGGCTCGTCGGGGTCCTGGATCGCCGGCTCCAGGTCCAGCACCTCGAAGACCCGCTCGAAGCTGACGACCGCGCCCATCGCCTCGACCCGGGCTCCGGCCAGCGCGGTCAGGGGCGCGTAGAGCCTGGTCAGGAGCATCGCGAGGGACACGACCGCGCCCGGCGCCAACATCCCGCCGAGCGCGAGCCCGCCGCCGACGCCGTAGACCAGTGCGAGCGCCAGGGCCGAGACCAGCGTCAACGCCGTCACGAACACCCACTGCACCATCGCCGAGCGCACGCCGATGTCGCGCACGCGCCCGGCCCGCGAGGCGAACTCCGCCGACTCCTCCGCAGGCCGGCCGAACAGCTTGACGAGCGTGGCGCCGGGTGCGGAGAACCGCTCGGTCATCTGCGTGCTCATCGCGGCGTTGTGGTCCGCGGCCTCGCGCTGCAGCCGGGCGAGCCGCGAGCCCATCCGCCGCGCCGGCACCACGAACACCGGCAGCAGGACCAGCGCGAGCAGCGTGACCTGCCACGAGATGCTCAGCATCACCGCGAGCGTCAGCACCAGCGTCACGACGTTGCCGACCACCCCGGACAGCGTGTCGCTGAAAGCCCGCTGCGCGCCCAGCACGTCGTTGTTCAGGCGGCTGACCAGCGCGCCCGTGCGGGTGCGGGTGAAGAACGCGACCGGCATGCGCTGCACGTGGTCGAACACCGCCGTGCGCAGCTGCAGGATCAGGCCCTCGCCGATCGTCGCGGAGAACCAGCGGGTGAGCAGCCCCAGCCCGGCCTCGGCGACCGCGACGACGGCGATCAACCCGGCCAGCCCGCCGACGACCCGGAGCCCCTCCCGGGCGTCGATCGCGTCGACCACCCGCCCGGCGAGCAGCGGCGTGACGACGGTCAGCACCGCCCCCGCCACACTGAGCAGCACGAACGCGGCGATCCGCCGCTTGTGCGGCCGCGCGAACCCCGCGATCCGTCGCAGCGTGACGGGCACCGGCGCCCGCGTCTCTTCCCGCTCGCGGGAGGCGGTGCGCAGGGCGCTCCAGGTGTTCACGTCCATGAGGGGACGGTAGAACCTGAAGTGAACTACAGGTCAAGCGTCGCTGATCCACGGTTCGGACGTCCTGGGCGGACCGGCGCGGATCCGCAGGCACAACCCCTCGTGAGTGGCGATAGTCGCCATAGCGACTATCGCCACTCACGGGGTCACTTGGTCGCCTTCTCCGCGGCCGTGATGACGTTGCGGAAGAGCATGGCGACGGTGGTGGGGCCCACCCCGCCCACCCGCGGGGTGATGGCGCCGGCCACCTCGGCGCAGGACTCGTCGACGTCCGGGAGCAGCCGCTTCCCGGAGTACCGGACCCCGCCGCCGATCACGGTCGCGCCCGGCTTCACGTGCTCCGGCTGGATGATGCCCGGGACGCCGGCCGCGGCGATGAGGATCTCGGCGCGCCTGGTGTACCGGTCCCAGTCCGGGACGCCGGTGTGCACCACGGTGACCGCGGCGTTGGCGGTGGGCCGCTTCTGCGCGAGCAGCATCGCCAGCGGGCGGCCGAGGGTGGCGCCGCGGCCGAGGATCACGACCTCGCGGCCGGAGACCGGGATCTCGTGGAAGGCCAGCAGCTCCTCGATGCCCGCGGGCGTGCAGGGCAGCGGCCCGGGCAGGCCGACGGCGAGGCGACCCATGTTCATCGGGTGCATGCCGTCGACGTCCTTGTCCGGGTCCATCTCGGCCAGCGCGGCGTCGTAGTCGAGGTGGCCGGGCACCGGGTACTGGATCAGCAGGCCGTGCACCGCGGGGTCGTCGTTGTAGCCGCGGATGGCCGCGACCAGCCGCTCCTGGGTGGCGTCCTGCGGCAGGTGCGTGTGCGGCGAGTCGATGCCGAGCTCGGCGGCCTGCTTCTGCTTGATGCGGATGTAGCCGGCGGAGGCGTCGTCGTCGCCGACGAGGATCGTGGCCAGGCTGGGTGTGACGCCGCGGGCGCGCAGCGCGTCCGCCCGGGCGGTGACGTCGGCCAGGACGCGATCGGCGACGGGCTTGCCGGGTAGCAGTCGTGCGGTCATGGGTTCCCTCGTGACGCGGGGGCCCAGGCGGTCGACCCCCGCGGACGTCAGCTCCCCGATGGTCGTTGCCATCCTCGGTATGCCGCCAGTCGCGCGTTCGCCATGATTGTTCCACGTGCGCACCGACCGCCGCCCGGCCGCAGCCACTGCGCGGGAATTGGCCCTTGGTGGGAAGGCCACCTCGAAGGATCCTGGGAGGGTGGATCTCCGCCCGCTCCCCGTCACGCACGCCCCGCTCCGCCGGCTCCCGCAGCTGCTCGCCGGCCTCGCCCTCTATGGCACCTCCATGGCGATGCAGGTCCGCGGGGCGCTCGGGCTCAACCCGTGGGACGTCCTGCACCAGGGCCTGGAGACGCGGCTGCCGCTGAGCTTCGGGCTGATCACCGCGATCACCGGCGCCGTGGTGCTGCTGCTGTGGATCCCGCTGCGGCAGCGCCCGGGCGTGGGGACCGTGGCCAACGTCGTGGTGATCGCCGTGTCCGTCGACGCCGCCCTGGCCCTGATCCCCGAGGCCCACACCTGGCCCGCGCGGGTCGGGCTGATGGTCGGCGGGATCGTGCTCAACGGCGTGGCCTCGGCCGCGTACATCGGCGCGCGGCTCGGCCCGGGCCCGCGGGACGGCCTGATGACGGGACTCGCCGCCCGCACCGGCCGGTCGATCCGGCTGGTGCGGACGGCGATCGAGGTCGTGGTGCTGGCCACCGGCTGGCTGCTCGGCGGCACCGTCGGGATCGGGACGGCGCTCTACGCGCTGGCGATCGGCCCGCTCACGCAGGCGTTCCTCCCGCTGTTCCGGGTTACGGGCGACCCGCGGCCCGTCGCTTCTGCGCCCGCCGCACGTACCAGCCGTTCCACACCATGAGCCCGACGAACGTGGCGATCCACAGCGCCTCGGTCACGTCGACCGAGACGTCTACGGGCAGCAGGTAGACCGTCGAACGTCCTCGTCGGGGATCCACGAGCCGTGGAAGCCCGCGGGCACGCCGCGCGGCAGCGTCACCCGCGCGACGGGCGCACCGGCGACGTCCGTGGCGTCGAGCACCAGCAGTTCGGAGGCCTTGCCGTCCCGGGTGGTGGTGATGGAGAGCAGCCAGCCGTCCGCCTCGGCGCGGTCCGGCGCCCCGGACGGGACGAACACGGCCTCTCCGGCGACGACGTCCGGCCCGAGCCCGTGCGCCGCGACCGTGCCGCGCTCGGCGTCGTGCTGCAGGATCCCCTCGGTGTCGGACACGGCGTAGAGGTACCGGTTCGGCCGGCCGACCCGTTCGTCGTCGACGGTCGGGAACTCCAGGCCCGCCTCGGAGAGCTGGGCCTGGGCGACGGTCCCGGCGGCCGGGTCGATCGTCCAGCGGTGCAGCGTGGCGACGCCCGCGGCCGCGGCGGCCGCCGCGTGCCCGGACGGGCTCGGGCCGATGGCCTGCCAGGTGGCCGCGATGGCGTCGCGCGTGTAGCGGGCGACGTCGAGCACGATCCGTCCCGCCTCGTCCTCGTACGCGTTGCCGACGTGGAAGACGTAGCAGGGGTCGATCTCGAACCACCGCACCGCGCCGGGCCGGTCCAGCGGCATGACGCCGAGCCGCGCGCCGTACGCGTCGTCCCAGCCGTAGGGCAGGCCGGCCCGCATCTGGAAGGTCATCGGCAGGTCGAGGAACACGGCGTGCCGGGCGGTGACGGCGAAGTCGTGCATCATCGTCGGCCCGGCGACCGGGACCTCGGCGCTCTCCACGAGCTCGCCGCCCGCCGAGAGCCGGTGGTAGGTGAGGTACGGCGGCAGCGGCGAGTAGCCGAAGAAGTGCAGGTCCCCGGTGACCGGGTCGGTCTTGGGGTGCGCGGTCATCGCCGTGGTGAGGCGGCCGGCGAAGTCGTCCGGGCCGACGGTCTCGAGCTCCGGCGTCACGACGTACGGGAGGCCGTTCTCCACCAGCGCCAGGATCCGCCCGCCGTGCTCGATCACGTGGGTGTTGGCGTGGACGGCGGTGCGGTCGAAGGTCCCGTCCGGGCGCACGAAGGGGTGGCCCTCCAGCGCACCGGTGCGGACCCAGCGGTTGCGGTACCACTCGGCGCGGCCCTCCCGGAGTCGGACGCCGTGCAGCATCCCGTGGCCCGCGAACCAGTGCCCGGCGTTCTCGCCCGGCAGCGGGTTGGGCCCGTTACGGAGGTACCGGCCGGTGAGCTCCGGTGGGAGCGTTCCCGTGACGGGCAGGTCGACGGCCTCGATCTCGTCCGGCACCGGGGCGAGGTGGCCCTGCAGGTAGAGCGGCGTCTCCGTCGTCGTCATGGGGAGAACGGTGCACCCTCCATGCACTACATGTCAATACTGACATGTCGGGTTCGACAGGTAGGCTGTGCGCATGTCGCTGTCGCACGCACTGCTGGGTCTGCTCTCCGTCCACCCCCGGAGCGGGTACGAGCTGACCAAGGCCTTCGAGCGCGACCTGGGCCGGTACGCCTGGCAGGCGGGCCACACGAGCATCTACCCGGAGCTGAACCGGATGGCCGAGGCCGGCCTGGTGGAGGTCGCGCACGAGGGCGCCCGGGGCGCGCGGACCTACGACGTCACCCCGGCGGGCCGCGAGGAGCTGCGCACCTGGCTGCTGACCCCGCCGAAGCAGGCCAAGGTCCGCAACGAGCAGGTGCTGCGCATGTTCCTGCTGTCCGCGCTCGAGCCGGCCGACGCGCTCGTCGTGCTCCACCGGATCGCCGAGGCCACCGACCAGGGCGTCACCGACCTGCGGAAGGTCCGGGAGGAGCACGCCGACGCACCGATGACCGGCGCGGAGGGATTCGGCCAGCTCGCGGCGGAGTTCGGGCTGCGGCAGTATGAGGCGGTCCGTGACTGGGCGCGGTGGGCGATCGAGCGCCTGGAGCGCGAGCAGGGGGCCTGAGCGCTCCCGCGAGAGCCCCGAGAACGCCGACGGCCCCGGGCGCGGGCCGGGGCCGTCGGTGGGGTGCGGATCAGGCGGTGGTGCCGGTCAGGCGACGGCGGGACGCTCGTCCACGAGCTCGGGCTCGACGGCGGCGGGGGCGCTCTCCTCGTCGATGTTCCCCAGCGTCCAGGGCCGGACGACGGCGAGCAGCATGGTCAGCGCGAGCACCTGCGAGCCGGCGATGGTCAGCCCCATGGCCAGCGCGTCGTTGCCGAGCAGCCCGACGACCGGGGAGGTCAGGGCGCCGACCCCGAACTGGACCGCGCCGAGCAGCGCCGCCGCGGTGCCGGCGCGCTCGCCGTGCCGGGAGAGGGCGAGCGCCGGGGCGTTGGGCAGGGCGAGCCCGACCGAGGCCAGCACCGCCCAGAGCGGCACGACCACGCCGACGAGTCCGCCGGTCCCGGTACCGGCGAGCAGGGCGAGCACGGCCGCGGCGACGGTCCCGGACACGCTGGCGGTGAGCAGCAGCTGCCGCGGCTCGAAGCGGCGCAGCAGCGCGGCGTTGGCCTGCGTCGCCCCGATCAGGAAGATCGCGCCGGCGCCGAACAGCAGGCCGAACTGCTGGGCGTCGAGCCCGAACTCCTGCTGGAACACGAAGCTGGACCCGGAGACGTAGCCGAACATGCCGGCCATCGCGAACCCGGCGACCAGGATCAGGCCGACGTAGACGCGGTCGCGGAAGAGCGCGCCGTAGGCCCGCAGGGTGGGTCCGACGGCGGCGCTGCGGCGGCGCTCCGGCGGCAGCGTCTCGCCGAGGGCGAAGTACAGCACGCCCAGGATGACCAGGCCGTACACGGCCAGCGCGACGAACACGCCGCGCCAGTCCGCGACCCGCAGCAGTTCCCCGCCGAGGGTCGGGGCGAGCACCGGGGCCGCGCCCATCACGAGCATCAGCCGGGAGAGCAGGGTGGCCGCGGCGCGGCCGGTGAACAGGTCGCGGACCACGGCCATCGCGACGACCGCGCCGGCGGCGGACCCGACGCCCTGCAGCACGCGCAGCACGCCGAGCACCTCGACGTTCGGCGCGACCACGATGAGCAGCGAGGACACGACGTGCAGCGCCGTGCCGGCGAGGAGGGGCTTGCGGCGGCCGACGGCGTCGGCGAGCGGGCCGATGAACAGCTGGCCGAACGCCAGGCCGATCAGCGTGCCGGTGAGGGTGAGCTGGATCGTCGACGAGGACGTCTGCAGCTCGGTCGCGATGCCCGGCAGCGCGGGCAGGTACATGTCGATGGTGAGCGGGCCGAGCGCGATCAGTGCGCCCAGCAGCAGGGCGATGCGCGCGCGGCCGGGCGTCGTGGGCGCGGGTGTCGCTGGTGGTGTGGGCAACGGCGGGGCCTTCCTGGTACTCACGGGTCCGGATCGCCCGGCGACGTCGCTCGGTCGCGGTTCGTACCCGCCGGTGGTGTTCCGGGTGGTTCAAGGCCCGATGACCGGCGTGCTGTTCCGGTTCCCCGAACAGGTGTGTCATGGGTCACGTACTCGCGAGTAGCTACGCTCGGCCCCATGCGCAGCGAGGCACGTACCGTCCGCACCCCGGACGGCCTGGACCTGGCCGTCCACGTCACCGGCCCGGAGGGCGCCCCGGTCGTCGTCGCGGTGCACGGCTACCCGGACGACCACACGGTGTGGGACGGCGTCGTCCCCCTGCTGGCCGACACCTTCCGGGTGGTGACCTACGACGTCCGCGGCGCGGGCGCGTCGCAGGCCCCGGCGGACCGCGAGGGGTACCGGGTCGAGCGGCTGGCGGCCGACCTGGTCGCGGTGCTCGACGCCGTCGCCCCCGACCGGCCGGTGCACCTGCTCGCGCACGACTGGGGCTCGATCCAGGGCTGGCACGCCGTCACCGACCCGGCGCTGCGCACGCGGTTCGCCTCCTACACCTCGATCTCCGGCCCGTCCCTGGCGCACATCGGGGCGTTCGGGCGCAGCGCGCGGCTGCGTGACCGGCTCCGGCAGTTGCGCCGCTCCTGGTACGTCGGGTTCTTCCGGCTGCCGGTGCTGCCCGAGCTGGCCTGGCGCTCGGGCCTGGCGGGTGGGCTCGTCGCCCGCCGGGAGGGGATCCCGCGGCCCGCGGCGCGCGACGCCGTGCGCGGGCTCGAGCTCTACCGCGCCAACCTCGGCCGCGGCGGCGGGGAGCGGCGCACGGAGGTCCCGGTGCAGGTCCTGGCCCCGTCCGGGGACCGGTACGTCACGGAGGCCCTGCAGGCGAGCGCCGAGCGGTTCGCCGACGACTTCCGGTTCCGCAGGGTGGCGGGCGGGCACTGGCTGCCCCGCAGCCGCCCGGAGGTGGTCGCGCGCTGCGTGCGCGAGCTGGTCGACGCCGTGTCCGCGCCCACCGGGGCGCCGCGCCGCACGCGACCGACCCCGGGCCGGTGGACCGACCGGGTCGTGCTGGTGACCGGTGCGGGCAGCGGGATCGGCCGGGCGGTGGCCCGCGGCTTCGCACGGCGGGGCGCGGTGGTCGTCGCGGCGGACAAGGAGCTCTCGACGGCGCGGCAGACGGCCTTCGAGACCGGAGGGCACGCCTACCAGGTCGACGTGGCCGACCCCGACGCGATGGCCGCGTTCGCCGACCGGGTGTGCGCGGAGGTCGGGGTGCCGGACGTCGTGGTCAACAACGCCGGCATCGCGGTTTCCGGCCCCTTCCTCGCCCACGAGCCCGCGGACTGGCGGGCGATCGTCGACGTCAACCTGATGGGCGTGGTGCACGGCTGCCGGCTGTTCGCGGCCCGGATGCGTGAGCGCGGCGAGGGCGGGCACCTGGTCAACGTGGCCTCCGCCGCCGCGTTCACCCCGACGACCTTCCTGCCCGCCTACTGCGCCACCAAGTCCGCGGTGCTGATGTTGTCGGAGTGCCTGCGCGCCGAGCTCGCGGTCGACGACATCGGCGTCACGGCCCTGTGCCCCGGCTTCCTGCCCACCGGCATCGGCGGCTCCGCGCGGTTCGTCGGGGTCGACGACGCGACGGCGGCCGAGCGGCGCCGCTCCGCCGACCGGCTGCTCAAGCGCCGCCGGTACCCGCTGGACAAGGTGGCCGACGCGGTGGTCGCCGCCGTCGAGGCGAACCGGCCGATCCAGCTGCTCACAGTGGAGAGCCGCACCGCCTACGCACTGTCCAAGGTGGCTCCCGGCGCCCTCCGCCGCCTCGCCCGCCTGCCCGTCCCGAGCATGTAGCGTCCGCACGTGCGCGTCGACGACCTCACCACCCCCGCGCTGCTCGTCGAGCGCGGGGCCCTGCGCCGCAACCTCGACACCATGAGCGCCGCGCTCCCCGGCGCCCGGCTGCGCCCGCACGTCAAGGCGCACAAGTGCACGTCGCTCGCGCGCTGGCAGCGCGACAACGGCCATCCCGGCTTCACCTGCGCCACGATCCGCGAGTGCGAGGTCATGGCGGAGCACGGCCTCGGCGGCGACCTGCTGCTGGCCAACGAGGTCGTCGACGCCTCCCGGCTCGGCAAGCTCGTCCGCGACGGCGCCCGGATCACCCTGGCCGTCGACTCCCGGGAGACGATCGCGGCGGCGTTGCGCGGCAACGTCCTCGAGGTGGTGATCGACGTGAACGTCGGCCTGCCCCGCTGCGGCTGCCCGCCCGAGCGGGCCGGCGAGCTGGCCGATCTCGCCCGGCGCAACGGCCTCGAGGTGCGCGGCGTGATGGGCTACGAGGGCCACCTGATGATGGTCCAGCCCGCCGAGGAGCGGCGCCGGCTCGTGCGCGAGGCGATGGAGAAGCTCGCGGCCGCGGCCCGGGACGTCGGCGGCGAGCTCGTCAGCGCCGGCGGCACCGGCACGTACGACGTGAACGAGTGGGCCACCGAGATCCAGGCCGGCTCGTACGCGCTGATGGACAGCGCCTACACCCAGCTCGGGCACCCGTTCGAGCAGGCGGTGTTCGTACTGGGCACGGTGATCTCGATGTCGGCGGAGTGGGCGGTCGTCGACGTCGGGCTCAAGGCGCTGGGCATGGACCACGGCAACCCGACCATCCCCGGCGCCCAGGTCTGGTTCTGCTCGGACGAGCACACCACGTTCGCGCCCGGGGACCTGCGGCTGCGGGTCGGCGACCGGATCCGGGTGGTGCCGGCGCACGTCGACCCGACCGTCGCGCTGCACGATGCGATGTGGCTGGTCGACGGCGAGCAGGTCGCCGAGCGCTGGGCCGTGGACATGCGAGGGTGGTAGCCATGCTGGTCCCGCGGCTGCGCCCCTTCACGTCCACGATCTTCGCGGAGATCACCCAGCTCGCCGTCCGCACCGGCGCGATCAACCTCGGGCAGGGCTTCCCGGACACGGACGGGCCGGCATCGCTGCTGGCCGACGCCGCCGCGGCGATCATCGAGGGCGGGGTCAACCAGTACCCGCCGGCCCCGGGCCTGCCGGCGCTGCGCGAGGCGGTGGCGGCGCACCAGAAGCGCTTCCACTCCCTCTCCGTCGATCCCGCCGATGTGCTCGTCACCATGGGCGCCACCGAGGCGATCGCGTCGGCGGTGATCGCGCTCTGCGAGCCGGGCGACGAGGTCGTGGTCTTCGAGCCCTACTACGACTCCTACCCGGCCGTGATCGCGATGGCCGGGGCCACGCGCCGGACCGTCGCGCTGCGCGCCCCGGACTTCCAGCCCGACCCGGCCGAGCTGCGGGCGGCGTTCGGGCCGCGCACGCGGGCGGTGCTGGTCAACACCCCGCACAACCCGACGGGCGCGGTGTTCGGCCGGGACACCCTGCGCGCGATCGGGGACCTCGCGATCGAGCACGACGCCGTCGTGATCACGGACGAGGTCTACGAGCACATGACCTTCGGGGCCGAGCACGTCCCGATGGCCACGCTGCCGGGCATGGCCGAGCGCACGCTCACGATCTCCAGCGCCGGCAAGACCTTCTCCGTGACGGGCTGGAAGATCGGCTGGGTGCACGGGCCGGCCGAGCTCGTCGCGGCCGTGCGGGCGGTGAAGCAGTTCCTGACCTTCGCCGGCGGCGCTCCGTTCCAGCCGGCCGTCGCGAACGCCCTCGCCCTGCCCGACGACGTGTTCGCCGCGATCTCCGGCGACCTGCGGCCGAAGCGGGACCTGCTGGCCGACGGCCTGCGCGAGGCCGGGATGCGGGTGTTCGAGCCGAGCGGCACGTACTTCGTGGTCGCCGACCTCGCCCCGCTCGGCGTGACCGACGCCGCCGCCTACGCCCGCGCCATGCCCGAGCGGCTCGGCGTGGCCGCGGTGCCGGTCAGCGTGTTCTGCGACGACCCGCACCTCACCCCGACCCTCCTGCGCTTCGCCTTCTGCAAGCGCGACGAGGTGCTCCGCGAGGCGGTCCAGCGACTTCGTCCGCTGTGAGTGGCGATAGTCGCTAGAGCGACTATCGCCACTCACGAGGTCAGGCGGGTTCGGCGGGGTTGCCGCGCCGACGTGTTCTCACGCCCGTTCGAGGCGGACGACGACCCATTTCGAGGTGGGGGTGCCCGACTCGAGGGCCTGGGAGTCGAGGGGGACCAGGGGGTTGGTTTCGGGGTAGTAGGCGGCGATGCAGCCCTTGGGGGTGTCGTAGGAGACGAGCCGGAAGTTCTCCGCCCGGCGCTCTGTGATGACGC
>NZ_BSFQ01000044.1 GCF_027922425.1 Pseudonocardia halophobica | reverse complement strand
AGTGCAGGTCGGTGTGGCAGACCCCGCACGCCTGGATCTTCACGACCGCCTCGCCGGGACCGGGGTCCGGGACCACGATCGTCTCGACGGAGACCGGCTTGCCCTTCTCGAGGGAGACGACCCCACGGACCTCTTGCGCCATGCTTCTCACTCCTGTGTCGGTCCACGCCGCGCGGGATGCGCGCATCGTGACCCTTTCATGGATCGGACGCGAGGTGCCCGGCGTCCCTCGCCCCGGAACGTCCCCCGGGGGAGGGAAGCCCGCTCAGCCTGCGAGGTCGAGCGGGCGCAGCCAGATGCCGTTCTTGGTCTGCACCAGGTCCAGCCCACGGGGGTCGGTGCACGCACCCTTCGGCCGGTGCGCGTCGAAGAGCCTGACGTCGTCGAACACCGCGCCGCAACCCCCGAATCGGCGGCAGCAGTGGGCCCGGTCGGCGCCGACCCACGACGAGCCGCAACAGGTGATCCGGATCAGCTCGGTCGACGCCACGGCGGCGAGGGTACGTGCCCCCACCGACAGAACCGGGCGCCGGTGATCACTCCGCGGGCCGGTCGTCCCCACCGCCCCGGTCGACGAGCGTCCGGATCACCTCGTCGGCGTAGGCCTGGAGTACCTCGCCCCGGGGGGCGAGGGCGGGCGTGGCGTGCGCGAGCTGGGCGTGCCCGAGGTAGGCGGTGTAGGCGAGGAGGCTGCGGCGCTCCGCCTCGGCGGCGGGGAAGCCGAGCCGGGTGAACAGGGCGGTCAGGTAGGCGAGCCGGCGCCGGGAGACGCGCTCGAGCACCGGGGCGACGAGCGGGTGCCCGGCGTCGCCCTGCAGGCCCAGCTCCACGGCGTTGCCCGCGCGCTCGGTGGTGGCCCCCAGGACCAACAGCAACAGGGCGCGCAGCCGGGCGAGGGGATCGGGCTCGGCCTCGACGGTGCGGATGACCTCCTCGGTCTCGACCCGCTCCCAGCGGTCGAGGGCGGCGGCCAGCAGCTCGTCGCGGGAGCGGAAGTGCCAGTAGAAGCTGCCCTTGGTCGCGCCGAGCCGGGCGGCGAGCGGCTCGACGGCGACGGCCCGCGTGCCGCCCTCGGCGAGCGCCCTCAGGGCGGCGGCGGCCCAGTCGTCCGCGGTCAACGTCCTGCGTCCGGCCCTCGACATCACCGTACGCTAGCGTATGGTTGCTTCCGTACGGTGGCGTACGGAGGTTTCCGATGGTCAGGAACGTGCACGAGCGTGAGCTCCCCGCTCCCGCGGAGCGGGTGTGGGAGCTGGTCGACTCCCTCGGCGGGCCGGGGGACCGGTTGTGGCCCGCGGGCTGGTCGCCGATGACCCTCGACCGCCCGCTCGGGCCGGGGGCGTCGGGCGGTCACGGCGGGCTGCGGTACGCGGTCTCCCGCTACGAGCCGGGCCGGCTCGTCGAGTTCACCGCGGCGCCCGGCCAGGGTCTCGACGGCACGCACGCCTTCGTCGTCGAGTCCCGCGGGCCCGGCCGCTGCGTCCTCCGGCACGAGCTGCAGCTGCGGACGGGCGGCGCCATGCGCGTGCTCTGGCCGCTGGCCGTGCGCCCGCTGCACGACGCCGTGCTCGAGGACCTGCTCGACACCGCCGAGCGCGCGCTCGGCACCGGGCCCGGGCGCCCGGCGCGCCGGTCCCCGCTGGTCCGGGTGCTCCGGCGGGCCGCCGAGCGGCCGCGGGCCACCGCCGTGCCCGTGCCGGACACCGCGCTGCTGCGCGGGGCGTTGCCGCGGGTCGACGCCGCCGACGCCTACGCCGTGCCCGCGCCGGCCGGCGCGCCGACCGACCCGCAGGCCTGGGCGGACGCGGTGTTCCGCCGGGTGCCGGGGTGGGTCGCGGCCCTGCTCGCCCTGCGCAAGGCGCTGGTGGGGATCGTCGGGATCGAGCGGGCCGACCGGTCGGCCTTCGACACCCTGCGCCGCACGGACGACGAGGTGCTCCTGGGCACCGACGCCGGCCACCTGGACTTCCGGGCGTCGGTCCTGCGCGAGCCCGGGCGGGTGGTGCTGAGCACGGTCGTGCGGATCCGCGGCGGCCGGGGCCGGCTCTACTGGGGCGTGGTGCGGCACCTGCACCCCGTCGTCGTCCGGTCGATGCTGGCGGCGGCGGCGCGCCGGCTGTCGCCGAGGGCACCCGCAAGGTCGACGACGACGGGTGGGAGGGCACATCCGGGGTAGCGTGCCCGGCATGACGCGGACGGCCGCCGACCTGCTCCCGCCGGACCCGCCGCTGGGCACGGCACTCGGCGTCGTCGCCGGGTCGGGGCGCCCCGGGCCGTCGCGGATCGTGGCGCCCGCCGGCACCGCGTACATCGACGTCGGCACGCTCGCCGCGGCCCAGGACGGGCCCTACCCGGCCCTGCTGTCCGAGCCCACGCTCGACGGCCTGCTCGCGGCCGGCCGGCCGGCGTGGCGGGAGGTCCGGGAGTGGCTGGCCTCGTGGCTGGCCGACCCCGAGCGGCTGGCGCCGTACGCCCTGCCGCACGCCGGCGTCGTCCCGGTGCTGCCCTTCACGGTCGCGGACTACGTCGACTTCTTCGCCTGCGAGCAGCACGCGGCCAACGCCGCCGCGATCGCGAAGCCGGGCGCCACGGTGACCCCGAACTGGAAGCACCTCCCGGTCGGCTACCACGGCCGCGCCGGCACCGTCTACGTGAGCGGCAGCCCCGTCGTCCGGCCCGCGGGCCAGCGCGGTCCGGGCGACCTGGGCCCGACGAAGGCGTTGGACTTCGAGGTCGAGCTGGGCTTCGTCCTCGGCGGCGCGAGCAGCGGGCCGGTGCCGCTGGAGGAGGCGCTCGACCACGTCTTCGGCGTGGTCCTGCTCAACGACTGGTCGGCGCGCGACCTCCAGTCCTGGGAGTCCCGCCCGCTCGGCCCGCTGCTGGGCAAGTCCTTCGCGACCTCGATCTCCGCCTGGATCACCCCGCTCGACGAGCTGGCGGGCGCCTGGACCGAGCCGCCCGCCCGGGACCCGCAGCCGCTGTCCTACCTGCTGGGCAAGTCCGACCGGGGGCTCGACGTCACCCTCGAGGTGCGGCTCAACGGCGAGCGGATCTCCACCCCGCCCGGCGGCGACCTGTACTGGACGCCGGCCCAGCTCGTCACGCACCTGACCACGAACGGCGCCCCGATCCGGCCGGGCGACCTGCTCGGCTCCGGCACCGTCTCCGGGGCCCGCCGCGACCAGCGCGGCTGCCTGCTCGAGCTGACCTGGGGCGGCCGGGACGAGTTCGCGCTGTCCGACGGCACCACCCGCCACTACCTGCACGACGGCGACGAGGTCTCGATCGTCGCCAGCGCCCCGCGTCCGGACGGCGGCCGGTTCTCCCTCGGAGAGGTGCGTGGCACGGTCCTGCCCGCGGGCTGACGCCGCTGCGCCGTGGGGCGGAACGGCGGTAACGACACGCGGCGTATCAGCGAGCGTGTGGTGACGGTCATACCGACGGCCGGGACCACCCGGCCGCGCCCACGAGGACGGAGACCGGAGATGCCGGACTTCAAGAGCTCGCACGACAAGAGCCACCACGGCGACAAGCACCACGACAAGCACGAGCACCACGACAAGCACCACGACGACCACGACAAGCACGGGCACGACAAGCACGACCACGACGGGCACGACAAGCACCACGACTTCGGCGACCACCACTGGAAGCACGACGACCACGACTGGAAGCACGACGACCACGACTGGAAGAACTGCGACCACGAGGACCACGGGCACCAGCACCACGAGCACTCCGGGCACGACCACAGCGGCGGCGTCGTCCACTAGGGCCGCCGCCGACAGGACCACCGCACGGGGCGCGGGCCTCCCGCGCCGGTGACGGCCGGGGCACGCACGCGCCCCGGCCGTCCGTCACGTTCCCCGCGGGCCCTCCCCGGCCCGTCCCCGCCCGAGGAGGAGCCCGGTCGTGGCCACGCCGGAACCCGTCCGCAACCCCGTCGACGAGGCGCTCGACCTGCTCGGCACCACCCTCGCCGGTGCGGAGGCCAACGACCGCGAGGACCTTGCCCGCCGGCTGCGCGCCGCCCGGGACGACCTGGCGGGCGCGACGACGGCCGGCCGCCGGGTGGCCGCGATGCGTGCGGCCTCGCAGGAGCTCGTCCGGGCGCTCGACTCGCTGCGCTCGGACCTGCGCTTCCGCCGCGCCGCGCTGGCCGACCCCGCCCGCGGCGCCCGGCTGCGCGCCGAGCTCAAGGCGCTGCGCACGCGGTCGTCCCGGCTGCGGGCCGTGTCCCGGGAGTGGTCGCAGATCCTCGGCGACGGCTTCGCCGGGCTGAGCTCGGACGTCGAGTTCTCCCTGCGCACGCGCACCCGGGCGGTGCTCGCGGACACCGAGCGGGACATCGGCGAGCACGACCCGGGGAAGGAGCGGGCCGCCATCATGGGGCGGTTCCGGGACCGGCTCGCGGCCGAGGCGGACCGGCTCCGGGTGGAGCTGGACTACGGTGTTCGGGTTGTCGCGGACCGGCTGACCGAGGGCACCGAGCTGACCGAGCGGCTGCCGATGCCGCACATCCCGATCCCGCCGGGCGCCGAGACCGTCGCGCTGATCGAGGAGCCGCCCGCGGGCGACGCCGGGCGGACCCCGATCCCGGCCCGGCTGCTCACCGTGGTCATGCCCTCGTACGGCGGGATCATGATGGCCTTCGTGCTCACCCGGTTCCTCGGCGTGGCCGTGCCGGTGTGGATGCTGGTCACGGGCGCGTGCCTGGGCGCGATCGGGCTGGGCGGCGCGGCGCTGAGCGGCGAGCGCAAGCGCGGCCTCGACCGGCGTCGCGCGGACGTGCGTACCGCGGTCCGGACGATGATCGACGAGTTCCAGCTGACCGTCGGCAAACAGGCACGGGATGCCGCGCGCTCGGCCAACGCGGAGCTGCGCCGGGCCGTCACGGCCGCGCTGACCCGCCGCGACGACGAGCTCGACTCCCGCCTCGGCTCCGCCCTGTCCGCCGTGGAGGGGCTGGAGAAGGTGGCCGCGGACCTCACCGACATCGACGACGACATCGCGACGATCGACGGGCTGCGCCGCCGCGCCGGCACCCTCATGCCGCAGTTCCCGCGCTGACGCCGACCAGCATCATCAGGGTGTCGGCGAGCTGGTCGATCCCGCGGTCGTCGTGCACCCAGACCGGCGCCTGCGACATCGCGGCGTGCATCGCCTGCAGGGTCGGGTCCACGGCGACCACGGTGAACTCGCCGCCCCGCAGCCCCTCCTCGAGGACGGCGCGGAACACCGCGTCGTGCCGGCGGCGCAGGGCCGTGATCCGGGACCGCTGCTCCTCTGGCCACTCGTCCGGAACCAGGAACATGCGCAGCGCCGCCGGGTACTCGCGGACCGCGATCCGGATGTGCTCGCGAAGCAGCGCCCGCAGCCGCTCGGTGGGCGACCCGGCGACGGGCAGCGCCTCCAGCCGGTCGGTCCAGTCCGTGCCCAGGGTCTCGATCGCGGCCGTGACCAGCTCGTCCTTGCTCGCGAAGTAGTAGTAGAGCGAGCCCTTCGTGACGTCGAGCCGGTCGGCCACGTCCTCGAGGCTCACTCCTGCGTAGCCGCGCTCGCCGAAGAGCTCGGCCGCGGCGGTGAGGATCGCCCGCACCCGCTGCCCGCGCTTGCGCGCCACTCGTTGACTCACGATTCACATCTTGACCCAAGAGTCAAAGTTTGTCACGGTGGTCGGCGAACGAGACGAGGGAGTCGACGTGACCTACAGCCCTGATTTCACCGACATCGTTTACGAGGTCGACGGCACCACCGCCGTCATCACGATGAACCGCCCGGCCCGGTACAACGCCTTCCGTGCGAAGACCGTCGAGGAGCTGACCAGGGCGTTCCGCGCCGCGTGGGCGGACCACGACGTGCGCGCGATCATCCTCACGGGGGCCGGGGACAAGGCGTTCTGCACCGGCGGCGATGTGAAGCAGCGGGCCGAGACCGGTGACTACGGGCCCAGCGACAGCGGGATGTTCGAGATCGGCTACCTGCACAAGCTGATCCGGGACGTGCCGAAGCCCGTGATCGCGGCCGTCAACGGGCTGGCGATCGGCGGCGGGCACGTGCTGCACGTGCTGTGCGACGTCACGATCGCCGCCGACACCGCCCGCTTCGGCCAGAGCGGGCCCAAGGTCGGCTCGTTCGACGCCGGGTTCGGCTCCGCCTACCTCGCCCGCGTGGTGGGCGAGAAGAAGGCCCGCGAGATCTGGTTCTGGTGCCGGCAGTACTCGGCGCAGGAGGCGCTCGACATGGGCCTGGTCAACGTGATCGTCCCCGCCGCCGAGCTGATGGACACGGCCAGGGCCTGGGCCGCCGAGGTCGCCGACAAGAGCCCGACGGCGATCCGCGTGCTCAAGCACTCGTTCAACGCCGACACCGACCACCACGCCGGACTGTCCAACATGGCGATGTCCGCCCTGGACCTGTTCGCGGTGTCGGACGAGGGCATGGAGGGCGCCCGCGCCTTCGCCGAGAAGCGCCCGCCCGAGTTCGCCAAGTACTACCAGGCCCACTGACCGTGGACTTCTCGCTCAGCGCCGAGCAGGAGTCCTTCCGCGACCGGGCCCGCGCACTCGCCGTCGGGACGTTGCTGCCGGCCTACCGCGGGCGGGAGCGGATCGAGCCGGAGCTGCGCAAGGAGATCGGCGCCGCCGGCCTGATCGCCCCCGAGCTGCCCGCCGGGCTGGGCGGGCACGGGACGGACCGGGTCACCGCCGGGCTCGTCACCGAGGAGATCGGGCGCGGCGACGTCTGCGTCGGGTACCTGCAGGTGGTGGGCTCGCTCGTCGGGCAGATCCTCGCGGGCAACGCCCCGGAGCTGGCCGCCGAGTGGGTGCCGCGGATCTGCTCGGGCGAGGAGATCGTCGGCATCGGGCTGACCGAGCCGCACGCCGGGTCCGACGCGGGGACGCCCCGGCTGACCGCCCGGCGCGACGGGCCGGACTGGGTGCTCGACGGCGTCAAGTCCCTGTCCTTCGCCGCCGACGCCGCGGCCGTGGTCGCCTTCGCCCGGACCGGGCCGTCCCAGGAGCGGGGCCGCGACATCAGCGCGTTCCTCGTGCCACTGGACCGGCCCGGCGTGACCCGCGAGCCGTACCCGGACATGGGCACGGCCGCGGTCGGGCGGGGCGCGGCGCACCTCGACGGCGTCCGGATCCCCGCCGACCACCTGATCGGCGCCGAGGGCCGCGGGTTCTCGCAGGTCATGCGGGGCTTCGACGTCAGCCGCGCGCTGATCGGCCTGCAGGTCCTCGGCTGCGCGGCACAGACGCTCGACGAGACGTGGGAGTACGTCACCCGCCGCGAGGCCTTCGACCGTCCGTTGTCGACGAACCAGGGGGTCGCGTTCCCGCTCGCCGAGGCGGAGACCCTGCTCGACGCGGCCCGCCTGCTCTGCCTGAGGACGTTGTGGCTGAAGGACCACGACCTCCCGCACACCGCGGAGGCCGCCAAGTGCAAGTGGTGGGCGCCGAAGGTCGCCCACGACGCCATCACGCAGTGCCTGCTGCTGCACGGCCAGTACGGCTACCGCACGGAGCTGCCGCTCGCACAGCGCATGAACGACGTGCTCGGCCTGCAGATCGGCGACGGCACCGCCCAGATCATGAAGCTCGTGATCGCCCGGCAGCGGGTCGGCCGCGAGCTCGCCCCGTAAGGAGGAACAGTGTCCAGGATCGCCATCGTGACCGGGGCCGGCCGCGGGATCGGCCGGGCCATCGCCGAGCGGCTCGCGGCCGACGGCGTCACGGTCGTCGCGACCGACGTCGACGAGGCCACGGCGAAGGAGACCGGGGAGGCCGTCGGCGGGGTCGGGATCCGCGCCGACGTGACCGACCGCGAGTCCGTGAACGCCATGGTCGCGCAGGTCCAGGAGCGGTTCGGCCGGATCGACGTGCTGGTCAACAACGCGGGCTGGGACAAGGCCGGCCCGTTCGTCGACTCCGACCCGGCCGACTGGGACACGGTCATCCGGATCAACCTCTACGGCGTCCTGCACACGTGCAAGGCCGTGCTGCCGATCATGATCGAGCAGGGCGGCGGCACGCTGGTCAACCTCGCGTCCGACGCCGGGCGGGTCGGCTCGTCCGGCGAGGCCGTGTACTCCGCGGCGAAGGGCGGGGTCATCGCCTTCACCAAGACCGTGGCGCGCGAGACGGCCCGGCACGGGATCAACGCCAACGTCGTGTGCCCCGGCCCGACCGACACCGCGCTGTTCGCCTCGATGGGCGGGGACAACCCGAAGCTGCGGGAGTCCCTGACCAGGGCGATCCCGTTCCGCCGTCTCGCCCAGCCCACCGACCTCGCCGGCGCGGTGGCCTTCTTCGCCTCGCCCGACGCCGCCTACATCACCGGGCAGACCCTCAGCGTCAGTGGCGGGCTGACCATGAGCTGAGCGCCCGTCACGTGAGACGGCGTGAAGGTTCCCGCGAGTCGGGAGTTCCGGCACCGCGAGTCGGGACTTCTGGCACCGCGAGTCGGGAGTTCCGGCACCGCGAGTCGGCAGTTCCGGGCGACCGAGTGTGCGATGTCGGGAGGCCCTGGGTCAGGTCGTGTCGCGGGTCAGACGGTGGAGCGTGACGCCGTCCTGCCCGGTCGGCCGGCTGGTCACGGTCCAGGTCGCCCGGGCGTCGGCGAGGAACTCGGGGGCCAGTGCTCGGCCGGGGTCCGTCAGCCACACCTCCCGCGCGAGCCGGGGGAGAACCGCCAGCAGCTCGACGACGTTGCGGTGCCCGTAGAGCAGGTCGGCGCCGAGCACCAGGTCGACGGGCTCCAGCGCCGGATCGGACCAGCTGCGCGCCTCGGCCCGCAGCACGAGGTCGTTCAGCTCGGCGCTGCGCCGGACCAGGCCGATCGCCGTCGACGACTGGTCGGTGGCGAGAACGTCGGCACCCGCCCGCGCGGCCGCGAGGGCGGGGAGCCCGAGACCGCAGCCGATCTCGAGCACCCGCGTGCCGGACGGGATCGCGGTGGCGGTGTGAGCCAACGCGATCCCGCTCGGCCAGATCTCCGCCCAGTGCGGGGGCAGCAGCTCGTCGCCGAGCTCGTCGAACGGCACCTCGACCCCGGATGCCGGCCGCACGACGACGATCTCGCCGCCCGGCAGCACCAGCGACTCCTGCACCACCTCGATCACGCCCCGACGCTGCCGGGTCCCCCGGGTTCCGGCAAGCCCACGATCCTGTGTCCCGGAATCGCCGACTCGGTGACCGGAGAGTGCCGACTCGCGGTGCCAAATCTCCCGACTCGCGGTGCCGGAGCTCGCGACTCGCGGTGCCGGAGCTCGCGACTCGCGGTGCCAAATCTCCCGACTCGCGGTGCCGGAGCTCGCGACTCGCGGTGCCGGAGCTCCCGACTCGCGGGAGGCGACAGAGCGACTCATGGGGCCACGGCGCGACTCGCGGGACCCACCTCCGCCCCATCTCCGCCCCGCCTCCGCGCCGAACCTCCCCCTCACGCCCGCCCGGGTCTCACCTCACCTCACCTCACCTCGCCCGCTCTGGTCACGACGTGGTCGACGAAGCCGTAGGCGAGCGCTTCCTCGGCGGAGAACCAGCGGTCGCGGTCGAAGTCCTCGGTGATCCGCTCGACCGTCTGCCCGGTGTGCTCGGCGATCAGCCGGGCCATCTCCTCCTTGTTGCGCCGCAACAGCTCCGCGCGGATCCGGATGTCGGTCTCCGCGCCCCCGACCCCGGCCGAGGGCTGGTGCATCAGCACCTTCGTGTGCGGCAGCACGTACCGCTTCCCGCGGGTCCCGGCGGACAGCAGCACCTGGCCCATCGACGCGGCAAGCCCCATGGCGTAGGTGGCGACGTCGCACGGGATGAACCGCATGGTGTCGAGGACGGCGAGCCCGTCGTGCACGGAACCGCCGGGCGAGTTGATGTAGAGGGAGATGTCCGCCTCGGAGTCCTCGGCCGCGAGCAGCAGCATCTGGCCGGCGATGCGGTTGGCGATGTCGGCGTCGACCTCCTGCCCGAGGACGACGATCCGGTGGGTCAGCAGCCGCTCGAACACCGAGTCGGCCAGGCCGGGCGCGGAGGCGGGTGCGCTCATCCGGACCGGGGGCAGCGGGCCCGACAGCGGCGTGGCGGGCAGGTGGAACGGCGGGTTCGGGGACGGGATCGGGACGGGCACGGGTACCTCCTCGCGGGCGACGCCGCGGACCGGAACGCGGTCGCGACGGCGGCGGGACCTGACCCGGCCGACGCTAGGGTCGGCCGGGCCACCGGGAACCCTGCTTCGCCCACGGCGAATCCGGGACCTGCGGTTTTCACCCACCGTGAACGCCCTGAACCTGGTCAGGCCGCGACCGGCGCGGCGAGAACCACGACCGCCGCGACCGGCGCGGCAAGAACCACGACGGCCGCGACCGGCGCGGCGAGAACCACGACCACCCCACCTCAGACCGCGACCGGTCCCCGCCGCAGCACCACGACCACCCCCACCGCCGCACCCACGAGGACGGCGCCGGTGACCGCGAGGGTCGCTGCGTCGGGGGCGATCAGCGACTGCCCCCGCAACGCCTGCCACGTCACGACCGCGAGCAGCCCGGCGTAGGTGGCCGCGGCGACCCCGATCAGCCCGGCCCGGACGTCGACGGACCGCAGCACCGCGACCCGTGCCGCCAGCAGCTCCAGCCCGACGAGCACGAGCGGGAGCACCTGCAGCGCGTGCATGCCCACGAAGTGCGGGATCCGCAGGTCGCCGGCCTCGGTGCTCCAGCCGAGCAGCGGCAGGCCCGCCCCGCCGTCGGCCAGCCCGACGGTGTGCGCCCCGGTGATCCCGGCCGCGGCGGTGGGCCCGGCGATCCCCGGCAGCGTCATCAGGACCCCCAGCCCCATCCCGACGACGGCGAGCACCGCGCCGGCGCGGACCGCCCGGCCGCGGGCGGGGTCGAGCCCGCGGACCCGGTAGAGCTGGGCCGCGGCGTAGAGCGAGGCGAGCCACACGGCGACGATCGAGACCGCCATGATCGTGAAGAGGGTCGAGTCGACCGGGGTCGTACGGTTGAAGTGGCTGGTGGTGCCCCGCACGACCTGCAGGACGATGATCACCAACTCCGCCCCGAGCAGCACCGCGGCGACGGTGCCGGCCCGGTGCGTCCACCGGGCCGCCTCGGGCCGGTGCTCGCGGACGAGGGCGACGAGCCAGGCCCAGGTCACGGCGTAGATCAGGGTCGAGAGGGCGAACTTGGTGGGCTTGGCCCAGATCGGCAGCCCGGTGAGCACCCGGTCGTCGGCGACGAGCCCGACGAGGCCGACGACGCTCAGCGCGGCCATCGCGACGGCGAGCACCATCAGCGGCCGGTGCCAGCCGAGGGCGCCGCGGAGGGTCAGGGACGGGACGGATCCGGTGGTGGCGGGCATGGCGTCTCCCGGGAGGGCGGTGGGAACCGTTGGGCGGACACGTGCTCCTGCGCGAGCCGGCGGAGGGCGGCGAGCAGCCGCTCGCCGAGGACCGTGCCGACCAGCGCGGTCTCCACGCGGGTCTCGGGGTCCTCGACGGCGGTGACCGTGTCGAGGTCGGCCTCGGCGATCCGTTCGGCGGCCTCGGCGTAGACGTCGGCCAGGCCGGTGAGCCGGTCGCCGGTCACGCGCTGCATCGTGGCGAGGACGTCGATCGCGGCCCGGCGGGCCAGCGGGTCCGGCGAGAGCCGCCAGCCCCGCTCCGCGACGATCGCGTCGAGCCGTGCGGCGGCGGCCGCGTGCAGGGGGTCGTCGACGGCAGGCGCGGGCGCGTCGGCGGCGTCGATGGTGAGGCCGAGGGTGTCGTGCAGCGGGACGGCCGGGTCGTCGATCGCGGCGAGGACGGCCCGCACCGCGGCGATCGACAGGCCGCCGACCTCCACCAGCGACCGGACGAGCGCGAGCCTGCGGACGTGCTCCTGGCCGTACCGCGCCTGGTTCGGCGAGGTCGTGACCTCCCCGCGGGGGAGGAGCCCCTCGCGGAGGTAGTACTTGATCGTCGCGACCGGCACCCCGGTCACGCGGCTCAGCTCGGCCATGCGCATGGCCGATACTTTAACTATCCGATAGCGACGCTGTCCACTATTTCTCGAGAGCCTTGCGGAGCAGGTCGGGGAGCGGGCGCTTGCCGGAGCCGTCCGTGGCGATCACGACGTAGACGGTGCGGCCCACGCACGTGACCTCGTCCCCGCGGCGCACCTCGAAGTGCAGGTCGAAGCTGGTGGTGCCGATCCGCCCGGCCGACACCGCGATCGCCACCGGGTCGCCCCAGCCGACCCCGGCCCGCCAGTCGATCTCCGACCGCACCAGCTGGACGTCGTACCCCGCCGCGACCAGGTCGCCGTAGGCGAGCCCGGCATGGTCGAGGAAACCGGACATCGCCTCGTCGAACCAGGCCAGGTACCAGGAGTTGAAGACGACGCCCTGCTGGTCGACCTCGTGGTACCGGACGTGCCACGGATGGACGTACTCCTGCGCCGTCGCCACGCCCGGAGCCTAGAGGCGTGCCCGAGGGGGATCGTTCGCGGCGGGTGATGCCGCTCCCGTCCCGCGGGGCGACGGTGGCGCGACCAGCGCCGCCGTCGAGGAGGAACCCATGACCGAGACCGCGATCGCCGACCACGGACTCATCGGCGACCTCCACACGTCCGCCCTGGTCAGCACCGAGGGCACGGTCGACTGGTTCTGCTGCCCGCGCGTCGACTCGCCCAGCGTGTTCGGCGCCCTGCTCGACGACGAGCGCGGCGGCCACTTCCGGCTGGCCCCGGTGGATCCGCACACCTCCCGGCAGATGTACTTCCCGGACTCGGCCGTGCTGGTCACGCGCTTCTTCACCGACTCCGGCGTCGGCGAGGTCGCCGACTTCATGCCGGTCCTGGGCCGGCACAACGGCGGGAGCCGACTGGTCCGGATGGTGCGCTGCGTGCGGGGGCGGATGCGCTTCGCGGGGCACATCGCGCCGCGCTTCGACTACGGCCGGCGCGCGCACCGGACCGAGGTCACGGATCAGGGCGCGGTGTTCGCCACCGACGCGCTCACGTTGACCCTGAACCCCGTCCGCGAGCCGGAGGACCCGCGCATCGCGCAGGTCAAGGTCGAGGAGGGCGACGTCGGGTTCACCCTGGAGCTCGCCGCCGGCGAGCTGCGCGGGGTGGTGCTCGAGGCCGACGCCACGGACCCGCCGCGCGAGATCAGGGTCGAGGAGATCAACCGGCTCTTCGACGACACCGTGGCCTTCTGGCACACCTGGCTCTCCCGCTCCACGTACCGCGGGCGGTGGCGGGAGATGGTGAACCGGTCGGCGATCACGCTGAAGCTGCTGACCTACGACCCGTCGGGCGGGCTGGTCGCGGCCCCGACCGCGGCCCTGCCCGAGCAGGTCGGGGGCGAGCGCAACTGGGACTACCGCTACACCTGGGTGCGCGACGCGTCGTTCTCGGTGTTCTCGCTGCTCAAGATGGGCTTCGTCGACGAGGCGTCGCGGTTCGGCGGGTGGCTGGGCGACCGGGTGCGGGAGCGGATCGGCGGCGAGGGCGGCCCGCTCAACATCATGTACCGCGTCGACGGCTCCTCGGACCTCAAGGAGGAGATCCTCGAGCACTGGTCCGGATACCGCGGCTCGTCCCCCGTCCGGATCGGCAACGGCGCGGCCGAGCAGCTCCAGCTCGACATCTACGGCGAGGCCGCGGACAGCATCGCGGCGCTGGACCGGGCCGGGCTCCGTGCCCCGCACCGCGGATGGCAGGCGATGACCGAGGTCCTCGACTGGCTCTGTGAGCACTGGGACCAGCCGGAGGAGGGCATCTGGGAGACCCGCGGCGGCCGGCAGTCCTTCACCTACGGCCGCGTGATGGGGTGGGTCGCGCTCGACCGCGGCATCCGGCAGGCGATCGAGTCCGGCCGCCCGGCGCCGCTGGAGCGGTGGCGCGAGGAGCGCGATCGGATCTACCGCCAGGTCATGGAGCGCGGCTGGAACGCCCGCCGCGGCGCGTTCGTGCAGCACTACGACACGGAGGTCCTCGACTCCTCCCTGCTGCGCATGGCGACCGTCGGCTTCATCACGCCGGAGGACCCGATGTGGATCTCCACGCTCGACGCGATGGAGGCCGAGCTGGTCACCGACAGCCTGGTGTACCGCTACGACCCGGCCGCCTCGCCGGACGGGCTGCGCGGTTCCGAGGGCACGTTCTCGCTGTGCTCCTTCGCCTGGGTCGACGCGCTCGCCCGGGCGGGCCGGCTCGACCAGGCGCGGCAGGCGTTCGAGAAGATGCTGACCTACGCCAACCACCTGGGCCTCTACTCCGAGGAGATCGCCCTCACCGGTGAGCAGATCGGCAACTTCCCGCAGGCGTTCACCCACCTCGCGCTGATCGACGCGGCCACCACGCTCGACGCCGCGCTGGACCGCCGGCGCTGACGGGAGGACACCGTGTGCCTGTTCGTCGGACTGCTGCTGTTCGGGCCGCGGATCGTGGACGTGCTGTGGTGGCTCGTCGACCCCGTCCGCTGGAACGCCACCTTCGACACCGTCCTGTGGCCGATCCTCGGCATCGTGTTCCTGCCGCTCACGACGCTGGTCTACGTCCTCGTCGCGCCCGGCGGGATCCACGGGTTCGACGCCGTCTGGCTGGCCCTCGCCTTCCTGATCGACCTGTCGGGGTACGCCGGCAGCCGGCGCTACGGCCGCCGGGGGAGGAGGGTCACGGCCTGACGGGATCACCTGCGCGAGGTGATGCGACCGGTCGGCGCGGCCGGACGATGGACCGTGCCTGGGGGAGGTGCGGCCGCCGCGTGGGACGGCCGCGCCGGGAGGGGGTTCCACGTGCTGCTCGTCCTGCTGCCGGTCGCGCTTGGCCTGCCGGTGCTGCTCATGCTGGCCGTCCTGCTGCTCGCCCGGCTCGAGGCGGCCCTGCTCGCCCCGGCGCGGCGCCGGCCCGCGCCCGGCGCGGCGCGGAACCCCCGGTCGCGGGCCGCGGCGGTCGCCAGGACGCGGGCCCGTCCCGCCCGGGTGGTGCCGCGCCCGGCGCCCGGCCCCACACCCGGCCCGACGCTGCCGTCCTGCCGGACGGCCCGCCCGCGCGTCCGGCGGTCCTGACGCCGCCCGTCACCCGCCGTTCTTCGTGGTGGCCCGCTGTACGGCGCCGAGCAGCAGCTTCGCCACCACGCCGACGGCGAGCAGCCCGGTGACCATCTGCGTCGTCACGATGATCCGCGCGACCTGCGAGACGGGCGTGATGTCGCCGAACCCGACCGTCGCGAACACGGTCACGGTGAAGTACAGCGCGTCCGTGCGGCCGAGGTTCTGCGTGAACGACGCGGGCGCGGCGGTCGACATGACCGTGTAGACCGACGCGTAGAGCAGAAGGAGTGCGGGCAGGCCGATCATCGCGGTCTCGGCCGCGCGCAGCCGGGGCACGTCGGACCGGATGATGGCCCGGGTCTGCCACACGACCGCGAGGGCGAGCGCGACCAGGCCGGCCACGAACCAGAACAGGGTCCCGGGATTGATCCCCCGGTCGAGGGGGGCCCGGTAGTAGACGACGACCAGCAGCACGGTGGTGAGCACGGAGCGGGTCAGGGAGGCCACGGCCTGGCGCCGCCGGGACCCGAGGCGCTCCGGGCGGCTGTTCATCCGCCGTGTCCGGCCGGTTGCCCCACGCCTCCCACCCGATGCCTCCCTCCGCGCGAGCGGCCAGTCTCGCCGCGGATCCGGGGCGGCGGGTCACCCGCCGGAGGTGGCCCCGGTCTGCGGCGAGCGCCGCGCGGGCGGGTGCTCGGAGCGCTCCCGGATCGTCCGGTTCACTGCGCGCCCGAACGCCGTGACCACGCCTTGCACCGTGACGGGCTTGAGCCGGGAGAGCGCCGCCGCCAGCCGGGACCGCTGCTCGGCGGGGCGGCCCGCGTCCCGGTACGGCTGCAGGACCTCCTCCTGGAACAGCGTCATCAGGTCGTCGGCGAGCGCGGAGGTGTGCCGGTCGATGACCTCGCGGGAGCGGCGCCAGAAGTCGGCCGGCAGCCCGAAGTCCAGCGCGTCGAGCCCCGCGCCGAGCGCGATCGGGCCCTGCACGCGGTAGCGGTCCCCGTCCACGGGCTCGACGGCGCCGTAGGCGACCAGCTTGTCGACGGCCCCCTCGTCGAGCCGGCGCCCGGCCTTGGCCTCCAGCCCGGCGTGGTCGACCTCGTCGAGCTGCTCGGGCGCCCACGGCGTGAGCAGCGCGAGCTGCAACGCGAGCTCCTCCGGCCCGGCCGAGTGGGGGAGCCGCTCGAGGTGCCGCTCGATCGCCGTCAGGGTGAAGCCGAGGTCGGAGAGCTCGGCGACCAGGAGCAGCCGGGCGACGTGGTCCGGCCCGTACAGCCCGGTGCGCCCGCGCAGCTGCGGCGGCGGGAGGAGCCCGCGACCTGCGTAGTAGCGGATCGTCCGCACCGTGGTGCCGGTGCGGGCGGCCAGCTGGTCGACCGTGAGGAGCTCGGGATCGGGTCCCGCAGGCGCTGGTGCTGCCATGGCGGCAGGTTACGGCACGGGTTGACCCATGTGACAGTCCTGCTGTAACAATTCTGGTGTCACGATCGGACGCGGGGCGGCGCCACCGCCTGCGCTCCGGGCAGACTTCTTCACGAGAGGGTTCGCATGAGCGAGACCGCCCCATCGATCCCACAGGCGTACGTCTACGACGCGATCCGGACCCCGCGGGGACGCGGGAAGGCCTCCGGCTCCCTGCACGAGGTCAAGCCGGTCTCCCTGGTCATCGGCCTGATCCAGGAGCTCCGCGCCCGGTACCCGGAGCTGGACCCGAACGTCATCGACGACGTCGTGCTCGGCGTCGTGTCCCCCGTCGGCGACCAGGGCGGTGACATCGCCAAGACCGCCGCCATCGCCGCCGGCCTGCCGCACACCGTCGCCGGCGTGCAGCTCAACCGGTTCTGCGCGTCCGGCCTGGAGGCGGTGAACACCGCCGCCCAGAAGGTCCGCTCCGGCATGGAGGAGATGGTCCTCGCCGGCGGCGTCGAGGCGATGAGCCGCGTGCCGATGGGGTCGGACGGCGGCGCCTGGGCCATGGACCCGGACACCAGCTACACCACCGGCTTCGTGCCGCAGGGCATCGGCGCCGACCTGATCGCGACGATCGAGGGCTTCTCCCGCGAGGACGTCGACACCTTCGCCGTCGAGTCGCAGACCCGCGCCGCCAAGGCGTGGGCCAACGGCTACTTCGCCAAGTCCGTCGTGCCGGTCAAGGACCGCAACGGGCTGACCGTGCTGGACCGCGACGAGCACGTCCGCGCCGGCGCCACGCTCGAGAGCCTGGCCGGCCTCAAGCCCTCGTTCGAGATGATGGGCCAGGAGGGCGGCTTCGACGCCGTCGCGCTCCAGCGCTACCACTGGGTCGAGAAGATCGACCACGTGCACCACGCCGGCAACAGCTCCGGCATCGTCGACGGCGCGTCGCTGTGCCTGATCGGCACCGAGGCGGCCGGCAAGGCCGCGGGCCTCACCCCGCGCGCCCGGATCGTCTCCACCGCGCTCTCCGGCGCGGACCCGACGATCATGCTCACCGGGCCCGCCCCGGCCAGCCGCAAGGCCCTCGCCAAGGCCGGTCTCACGGTCGACGACATCGACCTGTTCGAGATCAACGAGGCCTTCGCCGCGGTGGCCCTGCGGTACATGCGGGACATGGAGATCCCGCACGACAAGACCAACGTCAACGGCGGCGCCATCGCCATGGGCCACCCGCTGGGCGCCACCGGCGCCATGATCCTCGGCACCCTGCTCGACGAGCTGGAGCGCCGGGACCTCCAGCGCGGGCTCGCCACGCTGTGCGTCGGCGGCGGCATGGGCATCGCGACCATCATCGAGCGAGTCTGAGGGGAACGACAGCAGTGACCGACCAGAAGGCCGTGCGCTGGGAGAAGGACTCCGACGGGGTCGCGATCGTCACCCTGGACGACCCGAACGCCAGCGCCAACACCATGAACGACGCCTACAAGCAGGCCATGGGCGAGGTGATCACCGAGCTCGAGGCCGCGAAGGACGACATCACCGGCGTCGTGATCACCTCGGCCAAGAAGACCTTCTTCGCCGGCGGCAACCTCGACGACCTGATCTCGGCCAAGCCGGACGACGGCCCGGCGGTGTTCGAGAACGTCACCGAGGTCAAGGCGCAGCTGCGCCGGCTCGAGAAGCTGGGCCGGCCCGTCGTCGCGGCGATGAACGGCACCGCGCTCGGCGGCGGCCTGGAGATCGGGCTCGCCTGCCACCACCGGATCGGCCTCGACGCGAAGGGCGTGGTCTACGGCCTGCCCGAGGTCACCCTGGGCCTGCTGCCCGGGGGCGGCGGCGTCACCCGCATCACCCGGCTGCTCGGCATCGCAGGCGGGTTCATGAACGTGCTCGCGCAGGGCCAGCGGCTCACGCCGGAGAAGGCTCTGGAGCTGGGCGTGCTCCACGAGCTGGCCTCCTCGAAGGAGGAGATGCTGACCAGGGCCAAGGCCTGGATCGCGGCGAACCCCGAGGCGAAGCAGCCGTGGGACACCCCCGGCTACAAGATCCCGGGTGGCACGCCGTCGAACCCGAAGCTCGCCGCGATCCTGCCGGCCTTCCCGGCGAACCTGCGCAAGCAGCTCAAGGGCGCGCCGATGCCCGCCCCGCGCAACATCCTCTCGGCCGCGGTCGAGGGCGCGCAGGTGGACTTCGACACCGCCCTGCGCATCGAGAGCCGCTACTTCGTGGACCTGGTCGTGGGCCAGGTGTCGAAGAACATGACCAAGGCGTTCTTCTTCGACCTGCAGGCCATCAACGGCGGCAAGTCGCGCCCGGACGGGTACGACCGGTACACGCCGCGCAAGGTCGCCGTGCTCGGCGCCGGGATGATGGGCGCGGGCATCGCGTACGTCTGCGCCCAGGCCGGGTGGGAGGTCGTGCTCAAGGACGTCTCGCTGGAGGCGGCCGAGAAGGGCAAGGGCTACTCCGAGGGCCTGGTCGCGAAGGGCGTCAAGCGCGGCAAGGTGACCGTGGAGAAGGGCGAGGCGCTGCTCGGGCGCATCACCCCCACCGCGGACTACGACGACCTCGCGGGCTGCGACATCGTCATCGAGGCCGTCTTCGAGTCGGTGGAGCTCAAGCAGGAGGTCTTCCGCGAGGCGATGAAGGTCGTCGAGCCGGACGCGCTGCTCTGCTCGAACACCTCCACGCTGCCGATCACCGAGCTCGCGGCCGGCCTCGACCGGCCCGGCGACTTCATCGGCCTGCACTTCTTCTCACCGGTGGACAAGATGCCGCTGGTCGAGATCATCAAGGGCGAGCGGACCTCCGACGCCACGCTGGCCAAGGCCTTCGACGTCACCCTCGGGATCCGCAAGACCCCGATCGTCGTCAACGACTCGCGCGGGTTCTTCACCAGCCGCGTGATCGGGACGTTCGTCAACGAGGGCATCTCGATGCTCGCCGAGGGCATCGACCCGCAGACGATCGAGCAGGCGTCGGCCCAGGCCGGCTACCCCGCGCCCGTCCTGCAGCTGATGGACGAGCTCACGCTCACCCTGCCGCAGAAGATCCGCAAGGAGACGCAGGCGGCCGCCGGCGACTCCTGGGTCCCGCACCCCGCGGACGAGATCGTGGACCGCATGGTCGACGAGTTCGGCCGCAAGGGGAAGAGCTCCGGCGCCGGGTTCTACGAGTACGCCGAGGGCAAGCGCGTCCGGCTGTGGCCGGGCCTGCGGGAGCAGTTCGGGGCCACGAACCACGAGGTGGACCTGCAGGAGCTCTCCGAGCGCATGCTGGTGATCGAGTCCCTCGAGACGGTGCGCTGCTTCGACGAGGGCGTGCTCGAGACCGTGCCCGACGCCAACATCGGCTCGATCTTCGGCATCGGCTACCCGGCCTGGACGGGCGGCGTGATGCAGTACATCGAGGGCTACCCGGGCGGGGTCGCCGGCTTCGTGAAGCGGGCGGACGAGTTCGCGGCCAAGTACGGTCCGCGCTTCGAGGTCCCGGAGTCCCTGCGCAAGCGCGCCCAGGAGGCGGCTGCCGCGGCCTGATCGACGTTCCCATGAACGGCACTCTTGTGCGGTAGGTCCGCACGAGAGTGCCGCTCGTGCGTCCGGGGCTCGCCCTCGCTCAGGTTGTTTTCAGGCAAATCGGGCACCCTGGCTAGGTGGCCGACTGGGTTTTCTCGATCGTCGACCGTCTCGGAGCCGCCGGGGTGGGGCTCCTGATCTTCCTCGAGAACGTGATCCCGCCGATCCCGTCGGAGGTGATCCTGCCGCTCGCGGGCTTCCGCGCCCGGGTCGGCGCGATCGACGCCCTGTGGGTCTGGCCGGCCGCGACCGCGGGGTCCGTCGCCGGGGCGCTGGTGCTCTACGGGCTGGGCGCCTGGCTGGGCTACGAGCGGCTCTACGAGCTCGCCGGCAAGCGGTGGTTCGTGCTGTCCAGCCGCAAGGACCTCGAGCGCGGGTACTCGCTGTTCGCCAGGCACGGCAGTGCGATCGTGCTGCTCGCGCGGTGCGTGCCGCTGATCCGCAGCGTCGTCTCCATCCCGGCCGGCCTCGCCCGGATGCCGCTCTGGCGGTTCACCCTGCTCACGGCCATCGGCAGCGGGGTGTGGAACGCCGTGTTCCTCGGCCTGGGCTGGCTGCTGGGGGAGAACTGGGAGCGGGTCGAGGGTTATCTCGCGCCCGTCTCCAAGGTCATGCTCGTCCTCTGCCTCGTGGGGCTCGTCTGGCTGGTCGTGCGCCGGCTGCGGGGCCGGAACCGGCGGGGTGGCGCACACCGCGCCCGGTGAGCTTGCCCCCGAGGGCGGGACGGGCGACGATCGCTCACCGGCGGACGGCGGAGGGGTGAGCGGTGACCACGGAGCAGGACTGGGCGGAGGACCGGCGGCGCTTCGCCCTGCCCGACGACCGGATCGTCGGGCCGCTGGCCGGCGAGTTCGTGGCGCTGGCGTCCGCCCTGCTCGAGGCGGGCACCGTGCGCGACGTGCTGGACCGGGTGATCAGGTCGGCGAAGGCCGTGGTCCCCGGGGCCGACCTGGTGAGCGTCACGCTGCGCGACCCGGAGCGCGGCTTCCACACCCCCGTCGAGACCGAGGAGCTGGCCACCCGGCTCGACGAGCTGCAGTACCGGCTCGACGAGGGCCCGTGCGTGGCTGCCACCCGGCGCGAGGGGATGGGCCTGGTGCACGTGGCCGACCTCGTCGACTCGCGGGAGTTCCCGCGGTGGGGCCCGGCCGCCGCCGCGCTCGGCGTGCGTGCCGTGCTGGCCGTCGGCCTGTTCCCCGAGGGCGACACCCCGCGGATGGGTGCGCTGAACCTCTACTCGCGGGAGGTCGGCGGGCTGGACGTGGCCGAGCGGGACGTGGCGGTGGTGCTGGCGGCGCACGCGTCGACCGCGCTGGCCGCCACCCAGGCCTGTGCGGCGGCGGACCTGGAGACGGCGCAGCTGCGCCGGGCGCTGCAGAGCCGGGACGTGATCGGCCAGGCCAAGGGGATCCTGATGGAGCGCCGCGGAATCTCGGCCGAGGAGGCCTTCGACATCCTGCGGCGCACCTCGCAGGCGCTCAACGTCAAGCTCGCGCAGGTCGCCGAGACGCTCGCCAGCCGCCGGTCCGAGCTGTGAGCCGGCCCGTCACCCGGCCGCGGGCCTGGGCGGGCGGTGCGTCGACCCGGTCTTCAGGCGGCCGGCGAGGCGGACCAGCCCGCACAGCCCCTCGTGACACCCCGTGAGTGGCGATAGCTGCTCCAGCGACCATCGCCACTCACGACGCTCCGAGCCCCGGTCCGGGCCTCTCGGGCACCCCGTGGGTCCGGCGTTCCCGTCAGTCCGCTTGACACCGCCACCTCAGTGGCTGCATGGTTACCTACATGAGTAATGAACCAACGGACTGGGACCGGGCGGGGCGGTCGCCGTGATCGACGACGGGCGGCCCCTCTTCCTCCAGATCGCGGAGCAGATCGAGGCGTCGATCATCGACGGCTCGCTGCCGGAGGAGGGCCAGGTCCCGTCGACCAACGAGCTGGCCGCGTTCCACCGGATCAACCCGGCGACGGCCGCGAAGGGCGTGAACCAGCTCGTCGCCGACGGGGTGCTGTACAAGCGGAGGGGGATCGGGATGTTCGTCAGCACGGGCGCCCGCACGCAGCTGCTGGAGCGACGCCGCGAGGAGTTCGCGAAGCAGTACGTCGCGCCGCTGCTGATGGAGGCCCGCAGGCTCGGGATGGACGCCGAGCAGATCAAGAAGATGATCGACGTCTGGGGGGACGACGAATGACGGCGGTGCGGATGCGCGGGGTCGTGAAGCGCTACGGCGGCTTCACCGCGCTCGACGACGTGAACCTCGAGCTCAGGGAGAACACCGTCCACGGCCTGCTCGGCCGCAACGGTGCCGGCAAGACCACCATCATGCAGATCCTGACCGGGCAGGGCTTCGAGACGGCGGGCGAGGTCGAGGTCTTCGGCCTGCACCCGTACGAGAACCCAGCCGTGCTCGACCGGGTCTGCTTCATCCGGGAGGCGCAGAAGTACCCGGACAACTTCCGGGTGGGCGACGCCCTGCGCACGGCGGGGATGCTCTACCCGAACTGGGACGCCGGCTTCGCCGCGTCGCTGGTCGAGGAGTTCCACCTGCGCCCGAAGCAGATGATCAAGAAGCTCTCGCGCGGCCAGCTCTCGGCCGTCGGGGTGATCATCGGGCTGGCCTCGCGGGCGCCGCTGACCTTCTTCGACGAGCCCTACCTGGGCCTCGACGCGGTCGCGCGGCAGCTGTTCTACGACCGCCTGCTCGCCGACTACGCCGCGCACCCGCGGACGATCGTGCTGAGCACGCACCTGATCGACGAGGTCTCCGACCTGATCGAGCACGTCGTGCTGATCGACAGGGGCCGGATCCTGATGGACGAGGACGCCGACGTGCTGCGCGGCCGGGCCGTCACGGTCACCGGGCCGGCGGCCGCGGTGAAGGCCTTCGCCGAGGGGCACACCGAGCTGCACCGCGAGGAGCTGGGGGGCTTCCTGCGGGTGACGCTCGAGGGCGCCGACCCCGATACCCGGCTGCGCTCGGAGGGGCTGGAGTTCGAGCCCGTCTCGCTGCAGCAGCTCGTGGTCCGCACGACCCAGCTCGCGACGGAACCCCGGCGCGAGAACCACGACGGCCGGGAGGTGGCCGCGCGATGACGACCCCGACCACCGCACTCGACTCCGTCCCCGCCGCCCTGGACTCGCCGGGCCGGCGCCGCCGCCCGCTCGCCGTGGCGCGGATGCAGCTGGTCAACCTGCCGGTGCAGCTGGGCATGCCGTGGCTGATCCTCGGCATCGCCTTCGCGATCAACCTGGTGATCTTCGCGCTGGTCCCGGATCCGCCGGCCGGGGAGCCGAAGGTGACCGGCGGGCTCCTGTCGATCTACATCTTCGTGATCGTCGCCCACCTGGTGACCATGACGCAGGTCTTCCCGTTTGCCCTCGGGCTGTCGGTGACCCGCCGCGACTTCTTCACCGGCACGGCGCTGTTCGTCCTGGCCCAGTCCGCGGTGCAGGGCCTCCTGCTGACGCTGCTGCTCGCGCTCGAGCAGGTCACCGGCGGCTGGGGGATGGGGCTGCACTTCTTCGGCATCCCGTTCCTGACGCAGCAGAACTGGGCGCTCCAGTGGCTGGTCTACACGGTGCCGTTCGTGTTCTTCTCCTTCGTGAGCATCCTGGCGGGCACGATCCTCAAGCGGTTCGGCCAGGTCGGCATGTGGATCGCGTCCGTGGGGCTGCTGTTGCTCGCCGGCGTCGCCGCGGTGATCGTCACCTGGCAGGAGGCGTGGCCGGCGGTGGGTCGCTTCGTCAGCGACACGCCCGCGGCGGTGCTGTTCGCCGGCTACCCGGCGATCGTCGCGGTCCTGGCGGCCGGCGTCGCCTACCTGTTCCTGCGCCGCGCCTCGGTGTAGCGCACACGGCGGTGGGGGGACCGCCGAGGGGGGAGCGGGGGTCGTCGTCCCGGATCGGGGGGTCCGGGGCGGCGGCCCCCGGCGTTCCCAGGACGTCGGCCTTCTCAGGTCCGGACGACGACGTCGGGCCCGGGGGCGCCGGGGAAGTACCGGTGCTCCTGGGCGAGGAAGCGGGCGCGGTGCGGTGCGTAGCCCGGCCAGTCGGGGCGGGCGCGCAGCCGGCGCTCCCGCTCCCCGGGCGGGCAGTCCACCCGGATCGCGGTGCTGGTGAAGGGGCGCAGCGCGGCCGCACCGGAGCCGCAGCCCTCCAGCACGACCACCGGCACGCACGGCTGGGTGCGCGGGTCCGGCGAGCGCTCGTCGCGCTCCCAGACCCATGGCCACCAACGGGCGGGGCGGCCGTGGAAGAGCGGCTCGGCGATCCACTCGCGGGCCAGCGGGATCGCGGCGGCGAGACCGTCCCAGCCGGGGTAGAGCTCCTCGATCGAGAGGACCGGGGCGTCGAGGGCCCGGGCGAGCCGCACCGCGAGCGCACTCTTCCCCGAGCCGGACCAGCCGTCGACGGTGACGAGCCGGCACCCGCCCGGCCCGGGAGGACGCTCCCGGACGAGGTCGGGCAGGGCGCCGGCCGTCACCGTCACGACTGTCACGGCGTCAGCCTGCCGCGGCCTCCCGCTGCGCGGCGCGGTACCCCCGCCAGGCGTCGACCAGCAGGAACGCGAGCAGGCTGAGACCGAACAGCGGGGCCAGCCAGCCGATCGCCACCGCCGCCAGCACGACGGCGAAGCCGACGGGCTGGCTCAGCTCCCGGAACTGCCCGCGCCCGACGAGCGGGGCCGGGCGGCCGGCGTCGGGCCGCCGGACCCACCACATGCGGTAGCCCAGCAGGATCACCGTGACCAGCCCGATCCCGAACGCGACGAGCACGACCTGGTTGGCCACGCCGAAGAGCGCGCCCATGTGGGCGTCGATGCCCCAGCGGGCCAGCTTCGCCATGAACGGGTAGTTGGCGAACCGCACCTCGTCGACGACCGTGCCGGTGCCGGCGTCGATCGCGATCGAGTCGACCTGGGTGGGCCAGCTGCGCTTCACCTCGGTGACGGTCCAGGGCCCGCCCGCCTCCGCGGGCACGCCGACCTCGACCTGGCGCGCGTCGATGCCGGCGCCGCGGGCTGCCGTGAGCACGCTGTCGAACTGTCCCGGGCGGACGGGGACCGGCGCACCCGGGGCACCGCCGCCGTGACCGGCGTGGTCGCCGCCCCCGGTGTCGAGCGCGGGCGTGCTCCAGCCGACCTGCGCCCGGATGTCGCTGATCCCGGCGCCCGCGTAGGTCGACCAGGTCAACCCGGTCGCGGAGAGGAACAGCATGCCGAGCAGCAGCCACACGCCGAGCGCGCCGTGCCGGCCGAGCAGCCGGCGTCGGCCCTTCACCCCGCGCTCCGGCCGCACCAGGTCGGCCGCGCGCCGGATCCGCCGGGCGCGCCAGCGGGCGATCCACAGCACCAGCCCGCCGAGCGCGACCACCCACAACCACGAGGCCGCGAGCTCGGAGTAGAGCCGGCCCGGCTCGCCGAGCAGCAGGTTGCGGTGCAGCTGGTCGAGGGTCATCCGGAGCGGGAGGACGCCGCTGGTGCCGTAGGTGACCAGCTCGCCCCGGACCTCCGCGGTGCCGGGGTCGACGAAGACGGTCCAGCGCTCGGACTCGCCGAGGCCCTCCTGCGTGAACAGCACGCGGGTGGTGTCGCCGGGGTTCGGGGCGGGGCGGACGGCGTCGAGCGTGCCGGCCGGGTTCGTGGCCAGCGCCGCCGCGACCTGGTCGGCGAGCGGCAGCTCCCGGGAGGTGGCGGGAACGTGCAGGTGCTCGTCGTAGATCCACGACTCCAGCTGCGGGAGCAGCGCGTAGAGCACCCCGGTCACGGCCGCGACCAGGATGAACGGGCCCACGAAGAGCCCGGCGTAGAAGTGCATCCGCAGCGCCAGGCCCTTCCAGGCCGAGCGCCGGAGGTGCGGCGGTGCGGGCGGTGCGATCGGTGGGGAGGCGGTTCCCTCGGGGGTGGGTTCGGACACGAGCGACATCGGGGTCTCCGGGTGGGAGGGCGCGTGGGGGCGCGGGGGCACCGCCGGGTCCCGGGGAGGTGGGACGACGGCGGGGAGGACAGCGGATCCGGCCCGGGCCGATGCGCCGCGCGGCGCCGCGACTCCCGTCGGCGACGGATCCGTGTGGGTGGTCGACCGCGGAGGACGGGCGGCCGGTTCAGGGGGCGAGCGGTGGGCCGCGATGGACGATCGCGTGGCGCAGCCGCACACCCCGGACACGGGGCGCGACCGGGGCGGGGCGCCGGACGACTGGTCCGGCAGGACGCGGGAGAATCCGTCCGACCAGGGCGGTGACCAGGGCGAACAGCGCCGCGAGGGCGCGGCGGGACAGCTCGATGGCGCGGCGCTCGCCGCAGCGCAGCCACGCCGCCGCGACCGCGGCGGAGGCGAGGTGGGCGACGAGCACGATCCCGGGACCGAGGCCGTCGTCGTGACCGTGGGCGTGCCCGCCGACCGACGGGCCGGCGGTCGCCTCGAACAGGAGGTGCACCCCGAGCTGCGCGGCGAGCTGGGCCGCGGCGAGCCGTTCCCACCCGCGCTCGTCCCGCGCGAGCCACCATCCCGGACCGGCCAGGGCGAGCACCGCGAGGAGGACCCCGGCGGGCGTGGGCAGGTCGCCGCCGCCGAGCGCGTGCCCGCCGATCGCGGTGACCAGGGCCGTGAGCGTGACCGCCGCCGTCCGGGCGGTCCGCCCACACGGCACCGGACGGCGCGGGCCGTACCGGTGGGCGTGGTGGAGCACTCCGGACCTCCGCGGACGGCCGTCGCGTTCGGGGCGTGCGGGGCGTGCGGCAGCGTCGATCACCGAGCGTGCGCCACCGGTCGCTGTCTGAGTTGGACCATACGGGCGAGCCGGACCCGGGAGCAAGACGCCCACCCGTGGTCGCGCTCACGGTCCGCCGTCGTCGTCGCCGGCCCGGGGGCCCGATCCGGTTCGTTCACCGCGAATTCGGTCGACCGCGGACCGCCCCGCCCCCCAGACTCGGGGCCGTGTTCGTCACCCTTCGTCCCCTCGACGAGCCGCTGCTCGTCGCCCTGCTCGACGCCGCCGTCGCGGGAGCCGAGCCGGCCGAGGTCATGCCCCCGGTCGCCGGTGCCGAGGGCTGGAGCGACGCGGCCCGTGCCGCCTTCCTGACCTTCCACCGCAGCCGGTCGGTCGGCGCGGTCGCGCCGGTGGAGCGGACCTGGGTGATCCTCGAGGGCGACACGGTGGTGGGGGCGGGCCGGCTCGAGCCGGTGGCCGACGGCCTGGAGGTCGGGCTCTGGCTGGCCCGCGGCGCCCGCGGGCGGGGGATCGGCCACGCCGCCGTCCGCGAGCTGGTCGCGCGGGCCGGGGGCCGGCCGGTGGTCGCCGCGACCACCGCCGACAACGTGGCCGCGGTCGCGGTGCTGCGGGACCTCGGCGCGGTGCTGGTCGAGAGCGACGACGCGGTGCACGCGGTCCTGCCCGGCGAGCGCGTCACGGAGGTGGCCGGGCCGGGCCCGGCGCGCTGACGTCCCTCGGCTGCGCCGTGGTGCTCGCGCCGTCCGGGGGGTAGGCCTGTCGGTATGAGGGCTGCGTTCTACGACCACACCGGACCCGCGCGCGAGGTCCTGACCGTCGGCGAGGTCGACACCCCCCAGCCCGGGCCGGGGCAGGTCCGCGTCCGGGTGCGGGTGTCGGCGGTCAACCCGACGGACGTCAAGACCCGGGACGGCACGACGGCCCGGCCGTTCCAGGGCGTCCGCGTGCCGCACCAGGACGGCGTCGGCGAGATCGACGCCGTGGGCGAGGGCGTCGACCCGGTGCGCGTCGGCCAGCGGGTGTGGCTCTGGCTCGCCTCGCCCGGCGGGCCGGGTCCCGCGCCGGTCGCCGAGTGGGGCACCGCGGCCGAGTACTGCGTGGTCCCGCAGGAGCAGGCCGTCCCGCTGCCGGAGTCGGCGTCGGACGAGCTGGGCGCCTGCCTCGGCGTCCCGGCCATGACGGCGTACCACTGCCTGTTCACCGGCGGCTCCCCGGGCAAGTCGAACGTGCTGGTCGCGGGCGGTGCGGGCGCCGTCGGCCACTACGCGGTGGAGCTCGGGACCTGGGCCGGGGCCACGGTCGTCACCACCGTGTCGGGCCCGGAGAAGGCGGAGCTGGCCGCGCGGGCCGGCGCCGACCTGGTGGTGAACTACCGCGAGCCCGACGCGGAGCAGCAGATCCGCGCACTGGTCCCGCAGGTCGACCGGATCGTCGAGGTCGCGTTCGGGGCGAACCTCGACCTCGACCTGGCGCTGCTGGCCAACGGCGGCACGATCGTCACCTACGCCGCCACGCCCCAGGACCCCACGATCCCGGTCCGACGGCTCATGACCGCCAACGCCGTGCTGCGGTTCGTGCTGCTCTACGCCGTGCCGCGCGAGGACCTCGGCACGGCCGCGCGCGAGATCACGGTCGCGGTGTCGGAGGGGGCGCTGAGCCCGCTGCCGGTGCACCGCTTCGGGTTCGACGACATCGCCGCCGCCCACGAGGCCGTCGAGTCCGGCACGACGGGGAAGGTGCTCGTCGACATCGGGTGAGCGCTGAGGTCCGACTCACCCGCCCGGGTGGGACGCGGGGTGCGGTGGGTAGTCCTCGCGTATGCCGGACGAGCTGATCCCCGAGCCCGTCGGCCACGCGGCCGCGGACGGCGAGACCGAGACCGATACCGAGACCGTCACCGTCGTCGGCCTGCTCGCCGACCCGAACCTGCCCGGCGAGCTGGCCACCCGGCTCGCCGAGGGCCTGCCGCAGGTCCTGGCCGCGCGGCTGGACGCGCCGCGGACCTGGGAGGTCGAGACCGTCGTCGAGCCCTTCGAGGCCAACGACCGCGGCGAACGTGCCCTGGACCGGGCGCGCGAGCGGGTCCGCCGGACCCGCTGGGACGTCGCGGTGTGCCTCACCGACGTGCCGGCCAGGTCCAGCGGCGTCCCGGTCGTCGCGCAGGTGGGGGAGCGGGACCGGGTCGCGGTCGTGTCCGTGCCCGCCCTCGGCGGGGTGCGGCTGCTCCCGCGGGTCCGCGACGCCGTCGTCGAGCTGGTGGGGCGGCTGCTCGGGATCGACGCGGCGGCGGCGGCCCGCCGGCCGACCCGGCGCGCGGCCCTGCTGACCGATCCGGACGCGCTCGGCGACGACGCGGACGACTCCGACGAGACCGTGCTGACCCGGCGCGGCTCGCTGCGGCTGCTCGCCGGCATGGTGCGCACCAACCGGCCGTGGCGGCTGGCCGTCGGGCTCGGCACGGCCCTCGCCGGGGCTGCCGCCGGATCGGCCTTCGGGCTGCTCTACTCCAACCTCTGGACGCTCGCCGCCGCGCTCGAACCGTGGCGGCTCGGGCTCGCGTTCGTCGGCTCGATCGCGGTGTTCGTGGCCTGGCTGATCGTCGGCCACCGGCTGTGGGAGCGCGGGGACCCCGAGCTCGGCCTGGATCGGCTGCTCAACCTGGGCACGGTCCTCACGTTGGCGACCGGGACGGGCCTGTTCTCGCTGGCCCTGCTCGTGCTCAACTCGATCGTCGCGGCGGTGATCATTCCGGCGTCGTACCTGAGCCAGGTGCTCGGGCATCCTGCCGGGCTCGCCGACTACGTGCCGATCGTGGTCCTCGCGACGATCATGGGCGTCGTCGCCGGGGCGGTCGGGTCCGGGCTGGAGGACGACGCCACGGTGCGGCTGGTCGCCTACGGCCACCGGCAGCGGGAGCGCCGGGACATCGCGGCCCGGCTCGAGGCCGGGGCCCGGGAGGAGTGACTACCCCACGACCGTCGTGACGCCGTCGTCCCCGACCACCAGCCCCGTCCGGCCGCGTGCGGTGAGCCAGCGCGCCGCGTCGGGCCCGAGGGCGTAGGCGGCGGTGGCGTCGACGTCGGCCTCCGTGAGCGAGGGCGCGATCACGGTGACCGAGCCGAGGCCGGCGGGCGGCAGCCCGGTCCGCGCGTCGACCACGTGGGCGCCGCGGTGGGCCGCACCCGAGGTGGCGACGGCCCCGGTCCGGACGGGCACCACCGCGACCAGCCGCCGGGCGTCGCGGGGATCCTCGACGCCGATCCGCCACGGGGCGTCGTCGGGATGGAGGGTGCGGCAGGTCAGATCGCCGCCCGCGGAGAGGCAGAAGTCGGTGTCCGGCAGCGCGCGCAGCGGCGCGGCCGCCCGCTCCACGGCCCAGCCCTTGACCACGCCGGACGGGTCCAGGCGCCCGTCGCGCCGGACGTCGAACGCGCCGTCGGAGTCGCGGCGGGCGGCCTCGCCGATCGCCAGGACCTCGTGCAGCTCGGGCGGGCAGTCGGACTCGTCGAGCTCGCCCCGATCCAGCCGGGACACCACCGAGTCGGCCCGGAAGGTGCTGAAGACGCGGTCCGCCTCGCGCAGCACGGCGAAGGCCTCGGCCCAGGCGGCGCGGGCGTGGGCGTCGGTGGTGTGCCGGCCGCGCAGGGCGAGGCTGACCGGCAGCCCCATGACGTGCTCGACGTACCGCGCCGGGCGGGGTGCGACGGGCGCCGTCACGCGAGGCCCGCCTGGTCGAGGGCGCTCTGCAGGGACTCGAGATAACCCTGCGAGGTCACGGTCGCGCCGCTGACCATGTCGATGTCGGCGTTCTGCGCGCTGATCGTCTCCTTCGTCAGCACGGGCAGGGCGGACGCGTTGATCTGCTGGTCCTTGCCGTTGCCGTCCGGGTACTGCGGCACGGCGACGTCGGTGATCCTCCGGTCGGCCACGGTGATCGTGACCTGCACGGGTCCCAACCGGGTTTGGGCGACGGAACCGGTGTACGTGGTGGTTCCGGTGCTGCCCGAGGTGCCGGTGCTGCCGGTGCTGCCGGGGCTGCCGGTGCTGCCGGTGTTCGAGCCCGTGCCCGGTGCGGCGGCGACGGGTCCGAGGTGGGGGTGGCGGAGGCGCCGGTCGAGGTCTTGTAGCCGAACAGCAGCGCGACCACGGCGACCGTGCTCAGGAACCAGGTCAGGATGCGGCGCACGCGGTCACCATCCGAAGGTCTCGACGTGGATGCGGCTCGCCGGCACCCCGGCGGCGGCCAGGGTGCGGCGCACGGAGGCGGACCAGGCCTCGGGGCCGCAGAGGTAGACGTCCCGCTGGGCGACGTCGGGGATCAGGCCGAGCAGGACGGCCCGGTCGTCGCCGGGGCCGACCCCGTCGCCGAGCCAGGAGTCCGGCGCGCGGCGCGGTCCGGGGAGCCGGTGCACCTGCAGGCCGCGCTCGCGGGCGAGGACGTCGAACTCGGCGGCGAACAGCGGCGCGCCGCGCTGGAGCAGCACCGCGTCGCCGGGGGCGTAGGGCAGACCCTCGGCCAGCGCCCGCAGCGGGGTGATCCCCACGCCGGCGCCGATCAGCGCGACCCGGTCGCGGGTGCGCGGGCGGGCGGTGAGCCGGCCGTAGGGGCCCTCGACCAGCACGCGGGTTCCGGGGCGCAGGCTGCGGGTGAGCCGGCTGCCGTCGCCCAGGTCCTTGACGGTGATGCGCAGGCTGCGGCCGTCGGGGGCGGCCGAGAGCGAGTACGGGTGCGTGCGGGACCAGCCGGGACCGGTGAGGAAACGCCAGCTCAGGAACTGCCCGGCCGCGACCGGGAGGCGGTCCATGTGCCGGCCGGTCAGGTAGACGGACACGACGTCCGCGGCCTCGGGGACCACCGAGGTGACCCGCAGGTCGTGGCGCAGCGAGCGGACGAGGGGCAGGCCGACCCGCCAGACCAGGACCGCCGCGGCGGCCGCGGCCCACAGGGTCCACCAGTAGACGGTCGCGGCCGTCGAGGACAGGAACTCCTGCCCGGTCCACAGCTGGTGCGGCAGTGCGAGCCCGACACCGAGGTAGGCGTAGAGGTGCAGCAGGTGCCAGGACTCGTGGCGGAGCCGGCTGCGGGCGGCGCGCACACTCGTCACCACGACGAGAACCAGGCAGACGGTGCCGGCCAGCGCCAGCAGCATGCCGGGGTAGTCGACGGTGAGCGTCCAGAAGGTGCCGGGGACCGCGGTGAGCCGGCCGCCGGCGTAGCCCCACGTGATCAGCGCCAGGTGGACGAGCATCAGCGTGAACGAGCCGAACCCGGCGAACCGGTGGACGCGGGCGAGCCGGTCCTGGCCGACGGCGCGCTCCAGCGGCGGGATGCGGGCCATCAGCAGGACCTGGACCAGCAGGAGGTCCGAGGCGAGCAACCCCGTCCACCGGCCGAGCGAGGTCAGGCCGTCGGCCCAGGACGCGAGGTCCTGGATCCCGCCGCCCGCGACCCAGAGGTACGTGACGACCACGAGGCTCGCCGCGACCAGGGTGCCGGCGAGGTAGCGGACGGCGGCGTCGGTGCGGGCCGGGCGGGTGTCGATGCGCGAGCCGTGCCGGGGGACGGGCGGGTCGAGCGTGACGCTCACGCGGAGAGCCCGGTGGTGGTTCCGGTGGTTCCGGTACTCGAGCCGGACCCTGACCCGGTTCCGGCGCCGGTCCCGGTGCCGCCGGTTCCGGTGCCGCCCTGCGGGAGGGCCCCGTCGCCCGGCGTGCCGAGGCCCTGGCCGTCGCCCGGGGCCTGCCCGCCGAGGCGATGACGCTCCCCGCCGAACCCGCCGAGACCACTTGTCCCGCCGTCGATCCCGGCCGCGGGGGTCCCGCCGGTGGCGTGCCCGATCGCGTACCCGCCGGCCCCGCCGGCGAGCACGAGGCCGGCGGCGGCGGCCACCAGCACGACGGTCCGGCGCACGCCCTTTCGGCCGGATGGCCCGGCGACGGCGTGCGTGGCCGTCGAGGTGATGTCGTAGACGGGGTGCGGCGCCCGGTTCTCGCTGTGGTCGTCGGGCGTGATCGGCCCGTCGGGGTGGGCGAGGACGGGGCGCGGGGAGGAGAAGGGTTCCCAGCGGGACCCGCTGGAGGACAGGTCGTTGCTCACGGTGCTCCTTCGGCATCGGTCGAGGACCAGCGTCCGGGGCGTTCGTGGGCGGCGACGGTGTGCGGGCTGTGAACGGGCTGTGGGGCGCCGGCCCTTCCCCACCGGCGAACGGCGGGGTCGACCCGGCGGGGCGGCGGGCGTGAGGATCGGTGTCGTCGTCACGCGGAGGAGGTCGCATGCCCGTCGCTCACTTCCATGTCGTGCGGGCGGGCGTCGACCCCGCCCGGCGACGGAGGCTGCTGGTCGAGGCGAGCCGGATCTACGCCGAGGTACTGGACTCGCCGATCGAGAGGGTGCGCGTGTTCGTGGTCGAGTACGACGCGGAGGCCGCGGCCGTGGGCGGCGAGATCGTGGCCGAGGGAGCGCCGGCCGCGCCCTACTTCACCGCGATCGTGCTCGCGGGCAGGCCGGCGGCGCAGCGCGAGGAGCTGCTCGCGCGCCTGACCGACCTGGTCGTCGACGTGCTCGGGGTGGAGCGACGGCGGGTGCGCGGCCGGATCGTCGAGGTCGCGCCGGAGAACTGGGCCATCGGGGGTGTCGCCGCCGCGAGCGCCCGGGCCGACGAGATCGCCGCCCGGGCCGCCGCTCCGTAGCGCGGCCCGTCACGACATCAGACCGCGGCGCAGGGTGGCGAGGGCGCGGGCGAGCAGGCGCGAGACGTGCATCTGCGAGAGGCCGACCATCTCGCCGATCTCGGACTGGGTCTTGTTGCCGAAGAAGCGCAGCAGCACGATCCGCCGCTCCCGCTCGGGCAGCCCGGCCAGCAGCGGCCACACGCTGCGGCGGAACTCCACGTCGTCCATCGCGGGGTCGGCGTCCCCGAGCCGCTCGCCGAGCGGCGGCTCGCCGGGCTCGATCGACGCGTCGAGGCTGGCGCTGCGCCGCTCGGCCCGGACGGCGATCGCGTCGATCACGTCGTCGACGCGGACCCCCAGGTGCTCGGCGAGCTCGCTCGGCCGCGGCGCCCGCCCCAGCCGCTGGGTGAGCGGGCCGACGGCCTTGTCGAGCGTCACGACCAGCTCCTTCACCGGCCGCGACACCCGTACCGACCACGTGCGGTCCCGCAGGTGCCGCAGGATCTCCCCGCGCACGCAGGGCACGACGTACCCGAGCGCGTCGCCGCGCGCCGCGTCGGGATCCCAGTGGTCGATCGCGTGGATCAGCCCGATCACGCCCGCCTGCGTCAGGTCCTCCCGGGCGGCGTCGTCGCCGTAGCGCCGCGCGAGGTGCTGCACGACCGGCAGGAAGGCGAGGATCAGCGTGGACCGCAGGCCCGGCCGCCGCGGGTCGTCGCCCGGCAGCGCGGCGTACTCCGCGAGCGCCGGCAGGAGCCGGGCGTAGTCGCTGGGGGCGTCCACCGTGCGCGCAGCCTCCTCCGCGGAAGGGGGTGGATCCGGCGTGGCCGGAGGGGAGGACGGGACACGGCCGCCCGCTGCCGCCGCTGCCTGCCGGCGGGCCCGCCGCGCGGAAGCGCCGGGAGTGCGGGGCGGGTGCCCGGGGCCGGGCGGGCCAAACCGGCCACGCAGAGGTTTCCCGTGCTCACCGGCCCGGGGTTTGGCCGGCCCTGCCGGGGGCATGCGGAGCGACGATCCGGGCGGCGACGTGGACGTCGATCCGGACGGCGGGAAGGACTGGTGCGGGATGCAGCTGGTGCGGCATCGTGCGGGTGGCCGCGTGCCACCCGCGCTGGACGTCGAGGTCGCGGGGGTGCTCGAGCTCGCCGGCCTGCGACACGACCTGGGGCGCCTCGCCAGGGACCGCGGCTACGCCGTCGACCGGCAGGCGCGGCTGACGATCGCGGTGGACGAGGTCGTCGCGCACGCCCTGGACCTGGGCGCGCGGTCCGTACGGGTCCGGTGGTGCTCCCGCACCGACGGCGTCCGCATCCGGGTCGACATGGGGCTGTGCGACCCACCCGCCGCCGACGCCCTCCGGGTGGCCACGACGCTCGCGGAGGTCACCGTCCTGCATTCCGCCCGCGGCACCACGGTCCGGCTGGCCTTCCCCTCGTCCGTCGACGACCAGAGCGGCGGCGGGGCGGCGTAGGCAGCCGGACGGCGCCCGGCTCGACCTGCGAGGGGCCGCCCGCTGCGGCTGGGTTCGCGGTGGTTCCTGACCGCACCTGTCAGGGATCCACGGAAGCGTGGGGCGCATGGCGGAGGAGATGGCAGCACTGCGGGGCAGGGTCGCGCTGGTCGCGGGGGCGACCCGGGGCGCGGGGCGGGGGATCGCGCTGGAGCTCGCGGCGGCGGGCGCGACGGTCTACGCGACCGGGCGGAGCACGACCGGGAGGCCGTCGGAGTACGGCCGTGCGGAGACGATCGAGCAGACCGCGGAGCTGGCGGCGGGGTTGCCCGGGCGGGTGGTCCCGGCCGTGGTCGACCATCTGGACCCGGCGCAGGTGGAGGCGCTGTGCGCCCGGATCGACGCCGAGCAGGGCCGGCTCGACGTGGTGGTCAACGACATCTTCGGCGGCGACCCGCTGACCGAGTGGTTCCGCCCGGTGTGGGAGCACTCCCTCGACGACGGCCTGCACCTGCTGCGCCTCGCGATCGACACCCACATCGTGACGGCGCGGTACGCCTTCCCGCTGCTCGTCCGCGAGCCGGGCGGGCTCGTCGTCGAGATCACCGACGGCACCGCGGAGTACAACGCCGAGAACTACCGGCTGACCGTCTACTACGACCTGGCCAAGGTCGCGCCGATCCGGCTGGCGCGCAGCTGGGCGCACGAGCTGCGCGAGCACGGCGGCACCGCGGTCGCCGTGACCCCCGGCTGGTTGCGGTCGGAGGCGATGCTGGACCACTTCGGCGTCACCGAGGACACCTGGCGGGACGCGCTGACCACCGTGCCGCACTTCGCGATCTCGGAGACGCCGCGGTTCGTGGGCCGCGGGATCGCCGCGCTGGCGGCGGACCCGGACCGGGTGCGCTGGACCGGACGATCGACGTCGAGCGGCGAGCTCGCGCAGGTCTACGGCGTCGACGACCTCGACGGTTCCCGGCCGGACGCCTGGCGCTACGTCGTGGAGGTGCAGGACGCGGGCAAGCCGGCCGACACGACCGGTTACCGGTGATCAGTCGAGGGCGCCGCGCCGCGCGAGCCGGCCGATCACCAGCGCGCTGAGCAGCGGCACCGCGGCCAGCACCACCCACGCGACGACGGGCGGGGCGACGGCCGGGTCGAGCAGGGCGCCGGCCGCGGTGCTGCCGACCAGCACCGCGAGCCCGCCCGCCGAGGACAGCACGCCGAAGTAGGCGCCGAGCCGGCGCTCCCCGGCCAGCCGGGGCACGAGGTCCTGCGCGACCGGCACGGCGAGCATCTGCCCCGCGGTGAGCAGCACGACGAACGCGACCGCGGGCCAGAGCGCCGGGGGCAGTGCGGCGATCGCCACCGCCACGACCGCGAAGGCCGCCGCCATCAGCACGAATCCGAGCACCAGCGGCCGCAGCCCGCCGCGCCGCCGCGCCCAGCGCGTGACCGGCAGCTGCCCGACGATCACCATCACCGACGCCAGCACGAACAGCCAGCCCAGCGCCGCCCGGCCGCCGGTCGCGCGGGTGAGCTCGGCGGGCAGGGCCAGGTAGAGCTGGTTGTAGCAGAGCAGGTAGCCGGAGTAGCCCGCCGCGAACGCGAGGAAGCGCCGGTTGGCCAGCACCTCCGCCCACCCGGCGAGGATCGGCTCGCCCGCGTGCGGGGCGGGCCGGCGCGGCAGCCACGCGGCGTGCGCGGCCAGGATCAGCACGAACGCGCCGGCTGCGACCAGGCAGGCCAGCCGGAAGTCGACGAGCAGGAGCGCGGTGCCGAGCAGCGGCCCGAGCACCGAGCCGATCTGGCCGCTGACGGCGAACATCGCGAAGACGTCCGCCCGCGCGACCCCGCCGACCTCCTCCTGCGCCCCGGCCTCGCGGGCCAGCGACGACTCGACGGCCGGCGAGAACAGGGCGGCCGCGAACCCGGTGAGCAGCGCCCCGGCCAGCACGCCCGGCAGCGCCGTCGCGAGACCGAGGAGCACGAACCCCGCGACGCGCAGCACGCAGCCCGCCAGGACGACCGGTTTCGCGCCCCACCGATCGGCGAGTGCCCCGCCCACCACGAACAGGCCCTGCTGGCTGAACGTCCGCAGCCCGAGCACCAGCCCGACGACGCCGCCCGCGAGCGCGAGGTCCTCGGCGAGGTGGGTCGCCAGGTACGGCAGCACCATGTAGAAGCCGACGTTGAACGCCAGCTGCGTGGCCACGAGCAGCCGCATGACCGGCGGCAGCCGCCCGAAGTTCGCCAGGGCGGCGAACCGGCGCAGGCCGGCCCGTGCGGGGGATGGGCCCTCGGGCCGGGTTCCGGGCATAACCGCCCATTACTAGCATTTGCAGTGGAGACGCGATAGGGGACCCGAGCGATCATCGGTGCGGCATTCATGCAGGTCGATGCACATGATTGACAGCTTGTTCCGATGCACGGACGATCTCGGCGGCCCGGCGGCGCCTGCCGGCCCGGCGCCGTGCCGGCCACGAAGCCGGCCCACGGTGCCGAGACCAGGGTCGCGACCAGGGAGGCCTCGATGCCCCGCCCCACCTTGCCCCGTCCGGGCCGGCGCGCCCGTGTCCGGCCCGGCGTCGCCCTCGCGGTCGTCGCCCTGGTCGGTCTCGTCACCGCCTGCGGGTCCGGCGCGACGCCGACCGGCACCCCGGTGCCGGACGGCGAGCTCCGCCTGGCCGCCCAGTTCGCGCCGCGCTCGGGCTACGCGATGGACACCGACGACGCGTTCGTCCTCGCGCAGCTGGGGTCGGCCGAGGCGCTGGTGAAGGCCGGGCCGGACGGCACGCCGCAGCCCGGCCTCGCGACCTCCTGGGCGCAGACCACCGACCCGCGCACGTGGCGGTTCGAGCTCCGGCCCGGCGTCACCTTCCACGACGGCACCCCGCTCACCCCCGCGGCCGTGGTCACCGCGCTGTCCTGGGTCGCCGGCGTCGCCGCCCCGCCGCGGGCGATCAAAGGCATCGGGCTGCAGGTCGCCGAGGACGGCCCGGCCGCCGTCGCGATCACGACGGCGGAGCCGGACCCGATCCTGCCGTTGCGGCTGAGCAGCGTGAACACCGCGATCCTCGCCCCGTCCGCGTACACCGGCGGCCCGCCCGCCGCCGTCGGGACGGGGACCGGGCCGATGAAGCTGGTCGCCGCGAACGGCACCCAGTCGGCCACCCTCGAGCGCAACGACGCCTACTGGGGCGGGCGGCCGCAGCTGGCGAAGGTGAGCGTGCGGTACGTGACCGACCCGGCGGCCCGGGCGCTGGCGCTGCGGGCCGGGGACGTCGACGTCGCCCAGGGGCTGCCCGAGTCCGCGCTGCTCGAGTTCACCCCCGACAGCGGCTACGACGACCAGACCGTCGCCGCCCCGCGGACCGTCTCGCTGATGCTCAACCAGTCCGCCGCGCCCTTCTCCGACATCCGGGTGCGGCAGGCCGTCGCCAGGGCGATCGACCGCACCGCACTGGCCGAGCAGGCGCTGGCCGGGTCGGCCGTGCCGGCGTCGGAGCTCTACGGTCCGGCGGTCGCCTGGGGCAGCCAGGGCCCGCCGCCCGCGCCGGACCTGCAGGCCGCGAAGGATCTGCTCGCCCAGGCCGGCTACGGCCCGGACCGGCCGCTGACCGTGCGGCTGCAGACCTACCCGAACCGCTCCGAGCTGCCCACGCTCGCCACCGCGGTGCAGGGCATGCTCCGCGAGGTCGGCGTCGACGCGCAGATCCGGATCGCCGAGTACGGGCCGCAGGAGCCGGAGCTGCTGGCCGGCCGCTACGACATGTTCCTGCTGTCCCGCAACTACCTCACCGACGTGCCGGACACCGGGTCCACGCTGGTCACGGACTACTCCTGCGCCGGCTCGTACAACATCAACCGGTACTGCTCGGCGGAGTACGACGCGCTCCTCGCTCCGCTGGCCACGACCACGGACCCTGCGCAACGCCAGGAGGTGTTCAGAGCCGCGGCGGCGAAGCTGACCGCGGACGCCGTGGGCCTGCCGCTGGTGCACTCGCAGGAGAACGCGGTGACCAGGGGCGTCTCCGGGTACACCGTCGACCCGCTGGCGAAGTCGCTGGTCACGCCCGAGCTGACCCGCACCGGCTGAGTGGGCGGCACCCTCGCGCGCCGGCTGTCGACCCTGCCGGCGGTCCTGCTCGGCGCCTCGCTGCTGATCTTCCTGCTGCCGCGGCTGGCCGGCGTCGACACCGTCCGGGCGGTGCTGCGCGGCCGTGTCGCGGAGGCCGAGCCGGACCCGGCGGTGGCCGCGCGGGTGGCGGCCGAGCTGGGCCTGGACCGCTCGTGGGCGGAGCAGTACCTGCGCTGGCTCGGCCACGCGCTCACCGGGGACCTCGGCGTCTCGTACGCCACCCGCACGGCGATCGCGCCGCAGCTCGCGGCGGCGCTCGGGGTGTCGGTGGTGCTGGCGGCGCTCGCGCTGCTGGTCGCCGCGGTGGTCGGGATCCCGCTCGGCGTTCGGGCGGCCCGACGCCCGGGCGGCGTGCTGGACCGGGTGGTCACCGGGTGTTCGGTGCTGGGCGTGGCCGTGCCGGAGTTCGTGCTCGCGCCGCTGCTGGTGCTGTTGCTCGCGGTCGCGGTGCCGCTGTTCCCGGCGACCGGCTGGGGCACGCCCGCGCAGGCCGTGCTGCCGGTGCTGACCCTGGCCGCGTTCCCGGTCGCGCTGGCTGCCCAGCTCGCCCGTGCGGAGACGGTCGACGCCCTCTCCCGCCCGCACGTCGCCGTCGCCCTCGCCAAGGGGGTAGGCGGATCGCAGCTGCTCTGGCGGCACGGGGCGCGGCTGGCGCTGACCGGCGTCACGGCGCTCTCCGGGATGTTCTTCGCCGGCCTGCTCGGCGGCGCGGTGGTGGTCGAGGTGGCGTTCGGGATCCCCGGGCTGGGCCGGCTGCTCTACGACGCCGTGACCGCCCAGGACCTGCCGATGCTGCAGGCCGGGCTGCTGGCCGTGGTCGCGGTGGCGGTGCTGGCGGGGGTCGCCGCCGAGCTGCTGCAGCTCGCCCTGGATCCCGTGGCCCGGGCGGAGGTGGAGGTGTGAGGCGCGATCCCGTGCTCGTCGCGTTCGCGGTGCTCGCCGGGCTGCTGGTGGTGGCCGCGCTGCTGCCGGTCGACGCGCTCACCACCGACCTGTCCGACCGGTTCGCCGAGCCCTCCCTCGCCCACCCGCTCGGCACGGACAACCTCGGCCGGGACGTCGCGGCCCGGCTGCTCGTCGGCACCCGCCTGTCCGTGTGGTTCACCCTGGTCGCGGTGCTGGCCTGTGCCGCGGTCGGCACGCTGCTCGGGATCGTCGCGGGCTACGCGGGCGGGGTCGTGGGGCAGCTCCTGCAACGCACGCTCGACGTCCTGGTGGCGATCCCGACCGTGATCGTCGGCCTGGTCGTGGCGGCGGTCCGCGAACCCGGGCCGAGCACCCTGCTGATCGCCGTGCTGCTCACCGGCTGGACGCCGTTCGCCCGGCTCGCCTACCAGCTCACGGTCCGGGAACGGGCCCGCGAGTACGTGGAGGGGGCGGTCGCGCTGGGCGCCGGGCCCGGCCGGATCGCGGTGCGGCACATCCTCCCCAACGCGCTGCGTCCGCTGACGGCGCACGCCTGCCTGCGGTTCGCGAACGTGCTGCTCTCGCTCGCCGGGCTCTCGTTCCTCGGGCTCGGGGCCCAGCCGCCCACCCCGGAATGGGGCGCGATGCTCGCCGAGGGGCGGCAGTACCTGTTCGTTGCCCCGCAGCTCGTGCTGGTGCCCGCCGTGGCGGTCGTGGCGGTGTCACTGGCCGTCACGCTGCTCGGCCGGAGGCTGGAGTCGCGGTGTTCCGGCCGATAGGGTGCTCCTGCCAGTAACTTGCGAAAGGGGCTCCGGGTGGCGGTCACGAATGCGGGCGGGCGGCGGCACGGCGAGGTCCGGCCGGAGTGGAAGGAGACGCTCGGCGGCGTCGGCCGCGTCCCGCCGGTGGTGACCGACCTGCGCGCGGGCCTCGCGGCCGCGGGCGCGGCGATCGTCGCCGGCTACGCCACGCCACGGACCCCGAGCGGCTGGTCGACGCGGCCGCGACCGCGCTCGGCGGCCGCCTCCGCGAGCTCTTCGGCATCCGGCCGCAGGGCGGGCCCGACGCGCCTCCGCTCGGGCTGCACTCGGACGGGGCGAACGTCGTGGTCGACGTGCACGGCCGGTCCGTCCGGCTGCGGGACCCGGACGAGGACTGGCTGCTCATGCTGTGCGGCAGGGCGGCCGACGACGGGGGCGACTCCGTGCTGATCGACGGGTACGCGCTGGTCGAGGCGCTGCGGACCGCCGGTGAGCCCGAACTGCGCGAGGTGCACGACTTCCTCGTCGGCACGGACGTCGACTACTTCGGCACCTGGGTGAACCCGGCTCGAGGGGTGCCGGGAACCCCGTTGGTGCGGCGGCTGGTCGAGTACACCCGCGCCGGCCGCCGGGTGGTGCGGGCGAGCGACTACGCGGCCCCGGTCCCGCGCGAGCCGGAGTGGGACCGGCACCTCGAGCTGATCGAGCGGTACGCGGACGCGCTGGCCACCGCGATGGAGGTGGCCCCGCGCTTCCGGCTCGACGCGGGCGACCTGTTCGTGCTGGACAACTACCGGTTCCTGCACGGGCGGGACGGCTACCGGGGCGAGCGCACCCTGCACGTGCTCACGGTCCGCTCCACCGAGGCGGCGTAGCTCCCGCACCGGTGCACGTGCCGGCCCGGCCCGGCGTCGACCACCCGGCCGTCGGGCAGGCGGATCTCCGCCCGGGTCCCGGGCGGCACCTCGACGTCCACGAGCAGCCCGTCGGCGTCCCGCCGCCAGGCGCTGCGGATGCGCCCGTTCGGGCTGTCGTGGGTGGCGTCGGCCCAGGTCAGGCCGCCGCCGGGCTGCGGGGCGACCACGAACCGGCGATACCCCGCCGCCTCCGGCCCGGGGTCCTCGGGCAGCCGGATCCCGGCGACGTACCGGTGGAGGAAGCCGATCACCGCGCCCTTGGCGTAGTGGTTGAGCGAGCCGGGGCCGCGGGGGTCGTCGGGCCCGGCCCAGTTCTCCCAGATCGTGGTGGCGCCGCGGTCGATCATGCCCAGCCAGGACGGCTCGCCGGGGCTGAACAGGACCCGGTAGGCCTCGTCGAGGTGGCCGGTGTCGGCGAGGACGGGGAGCAGCAGGCCGGTGGAGAGGAAGCCCGTGGCCAGGTGGTGGTCGTTCGCCCGGAGCAGGCCGGTCAGCCGGTCTGCCACCGCCGAGCGCACGTGCGGAGGCACCAGATCGAACGCCAGAGCCCGGACGTGGTTCGCCTGCGTCGGCACGGCGAGCTCACCGTCCGCGGACAGGTACTCGCGCTGCCACGCATCCCGGGCGGCGTCGGCGAGCCGGTCGTGGCGGACCCGGTCGTCGTCGCGGCCGAGGAGCCCGGCGATCCGGCTCAGCAGCCGGGCCGAGCGCGCGAGGTAGGCGGTGGCGACGATCCCGTGGTCCCGCGCCGGGTCGAGGTCCGGGACCTCGCCGGGCTCGAGCCATTCGCCGAAGTGGAAGCCGGTGTCCCAGAGGAACTCCTCGTGCGGCGCCGGCGTGGGCCTGGCGGCCGCGCGGTCCGGGTGACGCCGCGAGCCTGCACACCCCGCGGCGTACCCGACCCACCGCACCATCGACGGGTACTGCCGGGCCAGCAGGTCCCGGTCCCCGTAGGCCCGCCACAGCGTCCACGGGACGATCACCGCGGCGTCGCCCCAGCCGGCGGAGCCGTCCATGGCGAGCGTGGCCGCGCCGCCCGCCGGGTCGGCCGGGTCGGGCACGATCGTCGGCACCCGCCCGTCGGCGCGCTGGTCCGCGGCCAGGTCCCGCAACCACTTGTCCCCGAACCCGGCCACGTCGTGGGTGAAGGCGGCGGCGTCGGCGAAGACCTGCCAGTCGCCGGTGAAGCCCGACCGCTCGCGCTGCGGGCAGTCGGTGGGGATGTCGCAGGCGTTGCCGAGGAAGCTTCGGACGGCGGCCTCGTGCAGCGCCTCGAGGCGGTGGTCGCCGCAGCGGAACCAGCCCGTGCGCGGCAGGTCGCTGTGGACGACGACGGCGCGGAGGTCGTCGGCGGCGAGGTCGGGACGGCCGTCGACCTGCACGTACCGGAAGCCGTGCGTGGTGTGCCGCGGCTCGGCGGTCTCCCCGCGCCGGCCCGCCGCGGTGACGGTGTCGACCTGGCCCGCGGGCAGCCGCTCCCCGGTGGCGAAGTCGAAGGCGCGCAGGTTCTCGGTGGTGACCCGCCCGGCGTCGTCGCGCAGTTCGCCGTGGGTGAGGGTCACGACGGTCCCGCGCGGACCGAGGTCCGCGAGGCGGACCCACCCGTTGAGGTTGATGCCGAAGTCCGCGACGGTCCCGCCGGGTACGCGGTGCAGCGCGACGGGCGCGAGCTCCTCCACGGCCCGGACCGGCGGGGCCACCGGCAGCTCCAGCCGGGCGGCGGGACGGTCGGTCACCGGTGCGGGTCGCCAGGCCGGATCGGCGGGGTCCCGCCGGCTGCCGGGGGCCGGAGCGCGCAGGTCGGTGTGCTGGCCGTCCATCAGGTCGGCGATGATCCCGCTCGGGCGCGACCACCAGTCCGGGCCCGTCGTGACCGTGCGGGTGTCCCCGCCGGGGAGCCGCAGGTCCAGCGCGAGCAGTGCGGCGGTGCGGGTGCCGTAGCCGTCGGCATGGCGCTCGAACCCGTGCCGGCCCCGGTACCAGCCGTCGGACAGCAGGATCTCGAGGTCGTTGGCGCCCGCCCGCAGCAGGCGCGTGACGTCGTGGGCGTGCACCTGCAGCCGGGTGCGGTAGGCCGTGAAGCCGGGGGTGAGCTCGGCGTCGCCGACCCGGTGCCCGTTGACGAACAGCTCGTACATGCCGTGCGCGGTGGCCCAGGCGACCGCGGCCGCCGGTGCCGCGGCGAGGGTGAAGGAGTGCTGGAGCCGGTGTGCGGGCCGCGAGCCGGGCGCAGCGGGCTCCGGCTCGTGCGGCGCGATCCAGACCGCCGCGTCGAGGCCGGGGAAGAGGGCCACGCTCGTCCACGGCGCGGGCTCCGACCAGCCGCTCGCGCTGCGGTCGGTCCACACCCGGATCTGCCAGGTCAGGGGATCGGCGGTGGCGGGGCGTCCGGTCAGCTCCGCCGGCACGTCGAGGTCGACCAGGGCCGACCCGCCGCCCGCGCGGCGCCCGGACTCCCACACCGGCCCGTCCGGCCCCGAGATCCGCACCGCGTAGGCCTGTTGCGCGGCCGTGCCGGCGGGCAGCCGCCACGAGCCGCGTGGCCGCGCGGCGCCACAGGCCTGGCCCGGCGGGAGGTGCTCCAGGCGCAGCCGGGTCGGGACGGTCATGCCTCGGCTCCGAGGGCGTTGGCCCGGGCGACGCGGCCCAGCCACGCCAGACTCGGCTTCGGGGTGCGGCGGAAGGTGCTGCGGTCCACCGCGACCAGCCCGAACGTGGGCCGGTAGCCCGCGAACCACTCGAAGTTGTCGAGCAGGCTCCAGTGCAGGTAGCCACGGACGTCCGCGCCGTCGGCCATCGCGGCGTGCAGACTGCGCAGCGCGCCCTCGGTGTAGGCGACGCGTTGCGCGTCGTCGGCCGTGGCGATGCCGTTCTCGGTGATCAGCAGGGGTGTCCCGGGCAGCACCTCGGCGGCCCGGCGGACCGCCGCGCCGAGCGCGCCCGGCCGGTACTCCATGTCCGCGAGCGTGCGCAGGTCGTCGGGCGGGGCTACGGGGCCGTCCGGGCCGATCCGGGCGCAGCTGTAGACCTGCAGCCCCACGAAGTCGTCGTCCGCCGCGGCCGCGAGGAACTGGTCCTCCATGGCCGCGCGGTGCGCCGCCATCTCCTCGACCGCGCCGTCCTCGGCCAGGAACTCCTGCCCGACGAGGGTGAGGCCGGAGGGCGGGGCGCCGCCGTCGCGGAGCACGGTGCGGGCCCGCCGGTGCAGCTCGAGCAGGGCCTCGGCCGTCTCCTGGTCGGGCCGCGGCAGCCCGCCGACCCGCTCTCCGCGCGCGGCCGTCGCGGCCAGGACGGGCATGCAGGCCATCAGGTTCGGCTCGTTGACCGTGCAGACGTACCCGGCGTCGGCGACGACCGGCAGCACCGTCTCGGTGAACCGGGCGAACCGGTCGCCCGCCTTCGGCCCGGTCCAGCCGCCGTCGCGGGCCATCCAGCGGGGCATTGTGAAGTGCGCCAACGTGACCACGGGGGCGAGCCCGCGATCGCGGCAGCCCGCGACCATCCGCCGATAGTGGTCGAGCGCGGCCCGCGAGATCTCGCCCTCCTCGGGCTCGATGCGGCTCCACTCCAGGCTGAACCGGTAGGCGGTGAGCCCGGCCGCGGCGAGCAGGTCGAGGTCCTCGGCCCAGCGGTGGTAGTGGTCGCAGGTGTCGCCGCTGGGCTCGGCGAAGGGGCCGTGCGGGTCGTGCTCCCACTCCCAGTAGTGGTTGCCGACGTTGCCGCCCTCCACCTGGTGCGCCGCCGTGGCCGCACCCCACAGGAAGCCCTCGGGGAACCGGGTCACCGGGCGCCCCGGATCGGGAGGATCAGCAGCGCACCGAGGAGCCCGGCGACGGCGCCGAAGAGGAACAGCGCCGTGAAGTTCTGCGGGTGCGCGGCGCTCGCGCCCACCGCGAGCACGGCGGGCGCGACCGCCGGCACGATCGTCGACGGCAACGTGTTCGCCAGGTTCATGATCCCGAGGTCCTTGGCCGGGTTGGCGGGGTCCGGCAGCACCAGCGTGACCAGCGCGATGTCCACCGCGAAGTACACGCCCTGACCCAGCCCGATCACGCCCATCGCCACGAGGAAGGCCGGGAAGCTCTGCGCGACGGACGCCAGCGCGAGCCCGACGGCGAAGATCACCGCGGCGCCGATGACGAACGGCTTGCGGCGGCCGATCCGGTCGGAGACCTTGCCCGCGACGGGGGCGAAGAGCAGGGCGGCGGCGGTCAGCACGAGCGTCGACAGGAACACCGCGCCGGCCACCTCCGCAGGGGCGAAGTGCAGCACCGCGATCAGGTAGAACGCCTGGTAGGCCTGCACGGCGGCCACGCCGAGGAACAGCAGCAGCCGGCTGGCCCACGCCCAGGCGAAGTCGGGGCTGCGCCGCGGGCTGACCCAGAAGGTGCCGAGGAAGGCCCGCCAGTCGAACGGGGGCCGCTCGGCGGCGGTGATCCGGCGGTCGCGCAGCACGGCGGCGAACAGGAGCGAGCCCAGGGCACCGACCGCGGCCGGGACCAGGATCATCAGCGGCAGGCTCGGCGCGAACAGCTGCGCCAGGAACAGCCCGACGACCGCGCCGACCGGCAGGCTCAGCCCGACGATCGCCGAGGCCGGGCCACGGCGGTCCGGCGCGAACTGGTCCGGGATGGCGGCGGTGCACGCCACCATCGACGCGCTGAAGCCGACCTGCGTGAGGATCCCGGCCAGCGCGAGCACGGGCGTGCTCCCGGCGACGACGGTGCCCAGCGCGCCGAGCAGCACGAGCACCGCACCGGCCAGCAGGAACGGGCGGCGCCGGCCGAGCCGGCTCGTCGTCCGGTCGCTGAGCCGGCCGAGCGCCGGGAACGCGACCAGGGAGAACACCGACCCGACGGCCACCACCACGGACAGGATCGAGGTGGCGTTCGCCGGGTCGATCACCGTGGCCTTGAGGGACAGGGTCAGGACGAGCGGGACCAGGTTCGCCATGGCCGCGCCGATCGCGGCGACGCCGAGGAAGAACAGGAAGCCGCGGCGCGGGTTCGTCCAGGTCGGCACGGACTCCGGGGTGCGGGTGCCGGGCGCCCCGGTGCCCTCGAGCGGTGAGGTGGTCATCTCCGAGCTCCTTTGCTGGTGGACCGGTCGGGATCAGCCGGCGAGCGCCGGGGTGGGGTGGGAGGTGTGGGAGGCGCCGCGGGCGCGGTCGAGGACGGCGGCGGCGTGCCGGGCGTCGGACCCCCGCCAGGCGACGTGCTGGTCCGGCCGGACCAGCAGCAGCGGTGCGCCGTAGGCGTCGGCTGTGCCGGGCACGTCGAGCAGGGTCAGCGGCACCCCGGTCCGGGCGGCCGCGGCGGTGAAGGGCCCGGCGTCGGCGCGGGGATCGAGGCGGAGCAGGGTGAACCCGGGGCCGAGGTGGTCGAAGAGCGACGACCCGTCGGCCAGCCAGCGGTGCGGCAGCCGGGCCCCGGGGCGGGGCGAACCGTGGTAGCGCAGCGGCTCGTGCGTCGGGACCGGCGAGCCGTCGTCGACCACGACCGGGGAGTCCGCGTAGTGGTAGCCGAGCACCAGACCGAGGCTGTGGAACTCGCCGCGCTTGGCGGCCAGCGCCTCGGCCGCCGCGGCCCGGCGGGCGACGCCGGCGGGCCCGGCGGCGTCGAGGTCGGGGTGGGCGAACGCGTGCGCGAGCAGGGGTTCCTGCGCGGCCGCGTCGTCGATGGTCTGCCGGGCGACGGGCCGGCGCTCCGGTTCGTAGCTGTCCAGCAGCGCCGGACCCGCCCACCCGTGCAGCACGGCGGCGAGCTTCCAGGCGAGGTTCACGGCGTCGCCGACGCACGTGTTGTAGCCGTGCCCGCCCCACGGCGGGTTGAGGTGCGCCGCGTCGCCGACCAGGAAGGTCCTCCTGCCCCGGTAGCGGTCGACGAGGAGCATCCGCGCCTCCCACGGGTCGGCCGCGCGCACCTCCACCGGCACGTCCGCGCCGATCAGCCGCCGCACGAGCCCGACCGGGTCGGTGCCCGGCGGCACGTTCTGCGCCACGGTCCACCAGGTGCCGTCGAGGTCGGCGCGCCCGACGATCCCGCCGGCGTCGGCGCCGAGGACCCAGTAGTGCACGGCGCGGGCGCAGAGCAGGTCGTCGCCGAGGCCGGGGGCGCGGAAGGTGACGTTGAGGTTGGGTCGGGCGCCGCTGCCGCCGGCGTACCGCGCCCCGATCGCCGCGCGGGCCACGCCGTTCGCGCCGTCGCAACCCAGCAGGTAGTCCGCGTGCACCTCGCGCTCGCCGACCGGCCCGGAGACCGCGGCGCGCACGCCGTCCGGCCCGTCGACGGCGGAGACCAGCCGGTGGCCGAGCAGGAGGTCGACGGTCGGCAGGGCGGCGACCGCCTCCCGCAGCACCCTCTCGACGACGGGCTGCGGGATCTGCTGGCCGCACTCGGCGAGCTCGTCGCGGCGCTCCGCGTAGAGGCCGAAGGCGTTGCGGAAGCGGGTGATCTCGCGGCCGGCGAGCCGCGTGCAGAACACGACGTCCTGGGCGTAGGAGACCGGCAGCGGCGCGGCCGCCCGGACCCGGTCGACCAGGCCCCACCGGCGGAACAGCTCCATCGTGCGGGCGCTGGTCGTCTTCGCCTTGGGCGGGTCGGCGGCGACCTCGGTGCGCGGCTCGACGACCGCGCACCGCACCCCGGCCCGGCCGAGCTCGATCGCGGCGGCCAGCCCGCTGGGCCCGCCGCCGGCGATCAGCACCGGGTACCGGGTCGTCACCGCTCCTCCGGCCCGACGATCGGGGTGCGGAGCACGCCCAGGCGGTCGACCTCGACCTCGACGACGTCGCCGGGGCGCAGGAACCGCGGTGGCGTCCGGACGTAGCCCACGCCCTCGGGGGTGCCGGTGAGCAGCACGTCGCCCGGCTCGAGCGTCAGGGTGCGGCTGACCAGCGACAACACCGTGCCGACGCCGAAGATCAGGTCGCGGGTGTCGCCCTCCTGCACCACCTCGCCGTTGACCCGGGTGGTCAGCCGCAGCCCGGTCGAGAGCGGGCCGGACTCGTCGACGGTGACCAGCGGGCCCATCGGGCCGCTGCGGTCGGCGTTCTTCCCGAGCGTCCACTGGGCGGTGAGCTTCTGCGCGGTGCGGGCGGTGAGGTCGTTGACCACGGCGTGGCCGAGGACGGCCCGCTCGGCGGTGGCCGCGTCGACGTCGGACAGCCGATCCCCGACGACGGCGGCGACCTCGCCCTCCCAGTCCAGCCCGGGTTCGTTCGCCGGGACCGGGACCGGGGTGTCGCCGACGGTCAGCGAGCGCGTCCAGCGGCCGAAGATCGTCGGGTGGTCCGGGACGCCGTAGACGCCCTCCTCGGCGTGCCGGCGGTAGTTGAGGCCGAGGCACAGGACCCGCGCCGCGGCGGGCACGGGCGGGGCGAGCCGCGCCCCGGCCAGCGGCCGCTCGCCGGCCGTCACCGCCGCCGCGGCCGCCCGCCACTTCAGCACGTCGGCGTAGAAGTCGTCGACCTGGGCCACCGGGGTGAGCCGGTCGCCGAGGACACGGGAGACGAGCACGTCCCGGCCGTCGCGCAGCCCGACGAGCCTCACCGCGCCACCGCCGCGGGCACGCGCACCGGCACCAGCCGGACGTCGAACGGGAACTCCAGGAACGGCCCGTCGACCTGCCACCGGGCGGACTCCGCGGGGTCGGTCCGCGGCACCGGGGTCACGACCAGCGCGTCCTTGACCGCGAAGGCCGCGTCCGAGTCGAGGTACGGGTCGTCGGCCACGAAGACGTGGGTGGTCACGGGGCGGTGGCCGGGCGCCTCGACCCGCAGGTGCACGTGGGCGGGGCGCATCGGGTGCCGGCCGAGCGCGGTGAGCAGCTCGCCGACCGGGCCGTCGGTCGGCACCGGGTAGCTGGCCGGGAGCACGCTGCGGAACCAGTACCCGCCGTCCGGACCGGTGGTGAACAGCCCACGCAGGTTGCCGCGCGGTTGGGCGGGGTCCTGGGTGTCGTAGCGGCCGTCGTCGTCGGCCTGCCACACGTCGACCGTCGCGCCGGCGATCGGCACGCCCTCGGTGTCGGTGACCCGCCCGTGCACCACCATCTGCTCGGCGCGGGCGCGCTCCGGCCCGTCGGCGATCCAGGCGCCCGGCGGCCGGGCGGGCGCGGGCGAGTGGAAGGGACCCTCGACCGACGACGGCGTGGCGTCGGCGGGCCCGGCGTGGTTGACCTCGTCGACGGCGGAGGTCAGGCCGAGCATGTCGGACAGCAGGATCAGCTCGTTGCGCTCGGGCGTGCAGGTCTGCCCCACGCGGACCAGGAAGTCGATGCCGCGCAGCCACTCCTCCTCGGTGGGGCGCAGCTCGCGGACGAAGGCGTGGAGGTGGCGGACGGCCCCGGTGACGACCTCGGCGAGGCGCGGGTCGTCGGCGCGGACCTGGGCGAGGACCTCGCCGAGCAGGCGGTCGAGCTCGTGGTCGGTGCTCATGGCTCTCCTGTGTGCGGCAGGGCGCATCGCCGCGCGGGCCGGCGGCCGGCGCGGGACGGGTGTGGGTGGTCAGCTCAGGTGGTGGCGGAGGAAGTCGAGGGTGAGGTCGAAGGCGGTCCGGGCGTGCTCGGGCGTGCCGAGCCACATGTGGTCGGCGCCCTCGAGGAGCTGCAGGTCGTGCGGGGCCCCGGCGGCCGCGAGGGCCTCCGCCAGCCGCTCGGACTGGCGGCACGGGACGAACCGGTCCGCGGTGCCGTGGACCAGCAGGAAGGGGGGTGCGGCGGGGTGCACCCGCGCGACCGGGGAGGCGGCCCGGGCGACCTCGGCCGCCGCCTGCGGGGGCGCACCGAGCAGCAGGGCCTCGCGCGAGTCCGGCGCACCGGGGTCGGTGACCGCGATGCCGGTGGCGGCCGCGTCCGCGGGCAGGGCGGCCAGGTCGGACGGGCCGTACCAGTCGGCGACCGCGCGCACGCCCGGCTCGGTGAGACCGAGCAGGGCGGCCAGGTGCCCGCCCGCGGACTCGCCCCACACGGCGGTGCGCCCGGTGTCGAGGCCGAGCTCCGCGGCGTGCTCGCGCAGCCAGGCGAGGGCGGCGGCCACGTCGTCGAGCTGGGCGGGGAAGCGGGCCTCGCCGCTGAGCCGGTAGTCGACCGAGGCGACGGCGAACCCTGCTCCGACCAGCCGCGCGAACGGCGACGGGTCCCAGTCGGCGAACGCGGGACCGACCGCTGCGCGGCTGCCGACCCGCCAGCCCCCGCCGTGCAGGAACAGCACCAGGGGCACGGTCGCGGTGGTGTCCGGCCGGTGCAGGTCCAGCAGCAGCGGGCGGTAGCCGGGGACGACGGCGTACTCGACGGCCCGCCGGGTCGCGACGCCGCCGGCCCGCTCCGGTCCGGGGATCGGCGCCGGTCGCAGCGGCGGCGGCCCGGCCGGGGCGTCAGTCGAGGAGGCGGACATCGTGGCGGAAGTCGTTCCGGTACTCGCGGGCGGCCGCCCCGAGCTGCTCCGGCGAGGGGACGACCGGCGTCGCCGGCGGCATCCGGGAGTCGGTGCGCTCGCCCGCCGCGGCGAAGAAGCGCTCGAACCCGCCGGTGTTCACCCCGAGCGTGCGGGCGCGGTGCGACTCCACCCGGAAGGTGTGCAGGTGCCCGGCCGGCACGTACCCGAAGTCGCCGCTGGTCAGCAGGCGGTCGTGGCGCACGCCGTCGGCGTCCTCCACGACCACGCGCACCTTCCCGTCGAGCACGTAGAAGATCTCGTGGACCGCCGCGTGCGAGTGCACCGGGATCGCCTGCCCCTTCGGCGCCTCCATGGTGAACACGCCGAACTGGCCGTCGGTCTCGTCGCCGGACAGCAGCACGGTGAAGAGCTGGTCGAACAGGTGGGCCCGTTCGCCCTCGCCCGCCTCGAGGAAGAACGGAACGGGCTTGCCGGGCAGCGCGAAGTGCGGGCCGCCCGCGGCGGGAGTGGCGAACTCCAGGGTCATCGAGGTCCTCCGGGTCGGATCGTCGGTGGTCCGGCGTGCGGCCCAGGATGGGGGGCCCGCCGACCGGTTGTCCGTGGGCGTTCCAGTGAATGGCATGCGATCCTCGTACCGTGGACGCGCCGCCGCGGCGGGGGAGGAAGCCCCTGCAGGGGGACCCGGTCGTCCTGCGTGCGCTGGCCCTGCTGGCGGCGTTCGACGCCGAGCACCGGGCGCTGAGCCTGGCCGAGCTGGCCCGCCGGGCCGCGACCCCGCCCAGCACCACGCTGCGCCTGGCCCGCCGGCTGGTCGAGTGGGGCGCCCTGGAACGCGACGACGAGGGCCGCTACGTCGTGGGCCTGCGGCTGTTCGAGATCGCCTCGCTGGCGCCGCGCAGCCACGGCCTGCGCGAGGTGGCGCTGCCCCACCTCGAGGACCTGCACGAGGTGTCGCGCCAGCACGTCCTGCTCGCGGTGCGGGAGGGCGAGGAGGCGCTGCTCGTGGAGCGGCTCTCGGCGCACGGCGCGGTGGAGATCGCGTACCGGGTCGGCGGGCGGATGCCGTTGCACGACACCGGCGTCGGCCTCGTGCTGCTGGCCGGGGCCGAGCCCGAGGTGCGGGCCGGGTACCTCGGGAGCCTCGAGCCCGCCGCCGCGGAACGGCTGCGCCGCCGGCTCGCCGACGTCCCGCGGCTGGGCGTCGCGATCTTCGACCGGCGCCGCCCCGCGCCCGTCTCCTCGGTCGCCGCGCCCGTGCGCGACCGGACCGGGCGGACGATCGCCGCGGTGTCGGTCGTCGTCCCCGCGGGGAGCGCGCGGCCGCAGGCCTACGAACAGGTGGTGCGGGCGACGGGACTCGCCATCTCCCGCGAGATGGGGCACCGCCGGAGCGGGTGAGTCAGCCCGCGCTGCGCACCGTCAGGTCGCCCAGCAGGGACCACACCCGCAGCCGGACGACGGGCGCGCCGGGCACCCGCGGCACCGGTGCGAGGTCCACCTTCTGGTCCCCGAGCAGCGAGAACCCGCCGATCTCGACCTCGACTCCCTCCGGCACGGTGAGCTGCACGTCGCCGATCAGCGACCAGGTGTCGACCACGATCGGCTCGTCGGACGTGCCCTGCTCGACCACCGCGCCGCGCAGGTCCAGGTCGACGTCGCCGAGCAGGAGCAGCACGGTGGTGCGGCGGCGCAGCGACCAGCGGCCCTTGCGCCGCAGGTCGCCCAGCACGCCGACCAGGACCGAGCGGCCGGGACGGGTCGCGCCCACCACCGGCGTGGGCAGGTCGGTGAGCAGCCGCTCGATCGCCACGCCGTCCTCGGCCGCCCACACCCGGCCGACCCGGTCGGTGAACTCGTCGAGGGTCAGGCGGCCCTCGCCGACGGCGCGTTCCAGCCGCTGCTGCGCGTCGCGGCGTCGGGGTTCGAGGTCGTCGGGCACGGCGGCGGTCACGGCCCGACCGTACCGATGATCGTGATGCCGTCCAGCGGGTTCCGGCGGGACATGATCCACGGCCCGGCAGGGGAACGTCCGGTGACCGAGCGTTCTGCTTCCCGGACGGGGATCACCGAAGGGAAATCGGTGGCGGCGACACCCGGACCGCCCCACCCTTCACCGACGATGACCATCCTCTCCGCCGCCCAGGTCCGCGCCTTCGTCGACGACGGGTTCGTCCGGCTCGAGGAGGCCTTCCCCCGCGCGCTCGCCGACGAGTGCCGCACCCTGCTGTGGGAGCAGGTGCGCACCGAGACCGGCGCCGCGCCCGACGACCCCGCCACCTGGACCGTGCCCGTCCACCGCATCGGCGGCCGCGCCGACCCGCCCTTCCGGCGGGCCGCGACCACCGGGCGGCTGCACGGGGCGCTGGACCAGCTCGTCGGGCCGGGGCGGTGGCGGCCGCGGCTCGGTCTCGGCACCTTCCCGATCCGGTTCCCGCACCCCGACGACCCGGGCGACGCCGGCTGGCACGTCGAGGGCAGCTTCGCCGGCCCCGACGGCGGGTTCCGGCTGAACCTGCGCTCGCGCGGCCGGGCGCTGCTGATGCTCTTCCTGTTCTCCGAGGTCGGCGAGTCGGACGCCCCCACCAAGGTGCGGATCGGGTCGCACCGGGAAGCGGCGCGACTGCTCGCCCAGCACGGCGACGAGGGCGCGGACTTCTTCGCCTTCGCCGGCGAGGCCGTCCCGGCCACCGAGCACCTGCCCGTCGCGCTCGCCACCGGCCTGCCCGGGGACGTCTACCTCGTCCACCCGTTCCTGGTGCACTCCGCGCAACCGCACCGCGGGACCCGGCCGCGGTTCATGGCCCAGCCGCCCCTCGACCCGACGGGCCTGCTGGACCTGCACGCGTCCGACCCGACGCCCGTCGAGGAGCCGGTGCTCGCGGCGCTGACGGCCGCCGGGTGAGCCTCGACCTCGTCCGCGACCCACGCTACCCGCGCTCCGCCGGCGACGACGCGGCCTGGCTGGTCGCCTGCGACCGGGGCCCGAACCCGTTGTGGCTGCTCGCCGCCCGGTGGTGGGGACGCCGGCGCCGCCGGTCAGCGTCCGGTGGCGGCCGGGGGTGCGGCGCGGTCGGCCAGCGCCCGGATCTCGCCGGCGACGCGCGGCCAGAGCTCCCGCGGCAGGTCGTGGCCGACGCCGGGCAGCAGCACCAGGCGGGCGCCCGGGATCGCGGCCGCGGTGGCCCGGGCCGCCGACGGGCGGACGACCGGGTCCTGCTCGCCGTGCAGGACCAGCGTGGGCGTGCGGACCGCGGCCAACCGGCCGCCGCTCCACGGCGCGCCCGTCTGCCTGCCCTGCGCCCCGGCGTCGTGGAGGCCGTGGGAGATCGCCAGCTCCCGCCGCACGGCGGTGCGTGCGGTGGTCTCGTCGAAGGCGTACCCGGGTGAGGAGATCCGCCGGGCCAGCGCCACCCCCGCGGCGACGTGGCCCTCGTCGTCCTCCGGGGTGGCGAGCCGGGACGCCCGGAGCACGAAGCCGAGGCGGACGTGCCGCAGCTGCGCGAGCCCGCGCGCGTCGCTGGGCATGGCGCCGGAGACCGTGATGGTCCGGGCCCGGTCCGGGTGGCGCAGCGCGAAGCGTTGCGTGAGCAGGCCCCCCAGCGAGTGGCCGAACAGGTGCGCGGTGTCCCAGCCCATCGCGTCGAGCACCGCGACGGCGTCGTCCGTCATGTCCTCCGCCGTGTAGGCCACCGGCCGCCGCCGGAAGAGCCCGACGAACGGGTGCACCTGCTCGTGGTCGGTGAAGTGCGTGGACTCGCCCGCGTCCCGCTGGTCGTAGGAGACGACGTGGAAGCCCGCCTCGACCAGGGCCGCCACGAACCCCGCCGGCCACCAGGCGCGGGAGGCGCCGAGGCCCATGACCAGCAGGAACGGCTCGCCGCCGGCTCCACCCAGGTCCTCGTAGGCGATCCGGACCTGGCCGTTGTGGGCGTACCGCGTCACCACCGCTGCCTCCTTCGCGATCGGCGTTCGCAAACAACGGTAGCCGATCGCGTACGTCGTTCGCAAAGTGCGGGGCGGAACGCTTCCCCTCGCAGCGGGTCGCTGCCACGATGGCCGCATGAGCGGGATCAGGAGGGTGGCGGGCGCCATCCTCGCCGTCGCCGACCAGGACCGGATGCTGGACTTCTTCGGGCGGCTCGGGTTCGAGACCGTGACCGACGCCGAGATGTGGCCGGGTGCGCGCTGGGTGGAGGTGCGGCCGCCGGGAGCGGAGACGTCGGTGGTGCTGAGCGCGGCCAAGGACTTCGGCCGCGACCCGGACCAGGGCTACCCGATGACCTTCGCGACCGACGACGTCGCCGCCTTCGCCGCCGAGGCCCGGGCCGCCGGCGTCGAGGTGTCCGAGCCGACGACCGAGGGCTGGGGCACGTTCGTCAACGTCACCGACCCCGAGGGTCGGCAGCTGCTGGTGGCCGAGCGGACCTGACCGGCCCGGCTCAACCCGCCAGTCGCACCGCGGCGGTGGCGGTGCGCCACCGCTCGTCGAGCCGCGTGGAGTTCGCCGTGCCCGCGCGGTGGCAGTCCTCGATGGTGCCGATGAGCCGGTAGAGGGCCTCGGCCACGAAGCCGCCGGGCAGCGTGGCGACGGCCGTGCTCGCCTCGGAGATGGCCCGGGAGACCTGCGGCGACCGCGGCGCGTGCCGCAGCGCGGCGACCGCGAAGTAGACCGCGCGGAGGGCGCGGCGCAGCTCCCGGTCCGGCGCCGTCGCGCGCCGGTCGCGCTCCGCCCGGCCCTGCTGGTGGATCCGCCCGTCCATCCGCACACACACCTCCTGCGTCGGTGTCCCGTCGGTGCCCGTCAATACCGAGTTGACGTTCGTCAACCTATCATTGACGAGGGAGGCGTCAAGCTAGCATTGACGCGTGTCGGCTGACGGTGGCCTCAAGCACGTGCAGAAGGCCCTCGACGCCCTCGCGGCCGCCGGGAGCCCCCTCGAGGCCCTGGCCGCGGCGAGGGACCTGCGCCGTGCCGCTGAGGAGGTCGAGCGCCGCCGCGCGGCCGAGGCCCGCGAGGCCGGCGCGAGCTGGTCGAAGATCGGCGCGCTCTACGGCACGACCAAGCAGAACGTCCAGCAGCGCTTCGGCGCCGCCCGGAAGCGGGCGGGGAACGAGCCGGCCTGATCCGCCGCTCAGGCCCGCGTGGCGAGGGCCGAGGCGAGGCGGTCGGGGTCGGGCTGGGCGGGCCCGGGGACCGCGTCGTGGTGGGTGGCCTGCACCTCCCGGACCCGGGCGACGACGGCGGGGTCGGTGTAGACGTCCTCGGGGCGGGCGAGCATGCCCCGCACCGAGGTGGCGGCGCGGAAGAGGGGCGCGTCGACCAGGGCCGCGGCGGAGAGCTCGTCGAACCCCACCCGGTCGGCCGACGGGGCCGGCGGCGGGGGCGCCGCCGGTGCGGCGGGCCGCCCGGCGAGCACGCCCCGCGAGTGCAGCACCCCGCGGACCCGGGCGAGCCGGGCCGCGTCCGTGCGTGCCTGGTCGACGTAGAACGGCTCGACGCCCTCGGTGATCGCCGCGTCGTGCGCCAGGGCGCGGGCGTGCGGGTCGCGGGGGTGCGCGGCGAGGACGTCGACGAGGTCGAGCGCGGTGCGGAGGGCCACGCCCAGCCCGCGGGCGAGCGTCGGGTTGGTGGTGCAGACGCCGTCGCCCACGGCGTGCAGCCCCAGGGCGATCGGGCCGGCCTCGTCGACCAGCCGGTGCAGGGTGTTGTGGAGACCGCCCATCGGGAACACGTCGCTGATCGGTTCCAGCACGTCGAGCCAGCCCCGCAGGCCCGGCACGGTGGCGAAGACCGCGGTGAACACGTCGGGGTCCTTCAGGACGCGGAATCGATGGTCCTCGGCCAGCGGGCACAGCCCCAGCACGACGGTCCCGTTGTCGGCGCCCCACATCCCGGCGACGAACTCGTCGAGCGGGAGGATCGTGCGGTTGTCCGCGCGCCCGGGCAGGCCGTCCGTGCTCCGCAGCCGGTAGTGCCGGCTGTAGTAGGCGAGGCCGCAGTCGGCCGTGACGAGGGGCCGCGGCCGCGCGCCTGCGTCGGCCAGCCAGCCGTCGATCCGGGACCGCCGCCCCGCCGCGTCGACCACGACGTCGGCGGCCACCTCGCCGTGGCCGAGGCGGACGCCGGTGATCTCCGGCGGGGCGCCGCCCCGGGTCCGCAGCCCGCGGACGGTCGCGCCGGTGCGCAGCGTGATCCCGGGCTCCGCGCGCACGCATGCGTCGAGGACCCGGTCCAGCGTCGACCGGCGGGTGAGCAGCATGGTGTAGCGGTCGTCGTCGGGCTCGGGGACGAGGCCGCGGAGCGTGGGCGGGAGCTGGGCCTCGAGGCGGGACTCGACGGCACCGTCGCCGACCAGCCCCGCGTGGACGTCCGGCAGGTGGTCGCGCAGCAGGAGCCGGTAGCGGGCGAGCAGCACGTGCGGCTGCACGATCTGCGGCGCGGTGCGGCGGAAGGCCCGGCCGGCGGCCTCCTCGACCGACCCGGCGGGCTCCAGCGCCTCGCGCTCCAGCACGGTGACCTGGTGCCCGGCGCGCGCGGCCAGCAGCGCGGCCATCAGTCCGGCCGCACCCGCGCCCACGACCACGACCTGCATGCCGCCCCCCGGAGTCGTCCCCGCCTCAGTGGAGCAGCATCTTCAGCCCGATGACCAGCCCGCCCAGCGCCGCGCTGCACAGGCCCCAGCCGACCGCCTGGACCACGGAGGCCCCGGCCCGGCGGGCCGCCACGTGCCCGAAGCCGCCGAGCATGACCGTGGCGAGGCCGAGCGCGACGAACACTGCGAGCGGGAGGCGCCCGGTGAGCAGCGCGAGGACGACCAGCAGCACGAGCGGCGTCAGCCCCGCCTCGACGACGGGGAGCCCGCGCCGCAGCGCCGCCCGCACCCGCTCGGCCCGGCCGCCGGCGTGGACGGCGGCGGCGAGCACGTCCGCGTACCGCTCGGCGGCCCAGTACACGGCGACGGTCACCACCACGGTGAGGACGATCTCGCGGAGGTCGCCGTGCGCGCTGCCGACCGCGATCCCGGCCGCGCCGATGACGGTGCCGTAGATCGCCTGGGAGAGGTCCTCCTCGCTGTGCCACCGGTACCGGCTGAGCGGGGTGTGCCGGAACAGCCTGCGGGGCAGCCCGGGACGGGTCGACGCGGCGGGGGAGCCGCCCGTCGCCACCCCGCTGCCGTGACGATCGGGTGTGCGGGCCACGGCCCGACGATGGACCTGCGGCGGCCGGGGGCCGTCACCCCGCACGGGTGAGACGGACCCGCCCACACCGCCGGGGTGAGGGGGCGCGCCGCCGGTCGCGCCATGCTGGGCGGCGTGAACGGGGAGTCCTCGCCGGTCCCGGGCCTGGCGATGCTGCGGTCCTACCGCCGGGCGTGGCTGCCCCGCGACCTCGTCGCCGGCCTGGTCCTGACGGCGCTGCTCGTGCCGCAGGGCATGGCCTACGCGGAGCTGGCGGGGCTGCCCGCGATCACCGGCCTGTACACGTCGATCCTCTGCCTGCTCGCCTACGCGGTCTTCGGCCCGTCGCGGATCCTCGTGCTCGGGCCGGACTCCTCGCTCGGCCCGATGATCGCGGCGACGGTCCTCCCGCTCGTCGCGGCGGACGGCGACCCGCAGCGCGCCGTCGTGCTGGCGTCAGCGCTCGCGCTGATGACCGGCGCGATCATGATGGTCGCCGGGCTGGGCGGCCTCGGGTTCGTCGCGGACCTGATCTCGAAGCCGACGATGATCGGCTACATGAACGGGCTGGCCCTGACGATCTTCGTCGGGCAGCTCCCGAAGCTCTGCGGGTTCTCGGTCGACGCCAAGGGCTTCGGCGGCGAGGTCGCCGGGTTCGTGCAGGGCGTGCTCGCCGGTGAGGTCGTGCCGGCGGCGCTGGCCGTCGGCCTCGGCGGCCTGATCCTCATCGGGGTGCTGCCGCGGGTGCTCCCGCGGATCCCCGGGGTGCTCGTCGTGGTCGTGCTGTCGATGCTTGCGGCGGCCCTGTTCGGGCTGGACGAGCGGGGCGTCGTGCTCGTCGGCACGCTGCCGCAGGGCTTCCCGCCGCCCACCCTGCCCCTGATCGGGCTGTCGGACGTCCTCCCGCTGCTGGCCGGCGCGGCCGGCATCGCGCTCGTCTCGCTGACCGACACCATCTCGACCGCCTCGTCCTTCGCGGCGCGGGAGGGCCGGACGATCGACGGCAACCGGGAGATGGTGGGGATCGGCGCGGCGAACCTCGCGGCCGGCTTCTTCCAGGGCTTCCCGGTCAGCACGAGTGGGTCGCGCACGGCCGTGGCCGTGCAGGTCGGGGCGCGCACGCAGGTGACGGGCCTGGTCGGGGCGGCCGCGATCACGCTGATCCTGCTGCTGGCCCCGGGCCTGCTGCGCACCCTGCCGCAGCCGACGCTCGCGGCCGTCGTGATCGCGGCATCCGTCTCGCTCGCCGACGTCCCCGGGACGGTGCGGCTGTTCCGGGTGCGGCGGACGGAGTTCGCGCTGTCGGTCGCGGCCTTCCTCGGGGTGGTGCTGCTCGGCGTGCTGCCGGGGATCGCGGTGGCCGTCGCGCTCTCGATCGGCAACGTGTTCCGCCGCGCGTGGTGGCCGTACCAGACGGTGCTCGGCCGGGTGCCCGGCCTGCCGGGCTTCCACGACGTCCGCAGCTACCCCGAGGCCGAGCTGCTGCCGGGCTGCGTCCTCGTCCGGTTCGACGCGCCGCTCTTCTTCGCGAACGCCCGCACCTTCCGCGAGCAGCTGGAACGGCGCAGCCGCAGCGACCCCGCGCCCCGCTGGATCGTGGTGGCCGCCGAGCCGATCACGGACGTCGACACGACGGCGGCGGACATGCTCCACGACCTGGACGTCGCCCTCAACGGCCGCGGCGTGCACCTCGTGTTCGCCGAGATGAAGGACCCCGTGCGCCGCAAGATCGACCGCTACGAGCTGACCGGGACCCTCGACCCCGCGCACTTCTTCCCGACCCTCGACGCCGCCGTCGACGCCTTCCGGCGGGAGACCGGCGCGCGCTGGACCGCGCCGCAGCCGGGGTGACGGTCAGGTCCGCCGGCCCCGGCGCCGCCGGTGGACGACGATCCACGCCGCCCCGGCCAGCGCCAGCCCGCCGAGGAACACCGCCGCCTCCGCAACGACCAGGCCGACCAGGATGCACAGCGCGGCCAGCGTGACCAGCACGGGCAGGAGCCAGCGGCGCCTGCCGGTGGGCGGCCCGAGGCCGCGCCCGAGCCGTTTGTCCAGCTCCGGGTCCTCCGCGCGGAGCTGGCGCTCGATCGCCGTGAGCAGGCGTTCCTCGTCGCCGCTCAGCACGCTGCACGCCCCGTGCCGGGCGTGCCCGTCCGTTCGTCCGCCGCAGGCACCGCGACCTCCCCCGCTCGCCGTGCATCGGACGATGGGCGGCCCGCCGTCCCCGCGCCTCGCCCCGGTGGGGTGAAGGTCGGTCGGGTGTGGAGCGATCGGCCGGGCGGGGGCTGCCGAACAGGGCTTTCGTCACTTCCCAGCCCTACCGCCCCGGTGCGACCGTGCCCTGACCATGGCCCGCACCGAGTACTACCACCATCCGGACCCGCCGCGGCCCACCCTCGTCGCGCCGAGCGTCTTCGCCGTGGTGCGCGACGACGCCGACCGGGTCCTGCTCGTGCGGCGCGCCGACGACGGGTTCTGGGAGCTCCCCGGCGGCCGCGTCGAGGTCGGCGAGTCGGCGGTCGACGCGGCCGAGCGGGAGGTGGCGGAGGAGAGCGGGGTCGCGATCAAGGTGCTGCGGGTGGCCGGGGTCTACAGCGACCCCGGCCACGTCATCGTCGACGGCACCGGCGAGGTGCGCCAGCAGTTCGCGGTGTGCGTGCACGCCCGGCCGGTGTCCGGGGACCCGCGGCCCGACGGCGAGGAGACGAGTGAGGCGGACTGGGTGGCCCTCGACCGGCTCGACGGGCTGGCGATGCACCCGGCCATGCGCGAGCGGCTCCGGCACGCCCTCACCGAGCCCGGCCACGCGCACGCCGGATGAGGGGCGCGCCGCCCGGGACCGGAGGCGTGGGGCCCTGTCGGAACGGCCACGTCGCCGGGAAGACTGTGGCGCGTGACAGGTGACCAGGCTCCCGCGGCCGAGCAGCTGCTGCGCGTGGAGTCGCGCCGGGCGGGGCCCGCGATGGTGGTGACGGTCGCGGGGGAGGTGGACATGTTCACCGCCCCGCGGGTGGAAGCGGCGGTCGGCCGGGCGCTCGCCGACCCCGCGGTGGACGTGATCGTGGTCGACCTCACACAGGTCGAGTTCCTCGACCAGGCGGGGCTGAGCGCGCTGGTCACCGCGCATCGGGCGGCCCAGCGGCAGGACGAGCCGCTGCGGGTGGTCGTCGACCACAACCGGCCGGTCGTCCGGCCGCTCGAGATCACCGGCCTGGAGCGCGTGCTCGCCCTGTACTACGACGTGGCCGAGGCGCTCGGCGAGCCGCGCGGCAGCGGGGGCTGACCCGGCGGGACGCCGTGCGGCGGCCCGGCTGGTCCTGCGGGGGCAAGGCGCGTCACACTCTCGGGTAGTGCCAGCGCATCGGGACCAGTCTGACCGTGCGGGCCCGCCTCCGGGCGTGGGCCCGGGTCGTGCCGCGCCCCGGGCCGCCGGGCATGGACACGCCTGGGAGATCCGCCTCCCCGCCGTGCTCGAGACGCTGGGCCTGGTGCGCACCGGGCTGCGCCGCCGCTTGGCGCAGCTCGGGTGGCCGGAGGACGCCGCCCTCGACGTCCTCCTCGCGGTCAACGAGGCGGTGAGCAACGCCGTGGAGCACGCCTTCCCCCCCGGGGCGCCGGACGGGACGGTCGAGGTCGTCGCCGAGGTCGAGCCGGTCGACCGGCAGCGGCGGCTGCGGGTCCGGATCCGCGACACCGGCCGCTGGCTCCCGCGGCCCGGCCCCGAGGAGGACGTCAATCGGCGCCGCGGGCTGCCGATGATGTCCGTGCTGATGGCGGAGGTCCTGATCCACCGCGGCGGCCCGGCGCCCGCCGACGGCACGGTGGTGACCCTGCTCAGCCCGCCCGTCCCCACCCTGTGAGTGGCGATGGTCGCTATAGCGACTATCGCCACTCACGGGGTCAGTAGTGCCAGGGGTAGGGCGACCAGTCGGGGTCGCGTTTCTGCAGGAAGGAGTCGCGGCCTTCGACGGCTTCGTCGGTCATGTAGGCCAGGCGGGT
>NZ_BSFQ01000043.1 GCF_027922425.1 Pseudonocardia halophobica | reverse complement strand
CTGACGGTCGCCCCCGCGCCGGCCACCGCGCCTGCCCCCGCGCCCGCCCGCCCCCGGCCCGCGACCACGACCCGTCGCGCGACCCCGCCCGCCCCCACCGGCCGGCGGTCCGGGTTCGGTGCCCGCGCCGTCGCCCTCGCCGCCCTGCTCACGCTGACCGCGGGCAGCGCGACCGCGCTGGCGACGGACAAGGCCGTCACGGTGACCGTCGACGGCCAGGACCGCGTCCTGCACACCTACGCCGACGACGTCTCCGGCGTCCTCGCCGCGGCCGGCATCGCCGCGAACCCCCAGGACCGCGTGGAGCCCGCGCCGACCACCGAGATCGCCGACGGCGACCAGGTGATCGTCAACCGGGCGCGGATGCTCACGCTCACCGAGGGCGGGCAGACCCGCAACGTCTGGACCACCGCGTCGTCCGTCGACGAGGCGCTCAAGGGCCTGGGCGTGAACGTCCAGCCGATCCAGATGTCGCTCGCGCCGACCACGCAGATCCCGATGGGCGGGCTCAACGTCCGCATCGAGGTGCAGCGCACGGTCACCCTGGCCGACGGCACCAACGCGCCCGAGCAGATCACCACCAGCGCCGGCACGATCGCCGGGCTGCTGGCGGACAAGGGCGTCACGCTCGGCCCGGACGACGTGTCGGTGCCGAGCAGCGACACCCAGATCACCGACGGCATGCAGATCCACCTCGTGCGCAACGGCGTGGGCGAGGTCGTCGAGGTGCGCCGGACCGACCCGCCGGTGGAGGAGGTCGAGGACCCGGAGCTGCCGCGGGGCAAGCGCGAGGTCGTCGACCCGGGCGTTCCCGGCGAGCAGACGGCCGTCATGCGGGTGTACGTGCAGAACGGCCAGGAGGTCCGCCGCGAGCAGATCCGGGCCGGCGCGAGCACCCCGCCGCGGCCGCGGATCGTCAAGGTCGGCACCAACGACGAGCAGCCCGAGGTTCCGGTGATCGCCGACGGCGCGGTCTGGGACCGGCTCGCGCAGTGCGAGGCCGGCGGGAACTGGGCCATCAACACCGGCAACGGCTACTACGGCGGCGTGCAGTTCGACGCCTCCACCTGGCGTGCCTACGGCGGCGCCCAGTACGCGCCGCTGCCGCACCAGGCCAGCCGCGAGGAGCAGATCGCCGTCGCCAGCAAGGTCCGCGACTCCCGCGGCGGCTACGGCGCCTGGCCCGCCTGCGCCCGCAAGCTCGGCCTGCCGCGCTAGCGCTCTGCACGAACGGCACTCTCGTGCGGCAGGTCCGCACGAGAGTGCAGGTCAGAAGGTGCCGGGCGGGAGGTCGAGGGCCTTCTCCAGGTCGGACAGCGCCTGGTCCTCGCCGGTCACCTTGATCGCGCGCATGCCCAGGGCGGCGGCGGGCTTGCAGTTGATGCCCAGGTCGTCGAGGTACACGCACTCCTCGGGCCGCACCCCGAGCCCCGTGCAGGCCAGCTCGTAGATCGCCGGGTCGGGCTTGCGCACCCCGACCTTGCTGCTCTCCACCACGTACTCGAAGCGCGCCATGATCGCGGCGATCTCGGCGGCGCGCTCCTCGGTCGCGGACATCTGCGCGCCGTGCCCCGCGGGCACGTTGTTGGTGATGCAACCGAGCTTGTGGCCCCGCTCCTTGAGCAGGTCGATCGCCGCGACCATCCGCGGCCGGACGGACCCGGACAGCACGGCCAGCACGACGCTGCCGGGCAGGTCGTGGCCGAGCGCGCGGGCCTCGGCGGCGAACTCGGCGTCGAACGCCGCGGCGTCGATCTCGGCCCGCTCGAACCGGGCCCAGGCGTTGGTGTCCGGGTTCGTGGAGTTGATCCGCCGGACGAGGTCCTTCGGCAGGCCGCGTTCGGTCTCGATCCGGGCGAAGGCCTCGAAGGGCGAGGCGGTGATCACGCCGCCGAAGTCGAACACCACGGCCGGGAGGTCGGTCATGATGCAACTGTATTACGACGGACCCGGAACTCCACACCACCGAGACGCAGGTCGCGGTCCTCGGGCCCGGCCAGCAGCACGGTCGTCGGGCCGTCGTGGAAGGTGATCGTGGCGTCGTCGAGCCGGAGCGTGTCGCCGTCCGGTTCGGCGCCGGTCGCCGCGGACCACCGCTCGCCGGGAGCGGCGATCTCGAGGCCCAGCAGGTCGGTCACGACATCCGTGCGGACGTGCTCCCACCACGGCCCCTCGACGACCGTGAAGTCCTCGGGCGGGTCCGAGACGTCCAGCGAGAGCAGGGCCGCCCCGGTGTCGGCGGGGTGCAGGTGCAGGGACGCCCACCGCCCGCGGGTCTGCGGCCGGTCGAACTCCGCGACCACCCGGATCCCGTGCTCCGCGAGCCGCTCCCGCTGCCCGTCCAGGTCCCCGACCTGCAGGATCACCATGTACAGGCCGTCGCCCGCGCGTTCCAGCCGACGCGCGGCCGACGTCCCCGACCGCACCGGCGCGCACACCTCGAGGAACCGGTCGGTGCCCAGCGGGTAGATCGCGCTCGACACGCCGAAGCCCTCCAGCTCGGCCTCGAAGGAGCAGCGGGACAGCCCCAGGTCCTCGGTGATCCGGGCGTCGAGCGCCTCGGGGTCCCCGGTGAGCAGCGTGAGCCAGCGCAACCTCGGCATCCCCGCAGTCTGCCCCGTGCGGGCGATCCCGGATGATGAGCCGGTGACCGACCCCGCCACCTCCCGGCTGCTGGGCCCGGCCGAGGTGCGCGCGCTCGCCGAGCGTTTCGGCATCCGGCCGACGAAGAAGCTCGGGCAGAACTTCGTCCACGACCCCAACACGGTCCGGCGGATCGTGAAGGCCGCGGACCTCACGCCCGGGGACGTCGTCGTCGAGGTCGGTCCCGGTCTCGGGTCGCTGACCCTCGCCCTGCTGCCCGCCGCCGCGCACGTGCACGCGGTCGAGATCGACCCCGCGCTCGCCGCGGCTCTGCCGGGCACGGCCGCCGAGTTCGCGCCCGCACTGGCGGACCGCCTGACCGTCACGAACCTCGACGCGATGAAGGTCGAGGCGCTGGACCCCGCGCCGACCGCGGTCGTCGCGAACCTGCCGTACAACGTCGGCGTCCCGGTCCTGCTCCACCTGCTCGGCGCCCTGCCGACCCTGGAGAAGGGGCTGGTCATGGTGCAGCAGGAGGTCGTGGACCGGCTCGCCGCGGGCCCGGGGAGCAAGGTCTACGGGGTGCCGAGCGTGAAGCTCGCCTGGTTCGCGGCGGCCCGCCGCGCCGGCCCGGTGCCGCGGGCGGTGTTCTGGCCGGTGCCCAACGTCGACTCCGGGCTGCTCGCCTTCACCCGCCGCGAGCCCCCGCCCGGCGACCGCGCCGCGGTGTTCGCGCTGGTCGACGCCGCGTTCGCGCAGCGCCGCAAGGCCCTGCGGCCCGCGCTCGCGGGCTGGGCGGGCTCCGCCGCGGCTGCCGAGGGAGCCCTGCGCGCGGCGGGGATCGACCCCATGGCCCGCGCCGAGACCCTGAGGATCGAGGACTTCGCCCGCCTCGCCGCCGCGCGGCCCTGATCCCGATTCCGGCGCGTTCCTGTCGGTGCCGCGGCCTACGCTTTCACCGCGATCCGATTTCCCCCAAGGAGAACCATGGCCGTCAGCGAGTCCGGCACGCGTCCCGGCGCCACCCCCGCCACGAGCCCGTGGCCGGCGCTGTGGGCGCTGGTGCTGGGCTTCTTCATGATCCTCGTGGACTCCACGATCGTCACCGTGGCCACGCCGGCGATCCAGGCCGACCTCGGCGCGAGCGTCGACGCCGTGGTGTGGGTGACCAGCGCGTACCTGCTCGCCTACGCGGTGCCGCTGCTCATCACCGGCCGCCTGGGGGACCGGTTCGGGCCGCGGCGGGTGTACCTCGTCGGGCTCGCGATCTTCACGCTCGCGTCCCTGTGGTGCGGGCTCACCGGGTCCATCGCCATGCTGGTCGTCGCCCGGGTGTTCCAGGGGCTCGGCGCCTCGTTCATGACCCCGCAGACCATGGCCGTGATCACCCGGACCTTCCCGGCGAACCAGCGCGGCCGCGCGATGAGCCTGTGGGGCGCGGTCGCGGGCGTCGCCACGCTGGTCGGGCCGATCCTCGGCGGCGTCCTGGTCGACGGGCTCGGCTGGGAGTGGATCTTCTTCGTCAACGTGCCGGTGGGGGTCGTCGGGTTCGTGATGGCGATGCGGCTGGTCCCCGAGCTGCCCACGCACGTGCACCGGTTCGACGTCCTCGGCGTGGTGCTCAGCGCGATCGGCATGTTCCTGCTGGTCTTCGGCATCCAGGAGGGCCAGTCCTACGACTGGGGCGCGGGCGTCTGGGCGCTCATCGTGTCCGGGTTGGTGGTGCTGGCCGGGTTCGTGTTCTGGCAGTCGCGCAACCGGGCCGAGCCGCTGATGTCGCTGCGGCTGTTCCGGGACCGCAATTTCAGCCTGGCCAACATCGCGATCACCACCGTCGGGTTCGCGGTCACCGCCATGTCGTTCCCGATCATGTTCTACGCGCAGGGCGTGCTCGGCCTCTCGCCCACGCGCTCGGCCCTCCTGCTGATCCCCATGGCGGTGTTCTCCGGGGTCCTGGCGCCGTGGGTCGGCCGGCTCACCGACCGGGGGCACCCGCGCTGGATCGCCGGCTTCGGCATGGCGGCCTGGGCCGTCTCGCTGGTCTGGCTGGCGGCGGAGATGGAGCCGGGCGTGGCGATCTGGCGCCTGCTGCTGCCGATCGCCCTGCTCGGCGTCGGCAACGCGTTCGTCTGGGGTCCGGTCGCCACCACGGCCAACCGGAACCTGCCGCAGGACCAGGCCGGGGCCGGCGCGGGCGTCTACAACACCACCCGGCAGGTCGGCGCCGTGCTCGGCAGCGCGGGCATCGCCGTGCTCATGGAGTCCCGTCTCGCGGCCAACCTGGGCGGCGGGGCGGGCGGCCCGGTCGGCGAGAGCATCGCCGCGGTCCCGGCCGCCCTCCACGCACCCTTCGCCACCGCGATGGCGCAGGCCCTCCTGCTGCCCGCCGGGGTGCTGCTGGTGGGGCTGGTGGCCGTGCTCACCTTCACCGTCAGCCTCAGGTCACCGGTCCGCAGCGGTCAGTAGGGTTGGGTGGTGCTCTCCGCCGTTCGTCCTCCGGTCACCGTCCGGGTGCCCGCGAAGATCAACCTCCACCTGGCGGTGGGCGGCGTGCGCGCGGACGGCTACCACGACCTCGTCACGGTCTTCCACGCCGTCAGCCTGTTCGACGAGGTCGCGGTCTCGGCGAGCGACGAGCCGGGCCTCGAGGTGCACGGCGAAGGCGTGTCCGAGGTCCCGGTCGACGACACGAACCTGGCCTGGCGGGCCGTCGAGCTGCTGGCCCAGCGCTCCGGCCACGACCCCGACGTGCGCGTCGTGCTGCGCAAGGGCATCCCCGTCGCCGGCGGCATGGCCGGCGGCAGTGCCGACGCGGCGGGCACGCTGGTCGCGCTCTCGGCGCTGTGGAAGCTCGACCTGAACCGGGACGAGCTGTCGTCCATGGCCGCCGAGCTGGGCAGCGACGTCACGTTCGCCCTGCACGGCGGCACCGCGCTCGGCACCGGCCGCGGCGAGCGGATCGTCCCGGTCCTGTCGCGGCACCCGATGCACTGGGTCGTCGCGCTGGCCCGGCGCGGGCTGTCCACCCCGACGGTCTTCGCCGAGCTGGACCGGCTGCGCGGCGACGAGGAGCCGCCGGACCGCCCGGTCGAGCCGGTGCTCGGCGCGCTCGCCCAGGGCGACCCGCGCCAGCTCGCGCTCTCGCTGGGCAACGACCTGCAGGCGGCCGCGGTGAGCCTCGCGCCGGACCTGCGCCGTACCCTGAGGGCGGGAGTCAGCGCCGGCGCGCTGGCCGGGATCGTCTCCGGCTCCGGCCCCACCTGCGCGTTCCTCTGCTCCGACGCCGAGTCGGCGGTCGAGGTCGCCGCGGAGCTCGCCGGCGTCGGCGTCTGCCGCACCGTCCGCGTCGCGCACGGGCCCGTCCCCGGGGCCCGCGTCGTCGACTCGGACGAGCCCCCACCCGTACCGCCCGCCCCGAGCGGGTCGCCCTGGCCGCCGGCCCGGGCCTGAGAGAGGACCGATGGCCGGACAGAACCTGGTCAACCTGGAGAACGTCTCCGCACACGTCCCCGGCGACGCCTCCCGCGTGCTGCTCGACGGCGTGTCCCTCGGCGTCGAGCGCGGCGAGCGGGTCGGCGTCGTCGGCCTGAACGGCGGCGGCAAGACCACCCTGCTCGAGGTGCTCGCGGGGCTGCGCGCGCCCGACGGCGGGCGGGTCTCCCGCCTCGGCGGGCTGAAGCTGGCCTACCTGACCCAGGGGGACGACTTCCCGGCCGGCGCGCGGGTCCGGGACATCGTGCTCGGCCACTACGACGCCGACCACGAGTGGGCCTCGGACGCGAAGGCGCGGGACGTCCTGGGCGGCCTGGGCATCCGGGACCTGGAGCGGACCGTCGACGGGCTGTCCGGCGGCGAGAAGCGCCGCGTCGCGCTGGCCCGCGCGCTGCTCGGCGAGCCCGACCTGGTCGTGCTCGACGAGCCCACCAACCACCTCGACGTCGAGGGCGTCAGCTGGCTGGCCGAGCACCTGCTGTCCCGGCGGTGCGGGGTCGTGGTCGTGACGCACGACCGCTGGTTCCTCGACGCCGTCTGCACCCGGACCTGGGAGGTCGCGAACGGGCGCGTCGAGAGCTACCTCGGCGGCTACCAGGACTGGGTGTTCGCGCGCGCCGAGCGGGCCCGGCAGGCCGACGCCGCCGAGGCGCGCCGTCGCAACCTGGCCCGCAAGGAGCTGGCGTGGCTGCGGCGCGGGCCGCCCGCGCGGACGTCGAAGCCGCGGTACCGGATCGAGGCCGCCGAGGCCCTGATCGCCGACGTGCCGCCGCCACGCAACAGCGTCGAGCTGCTGAACTTCGCCACGAACAGGCTCGGCCGCACCGTCCTCGAGCTCGAGGACGCCACGGTCACGATCGGTGGCCGGACCCTGCTGGACCACCAGACCTGGCGGCTCGGGCCGGGGGACCGGATCGGGATCGTCGGGGTCAACGGGTCCGGCAAGACCACGCTGCTGCGGTCGCTGACCGGGGAGCGCCCGCTCGACGGCGGCAAGCGCGTCGAGGGCAAGACGGTGCAGCTCGCGCAGCTCACCCAGGACCTCGTCGACCTGCCGAAGGACATGCGCGTGCTGGAGGCGGTCGAGGCCGTCGCCAAGTACGTCCGCTTCGGCAAGGAGGAGATGACGGCCTCGCAGGTCGCCGAGCGGCTGGGCTTCCCGCCCGCCCGCCAGTGGACGCCCGTGGGCCGGCTCTCCGGCGGCGAGCGGCGCCGGCTGCAGCTCACCCGGCTGCTCATGGCCGAGCCCAACGTGCTGCTGCTCGACGAGCCGACCAACGACCTCGACGTCGACACCCTGACCAACCTCGAGGACCTGCTCGACGGCTGGCCGGGCACGTTGGTGGTGGTCAGCCACGACCGGTACCTGACGGAGCGGGTGTGCGACACCGTGGTGGCGCTGTTCGGCGACGGGCGGATCACGCACCTGCCCGGCGGGATCGAGGAGTACCTCCGCCGCCGGCAGGCGGCCGGGGCCTCCACCGAGGCCCCGCAGGCCGCCGCGGCCCCGGCGCCCAGGGCCGCGCCGACGGTGAACGCGGCCGAGCAGCGCGCCGCCCGCAAGGAGGCCGCGCGGCTCGAGCGGAAGATGGAGCAGCTCACCAAGCGCGAGGAGCAGCTGCACACGAAGCTCGCCGAGGCCGCGACGGACCCGCAGAAGCTGATGGAGCTGTCCGCCGAGCTGAAGTCCGTCGAGGCCGAGCGGGAGACCGTCGAGCTGGAGTGGCTCGAGGCCGCGGAGAAGGCCGAGGCCTGACATCGTGAGTGGCGATAGTCGCCATAGCGACTATCGCCACTCACAGGGTGGGATCAGCCGCCGAGTGCCGCCAGCTCCTCGGCACGCCGCCGCTCGTGCTCGGCGAGGTCGGCGCGTGCCTTCTGCACGCTCCACCGGCCGCGCAGCAGCGGGACGGTGGCGGCCAGCCCCACCGCGCACACCACCGCGATCCACATCCACAGCCGCCACTGGTCGCCCGTCACGGCCGCGGCCTGCTGGATCTCGCCCAGCTTCGCCGCCAGGTCCGGCGGGATCGCCTGCCCGGCCGCCTGCAGCCGCTCGGCCTCCGCGACGTACGGCTCGGCGGCGACCAGCGTGTTCGCCGAGGTCACGACGTGCGGCACGATCAGGAACGACAGGAACACCACCACGCGGATGATCCACGCCCAGATCGCCAGACCGGTCGCGGTGAGCGCCGGGTTGCGGGCCTCGACGGTCTCGGTGAAGGCCGCGTACCAGGGCACGGCGAACCCGGCCCAGGAGGTGGCCAGCACGGCCATGATGATCGCGAGCGTGAGGTAGCTCGGCTTCCCGCCCACCAGCGTGATCAGCACGATCTGCATGGCGATGCACAGCAGCGCGCCGCCGAGGATCCACGGCTTGCGCACCAGGAACCGGTCGACGAGCGCGCCGTAGGTGAGCGAGAGCAGCACGTTGAACGCCCAGGCCCAGGCGATCACGCTGTTCGCCTCGGCGAGGTCGAAGCCCCAGACCGTCGTGAACAGCACCGGCGCGAAGCCGACGATCGTGTAGTAGAAGAGCAGCGCGATCGAGAACCCGACGGCCGGGACCACCACGTCGACCTTCAGCAGCTGGCGCCACGGGTGCGCCAGGTCCACGTTCACCTCGCCGCGCGCGGCCCGCGCCTCGAGCAGCTCCCGGTCCTCCTCGGACACCGCGGCCTGGTCGCGCAGCGCCGGGTTGAGCTCCTTCATCCAGACCAGCGCGATCAGCGCGACGACGATCCCGGCGATGCCGGCGATGCGGAACTGGCTCTGCCAGCTGACGAGCGAGCCCAGGGTGAGCGCCGCGACCGCGGACGCGAGCAGCGAGCCCGCCGGCGGCGCCACGTTCCAGAAGCCCATCGCCCGGGCCCGGCCCATCTGCGGGCTGAAGTCGCGGACCAGCGCCGGCGTGGCCACCAGCAGCATGCCCTCCATGATCGCGACGATCGTCGAGAGGATCATGAAGGTCCACTTGTCCTGCACCTGCGTGACGGCGAAGGCCGTGACCGCGCCGACCACCAGCATCCCGTAGACCACGATGTTCGCCCGGCCCAGCCGGTCGGCGAGCCCGGCGGCCAGGGACCCGAAGGCGCCCAACAGGTTCGCCACGGCGAGACCGGTCGTGAGGAACAGGAACGACATCCCGAGCTGCTGGGAGACCAGCGTCGAGACGGCGCCCAGCGTGTACTGCTCGTAGTAGATGACGACCGTGGCGAGCACGGCGAGCACGAGGCGGGCGTAGCGCTCGCCACCGGTCGGGTAGCGGTCGAGCCTGCGGTCGATCAGGAAGGCCCAGCGGCGACGCGCGGACGCCTCCGTTCCGGTTCCGGGCAGGGTGGAGCGTACGGTCGAATCCACAGTGGAGGTCCTCGTTCCCTCGGCGGCGCTGCATCCCGGGAGCGGAGACGGGCGGGTACCCATCTGCCGAACGATCGTTAAGCGGGACCGTAATCGCGGTCACAGCGATGGTCAACGGCCCGGATCCACGGCCCCGCCGGCAAACCGGACGCCACGGTACGAACCCGGTCGGTCACGGCCCGAGATACGCCGATCGGCGCAGCGATCGGGAGGGGCGGCCACGCTGACACGCTCCAGCAGAGGCTGACACGGCGCGGCGGTCCGCTGTCAGCCGGATGGCAGCGCCGCCGCCGACAGTGGTGGCCATGAACGAACCGGCCATTCGCGTCGAGGGTCTCGTGAAGACCTTCGGCGCCACCACCGCCCTCGCCGGCGTCGACCTGGAGGTCCGGCGCGGCAGCGTGCTGGGCCTGCTCGGGCCGAACGGCTCCGGCAAGACCACCACCGTCCGCGTCCTGTCCACCCTGCTGCGCCCGGACGGCGGCCGGGCCACCGTGCTGGGCCACGACGTCGTGACCGAGGCCCCGGACGTCCGCTTGCGGGTCGGCCTGACCGGCCAGTACGCCGCGGTCGACGACGCCCTGTCCGGCGTCGAGAACCTCCGGCTGATCGGGCGCCTGCTCGACCTGTCCCGGCGCGACGCCCGCCGCCGCACGGACGAGCTGATCGACCGGTTCGGCCTGGCCGAGGCCGCCGGCCGCCGGGTCAAGACCTACTCCGGCGGCATGCGCCGGCGGCTCGACCTCGCGGCCAGCCTCGTCGGCCGTCCCGACGTGCTGTTCCTCGACGAGCCGACCACCGGCCTGGACCCGCGGCACCGCAACGAGGTGTGGGAGCACGTCCGCGCCCTGGCCGCCGAGGGGACGACCGTCCTGCTCACCACCCAGTACCTGGAGGAGGCCGACCATCTCGCCGAGGACCTCGTGGTCCTCGACCGCGGGCAGGTCATCGCGAGCGGCACCCCGGCCTCGCTCAAGGCCGAGGTCGGCGGGCAGCTGCTGCACGTGCGGCCGCTGCACCGCGCCGACGTCGGCGCCGTCGCCACCCTGCTCTGCGGGCTGGCCACCGAGACGCCTGCGATCGACCCGACCGGCGAGCTGACCCTGTCCGGCGATCCCGCCCTGCTGCACCGGCTCGGCGCCCGGCTCGAGGAGGCCGCCGTTCCCGTCGCGGAGCTGGGGCTGCGGCTGCCCAGCCTCGACGACGTCTTCCTGACCCTGACCGGCCGCCCCGCCGAGGCCGGCCCCGCGCCCGAGGAGGCCGCATGACCACCACCGCCACCGCTCCCGTCCCCACGACCGTTCCCGAACCCCCGCCACGTACCGGAGCGCGGCACGGGCCGTCGACGCTGCGGCACGGCGCCACGCTGGCCTGGCGCGGGCTGGTCAAGACGGTCCACTCGCCCGAGGCGCTGATCGACGTCACCCTGCAGCCGGTCATCTTCCTGCTGCTGTTCGTGTACGTCTTCGGCGGCGCGATCGCCGGCGACACGTCGGCCTACCTGCAGTTCGCGCTGCCCGGGGTGCTGGTGCAGACCGTCATCTTCGCCTCGGCCGGCACTGGCACCGGCCTGGCCGACGACCTGCACACCGGGATCTTCGACCGGTTCCGGAGCCTGCCGATCTCCCGGGCCGCCCCGCTGCTCGGCGCGATCGGCGCGGACCTGGCGCGCTACGCGACGTCGGGCGTGATCATGCTGGTGTTCGGCGCGATCCTCGGGTTCCGCACCTCGGCCGGTCCGTTGGCGATCGTGGCGGCGCTGCTGCTGGTCATGGCCTTCGCGTTCGCCCTGTGCTGGGTGTTCACCGCGCTGGCGATGCTGGTCAAGGACCCACGCTCGGTCCAGGGGCTCGGCGCGCTGATCTCGCTGCCGCTCACCTTCGGTAGCAACGTGTTCGTGCCGGCGTCGACCATGCCCGGCTGGTTGCAGGGCTGGGTGGACGTGAACCCGGTGTCGAAGACCGCCGACGCCGTGCGCGGCCTGCTGCTGGGCGGCCCGGTCGCGGGTCCGGCGGGCACCGCGCTGCTGTGGGCGGCCGGCATCACGCTGGTGTTCGCGCCGATCGCGGTGACGCTCTACCGCAAGCGGACCTGATCCCGGAGCAGGTCCAGCCCGTCCCGCGGCGGGAGGTCCGCGACCTCCCGCCGCAGCGCGTCCGCCCCTGGGCCAAGTGCCCCCAGCAGCGCGACGACGGCGGGGTCCCCCAGGTCGAGGACGCCGCGGCGGGCCTCGGCGACGCCCAGTGCCCGGGCGGCCCCCGCGCGGTCGCCGCGGGCCATGGCCAGCTGCGCGACGGTCTCGGCGACCATCCCGACCACGGGGCCGTCCCGGCTCTCGTCGCCGGCCTCGACGGCCTCGGCGAGATGCTCCGCCGTGCGCCCGAGGTCGCCCGCGGCCAGCTCGACCAGGGCGCGCTGCGCGCTCAGGTGCGCGCGCCGCTGCGGGACGGCGATCCCGCCGCCCGCCGTCGGGTCGATCTCCGCGAGCCGGGCGCGCGCCGCGACCAGGTCGCCCTCCAGGCGGTCCAGCTCCGCGAGCGAGACGCGCACCATCTCCGGCGACGCGTACTCGGCGCCGTCGAGCATCTCGAGCGCCTCGGTGTAGAGCTTGCGGGCCAACGCGTGGTCGCCCACCCGGGCCGCGAGGCTGCCGCGGCGGACGAGGTACTGGGGCAGGTCGTCGTCGTTGGCCAGCTCGGTGGCCAGGGCGATGGCCTCCTCGAAGGCGGTCGCGGCGGCCTCGGCGTTGCCCGCCCACGCCTCCAGCTCGCCGAGCGTCGTGAGCGTCATCCCGAGCCCGAACCGGTCCCCGACCTGCGTGAACAGGGTGTGCGCCGCGCGCACCAGCTCGCGCTCGAGGTCGATCAGGCCGGCGTTCTCGGACAGCGTCGCGCGGATCTCCAGCGCGAACGCCCGCACCCACGGGTCCGGGTGCGCGGTGCTGACCGAGGTCAGCGGAGCCTGGTCCTGGATCGCGAACGCCTCGCCCAGCGGCATCAGCAGGTCGAGCGCGGGATGGCGGGGCTGCGGGACCGACTCGGCCTGCGCGGTCGCCCGCGCGACGTGCCGCTGCGCCTCCGCCATCTCCCCGCGGCCGAGCGCCTCGAGGGCCCGGAACGCCGTGACCCGGGCGAGCACGTCGACCGGGGCGTCGTCCGTGGGCAGGTCGCCGACGGCCCGTACCCAGCTCATCGACTCCTCGGTGGCCCCGCGGATCAACCAGCTCCAGAACATGCCCGCCACCAGCCGGTACGCGGTCGGGACGTCCTGCTCGGCCACGGCCCGGCGCAACGCCCCGGTGATGTTGCCCGCCTCCGCGCGCAGGACCCCGAGCCACCGCAGCTGGTCCCGGCCGCGCAGCTCGGGCTCGGCCCGCTCCACCAGGGCGACGGTCCAGGCCGCGTGCCGCGCGGCCGTCGCCGGTTCCTCGCCGGAGGCGGACAGCCGCTCCCGCGCGTACTCGCGGATGGTCTCCAGCATCCGGTAGCGGGTCGGCGCCCCGGCCTGGGGGACCGCGACGACGAGCGACTTGTCGACGAGTGCGGCGAGCGTGGTGAACGGGTCGTCCAGTCCGTCGCCGCACACCTGGTCCGCGGCGTCGGCCGTGGCGCCGCCGGAGAAGACGGCGAGCCGGCGGGCGAGGGCGCGCTCGGCGTCGTCGAGCAGGTCCCAACTCCAGTCGACGACCGCCCGCAGGGTCTGGTGCCGGGGCAGCACGGTCCGGGCGCCGGTGGTGAGCAGCCGGAACCGGTCGTCGAGCCGGGAGAGGATCTCCTCGGGGCTGAGCGCGCGCAGCCGGGCCGCGGCGAGCTCGATCGGGAGCGGCTGGCCGTCCAGCCGGCGGCAGATCTCGGTGATCGCGGGGGCGTGCGCGTCGGCGTCGAACCCGGGGGCGACGGCCTCGGCGCGGTCGGCGAACAGCCGGACGGCCGCGGCGTCGTCGAGCGCCTCGACGGGGTGCAGCCGTTCCCCGGGCACCGCCAGCGGCTCGCGGCTGGTCGCGAGGATCCGGACCGCCGGGCAGCGGCCGAGCAGCGTGCCCGCCAGGTCGGCGCAGGCGCCGATCAGGTGCTCGCAGTTGTCCAGGACCAGGACGAGATCGCGCCGGCCGACCGCGGCCACCAGCCGCTCGACGGCGTCGGGGTGCTCCTCCTGGCGGATCACCAGCTCCGGGCTGCCGACCGCGGCGAGCACGGTCTCCGCGAGCTGATCGGAACCGGTGAGCGGGGCGAGCTCGGCGACCGGGCCCTCGGGGCAGGCCTCCCGCGCGAGCCGGGTCTTGCCCGCGCCGCCTGGGCCCACCAGCGTGACGAGCCGCGCGGTCCCGAGCAGCTCGCGCAGCCGTCCGACGTCCGCTTCCCGGCCGACGAAGCTGGTCAGCGGCCGGGGCGGGGCGGGCCGTGACGGGCGCGGGGCGGGTGGGGCCGGCGCGGGCACCCCGCGCAGCACGTCGAGCCGGGCGCCCGCCAGCTCCGGGCCGGGGTCCACGCCGAGCTCCTCGGCCAACCGGTCGCGGGTGCGGTCGAGCACGGCGAGGGCGTCCGCCTGGCGGCCGGTGGCGTGCAGGGCCCGGGCCAGTGCGGCGGCGGCGCTCTCCCGCAGCGGCTGGTCGGCGAGCAGCGCGGCCAGCGGCTCCACGCTGCCGGCCGCGCGCCCGAGCAGCAGGTCCAGCCCGGCGGCGCGTTCGACGGCGGCCGCCCGCGTGCCGTCGAGCCGGTCGGCGGCGGGGCCGGCGAAGGGCAACCGGCGGACGTCGGCCAGGGCCGGGCCGCGCCAGAGCGCGAGCGCCTGCCCGACCAGCTCGCGGGCGGTCTCCGGATCGGCCTCGTGCTCGGCCTCGGCGATCCGCTGGGCGGCCCGGACGCAGTCGACGTCCCCGGGTGGCAGGTCGAGCCGGTACCCGCCGGGCACGGTCACGACCAGCTCGGGTCCGAGGGCGCGGCGCAGCCGGGAGACCAGCGCCTGCAGGGCGTTCGCCGAGGCCGGCGCCGAGTCGGATCTGGTGCCCCACAGGTCGTCGACCAGCGTCTCGGCGGTGACGGTGCGGCCGGGCGCGAGCGCGAGCCGGGCGAGCAGCCCGCGCAGGCGGAGGCCGGCGGGGGCGACGTCGGCGCCCGACGCGGCCCACGCCGCCACCGGGCCCAGCACGCCGATCCGCATCGGCTCAGTCTGCCGGGCGCCGCCGCCGGGCGCTAGCGATATATCGCCGACAGTCGGATGGTCAGCGGCGGAGCTCGTCGAGCAGGAAGGCCTCGGCCCGCGCCCCCGTGGCGAACATCGAGAGGGACAACGACTCGTCGATCCCGTGCCAGCGCGACGCCGGGTCGCCCACGCCGGTGACCAGCACCGCCGCGCCCGGGAAGGTGCGGGCGAACTCGGCGATGAACGGGATGCTGCCGCCGATGCCCATCTCGACGGTCGCGGTGCCGTAGGCCTCGGAGAAGGCGCGCTTGGCCGCGTCGTAGGCTCCGCCGTTGGCGTCGAGCGAGAAGGGCTCGGCCACGCCCGACCCGTGCTCGACCGTGACCTGCGCGCCCCACGGCGCGTGCGCCCGCAGGTGCTCGGCGAGCTTCTCCCGCGCGGCCAGGGCGTCCTCGCCGGGGGCGAGCCGCATGCTGACCATGGCGCGGGCGCGCGGGAGCAGCACGTTCGAGGCCTGCGCGACGGACGGCGCGTCGATCCCCAGGACGGCGATCGCGGGCTTGTGGTAGATCCGCTCGGCGAGCGTGCCGGTACCGAGCAGCTCGGCCCCCTCCACCAGGCCGGCCTCGGCGCGCCACTCCGCCTCGGGGATGTCCAGGGCGGCGGCGTCCGTGCCCGTGTTCGCGTGCAGCCCGGGGACGGCGACCTCGCCCTTCTCGTCGTGCAGGCTCGCCAGGGCGTGGGTCAACGCGGTGAGCGCGTCGCCGACCGGCCCGCCGAAGACGCCCGAGTGCAGCGGCCGCTCCAGCAGCGACACGTCGATCACGACGTCGACGAGGCCCCGCAGGCTCGTGGTGAGAGCGGGGACGTCGACCGCGGGATTGGCGGCGTCGGCGATGACGATGACGTCCGCGGCGAGCAGCTCGTGGTGCTCGCGCAGCAGCTGCGGCAGCGTGGGGGAGCCGGACTCCTCCTCGCCCTCGATGAACAGCGTGACGCCGACGGGCGGCTTCCCCTCGTACGCGCGCAGCACCGCGAGGTGGGTCATCACGCCGGCCTTGTCGTCCGCGGCGCCGCGGCCGTAGAGCCGTCCGTCCCGCTCGGTGGGCTCGAAGGGCGGGCTGGTCCAGTGCTCGTCGCCGCCCGTGGGCTGGACGTCGTGGTGGGCGTAGAGCAGCACGGTCGGCTGCCCCTCGGGCGCCGGCCACTGCGCCACGACGGCGGGCGCGCCACCCTCGGCGCGCAGGATCTGGAGGTTCGCGGGGTTCAGGGCGCCCGCGAGCTCCGCGACGGCCGCGGCGCTCGCCTCGGTGTCGGCCGCGTGCGCCGGGTCGGCCCAGATGCTGGGGATGCGCACCAGCCGCTCGAGGTCGGAGCGGGCGCCGGGGATCACGGCCTCGACGGCCGCGGCGATCGAGTCACGGGTGTGAGCCACGGGCCCGACCCTACGCGGGTCCGCCGGTCCGGGCCTTAGGCTGCGCACCATGTCCCGGTTCCTCGCGACGTTGCTGGAGTCCGCCGCCGACACCTCCCGCGGCATGACGACCGGCGAGCCCGCCGCCCCCGTCCGTCGACCGTGGAGCGAGGTGCACGGGACCGCCCTGGGGATCGCCGACGCCCTGCGCCGGCCCGAAGGGAACACCCCCGCCCTGACCCGCGGCGGCGCCGTCGGCGTGCTGGCGGCCGACCCGGCGTCGATCGCCCCGCTCGCGCAGGCGGTGTGGCTCACCGGCGGCAGCGTCACGATGCTGCACCAGCCGACCGCGCGCACCGACCTCATGCACTGGGCCGAGGACACCGTCGCCGTGCTGCGGATGATCGACGCGAGCATGGTCCTGCTCGGTCCGCCCTTCGACGGGCTCGCCCCCGTGCTCACCGAGCGCGGCATCCCGTTCCGGCTGGTCGAGGCACTGCACGGCGACCCGACCACGGTCACGCCCGACGCCGAGGCCGCGGCCGAGGACGACACGGCGCTGCTGCAGCTCACCAGCGGGTCCACCGCGGAGCCGAAGGCCGTGCGGATCACGCACCGCAACCTGCACGCCAACATCACGGCGATGCGCGAGGCGGCCCGCCTCGACGTCGAGCGGGACGTGATGATCTCCTGGCTGCCGCTCTTCCACGACATGGGCATGGTCGGGTTCCTGACGATCCCGATGGTCACCGCCCTCGAGCTGGTCACGGTCACACCGGTGGACTTCCTGTCCCGGCCGCTGCTGTGGGCCGAGCTGATCTCGAAGTACCGCGGCACCGTCACGGCCGCGCCGAACTTCGCCTACGCCGTGCTCGCCCGCCAGCTCGCCCGGGCCGACCAGGAGCTGGACCTGTCGTCGTTGCGCATCGCGCTCAACGGCGCCGAGCCAGTCGACCCCCTCGCCGTGGGGGCCTTCGTCGACGCCGGGGCGCGCTTCGGGCTGCGGCCCGAGTCGGTGCTGTGCGCCTACGGGATGGCGGAGACGGCGCTCGGGGTGGCGTTCGCGCCCGTCGAGACGGGGCTGGCCGTCGACGAGATCGACGCCGACGCCCTCGAGTCCGCCCGCCGGGCCGAGCCCGCCGGCGAGGGACCGACCCGCGCGTTCCCGCTGCTCGGGCCGCCGCTGCCGGGGATCGAGGCCCGCGTCGTCGGCGAGTCCGGGGAGGTGCTCGGCACCCGCGGGGTCGGGGTGATCCAGCTGCGCGGCGAGTCCGTGACGCCGGGTTACCTGACGGTCAACGGCCCCGTCGCGACGCAGGATGCGGAGGGCTGGTTCGACACCGGCGACGAGGGCTACGTCGTCGAGGACGGCCAGGTCGTCGTGTGCGGGCGGCGCAAGGACGTGATCATCATGGGCGGGCGCAACATCTACCCGACCGACATCGAGCGCGCCGCCGCGGAGGCCGACGGCGTGCGGGCGGGCAACGCCGTGGCCGTCCGGCTGTTCGCGGGGGAGGGGCAGCGGCGCGAGTCCTTCGCCGTGGCCGTCGAGGCCCGCAAGGCCGACGACGAGGCCGAGGCCGCGCTGATCCGCAAGGACGTCACCTCGCGGGTGGTGTCCGCGGTCGGGGTGCGGCCGGCGCGGGTGGAGGTGCTCCCGCCCGGCAGCCTGCCCAAGACGCCCTCGGGCAAGCTGCGCCGGGCCGCCACCGCCGACCTGCTCACCTCCCGCTCCTGACGCTGACGGGCCCTCCCGCGCTGGTGCGGGAGGGCCCGTGGTCGGTCAGCCGGAGAGGGCGTGGAAACGGTTCTGCGCGGGTTCGAGGCCCTGCTCCAGCAGCGCCTCGGCCGCGTCGGCGGCCAGGTCGACCGCGAGGTCCAGCTCCTTGCGCTCGGTCGCGGAGAACCGCTTGAGCACGAAGTCCGCCGGATCCTGTCGGCCGGGCGGGCGGCCGATGCCGAAGCGCACCCGCAGGTAGTCCTTGGTGCCGATCGAGCGGCTGATCGAGCGCAGGCCGTTGTGCCCGCCCTCGCCGCCGCCCCGCTTCAGCCGGATCACTCCGAACCCGAGGTCCAGGTCGTCGTGCACCACGACGAGCTCCTCGGGCGGCACCGAGAAGTACCGGACCAGCCCGGCGACCGGGCCGCCGGACTCGTTCATGTACGTCCGCGGCTTGGCCAGCACGACCTTGCGGCCCGCGAGCCTGCCCTCGGCGACCTCGGCGTTGGACCGCTTGTGCAGCGAGAACCGCGCGCCGGCGCGCTCGGCCAGCAACTCGGCCACGCCGAACCCGACGTTGTGCCGGGTGTCGGCGTAGCCGGGCCCGGGGTTCCCGAGCCCGACCACCAATGCCGTGCCGGCGGACGGTGCCGGCGCCACGGATCAGCTCTCGGCGGAGGCGTCGCCCTCGGCGGACTCGCCCTCGGCCGGGGCCTCGGACTCGTCGGCCGGGGTCTCCGGGGCGTCCTCGACCACGCCGGCGCCCTCGGTGTCTTCGGTGGCCTCGAGGTCCTCGGCGGTCGGCGCGGCGACCACGTTGACGACCAGGTACTCGGGGTCGGTGCGCAGCTCGGAACCCGTCGGCAGCGCGACCTGGCCCGCCAGGAACTGGGTGCCGACCTCGGCGCCCTCGACCGAGATCTCGACGTTCTCGGGGATGTCCAGGGCGTCGGCCTCGACCTCGATCGTGTTCAGGTCCTGGGTGACCAGGGAGCCCGGCACGGCCTCGCCGGTGATGATCACCGGGATCTCGACGACGACCTTCTCGCCCTTCTGCACGACGAGCAGGTCGACGTGCTCGATGTAGGGGCGGATCGGGTGGAAGGTGACGGTCTTGGTCAGCGCCAGCTGGCTGCTGCCCCCGGCGATGTCCAGCTCGAGCACGGCGTTGCGGCCCTGCTCGCGGACGACGGCGGCGAACTCGAGCGACGGCAGCGTCAGGTGCTGCGGGTCGGTGCCGTGCCCGTACAGGACGGCGGGGATCTTGCCCGCCTTGCGGGTGCGCCGCGCGGCGCCCTTGCCGAACTCGGTCCGGGTCTCGGCGGCGATCTTGGACTGGGCCACGGTGGGTCTCTCTCCTCGAACTGCTGATGTCGCGTGCGCGCGGCGAGGAGGCGGCGGAGTAGCCGACCACACGTCGATGACGGCGGGCTCGTCGAACAACCCGCCCTCGCCGCGGAACCGCCGACAAGAGTACGCCCGCCTCCACGGCGCCCCGTCGCAGGGTCCGCCAAGCGCGACACGCCGGCCGCGCTACCCAGAATCGATGAATCCCGGAAGGCGTGGCTAAGACCCGTCCTGCCTGCGGCGATGAGCCGGACGTCCGTACCCGCTCCGCGCATTCGGGGGAACGCCATGATCGTCACGCCGCAGGCCCGCCCGCAGACCGACCCCACCGCCGACCCGATCACCGACGTCATTCCGGTGGTGCCGCCGGCGGCCCCGTGGCCGTCCGCCCTGCGGACCCGCGAGCAGGCTGCGGGACACCGCGCGGGCGTCGGGCGCCGTGGCACGCGGCGTTGGCCGTGGGCCACGGCGGGGCTGGCGGTGGGGCTGCTGATAGGTGTCGGCATCGGCGGCGCCGCACTCGGCAACGCCGCGACTGCGACAGCCGCCGCCCCGGCTCCGGCGCCGCAGACCGTCACGGTCACCGCGCCCGCCGCCGCGCCCGAGACGGTCACGGTCACGGCCGCCGCCCCGGCGCCGGTGACGGTGACCAAGGAGGTGCCGGTGCCGAGCGCGGGGTCGGGCTCGTCCGGCGGGTCGTCGGCGGGCGATCTCACCGACGGGGTCTATCAGGCAGGCGCGGACATCGAGGCCGGCCGCTACAAGACGTCGGGCGGCGGGACGTACGGCTCGTGCATCTGGCAGACGTACACGAACGCGGCGGACAGCATCAGCTCGTTCGTCGACGGAAACGCGAGCAGTGGTCAGATGTACGCGTCGGTGGCGAAGGGGCAGTACCTGGAGTTGTCCGGCGGCTGCAGCTGGACCAAGGTCTCCTGACCTCGTGAGTGGCGATAGTCGCCAGAGCGACTATCGCCACTCACAGGGGCTATGCGTTGCCGTCGAACAGGCTGGTGACCGAGCCGTCGTCGAAGACCTGGTGGATCGCCTCGGCCAGCAGCGGGGCGATCGGGAGCACGGTCATGGTCGGGAACCGCTTCTCGTCCGGGATCGGCAGCGTGTCGGTGAAGATCACCTCGCGGGCGCCGCAGGAGGAGAGCCGCTCGACGGCCGGGCCGGAGAGCACGCCATGGGTGGCCGCGATGATCACGTCCTTGGCGCCCTCCTTCAGCAGCACCTCGACGGTCTTCGCCACCGTGCCACCGGTGTCGATCATGTCGTCGATGACCACGCAGGTGCGGCCCTCGATCTCACCGACCACCCGGTTCGCCTTGGCCTCGTTGGGCTTGAGCGGGTCGCGGGTCTTGTGGATGAAGGCCAGCGGCGTCCCGCCCAGGGTCTCCGCCCAGCGCTCGGCCAGCCGCACGCGGCCCGAGTCCGGGGAGACCACGGCGAGGTCCGCGTCGGAGTACCGCTGCTTGATGTGCTCGGCGAGCACCGGCAGCGCGAAGAGGTGGTCGACCGGGCCGTCGAAGAAGCCCTGGATCTGGGCCGTGTGCAGGTCGACCGTCATGATCCGGTCCGCACCGGCCGTCTTGAACATGTCCGCGATGAGCCGGGCCGAGATCGGCTCCCGGCCGCGGTGCTTCTTGTCCTGGCGTGCATAGCCCCAGAACGGCATGACCACGGTGATCCGCTTGGCCGAGGCGCGCTTGAGCGCGTCGACCATGATCAGCTGCTCCATGATCGCGTCGTTGATCGGCGCGCTGTGCGCCTGCAGGACGAACGCGTCGCACCCGCGGACCGACTCCTCGAACCGGACGAAGATCTCGCCGTTCGCGAAGGAGTACGCCGACTGCGGCGTGACGGTGACGTCGAGCTCCTTGGCGACCTGCTCGGCCAGCTCCGGGTGCGCCCTCCCGGAGAAGAACATCAGGTTCTTCTTGGGCTGACCCGACATCGCACTCACTGCGCTGTGCCTCCTCGGCCGCTCTCGGCCGCGTCCCGGGCGGCCGTGTCGCTGGCTCGCTCGGCGGCCTCGGCCGCCGGCGTGCCGGGTCGCTTCCGTACGACCCATCCGTCGATGGTGCGCTGTGGCCCGGACGACACCGCCAGCGCCCCCGGTGGAACGTCCTCGCGGACGACCGTGCCGGCGCCCGTGTAGGCGCCGTCGCCGATGCTCACCGGGGCGATGAACATCGTGTCCGATCCGGTCCGGACGTGCGAGCCGATGGTCGTCCGGTGCTTGGTCACACCGTCGTAGTTGACGAAGACCGAGGAGGCGCCGATGTTGCTCTGCTCGCCGATCGTGGCGTCGCCCACGTAGGTGAGGTGCGGCACCTTGGAGCCGCGGCCGATCTCCGCGTTCTTCACCTCGACGAAGGTGCCGATCTTGCCGTCCGCGCCCAGCCGGACGCCCGGGCGCAGGTAGGCGAAGGGGCCGACCGAGGCGCCGGGGCCGATCCAGGACGACGAGCCGTGCGTCCGGACCACCGAGGCGCCCTCGCCGATCTCGACGTCCGTGAGCGTGGTGTCCGGCCCGACGACCGCCGCGTCGCCCACGGTGGTGTGCCCGCGCAGCTGCGTCCCCGGCTCGACGACGACGTCCCGCCCCAGCCGGACCTGGACGTCGACCCACGTCGTGGCCGGGTCGACGACGGTGACGCCGGCGAGCATCCACCGCTCCAGCACCCGCCGGTTCAGCTCGGCGCGGACCGCGGCGAGCTGCACGCGGTCGTTGACGCCCGAGACCAGCCACGGGTCGTCCACCCGCACCGCCTCGACGCGCAGGCCGTCCGCGACCGCGAGCGCGACCAGGTCGGTGAGGTAGAGCTCGCCCTGGGCGTTGGCGGTGTCGAGCCGGCCGAGCCCCGCGGTGAGGAACGCGGCGTCGAAGGCGTAGACGCCGGAGTTGATCTCCGTGAGCGCCCGCTGCTCGTCCGTGGCGTCCTTCTGCTCGACGATCCGCAGCACCGACCCGGTGGCGTCGCGGACGATCCGGCCGTAGCCGGTGGGGTCGTCGAGATCGGTGGTGAGCAGCGTGACGGCGGCGCCGGCGGTCTCGTGCACGCGCAGGACCTCGGCGAACGTGACGGCGTCGAGCAGCGGGACGTCCCCGTAGGTCACGAGGACGGTGCCGGACAGCTCGCCGGGGAGGGCGGCGAGGCCGCAGCGCACGGCGTCGCCGGTGCCGTTCTGCTGCTCCTGGACGGCCGGGAGGACCCGGCGCGCCACCTCGTCCCCGATGCGCTCGAGCGCGGCGCCGACCTGCTCGCGGGCGTGCCCGACGACCACCGCGAGGTGCTCGGGCTCCAGCTCGGCGACCGCGTGCACCGCGTGCCCCAGCAGGCTCCGGCCGCCGATCTCGTGCAGCACCTTGGGGGTCGCGGACCGCATCCGGGTCCCCTCACCCGCGGCCAGCACGACGGCGGCGGTGGGACGGACGGAAGGGCGGTCGGGCATGGGCGCTCCTCGAGATGGTCGGGTCCCCGATGCGGGGCGAATCCTACGCGGGCCTGTCGGGCCGAATATTCGGCTCGTTACCTCGGCAGGTCACGGTCGTTGTGCTGCTGGCCGGGTCGAACGGGATGAAAGGTGCCGAGCGGACACATGGGAAGGCACAGCAGGGCTCGTTCGCCGCGGCTGCGCGGTGCGGTCGCGGCCGGTCTGGTCGGGGTGGGGACGCTCGCCGCCGGTCAGGGGCAGGCCGTTGCGGGACCCGGTCCCGTCGAGGGGACGCCGTGCACCGCCGAGGCGCGTGCGTGCGTGGACCTCGCCGGCAAGAAGGCCTGGCTGATCGACGACGGGCGCGTGGTCCGCGGTCCCGTCGCCACGAGCCCCGGCGGGCCCGGCCACGAGACGCCGCGGGGCGACTTCGAGGTCGAGTGGAAGAACGACAAGCACCGCAGCAAGGAGTTCAACGACGCGCCGATGCCGTTCGCGGTGTTCTTCGCCGAGGGCGGGATCGCGTTCCACGAGGGCAACCTGCAGACGCCGTCCGCGGGCTGCGTCCGGCTCGCCCGCGAGGACGCCCGCGCCTTCTACGACTTCCTCCAGGTCGGCGACACCGTCCAGGTGCGGTGATCGTCCGCTCGTCGTCCCGATCCGACCGGTCGGCGACCCCGGGGTCGGGTTCCGTGTACCCGGGAGCGCGCGGTGGGTTCCTCCGTACGGACGATCGTCGACGGGAGATCCGAATGCCCACTCGCACCGCACGGACGGCCTGGAGCGGGACCCTGGAGCAGGGATCCGGCCAGGTCGAGCTGACCAGCAGCAAGGTCGGCACCTACGACGTGAGCTTCCCCAAGCGCGCGGCCGACGACGCCGGCGGCACCACCAGCCCCGAGGAGCTCATCGCCGCGGCCCACTCCGCCTGCTACGCGATGCAGCTCTCCGCGTTGATCGGGCAGGAGGGCGCCACGCCCGAGTCGCTCGACGTGAAGGCCGACGTCTCGCTCGGACCGGACCAGGGCGGCGGGTTCCGGATCACGGGCATCGTGCTCACCGTCCGGGGCGAGGTCCCGGGCATGGACGCCGCCGCCTTCGAGAAGGCCGCCCGGGCCGCCAAGGACGGCTGCCCGGTCAGCAAGGCGCTGACGGGCACCACGATCACGCTCGACGCCGCGCTGGACTGAGCGCGCCCGTCGGGCGGGAGGGACGAGGCATGCGCACGACCACGAGCCCGGGGTGCACGGGAAACGGACGGCCCCAGCCGCCACCCCCGCCGAAGCCCGCCTGCGTCCTCTGAGCTCCGTCCGGAGCTCCGGGGCCGCGACCGACGTGAAGGGCGGCCCGCCGCGATCCGGCGGGCCGCCCTTCCGCGTGTGCGGGTCGGCCGGTGCGCTCGGCGGGACCTGCTCCGCCGCCAGGATTCGAACCTGGACCATCGGAACCAAAATCCGAGGTGCTGCCGTTACACCACGGCGGACAGGCCTCCATCCTGTCACGGGCCGTTGGAGCGGCTGCGGCGGCGCGTCCGGCCCGGCCGCCCCGTCGAGGATCGGCCGAACGGCGGCACCGCCGGGTAACGGTGGTACGGGGGCGGGCGAACCCGGACGTGTCGTGCAGGCCGTCGTCGTGGGGGCATCAGAACCGTGACCGATCTCCGTTGCCGGCTGTGCGGGTCCCGCAACCTGCGCAGCTTCCTGGACCTCGGGGCGACGCCCCCGTGCGAGCTGTTCCTCACCGCCGACGCGCTCGAGCGGCCGGAGCCGACCTACCCGCTGCACGTCCGGGTCTGCGAGGAGTGCCTGCTCGCCCAGCTGCCTCCGTTGATCACCCCGGAGGAGACCTTCACCGAGTACGCCTACTTCTCGTCGTACTCGACCTCCTGGGTGGAGCACGCGAAGCGGTTCGTCGACGCGTCGAGCGAGCGGCTCGGACTCGGGCCGGACTCGTTCGTCGTCGAGGTGGCCAGCAACGACGGCTACCTGCTGCAGCACGTCGTCGAGCGCGGTGTCCGCTGCCTGGGGATCGAGCCGTCGCGCAACGTGGGTGAGGCCGCGCGGGAGCGGGGCGTGCCCACCCTGACCGCGTTCCTCACCCCGGAGACCGGGGTGCAGGTCCGCGCGGAGCACGGGCCGGCGGATCTCGTCGCGCTCAACAACGTCTACGCCCACATCCCCGACGTCGTCGGGTTCACCGAGGGCCTGCGTGCCCTCGTCGCCGACGACGGCTGGGTGTCGATCGAGGTCCAGCACCTGCTCACGCTCGTCGAGCGGACCCAGTTCGACACCGTCTACCACGAGCACTTCCAGTACTACACGCTGCTCACGGCGCAGCGGGCCCTCGCGTCGGGCGGTCTGACGGTCGTCGACGTCGAGCTCCTGGACACCCATGGCGGGTCGATCCGCGTCTGGGCCCGGCCGGCCGCCGTCGCGGGCGAGCCGTCGGAGCGCGTCCGCGAGGTGCTCGCCGCGGAGGAGAAGGCGGGGCTGCACACGGTCGACGGCCACGACGGCTTCGCGGAGGCCGTCTCGCGCGTGCGTGACGACCTGGTGGCCTTCCTGATCGAGGCCCGGCGGGCGGGCAGGTCGGTGGTCGGGTACGGCGCGCCCGGGAAGGGCAACACCCTGCTCAACTACTGCGGCATCCGGCCCGACCTGCTCCCGTACACCGTCGACCGCAACCCGTACAAGCACGGCCGGTTCACCCCGGGAACGCGGATCCCCGTCCTGCCGCCCGAGCGGATCGAGGCCGACCGGCCGGACTACGTCCTCGTGCTGCCCTGGAACCTGCGGGACGAGCTCGTCGAGCAGCTCGCGCCCGTCCGGGAGTGGGGCGGACGGCTGGTCTTCCCGATCCCGTCCCTCGAGGTCGTCTGAGACCACCGAGAGTGATCGTTCGGCCCTGTCGGCGCGGGGTGCGGCGGGGGATGCTGGTGGGCGTCACCGACCGCACCACGGCGCCCGTCCGGTGCCGTCCCGTCCGCGAGGAGCGCTGAACCCGACGATGCTGAGCCTGTTGCCCGAGCGCCTGGACCGGCTGGTCCTGCTCGGAGCCCACTGCGACGACATCGCGATCGGGGCGGGCGGAGCACTGCTCGAGCTCTGCCGCGCCCACCCGGGTGTCTCCGTCGTCGCCATGGTGCTGACCGGCGGGGCCTCCCTCCGCGAGGAGGAGGAACGGGAGGCGCTCGCCGCGTTCTGTCCCGGGGCGAAGCTCGAGGTCATCGTGCACGACCTGCCCGACGGCCGCGTCCCCGTCCGGTGGGAGCGCGCGAAGCAGGCGGTCGAGGAGATCCGGGCGATGGGGGAGCCGGACCTGATCCTCGGGCCGACGGCCCACGACGCGCACCAGGACCACCGGACCCTGTCGAAGATCATCCCCACGGTCTTCCGGGACCACCTCGCCCTCGGCTACGAGATCCTCAAGTGGGAGAGCGACCTCGCGCAGCCGTCGGTCTACCTGCCGCTCGCCGAGCCCGTGCTGCGGGAGAAGATCACCAAGCTCCTGGAGCACTACGGCAGCCAGCGGGACCGGACCTGGTTCGACGCCGAGACCTTCGCCGGCCTCGCCCGGGTGCGCGGCGTGCAGTGCCACGCGCGGTACGCGGAGGCCTTCCACGCCCAGAAGCTGGTCCTGGGAGTCGCGCCGCTCACGGGGATCGACCCGGTCGACTAATGCTCCGCGCGCCGCGGACGAGTCACCCGGTGCACCGCGGAACGGCGACGAGGAGAACACCAGTGCGCGTACTGCTGACCGGCCACCAGGGCTACCTGGGCACCGTGATGGCCCCGATCCTGGCCGGCGCCGGTCACGACGTCACGGGTCTCGACAGCGGGCTGTTCGCCGCCTGCGTCCTCGGCTCGCTCGACACCCCGGACGTCCCCGGGCTGGCCGTCGACCTCCGCGACGTCACGGTCGATCAGCTCGTCGGGTTCGACGCCGTGGTGCACATGGCGGCGTTGTCCAACGACCCGCTCGGCTCGCTCGCGCCGGAGATCACCTACGACATCAACCACCACGCCTCGACGCGCCTCGCGCGACTCGCCAAGGACGCGGGGGTCGGGCGGTTCGTCTACGCCTCGACCTGCTCCGTCTACGGCGCCCAGTCCGGTGACGACCTGGTCGACGAGGACGCGCCGCTCAAGCCGGTCACGCCCTACGCCGAGTCCAAGGTCCGGGTGGAGGACGACCTCGCCGAGCTGGCCGACGCCGACTTCGTCCCCGTGTCGATGCGCAACGCGACCGCCTTCGGGTTCTCGCCGCGGCTGCGGGCCGACATCGTGCTCAACAACCTCACCGGGCACGCCGTGCTCTCGGGCGTGGTCAAGGTTCTCTCCGACGGCACCCCGTGGCGTCCGCTCGCCCACGCCGAGGACATCGCAGGGGCCGTCGTGGCGGCGCTGGCCGCGCCCGCCGACGTCGTCCGCGGGCGGGCCTACAACGTGGGCACCGAGCAGAACAACCGGACGGTCGCCGAGATCGCCCAGGCCGTGGTCGAGGCGGTGCCCGGGGCGGAGCTGGCCATCACCGGCGAGGCGGGCAACGACCCGCGCTCCTACCGGGTCGACTTCTCGCGGGCGCGCAAGGAGCTGGGCTTCGAGGCGAGCTGGACGATCCCCGCGGGGGCGCAGCAGCTGGCGACCGAGTACCGGGCGCGCGGGCTCACCCGCGACGCGTTCGAGAACCGGTTCACCCGGCTCGCGGTGCTGAAGGCGCGCCAGGCCGAGGGCTCGCTCGACGCTGGTATGCACGTGATCCGCGCGTCCTGAGCTGCTACAACGGCGGGTGCCGACGTCGAGCCCGGGAGAGCGCGCATGTGCCGCAACATCCGCACCCTGCACAACTTCGAGCCGCCCGCCACCACTGCGGAGGTGGAGGCGGCGGCGTTGCAGTACGTCCGCAAGATCAGCGGGTCGGCGAAGCCGTCGCAGGCGAACCAGGAGGCGTTCGACCGGGCGGTGGCGGAGATCGCGCACGTCACCCAGCACCTGCTCGACGACCTCGTGACCACCGCCCCGCCCAAGGACCGTGAGGTGGAGGCGGCCAAGGCCCGGGCGAGGGCGCAGGAGCGCTACGCGCGCTGACACCGGTGGCCCGGCGCCACGTCCCACGGTCCTGTCGGACCCGGCGGATACGGTGGCGCCGTGTCCCGCAGTTACCTCCGCTTCCCCCACCTCGCCGGCGACACGGTCGTGTTCGTCGCCGAGGACGACGTCTGGACCGCCCCGCTCGCCGGGGGCCGCGCCCTCCGCCTGACCGCCGACGACGTCCCGGCCGCGCGGCCGCGGTTCTCGCCGGACGGCACGTTGGTCGCCTGGACGTCGTGGAAGGACGGGGCGCCCGAGGTCCGGGTCGCCGACGCGGAGGGCGGCGCGGCCCGCCGGATCACGTTCTGGGGCGACATGCGGACCCGGCTGGCGGGCTGGACCGCCGACGGGCAGGTGCTGGCGGTCTCCGCGATCGGGGAGCACACCGGGGCGAACACCTGGGCGTACGCCGTCCCGGCCGAGGGCGGGCGGCCGCGGCGGCTGGACTACGGGCCGGTGTCGGCGGTCGCGCAGGGCGATCCCGGCGTGCTCGTCGGCCGCACCATGGCCCGCGACATGGCCTGGTGGAAGCGCTACCGCGGCGGCACCGCGGGCACGTTGTGGTGGGACCCCGAGGGCGACGGCGAGTTCCGGCGGATCCTCGCCGAGCTCGCGGGGCAGCTCGACGCGCCGATGCTGGTCGGCGACCGGATCGCCTTCCTCTCCGACCACGAGGGCTGGGGCAACCTCTACTCGGTCGACCGTGCCACGCTCTCCGACCTGTGCCGGCACACCGACCACGGCGGCGAGGGCGCGCCCGCCTTCTACGCCCGGCACGCCTCCACGGACGGGACCCGCGTGGTCTACGAGTCCGCGGGCGAGCTGTACCTCCTCGAGTCCCTCGACACCGGCGACACCGGTCCGCGGCGCCTCGACGTCCGCCTCGGCGGGCCCCGGACCGACCGCGAGCCGCACCGGATCACCACGGCCCGCTGGGTCAACGGCGCCTACCCGGACCGGACCGGGCGCGCGAGCATCGTCGGGGTGCGCGGCACCGTGCACCGCCTCACCCACCGCGACGGCCCGGCGCGCACGCTGCTCGCCGAGCAGGGCGTCCGGGCGCGGATGGCCCAGCCCCTCGGCGACGACCGCGCGATCTGGGTCGACGACGCCACGGGCGAGGACGCCGTCGCGATCTCCCCGCTCGACCCGCACGCCGACGGCGCACCCGAACCGGTCCGGTACGGCTCCGGCGAGCTCGGGCGGGTGCTGGAGCTGGAGCCCTCGCCGGACGGGTCGCTCGCCGCGCTGGCCACGCACGACGGCCGGCTCCTCCTGCTCGACACCGCCACCGGTGCCCTGCGCGAGCCGGCCCGCGGCGCGGCGGGGGAGATCGCCGGGCTGGCCTTCTCCCCGGACAGCCGCTGGCTGGCCTACGAGGACCCGGTGGAGCCCGAGCTCAGCCGGATCATGCTGGTGCGGCTCGCCCACGACGATCACCCGGACACGCTCGTCGCGGTCACCGAGCCGCGGTTCGTCGACACCGACCCGGTCTTCACGGACGACGGGAAGTACCTGGTCTTCCTCTCGCGCCGCAGCTTCGACCCGATCTACGACGAGCACTCCTTCGACCTGACCTTCCCGGCCTCGTGGCGCCCGTTCCTGGTGCCGCTCGCCGCGCGGACGCCGTCGCCCTTCGGCGCCGGGCCGGACGGGCGTCCCGTCTCCGCCGCCGACGAGGAGCCCGAGGACCTCCCGGCCCCGGAGAGCAGCGACGAGGCCGCGGCCGCGGAGAAGGCCGCGGAGAAGGCCGCCGAGAAGGCTGCCGGTGGCGAGGCCGGGGACGGGGCGAAGGACGAGAAGAAGGACGGCCCGCCGGAGACGGTGATCGACGTCGAGGGCCTGACCGCCCGCGTCGTCCCGATCCCGGTCCCCGAGGGCCGCTACCGCGCGCTCGGCGCCGCCAAGGACTGCCTGCTGTGGCTGTGGGTGCCGGTCACCGGCGTGCTGGGCGAGGGCCGGCACGGCGGCGACGACCCCCGCCCGGTCCTGGAGCGCTACGACCTCAAGAAACGCAAGGTCGACACCATCGCCGACCCCGCGGACGGCTACGCGGTCAGCGGCGACGGGAACCGGCTCGTCGTGCGCGACGGCCAGACGCTGCGGGTGCTGCGCCCGGACCGGTCGGGCTTCTCGGTGCCGTCGGAGGGCGACGCGGACGAGTTCGAGATCGACGTCCGGCGGATCTCCGTGACGATCGACCCGGCCGCCGAGTGGCGCCAGATGTTCGACGAGGCGGGCCGGCTGATGCGGGACCACTTCTGGGTCGAGGACATGGCCGGCGTCGACTGGGCGGCCGAGCTGGAGCGGTACCGGCCGCTGGTCGAGGCCGTCGGCAGCGCGGACGACCTGGTCGACCTGCTCTACGAGGTCCAGGGCGAGCTGGGCTCGTCGCACGCCTACGTGGTGGGTCGCGGGCTGGGCGGGGACTGGACGGGCCGGCCCGGCCTGCTCGGCGCGGACCTGGAGCCGGACGGCGACGGCGGCTGGCGGATCACTCGCGTGCTCCCGCCCGAGACCTCGGCGCCGAGCGCGCGCAGCCCGCTGTCCGACCCGGGCGTCGACGTCAAGGCCGGCGACGTGCTGCTCGAGGTGGGCGGCCGGCCCGTCGACCCGGAGCTCGGCCCGGCCCCGTTGCTCGTCGGGACCGCGGGCACGCTGACCGAGCTCACGATCCGCACAGCGGCCGGGGAGGTGCGGAGGGTCGTCGTGCGGCCGCTCGGCACCGAGGCCACGCTGCGCTACCACGACTGGGTCGCGGGCCGGCGGGCGTTCGTGGCGGACCGGTCCGACGGCCGGCTCGGCTACCTGCACGTTCCGGACATGGTCGCGTCGGGCTGGGCGCAGCTCCACCGCGACTTCGCCCGGGAGGCCCGGCGGGACGGGCTGGTGCTCGACGTCCGCGGCAACTCCGGCGGGCACACGTCCCAGCTGGTGATCGAGAAGCTGGCACGCAAGGTGATCGGGTGGGACGTCGTGCGGCACGGCGCGCCCGCCACCTACCCCGACGGAGCCCCGCGCGGGCCGATCGTGGCGGTGGTCGACGAGCACGCCGGCTCGGACGGCGACATCGTGACGGCCGCGTTCAAGCGGATGGGCCTGGGCCCGGTCGTCGGCGTCCGGACCTGGGGCGGCGTGATCGGCATCGACAGCCGGTACTCGCTGGTCGACGGCACCCGCGTGACCCAGCCGCGGTACTCGTTCTGGTTCGACGACCTGCACTGGTCCGTGGAGAACCACGGCGTGGACCCGGACGTCGAGGTCGTCGTCCGGCCGCAGGACTGGGTGGCCGGCCGCGACACGCAGCTCGAGACGGCGGTCCGGATCGCCCTCGAGGCGTTGGAGTCGAGGCCGCCGGTGGGCCCGCCGGACCCGGCGACCCGTCCGAGCCGGGCCAAGCCCGCGCTGCCGCCCCGCCCCTGACCGGAGGGGAAGAAAAGGGGCGGGCGTATCGTCGATATCAACAACCCCCGTCCGGGCACCCGACCCGGGCAGGGGTCTGTCCGCATGCTCTCGCGAGGAGTCCCGTGGCCGTCTGCCTGTCCGGTCTGCTCACCGCCGCCCTCTCCGACCCCGGCCTGGGTGCGGCGCTCGACGCCGCCCGCACCGTCGACACCCGCACGGCCGACACGCCGGCGGTCCGCGCCGAGGGTCCGGCCGCGCTGCGTCCCTTTCTGGCCGCCGGGCTGGCCGGGGACGGCACGGTCCTGGCCGTCACCGCGACCGACCGCGAGGCCGAGGAGCTGGCCGCGGCCGCGGCCGAGCTGATCGACCCGGCCGCGGTGGCCGTGCTGCCGAGCTGGGAGACCCTGCCGCACGAGCGGCTCTCGCCGCGCCCCGACACCGTCGGCCGCCGGCTCACCCTGTTCCGCGCGCTCGGCTCGGAGGACCCGCCGCGGCTCGTCGCGGCGGCCGCGCGCAGCCTGATCCAGCCGATCGCGCCCGGGCTGGGCACGCTCGACCCGATCACGCTGCGGGTCGGCACCGAGTACGAGTTCGAGCAGCTGCTGGAGCGGCTGGTCGAGCTGGCCTACACCCGCGTCGAGATGGTCACCGCGCGCGGCGAGTTCGCCGTCCGCGGCGGCATCCTCGACCTGTTCGTGCCGACCGCCGACCACCCCGTGCGCATCGAGTTCTGGGGCGACGAGGTCTCCGAGCTGCGCGCCTTCTCCGCCGCCGACCAGCGGTCGATGGAGGAGCCGGAGGTCACCGAGGTCGTCGCGCCCGCCTGCCGCGAGCTGCTGCTCACCGGCCCGGTCCGCGAGCGCGCCGCCGCGCTGGCCCGCGAGCACGAGAACAACCCGCAGCTGCGTGAGCTCCTGGAGCACCTCGCCGAGGGCATCCCGGCCGAGGGCATGGAGTCGCTGATCCCGGCGCTCGTGGCCGGGGAGCTGCAGCTGCTCACCGACCTGCTGCCCGCGCACTCCCGCGTGCTGGTCGCCGACCCCGAGCGCGTCCGCACGCGCAGCCACGACCTCGTCCGGACCGGGCAGGAGTTCCTGGAGGCGAGCTGGCTCGCCGCGGGGACCGGCGGCACGGCCCCGATCGACGTCGGTGCCTCGGCCTACCGGGACCTCACCGAGGTCCTCGGGCACGCCACCGCCACCGGACGGCCCGTCGTCAGCCTGTCCCCGCTGCTCTCCGGGGCCGACGACGCCGTGGTCCCCGGCATGCACGAGATCGAGTCGTACCGGGGCGACACCGACCGCGCGCTCGTCGACCTCCGCGCGCACACCGCCGCCGGTGGGGCGGCTGTCCTGGTCGTCGCGGGTCAGGGCACGGCGCAGCGCAGCCTGGAGCAGCTCGGCGAGGCCGAGGTGCCCGCGACGCTGCTCGAGGAGCTGACCGACGCCCCGGAGAAGGGTCTGGTCACGGTCACCTGCGGGCGGATCGCCGACGGCTTCACCGCGCCGGAGATCGGCCTGGTGCTGCTGTCCGAGGCGGACCTGACGGGCACGCGCGCCGGTCTGGACACGACCACGCGGAAGATGCCCGCCCGTCGTCGCAACGCCGTGGATCTCGCCGCGCTGCAGCCGGGCGACTACGTGGTGCACAACCAGCACGGCATCGGCAAGTTCGTGGAGATGCGCGAGCGCACCGTGCAGGGCGCGACCCGCGAGTACCTGGTGCTGGAGTACGCCTCCAGCAAGCGCGGCCAGCCCGCGGACCGGCTCTTCGTGCCGACGGACGCGCTCGACGAGATCAGCCGGTACGTCGGCGGCGAGCAGCCCTCGCTCAACAAGCTCGGCGGCGCGGACTGGGCCAAGACCAAGGGCCGCGCGCGCAAGGCCGTCCGGGACATCGCCGCCGGCCTGGTGCAGCTCTACGCGGCGCGGCAGTCGTCGCCCGGGCACGCCTTCGGGTCGGACACGCCGTGGCAGCGCGAGCTCGAGGACGCCTTCCCGTACACCGAGACGCCGGACCAGCTCGCCGCGATCGACGAGGTCAAGCGGGACATGGAGCGCCCGGTGCCGATGGACCGGGTGATCTCCGGCGACGTGGGCTTCGGCAAGACCGAGATCGCCGTCCGCGCGGCGTTCAAGGCGGTGCAGGACGGCAAGCAGGTCGCCGTGCTGGTGCCGACCACGCTGCTGGCGACCCAGCACCTGCAGACCTTCGCCGACCGGATGCGCGCCTTCCCGGTCACCGTGAAGGGCCTGTCCCGGTTCACCGACCCGGGGGACGCCAAGGAGACGATCGAGGGGCTGGCCGCGGGGACCGTCGACGTCGTCGTCGGGACGCACCGGCTGCTGCAGACCGGGATCCGCTGGAAGGACCTCGGCCTGGTGATCGTCGACGAGGAGCAGCGCTTCGGCGTGGAGCACAAGGAGCACATCACGGCGCTGCGCACGCACGTCGACGTGCTCACGCTCTCCGCCACGCCGATCCCGCGGACGCTGGAGATGAGCCTCGCGGGCATCCGCGAGATGTCCACGATCACCACCCCGCCCGAGGACCGGCACCCCACGCTGACCTATGTCGGTGCCTACGACGACAAGCAGGTCGCCGCCGCGATCCGGCGCGAGCTGCTGCGCGACGGCCAGGTGTTCTACGTGCACAACCGGGTCACCTCGATCGACCGGGCGGCCAAGAAGATCCAGGAGCTCGTGCCGGAGGCGCGGATCGGCGTCGCGCACGGCCAGATGAACGAGGACGTGCTGGAGCGGACGGTCAACGCGTTCTGGCACCGGGAGTTCGACGTCCTGGTCTGCACGACGATCGTCGAGAACGGCCTGGACATCTCCAACGCCAACACGCTGGTCGTCGAGCGGTCGGACACGCTGGGCCTCTCCCAGCTGCACCAGCTGCGCGGCCGCGTCGGGCGTGGCCGCGAGCGCGGGTACGCGTACTTCCTGTTCCCGCCGGAGCACCCGCTCACCGAGACCGCGCACGACCGGCTCGCCACGATCGCGCAGCACTCCGAGCTGGGCTCGGGCGCCGCCGTCGCGATGAAGGACCTGGAGATCCGCGGCGCGGGCAACATCCTGGGCGCGGAGCAGTCCGGCCACATCGCCGGCGTCGGGTTCGACCTGTACATCCGGCTGGTCGGCGAGGCCGTCGCGGCCTTCCGCAAGCAGGCGGGCGGCGCGCCGGGCGAGGAGGAGCCGGAGCCGCTGGCCGAGGTGCGGGTGGACCTGCCGGTCGACGCGCACGTCCCGCACGACTACGTCGACGGCGAGCGGCTGCGCCTGGAGGCCTACCGCAAGATCGCCGAGGCGGCGGACGAGGCGGACCTCGAGGCGATCGTCGACGAGCTGAAGGACCGCTACGGCGAGCCGCCGCAGCCGGTGCTCAACCTGCTCGCGGTCGCCCGGTTCCGGCAGCTGTGCCGCGAGCTGGGCATCGCCGAGGTGGCCGTCGCAGGCACGCAGATCCGGATCGGCCCGGTCGAGCTGCCGGAGTCGAGGCAGATGCGGTTCAAGCGGCTGCACCCCAAGGGGCAGTACAAGGCGGCGGCGCGGCTCGTCACCGTGCCGAAGCCGGCCGCGGGCAACCGGATCGGCGGGGCGGCGCTGCGCGACACCGAGCTGCTCGACTGGCTGACGGCGCTGGTGAAGGAGCTGGCGGCCCCGGTCACGGTGAACGCCTGAGGGAACGCTTGACAGTCGTCCAGCCCCTGAGCAGCGGGATGTAACGGCGTGGTCGCGCCCTGCGACCAGCCTCCCGACATGTCGACAGCGACCCTCATCGACCGGTTCGCCCTGCGCTACGCGGCGGGCGCCCGGGCGCTGGTCGGGATGCTGATGGCGCTGGCCGCGCCGTTCGCCGACCCCCCGGCCGGGCCGGTGGTCTGCGGCGCGGTCGCGGTCGCGTTGTTCGGGTGGAGCGTCGCCTACCTGTACCTGATGCGGACCCGGCCGCGGACCTGGGTCTGGATCGTCGATATCGCGGTGATGTGCGCGCTGTGCCTGGCCCAGCCGCTCCTCGTGGACCCGGCGCTGCTGCTGCGGATGCTGGGATGGGTGTCACCGGTGGCGTCGGTCGCCGTCGTCGCGCTGCAGTGGCACGTGCGGCCGCTGCCCGGGGCGCTCGCCGCGGCCGCCGTGTGCCTGGCCTTCGTGGTCGGGGCCGCGCTCGCGCCGGAGGTCACGGTCGGGCAGGCGCTCGCCGTCGGCGGGATCTGGACGGCCGTCGAGGTGGCGCTGTCCCGGCTGGTCCGACGGCTGGTGGAGCGCGGGGGCGAGGTGGCCGACGAGCGGATGGCGCGCCGGTTCGCCGCCGAGCGGGAGGCCGAGCTGGCCCGGGCGCGGCGCGCCGAGCAGCGTGCCCACTGGGCGACGGTGCACGACACCGCCGCGAGCACCTTGCTCATGGTCGGGCTCGGCGGCGTCGACGGCCGGGAGCCGTGGCTGCGCGATCAGGTGGCCCGGGACGTCGCCGCGCTGAACGGCGCAACCACGCCCGCCGGCTGCCTGCAGGAGGTGGTCCGCCACGCCGTCGAGGGCGCTCGGATCCCGGTCGACCTCCGGGCCGACGGCGATCTCTGGCTGCCCCAGGCGGCAGCCGGCGCCGTGGGCGGTGCGCTGGCCGAGGCGCTGGAGAACGTCGCCCGGCACGCGCGGACGGGGACCGCCCAGGTCGGTGCGGTGGTCGACGTGGGCCGGGTCCGGGTGACCGTGCGCGACGCCGGGCGAGGCTTCGACCCGGCGCGGGTTCCCGCTGGCCGGGTCGGGCTGGCCCTCTCGGTGACCGAGCGGATGGCCGGGGCCGGTGGCCGGGCCGTCGTCCGGTCGGCGCCGGGGGAGGGCACCGAGGTGCGGCTGGAGTGGCCGCGGTGAGCGGGCCCGCCGACGCGGTGCCGAGCGATCTCGAGGTCCGTCTGCTGCGAGGCCTGCGGATCGCCCAGACCGTGATCACGCTGGTGATCCTCTTCGGGCTCAGCCTGCCGAAGCTGCTCGACGGGGCGGCGGCCTTCCACCCGCCGTGGGTCGCGCCCGTCGGTTGGGGGCTGCTCGTCGCCGTCGCGGCCGTCGACGCCGTGCTGGTGGCGCGGCACCGCTTCTGGGGGCGGGCCCGGATGCCGGTCGCGCTCGGCGTCCTCGCGCTCGCGGTCCTGATCGCCCTGGCCCTCGACCCCGCGCAGGTCGTCGGGCCGGCGCACGTCGGGTACGGCGTCGTCGGGTGGATCTGGCTGCTGTTGTTCGCGGGCGCCCGGCTGCGCGGGCTCGTCGCGTTGATCGTGGTGCACCTGCTGTTCCTGCTCGGGCTGCTGGTCGCGACGGGGCGGACGGACCAGCTCACGCTGGTGACCTTCGGGGTCACGGCCGTGGGCATCACGTCGTTCCAGCTCGCCATCGCGCTCGCGGGGTCGGCGCTGCGTACGGTGGCCCGGCAGGCCGCGGAGGCCGCCGAGTCGGAGGCGCGGGCGCGCACGGCCGAGGAGGTCGCCCGGACGGTGCACACCGACCGGGAGGCCCGGTACGCCGAGCTCCGCGCGGTGGCGCTGCCGCTGCTGCAGGGGATCGGCGACGGCACGCTCGCCCCCTCCGATCCCGAGGTGCAGCAGGCCGCGGCCCGGGCGGCCGCACGGCTGCGCCGGATGTTCGCGGAGGAGGGCGACGCCGCCGACGCGCTGGCCGCCGAGCTCGCCGTGCTGATCGACATCGCGGAGCGGCGCGGCGTGGTGGTGCGGTACTCCGAGCGGGGACAGCGGCCCGTCCTGCCGGCCGACGCGGCCGGGGCGCTGCTCGCCACGGCGGAGGCCGCCCTGCACGCGGCCCGGGCGGCGGCCCGCGTCACGCTCGCCGGCGTCGCCGGGGCGGTGGTGGTCGGGGTGGTGACGGACGGCGCCGCGCGGGTACCGGGGCTGGACGTCGCGGATGTGGGTACCAGCACGGTCGAGGCCGACGGTGCGACATGGGTGGAGGCGAGATGGGCCCCTCGATCGTGATCGTCGACGATCACCCGGCGATCGTCGACGGCGTGCGCGCCTGGTGCGCCCGCGCCGAGCCGGAGATCCGGGTGCTGGCTTCGGGAGCGCGGGTGGAGGTGGCGCTCGAGGAGCCGGCCGCCGACGCCGTGGTGCTCGACCTGCAGCTGGGGTCGGGCTCCCCGGCCTACGGCGACCTGGCCCGGCTCGTCGACGCCGGCCGCCGCGTCGTCGTCTACTCGCAGCACGCCGACAGCGACACCGCCCTGCGCTGCCTGGAGCTGGGTGCGGCCACCTACCTGACCAAGGCCGAGGGGCCGGAGCACCTGATCCCGGCACTGCGCGCGGTGGTCCAGGACCGCCCCTACACGCCGCCGGTGCTCGGCGGGGCGATGGCCGCCGACCCCCGGCCGGACCGCCCGGTGTTGTCGGAGCGCGAGCGCGAGGTCCTGCTGGCCTGGTTCGAGAGCGACTCGAAGCAGCTGGTGGCGCAGCGGTTCCACCTCTCCGTGAAGACAGTGGACACCTACATCGGACGGGTGCGGATCAAGTACGCCGACGCCGGCCGCCCGGCCACGACCAAGGCGGCGCTGGTGGCCCGTGCGTTGCAGGACGGCCTGATCGACCTCGCGGGGCTCTAGCCCGTCACCCCGGGCCGGAGCACGCAGAACTCCCCGCCCCACGGGTCGGCCAGGACCACCCAGGACACCTCCGGGCCCTGCCCGACGTCCACCCGGGTCGCGCCGCGCCGCTCCAGCTCGGCCACCGCGGCCGCCTGGTCGCCGACCGGGTCGACATCGAGGTGCAGCCGGTCCTTGCGTGTCTTCGGCGCGGTCGAGTGCAGGAACTCGAGCCACGGCAGGCCGGGCGGCGGGCGCAGACCGGCCACGGTGCCGTCGTCCCGGCCCACGGGCAGGCCCGCGACCGCGGACCAGAACTCCGCGGCCGCCGAGGGGTCCGGGACGTCGACGACGACCGCGGCCAGCGCACCCGCCCCGGCGTACTCCTCACGGGGCTCCAGCACGCAGAACTCGTTGCCCTCGGGGTCGGCGAGCACCACCCACGGAACGGCGTGCTGGCCGACGTCGGCGGGCCGGGCGCCGAGCCGGACGGCCCGTTCGACGAGCTCGAGCTGGTGGCCGGGCGAGCTGCTCGCGAGGTCGAGGTGAATGCGGTTCTTCCCGCTCCGCGGCTCCGGCACCGACCCGAAGACCAGGTCGAACGTCCAGGGCGCGTGCGGGGACCGGACGTCCACCTCGTCGTCCGACTCGTGAGCGACCGGCCAGCCCAGCAGCTCGGCCCAGAACCGGGCCAGCCGCCGCGGGTCCGTGCCGTCGACCACGACGTTGGCCAGCCGGTTCGTCATCGCCGCAGCGTACGGGCCGGATCCGCGGATCGCAGGGACCGACGCGGGCCCGGCACCTGCGGGGCGGTGGACCGCAGGCACCGGGCACGGTCGACGGTATGTCAGGTTCGCGCGGGTAGGGGTCCGGCGATCGCCCGACACCCACCCACGCGGTCCTCGGAGCGGTGCTAACGGCGGAGGTCCGCCGGTCGAGTCCGGGCTGCCGCGCTGATCACCCGCGCCGACGACCCAGCCGCCCGGAGGACCCGTGACCGTCACCCCGCCGCAGCCGCCCCGCACACCGTGGGAGCCGCAGCCGCCGCAGTACGCGCCGCAGTACGCGCCCCAGCAGTATGCGCAGCCGCCCTACGGCGGGCCGTACGCGCCGCAGTACCCGGCCCCCTACGGCGCCTACCCGCCGCCGGTCCCGCCGCGGCCCGACTACGCCTCCTGGGGCTCCCGCGTGGGCTCGGCGCTGGTCGACGGGCTGATCCCCGGTGTCATCGCCTCGCTGGGACTGCTCGGCCTCGCCATCTCGAACGATCTCGGGGTGGTCTTCGGGATCGCCGGCGTCTTCTACCTCGCCGCCTTCGCCTTCGCGCTGTGGAACACCTGCTACCGGCAGGGCACCACCGGGCAGAGCCTCGGCAAGCAGCTGATGGGCACGAGACTGGTCCAGGCCCGCGACGGCGGCACGCTCGGCTTCTGGGCGACGCTCGCCCACCAGCTCGCGCACGTCCTCGACGCGGCGCCGCTGTACCTGGGCTACCTCTGGCCGCTGTGGGACGAGCGGCGCCAGACCTTCGCCGACAAGGTGTGCGACACCGTCGTCGTCCGGGTGGGCTGAATCCGGGTGGGGTGATCTGTCGCACGTCCGGCCGTGAGAAGGTGACGGCCGTGCGGAGCATCGGACGCCCGGGCCGGATCGGCCGAGTGATCGTCGCCGCGTGCGCGGTGGGGGCGGTGGCCGCGGGCTGCGGCAGCGGTCCCAGCCAGGTCGGGTCGGCGGTGATCGTGGCGGACCGGTCGGTGGGCCTCGCGGAGGTCCAGAGCCGGATCGACACCGCGCTGGCGCACAAGGCCGAGCTCTCCGCGCAGAGCACCGGCGAGATCGCCGACGCGGACGTCGCCCGGTACGTCGTGAGCACGCAGGTCAGCCACGAGCTGGTCACCGCGGCGGCGGCGCGCGAGGGCATCACGGTCGGCGAGGACCGGGTCGACGCCCTGCTCGCCGACCCCTCGGCCCTGCAGCTGGACCGCAGCCTGTTCGAGGGCGCCGCCCTGCGCGAGCGGGCCCGCGACCGGCTGCTCGCGATCGCCCTGGCCGAGAAGTACGTCGACGGGCTCGCCGTCACCGCCGACCTCGTCGCGGCGACCTCGCAGGCCGACGCCGAGGAGAAGGCCCGTGCCGTCGCCGCCGGCGGGGACCGGGCCCGTGAGGTGCTGGCCGACCCGCGCACCGCGCAGACCGGCCAGACCTACCGCGCCGCGACCGACCCCGACACCGCCACGACCGTCCTGTTCGGCACGCCCGCCGGGCAGACCGTGGCGTTCCAGCCCTCCCCGGGCCAGGGGATCTGGCTGGTGCTGCACGTGACGGACCGCGTCACGAACGCGCCCGCGGAGGGCCCGTCCGCCGCGACCTCCATCGACCAGGACACGTTGGCGTCGATCGGGGAGCGGCTGACCCAGCCCGACGCCGGGAACGTCCAGGTCAACCCACGGTTCGGGGTGTGGGACCCGGTGCGCATGAGGGTCGTGGCCGAGGGGCAGCAGTCCGGCACCATCATCGGCCCGGCCGGGGGCTGAGACCCGGCGCCCGGCGCCGGGGGAGACTGGGGACGTGGCTCCCACGGTGATCGTCCTGTCCCGGCGGCTCGGCGCCGTCCTGCCGGCCGCCGCGCTGCCCGCCCTGCGCGCCGCCTCCGCCGTCTACGCGGACCCCTCGGTGCCCGCGGACGTCGTGGAGGCGGCCGGGGCCGAGCCCGTGGCCGGCCAGCTTCCCGACGACGCCGTGCTGCTGACCTGCGAGCCGACCGCGGGCGCCGTCGCCGTGCCCGAGCCCGAGGGTGCCGCGCTGCTCGACGCCGTGGCCGTCATGGACCGGCTGCGCTCGCCGGGCGGTTGCCCGTGGGACGCCGAGCAGACCCACGAGTCGCTGCTGCAGTACCTCGTCGAGGAGTGCTACGAGCTCTACCAGGCGATCGAGGACGGCGACCGCGCCGACATGCGCGAGGAGCTGGGGGACGTGCTGCTCCAGGTGCTGTTCCACGCCCGGGTCGCGCAGGAGGCGGCCGAGGGCGCCTTCGACATCGACGCGGTGGCCGACGGGCTGGTGGCCAAGCTCGTCGGGCGGCACCCGCACGTCTTCGCCGGGTCCGAGCGGATCGAGACAGCGACCGCGCAGGAGGGACGGTGGGAGGAGCTCAAGCGCGCGGAGAAACAGCGCAGCTCGTCGGTCGACGGGGTGCCGCTGGGGCAGCCGGCCGTCGCGCTCGCCGCGAAGCTGGTTTCCCGCACCGCCCGCGCCGGGCTCCCCGAGGACCTGCTGCCCGCCGGAGGCAGGGTGGGGGAGGAGCTGTTCCGGCAGGTCGCGCAGGCCAAGCTGGGTGGTGCCGATCCGGAGGCCGAGCTGCGCTCCGCCGCCCGCGCCTTCGCCGACCGGGTCCGGGCCGCGGAGCGCTCCGCCGCCGCCCAGGGCGCCGACCCCCACTCCCTCGACCCCGAGACCTGGCGCCGCGCCTGGCCCGCCTGACCCCCCCGCGAGTCGCGAGTTCTGGCACCGCGAGTCGGGAGTTCTGGCACCGCGAGTCGGGAGTTGTAGCACCGCGAGTCGGGAGTTCCGGCACCGCGAGTCGGGAGTTTCGGGCGTCCGAGTCGCACATCCCGGGAGGTCGGGCTCAGACCGCTCTCAGTTCCCGTCCGTAGCGTCGGAGTCGTGCGTCCGTTCGCGATCCTCCTCGGGGTGTTCGCTGTCGTGGGGCTGCTCGTGCTCGGCGTCGCGACGCTCGGGCAGCCCGGCCGCGAGCAGGATCGGCCCGGCGTCGTCGCACGCGGCACCCCTGTGACACCCGCGCCGCCCGTGCCTTCGGACGCGGACCCTGCGGCGTGGGCGAGCGAGCGCGCCCGGGCCACGGGCATCCCGGCCCGGGCCCTCCAGGCGTACGCGGCGGCCGAACAGACCCAGCGGGACCGGACGCCCGGCTGCGGGCTGACCTGGAACACCCTCGCCGGGATCGGGCGGGTCGAGTCGAACCACGGTCGGATCCACGGCGCGCGGCTCGTCGACGGCGTCGCCACGCCCCCGATCGTCGGGATCCGGCTGGACGGGTTGAACGGCACCCGCGCGATCCCGGACACGGACGGCGGGCGGCTCGACGGCGACAGGGAGCACGACCGGGCCGTCGGACCGATGCAGTTCCTGCCGGGAACCTGGGCCCGCTTCGGCGAGGGGAACCCGCAGGACGTCGACGCCGCGGCCCGGGCCGCAGCCGCGTACCTCTGCTCCGCCGACCGGGACACCGCGGCCGGCGACGGCTGGTGGGAGGGCGTGCTCGCCTACAACCGGTCGGTCGACTACGCGCGGGACGTCTGGGCCGCCGCCGACCGGTACGCGTCGGCGAGCTGAGCGCCGGGCCGGGCATCCGAGATGTGCAACTCGGTCGCCTGAAACTGCCGACTCGCGGTGCCAGAGCTCCCGACTCGCGGTGTCAGAGCTCCCGACTCGCGGTGTCAGAGCTCCCGACTCGCGGTGTCAGAGCTCCCGACTCGCGGGGGGCTGTGGCGCGACTTGCGAGGCTGGCTAGGCGAAGAGGCCCTGGCCCCACCACTCCCCGTCCCGCAGCCCGGGCGGGACGGCGAAGACCGCGGAGCCGTTGTGCTCCAGGTACTCCATCATCTTGTCCTTGTTCGCCAACGCCCGCTGGATCGGCACGAACTGGGTCTGCGGGTTGCGGACGAAGGCGAGGAAGAACAGGCCGGCGTCGAGGTGCCCGGAGCCGTCCGAGCCGTCGACGAAGTTGTAGCCGCGGCGCAGCATCTTCGCGCCGTTCTGCGTCTCGGCCGAGGCGAGCCGGATGTGCGCGTCAGTCGCGATCGCGGGCTGCCCGTCGGTGCCCTTGGCCGCGAAGTCGGCGAGGTCGAACTCCTTCTGCCCGCTGAGCGGGTTCCCCTCGCCCTTCGACCGCCCGACGATCTGCTCCTGCTCGTCGAGCGACGTGCGGTCCCAGATCTCGATGTGCATCCGGATCCGGCGCGCGACCAGGTAGGACCCGCCCGTCATCCACTCCGGCCCGTCGCCCGGCTGCACCCAGACGTTGGCGTCGAGCTCGGTGGGCTCCTCGGCCTTGAGGTTGTTGGTGCCGTCCTTGAAGCCGAAGAGGTTGCGCGGGGTGTCCTGCGCCGTCGAGGTCGACGACGTGCGGCCGAACCCGAGCTGCGACCACCTGACCGACGTGGTGCCGAAGCCCATCCGCACGAGGTTGCGGATCGCGTGCACCGCGACCTGCGGATCGTCCGCGCAGGCCTGCAGGCAGATGTCGCCGCCCGACCGGGCCGGGTCGAGGTTGTCCCCCGTGAACGAGGGCAGCGGGGCCAGCCCGGCCGGCATCCGGTCCTGCAGGCCCAGCTTCTCGAAGAACGACGCGCCGAAGCCGACGGTCAGGGTGAGCGACGCGGCCGGCAGCCCGAGTGCCTCGCCGGTGTCGGTCGGCGGGGAGTACTTGTTGAGCCCGACTGCACCGTTCTCGGTGACCTCCTGCCCGGCCGTCATCCGCTCGGCCGCGGTGGTCCACTTCTGCAGCAGCCGCTGGACCTCGGCGCGGTCGGTGGTGGTCAGGTCCATCGCCACGAAGTGCAGCCGGTCCTGCGCCGGCGTGACGATCCCGGCCTGGTGCGTGTCCCGGAACGGGACGACGCCCGGGCGGTCCGGCCCGCCGCCGGAGGACCCGGCGGCGTAGCCGATCGCCGCGCCGGCGCCGGCCAGCGCGACGCCGGCCCCCGCGTAGCCGAACAGCCTGCGCCGGGACATGCCGCCCCCACCGTCCCCGCCGCTGGGCGGGTCAGTGGGCGGCGGCCCGACGGGCGGGCTCTCCGGGGCCGAGGACGGGGACCGGCTCGCACTCACGACGTGACGACTCCTGCGACCTGGGAGACCGGCTCGGCGAGCGCGTCGACGGAGTCGGCCATCTTCTTGGTGTCCTCCGGGGTCAGCTGCGTGTACAGCACGAAGCCGCCGTTCGGCGTGCGGTAGCCCTCGAGCAGCTTCTCCACGTCGGCAAAGCGCTGGTCGAGCGTCGGGCCCAGGTTCGGGTCCTTCTCGTCGATCACGGGGCGCAGCGCCGCGACGGAGGCCTGGCTGCCCTCGACGTTGGCTTTGAAGTCCCAGAGGTCTGTGTGCGAGTAGCGGTCCTCCTCACCGGTGATCTTGCCGGTGGCGACCTCGTCGAGCAGCTCCTTGGCGCCGTTGGCGAGCTCGACGGGGGTGAACTGGACGGACTTCACGCGGTTCTGCAGGTCGAGGATGTCCGCGTCGAGCTGGTCGGCGATCTGCCCCGAGTCGGCCTGCAGGCCGTCGACCCACAGGTCCTTCTCGAGCCGGTGGTAACCGGTGAACGCCACGCCCGGCTCGCGCTCGTCGTCCTCGCGGCCGTCCATCTTTGGGTCGAGATCGCCGAAGGACTCCGCGACCGGCTCGACCCGCTCCCAGTAGGTGCGCGCGACCGGGTACAGGGCCTTGGCCTGGTCCACGTTGCCGGCCTTGACGGCGTCGGTGAACTCCTTGTTCTTGGCGACGAGCGCCTCGATCTGGGAGGTGACGTAGCGCGTGTACCCGGCGGTGGCCTCGGCGAGCTTCGCGTTGGTGTCCGTGGAGCGCTGGGCCGTACCGGTCACGGTGAAGGGAGCGCGGATGCCGTCGCCGACCATGCCGGGCTTGCAGGCGGTGGTGTAGCTGCCGCCGTCGGGCACCTCGACGATGAGGTCGCGGGACAGGCCGGGGCCGATGTTCTCGACCTCGCCCATGATCCGGTCGCCGGTGCCGTAGAGGTAGAACTCGGTGACCTTCGTGCCCGTGTTCTTCACGGTGAAGGAGATGTTGCCGGCGGGCGCCTCGGTGGCCGAGACCTGGCAGGCGGAGTCGCTGGCGGTCACCGCGATCGGCCCGCCGCCGCCCTGCTGGGCGGCCGGGGGCTGGGCCGTGCTGGTGCAGCCGGCGAGCAGCAGGGCGGTGCCGGCCGCGAGCAGGGCGGCGCCTGCTCTGCGGTGATCCGGGGTCCTGCGGGGCATGGGCGTTCTCCTCGGTGATGTCACGCGGTGGCGGCGGTGGTGGACCGCGTGCGCTGGGGCAACAGGAACAGCGTCAGGACGACGGCGACGTAGAGACACCAGACGACGGCCTCGAGCACCGTGGTCTGCGGGGAGAAGTTGAGGACGCCCTTGAGGAGCGTCCCGTACCACGAGTCCGGCGGGATCGCGGCGCTCACGTCGAACGCGAGGGTGGTGAGGCCGGGCAGGATCCCGGCCTCCTGCAGGTCGTGCACGCCGTAGGCCAGGATCCCGGCGGCGACGAAGATCAGGAAGAACCCGGTGACCGTGAAGAACTTGGCGAGGTTGATCCGCATGGCGCCGCGGTAGATCGCGTAGGCGATGACCACGGAGATCGCGATGCCGATCAGGAAGCCGACCAGCGGCTGCACGGTCTCGCCCGCGGCCTGCGCCGCGGCGAAGAAGAACACGGCGGTCTCGAGGCCCTCGCGCCCCACGGCGAGCGTGGCCATCACGACGACGGCGGCCGGACCCATCTTGATCGCCGCCTCGAGCTTGCCCTCGAGCTCGGACTTCAGCGCGCGGGCGTTGGACCGCATCCAGAAGATCATCCAGGTGACGAACGCGACGGCGACGATGGAGAGCGAGCCGCCGAGCGCCTCGGAGGCCTCGAAGGTGAGGGCCTGCTCGGCCAGCGTGAGCCCGAGCGTGACGCCGACGCTGACCAGGATCGCGAACGCGACGCCCGCCCACACCTTCGGCAGTTCGTGCCGGCGGTCGGTGCGGATCAGGAAGGCGACGAGGATGCTGACGACCAGCGAGGCCTCGAGGCCCTCGCGCAACCCGATCAGGGCGTTGCCCAGCACCGTCCCGGTCTCCTCTGTGTCGGCGTACCTCCGCTGAGGTGAGGCTCAGCGGACCGAGGTGAGGCTAGCTTCTCGAACGGGGGACGCGGTAGGCCGGGGACAGGGGCCGACCTGGGCTTATGTCCGTTTTGCGATCGATGTCGGAACGTGAGGCGCAACCGTGATCTATCGGGTGATCGGCCGGCGCTGCCCGTGAGACGGCCTACTCGGTGATGCGGGCGATCCGCGCGCGCACCTCTCCCAGCGCCTCCTGGTACTCCGGGCGCGGGTCCATGACCGTGGCCATCTGCAGCTGGCCCTTGGCCTCGCCCAGCCTGCCCTGCCGCTGCAGTGCCTTGCCGAGCGCGAAGCGGGCGTAGTGGTCCGCCGGGTCGAGCTCGAGCACCCGGCAGAAGGCCTCCTCGGCCTTGGCGAGCTGGGCCGAGTCGAGGTAGGCGCGGCCCGCGAGCAGGTGGACCGACGGTGCGTTGGGCTGGCTCTCCAGGGCGGGGAGCAGGGCCTGCAACGCGTCGAGCGGGCGCCGGTCGGCCAGCAGCAGCTCCGCCCGGCGGAACCCCTCGAAGACGCGGTTGCGGGCGCGCGGACCGGGTCCCGGTGCAGGCTGACTCGTCATGGTCATTCCTACGGTAGGCCGCGGGCGGGCGATCCGCGAGGTCTTGACACGCGGCCGCCGCCCACCGGGGCGTGACGTGCGCGGCTCGGCGGCGGTTCGCCGCCCTGATCACGGGGCCCGGTGGTTACCCTGACCCGCGAGTTCCGGCGAGCCGGAGAGAACAGGAGCTATTGGGTGGCTGTGATCGAGCAGGTCGGCGCACGCGAGATCCTCGACTCGCGGGGGAACCCCACGGTCGAGGTCGAGGTCGCGCTGGACGACGGGACGCTGGAGCGCGCCGCGGTCCCCTCCGGGGCCTCGACGGGCGAGCACGAGGCCGTCGAGCTCCGCGACGGGGACCCGAAGCGGTACGGCGGCAAGGGTGTCGAGAAGGCCGTCTCGGCCGTGCTCGACGAGATCGGCCCGGAGCTGACCGGGATGGACGCGGTGGACCAGCGCCTGGTCGACCAGCGCCTCGTCGACCTCGACGGCACCCCGGACAAGTCGCGCCTCGGCGCGAACGCGCTGCTCGGCGTGTCGCTGGCGGTGGCCAAGGCCGCGGCCGAGTCGTCGGGCCTGGAGCTCTACCGCTACGTCGGCGGGCCGAACGCGCACGTGCTCCCGGTGCCGATGATGAACATCCTCAACGGCGGCGCCCACGCGGACACCTCGGTGGACGTCCAGGAGTTCATGGTCGCGCCGATCGGCGCGGAGTCCTTCCGTGAGTCGCTGCGCTGGGGTGCGGAGATCTACCACGCGCTCAAGTCGGTGCTGAAGGAGAAGGGCCTGGCCACCGGGCTCGGCGACGAGGGCGGCTTCGCGCCGGACGTCGCCGGCGGCACCCGGGGCGCGCTCGAGCTGATCTCCACGGCGATCGGCAAGGCGGGCTTCACCCTGGGCACGGACGTCGTGCTGGCGCTCGACGTGGCCGCCACCGAGTTCTTCTCCGACGGCGTCTACCGCTACGAGGGCAAGGAGCTGTCCTCGGCGGACCTGGCCAAGGTGTGGGCCGAGCTCGTCGACTCGTTCCCGCTGGTCTCGATCGAGGACCCGCTGGCCGAGGACGACTGGGACGGCTGGGTCTCGCTGACCGAGTCGCTCGGCGACAAGGTCCAGCTCGTGGGCGACGACCTGTTCGTCACCAACCCGGAGCGGCTCGAGGACGGCATCGACCGCGGGGCCGCCAACGCGCTGCTGGTCAAGGTCAACCAGATCGGCACGCTGTCCGAGACCCTCGACGCGGTCACGCTGGCCCACAACAACGGCTACCGCTGCATGATGAGCCACCGCTCGGGCGAGACCGAGGACGTGACCATCGCCGATCTCGCCGTCGCCACCGGCTGCGGCCAGATCAAGACGGGTGCGCCCGCGCGATCTGAGCGGGTCGCCAAGTACAACCAGCTGCTCCGCATCGAGGAGAGCCTGGGCGACGCCGCGCGCTACGCCGGCGAGCTGGCCTTCCCGCGGTTCACGCCGGGGGCCTGACCGCGTGGCGGGTGAGGCGCGGGTCCGCGAGCGGGCCGCCGCCCGGGCGGACCGGGGCGGGGCCGGGCAGGCCCGCCCGGCGCCCGGCGGCCGGCGTGTGCGCGAGCCGCAGCTCACCCGCACCCGCAGCCGGGCGGGGACGGTGGTGGCCCGCACGAGCGGGCTGCTCGGGCTGTCCTCGACCCGGCGCGCGGCGATCCTCGCGATCGTGGTGTGCGCGCTGGCGCTGACCGTGGCGGTGCCGCTGCGCAACTACGTGGCGCAGCGGCAGGAGCTGGCCGCGGTCCAGGAGCAGCAGCGCGCCCTGGCTGTCGAGGTCGCGCAGCTGGAGGAGCAGAAGGCGCGGCTGTCGAACCCGGACGAGGTCGCGGCCGAGGCCCGCTCGCGGCTCGGGTACGTCCGGCCCGGTGAGGTGCCCTACGTGGTGCAGCTGCCGGACACGCCCTCGGCCGCCGACGTGGAGGCCGCGCGCAAGGGCACACCCTGGTACCGGACCCTGTGGAGCGACGTGACGGAGGGCGCCCCCCGATGACCGAGACCCTCTCCGAGGTCGACCGCGAGACCGTCGCGGCGCAGCTCGGGCGTGCCCCGCGGGGCATGCGGCTGGTCGCGGCGCGCTGCCCGTCCGGCCACCCGAACGTCGTGCAGACCGCGCCGCGGCTGCCCGACGGCACGCCGTTCCCCACGCTCTACTACCTCACCTGCCCGCGGCTGGCCTCCCGCATCGGGACGCTCGAGGCCTCGGGGTTGATGAAGGAGATGACCGCGCGGCTCGAGGAGGACGCCGAGCTGGCGGAGCGCTACCGCCGGGCCCACGAGTCCTACCTCGCCGAGCGGGACGCGATCGAGCCGCTCGGCACGGACGTCAGCGCCGGTGGCATGCCCGGCCGCGTGAAGTGCCTGCACGTCCACGTGGCGCACAGCCTGGCCAAGGGCCCGGGCGTGAACCCGTTCGGCGACGAGGCGTTGGAGCTCCTCGGCGACTGGTGGACCGGCACCGACTGCGCCTGACGGTATCTCACGGACCGACCGGCTCCACCGCACCTCGTCTCCGCCACAGGAGCACCGTGAGCACCGTCTGCCAGAGGAAGAAGGCGGCGAAGGCGACCCGCTCGTCGAGCCCCATGAACGGGGTCGGCCGGCCTGCGGCGACCGCGGGTGCGTAGCCGAAGGCCAGCCCGAAGAAGGTCAGCACCACGGCGAGGGTCACCAGGGAGTAGAGGCGGAACCGGCGCCCGGCGACCGCGCCGCCGCACCCCACCGCGCCCAGCCAGGCCAGCACGCTCACCGCACTGAGAGCGAGGTGCGCCCCCAGGTTGGCGCTCCCGAACAGCACCCAGAGCGGAGCCGCGACCCCGGAGAGGGCCAGGAGAGCGCCGATCGCGTGCACCGCACGCCGGCCGCCGGCAGACAGCCAGATCCCGATCCCGGACGCGACGAGCAGCGGGTTGTACGCCAGGCCCAACCAGGGCTCCAGAACCCAGCGCGAGGGTGCGCCGGGCAGCGAGAGTTCGCTGATGGCGTTCCCGATCCGGCTGTAGCCCGGCCACTGCAGGGCGGCGACCTCGTGCATCACGACGTAGACCAGCGCCGAGAGCGGGCCGCAGGCGAGCAGGACGCGCCGGACGCGCTCACGTGTCCCGGCGGCCAGGGCGCCTGCTCGCGAGGGCGTGATCGACATGGGGCCTCCTCCGCGTCGCACGCGGCCGCCTCGCGTGCGCGGCCACCCGGCGGGACGAGCGTGGCGGCTGGTCGCGCGGGCGGGCAGGGCCGTGCGGATCGCGGGCCGCAGGACCGTCGGCCCTCGGGGTCCGGGCTCCGCCTCGTGGGTGTCGATGGTCGCCATAGCGACCATCGCCGGTCAGAGGGCGGGCGTGACGCGCTTCAGCAGCGGCTTCGCAGGGACGCCTTCGGGCAGGGTGCCGGCGGTGCGCCACGGGCCGTCGGGCTGCAGGCGGCCGGCCAGGAAGGCGTCGGCGACCTCGGCCGGGGCGGTGCGCAGCAGCAGCGACCCCTGCAGGCACAGCGCGAGCAGCTCGGCCAGTCGCCGGGCCCGCCGCGGCTCCGGGTCCCGGAACTCCGATCGGAGCTGGTCCACGGCCCGGTCGAACCGCGCGTCGGCACCCGCGGCGAGGGCGATCTCGTCGAGCACCGCGTCGGCGGACTCCGGCGAGCGGGCCAGGGCACGGAGCAGGTCGAGCGCGGTGACGTTGCCCGAGCCCTCCCAGATCGAGTTCAGCGGGCTCTCCCGGTAGAGCCGCGGCATCGGTGACTCCTCGACGTAGCCGTTGCCGCCCAGGCACTCCAGCGCCTCCGCGACGACCGCCGGCGTCCGCTTGCACACCAGGTACTTCGACGCCGGCAGCGCCAGTCGCAGGAAGGCCGTCTCGCCCCGCTCGACCGCCCCGGCCAGCCGGACCGCGAGCGTGGTCGCGGCCTCGGACTCCACCGCCAGCTCGCCCACGACGGCCTGCATCAGCGGCTGGTCCGCGAGCAGGGCGCCGAACGCCGAACGGTGCGCCACGTGGTGCGCGGCCTCGGACAGCGCGGCCCGGACCGTCCCGGCCGCGCCGAGCACGCAGTCCAGACGGGTCATCGAGACCATCTCGATGATCGTCGCGACCCCCCGGCCCTCGTCGCCGACCCGCCAACCGACGGCGCCGGAGTACTCCAGCTCGGCCGAGGCGTTCGAGCGGTTGCCGAGCTTGTCCTTCAGCCGCTGGATGCGCAGGGCGTTGCGGGTGCCGTCGGGCAGCACGCGGGGGAGGACGAAGCAGGTCAGCCCGCCCGGCGCCTGCGCGAGCGTGAGGAACAGGTCGTTCATCGGGGCCGAGGTGAACCACTTGTGCCCGACGAGGGAGTACGTGCCGTCGGCGTTGGGGGTGGCGCGCGTGGTGCCGGTGCGGACGTCGGAGCCGCCCTGCTTCTCGGTCATCGACATGCCCGCGAGCAGGCCCGGCTTGGTCTCCGGGCGGGCCAGGCCGGGCGCGTAGGTGCGGGCGGCCAGGCCGGATTCGTAGCGCTCGGCCAGCTCGGGGGAGTGGCGGAGCGCGGGAACGGCGGCGTAGGTCATCGAGATCGGGCAGCAGTGCCCTTGCTCCAGGGTGCTGACCAGGTAGAAGCCGGCGGCACGGGCGAGGTGCGAGCCGTCCGCCCACGGGGCCGCGTGCAGCCCGTGCTCCACCGACAGCTGCATCAGGGCGTGCCACGACGGGTGGAAGTCCACCTCGTCGATCCGGTGCCCGTAGCGGTCGTGGGTGCGCAGCACCGGCTCGTGCTCGTTGGCCAGCCGCGCGTGCTCGCGGTACTCCGCCGACCCGACGGCGAGGGCCAGGGCCTTCAGGTCCGGCGCCGCCCCCTCCCGGCGCAGCGCGTCGGCCAGGCCCGGATCGCACGCGAGCGGATCGAACCCGTCGAGCGGCGGGACCTGGTTCGCGACGGTGTGCGTGCCCAGCTCGGTGCCCGGTGCCACGGTCATTACCGGAGGGTAACCCCGTGGACGTCGGATCCGGGAGCGCGCGGCCGCCCGGACCGCCCCGCCTGCCGATACGGTGAGCGGGAACGACCGTCGACCCCACAGGAGCACGCATGTCCCGGGTGGCCGCCATCGACTGCGGGACCAACTCGATCCGCCTGCTGATCGCCGACGTCACCGAGACCTTCGACGGCACGAAGGACCTGCGCGACCTGCACCGGGAGATGCGGATCGTGCGGCTCGGCAAGGGCGTCGACGCGACCCGCCGGCTCGACCCGGAGGCCCTCGAGCGCACCCGCGCCGCGCTGGTCGACTACGCGGCGGCGATCCGCCGCAAGGGCGCCGAGCGGGTCCGGATGGTCGCCACCTCCGCTACCCGGGACGCGACCAACCGCGAGGACTTCTTCGGGATGGTCCGGGACGTCCTCGGGGTCGACGCCGAGGTGATCAGCGGCGACGAGGAGGCGCGGCTGTCCTTCCAGGGTGCGGTCGGCGACCTCGACCCGGACGACGGCCCGTTCGTCGTCACGGACGTGGGCGGCGGGTCGACCGAGGTCGTGGTCGGCACGCTCGGCGACGGCGTCGCGGCGGCCCGGTCCGTCGACGTCGGCAGCGTCCGGCTCACCGAGCGGTGCCTGCCTGGTGACCCACCCGCGCCGGACGACGTCGAGAAGGCCCGGGCCCTCGCCCGCGAGATCCTCGACGAGGCGTTCGAGGCGGTGCCGGTCGAGGGCGTGAAGTGCTGGGTCGGCGTGGCCGGCACGATCACCACCCTCTCCGGGATCTCGCAGGACCTGCCGGAGTACGACCCCGAGGCCGTGCACCTGTCCACGCTGACCCGCGACGACGTGCACCGGGTCGCCCAGATGCTGGTCACCTCGCCGCGCGAGGAGCGCGAGAAGCTCGGCGCGCTCCATCCCGGCCGCATCGACGTGATCGGCGCGGGCGCGCTCGTCGTCGAGGCGCTGGCGGACGAGCTGCACTCCCGCGCCGGCATCGGCAAGCTCGTCGTCTCCGAGCACGACATCCTCGACGGGATCGCGCGATCGATCGCCTGAGCGAACCTGCGGGCGGGCCGCCGGGGCCGGGCTGGCCCCGCCTCGCGGCGCCGGCCGCGCCGACGCTCGCCGACCTCGACGCCCGGGTCACGCAGTGCCGGGCCTGCCCGCGGCTGGTCGAGTGGCGGGAGAAGGTAGCGCGGGACAAGCGCGCGGCCTTCCGGGACTGGGAGTACTGGGGCCGGCCGGTGCCGGGTCTCGGTCCCGCCGACGCGCGGCTGCTGATCGTCGGGCTCGCCCCGGCGGCCCACGGCGGGAACCGCACCGGACGGATCTTCACCGGGGACCGCTCCGGCGACGTCCTCTACGCGGCGATGCACGCCGTCGGCCTGACGAACCAACCGACGGCCGTGCACCGGGGCGACGGGCTGCGGCTGATCGGCACCCGGATCACGGCGCCGGTGAAGTGCGCCCCGCCCGAGAACAAGCCCACCCCCGCCGAGCGCGACGAGTGCCGGCCCTGGCTCGACGCCGAGATCGAGCTGCAGCGCCCGAGCCTGCGCGCCGTCGTCGTCCTCGGGGGTTTCGGCTGGCAGGCGCTGCTGCCGGTGCTCGCCGACCACGGCTGGACGATCCCGCGGCCGCGCCCGCGGTTCGGCCACGGCGCGCACGTCGAGCTGGCGTCGGTCCGGCCCGCGGGGTCGCTGCACCTGTTCGGCAGCTACCACGTGAGCCAGCAGAACACCTTCACCGGCAAGCTGACCCCGGCGATGCTCGAGGAGGTCCTCGCCACCGCGGCACGCGCTGCCGGCCTGTAGGTGAACTCACACCCCCTCGGACGCAGATCACGTCGGATCCGGCGGTCGGGCTTACGTCTCCGGGGTACGAATGTAGGTATGGCGCACGCTCAACGAATCGTCGTGGTCGGTGGCGGCTACGTCGGCATGTACACCGCTCTGCGGCTGCAGAAGAAGCTGCGCCGCGGCGAGGCGGACATCACGGTCATCGACCCCCAGTCCCACATGACCTACCAGCCGTTCCTCCCCGAGGCGTCGGCCGGCTCGATCGAGCCGCGGCACGTCGTGGTCCCGCTGCACAAGGTGCTGCGCGGCTGCCGCGTGCTGACCGGCCGGGTCACCGCCGTTTCCGACGCCGACAAGAAGGTCACGGTGCAGACCGCGGCCGGGCACACCACGACGCTGGAGTACGACGTCCTCGTCGTCGCCCCCGGCTCGGTCGCCCGGACCCTGCCGGTCCCCGGCCTGCCCGAGCAGGGCATCGCCTTCAAGACCGTCGGCGAGGCCATCTACCTGCGCAACCACGTGCTCTCGCGGCTCGACGCGGCCTCGACCACCGCGGACCCCGAGCTGCGCAGCCGGCTGCTGACCTTCGTCGTGGTCGGCGGTGGGTACGCGGGCGTCGAGGCGCTCGCCGAGCTCGCCGACATGGCCCGGTACGCGACCCGCTACTACGAGGGCATCGAGCCGGGCGACCTGCGCTGGGTCCTCGTCGAGGCGATGGACCGGATCATGCCCGAGGTCGGCCCGAAGATGGGCGCGTACACCGTGCGCCGCCTGCTCGACGCCGGCATCGAGGTCCTGCTCGAGACCCGCGTGGAGTCGATGGTCGACGGGCACGTCGTGCTGTCCGACGGGAGTGAGTTCGACGCGGACACGATCGTCTGGACCGCCGGCGTCAAGCCGAACCCGATGCTCGAGCAGACCGACCTGCCCCGCGGTCCCCGCGGGCACGTCGAGTGCGCGGCCGACCTCACGGTCAACGGGCTGAAGGGCGTGTTCAGCGCGGGTGACTGCGCGTCGATCCCCGACCTCACCAAGGACGACCCGAACGCCCGCACCAGCCCGTCGGCGCAGCACGCCGTCCGGCAGGCGAAGGTGCTGGCGGACAACATCGTCGCGTACCTGCGCGGGTACGAGATGAAGCAGTACAGGCACAGCTACGCCGGCTCGGTCGCGAGCCTCGGCCTGTACAAGGGCGTCGCCCAGGTCTACGGGATCAAGCTCAAGGGCTTCCCGGCGTGGTTCATGCACCGCACCTACCACGTGAGCCGCATGCCCACGTGGAACCGCCGCTTCCGGATCGTCATGGACTGGACCACCGCGCTGCTCATGGGCCGGGAGGTCGTGGCGCTGGGCCAGATCCACGAGCCGAAGGCGGAGTTCAGCCGGATCGCCGGCGGCACGGTGACCCCGCTGCCCCCGACGGTCGCGCAGGAGGCCGACGCCAAGGCCAGCTGACGCGGCACCGGCCGACAGGCGCTCGACGGCGCCCGCCCTTCACCGGGGGCGGGCGCCGTCGGCGTTCTCCGGCCGCGTCGTCGTTAGGCTGCGGTCGGGCCCCCGTAGCCCAACGGCAGAGGCAGGCCCCTTAAAAGGGTCACAGTGTGGGTTCGAGTCCCACCGGGGGCACCCCTGCGACTGCCCGATGGTGGCTCTGAGCTGCGGATGCGATCGCTTCTCGTCCCGTGCTCGGTCCGGATGAGTCTCCGAGTGCTCCCGCCCACTACGCGCGCATCGGAATCCTCTCGTCGTCTCGCACATCAGCGGAGTGGTCCGGCTCGGCCTGGTCCAGGTCGTTGACGGACTGGCAGAGCCGAGAGGCACGCAGGTGGTCGCGGGCTCCGCCCGCACCCGGGACCGCTCGGAGATCAGTGGAGGTGCGGCGGGGTGCTGGTCTCCCACGACGCGCCGACACGGCTACCGGCCCGTCGGCCCGGGCACAGGGCGGGACAGCGTGCCTTGCGCCCCCGCCGAGGGGTCGGAAGGGTGGATCGGCGCCGCGAGGAGATCAGCACCAGGACCCAGCGCGTGGGGGCGGCAGGCGGCAACCAGGAGGACACCATGGGCAGTGAGAGCGGCTACATCCTCACCGAGATCTGGAAAGCCAGGCCGTCCTGGCTCGCACTTTCCCTGGAGGAGCGACAGCACTTCTTCCACGAGAAGATCGGTCCGTTCATCATGGGCCTGGTCGAACGGGGCGCCGAGTTCCTCGGCTGTGCCATCAACGACAACACCGGTCCGGAGCGCATGGATTATCGGTACATGGCCGTCTGGAGGCTGCCCGACAAGGCTTTCAGTGACGAGCTCGAAGCCGGCGCGAAGGAAGCAGGTTTCCTCGACCACTTCGAGCAGGTCAATTTCAGTGGCAGGATCATCACACCGGACGTGATGAATGCCGACATGATCCAGCTCGATGGGTAGAAGTGTGCCCAGCAGGGTGTCCCAGCGCAGGTCAGGGCCATGGTCAGAGCGTCAGGCCGCTTCCCCTTCGAAGGGGCACAGTGTGGGTTCGAGTCCCACCGGGGGCACCGTGCCCGACCAGCTCTACTTCCGCACGCGGAAGCGGAGCATGGTCACGGAACCCGACTGCCTGTTGTCGAACGGTTCGAGGTCGATCCTGCCGAGCCCCGAGGTCGAGAAGCGCACGCCGTCCCCGAGGAGCACCGGCAGGACGTACACCAGCACCTCGTCGACGAGACCGTGCCGCAAGCACTGGCTCGCCAGGTCGGCTCCGAGGATCTCCAGGTTCTTCCCACCCGCGGCCGCGCGCGCCGTGGCGACGGCCTCCCCGAGATCGCAGGTGAGGAAGGTGACCCCGTGCTCGGGCTCGTCCGGCGGCCGGTGCGTCAGGACGAACACCGGCCCCCCGTCGTAGTCGGCGTCTCCGGCGAACATCCGCTTGCTGACCTCGTGGGTGCCCCGGCCGACCAGCATCGCGCCGGTGGCCTGCATGACCTCGGGGAACGCGTCGTTGTCCAGGTGGTCGAAGATCCAGTCCATCGCGTCGTCGGGGCCGGCGATGAAGCCGTCCAACGACATCGCCCTGTTCACGACGACCTTGCCCGGGCCGGCAGCCGTATCGCTCATACCGGTGACGACCCGGAACAGGTCACGAACTCATCGGCGTCGGCGGGACGATCTCTCGAGCGACGACGAGGGGCCCGCCCCTCGGCAGGTCGGCACGGGCGCCGAACCACCGGGGCAGGGCGTCGAGCAGGCCCTGCTGGTCCTCCCCGACCCACGCCACGTGGCCGTCGGGCCGGAGCAGCGCCGCGGGCACGTCGAGCTCCTCGCTGACGTCGACGACGTGGTCGACCCGGTCCGCCCAGCCCTCGACCGAGAGCCGGCCGGTCTGGTCGAGGAGCAGCCCGCGGCCCGCCCGCGTCAGCTCGTAGAGGCGGCCTTTCTTGAGCTGGACGTCCCGCATCCGGCGGCCGACCAGGTCCGGTCCCGCGCCGAAGTCGTAGCGGATGCCGATGGCGGTGATCTTCTCGATCAGGTGGCGGTTGACCTCCTCGAAGGCCATCAGCTCCTGGACGAGCCTGCGCACGGACTGCGCCCCGGGCGTGGTGGACATCAGCTCCATCTGCGCGCGGGTGTTGTCCAGGACGGCCGTCGCCACCGGATGCCGCTCGGACTCGAAGCTGTCCAGCAGGTCCTCCGGCGCCCAGCCCGCGACCGCCGCCGCGAGCTTCCAGCCGAGGTTGAACGCGTCCTGGATGCCGAGGTTGAGGCCCTGCCCGCCGGTCGGCGGGTGGACGTGCGCCGCGTCGCCGGCCAGGAACGCGCGGCCCTCGCGGTACCGCTCGGCCTGCCGGGTCGCGTTGCCGAAGCGGGAGAGCCAGCGCGGCGAGTGCACGCCGAAGTCGGTGCCGGCGACCGCCCGCAACCGGCGCCGGAAGTCCTCGAGGGTCGGCCGGACGGCGCGGTCCTCCGTCACCCCGACGGCGGGCACCACGACCCGGTACCGCCCGTCGCCGAGCGGCCCGAGGCCGAACCGCTTCTCGGTCTCCCGGACCTCCGCCACCACCGCGGCCACGGTCTCCGGCGGCGCGGTCACCTCCATCTCGCCCAGCAGCGTCTCGACGGTCGAGGGCTCGCCCGGGAAGGCGATGCCGAGCAGCTTCCGGACGGTGCTCCGGCCGCCGTCGCAGCCGACGAGGTACCGGGCCCGCAACCGGGTGCCGTCGGCGAGCGCGGCGGTGACCCCGTCCGCGTCCTGCACCAGCCCGACGAGCTCGGCACCGCGCCGGACCTCGGCGCCGACCTCGAGGGCGTGCTCCTCGAGCAGCCGGTCCGTGGTGGTCTGCGGGACGCCGAGGACGTAGCCGTGCGCGGTGTCCAGCCGCGGCCACGGCGTCGGGATGCCGGCGAAGAACCCGCCGACCTCGTACTTCTTCCCGTGCTCCAGGAACCGCTCCAGCAGCCCGCGCTGGTCCATCACCTCGATGCTGCGCACGTGCAGCCCGAGCGAGCGCACGAACGGCGGCTGCTCGGCCTCCTTCTCCAGCACGACCACGTCCACGTCGTGCAGGCGCAGCTCCGCCGCCAGCATCATGCCCGTCGGCCCGCCGCCCACGATGATCACGCCGGCCATGCATTCCCCCCGATTCCTGCAGGTCCTGGCTTCGGCGGGCGATTCTGGGCCACGGCCCGGGTCTTGCCGCAAGGCCCCCGGGGCGCTATACGTTGAGAGTGGCGGGGAGGTCCGGAGTGGCCTCTTTCCGTCCGTCCGCCCGGTCAGCCCTCGGCCGTGGCGACGTGGTGGATGTCGAACGGCTTGTTCGTGATGAACAGGAAGGTGCAGTCGGCGTCCTTGGTGGCGCCGTGCTGCATGGTCCCGCCCTCGGGGAACCACACGAAGCTGCCCGGCCCGAAGTCGCCCTGGTGCGTGTTCAGGACACCGTCGAGCACGTAGATGCCGTGGCCGCAGGGATGGGTGTGCCAGGTGTTGGTGAACCCGGCCCGGTAGACCATCTTCACCACCATCATCCCCGTGTCCGGGTCGTCGAGGAGCGGCACGTGCTCGAGGTGGGCGTTGATGGCGGGCACGGGGAAGTCCTGCCACTCCGCGGTCGTCGTGTCGACGACGGTGAGGTCCACCGGCTTCAGAGTCTCGGTCATGAGGTGCCCTCCGACGGGGGGTGTTCCGGATCGGTGTCGTCCGGCCTACCACCCCGGCACGCCACGTCAAGCCGCCGTTCCGCCCCTCGGGTCCGCCCGCAAACCCGTGGTGATCGCGCGGGCCGGGTGCTTGTGTGGCGGGAGCACCGTGGAAGGGGCTCGGCTCGTGATCCAACCGTCCGCCGTCGTCGGCGTCGTCCTGGTCGCCCTCGGCATGGTCCTCACGCCGGGGCCCAACATGATCTACCTGGCCTCCCGGGCGATCTCCCAGGGCAGGCGCGCCGGACTCGTCTCCCTGGCCGGGACGGGCGTGGGGTTCCTGTGCTACCTCCTGGCCGCCGTGGCCGGGCTGTCCGCCCTGTTCGCCGCGGTCCCCGCCGCGTACACGACCGTCAAGATCGCGGGCGCGCTGTACCTCGCGTGGCTGGCCTGGGTCATGCTGCGGCCGGGCGGCCGCTCCCCGTTCGAGGCGCGCGACCTGGAGCCGGCTTCCGACCGGCGGCTGTTCGGCATGGGCCTGCTCACCAACCTGCTCAACCCCAAGATCGCGCTGATGTACGCGGCGCTCCTGCCGCAGTTCGTCGATCCGTCCGGCGGGGCGGCGTGGGGTCAGTTCCTGCAGCTCGGCGCGGTCCAGATCGTCGTCGCCCTGACCGTCAACGCCCTGATCGTCCTGGCGGCGGCGTCCGTCGCCCGGTTCCTGGCGGCGCGTCCGCGCGCAATGACCGTCCAGCGGTGGGTCGCGGGGAGCCTGCTGGGTGCGTTCGCGGTCAGGACCGCGGTGGGGCACACCCCGGCGACGTCCTGAAGGCGAGCTGCTGGTTCGCGCAGCGCCAGCGCAGAATCGGCACACCGGGTCCGTCGAGGTCGTCGCAGTAGGTCGCGCGCCCGGCCATGGCCATGGTCAGCGCGACGGAGGGACCGCGGACCAAAGGCCCGTCGCCGTGGGCGAAGGGCCCGTCGGTGGCCTCCAGCCGGAGACCGGCGACCGTCTTCTTGCTGTTCACCGTGAAGTCCCGGCTCGCGTAGAACGTGGCGACGGCGGTGAGCGACTCGATCGACGGCGTCCGCCGGATCCCGAGGGGCCGGCGGACGTCCTGGCCGTGCACGACGATCTCGCCGAGCCACGCGGGCGTGTGCCCGGACGCCGCCCGGGTGCTGGTGACCACGGCGCGGAAGCGGTCGAGGGTCTCGGCCGGGGTGGCGCCGCGGTGCTCCGCGAGCCGCCGGGCGTTGTGGAGGTCGGCGTCGAAACGTGCGCCGACGATGCTCGTGATCCACCGGACCGTGCCGGTGCTCGCGGCAGCGGTGAGGTGCGCGACGACATCCTCGACGGTCCAGCGGCCGCACAACGACGGGGCCGCCCACCCGCCGTCGTCGAGCTCGGCGAGGTCCTCGGCCAGGGCGGCGCGTTCCGCGTGGACGGCGGCCCACAGCTCGTCGCGGGTGGGTCAGCAGGACGGGCTCGGGCACGCTCGATCTCCCCACTCTCGGTCTCGGACGGGCAGACCGCGAACGGGCGCGGAACTCATCGGCGGGGCCGGGCCCGCGATCGTCAGTGCGGCGGCGGGACGACCCCGAGCTGGACGAGGAGCCCCAGGGTGTCGGCGCAGACCCAGCGCTCGACGCACCGACCGTCGCGGAAGTGCAGGATCGTGATGCCCGGCAGGCTGATGTCGCGCCCCGTCGGCGGGATGCCCATGTAGTCGCCGTCGTGCCGGCCCGTCAGCGTGAACCGGCAGCTCAGCCGGTCGCCGTCACTGAACGTCTCGTGGAGCTCCAGGTGATTCCGCGGGAAGGCCGCGAACATGGCCTGGTACGTCGCGCGCACGCCCCGCTTGTCCAACGGTTCCGGGGACATGCCGTGCAGCCGGATGTCGTCGGCGTAGATCTCCAGGTAGCCCTCGAGGTCACCGGCGTTCCAGCGCTCGATGGCCCGGGCGAGCGCGGTCTCGTTGCGCGAGCTCGTGGTCGTCGTGGTCAACGTGGCCTCCTCGCGGGGAGCGACCGGTGGGCGGGGCGGACACCGTACTGCGACGGTTCGGCGTCCGGCTGCCGCCGTTCGGCCCTTGTCCTGGGGCGTTCGGGACCCTTCCGGTGCCGGCGCGCCACCTCTACCTTCCTGCCATGCAGACCCGGATCATGGGCACGACGATGCCCGTCCTGGAGATCACCATGGGTCCCGGCGAGCAGGTCATCGCCGAGGGCGGGGACGTCGCCTGGCTGTCCTCCGGATTCGACCTCGAGACGTCCACCCGGTTCGGCTCGGGCGGCCGGGGCGGCTTCATGAGCGGTCTGAAGCGGGCCCTCGGTGGCGGGCAGCTGTTCCTCACCGAGTACACCGCCCCACGGGCGGGCGGGTTCGTGGCCTTCGCGACCGATCTCCCGGGCACGATCCGGGAGCTGCGGGTCGACGCCGCGGACGAGTTCATGGTGCAGTCCGGCGCCTACATGGCCAGCACCGCGAAGGTCGAGGTGTCGGTCGGGCTGCAGAAGAAGCTCGGCGCCGGGATCTTCGGCGGCGCCGGCGTGGTGTTCCAGAAGCTGTCGGGCGACGGAGTGGCGTGGGTGCAACTCGCCGGCGAGATCACCGAGTACGACATCCCGGCCGGACAGTCGATGTGGATCCACCCGGGGCACCTCGCTCTCTACCGCGCCGGGATGGAGCTCCAGTTCACCTCCGTGCGCGGGGTGAAGAACAAGCTGTTCGGCGACTCGCTGATGCTGGCGGAGATCCACGGCCCCGGGCACGTCTGGCTCCAGTCGATGACGGCCGAGAAGCTCGCCTCCGCGATCCAGCCCTACCTGCCCGAGCGGTCGTCGCCCTCCGACAACGGCTGATGCCGGCACCGAGCGGAGGGAGAACGGACGCCACGTCGTCGGCCGTCCGGCGGTGGACCCCGTGCGTACGCAGTCCCACCCTCGGTCCTCCGGCGCGCCGGCACGCGCTCACTGTCAGGGAGGACGAGATGGCTACGATCGAGGCCAACGGCACAACGCTGTACTACGAGCGACGCGGGGAGGGCCCCTCGGTCGTGTTCATCTCCGGGGCGACCGGCGACGCCGGGCACTGGACCGAGGTGGCCGACGCCCTGGCGGACGAGTTCACGGTCCTGACCTACGACCGGCGCGCCAACTCCCGCAGCCCGCGGCCGGAGGGGTGGGACGCCGCGCCGATCGACGAGCAGGCCGACGACGCCGCCGACCTGCTCAGGGCTCTCGATCTCGTCCCGGCAGTGGCTTATGGGAACAGCTCGGGCGCGATCATCCTCACGAGTCTCACGCTCAGGCATCCCGAGGTTCTTCGCGGCGCGATCTTCCATGAGCCGCCCTACGCCGCGGTCGCCGCTGGCGGTGAAGCCGCGGGCGCGCAACTGCAGGCGGTCGTCGAGCAGGGGATGGCTCAGGGCGGCCCGCCGGTGGCCATGGAGAGGTTCCTCCGTTGGGTCGCCGGTGACGAGGTGTTCGAGGCGCTCGACGACGACCTGCGCACCCGGATGCTGGGCAACGGCGAGGTCTTCTTCGGCCTGGAGCTCGCGGACGTGATGAGCTACCTGCCCGGCGAGGCAGAACTCGCCGAGGTCGGGGTTCCGTGCGTGGTCGCCGCCGGCGCGGACAACTGCGACCCGGCTTCGCGGCATCACTGGTTCTGCGAGGCCTCCCGCTGGTTCGCCGACAAACTCGACGCGCCATTCATCGAGACCCCAGGTGCCCACGTCCCTCAGGTCACCCATCCCCGGGCGCTGGCGGAGATGCTGCGGCCGATCCTCCGCAAACCGCCCGAGTCCGCACGCGCCGGAGCCTGACGATCCCGCCGGCCCGGGCGAGCGGGCCGTCAGAAGGGCGGCGGCTCGTCGAGGTCGGTGGCGGGGTGGGGTGGTGGTCGGGGTTCGTCGTCGTGGTCGTCGGTGGCGGGCCGCCAGACGATCAGGGGTCCGCTTCGGTCGAGGTCGTCGAGGGGGTCGGCGCAGCAGGGGTCGTCCTCCTCGGCGACGGGGAGCAGCGGTGGCGGTGGGGGGAGTAGGGGGTCGGAGCGGGTGCGGTACTCGCGGCCGAGGGGACTGCGCCAGACGAACACGCCTGGCTCCGGTTGGGCGAGGGTCCAGCCGCGTTGCTTGAGGCCGTGGTCGTGGCGGCACGCGGGCCCGAGGTCGTCGGCGGTGGTGGGGCCGCCGCGGGCATGGTCGTGGGTGTGGTCGAGGTCGATACCGTGTGCGGGCGCGACGCAACCGGTGAAGGTGCAGGTGCGGTCGCGGAACTCGACGTGGCGGCGCAGCGCCGCGTGCGGGAAGCGGTCGGTGGGGGAGTCGTCGAGCGGCCGCCCGCGGGACGTCGCGATCTCGTCGAGAACCGGTCGCCATGAGGGCGGGACCGCTGTGGGGTCTCCGATGAGGCGTTGCAGGAGCGTGGCGTCGACGAGTAGGTCGACCAGCCCCGGTGCGGCGGGGTCGGTGGGTGGCACCGGCGTCTGGGATGCCGCTCCTGTCCCGGTGTCGACGCTCTGAGTGTCGGCGGTCTCTGCGAGGCAGGCGAGGTCGTCGACAGTCGGCCGCCGTCGAAGCGTGCCGGCGCGGACCAGCCGGCCTTCAGTGTCGGTGAGAGCGAACCGCCAGGGCGCGCTCAGCTGGGCGCGCACGAGGTCGCGGGCACGGGAGGCGGGAATGGGCCCGAGGGTGGGGAGTTCGGCGGGCCGGTCATCGAGCCCGAGCAGCGTTGCGAGGGGCACTTGCACGTGCACCCCTCGCCGCCTCACGGTCGGCTGGCCCGGCGTGCTCGGTCCACTGGGTCCAGCCGGCCCGCTCGGCACTCCCGGCACAGTCGATCCGTTCGGCCGGCTTGATTGTGTCGGGTTGGGCCCTGTCGGCTCGGTCGGCTCGGTCGAGGTGTTCGGCGGACGCGCGCCGCTCCAGCCGAGGACGCGGCGGCGAGGCTCGCGGCAGCGCGGTCCGGCGCGTTTGCCTGCGCGACTCTGTTGGCGTGCTCGGTGGATGGGCCAGGGATGCTGTGCGTGACGGCGTCAATTTGCTCCGGCCTCGGCCTTCCTGAGCTGCCGGGCGCGCCTCCGCCGCCGGTGCGAGCCCGTGCCGGGCCCGGGCGCCCGGTGCGGCGTCGGGACAGGGGCTCGGTCGGGCGGGGTGCCTGGCTGGCGAGCATCGCTTCGGTGATCTGGTCGTCGGTGAGGGTGTGCAGGGAGCCGTCGAGGAAGCCGACGAACAGGTCGACCCGGATCTGGTCGAGCCCACCGCCGTGTCCGGC
>NZ_BSFQ01000042.1 GCF_027922425.1 Pseudonocardia halophobica | reverse complement strand
AGTCGGCGGGCGCCACGCTGGTGGTCGACGGGCGGCAGGGCGAGTTCGACGCGGACGGGGCCGGGTTCTTCGTGGCCCCGACGCTGTTCGACAACGTCACGACCGACATGAGCATCTACACCGACGAGATCTTCGGCCCGGTGCTCTCGGTGGTCCGCGTGGACACCTACGAGGAGGCCGTCGAGCTGATCAACGCCAACCCGTACGGCAACGGGACCGCGATCTTCACCAACGACGGCGGAGCGGCGCGGCGGTTCCAGAACGAGGTCGAGGTCGGGATGATCGGCATCAACGTGCCGGTGCCGGTGCCGATGGCCTACTACTCCTTCGGGGGCTGGAAGAACTCGCTGTTCGGCGACACCCACGCCCACGGCGTGGAGGGCTTCCACTTCTTCACCCGCGGCAAGGTCGTGACCACCCGCTGGCTCGACCCGGCCGCGCGGGAACAGCACGGCGGCATCAACCTGGGCTTCCCCCAGAACGCCTGAGAGACCCTCTTGGTCACCGTTTTGGTCATTGCTTACGATCGATCATGACCCCTGCGACTGAACATGAGCCAAGATCGTCAACGAGGCGAGGCTGCTCTCACCAGCACCAACGCTCATCGGGGCCTGCGGTGGAACACCCGACTCCCCTCCAGCGGGTTGGGGGTTCGATTCCCTCGCGGCGCACAGAAGCAGCAGGTCAGAGCGTTGTCGCTCTGGCCTGCTTCGCGTTTCCAAGGTCCAACTCGACGTTTATCTACCGCAAACCCCGAAAAGGGAGTCAGCTGTCACGCACGCCGACCCGGTCAGTGCGTCGAGAACCGCAGCTCAGTGGCCCTCCCACCCGGCATGCCGCCGATCTTCGTGACCTGCACTCATGTAAGGAGCTTCGGGACTTGATCGGCCCGGGGTTCCGGGGTTGCATGCGCATCCCGGCTGGTCCGGTGGGTGGCGTCGAGTAGCGCTCTGAGGGCGGATGTGTGTTCGTGCCTCGCTGGGCTGATTGCCACCGCTGGCCTGGCCACGGGTGCCCCGGATGAGGGAAGTAGACCGGCCCCTGGCGGGTCGGGTCTGGTTGCAGCACATGAGTGGGAGCCGTCGTCAGGATCGCTTGCCGCCCGTGGGGACCGTGGCCGATCAGTGCGCCGCCCTGCGCGGAACAGCCCGGGGCGACGGGGCTGGGCAGGGGAGGATGCGGATGCAACGACGACTGGTGGGCATCGACCTGGGGATCGCCAGCGCGCACACCGTGCGGGTGCTCGACGAGGCGGGTCGCACGCTGGGTCGGGGCCGGGGTGGGCCGACGGTGGCCGAGCTGTCCCGGATCGAGGACGCCGCCCTGGCCGGCGCCGCGCCGGGCACCCGGCTGGAGGTGTGGTTGAGCCGACCGGGCCGGCGTGGCTGCCGGTCGCGGTGTTCTTCACCGGCCGCGGGCACCTGGTCTATCGGGTTTCCAGCGCCAAGGCCGCGGACCTGCGCCGGTTTCTGTCCCGGCACGCCAAGAGCAACGGCATCGACGCCGACACCCTGGCCCGGTTGCCGCTGCTCGACCCCGACGGGCTGCGCCCGCTGGAGCTGCCCGGCGTGCAGACCGCGGCGCTGGACCGCCGCGTGCGGGCCACCGACCGGCTCACCCGCGCCGCCACCGCACACAAGGTGCGGATCAAGGACCTGGTCCGTCAGCTACTACCGGCCACCCCGCTGACCGGCGAGCTCGGGCGGGCCGACCTGGCCGTGCTCGAACGCTGGGCCGACCCGCGCGCGCTGCTCGCCGCCGGCCCGGCCCGCCTCACCACTGTGATCGACAAGGCCTCACACGGGCAGCAGGGCGCCGAGCGGGCCGCGGCCTGGCGGGCCGCCGCCGCAGAAGCGGTCGAGCTCTACGCGGCCTATCCGGCGATGCCGTTCACCGATCTGGCCGCCGAGGTCGCCACCGAGGTCCGGCTGCTGCGCGCCGTCCAGGCCGAACTGGCCGAACACGCCGCACACCGGGAGGAGGCCTACCGGCGGGCCGATCCCGGCCAGCTCGCCCGCAGCCTGCCCGGCCTGGCCCACATCGGCGCCCCGGCGCTGGTCGCCATCGTCGGTGACGCCGCCCGGTTCCCCACCGCGCGGCAGTTCCGCTCGTTCACCGGGCTGGCCCCCCGCGCCTCGGAGACCGGCGAGACCGACCGCAAGGGCCGGCCCATGTCCAAGGCCGGCCCGGCGCTGCTGCGCACCACCCTGATCCGGGCCGCGGACAACGCCCGCCGCCAGGACCCGCAACTAGCGAAGATCTACTACACCCAGATCGTCGAACGCGGCGCCACGCACACCAAAGCGCTCTGCGTGGTCGCGGCCGCGCTGGCCGAACGCGCCTGGGCGGTGCTGCGCCGCGGCATGCCCTACGTCATCTGCGACACCGACAGCACCCCCATCGACCCCACCGCCGCGAAGGCGATCATCGCCGAGCGGTGGACCGTCCCCGCCGCCGTCCGGGCCCGCCGACGCAGCCGCAAAAGCCCCTCAGCAACGCACACGACGAAGGCGGGGAAGGCCCCTCACGGAGTCCTCGCGGGACACAGGCCAGACGCTCCAGGGCGTCGACAACGAGGCGACCTTCCCCACCAGCCATCCTCACGCTCCCAGCAACCCGGACGCAAGACACCTCCTTGACAGCCCAGCTCCCACAGGGAATCAGCCTAGGAGTCAGCTGTTCACCGGTGTTCGGCGATGCCACCGCCATCCTGACCACCGGCTCGGTTCACCGCGCTCGGCCAAGCCCGCAGCCGCGCCCGGCCAGCCCCAGTCCCCGCGCCCGGCCGCGCCGTTGAGGTGTCCGACCTGACCGGGCGACCGGATGAGCCGGTCCTCAGGCTCGACAGAGTCCCGGCCGGGTCACCGTGCCCGGCAGCGCCCGCGCCACCGTTCAGCATGACCGGACCGGCATCGTCGTCGCTGTAGGACAGCCCGCCGCTCTCGCCGCCGGCGCAGCCCGCGTTCCAGGCGAAGGGGCCGGCGACGGACCCTCCGCCGCCGGAGCCGTTGTCGTGACGCGGCCGTCTTCAGCGGCAGCGACGACTTCGGCTCCGAACGACCACCTCGCGGCCGACGACGCGACCAGCGCGGTCGCCGCCATCCTCGAAGGGCGCCAACCCCCGGCCGCAGGCTGCTCGGCGCCGTCGACGGCCTCCGCGCCGCAAGCAAGCCGGTCCTGGTGCTCAAGACCGGCCGCAGCGAGGTGGGTGCACGAGCGGTCCAGTCCCACACCGGCAGCATCGCCGGGGACTACACCGTCTACCGCGCCCTGCTGAGCCGGGGCGGCGCCACCCGGTCGGACCTCGTGCTCCCCACCCTCGTCGGAGTCCTGGACGCCGCACAGCGAGCGGGCGCCACCGTCGTCCACTCCCGGCTGGCAAGCCGAGCACGCGACTACAGCGGCATCGTCCCCGCACTTCAGACCTACGTGCGGGCAGCCGAGGCACACGAGGCCCACTGGGCGGCACAACCGTCGAACGGCCTGCACGACGAGGACGATCTGGTGATCACCGAGTCAGGTGCAGGTCCGTCCCACGACTCGGGATCGTGACGTCGCAGCGTCAGGTCCTGGATCAGGCCCGGACGAATCGGTGACGCATCTCCCCGATACCGGTGGCCCAGGTGACGAGTTCCTCGCCGGCCTGCAGGAACCGTGGCGGGGACATTCCCACCCCGACCCCGGAGGGAGTGCCGGTGAAGATCAGGTCGCCGGGGAGCAGTGTCACGACCGTCGAGAGCTTCGCGACGAGCGTGGGTACCGGGAAGATCATGTCGCCGGTACGCGCCTTCTGGACGCTCTCCCCCTCGACGAGGCAGCCCAGCTCGAGGTCGTCCGGGTCGAGGCCCGTCGCACGCAGCTCGTCGACGGTGACGAGGTGCGGCCCGACGGGTGAGAAGCCTGGGTAGGACTTGCCCAACCCGAACTGTGCCGGCGGGGCGGCGAACTGGGTGACGCGATCGGAGATGTCCTGGCCCAGGCTGACGCCGGCGACATGGTCCCAGCCGTCGGCTTCGGAGATGTGGCGTCCGCCCACCCCGATGACGGCGACGAGCTCGACCTCCCAGTCCACGTTGCCCGGTGTCAGGGCGATGTCCCCGCGGGGGCCGGTGAGGCTGGAGGCGTACTTGGTGAACACGACGGGTTCGGTGGGCGCGGCGAAGCCGGACTCGTCGGCGTGGTCGCGGTAGTTCAGGCCGACCGCGAAGATCTGCGGGGGCCGCGGTGCGACCGGGCCCAGCGCCGCCTCGTCGACCGGCGTCGCGGCGTCGAACGAGGCGGAGGCGGCCCAGGCGCGGAACTCCGCCCACCGGCCGTAGACCGACTGCGGGTCGGCCGGGAACCGGCCTCCGCCGGCCTGCTCGACGTCGAGAGCGCGGGACGGGTCCTCGGGGTCGAGCAGGACCAGCCGGCCGGCGTGATTCGCGATGCGCATGGAATCCTTCCAGGTCAGACGAGTGCGGTGACGCCGTCGGTGAGACCGAGCAGTGCCCGGCCGTAGACCTCGGCGGAGATCGCCGGGCTGATCACCGCATGCCGGGAGGCCACCTCCGAGTCGCGCCAGATGCGCTGCAGCGGGCTGGACTCGGCGAAGCTGGACGCGCCGTGCGCGGAGACCAGGATCCGGATCGCCTCGCGGGCGTTCTCGATCGCGGTGCCGGTGTCCATGCGGACCCGGGCCCGGGCGGCGTAGTCGGGGTAGACGCCGTCGGCGGCGGCCTGGTCGATGTCCGCGGCGGCGCGGTAGGCGTGCAGGTGCGCCGAGTCGACCAGCGCGGCCGCCTTGGCCACGGCGAGCTGGACCGTGGGTGCTTCGGTCTGCACGTCGTAGAAGGTGTAGGAGATCGATCGCTTGGGCGCCTTCTCCAGCACCAACTCGAGGGCGGCCTGGGCGAGTCCGAGCTGGGGCCCGGCGAGCACCAGCGCGGCGACGGGCACGAATGAAGAGCGGTAGAGGGCCTCGCCGGTGTGCTCGGTGCCGTAGCGGCCGCCGATGGCGGCGGGCACCGAGATGACCCGGTGCTCGGGGATGAACACGTCCTGTGCGACGAGGGTGTTCGAGCCGGTTCCGCGCATGCCGGCGACGAACCACGTGTCCTCGATGGTCAGGTCGCTCATCGGGACCAGGGCCAGCCCCTGGTCGACGACCTCCCCGCGCTCGTCGGGCACCGGGAAGCCGACCACGGCCCATTGGGAGTGCAGGCACCCCGAGGCCCAGCCCCACCTGCCGGTCACCCGGTAGCCGCCGTCGACCTTGATGGCCTCCGCGGACGGCGCGAGGACGCCGGCGATCCGGTTGCCCGGGTTCTCCTCCCAGATGTCGCGCTGGGCGCGATCGGGGAACAGCCCGGCGAAGAAGGAACAGACGTTCATCAACGTGGAGACCCACGCGGTCGACCCGCATCCGCGGGCCAACTCGCGCGACACCTCGAGCTTCGTGCGGATGTCGGTCTCCAGGCCGCCCAGCCGGCGCGGCTTCATGATCCGGTACAGCCCGGCGTCGTCGGCGAGGGTGATGTTCTCCTCGACCACGCGGCGGTCCTGCTCGGTCTTCGCGGCGTTGCGCACCAGGACGGGGACGATCTCACGCGCGCGGCCCACCAGCTCCGCGCGCAGCGCGCGTGCGTCGTCGGTCGTGCCGGGACGGTCGAGCAGGTAGTCCGGAGTCTGCGCTGCCATCGATGTCGCTCCTGTCGTCAGGCGGTGAGGGACGGGGCGGCGCCGGTCAGCACGCGCATGGGATCGGGCAGCTCGGGTCCGGACAGGGCCCAGGCCCGGGTGCACAGCTCGGCGGCGGACGCTCCGCCGCGGCGGGCGGCGACCATCCGATCGACGTCGAAGGCCGGGCCGACCGGGTCGGCGTCGTACTCCGGGCCCTTCATGTACGCCGTGGCCTCGTCGGCGGTGGCGAAGTTGTCGACCTGCATCTCGACGAAGTTGCCGTCGGGGTCGCGGTAGTACAGCGAGGTGGTCACCCCGTGCTGGATCGGCACGGCGGGTTCGACGCCGGCCGCACGGAGCTCGGCGTAGCGCTCCAGCAGATCGTCGAGCGAGTCGAAGGTGAACGCCGTGTGGTGCATGCCGACGGTGCCGGGCTCCTTCGGCCGGGCCACCTCGGCAGGCACCTCGAGCAGCGCGATGCGGTGGTGCTCGTCGTCGAAGGTGAGGAAGGTCAACCCGTGCCCGGCGTGCACCACGTGGGCCTTCAGCACGGTGCAGTACCAGTCGCGGACGACGTCGGGCTGCGCGGTCTGCAGGACGACGTGGACGAGTTTCGGCGTGGCGCCCATGAGCGGTCTCCTCTCGGGCCAGGTCACTCCGGCGTGACCTGGAGCACGACCGGGACCGTAGAGACTAACTTATAAGATGTCAACGTGCGCTAGCATGCGTGCCGACGACGTCGCACGAAGGGTCGGAGGGTGCCGTGACGCTGGGGGATCAGCGCGGGATGCGATCGGTGGCTGCCCGCAAGGCCTCGGCGGTCGACCTCGTGTTGCACGAGATCCGCCGCTCCATCTTGAACGGCGACCTCCCGCCCGGCCGCCCGTTCACCGTGCCCGCGCTGACCGAGCAGCTCGGGGTCAGCCACGTCCCCGTCCGCGAGGCGCTCCGCCAACTCGAGGCGCAGGGCCTGGTGGTCCTCAGCCCGTCGCGCAGCGCGATCGTCACCCCGCTCGACCCCGACGACCTGCGGGCGATCTACCGGTTGCGGATCATGGTCGAGCCCGAACTCGCGGCGCTCTCGGCGGCCGACCGCACCGACGCGGAGATCGACGAGCTCGAACGACTGGTGCACGAGGCCTTCGACAGGGTGCCTGCCGAGGACTTCTGGGATCCGCACCGCGAGTTCCACGCCGCCCTGATCCGCCCGGCCGCGGGCGAATGGGACCTGCGGATGCTGCGACCCTTGTGGGACGCCTCCGAGCGCTACACCCGGCTCGTGTTCGACCCCGTCGGCGAGCCGGAGAGCTTCGCCGCCCGCCGCGGACACGTCCACCAGGAGCTGGTCGAGGCCGCCCGCTCCCGCGACCCGGAGCGTCTCCGCGCCCAGGTGCGCGAGCACCTCGAGGCGAACCGGCGAACGATGCTCGACCGCATGGGCAAGGTCGGCGGCCCGGGCTCGGGAGCGTGGGCCGCACCCGCCGAGACGGCCTGACCTCGACTCCGGCCCCCGAACGGGTGTGATTGACATCTTATAAGTTCTAGCTTTACGGTTCCGCCGCTCGGAGTCGGAGCTGCGTCCCGCGCCCGACACCGCCGAGCACTGTTCTTCACGATTCGAGGGAGAGTCATGAAGCAGTTCGTCGCGGACGTCGCAGGCCGCATCACCGCAACCCTCCACGAGTCCCGCTCGGCCGAACCCGGGCTCCCGCTGCTCGTCGCCCTCCACGGGGGCACCTACACCAGCGCCTACTTCACCGTCGCCGGGTCTCCCGCGGGATCCTTCGTCGACATCGCCGGACGCAACGGCTTCCACGTCCTCACCCTCGACCGCCCCGGTTACGGCGACAGCGACCCGCTGCCCGAGGACGAGAACACCTTCGCCCGCCAGGCCGAAGTGCTCGACGCCGCCGTGGCCGAGCTGCTGCCCGAGACCCCGTGCAGCGACGTCGTGCTGATCGGCCACTCGATCGGCGGCATGACGGCCCTGGAGATCGCCGCACGCGAACTCGCGTGGTCCCTGCTCGGGGTCTCGGCGACCGGGATGGGGGCCCGCATCCGAGCCGGCGGCCCCGCCGAGCAGCTCGGTGCCCTCCCACTGGCCGGCGTCGTCGACCTCCCGGTCCCCGACCGCGAACAGCTCTGGTACGGCCCGGCCGGGTCGGTCACCGACGACGCCGTCCGCGCCGCCCGGGCCTCCTTCGCCCCGGCTCCGATGGTGGAGCTGGCCTTCGCGCCGACCTGGGCCGGACTGCGCCTCGCCGAGGTCGCCTCACGGGTGTCGGTACCCGTCCACCACGCGCTGGGTGAGTTCGACGCACTCTGGGACTCCTCCCCAGGCCCGCGACCTGTTCCGCGCGGCCTTCACTCCCGGCCTGCCCGTCGACTCCGAGATCGTCCCCGGCGCGGGCCACTGCCTCGACCACCACCGGATCGGCGCCGCCCTGCACCTGCGACAGCTCGCCTTCGCCCGGGACTGCACGACCCGCGTCCCGACCCCGACCGCCTGACCCTTACCGTCGAGAAGGGCCCACATGTCCGTCCGCGAGGCCGTCGACGGTTCGTCGATCGGCCGCTTCCAGATCCGTGTCATCCTCCTGTGCCTCGTCCTCAACATGGTCGACGGATTCGACATCCTTGTCATGGCGTTCGCCGCCTCCGGGGTCGCCCGCGAATGGGCCCTGTCCGGTTCGCAGGTCGGGCTCCTGCTCAGCAGCGGCCTGGCCGGCATGGCACTCGGATCCGCCTTCGTCGCCCCGCTCGCCGACCGGATCGGCCGGCGCCCGCTCACAGTCGCCTGCCTGGCCGTCTCCACCGCCGGGATGGTGCTCGCCGCCACGTCGACCGCCTACGCGGGCCTCGGCCTCGCCCGGCTGGTCACCGGCCTGGGCATCGGCGGCATGGTCGCGAGCCTGCCCGTGCTCCTCGCCGAGTACTCACCGCGCCGCCGCCGGGGTGCCACGATCGCCCTCTACGCGGCAGGGCTGCCGCTGGGCGGGGTGCTCGGCGGTTCGCTCGCCGCGCTGCTCGCCGCCGAGTTCGGGTGGCGGGGCCCCTTCGCCGCCGGCGCCGCCATCACCGCCCTGATGCTGATAGTGATCGTCCTGGCCATGCCCGAGTCGATCGACTTCCTCCTGACCCGCCGACCTGCCGGCGCGCTCGGGAAGGTCAACCGGCTGCTCGCCCGGATGGCGCTGCCGCCGCTGCAGGAACTCCCGCCCCCCGGACCCGGCAGCACGCGCGGCGTGCGCGCGGAGGTCCTCCGTGGGCGCAACGGGGTCCGGTCGGTCCTGCTCTGGATCGCCTTCTTCGTGATGATGGCCGCCTTCTACTTCGCGGCGAGCTGGACCCCGCGACTGCTGGAGCAGAGCGGGCTCTCCGCCCAACAGGGCCTGGGCGGCGGGGTGCTGCTGAACCTGGGCGGGGTCGCCGCGACCCTGCTGTTCAGCCTGTTGGCCCTGTTCATCTCCAGCCGGCTGCTGACCGTGTGCTCCTTCCTCGCGACCGGGCTCGCCTTCCTGGCCATGGGGCTCGCCCTCGGCAACCTCGCCGCGTCACTCGTGGTCGCCGTCGTCGTCGGGATGGTGATCAACGCAGGCGCGGCTGGGCTGTTCGCCCTCGCCCCCGACCTCTACCCCGCCTCGGTCCGCACCACCGCGGTCGGCTGGGCTGCCGCTTTCGGACGCCTGGGGGCCATCTCCTCGCCGATCCTGGTCGGCCTGCTCGTCGACCGTGGTTGGACACCGGCAGCCTTGTTCGGTCTGCTCGCGATCCCGACCGTCCTCGCCGCCGGGGCCGTGCTGCTGATGACCCGCTCAACTGCGCCGACGCGGGTCACGACCGGACAGTCGACACCCCAGAGGACGGCGTGATGAGCACCTGCCTGCCCTGCGCGATGGAGCTCGCCGATGACGCAGCGGTCGTGTTCCGCGACCCGCTGTGGGCCTGCGAGGTCGTCCCCGGCTTCGACGTCCCCGGCTGGTTCGTCCTGCGCGTGCGCCGCCACGCAGAGCGGCTGCAGGGCCTCGACGCCCAGGAGCTGGCGACCTACGCCAGGCGGCTACGCGACGTGGTCGACGCCGTCGGCCAGGTCACCGGCGCCCCGGCCGTCTACCAACTGACCTTCGGCGAGGCGAACCCGCACCACCACACGCTGGTCGCCGCCCGCGGCCATGACGTGCCCCCGGAGCATCGCATGGGCGCGATCCTGAACCTTCGGGCCGCGCACGCCGACACCGACGCCGCCTGCGCTCTGGTACCCCCCGTGGCCGCCGCGTACGAGCGGCTCGCCCGCCGCCCCCAGGGGAGGACTGCATGACGGCCCTGCCCCCGTCGACCCGGGTGCTGATCGCCGGCGGCGGGCCCGTCGGCCTCGCGACCGCCGTCGAACTGGGCCGACGGGGAGTCCACTGTGTGGTGATCGAGCCCCGCGAGAGCGTGTCCCGCGCGCGCCCCCGCTGCAAGACGATCAACGTCCGCACCATGGAGCACCTGCGACGGTGGGGGCTGGCCGACCGGCTGCGCGAGCTCGCCCCGCTGCCCGTCGACTGGTCGCAGGACATCGTGTTCTGCACGACCCTCGCCGGTCGCGAGCTGTCCCGCTTCACCGGGGTGCTCGGCCTCGCCGACGGCGGTGACCGCTATCCCGAACGCGGCCAGCAGGCACCCCAGTACGTCCTCGAGGAACTGCTGCGCGACACCGTGGCCGGTCTCGGACCCTGCACCCTGGCCACCGGCTGGTCCGTCGCGTCGCTCGACCGGAAACCCGACGAGGTCCAGGTCGGCGTGGTCGACCGGGCCGGCCGGAGCACCGTCGTGACCGCGGACTACGTGGTCGGCGCCGACGGCCCGCGCAGCGTGGTACGCGAGCAGATCGGCTCGGCCTACGTCGGTGAGCACGCCCTGCGACCCAACTTCGGCATGGTCTTCCGCGCCCCCGACCTGTGGCGCCACGTCGCGCACGGGCCGGCCGTGCAGTACTGGACCGTCGACCCGGGCGCGCCGGGGATCCTCGGCCCGCTCGACCGACAGGGCACCTGGTGGTTCATCGCGTTCGGCGTCGACCGCGAGACCGGCTCCCGTGACGCGACGCAGCTCGTCCACGCCGCGACCGGGACCGAGTGCGACGTGGAGATCCTGTCCACCGATCCCTGGACCGCGCGGATGCAACGGGTCGACCGGCTCCGAGCGGGGCGGGTGTTCCTCGCGGGCGACGCCGCGCACCTCAACCCGCCCTTCGGCGGGCACGGCCTCAACACCGGCATCGGCGACGCCGTCGATCTCGGCTGGAAGCTCGCCGCCCACCTCGACGGCTGGGGCGGCCCGGCCCTGCTCGACTCCTACGAGGCCGAACGCGGCCCCCTCCAGGACCGGGTGATCGCCGAGGCCACCGCGAACATGCAGGTCCTATCCACCGACCTGGTCGGCACCGACCTCGACGCCGACGGACCGGCGGCCGACCGGGCCCGGGCTGCGCTGCACAGCCGGATCCAGCAGACCAAGCACGCGGAGTTCCACGCGCTCGACCTCGTCCTGGACACCGGCTACGACGGCTCCCCGGTCCTCGCCCGCCACGAAGAACCGTGCCCTGACCTGCTCGGCCACCGCCTACCTCACACCTGGCTCGGCGACGGTGTGAGCATCTACGACCGGCTCGGCCCCGAGCTGACCCTGCTCCGACTCGGCGGGCCCGGTACAGCGGCCCACGCCCTGCTGGCCGCCGCCGACCGGCGTGCGGTCCCGCTGACGGTCGTGGACCTCGCCGACCGCGGGCTGCGGGACCGGTACGGCACCGACCTCGTCCTCGTCCGACCCGATCAGCACGTCGCCTGGGCCGGGGACGAGGCCGCCGGCGACATACTCGACCTGGTTCGCGGCATCTGACCGCTCGGGTCCGCTGTGGTTCGTCAGCCGGGCCGGGCCGGCCCCGGATCGGGGAGCTGCGGAAGGAGCCGACGGGCGTTGTCGGTGGTCAGCGCGCGCCAGCTCGTCCCGGCTGGTTGCGGTGCGTCGTCGACGGAGGCGATCTGGGCGGCGACGGCGGGACGTGGGGTCCAGCAGTAGTCGCTGCCGTAGAGGAGGCGCCCGGTCCCCACGCTGCGCTCCAGGGCGGGAATCTGGTGCGGGAACGGCGTCCCGGCCGTGTCGAACCAGAGGCGGGCGAGCTGCTGCGATACGGGCACGGTGCCCGCAGCGGCATCGCCGAAGAGCCCACGGAACAGCTCGATGCGGTCGGCCAGCAGCGGCAGCGCGCCGCCACCGTGCGTGGCGATCCATCGGATGTCCGGGTACCGGTGGAGCGTCCCGCTCAGCACGAGGTCGGCGAAGGCGCGGGCGGAGTCGAACACGAACTCCAGCATCGGGCGCGGCCGGCCGGCCGTGAGCGCCTCGGCCGCGAGTGGAGACGTCGGGTGGACGAACACCACGGCGGCGCGCCGGTCGAGCTCGGCCCAGAGGGGGTCGTTGTCGGGGTGACCGAGGTACCGGCCTGCGGCGTTGGTCTCGACCACGAGCCCGTCGGCGCCGAGCTGATCGAGCGCGTGGACGGCCTCGGCCACCGCTCCCTCGGCGTCGGGTAGCGGCAGGGAGGCGAAGTGGCCGAACCGGTCGGGATGGGCCGCCCGGATCTCGGCACCGGCCTCGTTGACCTCGCGGGACAAGCGACGCGCGGGAAGGTCCTCGCCGAAGTGGGTGCCGGGCGACGAGATGGACAGCAGCGAGGTGGCGATGCCGTGCTCGTCCATCAGGTCCAGGTGCTGCGCTGCGCTCCAGGTGGGCCAGCCGGGCATGCCGTCGGGTTCGGTGTGTCCGGCAGCTCGGGCAGCCTCGACGTAGCCGTCGGTGACGAAGTGGGCGTGCACATCGATCAGCGGGGCCGTCACAGCAGGACCTTCTCGACCTCGACACCGCCGCACCAGACGCGCTGCACGCCCCTGGTGGCGCTGATGTCCGCCAGCGGGTCATCCGCGAGCAGGACCAGGTCGGCCCGCAGCCCCGGGGCGATCGCGCCGCGGTCGCCGAGGTCGAAGTACCGGGCGGGCAGCGCGGTGGCCGCGCGCAGCGCTTCCGCGGGGGTGAGCCCGGCCTCGACCAGCAGCATCAGCTCCCGGTGCAGCGAGACGCCGTGCCGCACCGGGTCGGGGAGCATCGGGCCGGAGAAGGCGTCCGTGCCTGCGAGGACCGGTACGCCGGCCGCGTGCAGGGCCGCGACGCTGTCCCGGCTGTAGGCGTAGGCCTCCCCGGGCCGGCCGAACTGCGCCACCACGGCCTCCATCATCGCCAGCGTCGGGACGGCCGCGGTGCCGGCCTCCGCCATCCGCGCGATCGTCTCGGCATCGATCACGCCGTCGCGCGGGACGTGGGTGACGACGTCGACGCCGGCGTGCACGGCCATCCGGTAGGCCGCCACGGACGAGGCGTGAGCGACCGAGAGCATCCCGTGGGCGCGGGCCGCGGCGGCGACGGCGTCGATCGTCGGCTGGTCGAGCAGGTCCGGGCCGGGCCACTCGATCACGACCTTGATGTAGTCCGCGCCCTCGGCGACGCGCGCCGCGACGAAGGGTTCGGCCTGGTCGGCGGCGCGCAGGACGGCGTCGGCGGGCATTCCAGGCATCCGGGCGTGTGTGCCGCCGGCGCCGATCGCCGGCGTGCCGGCGCTGCGGATGTCCGGGATCCGGCCGCGGAAGGAGTCGACGCGCTCGGCGGGCCAGCAGGCCATGTCCAGGGCGGTGGTGACGCCGTGCCCGGCCAGCGCGGTGAGGTCGTCCGGGCCCAGGAGGTGGACGTGGGCGTCGATCAGCCCGGGCAGCAGCACACCGCCCCGACCGTCGACCTCGGTTCCGGGGCCTGCCGCCCCGTGCCCGATCAGCCCGCCCTCGATGGTCACGGTGCCGGGCTCGCGCAGGCGCTCGCCGTCGAACACCCGCACGTCGTGCAGCGTGGTGGTCATGTCCGTACTCCTTCGGTCGTGTCCATGGCGGTGAAGGCGGCGAGGGCCGCGACGTCGTCGACGGCGCCGGGACTGATCACCTCGTGGACAGGTCGTCCCTGCAGGATCCGCTTGATCGGGGTCTCCAGCTTCTTGCCGGTCATCGTGCGGGGCACCGCCGGGACGGCGCCGATCGCGTCGGGCACGTGCCGCGCCGACAGCTCGCGGCGCAGGGTGGTCCGGATCCGGTCACGGAGGGCGTCGTCGAGCACCGTGTCCCCGGCGGGCACCACGAACAGCAGCAGCCGACCGAGCCCTCCCCCGTGGTCCTCCAGGTGCACCACGAGCGAGTCCGCGACCTCGGGCAACTCCTCGACCACCGAGTAGAAGTCGGCCGTGCCGAGCCGGACACCGCCCCGGTTGAGGGTGGCGTCGGAGCGCCCGGAGATCACGAAGCTGCGGTGCGGAGACACCGTGACCCAGTCGCCGTGCCGCCACACCCCGGGGTAGGTGTCGAAGTAGGACCCTCGGTAGCGCGCGTCGTCGGGGTCGTTCCAGAAGCGGACCGGCATGGACGGCATGGGTTGGCGGACGACGAGCTCGCCGACTTCCCCGACGATCTCCTCGCCCTGTGGGTCGAACGCCGTGACGTCCACCCCGAGGCAGGGCCCGGCCAGCTCCCCGCGGTACACCGGCAGCCACGGGTTGCCCGCCACGAAGCCCGAGCAGATGTCGGTGCCACCGCTCATCGAGTTGACCAGGACCCAGGTGCCGAGCTGCTCGGTGGCCCAGTCGAAGCCCTCGTCGGGCAGCGGCGACCCGGTGATGCCGAGCATCCGAAGCGCGGACAGGTCCACATCGGACGGCACGATCCCCGCCTTCCGGCAGGCCATCAGGTAGCCGGGGCTGGTGCCGAACAGGGACACCCGGGCCTCGGCGGCGATCCGCCACTGCTGCAGCAGGTCCGGATACTGCGGGTTCCCGTCGACGAGCACCACCGCGGCGCGCTGCAGCAACCCCGAGACGAGGATGTTCCACATCGTCCACGCGGTGGTGGTGAACCACAGGATCCGGTCACCAGGCCGGGTGTCGAGGTGGAAGGCCTGCAGCTTGAGGTGTTCGAGCAGGATGCCACCGTGGCCGTGCACGATCGCTTTCGGCAGCCCTGTGGTGCCGGAGGAGAACAGGACGTGCAACGGGTGGTCGAACGGCACCGGCTCGAACGCAAGCGCGGCAGGCTCGGCGAGCAGGTCCGCCCAAGGCAGTGTGTCGGCGATCTCGAACCGGCCGTAGCGGACCCCGACGACGTGGCGGAGGGTGGGCAGCCCGGCGCGGATCGCTGCCACCTCCGCGGACCGGTCGATCTCCTTCGCGCCGTGCACGTAGCCGCCGACGGCGAGCAGCACCGTCGGCTCGACCTGGGCGAACCGGTCGACGACACTGCGCGCGCCGAACTCGGGTGCGCACGCCGCCCAGACCGCGCCGAGCGAGGCGCAGGCCAGGAACGCCACGAGCGCCTCCGGCACGTTCGGGAGGTAGGCGACGACCCTGTCCCCGCGGCCGACGCCCAGCCGGATGAGACCTGCCCGGGCCCGGCCGACCTGCTCGGCCAGCTCGCCGAAGGTCAGCTCGATCCGCTCCCGGGTCTGGGAGTACGCGATCACCGCGACCTGGTCGGTGTCCTCCGGGCGGCCCAGCATGTGCTCGGCGTAGTTCAGCGTGGTGCCGGGGAACCACTCCGCGCCGGGCATCGCTCGCGATCCCAGTACGGGCCCGGTCGCGTCGAGCGCACCGGTGAACTCCGCGACCGAGGCCCAGAAGCCCTGCAGGTCCTCGACCGACCAGCGCCACAGCTGGTCGTACGTGGTCACGCTACGGCCCCGGGCGGCGAGCCAGCGCACGTACCGACCGAGCGGGGTGACGTCGAGGACGTCAGGGTCGGGTTGACGGATCACGGTCACGATTCGGCTCCGAGGGGGTGAGGCGACCGCCCGACCGGCCGGATAATCGTCCGGATGGATGCGGCCACGGGTGACATGTCGTGTGGAGGTGTGCGGTGACGTCCGCCGAGCCCGGCCGGGAATGGCTGTGCGGGCTCGGCCCGCGGGGCCGGGTCACGCTCGCCGAGTCGGCCTGCCTCCCGACGACCGTCGCCGAGGGCGTGTCCCGGGTCGGTGAACTGCCCGTCTGCTGGGCTGTCGAGCTCGGGCGGGAGATGGCCACCCGGATCACCCGGGAGATCCCGCCGTTCGGCGGCGGTGACGCCCCGTTCGAGATGCTGCGCCGGGGGACCGAGTCCTCGGTGCAGCGGGCGCTGCTGCTGCTGGCGCAGCCGTCCGCCGGGCTGAGCCCGACCACCGAGGAGTCGCTCGAGGGCATCCGCGAGTTCGTCCGCCGGTCGATCTCCCTGGACCGGGTGCTGCGCGGCATCCGGCTCGGCCACGCGGACATGGCCCAGGCGTTCCTCCGGTCGTGCGAGACGCTCGTGGAGAGCGCACGGCTGGCCGACGAGATGAAGGCGGTCACGGACGAGCTGTTCCGGTACGTCGACGGCTTCGCCGATGCGATGACCCGGGAGTACCTCGCCGAGTACGACCGCTGGACGACCAGTGCGGCCGCCGCCCGGGCCGAGACCGTCCGGGCCGTGCTCGCCGGCGAGCCGGTCGACGTCACCGCCGCGTCCCGCGCGCTCGGCTACGAGCTCGAGCGCCGACACCTGGGCCTGACGGTGTGGACCGATGCCGTCGCCGCGGACTCGGCGCTGCAGCTGGCGGCGGCGGACCTGCTGCGGGCGCGGGGAGCGACCGCCACGCTGGTCGTGCCGGTCGGCTCGGGTCAGCTCTGGGCCTGGGGCGCCGTTCCCCGCGACGAGCGGCCGCTGTCGGGGCGTCGGCCGGGCAACGGTGTCCGGGCCGCGTTCGGCGTGCCCGCCACGGGGATCGACGGGTTCCGCCGCACCCACCGTGAGGCCGTCCGGGCCGCGCAGCTGCGCAGGCTCTCCGGTGACCGCCACGGCCCGGTGACCGACTACGCCGACGTCGCGCCCGCCGCGCTGCTCGGCACCGATCTGATCGCGGCCGGGGAGTTCGTGCGCCGCGAGCTCGGGGCGCTGGCCGAGCGCAGCGAGCCGATGGGCGTGCTGCGCACGACCCTGCTCCACTACCTCGACGCCGAGCGCAGCCTGGTCACCGTGGCCGGCGCACTGCACGTCGCCCGCGGCACGGTGGCCTACCGGGTGAAGCGGGCCGAGCAGCTGCTCGGCCGGGAGGTCGCCGAGCACCGGTTCGCCCTGCACGCGGCGCTGTTGCTGGCCGAGGAGATCGGGGACGCGGTTCTCGATCCGGACCCCGACGAGCTGTGACCGGTCGGTGCCGGTGCGCATCAGGCCGTCACCGGCGCGAGCAGGTGGCCCATGCGTTCCCGCTTGGTGGACAGGTAGCGCAGGCTCTCCGCGGCCGGCTCCGGTTCCACGGGTAGCCGCCGCTGCACCCGGATCCCGTGCTCCTCGAGGCCGGTCACCTTCGCCGGGTTGTTCGTCATCAGCGCCACCTCGGCCACGCCGAGGTCGGCGAGGATCGCTGCGGCCGCGGCGTAGTCACGGGCGTCGACGGGCTGGCCCAGGGCGGTGTTGGCGTCGACGGTGTCCAGCCCGCGGTCCTGGAGCCGGTAGGCCTGCAGCTTCGGCCCCAGTCCGATCCCGCGACCCTCGTGGCCGCGCAGGTAGACGAGCACGCCGCGGCCCTCGGCGGCGATCCGGTCGAGGGCCGTGTGCAGCTGTGGCCCGCAGTCGCAGCGCCGCGACCCGAACACGTCGCCGGTGAGACATTCGCTGTGCACCCGGCAGAGCACCGGGCCGGGCTGTCGCAGGTCACCGTGGACGAGGGCGACGTGCTCGACGCCGGCGGCCGGATCGCGGAAGGAGACCGCGGTGAGCGACCCGGCGGACGTCGGGATCGGGGCGGCCCCGCCGCGCTCCACACCGCCGCGCTGTCCCAGCCTGGCGGCCAGCTCGCCGATGGTGATCACAGGCAGGCCGTGCCGCTCAGCGAAGGCGACCGCCTCCGCTCCGCGAAGCATGCCGAGCCGGTCAGGGGTGACGAGCTCGCAGATCAACGCGACCGGTTCGACCCCGGCCAGGCGGCACAGGTCCACCCCGGCCTCGGTGTGCCCGCGCCGGGCGAGGACACCGCCCGCCCGTGCACGCAGCGGCATGAGGTGGCCGGGGCGGGCCAGGTCTTCCGGCCGGGTCGCCGGGTCCGCCAGTGCGCGGCAGGTCGCCGCCCGGTCGGCCGCGCCGATGCCCGTCGTCGTCCCGCACCGCACGTCGACGCTGACGGTGAAGGCGGTGCCGTGCGGGTCCTCGTTGGCGGTGACCATCGGCGGCAGCTCGAGCGCGTCCACCCGCTCGGGGGCCAGCGCGGCGCAGAGGAACCCGGAGGTGTGTTCGAGGAAGAAGGCCACTGTGTCGGGGGTGGCGTGTTCCGCTGCCACGATCAGGTCGGCCTCGTTCTCCCGGTCCTCGTCGTCGAGGACCACGACGATCCGGCCCGCGCGGATCGCCTCCACCGCCTCGTCGAGCACGGTCATGGCCGACCTCCCTGGTTCGTCGCTGAACGCCTGGACGGCCTGCAGTGAACAGCGACTGCGGGCGCCGGGGCTTGTACCCCGACCACAGGACCGCCGGGTCCTGTTGAACCCGGAGTCCGACGACAGGTGACCGTGGTCAGCCGGGTTCAACGTCGCGCTGAGGACTTGAACCCGCAGACCAAGCACGGCGGCCGCCGGGCCCTGTTCTCTCTGTCGCACCGGCAGCGGCGCCCGCCGCGACCCGGCTCGACGACGAGACGGACGGAGACCTCCACATGGTCGACCAGCAGAGGTTCAAGGACCTGATGAGCGCGGTCTGCGCGCCCGTCACCGTCGTCACCACCCTGACCGCGGACGGGCGGCCGCACGGCACGACCGTGTCCAGCTTCGCCTCGCTCTCGCTCGACCCACCGCTGGTGTCGCTGGCCCTCGACCACGGGTCGGCCCTGCTGGGCCACGTCCGGCACTCCGGACTGATCGGCGTGAACGTGCTGAGCGAGGCGCAGCAGGAGCTCGCCGCCGCATTCGCCGGCCGCGGGCCCGACAAGTTCGACGGCCTCGCCTGGGTCGTTCGGGACGGGCTGCCCCACCTACCCGACTCCGCCGGCTGGTTGGCGGGGGTCGTCGAGCAGTACGTCCCGGCCGGCGACCACGACCTGCTGATCGTCCGCGTGCGGTCGGCGTCCTCGTCGCCGGCTTCCCCGCTGGTCTACGCCCGCCGCACGTTCGGCACGCACTCCCGGCTCGCCGTGCTGGCGAGCTGACCGACCACCCACCTGTCGCATCGTTCGAAGGAGAATGACGATGAGCATCATCCTGGACCGTCCCGGCGCCACCGACGCCGATCGCGAGCTGCGCGCCGACCTCGTCGGCCGCGCCGCGAAGCTCGTCCCGCTGCTGGCCGGCAACGCGGGGCAGACCGAGGCCGACCGGCGCGTGGTGGAGGAGAACATCACCGCGATCGACGAGGCCGGGCTGCTGTCGATCATGCGGCCGACCCGCTTCGGCGGCCTGCAGACCGACTTCCGCACCAAGCTGGAGGTCTCCCGCGAGCTCGCCCGCGGCTGCGGCTCGACCGCCTGGGTCACCACCCTGATGAACGTCTGCAGCTGGTTCACCGGGCTGTGGCCCGCCCAGGCGCAGCAGGACGTATGGGGCGCCGACCCGTCGGCCCGCGTCGCCGGGGTGCTGGCCCCGTCCGGGACCGCGCGTGAGGTCGACGGCGGGTTCGTCGTCAGCGGCAAGTGGGGCTGGGCCTCCGGGTCTGCGCACGCGCAGTGGGCGGTCGTCGGCATCCCGCTGCTCGACGCCGACGGTGGCCTGCGCGACCAGGGCATGATCCTGATTCCGATGTCCGACCTGACGATCGAGGACACCTGGTTCGTGGCGGGCATGCGCGGCACCGCGTCCAACACCCTCGTCGCCGACGAGGTCTTCGTCCCCGCCCACCGCTACCTCTCCGTCCCCGCCGCGATCCAGGGCCGGCCGGCGACCCCCTTCGCCGACGAGGCCCTCTACCACTCGGCGTTCGTGCCGGTCACCGCCCTCGTGCTGGCCGGCCCGCAGCTCGGGCTCGCCCAGGCCGCGCTCGACCTCGTGCTCGACAAGGCCCCGAAGCGGTCGATCTCCTACACCTTCTACGACACCCAGGTGGGAGCCCCCACCGTGCAGCTGGCCGTGGCGAAGGCCGCGTCGCTCGTGGACTCCGCGCACCTGCACGCCTACCGCGCGGCCGCCGAGATCGACGAGGCCGCCGCCCGCGGCGAGTACCCGCACTACGACGCCCGCGCCCGCATGCGCATGGACACCGGCGTCGCCGTCACCTACGCCCGCGAGGCGATCCGGATCCTGGTCTCCGCCCACGGCGCGTCCAGCTTCGCCGAGTCCAGCCCACTGCAGCGGATCTGGCGCGACAGCGAGACCGCCAGCCGCCACGCCGTCGTCAACCCCGAGATCAGCACCGAGGTCTACGGCAAGTCGCTGCTCGGCATCCGCGGCGACGTCACCGCCCTCGTCTGATCCCCCGGTCTCCACGAAACGAGCGACACCATGCGATACGGCACCCTCTCCGGACGGCTCACGCTGTTCGTTCCCACCGGCGCGATCGACGTCGAGAAGGCCAGCGGCGGGCGGATCGGCGCCGACCCCCACGCCGCCTACGACGACTGGGACGCCTTCCGCGCCTGGGCCGCGCAGGCCGACCCCGCCGACGCCCACCCCTTCGACGAGGCCGACCTCGGCGCGCCCGTGCCGGCACCGGCCCAGGTCTTCGCGATCGGTCTCAACTACCGCGACCACGCCGCCGAGTCGAAGCTCGCGGCCCCCGACCGGTTCCCGCCCGTGTTCACCAAGTTCCGGACCGCGCTGTCCGGCCCGGTGACCACCGTCGCGCTGCCCGACGGCGGGAACACCGACTGGGAGGTCGAGCTCGTCGCGGTCATCGGGCGCCGCGCCGAGCGGGTGGCCGCGGCCGACGCCTGGGACCACGTGGCCGGGCTGACCGTCGGGCAGGACCTCTCCGAGCGGATCGGCCAGCTCGCCGGTCCGGCCCCGCAGTTCAGCCTCGGCAAGTCCTTCCCCGGCTTCGCTCCGACCGGCCCCTGGGTCGTCACCCTCGACGAGCTCCGCGACTCCGGCCTCGACCCGGACGACCTCGAGCTCAGCTGCGCGGTCGACGGCGAGACCGTCCAGCACGGCCGCACCCGCGACCTCCTGTTCGACGTGCCGGCCCTGATCGAGGGCCTGTCCGCGGTCACCCCGCTCCTGCCCGGCGACCTCCTGTTCACCGGCACCCCCGCCGGGGTCGGCGCCGGGCGCACGCCGCCGCGGTTCCTGCGCGCCGGCGAGGTGCTGACCAGCCAGATCGCCGGGATCGGCGAGCTCCGCCAGACCTTCACCAGCACACTCGAAGGAGAGTGAGTACGAGATGGCCCTGCACCGCCTGGCGTCGGTCGTCGTCGGCGTCCCGAACCTCGACGAGACCGCCCGCTACTACACCGACTTCGGACTCCGCCCGCTCGGAGCGGACGACCCGACCGAGCGGCGCTTCGCCACCGCCGACGGCGGCGAACAGCTCCGCCTGGTCGAGACCCCGATCCGCCGGCTGATCGCGATCACCGTCGGCGCGGACCACCCCGACGACCTCGACCGCGCCGCCGCCGGCCTCGACCGCCTCGGGATCGCCGCCGAACGCCGGGCCGACCGGCTGATCAGCGAGGAATCGGCCAGCCGCGTCGCCGTCCACGTGGCGGTCACCCCGCGGATCACCCAGCCGACCGTCCCGCCCACCCCCTACAACGGGCCGGGCCGGATCGAGCGCGCTGGGACGCGGGCTCCCGGGATCCTGCGCACGGACCCGGTCCGCCCCCGCAAGCTCGGCCACGTCGTGCTCGGCACCACCGACGTCACGACCACAGAGCGCTTCTTCCTCGACGGCATCGGCTTCAAGCTCTCCGACCGCGTCGCCGGCGCGGGCGCCTTCATGCGCTGCTCCACCGACCACCACAACGTGTTGGCCCTCAACGCCCCCGTCAGCTTCCTGCACCACACCTCGTGGCAGGTCGACGACATCGACGACGTCGGCCGCGGCGCCGCCGCCATGCTCGAGCAGGACCCCGACCGCCACGTCTGGGGGCTGGGCCGCCACCACGCCGGCTCCAACTTCTTCTGGTACCTCAAGGACCCTGCCGGGAACTTCTCCGAGTACTACTCCGACATGGACTCCGTGGTCGACGACCAACTCTGGACCCCGGAGACGCTCGAGGGAGCGAAGGGCCTCTTCTCCTGGGGGCCGCCCCCGCCGCCGTCGTTCCTGCGTCCCGATGACCTCGCCGAGCTCATGACGGGCGCACACCTTCCGGGATGACCGACCCCTCGCGTCGAGGTAGCTCGTCGCCGAAGGACGCCGCCGGTCGACGTTCTGGTCACCGCTTACCACCGATCACAACGCGAACAGCCGTCTCCACTGATGATCGACAGGCTCAGTTCATGCCTTGTGACCAGCATGAACGGCAGATCGGAGAGGTCCTGCCGTGCCACGCGACCCCCTCCAGCGGGGCGTCGCGCTGGTCCGGGTTGTCCAGGTCTCGCAGCGCATGACCGAACGTGTCGTCGACGGAACTGGTTCTCACGTAGGGCGCCGATACCGCGTCGGAAACCCGGGAAGTCGGGCGAGGATCACCGAGTCCGTGGAAGCGGGGGATGGTCCGACAGCACGTCGCCGTCCTTCAGGTCCGCGCGGTGGACGAGCTGCCCAGCGTCGAGCTCTCGGTGTCCTCGCTCCCGAGGGTGTCTCGGGAGGTCTCGCGGGTGATCGCGACGAACGCGAGGCCGACGAGGGCGGCGAAGATCAAGTAGAACGCGGGCGCCAACGTGTTGCCGGTCAACGTGACCAACGCGGTCGCGATCACCGAGACCAGGCCCGAGCCCAGCACTCCGCCGATGTTGAAGCCGATCGAGACGCCGGTGTAGCGAACGCGTGTCGGGAACAGCTCGGGGAGCAGGGTGTAGAGCACGCCCTGCTGCACGGCGAAGGGGATGTTCAGGATGATCGCCGCCACCATGGCCCAGACCAGGGAGCCCTGCTGCATCACCCAGTAACAGGGCACCGCCAGGACGATGAACCCGAGCGCCGCCGCTGCCAGCACGGCTCGACGCCCGAACCGGTCGCTCAGCGCACCAGCCAACGGCACCAACCCGATCGGCAGCAGCACGATCAACACGATCAACCACAGCGAACCCGTCAGCGGGTACCCGAGCACCGCTGAGAGGTGCACCAGGATGTACACCGAGGCGAGGCTGCCGGTCGTCAACGTGGCGTAGACGATGCCGACGGTCCGCAGCACGGCGCTGCCGTGTTTGCGGAGAACCTCGGTCACGGGGGCCTTCACCGGCTCGGAGTCCTGAACCAGCTCCTTGAACACCGGCGAGTCCTCCACCCGCATCCGGTAGAGCACCGCGCCGAGAAGCAGAGGGCCGGCGATGAGGAACGGGATGCGCCAGCCCCACGAGGCGAGCTGCTCGGGAGTCGTGACCGCGGTGACGGTCCCGACAGCGGCCGCAGCACCCGCCAAGCCGAACGCGACACCGACGGACGTTGCCGAGCCGAACAGGCCGCGGCGTCGTGCCGGGGCGGACTCGGTCGCCAACGAGGCGGCCCCGCCGATCTCGCCGCCGGCAGAGATGCCCTGCACGATCCGCAGCACGGCGAGCAGGATCGGCGCGGCGACGCCGATGGTGGCGAAGGTCGGCAGGAGTCCCGTCAGCACGGTCGAGACGCCCATCAGGCTCACCGTCGCCATGAGCACGATGCGTCGGCCACGTCGATCACCGATCCGCCCGAAGATCACTCCACCGAGCGGGCGGGCCGCGAACCCGCCGGCGACGACGACCAGCGTGGACAAGACGCCGACGAGCCCGTCCTGGCTCGGGAAGAACAACGGCGCGAGGACGACGGCGAGGTAGCCGTAGATCGCGAAGTCGTAGTACTCGATGGCGGTACCGACGGCGGCGGCGATGCTCGCCCGCCGGCCGGTGCGGGCCGCCTCCTCGGGAGTGACCTGGGACATCGGCGCTCCTTCGCGCTGCGTCGACCCGGGCCGTGGCCCGTAGGTCGTGGATGGTGACTGCTAGGTGGCGTGGTACCCGCCGTCGACAGGCACGGTGAGGCCGGTGATCCACGCGGCCTCGGCGGAGAGCAGGAACGCCACCACCCCGGCGACGTCCGCGGGCGTGGGCAGCCCGGGGATCGGTGTCTGGGAGGTGACCAGACGTTCCATCGCGCACGGGTCGGGCGCGTTCTGGATGTGCCGCTCCACCAGCGGTGTACGGACGGCGGTCGGGGCAACGGCATTGACCCGCACCCCGCGGGCCGCGTACTCGATGGCCGCGGAGCGGGTCAGCCCGACGATCCCGGCCTTCGAGAAGCTGTACGGCGCCATGTTGGGCTTGCCGGACAACCCGGACGAGGAGGCCATGTTCACCACGGCACCGCCCTCGCCCGCGACCATGGTCCGCAGGGTCGCGCGCAGCACGTGGAACGCGCCGTCGGCGTTGACCCGCATGACGGTCGACCAGATCGCGTCGGTCGTCTCGTGGACCGGCACCTGCGGGCCGACCACGCCGGCGTTGTTGACCAGGGCGTCGATCCGACCGTGCCGGGCGGCCACCGTGTCGATCACGGTGTCGACGGCGACTGCGTCGGTCACGTCGACCTCGTGCGCGGTGGCGTGGGGGAGCTCGTCGGCCAGCTCGGCCACGGCCCGCAGGTCGCGGTCGAGCAGTGCGACGGTGGCCCCCTCGACGGCCAGCCGCTCGGCCGCCGCGGCCCCGAGGCCGGAGCCGGCCCCGGTGACGACGGCGACGGAGCCCTCGAACCGGCGGGCCGCCGTCGTCACGCCGGGGCCCCGTCCCGCAGCTCGCGGGCCAGCCGGGACGCGTCGGGGCGGGAGAGCTTGCCCACCCGGTTCTGCGGCAGCGCCTCCACCCGGAACACGAACTCCGGCCACTTGCCCTTCATCAGGCCGAGCTCGCCGAGGTGACGCTGAAGCTCGGCGAGGTCGAGATCGGCCCGCTCGGTGACCAGCAGGACCGCGATCCGCTCCCCCAGCACCTCGTCCGGCACCGGGACCACGCAGACCTGGTCGACCTGGGGATGGCGGGCCACCGCGGTCTCGACCTCGGTGATGTCGATGTTGCGCCCGCCGCGGATGATGATGTCCTTCTCCCGACCCTTGATCGAGATCGTGCCGTCCGAGGCGGTCTCGACGAGGTCGCCGGTCGGGAAGAACCCGTCCGCGGTCAGCTCGGGCGGGACCACGGTCCCGGCCCGCGCGTAGCCCTCGAACAGCGAGGGGCCGCGCACCTGGGCCCGTCCGGCCGCCCCGGCAGGGAGCGGCGCGCCGCCCTCGTCGACGGCCCGCAGCTCGGTGCCCGGGAAGGGGACGCCGTCGGTCCCGAGCCGTTTCTCGGCGGTGTCGCCGGGGAGCGAGGTCGTGTGGCCCAGGCATTCCGACATCCCGAAGACCCGCAGGAAGCGCGTCCCGAGGTGCTGCTCGGCCCGACCCAGCGCGCCCGCGTCCATCGGACCGCCGCCGACGGTCATCGCGGCCATCGCGGTCAGCAGGCCCGGTTCGCGGGCGGCCCCGCCCATCTGCAGCGCCATCGTGGGCACGCACATCGTCCAGCGGGCCTCGTGCTCGGCCATCAGGTCGACCGCGGCGGCCGGGTCCCAGCGGTCCGCCAGCAGCACACGCCCGCCGAGCATGAGCGGCAGGTACAGGCCGAAGCAGACGGCGGCGGCGGACGACAGCGGGACGAGTGCGGCGACCGTGTCCCCGGGCCGTAGCCCGACCGCGTCGATCGTGGCCTGCCCGGCGTAGCGCAGCGACTCCTCGGACTGCACGACACCCTTGGCGCGGCCGGTCGAGCCCGAGGTCAGACCGATGACGACCCCACCCCGCCACCGGTCGCCGTCACGGGCGGGCCGGGCCGCGAGCCGCCAGCCGTCCAGGACCTCGCCCGCGGCAGGGAGCCCGACCGCCCAGTCCCGACTGATGCCGGGGGCGGCGACGACGGCGTCCGGGTCGATGTCCTCGCACGCCGCGGCGAACTCCTGCCGAGTCGCGTGCCTGCTGATCAGGGCGAGCGTGCCCGCGAGCCTGCCCACTGCCACGGCGGCGACGACGGTGCGCCACGAGTTGTCCGCCTGCACCAGCAACGTGGGGCGGGGGCCGGTCGCCTCGCGCAGCGCCGCGGCCAGCACGGCGCCCTGCTCCAGGATCGCGGCGAGCCGGTGCGGCCCGTCGGCGTCGATCGCGACGACGTCGTCCGGCGCCGCCGCGGCGCGCCGGTCCAGGTCCAGAACGAGCTGTCGCATCGTCAGGCCCGGAACATCTCGCGCTCGTCGCCGAGCAGGGCGATCCGTCTGCCCCGCATGTCGCCGACGTGCCGCACGGCGGCGGCCCACTCCTCGCTGGCGAGCGCGGCGCGGGCGGCCTGCTCGTCGTCGAAGCTCAGCACCGACAGGCCGTCCCACCCCTCCGATCGCGGCTCGAGGGCGCTCGAGACGGCGGTGTGACGCCAGGCCCGCAGCCCCGGCAGCGGGTAGGTCACCTCGGCGTGCTCGCCGCGCCACCAGGTGATGAACTGCTCGTGGGTCCAGTCCGACGGACGGGCGGCGAGCAGGGCGAGGTTGAACATCTCCGGTCTCCTCCGGGTCTCTCAGGCCTCGATGTCGAACTCCGGGGAGCGGCCGATCATCAGACCGACCACCCGCCCCGAGTCGTCCAACCGGGCCGCGGCCACGAACGTCGACTCGAACTTCCCACCGCGGCGGGCCTGGCCGAGGACCAGCTCGTCCGACCCGACGGTCGAGGACGACAACACGTGGTGGGTGAGCACGCCCTTCTCCCGCTGACGAAGGTAGCCCTCCATCGCCTCCCGGCCGCCCGCGAAGTCCCGAGCCGCCTCCCCACCCGTGCCGAACACGATCGAGAAGCGGAAGTCCGGCGCGATCATGTCGAGGATGTCGTCGGGGGAACCGCCGTCGAGGGTGTCGAACCACTTCGCCAGGAAGGGGGCGCTCATGCGGCGCCGCCCGTCGGCAGCGGGAACATCCCGAACGTGGGGTGGAAGAAGGCCTGGTAGCGGGCCAGGCGCTTGTCCGGCGACACCAGCGCCACTGAGGAGAACGAGCCGGTCCCCCGGCCGTCGCCCTCGGTGATGATCCCGTAGATCATCTCCACGTCGCCGTCGGTTCCGCGGGACACGACCCGGTGGCGCCGCCCGACGGCGGGCCGCCCGGCGATGTACGCCTCGAGATCGGCCCGGCCGGAACCGGTGATCTCCCGGCCCGGCAGCGCGATCAGGAACTCGACGTCCGGTTCCACCAGGTCGAGCCCCGCCAGCGGCGTCGCACCGTCGAGCTGCGCGTAGTAGTCCTCGATGATCATGTCGACCGTCCTCCCTGACGGTGGGCCCCGCGTGGAGGGTCCACGACCGACCCGCTCCGCGAGCCTGAGCTGAGTTCAGTTCGATTTGGTTCAGACTAGGCAGGCCCGAGCCCGGAGGCAAGGGGTTCAGCCGGCGTCCGGCTCCCGACCCGCCACCATCCGCACGCAGCACCCGGTGATGAAGTCCGAGATGGTCCGCAGCTCGAGCGGGCCGCCGGGCCGGTACCAGCGCCAGACGCCGACAACGAGGCCGAGCAGGCTACGGGCCATCATCTGGGGATCGCGGCGGGGGAACTCCCCCGCGGCCATCCCGCGTTCGAGCAGCTCCGCCCAGTTGTGCTCGACCTGCGCCACGAGCTCGCGGCACGCCTGCCGCTCGGTCTCCTCGCGGCGCGAGGCCCGCTCGTTGGCCAGCAGGGCGATGTTGCTCTGCAGGATGCGGTTCTGCTGCACCTCCTGCGGCGAGAGCGCGTACGCGGCCTCGACCGCGGCCCGCAGGGCGTCCGACGAGCTGGACGCCCCCGCCGTGGCCTCGCGGAACGCGGCGTCGGAGTTGCGCAGCCCGAGCCGCATGATCGTGAGCAGGCAGTGCGCCTTGGACTCGAAGTAGTGGTAGAGCGCGGTCTGCCCGATGCCGACCCGGTCCGCCACCTCGGACCACTTGGTGGCCTCGTAACCGACCTCGCCGAAGCACTCCACGGCCGCGGCCAGGATCGCGGGCCGCTTCGACCGCGGCCCGTCGTCCGCCTCGGTCAGAGCCTCGATGCTCACGTCACCACTCCCTCATCCGGTGGCTCAGCCTAGCCGCGTGCCCGAACCGGGTTCACTTCGCGCTCACCACGTCGTCCGCCGCGGCGAGGCCGGTCGCGGCGGCGGCGGCGATGCCGCCCGCGTAGGCGCCGGCGTAGATCCCGCCGACGTCCGATCCCGCCGCGTACAGCCCGGGCACCACGTCCCCCGACGCGCCGAGGACCCGTCCCCGCGCGTCGATCCGGATCCCGGCGAACGGGAAGGTGAGCGCGGCCGCGACCTCGACGACGTAGTAGGGCGCCTCGGCGAGCGGCCGCGGGTCGATCGCGCGCGGCGGGCTCGGCGGCGCCCCGCCGGCGAGCCGGGCCACCTCGTCGGCGATCCGCTCCCCGTCGTAGCCCCACTCCTCCGGCATGGCGCGGAAGTCGTCCGCGTCGTCGGCGACGACGCACCGGCCGCCCTTCCGCCGGGCCAGCGCGAGCTTGTCGGTGGCGGGCGCACCCTCCACATAGGACCCCGTGACGTACTCCCGGTAGCCGCGGGCGTCCGTCACCAGCAGGCCTCGGCCCTCCGGCTGGTCGAGCAGCGCCATGGTGGTCAGGTGATCGCCCACGGTCTCGTCGACGAAGCGCTCGCCGGCGAGGTTGAACAGCAGCGCGTGCTCGCTGTAGTAGAGGGCGAGGTCGACGAAGTGCTCGGGCTCCAGGTCCACGCGGGCCGGGACCAGGTGCCCGTAGAAGCCGCTCCCCTCGCCGGTCACGGCCCCGCCCGCGTCCGTGGCCAGCCGCAGCCCGGCACCGCTGCTCCAGGGGTTGGAGCGCAGGGCCACGTCCCGGGCCTGCGCGTGCACGTACCGCGCACGCAGCTCCGCGTCCGCCTGGAACCCGCCGGTCGCCAGCAGGGTCGCGCCGGCCCGCACGGTGCGGGTCGAGCCGTCTGCGAGGAGCAGCTCCGCGCCGGAGACCCGGCCCTCGGCGTCGATCGTGAGCTTCGTGGTCTGCGCGCCGGTGGTGACCGACCCCTGGGCGAGCACGGCTCGCCGGCACGTGTCGATGTAGAGGCTGGTGTCGAACGCGTGGCCGCGGCCGAACCGCAGGATCGTGACCGCGTCCGCAAGGGGGACCTCCAGGTCCCGGAGGAACGCGACGGCGTCGGCGAACCGGCCGACCACGGCGGCCTTGAGCTCCGGATCCCCGTGCGGGTTGATCTCGTCCATCGTCGCGGTGTCCGGGGCGGTCCAGAGGTAGCCGGCGAACTGCGCCGAGCCCCCCAGCTCCGGGGCCCGCTCCACGACGGCCACCCGCAGCCCGGACCGGGCGGCGCGGGCGGCGGCGGTCATGCCCGCCATGCCGCCGCCGAGGACGAGGAGGTCGACCGGGTCGGTCGGGGTCGGTGCGTCGGGCATGCGTCGTCGCCTCTCTGCGTCGAAGTGTTCTCAGATGCCGAGCCGTGCGAGCAGGGTCTCCCGGTGCGCGGCGTGCTCGGCCACCAGGACCGCCGTCGTCGCCGCCCGCCGGACGTGCAGGTGCGCGGGGTGCTCCCAGGTGAAGCCGATACCGCCGTGGACCTGCACGGTCTCGGCGGCGACCCAGCGGTAGGCGTCGCCGCACACGAGGGCGGCGGTGGCCGCGGCGGTCGGCAGCTCCGCGGGATCGTCCGCCGCGGTGGCCGCGGCCCAGAGCGACGCCGAGCGGGCCGCCTCCACCCGCACGGCCATGTCGGCGCACCGGTGCTTGATCGCCTGGAAGCTGCCGATCGGGCGGCCGAACTGCAGCCGTTGTGCCGCATAGGTCGCGGACAGCTCCAGGGCCGCCGCTGCTCCCCCGGTCTGCTCGCAGGCCAGCGCCGAGGCCGCGCGGTCGTGCACGCGGTCGAGCACCGCCTGCGCGTCGGCGGCGAGCAGCGTCGCCGGGGTCCGGTCGAACACCACGTCCGCCAGCTGCCGATTGGGGTCCAGCGCCCGCATCGGCGCGCGGATGAGGCCGTCGGCCTCCGCGTCGACGACGAAGAGCGCGGGCTCCCCGTCGACCGCGGCGACGGCGAACAGCAGGTCCGCCGTGGCGCCCTCGACGACGAGCGTCTTGCCCCCGGTCAGCCGCCACCCGCCGGCGTCCTCCTCCGCCCGGGTGGCCTGCCCGCTCGGCGCCTCGCGCTCGGCGAGGGTCGCGGTCGTCGATCCCGCGGCCAGCTCGGCGAGCAGCTCGTCGTTCCCCCCGGTGTGGAGCAGCACGCCCACGCCGAGGACCGCCGTGGAGAACCATGGCAGTCGGGCCAGGGACCGGCCCAGCTCCTCGGCGACCACGCCGACCTCGCGGAAGGTCGCGCCCGCCCCGCCCGCCGCCTCCGGGACGTCGAGGGCCACGACGCCGAGCTCGCCTGCGAGCCGCTTCCAGACCGTCGGGTCCCATGGCCGGTCGGGCTCTCGCGCGGGTTCGGTGTGCCGTGCCAGGAAGTCGCGGACCGCCGCGCGCAGGTCCTCGGCGTCGGCGTCCGGGGTGAGCCGGGGGATCATGCGGGCTCACCGTCGTCCACGGCAGCCAGCACGTCGGCGAACCGCTGGCGGGCCTCTGCCTGACGGACGGGGAGGGTGTAGGGCGGGAACAGGCCGTCGTCGGGTTCCGTGCCGCGCAACAGGAACTGGGCGAGGTTGACCTTGTGGACCTCGGTGGCCCCGTCGGCGAGTCCCATGTGGAAGGACTCCATGACCCACTTGCCGAAGGGCAGCTCCTTGCTGATGCCCAGCGAGCCGTGGACCTGGATGGCCCGCCCGGCGACGTCCGCGAGGACCTTCGGCATGGCCGCCTTGACCGCGGAGATGTCCGCGCGGACCTCGCGGTAGTCGTTGTACCGGTCGATCCGCCAGGCCGTGCGCAGCACCAGCAGCCGGAACTGCTCGAGCTGGATCCAGGAGTCCGCGATCATCTCCTGCACCAGCTGCTTGTCCGCGAGCCGCTCACCCTTGCTGGTCCGGGACACCGCGCGGCGCTTCATCATCTCGAAGGCCGCCTGCACCAGCCCGACCGTGCGCATCGCGTGGTGGATGCGGCCGCCGCCGAGGCGGGTCTGGGCCACGGCGAAGGCCTGGCCGCGCTCGCCGAGGATGTTCTCCGCCGGCACCCGGACGTCGGTGTAGCGCAGGTAGTTGTGGCTGCCGACCGGCTCGTCGTGCCCCCACACCGACACGTCTCGGACCCGCTCGATCCCCGGGGTGTCCGCGGGCACGACGAACATCGACATCGACTTGTGTCCCGGAGCGTCCGGCTCGGTCACCGCCATCACGATCAGGAACTCCGCCCACAGGGCGTGGGAGGAGAACCATTTCTCCCCGTTGATGACCCACTCGTCGCCCTCGAGACGGGCGGTGGTGCGGAAGCCCGTCGGGTCCGACCCGCCGTGCGGCTCGGTCATCGAGAAGCACGACACGATGTCGCCCTCGATGAGCGGCTCGAGGTAGGTCTTCTTGAGGTGGTCGGTGCCGTAGTGGGCCAGGATCTCGGCGTTGCCGGAGTCCGGGGCCTGGCAGCCGAACACCACCGGCCCGGAGTGGGTGCGGCCCAGCTTCTCGTTCAGCAGCGCCAGCCGCAGCTGCCCGTAGCCGCGCCCACCCAGCTCCGGGCCCAGGTGACAGGCCCACAGCTTCTTCTCACGGACCCGCTGCTGCAGGGGTTTGATCAGCGCGTTGCGCACCGGGTCCCGCGGGTTCCAGGCGTGCTCGATCACCTGGTCGACGGGCTCGATCTCGGTGCGGACGAACTCCTCGACCCAGTCGAGCTCCTCCTGGACCTCGGGGTCGTTCTCGAATCCCCAGCTCATCGACTCGCTCCTACCGGGTCAGGACGGTGCAGGCGGAGATGCCCGGCGCCCCGTAGACGTGGGTGAACCCGACGCGCGGGTCCCCCGGGACCTGGTGCTCCCCCGCGTCCCCGCGCAGCTGGAGCACGTTCTCGTAGACCTGCCGCAGGCCGGAGGCGCCGATCGGCTCGCCGTTGGCCAGGCAGCCACCGTCCGTGTTGACCGGCAGCGTGCCCTCGATCGCGGTCGCCCCGGAGGCGATCAGCTCCTCCTGCTCGCCGTGCGCGCACAGCCCCGTCTCGGCCATGTGCATCAGCTCGGCGCCGGACTCGGTGTCCTGGATCTGCGCCACGTCCACCTCCGACGGGGCGATCCCCGACGCCGCGAACGCCGCCGCGGAGGCCTCCACCGTGGGCGAGTCCGCCCGCTCCGCGGCCGTCCAGGGCGAGAACACCTCGAACGACCCGTACCGGCGGGAGCGGAACGCCGCGCCCTGCAGGAACACCGGGTGCTCGGTGTACTCGCGGGCCCTGTCCGCCCGGCACAGCACCAACGCGACCGCGCCCTCGGCGGGCGAGCAGTACATGTACTGGGTCAGCGGGTGCGAGATCATCGGGGCGGCCGCGATCTGCGCGGCGTCGATCTCCTTGCGCCGCCACGACATCGGGTTGCGGGCGCCGTTGCGGAAGGCCTTCTCCGCGATCGTGGCCAGCACGCCCGGTGCGATGCCGTGCTCGTGCAGATAGCGCTGGATCTTCAGGCCGAAGAACTGCGTGGTGACCATCAGCCCGGTCTCGCCGTACCAGGCCCCGATGCCGTGCTCGGCCGGGTCGGTGTTGAAGGCCCCGCGCGGGTGCTTGTCGAACCCGATCACGATGCCGACGTCGTGCTGCCCGGAGCGGATCGCGGAATCTGCGGCGATCAGCGCCGACCCGCCCGTCGCGCAGCCGTTGGCCACGTTGATGAACGGCAGCCCGGTCAGCCCGAGCTCGGAGACCAGGGTGTCCGCGTCGCCCGCAGAGTGCGAGCCGCCGAACCCGAACTGCATGTCGGAGAAGCGCAGTCCACAGTCGCGCAACGCCTCCCGCGCCGCGTGGACCGCCTGCGCCCGGCCCGAGACCCCCTCGGTGCGCCCGAACCGGTGCATCCCGATCCCCACGATCGCGACCCCGCTCATGCCGACACCCCCGTGAAGGCGAACGTGTGCACCGGCCAGCCGAACTCGTCGTCCCGGAAGGGGGCGAGGACCAGCTCCACGGCCATGCCGATCTCCAGCTTCACCGGGTCGGTCTCGACCAGCCGGGTCTCCACGATCAGCTGCCCGGGCAGCTCGACGTACCCGACGCCGTAGGGCTCGTAGGCCTCGGTGCCGGTGTAGGGCGGCTTGGGCCGGAACCCCTGCACCGTCCACGACCACAGCGTGCCCGTCCGGGACAGCGGCACGTCCTCCATCGCCGACCCCGTGCAGCGCGGGCAGCCGCCCTGGCGTGGGAAGGTGTGGGCCGCGCAGTCCGTGCACCGGCTGCCGAGCAGCGCCGGGCCCTCCGCGGTCTCGACGAACAGGGCGTCGTCGACGGTCGTCTTCCCGGCGATCACGGCGCCGCCAGCCGTCCGCCGTCGACGGCGAGCAAGGCGCCGGTCGTGTACGTGGCGTGCGGCCCGCAGAGGTACAGCGCCGCACCCACGATCTCGTGCGGCTCGCCGACCCGCTTCGCCGGCCAGTCCTGCGCCATGCGCGCCACCGCCTCCGGGTCCCAGGCCTTGCTGATGTCGGTGGCGAACGGACCCGCCAGGATCGTGTTCACCCGCACCGACGGCCCGTACTCCTGCGCGAACCCCGCCGTCAGTGTGTTCAACGCCGACTTGGCCGCCGTGTAGGGCAGGTCGCCCGCCGTCGGGCGCTGCGACCCCATCGACGAGATGTTGAGGATCGCGCCCCCACCCCGGGCCACCATCCGCTTCCCCGCGGCGGCCATCAGCCGGAACGGGCCACGGACATTGACCGCGAAGACCTTGTCGAACAGGGCCTCCGACACCTCCTCGAGCGAGGAGTACAGCGGCGCCATGCCCGCGTTGTTCACCAGCACGTCCAGCGGGCCGAGCTCCTGCTCCACCTCGTCGAGCAGCGGGTCGAGCCGGTCCCAGTCGCCGACGTGCGCCGCGTGCGCGCTCACCCGCCGCCCGGTCGCCGCCGCCAGCTCCTCGGCCAGCTCCTCGCACGCGTCCTTCTTCCTCGAGGCCACCGCCACGTCCGCGCCCGCCGCGGCGAACGCGATGGCGATCTCGCGGCCCAGTCCGCGCGATCCGCCGGTGACCAGCGCCCGTCGACCGGCCAACGGCTGGTCGACGGCCCGGGCGGCCGCGACCGCCGCATCGAGAGAGCTCATCTCGGGATGTCCTTCCACGCCACGCCCCGATCGCCTCGGGGCTCCGCGGGCAGCCCCAGCAGGCGCTCCGCGATGATCGTCCGCTGCACCTCGTCGGAACCACCGGCGATCCGGTAGCCCGGCGCGCCCAGGTAGTGCTCGGTCCAGCGGTAGGTCCCGTCTCCGGTGTCCGCGACCAGCCGCGGGCCGAGCACCAGCGCCGCCGCCTCGGAGACGAGCGTGAGCCGTCCGGCCCAGTCGAGCTTGCGCAGCGAGCCCATGGGACCCGGTTCGCCGCCGGCCAGCCGGGTCTCCCGGTCGCGTTGCGCCGACAGGGCCGCGACCTTCTCCGCCATCCAGACGTCCGCCAGCACCCGCCGGACGTCCGGGTCCCCGGTCCGACCGAGCCGGCGCGCATCGTCCGCGAGCTGGGCGAACCCGCCGCCGAGGTCCATGTTCGCCCCGGACGACCCCCGTTCGAAGCCGAGCGTGGCGAGCGTGACTCCCCAGCCGCCGCCCACATCGCCGAGGCGCAGCGAGTCCGGGATCCGGACGTCGTCGAGGAACACCTCACAGAACGACGAGCCCCCCGACATCTGCCGCAGCGGCCGCACGTCCACCCCGGGGGTGTCCATCGGCAGCAGGAACGCGGTGAGCCCCTTGTGCTTCGGGACGTCCGGGTCGGTGCGGCAGATCAGCTCGCCCCAGCCCGCGAACTGCGCGCCGGAGCTCCACACCTTCTGCCCGTTGACGACCCACTCGTCGCCGTCGCGCACCGCCCGGGTCGCGAGCCCGGCCAGGTCCGAGCCCGCCGACGGCTCGGAGAACAGCTGGCACGCCAGGGCGTCGCCGCGGAGCAGCGGCCGGACCAGCATCTCCTTCTGCGACGGCGTGCCGAACAGCTGCACGGTCGACGCGATCAGCTCGGTCGACACCGAGGTCAGCTCGTGCTGCCCGGGCGTCTCGAACTCGCGCTCGACCGCTGCGAAGGCCTCCTCGTGCAGCGCCGTCAGGCCGGCCCCGCCGTGCTCGACCGGCCACGAGATCGCGCCATAGCCGGCGTCGTACCGCGCACGGAACCAGTCCTGGATGCGGCCCAACAGGGCACGCTCGTCGTCGAAGGGGAGATCGTGGAACACCGCCACGGACTCGCGCGGCGCGTCGCCTCGCAGGACGAGCTGCTCGGCCAGCCAGGTCCGGGCGGTCGCGGCGTAGTCCGCGAGGGAGCTCTCGGTCGGGGCGGTCATCGGGCCGTCCACCCGCCGTCGACCGCCAGGACCTGCCCGGTGCAGTAGGTGGAGGCGGCCGAGGCGAGGAACAACAGCGCCCCGTCCAGCTCGCCCGGGTCACCACCCCGACGCAGCAGGGTGTTGCGCTCGATCCAGCGCACCGACGCGTCGTCGGTGAACATCGCGTCGTTCATCTCGGTCCGGAACCAGCCGGGGGCCAGCGCGTTGGCGCGCACGCCGTCGCGGCCCCAGTGGCCGGCGAGCTGCCGGGTCAGGCCGATCAGGCCCGCCTTGCTCGCCGCGTAGCTCGCGCCGCCGCGCGGCGCCGTGGACACCAGCCCGACGATCGAGCTGACGTTCACGATCGACAACGGGCGTCCGCTCGCCGCGGCCGCGGCGAGCTGCGCCAGGTGGAAGGGGCCGGTGAGATTGAGCCCCAGGACGTCCGCGAACTCGGCGCTCGTCTCACGGTGCGGTGTGGCCGGGCTGCCGGATCCCGCGTTGTTGACCAGCACGTCGATCGGGCCGGACTCCGCCACCACCCGCTCGACGAGCGCGGCGCGGTCCGCCTCCGACGACACGTCCGCGGCCGCCGTGCGGAGCCCGGGGACCTCGGCGGCCAGCGCGTCGAGGCGCTCCTTGCGCCGCGCCGCCGCCCAGACCGTGGCGCCCGCGGCGGCGAGCACGCGCACGAACCGCTCGCCCAGACCGGACGACGCCCCGGTCACCAGCGCGGTGCGGCCCGTCAGATCGAACAGCTTCGCCGGGGTGGGGATGCTCATCGGGTCCCCTCCAGCAGCCGCAGGCCGTCGGTGATCAACGCCGTGATGCTGGCCGGGAGCTGTTCCTGCACCGGGTCGTGGTGGGCGCCGGTGCGGTGGCGCAGCAGGTTGTGACCCATGATCGCCGCCATCTTCATCCGGCCCAGCGCGCTGAACCAGACGGCATCGGCCGAGGTGCCGCCGTCGGCGCCCCGGGCCGCGCGGTACGCCCCGGCGAGGTCGGCCTCGTTCGGGAGGCCCTCGACGACCCGGCCTGAGCCGGGGAACAGCGCCCCGTCGGTGAACACCCCGAACCAGCCGAGGTCCACCCGCGGGTCGCCGACGCTCCAGATCTCCCAGTCGACCAGAGCGGTCGGCGTCGCGTCCGTGAACAGCAGGTTCCCGAGACGGAAGTCGCCGTGCACGATCACCGGGGCCACCGGTACCGGGACCGCGGCGGCCAGCCGCTCGACCAGCTCCGCGCCACCCGGCCGCAGGTCCTCCGGCACGGCGTTCATCGTCTTCGCCCAGCGGGCCACCTCGCCGTCGGCGGTGGTGGCCTCGGGCAGGGTCCCGCCGGTGTCGGCCAGGCTCTGCTCCACGACGTCGAGCGGCACGGCGTGCAGCGCGCCGAGGATCCGCGCCGCCTCGAGCATCCGGGTCCGCGCCAGCGCGGGCTCGACCGCAGCATCGACCTCGAGGACCGGCTCCGCGGCCTGCCCCGCGGCGAACTCCATCGCGAACCAGGCCGGCTGCTCGGTGTCGCGGGCGAGCACCGCGGGCGCCGGGACCGCCGTGTCGGCCAGCGCCTCCAGGATCGCGGCCTGGTGGAGGACGTCGTTGCGTCCCACCGGCCTGCGGCCCGGGGGTACCGCCTTGACCACGGCCCGGTCCGAGCCTGTCCCGATCGTGTAGGTCAGGCCCGACCGGCCGCCCTCGAGGACGGCCAGCGCGTGGGCCTCGCCGAGGCCGAGCCGCGCGCGCACGCGGTGCGCGAGGACCGGGTCCGCATCGACCGCCGTGTCGACTGTCTCCGTCATCTCATCCCTCCACAGGCCCTGGCCGGTCGTGGGCGCCGGCGGCCCGCGGCCCCCCGCGGGACCGCCGACGCGATCACCACGCGGTCAGCGCCCGGTCCACTTGGCGTCGCGCTTCTCCAGGAAGGCCGCGACCCCCTCGGCGGCGTCCTCCGAGTTCAGCGTGACGCCCACGGCCAGGTGCTCCAGCACCATCAGCGAGGCGATGTCGGCGTCGAGGCCGCGGTCGATCGCCATCTTGGTGAGCTTCATCTGGAACGGGCTCTTGTCGGTGAGGTGGCTGATGAACTCCTCCACCGTCTCGTCGAGCTTCTCGGCGGGGGCACTGGCGTTGACCAGATCGAACTCGTCCGCCTCCTTGCCCGAGAGCAGCTTGCCGGTGAGCATGAGCTCCTTGGTCTTGCGGATGCCCAGCATGCGCGGCAGGCGGTAGATCGGGCCGGCGCCGCCGAACAGCGCGCGGCGGATGTGGAAGTCGCCGATCTGCGCGGTCTCGTCCGCGATCGCGAAATCGCAGGAGATCATCACCTCGAAGCCGCCCGCGGTCACGTAGCCCTCGAGCACCGCCACCGACGGCTTGGTCATGTTGTAGAGCCGGTCGCAGACCTTCGCCGACACGACCGCGACGTCCATCGCGGTGCTGGTCCCGATGAAGTCCGACTGCAGGCTGTCGAGGTCGAAGCCCGAGGAGAAGGTGTTCTCCCGGCCGCGCACCACCACGACGCGGAGCTCGGAGTCCGCCTCGATCTCGGTGATGTACTCGTCGAGCTTGTGCAGCATCGGCACGGTGATGCAGTTGCGCTTGTGCGGTCGGTTCAGCCAGATCCGCGCCACGTGACCGTCACGCTCGAACTGGATGTCGTCCTCGACTGCCATGGTTCCTCCTGAAACTGAACTGAATTCATATTGGATACTGGGGGCCGACAGCGCCGCTGTCAAGGGGTGATCAGCCGGCGCGGACGCCGCCGCTGACCGGCGACCCGAAATAGGCCCGTTCGGCCCGCGTGGCGAAGTCCGGATCGTCGGGCGAGCCGGTCGCCCGGACCACGCCCTCGTGCAGCACGACCACCTCGTGGGCCACCGCGAGGGCCCGGGTGAGGAGCTGCTCCAGCACCACGACGGTGACCCCCTCCTCGGCGAGGCCGGTGATCCGCCCGTACACCTCGTCGACGAGGGCGGGCGCGAGACCCAGCGCCGGCTCGTCGACGACGACGAGGCGTGGGTCGGCGATCAACGCGCGAGCGATGGCGAGGAGCTGTTGCTCGCCCCCGGACAGCGCCGCCGCCGGGATGGACAGGCGGGTCCGGACGCGTTCGGGCAGCCACTCGACCGCCTGGTCGATCCGGGACCGCAGGTCCCGCCCGGAGATGCCCGCGGCGTACCCGGCCACCTCCAGGTTCTCCCGCACCGACAGCGTCCGGAAGAGCGCTCGGCCCTCCGGGACCAGGCTGCTGCGCACGTCGCCGTCGGTGGTCCGCGTGCCCGAGGACGGACTGAGCGTGCCGTGCAGGATCTGGCCCAACGTGCTCTTCCCTGCGCCGTTCGCCCCGACCACCGCCAGGACGACGCCGGGGTGCACGGCCAGGTCGACGCCGTCGAGCGCGGTCACCCCGCCGTACCGATGGGTCACCCCGGACAGCGCGATCGCGGGCGGTCCCTCGGCGCCGGTGGACGCGCGGGGCTGCTGCGCGGACGTCGTCCCGAGGTAGGAGCTGCGGACGCGGTCGTCGGCCAGGATCTCCTCCGGCGCGCCGGAGCCGATCGGGCGGCCGAAGTCGAACGCCACCACCCGATCCGCGACGGCGAACAGGTCCTCCAGGACGTGGTCGATCACGACGACCGACGTCCCCGCCGCGCGCAGGCCCTGGATCTGGCCGGCGAGCAGCCTGCGCTCCTCGGCGTCCAGCCCGCCGAACGGCTCGTCCATGATCAGCAGGCCGGGCTGCTCGGCGACGGCGCGCCCGAGGTCGAGCCGCTTCTGCGGGCCGAAGGGCAGCTGGTCGGGTTGCACGTCCCCCTGGCCCGCGAGGCCGATCCTGCCGAGCAGGGCGTCGACCGCCCGTCGCCGCGTCGGAGTGGTCCACCGCGTGGTGCAGAGCAGGTTCTCGGCGACCGTCAGCTCGGTGAAGACCTCGGCGTGCTGGAAGGTGCGGCCGATGCCGAGCCGCCGGCGACGGGTCGCGCGCGCCCGCAGCAGGTCGACGCCGCCGAAGGTCGCCGAGCCCGCCGTCCGGCCGCCGGAGACGAGGCCGCACAGGGCGTTGACCAGCGTCGTCTTGCCGGCCCCGTTCGGCCCGATGATCGCGAGGACCTCACCCGGGGGTACCGAGAGCGACACCCCCTCGAGCGCCTGCAGCCCGCCGAAGGCCACGCCGAGGTCCGCGACCTCGAGCGTCCGTCGCTCCGCGGCCGGCGCGGGGGCCGGCTCGTCCGGGGGCTCGACGACCGACGGCTCGCCCGGCCGGCGCACCCGCCGCAGGAGCGTGCGCAGCACGCTCCCGAGCGCGGGCACCACCCCGGCGGGCAGGAGCAGCAACGCGAGGATCAACAGTGCCCCCTGCAGGATCAGCTGGTCGACGCCCAGCAGCCCGGCCAGGCTCGGCGCGAACGCCAGGAAGATCCCGCCGAACACCCCTCCGCCGACCGCACCGACGCCCCCGAGCACCGCCGCGGCGACGGTGTTGATCCCCAGGGTCAGCGAGAACGTCTCCGGGCTGACGAAGCCGGTGATCAACCCGAGCAGGGCGCCGGCCAGTCCGGTCGCGGCGCCGCTCACGCCGAACGCGAGGGCGCTCTGCGCCTCCGGTGCGATCCCGACCGACCGGGCCACCACCGGGTGCGACTTCGCCGCGACCATCCGCATCCGCAGGCTCGTCGAGCGGGCCAGCACGGCGATCCCGACGACGATCCCGGCGGTCAGGATGGCCGCCACGACGGCTTCCGGACCGCCGGCGCCGAGCGAGCCCGCGCCCGTCACGCTGGGCAGGTCGGTGACCGGGACGCCCTGGTCCCCGCCGGTCACGTCGACCCAGCGGTTGATGACCTCGAGCGCGACGAGGCTGAAGGCCAGGGTGAGCAGGGCGATGTAGAGCACCGAGAAGCGCGCCCCGGCGAACCCGAGGAACGCACCGCAGCCGCCGGCGAGCAGCATCGCCACGAGCACCGTCGGCTCCGACGTCCAGCCGTGCGCCGAGCCGTAGGCGACCGTGTAGGCGCCGATGGCGAACAGCGCGGGATGGCCCACTGACCAGATGCCCGCCCAGCCCGCCAGCAGCCCGACGCTCAGCACCAGGATCGTGTAGGTCGCGGCCAGGGCCACCGAGTACGCCTGGTACCCGGGCAGGAGCCCGCTCTCGACGAGCACCACGAGCAGCACCGCGGCCACCGGGCCGAGGACCGCACGCACCGCCACCTTCCAGGTCAGGATCATGGCGCTCAGACCCTCTCGAAGCTGCGGGTGCCGAAGAGGCCTTGCGGCCGCAGCAGCAGGATGAGGATCGTCAGCGCGAAGACGAAGGTGTCGCGGAAGTTCGCCGAGACGTAGGAGGCGGCGAGGTTCTCCAGCACCCCGATCGCAACGCCGCCGATCACCGCGCCGTGCATGCTGGTCAGCCCCCCGAGGAAGATGCCGGCGAACGCGCGGAACAGCGGGGCGGCCAGCACCGTCGGCGCGAGCCCGACCCGGGGGACGTAGAGGACCGCCGCGAGCGCGGCGAGCCCCAGGCCGAGCGCCCACGCGATGCGCGCGACCCGCTGCGCGGGCACGCCGACGATCTGCGCGGTGGCGGCCGACTCGGCCGCCGCGCGCATCGCCGAGCCCAGGGTGGTGCGGGTGAAGAGGTAGCCCACGGCGAGCATCGCGACGGCGGACACCCCGATCACCACCAGGTCCTGGGTGGCGAGGGTCGCCGAGCCGAGCGTCACGGTGCCCCCCACCAGCGGCGGGAAGGCGTGCGGCTCGGTCCCCCAGACGTCGCTGATCACCGCCTCGGCGATCAGCGACACCCCCATCGTCATCACCAGAGCCGCGAACAGCCGCCCCGTGCCGAGCGGGCGGATCACCAGCTCGCGGACGACGAGCCCGAGAACGACGGCCACGAGGACCGCGGCGATCACGGCGGCCCCCACCCCGAGCCCGCGCTGCACGACCATGAGCGCGACGTACACGGCGAGCGTGGCCATGCTCGCCAGCGCGAAGTTCACCACGTCGGTGGCCCGGTAGATGATCACGAGACCGAGCCCGAGCAGGCCGTAGACGGCACCGCTGGCGATCCCGCTCACCACGACGAGGAACAGCTCGCTCATCAGGTGATCAGTCCCGTGACGGCGGGCGGCCGCGGCGCCGAGGCGTCCCACCGATCCCAGAACAGGACGTCGTCGGCCGTCGGGCGGCGGGCGGGCCGGAAGTCGGTGCCCACGGTGTAGGCCAGCGGCGTGAGGCAGACCTGCTGGACCGTGTCGAAGGGGATGTCGAGCAGCTCGGCGACCTCCTTCTCCCGCGCGAGGTGCATGGTCGTCCAGCAGGTGCCCAGGCCGCGGGCCCGCGCGGCGAGCATCATGCTCCAGACCGCGGGCAGGACCCCGCCCAGCAGCGACGCGCCGGCGAACCCGGCGGCACCGTCGAGCCGGGCACCGTCGAGACAGGCGATGACGATCGTGTCGACCTCGTGCAGCCTGCGTTCCAGTGCGTCGGCCGAGCGGCCGGTGCGCTCCTGCGCGGCCGCCCCCTCGGTGTCCGCGACCTGCACGCGCCCGATGTACCCCTCGGAGTCCTTGTAGGAGTTCAGGTACACGTCGGAGTAGAGGTCGGCGACGGCGCCGCGCAACGCGGGATCGCGCACCACGACGAACCGGGTCCGCGCGACGTTCGAGCCCGCCGGGGCCTGCATCGCGAGGGTCACGCACTCGCGGACCAGGTCCGCGGGCACCGGGCGGGAGGGGTCGAGGCGCCGTCGGACGGCGCGGGTGGTGGCGAGTGCCTCGTCGAGGTCCACGGCCTACCCCCGCTCCGGTGCGCTGACGAAGTCGCCCTCGGAGACCCACTGACCGTTCCGGACGGTGACCCGCTGGACGTCCCGCGTGCCGAGGTGCGACTGCGCCGAGAACGACATGTCCGGCGCGACCCCGGACTTCACGTCCGACGCCTTGCGGTACGCGTCCGCGATCGACTCCGAGGTCACCGGCCCCTGGATGGTCTTGGCGATCTCCACGAAGACCGCCGCGTTGGCGTAGCCGAGCAGGGTGGAGAAGTCGGCGGGCTGTCCCGGCGCGTACTTCGCGATCGCGTCCCGGAACTGCTGCATCTCCGGCGTCTGCTCGGTGGGCGAGCGGACCAGCGACACCGAGTGGAATCCCTCCGCGGCGGGTCCGGCCAGCGTCACCGTGGTACCCGATGCGGTCGGGGCGTAGCCGTAGGTCGGCACGGACAGACCCTGTAGGGCGGCGGCCTTCAGGTACGCCGCGGCCTCCGGCGCCGGGAGGACCAGCATCACCGCGTCGCCACCCGCGGCCTTCACCTGGCTGACGGCAGGCGCGAAGTCCGTGGTCCCCAGCTTGACGGGCACCGCCGTCGTCGTGACGCCGGGCTGCTCCCGCTCCGCCGCCGGCCCGATCTGCGCGGCGACGTCGGCGAACGCCTTCGGGTCGTCGTGCACCACGACCAGCTTGCGGGCCCCGGACTGGACCGCCCATTGCGCCATCGCCGCGGCCTGGTCCTCGTAGAGCGTCTGCGTCCCGAACAGCAGCGGTCGGGGCGGGGTGTACCAGCTCGCGACGCCACCGTAGTGGTCGACGATCGGGACCTGGGACTGCTCGAGGACGAACGGGAACGCGGCCTCGGACGGGGCGACGCCGTTCGCGTTGACGATGGCGACGACGTTCTCCTGCCCGACGAGCTGCCGTGCGGCCTGCACGGTCTGCTGCGGGTCGTAGGCGTTGTCCTTCACGATCCAGTCGACCTGACGGCCGTTGATCCCGCCGTGGTCGTTGACCCAGCTGAAGTAGGCCTTCGCTCCCTCCATCTGGGGCACGCCCGACGCGGCCTGCGGGCCGGACAGCGGGATCCACGCGCCGATCTTGATGGGGCCGGACCCGTCGTCGGCGGCCCCGCCGCCGGACGAGGATCCGCCGCAGGCGGTCAGCACGATGGCGAGCACCGCCGCCAGCGCGGCCAGCGCGCTCGTCGGTCGAGGACGCATCTCCACTCCTTCGTGAAATGCAACTGAGATGAGTTCAGTTCGAGTCGGGCCGAAGAGTAGACCGGGGGCGACGCGGCGACAAGAGCACTAGCTTCCTGAGTTGAGTTCAGTTAGGTTCTTGCCGTCACCGACACGACGAGGAGGCGCGATGACGCTGCCGACCACGGACCCCGCGTTGCGGGGGCGGCGGATCGCCGTCACCGGAGCGTCGAGCGGGATCGGACGGGCGACCGTCGACCTGCTCGCGGCGCACGGCGCTTCCGTTGCGGCTCTGGACCTCCGGCCCCTGACCGACGGCGGCGCAGCGGCCCGCGAGGTTCCCTGCGACGTCGCCGACGCCGACTCGGTGGACGCCGCCCTCGCCACCGCGGTCGACGCGCTGGGCGGCCTTGACGGGCTCGTGACCTGCGCGGGGGTCACCGACGGCACCCCGACCGACGAGATGCCGCTCGCCGTGTGGCGGCGCCTGGTCGACGTCAACCTCACCGGGACCTTCCTCTGCGTCCGTGCCGCCCTCCCCCACCTCCTGCGCGCCGACGGCGGGGCGATCGTCACCATCGGCTCCGTCGGATCCCTGGTGGCGGCCGGACGGTCCAGTGCCTACGACGCGTCGAAGGGGGCGGTGCTCGCCCTGACCCGCAGCCTCGCCGCGGAGTACGCGGACCGCGGGCTCCGTGCGAACTGCGTCTGCCCGGGGCCGGTCGCCACGGGATTGGCCCGGTCCAGCGCCGACGATCCCCACGGCCTGCGGCCCGAGCCGCGCACCGCCATCGCCGGCCGGGTCACCCCGCCGATCGCCCGCACGGCGGCGCCCGCGGAGATCGCCACCGCCGTCGCGTTCCTGCTCTCGGCGCAGGCATCGTTCATCACGGGCACCGCCGTCCCCGTCGACGGCGGCTACACCGCCGTCTGACCAGACCGTTCCGGAGACCCTGTGCGACGACTCGACGACACCCGCGTGATCCTGACCGGCGCCACCGGCGGCCTCGGCACGGCGATCGCGGCGCGACTGAGCGCCGAGGGCGCTCGCGTCGCGCTGACCGACGTGGACCCCACAGCCTGCGAGAAGCTCGGCGCCGAGCTCGACGGGCCGACCCTCGCGCTGGGTCTCGACGTGGCGGACGAGCAGGCCTGGGCCGAGGTCGTCGCCGCCGTCGCGGACCACTGGGGCGGCGTGGACGTGCTGGTCAACAACGCCGGCATCGGCAGCACCGGGACCGTGGAGTCCGAGAGCCGCGAGCGGTGGGACCAGGTCGTCGACGTCGACCAGCTCGGGACCTGGCTCGGCATGAAGCACACCGGACCCGTGATCGAGCGCAGCGGCGGCGGGGCGATCGTCAACATCGCCTCGATCCTCGGCGCGACGGGTGGCCTGGCCAACAGCTTCTCCTACGCCGCCGCCAAGGGCGCCGTCCGCTCGATGACCATGAACGCCGCCCTGCACTGGGCGACGCGCGGGATCCGGGTGAACGCCGTCGTCCCGGCCTTCATCGGGACCACCCCGCTGCTGGACCGGTTCGCCGGCACGGAACGGCACGCCGCGATGCTGGCGAACACGCCGATGGGCCGGCTGGGCCACCCCGAGGAGGTCGCGGCGGCCGTCGCCTTCCTCGCGAGCACGGATGCCGGGTACACGACCGGGTCCGAGGTCTTCGTCGACGGCGGGTGGTCGGCCCGCTAGTCGGGGACCAGGACCGCTCGGCCGGTCAGCCTGCCGCCGCGCACCTCGTCGAAGGCCCGGTCGGCGTCGGCGAGCGGGAACACGGTGGTGTGCGGGGCGAGGACCCCTTGACGCGCCAGGTCCACCACGGCCGCGAGCTCGGCCCGCGAGCCCCAGAACGGCAGCTGCAGGCGGAAACCCGTGCGCAGCACCCCGGGCTTGGCGACCCGCAGCACTCCCCCGCCGCTCCCGACGAGGACGAGCACCCCCGCCGTCCGCAGCAGCGACGCGGCCAGGTCGATGCTCGTCTGCGCGCCCGCGAAGTCGAGGACGACGTCGGCGCCCCGCCCGGCCATCGCCGCCACCGCGGGGGCGGCCTCGTCCGGCGCCACGGCGACGTCCGCGCCACAGTCCCGCGCCAGCTGCCGGGCCGCCTCCCGGGTGTCGACCGCAACGACCCGGGCGGGACGCAGCGCGCGCAGCAGTCCGACGGCGAGGTGCCCCAGCCCACCGACCCCGATCACGACGGCGACCGAACCCGGATCCGCCAGATCCGCAGCGCAGCCCTCGATCGCGTGGAAGGACGTGAGCCCGGCGTCGGTGAGGGTGGCCGCCGCCACCGGATCGAGGCCGGCGGCAGACACCAGCCGCTCCTGCGCGACCACGACGGCGTCGGCCATGCCCCCGTCGACCCCGAGGCCGACGCCGGCGGCGGACAGCCGGTCCCGCTCGTCGCAGTAGTTCGTCCGTTCCTGGACGCAGCGGTCGCAGCGTCCGCAGCCGAGCGGGGCGTGCACGAGGACCTGGGAGCCGATCTCGAGCCCCTCCACCCCGGCGCCCAGCGCCGTCACCCGCCCGCAGATCTCGTGCCCGAGCGTCATCGGCAGCGGCCAGCCCGCGCCGACGCCGTGGTCGAGCACGTTCAGGTCGGAGTGGCAGATCCCGGCCGCCAGGACGTCCAGCCGCACCTCGCCGGGCCCCGGCTCCGGGTCGGGCACCGACACCAGAGCGGCCCGGCGGGGTCCGGTCATCCTGAACGCGCGCACCTGTGCCTCCTGTCGTCGACAGCGGACTCTAGACGACTGAGCTGAGTTCAGTTGAGTCGCCGTCGCGGATTCCCGCGCGGCGCACCGAGGAGCCCACGACGTCCTCGTCCTCGTCCTCGTCCACGGCGCCGGCCACGGCGCATCCTCCTGGGACGAGGTCGTCCCGCGCTCCCTCGCGGCGCACACCATGAGGGCGGCTCCCAGCGGGAGCCGCCTTCGTCGTTTCCCCGTCACGTATCCGGAGCCCCTTCGCGAGCCTCTGTGACGTACATCACGTCGAACCGAGTCGAGGAGGCGATCATGGACGGTCGACGGTTCCTGCGAAGAATGGGACTCGTGGCCGCGGCCTGCACGGCCGCGGCGGTCCTCTCCGGGTGCGGGGGCGGAACCGCCCAGGCGGGGAGCGGCGGCACCTTCTTCGGCCCCTCCCAGCCGCTCGGGAACGGGACCGCCAAGACCTACGCGGTGCTCGACGGGAGCGGGAACCCCACCGAGATCGGGCTGCGGCTCAGCCCCGGCGCCCTCGACGGCTTGCCGACGACCACCACGCCGGCGGGCACGCTGATGCTCGACCTGCCGGACCAGGCGTCGGCCACCGCGTTCGACCACGTCATGCTGAACTGGAACCCGCAGGGGCACGACCCGGTCCCCCTGTTCGGCAAGCCGCACTTCGACTTCCACTTCGACATGGTCGACATGGCGACCATCGAGGGCATCCAGCCGACGGCCCCGGACTACGCCGCCGCGGCGGACCGCCTGCCGGAGGCGCGATACGTGCCGCAGGGGTACGCCGTGCCGCCGGGCGGTACCGCCGCCCAGCAGGCCGTGCCCGGCATGGGCGTGCACCTGGTCGACTCCACCGACAGCAGCCTGGTGCCCGGCTCCTACGACTTCACCCAGATCATCATCAACGGGACGTGGGACGGCCGGTACACATTCGTCGAGCCGATGGTCACGCGCGACTGGCTGCTGACCAAGCCGACCCTGGAGCAGCCGCTCAAGCTGCCCGAGGCCTACCAGAAGAACGGCTACTACCCGACCGACTACGTCGTCCGGGTCGACGACCGGACCGGCGACCACGTCGTCGCCCTGACCGGGATGACGATGCGCCAGGCCTCGTGACCGCAGGTTCGACGGCGGCGACTCCCCCGGGCAAGCCGCCGTCGTCGTGCGGGGCGCGTTCGTCCTGGCCGAGGAGCGCCTCGCCGCGCTCGGGGAGGACGACCGGGGCGGCCGGTGACCGTCAGTGCTCCGCGTGGCTCCCGTGCCGCACCGCGTGCCGGAGCTCGCGGAAGCGGTGCGTCTCGTACGCGACGAGGCCGCAGAGGACCAGGGCCAGGACCAGCAGCGCGACGACGGCCGGGACCAGCGCGACCAGCGGCGTGATCGCCAGCAGCACCACGCCGACGACGATCCGCTCGACGTTGAGGGTGCCGATCAGGTAGCGCTTGAACCACACGTGCGCGAAGAGGTAGATCGCGGCACCGCCGTAGAGCGCGGCGAGCGGGATGCCGTAGAGCGGGTCGCTCAGCGCGTGCCCCTCGCCGCCGCCGATGTAGAGCAGCGCCTTCTTGAGCCCGAGCGACATCAGGATGATCCCGATGACCATGGGCAGGTGCAGGAACGTGTAGCCGTTGCGGGCCATCCTGATCTGCCGCTCGCCGGTCGCCTCGGCGAGGGCGTGCTCGGTGAGGATGGAGGTCACGTCGAAGTAGGCCCACCACATCGCGCCCGCGATCGCGAGCCCGAGCACGCTGCCGGCGATGATCGGCCACGACACCGGCAGCGCGGCCACGCCGATGCCGATGGACACGATCGACTCCCCGAGCGCCACGATGATGATCAGCCCGTGGCGCTCGGCGAAGTGGCTCGCCGAGTTGAGCCGCCAGGAGGCGCCGGCCAGGGCCGTGCCCACGTAGTCGCCGAGCAGGGCGCCCGCCCAGAGCGCGGTCTGCACCCAGCCCTCGGCCTGCGAGGCGAGGAGCAGCAGCACCGTGCCCAGCACCACGGACGGGATCCAGCGCACGATCTGGCCGCGCAGCTGCGGGTCGTCGCGGCTGCAGATCCAGAACATGCCGAGGTGCACGATCCGCACGACGAAGTACGCCACCGCGAACACCACGGGCCCGGACAGGCCGCCGGGCAGGTCGTCGAACGCCTCGGGGATGGTGATCGAGGCGATGAAGACCCCGGCCATCGCGACGAGCATGCCGACCCGGATCAGGCCCTCGTCGGCCTTCGCGACGTTGCCCAGCCACGAGTAACCCACCCACGACCACCACATGACGACGAGGATCAGCATGCCGCGGAGCACGACCTCGGCCGTCGGGTCGTCGGCCATCCAGTCCGTGACACGGGTGAGCGCGAACACGAACACGAGGTCGAAGAAGAGCTCCAGGGTGGTGACGGCCGCGCCCTCGCCGACCGCCTCGACCCTCGTCCGCCGGGGGGTGACCATGGCGGGCATCGTGCCAGGCCGCGGACACACCCGACAGCCACCTCAGTTCTCTCGACTGTCGAGACGATTGACGATCGAGGGAGTAGTGTCGGACAGCGTGAGCGCGCCCGACGTCGCGGCCCTCAACGCCGCCATGACGACCCGCATCCTCGAGCAGCCGGCCCGGCCGGCGGTGGAAGGCGGCTATGCGCTGCGCGTGCTGCGCAGCACCGGCCGCCGCTCCGGCCGCGTCCGGGAGACCCCGCTCGGCGTCGTGTGCCTGCACGGGCGGTCCTACCTGGTCTCCCCCGACCCGGCCCGGGCCTGGGTCCGCAACCTCGACGCCGACCCCGCCGCCGGGATCGCCTCGGCCGACGGCACCGAGGCCGTCACCGCCCGGCGCGCGCCCGCCGCGGAGGCAGCACCCGTGGTGTCGGCCTACCTGCGGGCCATGTCGGTGCCGTGGGCGCTGCAGGCCTTCCCCGTCCCGGCCGACGCCTCGCTCGAGGAGATCACCGCCCACCTCGACACGATCGCCGTGTTCCGGCTGGATCCCCGGTGACCACCCCCGTCCGCGTGGTCGGCGGCGGGCCCGGCGGGATGCTGCTGGCCTACCTGCTCGCCCGGGCCGGGGTGCCGGTGACGCTGCTGGAGGCCCACCGCGACTTCGACCGCCGCTTCCGCGGCGACTCGCTGCACCCGTGGACCCTCGAGCTGCTCGACGAGCTGGGGCTGGCCGACGAGCTGCTGCGGCTGCCCCACTTCCCCGCCCGGTACTTCCGCTTCCACACCCCCACCGGCACGCTCACCCCGGCCGACTACGGCGCGCTCGACAGCCCCTTCCCGTACGTCGCGCTGATGCCGCAGGCCCGCTTCCTCGACTTCCTCGCCGCGAAGGCCGCCGAGCTGCCCGCGTTCGAGCTGCGGACCTCGGCCCGGGTGTCCGCGCTGGTCGAGGAGCACGGCGTGGTGACGGGTGTGCGCGTCGGCGACGAGGAGCTCGCGGCGAGCCTGGTCGTCGGCGCCGACGGCCGGTTCTCCAAGGTGCGGGCGCTGGCCGGGCTGCCGGCCCGTTCGCTGGGCGCGCAGACCGACATCCTGTGGTTCACCCTCCCGCGGCGCCCGGACGACCCGCCCGAGGCCGACGTCGATCTCTACTTCGGAGCGGACCACTACGTCGGGCTGCTCGGCGGGCCGGAGGACTGGCAGGTCGGCTGGTCGCTGCCGAAGGGCGGGTTCGCAGCGGCGCGGGAGGCGGGCGTCGAGCCGATCCGCTCCTTCCTCCGCACGCACGTGCCCTGGCTGGCCGACCGCGCCGACCTGCTCACCGACCTGCGGCAGACGACGCTGCTGTCGGTCGACATCGCGCGCGTGGACCGCTGGTGGCGCCCCGGACTGCTGCTGATCGGCGACGCCGCGCACGTCATCTCCCCGGTCGGCGGCAACGGGATCCTCATGGCCCTGCAGGACGCCGTCGCCGCGGCGAACCGGCTGGTGCCGGCCCTGCGCGCGGGCGGGGTCCACGAGAGCGACCTGATCGCGGTTCAGGCCGACCGGGAGGCCGCGATCCGCACGGTGCAGGCCCAGCAGGTCCGCACCGAGCAGCGGGTGGTGAAGGCGCGGCAGCGGGATCGCGCCATCGCCCCGCCCCCGGCGTTGCGCTGGGTCTTCGCGCTGCCCGGCGTGCGGGCCCGGGCCGCGCGCGGCAACGCGTACGGGCCGAACCCGCCCGCGCTGGAGCCGGGCGTCCTCGCGCGCTGATCCCGGCCCTGACCCGGCGCGGGTCCGGCGGCTACCGTCGCCGTCCGTGGGTGAGGCGAGCAGCAGCGTCGCGACGGGGGCCGGGGTCCTGGCCACCGTCGTCCGGTCCGGGGTGGTCGAGTCGGTGCACCTGGGGCACCTGGCGACGGTCGGCGGCCCGCAGGTCGGCCGACCCGGCACCGTCTTCCTCCCGCGCTCGTCCCTCAAGCCGGTGCAGGCCGCGGCGATGCTGCGGGCCGGCCTGGACCTCGACGACGAGCTGCTCGCGCTCGCGGCCGCCAGCCACGCCGGCCTGCCGATGCACCGCGAGGGCGCCGCCCGGATCCTCGCCGGCGCCTGGCTCGGCACCGGCGCCCTGCAGAACACCCCGGACCTCCCGCTCGACCCCGACGCCGCCGCGGCCTGGCGCGCGTCCGGCTCGCCACCGGAGCCGGTCGCCCAGAACTGCTCCGGCAAGCACGCCGCCATGCTCGCGACCTGCGTGGCCGCGGGCTGGGACACGGCTTCGTACCGCGACCCCGAGCACCCGCTGCAGCAGGCGATCCGCCGGCACGTCGAGGCGCTGACCGGGGACGAGGTGCGCCACGTGGCCGTCGACGGCTGCGGCGCGCCGCTCTTCTCCTGCACCGTCGCGGGCCTGGCCCGCGCCTTCTCGACGATCGCCACGGCGGAGCCGGGCAGTCCGGAGGGCCGGGTCGCCGCGGCGATCCGGGCGTACCCCGAGTGGCTCGGCGGCCCGGCCCGCCCGGTGACGCGCATCCTGCGGGCCGTGCCCGGGCTCGTCGCGAAGGACGGGGCGGAGGGGGTGTTCGCCGCCGCGCTACCCGACGGGCGGGCGCTGGCCCTGACCGTGCTCGACGGCGCCGCCCGGCCCGTGCCGGCCGTGGTCGCCGCCGCGCTGCGCGCCCTGGGGGTGCGCTCCGCGGAGCTCGACGCCGCCGGCCACGTGCCGGTCCTCGGTCACGGGGCCGAGGTGGGGGCGGTGCGACCGGCCGTGCCCTCGGCCGTCGACACCGGCGCCGCCTGATCCGGCAGCTCGACCTCGTCGAGCATCCGGTGGGTGCGCCGCCGCACCACCAGGGCGACGGCGAGGCCGGCGACGACCGCGACACCCAGCCCGACCCAGGAGAACCGGGACAGCCACCTCTCGGCGACGATCCCCAGGTAGTAGACGGCCGCGGTGGTCCCGCCGGCCCACACGACCGCGCCGCCGATGTTCGCGGCCAGGAACCGCGGGTAGTGCATCCGCAGCGCCCCGGCGAGCGGGCCGGCGAAGATGCGCAGCAGCGCCACGAACCGGCCGAAGAACACCGCCCACGTCCCCCAGCGGCCGAAGACCCGCTCGGCGAGGGCGACGTGCCGCGGTCCGAAGTGCTTCGGGAAGCGCCGGCCGAGCCGGTCGAACAGCGGGAGGCCGAAGCGCCGGCCGATCAGGTAGCCGATCGAGTCCCCGACGACGGCGCCGACGATCGCGGCGACGCCGACCGCGACCGGGTCGACCGCGACCTCGTGGTGCGAGGCCAGCAGCGCCGCGCTGACCAGCACGATCTCGCCCGGCAACGGGATGCCGAGGCTCTCCACACCCACCACGAGCCCGACGATCAGGTACACCGCCAGCGGCGGGATCGCCAGCAGGATGTGGTCCACGGTCATGGTCACCAGGGTGCCCGACGCCGCGGACCGGGCGGAGCGGGGCCACCCACCGCTCCACCCGGGTGCAGGCCCCACCTCCGCCGTCACGCTGCCGTTTTCCTCCCGTTCCGTCGGGTTCGGCGCGCCCGGCCCGAGCGGCCCGGATAGGTTCGTGACGTGCGCTCCCTCACCGCCCTCCCCCTCCGGACCGGCGCCGCGCTGCTGCTCGCGGGCACCCTGGCCGTCACCACGGCCTGCGCCGCCCCCGCCCCCGCACCCACGGCGGCCACCCCGGCCGGCACCCCGTCCGCCACCCCGCAGAGCGCGCCCGCGGACGGCGCGCCGCGGGTGCTGGCGTCGGGCCTCGAGGTGCCGTGGGGCATCGCCTTCCTCCCGGACGGCTCCGCGCTGGTCACCGAACGGATCCCGGCGACGATCTCCCGCGTGGCCCCGGACGGCGCGGTGACCCGGCTGGGCACCGTCGACGGCGTGACCCCGACCGGCGAGGGCGGGCTGCTCGGCGTGGCACTCTCCCCCGACTACGCGACCGACCGCGGCGTCTACGTCATGTTCACGACCTCGGACGACAACCGGGTCGTCCGGCTGACGGCCAACCCGGACGGCACGATCGACGGGTCGCGGCAGCAGGAGATCCTCACCGGGATCCCCAAGGGCGGCAACCACGACGGCGGCCAGATCAAGTTCGGGCCGGACGGCTTCCTGTACGTCGCGACCGGGGAGGCGGGCCGCGGCGAGCCGGCCCAGGACCGCGACGACCTCGGCGGGAAGATCCTGCGGCTCACGAAGGACGGCCGGCCCGCGCCCGGCAACCCGTTCGGCACCGCGGTCTACAGCCTCGGCCACCGCAACCCGCAGGGCCTGGCCTGGGATCCGGCCGGGCGGCTGTTCTCCGCGGAGTTCGGGCAGAGCACGTGGGACGAGATCAACCTGATCACCCCGGGCGGCAACTACGGCTGGCCCGAGGTGGAGGGCCGCGAAGGCCGGGACGGTTTCGTCGACCCGCTGGCCCAGCAGGGCACGGACGACGCCTCGTGGAGCGGGCTGGCCTACGCGGACGGCGCGCTCTACGCGGGCGCGCTGCGGGGCGAGCGGCTCTTCCGCTACCCGGTGAACCCGGACGGGTCGCTGGGCGAGCCGCAGGTGCTGTTCGAGGGGACCTACGGCCGGATCCGCGCCGTCGCGGTCAGCCCGGACGGGAAGTCGCTGTGGTTCACCAGCAGCAACCGCGACGGTCGCGGCGACCCCGGGGCCGACGACGACCGCATCCTCGTGCTTCCGCTGGCGTGATCCGGTAGACCGGAGACCGTGCAGGCGAGCGAGCGGTCGGTTCAGGAGTCGGGTGGCCAGGCGCCGGAGGCGGTCACCGGCGCGGGTCGGGTCCGGGGCGTCGAGAAGGACGGGGTGGCCCGCTTCCTGGGCGTGCCCTACGCCGCGCCGCCCGTCGGCCCGCTCCGCTTCGCCGCGCCCGCGCCGGTGCCGGCGTGGGAGGGCGTGCGGGACTGCACCGTCCCCGGCCCGAACGCCCCGCAGCCGCCGCGCACCTTCGGCCCCCTGGACCTCTCCCCCGTCATCGGGCAGGGCTGGCGGCCGGGCGACGACCACCTGACCGTCGACGTCTGGACGCCGGACCCCGGCGGCTCCGGGCTGCCCGTGATGGTGTTCGTGCACGGCGGCGCGTTCGTGGCCGGCGAGCCCGGCGCCCCGGTCTACGACGGGACCGCGCTCGCCCGCGCCGGCGTCGTGCTGGTCTCGGTGACCTACCGACTGGGGATCGAGGGCTTCCTCCCGCTCGCCGGCGGGGCCACCAACATCGGGCTGCGCGACCAGCTCGCCGCCCTGGCCTGGGTGCAGGAGAACGCGGCCGCGTTCGGCGGCGACCCCGGGAACGTCACGGTGTTCGGCGAGTCCGCGGGCGCGATGAGCGTGGGCTGCCTGCTCGGCTCGCCGCTCGCGGGCGGGCTGTTCCGCCGCGCGATCGTGCAGAGCGGCGGCGCGGAGATGGTGCACAGCGAGGGGCCGCTGCGCGGGTTCGCCGCACGGGTCGCCGCCGAGCTGGGCGTCGAGCCGTCCGCCGAGGCCTTCCGCGAGCGGCCGCTCGCCGAGACCCTGGCCGCCCAGGACCGCATGTCGGATCCGCTGAAGCGCGGCGACCTGCGCGAACCCGACGGTGTCGATCCCGGCTTCGGGCTCGGCGGCTTCTGTCCGGTGGTGGGCGACGACGTCCTGCCGCGCTCCCCGCTCGCGGCCGTCGCCGAGGGCTCCGCGGCGGGCGTCGACCTGATCACCGGGTTCAACGCCGAGGAGATGAACCTCTACCTCGTCCCCACCGGCCTGCTCGGCGCCCTGACCGACGCCCAGACGCTCGCCGGGCTCGGCGCGGTGCACCCGCGCGCCGCCGAGCTGCTGGCCACGCGTACCGAGGCCACGCCCGGCGAGCGGTACGCCGCCCTGCTCACCGACCTCGTGTTCCGCGGCCCGGCACTCCGCCTCGCCCTCGCGCACGCCGGCACCGGGTCCGGCTCCACGCACGTCTACGAGTTCGCCTGGCGCTCCCCCGCGTTCGGCGGCGGGCTCGGCGCCTGCCACGCCCTCGAGCTGCCGTTCGTGTTCGGCACGCCCGAGCACGCGACCGGGCCGGACGCGCTGGCGGGCGAGGACCCGCCCCGCGCGCTGGCGGACGAGATGGTCGCCGCGTGGACCGGCTTCGCACGGACCGGCGACCCGGGCTGGCCGGCGTTCACGGCCGAGGGCCGCGTCCTGCGGCGCTTCGACACCCGGTCGGTCGACGCCGCCGCGGACCCGGTCACCGCCGCCTGATCCCGGCGCGGTTACCGTCGCCGCATGAGCGCCCGCGTCGGCAGGTACGTCCGGATGATCGCGACCCCCGGGGAGGGGGCAGCGCTGGCCGAGGGGATGCTCCGGGTCGCCGAGGGCATGCGTTCCGCGCCGGGGTGCGAGCTGTACATCGTCAACCGCACCCCGGACGAGGAGGACGCCGTCTGGGTCACCGAGGTCTGGTCGGACGAGGCGGCGTCGGAGGCCGCGCTCGAGCGCGACCTCGGCGAGGCCGGCCTGGGCGCGGTGCTGCCGCTGCTCGCGGGCCCGCCCGAGTACATCGAGCTGACCCCGGTGGGCGGGCCCGGCCTCGGCTGACCCGGGTCAGCCGACCGTCGCGTGCAGCACCGCCGGGAGGCGGTGCAGGCGCGCGACCAGCAGCTCGGCCTCCTCGGCCGTGAGCGGCAGGCGCACCCCGAGGGCGCCCGTGTCGTCGTCGGCGAGGTCGGCGGTGAGCCCGCGGACCGGGTAGCCGCGGCCGCGCAGCAGGGTCACGACGCGCTGGACGCCGTCGAGGCCGCCGGTCACGGCGACGGTGACGGACATGTGGTCCGGCATCTCCGGGACGTCCGGGGCGGTCGGTGCAGGGAGCAGGGCGGCGGTCATCGGATCTCCTCGAGGAAGGTGGGGATCCGGGCCAGGTCCCGGGCGGGCGCACGTGAACGGCGCGCCGGCGACCTGGCTCAGCCGGCGCGCCGGGTAATGATCTCCCGCGGGGAGGTCAAAGCGTGGCGCACGCCACCATCCTAGCGGTCCCGCTCCTGCTCCGACGCGGAGACCGCGCCCGGGGCCTTCTTGCTGGCCCGCAGCGAGCCCGCGTGCGCCTTCTGATCAGGGTCGTTGCGCGTCTTGATCAGGCTCGCGACGGTGACGATCGCCAGGATGCCGATGATCACGGCGAGGCTCAGCGTGGTCGGGATCTCCGGCACCGACGGGCTGATGTCGACGTGCAGCCAGTGCAGGATCAGCTTCACGCCGATGAAGGCGAGGATGATCGCGAGCCCGGTCGAGAGGTACACCAGCCGATCGAGCAGGCCCTTGACCAGGAAGAACAGCGCGCGCAGGCCGAGCAGGGCGAAGGCGTTGGCCGCGAAGACGATGTAGGCCTCGCTGGTCACGCCGAACACGGCGGGGATGGAGTCGAGCGCGAACAGCAGGTCGATTCCGCCGATCGCGACCAGCACGATGAACAGCGGGGTGGCCAGGCGCTTGCCGTCGACCTTCGCGAACAGCCTGCCGCCGTGGTAGTCGTCGCTGACCGGGAAGAGCCGCCGCGCGCCCTTGACCACGACGTTGTCCTCGACATCCGGGTCCTCGTCGCGGTGCCGGAACAGCTGGACCGCGGTGTAGAGCAGCAGCAGGCCGAACACCAGGAACATGAACGAGAAGGCGTTGAGCAGCGTGGCGCCGACGGCGATGAAGATACCGCGCATGATCAGCGCGAGCACGATCCCGAAGGTCAGGACCTTGTGCTGGTGCTCCTCGGGGACCGCGAACGTCGTCATGATGATCACGAAGACGAACAGGTTGTCGACCGAGAGGCTCTTCTCGACGATGTAGCCGCTGAAGTACTCGATGCCGAACTGGCTGCCGGCGTAGGACCAGAAGATCACGCCGAACAGCACGGCCACGGCGATGTAGAAGACCGACCAGAGCACGGCCTCGCGGAACCCGACCCGATGGGGTTTCAGCGCCGCCACGATCAGGTCCAGGGCGAGCAGCAGGACGACCGCCCCGATCGTCACGCCCCACGCCAGCCCGGTGACCTCGAGCACCCGTCCTCCTCGGTCGATGTCCGTTTCGCACCCTTCGGGAGAAGGCTACCGATACCCGGGCACTCGCGCGCCGATCCGGGCGAAAGCGACAACCGTCACGTCCGCCGACGGCCGGTCAGCGGGTGCGCTCGACGCGGCAGGTGCCGGAGACGATGTCGGTGCCCGGCGGCAGCGCGCCGCGCTTCTGCGCCCAGCCGCTGTCGCCGTCGTGCTCGTGGCTCTCCCGGAGCCACTGTCCCGCACCGGCGTCCGCCTCCACCACGAACAGGTCGCGGACTGACCCGATCGGGGAGTCGAAGGCGAGCTGGAACGAGGCCGGGCCGGAGTCGGTCCGCACGGGCGCCTTCGCGAAGAACGGCATGCCCTCGGTGAACGGCCGCAACATGAGCCAGTACGTGTGGCCCGGGTCGGCGGGCTTCACGATCTCCAGGTCGGCGCGGATCCGGATCGGGATGCCGGGCCGGCCGTCGTCGGAGGCGACGGAGAGGAACCGGACGTCGCCGCCCTCGCCGCCGACGTCGCAGTTCACCCCGGTCGGGCCGGCCGGCTCGACGGTCTCCACCGCGCCGGGCAGCGCCGGCGGCGACGCCGCCACGGCCTGCGGTTCCGGGGTCCCGCGGCCGAGGAGCAGGCCGAACGCCGTACCGGCGCCGAACAGGGCGAGCCCGGCGAGCGCGAGCGCCACGAACCGGGAGCGGCGGGCGGGGGCCGGGGTGCCGGCGGCGCCGCCGTCCGCGGGGTCGGCGGCGCGGTCGGCGCTCTCCTCCGGCTCCTCCCCGGCCGCCCACGCGTCCCGGGCCGCCGTCCACCGCGCCTCGTACGGCTCCGGGTCCACGCCGTGCACGACCAGGAAGGCCTTCACCGAGGGCCACCGCGGCAGGGCGCTGCGGCCGTCGGACGAGCGGCGCGGGCCGAGCATCCGGGAGCAGGTGGCGGACGAGACCGTGACCAGGCCGGGAGTGTCGGCGCGGCTACGCACGATCGCCTCCTCGACCTGGCGCAGCCGGTCGAAGGGCCCGTCGGTGTAGATCGTGCGCAGGTCCGTGACGACCTCGCGGACCGGCCCGGGCAGGTCCTCCTGCAGGGGGTCCAGCCCCTTCTGCGGCATCGCCGACGCCTCCTCCTCGGCCGCTGTCGCGCGCTGATCGGTACTGATCGGCACTGATCGGTACTGACCGGATCGGTGCAACGTTGCCGTTGGTTACACCTGTCCGCAGCACGATCACGGAACGCGACGGGTTCCCGGAGCATCGGCTGATCGACGACACTGCTCGGAACGACCGGCGGGAGGTGATCACGGGGTGGGTCGACCCGCGCGCCCGGCCGGGCGACTGACGCTGCGCCTCGACGCCCCCGTCGGCACGGCCGTCCAGCTCGGCACCGTGGCCGTCCCCCTGGCCGGAAGCCCTGTTCGGGGCGCTCTCCCGGCTGCCCTGCCGCCGCGGCCGCACGGCTTCGTCGGGCGGCGCCGCGAGCTCGCGGAGATCACCCGGGCCGTCCGCGGGCCCGTGCGCGCGGTGCTGCTGACCGGCCGTCCGGGCGCGGGCACCACGGCGCTGGCCGTCGAGGCCGCGCACCGCCTCGCCCCGCTCTTCCCCGACGGCGTCCTCGCCGAGGATCTGCGCGACCGCCTCCCGGGACCGGACGCGCCCGCGGGCCGGTTGCTCGCCGGGCTGGGGCTGCCCGTCCCCGCCCGGGCCGCCGACGCCCGGGCCGCGCTGCGGGCCGCCCTGGCCGAGCGGCGTGTCCTGCTCCTGCTCGACGACGTCGTCGACGCCGGTGTGGTCGCGGGGCTCCTGCCCGCACGGTCCGGCTCGTTCGCCCTGCTCACGGCGGCCTCCCCGCTCGCGCTGCCCGCCGGTGCCGCGGTCCGGGTCGAGGTCGGCGACCTCGAGCCCGACGACGCCCGCACCCTCCTCGGCGGCCCCGGCCCCGGCGTCGACGAGCTCGTCGCGGTCTGCGACGGGCTGCCGCTCGCGCTGCGGATCGCCGCCGCCCGGCTGGCCGCCGAGCCGGACCTCACGCCGGACCGGCTCGCCGCCGCGCTGCGGGACCGGCACCGCACGTTCGCCGGCCTCCGGATCGGGGACCGGACGCTGCGCGCGTCGTTCGCCGCGGCCTACGCGCACCTCGGGCCGACCGAGCGCCGGGTGCTGCGGACGCTCGGGGCGATGCCGCTCGCCGACGTCACGCCCGGAACGGCGGCGGCGCTGGCCGGGGTGGACGCCGAGTACGTCGCGCCGGCGCTGGACGTGCTGGCCGCGGCCCACCTCGTCGACCGGCGGCCGGGCACCTCTCCGCGGTACGCGCTGCGTGAATCCGCCCGGAGGTTCGCGGAGGAGGCACTGCGCGACACCGGCGGCGAGCGCACGGCCTCGGCCGGCCGGGAGCGGGTCGCCCACACCTACTTCCGCGCGCTCGACCGGGCCCGCCCCACCCCCGGCCGCGCCGCGGACCACGGCTGGTTCGCCGCCGAGTGGGACAACCTCGTCGTGGTGGCCGAGGACCTCGAGCGGTACGACCGGACCGGTCTCGACCAGGTCGCCGACGTCCTCGCGGACCGCCGCGCACTCCGGGCGCCGTGGGCCCACTGGTACCGCGTCCAGGCGGCGGCGCTGCGCTGCGCGGAGGCGGAGGGCCCGCCGGAGCGGCGCGCGGAGCTGCAGGTGCGGGTCGCCGTCGCCCACCACGGGCGCGGCCGTCCGGACCTCGCGCTCGGCGCCCTCGACGGCGCCGAGCAGCGCTTCCTCGCCGCCGGCGACCCGGTCGGAGCGGCCGGGGCGGTGCGGGCGCGGGCCGAGGTGCACCGCGAGATCGGCGACCCGGGCCGCGCCGAGCAGCTCTACCTGCGGGTGATCGAGCTGCTGCGCACCCACCGGGGCGCCGAGGCCGTCGAGACCACGGCGTGGGCCCTGCACGGGCTCGGGGCGGTCGCGGGCGCGCGGGGCCGCACGGACCGTGCGCTGCACTGCGGGGCGGGGGCGCTCGAACGGTTCCGGGCGCTCGACCACGGGCCGGGGCAGGCCGCCGTGTGGCAGGCCCTCGGCGACGCGCGCCGCGACGCGGGCGACGCCGACGGTGCGGTCGAGGCCTACCGCCGCAGCTGCGCGCTGTTCGCGGAGCAGGACGGGCCGGAGCCGGTGGCCCCGCGGCAGGGCCTGGGCGAGGCGCTGGCGGCGGTGGGCCGGACGGACGCGGCGACCGTCGAGCTGGGGGCGGCGCTGCGGGCCGCGGTGGCCGCGGGCGACCGGACGGCCTGGGCGAAGGCGCGCCGCTGGCTCGCCTTCCTGGGTCACCAGGAGTCGAACGGGTGCTCCGTCGGCAGTGCGGCGCCGTCGTGGCCGAGCAGCGCGAGCATGTCCTCGTCCACCCCGAACCCGGTCGGGCCCGCCACCGTCCCCTCCTCGGGTTCCGGTTCAGCGCTCACCGCGGGTCCTTCCCGTCGCCGGTCGTCGGACACCGATGATCGCCGGGATGCCGCCCGGTGATGTCGCACCCGTGCCACCTGCGGCGGTCAGTGTGCGGGCTCCGCCAGCCGGCGTTCCAGCCCCTCGGGGTCGAGCACCCGCAGCTTCCGCGGCGAGGACCGGTACCCGGTGTCGACGAGCCCGGCCTCCTGCAGCCGGGCCAGCTCCAGCCCGACGATCCGCGGCTTCGCGCCGACCAGGTCGGCGATCCGCGGCTGGGCCAGCGGCACGTCGACCACCACGGAGCCGCCGGGGCCCGGGACGCCGAACTCGCGCGCATGGTCGAGGAGGACCCGCCCGATCCGGGCGCCGATGCGGCCCTGCGTGTACCGGACCCGCCGGTCGGTGACCGCCCGCATCTTGGCGACCACGGCGGTCGTCACGGCCCGTTGCGCCTCGGGGTCGGCACCGAGGAACCGGTCCAGCGCCGGGCGGGGCAGGACCCGGCAGAGGGTGGGCACGGCGGCACGGACCATGGCCGAGCGCGGCCTGCGGTCGACGTAGCCGAACTCGCCGAGCAGGGAGCCGGGCCCGCGGAAGGCGAGGAACACCTCGGCCCCGTCCGCGGCCGTGGCGCTCACCGTGGCGAGCCCCCTCTCCAGCAGCAGCATCGACTCCGAGGGGGAGCCCTGGAACAGGATCGTGGCGCCGGGGTCGAACTCGGCGGGGTGCCCGAGGGCGCGCAGCGCCTCCCAGAGCGCGGGGTCCAGGGCAGGCTCGGGTCCGGCGCCGCCCCGCGGGCCCTGCGCCGCCTCCGTCCGCTCCTGGGTCGTCACCGACCGGTCACCCCCCGGGTACCGTGCGGACCGGCCGGCCCGCACGGGGAACCTACCCGCCGGGCGCCCCCACCTCGTAGGCTCCCCGTCGGCGGCGGTTCGGGGTACGGGGGGACGGGTGGTCGGACGCCGGGGTGACACGGGCGACCGGTTGTGCGTCGCGGTCGACCTGGAGGGCTACGGCAGGCGCTCGGACGCGGGGCAGGAGCGGGCCCAGGAGGTCCTCGCCGGGCTTCTCGACGCGGCCTGGCGGGCGGCGGGGACCGCTCCGCTGCGCCAACCCAACGGGGACGGCGAGGTGGCCCTGCTCGGGCCGGCGACGGAGCCCGAGGCGGTCGTCGCGATGCTGGTGGCGCTGCGCGCCGGGCTCGAGGCGGTCAACCGGTCGGCCCCGCGCGAGCGGCTGCGGCTGCGCGCGGCCGCCCACCGCGGCCCGGGCCGTCCGGCGCCCAACGGCTTCGCGGGCAACGGCGTGGTGCGGACCTGCCGGTTCCTCGGGTCCCGTGCGCTGCGGACCGACCTGGCCCGGCGGCCCGGCACCGACCTCGCGGTCGCCGTCTCCGACCCGCTGTTCGACGAGCTGCGCGGCCTGGTCCGGCTGCGCGACTTCCGGCGGGTGCTCGTCCTCGAGCCCGCGAAGGTGTTCTCCGGCTACGCCTGGCTGCACACCGGCGGCCCGCTCCCGGCGCCGCTGACGGACGTGGTCGGGACCGCCCCGCCGGAGTGCTCGGGGCCCGAGGCCCCGGGGATGCGGATCGAGATCGCCGACGGCGGCCAGGCCGGCACCGTCGTCCAGGCGCGGGAGCTGCACGGCGGCCTCACGATCGGCCCGCCGGACCGCCGGGGCGGCGCGTGAGGGAGCCGGAGCTGGACCTGCGGGTGGCCGCACCCGTCGGGACCGTCGTGCAGGTGGGACGGGTCGTGCTCGAACCCCCGGCCGCACCGCCGGTCGACCCCACGGTCCCGGGGCTCGCCGGGCGCGAGGGCGAGCTGGCCGCGGTGCTGCGGGCGGTCGCCGCCGGCGCCCCGGGGGTCGTGCTCGCGGGCGGACCCGGGCTCGGGACCACCGCGCTGGCCCTCGCCGCGGCCGCACGCCTGGCCGGCCGATACCCGGGCGGGGTCCGGTTCGTGCCGCTGACCAGCCCCGATCCGGGCCCGGCGCTGCGCGAGCTGCTGCGGGACCTCGGCGTGCGCGCCGGCGAGATCCCGGCCGCGACGCCGCACCGGACGGCCCTGCTGCGCGCGGTGCTCGCCGGCACGCCCACCCTCCTCGTGCTCGACGACGCCCGCTCGGCCGCGCAGGTCCGCGCACTGCTGCCGGGCGGCGGCTCGGCGGTGCTGGTGACCACGGCCGCACCGCTCGGCGAGCTGCACCTCGACGGCCTGGCCCCGGTCGCGGTGCGGGGCCTGCCGTCCGCCGCGGCCGCCGCGCTCCTGCCGTCCTGCCACGCCGGGCTCGACGTCCCCGCCCTCTGCCCGGCACCGGCCGTCGAGTCCGCGGACGCGCTGCTCGAGGCCTGCCACGGCTCCCCCCTCGCCGTCCGCCTGCTCGCGGGAACCTTCCCGAGCCCCGCCGCGGGCCTGCGCGCCCTGCGGACACAGCAGTCCACGGGCCGGCCCCGCGACGCCGCCGCGGCCGCCCGCGCCGCCGCCCGGATCGCACTGGCCGCCCTGCCCGCCGCCGAACGCGAGGTGCTGGAGGCGGTCCGGGCCACCAGGCTGCCGCTGGTCGATCCGGCGCGGTGCGCCGCGGTGCTGCCGGACCGCGTGGCGGTCGGCCCGCTGCTGCGCGTCCTGCTCCGCCGCGGGCTGCTCGGCCCGCGCCCCGGGCCCGGCGACGGGCCGTGGTGCGCCCTGCCCACCGTCGTCGCCGAGGTGCTGCCGGCCGAGCCGGAGTGGGCCGCCCTCCCTGGGCCGCTCCCGGAGCGCACCATCCCGCTCGACGGCCCGACCCCGCTCGACGGGCCCGCCCCGGCCGGTCCGAAGGCGGCCCCGGCGGGGCCGGAGGCCGCCCCGGCCGGGCCGCTCCCGCTCGACAACCCGGCCCCCCTCGTCGGCCCGGCGACGCCGGCCCCCGACACCGGCACCCTCCTGCAGCGGCTCGCCCACCACGCGGCCGCGCACGCCGACCCCGCCGTGGGCGCCGACGCCCTGGTCCACCTCGCCGCGGCCCGCACCCGCCGGGGCGACGACACGGCCGCCCTGGCCGCGGCCACCGCCGCCCTCGACCTCGCCGACCGCACCGGTGACCCGGTCCTCCTCGGCCGCGCGGCACACCGCCTCGCCGCCGCGCTCGCCGCCGCTTCCGAACCCGACCCGGCCGCGCCGCCGGCACCCCCGCCTCTCCCGTCCTCCGGGTCTGCACCCGCCTTCGGGACCGCACCCGCCTACCCCGCCGGGCTCCGCGACGCCCGCGCCGCCTTCGACCTCGCCGTCGACCTCCTCGCCGGCCGGGACGACGCCGCCCACGCGCAGGCCCTGGTCGACCGGGCACACCTCGCGCGCCGGCGCGACCGCCCCGCCGAGGCCCTGGCCGACCTGCACGCCGCGCTCGCGCTGTTCCGCCCGCTCGGCCGGCCCGCCGACGTCGCCGCGGCGTGGCAGGAGGTCGCCGCGGTCGAACGGGCGGCCGGGCACCCGTGCCGGGCCGTC
>NZ_BSFQ01000041.1 GCF_027922425.1 Pseudonocardia halophobica | reverse complement strand
GACTGCTCCCGCATCTGGTCCGGGTACTTCCTCGGCGCTGCCATAGCTCCGACCCTTCCGTGGGTTCAGAGCCTCCACCAGACCCGGGGCGGTTCACTCCGGTCGCACACCCGCCTCGGCCCGCGCACAACCCTCCCCGGCGGCTCCTCACACCCGTCGACGACCTGCGGGACGCACGAGCGGGTGTGCCGAGGGGGAGACGGGCGCACCGGCCGCCTGTCACGACGCACCCGAGCCGAAGCCCGCGACGCCGAGCCCCGCTGCACCGAGCTCCATCACATCGAGCCCGGCAGGCGGGGTAGCGGACTTACTCCCCCACCCTCACCTCGTCCCCCGCGCGAACCGTCCCACCCTGCACGACCTCGGCGTACACCCCTGCACAGGGCAGGAGGCCGAAGCCGGGGACCTCGACCCGGTGGTCGAGGAGGGGGCGGACCGCGTCGGGAGCGCGGCCGAGCGAGCCGTGCTCCAGGGTCGGGACCGAGCAGCGCGGGGTGGGCAGGGTGGCGCGCAGGCGCACCTCGCCGAGGGTGATCTCGGTGCCCGGCCAGTCGTTCTCCGCGAAGGGCGGATACCCCTCGGGGGTGTGGATGACGACGTTGGGTCGGTAGCGGATCGCCTCCGCCGCGCCGACGCCGATGGCGTCGAGCGTGGCGGTGGTGATCAGGTGCACCGGCGAGTGGTCGACGAAGGCGCCGCCCGGGGTGCCCTGCGCGATCTCGAGGATCGCGTAGTCCACCTCGGCGTCGACCCCCTCGGCGAGCACGTCGACCGGGTCCGGCCGCTCGACCTCGGCGCCCTCGGGACGCTTCCCCGACATCCGGACCCGCCGCCCGAGCAGCGCGGACAGCTCGTCGTCCGCCTCCGAGGCGTCGAGCGAACGTCCGTCCGGCAGGGTGACCCGCACGCCGCCCGACGCGGTGGCGGAGCGGCACTGCAGCAGCTGCCGCCAGCGCCGCGGGTGCTTGGCCGTGGCCACCCGGCCGGTCTCCTCGTCGAGGAGCGCGAACCGGCGGTCCCCGGCGACGCCGAGCGGGCCGACCGCGATCTCCGCGACCGGCTCGCCCAGCATCGACTTGACCGGGTAGCGGTACAGGGCGGCGACGGTGCCGGCCGTCATCGTCAGAGCCCCTGCTGCGCGAGCCAGTTCTTGGCGACCGTGCCGACGTCGGGCTTGTCCGCGCCGTTGAGGGTGCGGTTGAGCTCGATGAGGCCCTCGGTCGTCAGCTTGGCCTGGACGGCGTTGAGCGCCTGCTTGACCGTGTCGTTGGCCTTGCTCGAGTTGATCAGCGGCACGACGTTCTGGGCTGCGAAGTTGTTGTCCGGGTCGCCGAGCACCACGAACCCGCTGTCCTCGATGGTCGGGTCGGTGGTGAACAGGTCGGCCGCCTGGACGGTGCCGTCCTTGAGCGCGGCGACGGTCAGCGGGCCGCCGGTGTCGAGCGCCTTGAACTCCTTGAACTTCACGCCGTAGGTCTTCTCGATGCCGGGGATCCCGTCCGGCCGGGTCTGGAACTCGGACGGGCCGCCGAACGACGCCTGGCCGGCGATCGGGGCGAGGTCGCCGATGTTCTTCAGGTTGTTCTGCTGGGCGTACTCGCCGGTGACGACGACGGCGTCCTTGTTCTCGGCCGCCGCCTTGTCGAGCACCGTGAGCGGCGCCGGGACGGCCTTCTGCAGGGCCGCGTAGACGGCGTCGCCCTCGGTCTCGGTGGCGTTCTTGTTGATGTACTGCAGCAGCACGCCGGTGTAGTCCGGGATGAGGTCGATCGACCCGTCGGTGAGCGCCGGGAAGTAGACCTCGCGGCTGCCGATGTTGAAGTTCCGCTCGACCTTCACGCCCTTGGCCTCGAGGGACTGGGCGTAGATCTCGGCGAGCACCTGGTTCTCCGGGAAGTCCGCGGAACCGATGCGGATGGTGTCCGACGCGGCCGGGGCCTGGCTGTTGCCCGACGCCAGCGGGTCGTTCGAGCCCCCGCCGCCACCGCAGGCGGTCAGCCCGAGGACCAGGGCCGCACCGGCGGCGACGAGGGTGAGGGGACGGGCGAGTTTCACGGTTCTGCTCCTGCGGGCTCTCGGGTGGGGACGGGATCGGGGTGCGCGGAACCGGGGCCCGGCGCGGGGCGCCCGACGGTGGCGGTGGGCGAGCGGCGGCCGCCGCCGCGGAGCCCGGGCGAGACGACGGCGCGCTGCAGCAGCGCGAGCAGCCCCTCGACGACGAGCGCGAGGACGGCCACCAGGACCGCGCCTGCCGCCATCTGCGGGTACTCGCGGGTGCGCAGCCCGTCGATCAGGAAGCGGCCGAGGCCGCCGAAGCTCACGTACGCGGCGACGGCGGCGGTCGCGATGACCTGCAGCGCCGCGCTGCGGAACCCGCCGAGGATCAGCGGGAGCGCGTTGGGCAGCTCGACCTTGGTCAGCACCTGCCACTCGCGCATCCCCATGCCGCGCGCCGCGTCGACCGCGCCGGGGTCGACGTTGCGCACGCCGGAGTAGGCGCCGGCCAGCAGCGGCGGGACCGCGAGCACGGCGAGCGCGAGGGTGACCGGGAGCAGCCCGATCCCCATCAGCAGCACGAGCAGGGTCAGCAGGCCGAGCTCGGGCAGCGCGCGCAGCCCGTTGGCGGTGCCGACGATCAGGAAGCCGCCCTTGCGCGAGTGTCCGACGAGCGCCCCGATCGGCAGGGCCACCACGGCGCCGAGCGCCAGGGCGAGGATCGAGTACCAGAGGTGCTCGACGAGCCGGGCCGGGATGCCGGCGGGCCCGCTCCAGTGCGCCGGGTCGGCGAGCCAGGAGAAGAGGGCGTTCACGCGTTCGCCCCCGCCCGGGTCCAGGGCGTGCTGACCCGCCCGATCAGGACGAGCATCCCGTCGACGACCAGCGCCAGCAGCAGGATCAGCACGATGCCGGTGACGATCTCCAGCGGGAAGTTGCGCTGGTAGCCCTCGGTGAACAGCTGCCCCAGCCCGCCGACGCCGATCAGCGCGCCGACCGACACGAGGCTGATGTTCGACACCGCGGCGACCCGCAGCCCCGCGATCAGCACGGGCACCGCCAGCGGCAGCTCGACCGACACGAACCGCCGGCCCGGCCGGTACCCCATCGCGGTGGCCGCGGCGACGACCAGCGACGGGACGGCGCCGAGCGCGTCGGCCACCGAGCGGACCAGCAGGGCGACGGTGTAGATCGTGAGCGCGACGACGACGTTGAGCGGGTCGAGGATGCGGGTGCCGATGATCGCCGGCAGCACGATGAACAGCGCCAGCGACGGGATCGTGTAGAGCACGCTGGCCGCGGGCACGAGCACCGTGCGCAGCGCCCGGTTCCCGGCGGCGGCCCAGCCGATCGGGACGGCGAGCACCAGCCCGATCAGCACCGGGACCAGCGCGAGGACCACGTGCTCGCCGAGGAGCTCGCCGAGCATGCCGAGATTGCGTGGGATCCAGTCCCAGACCATCAGGCCGCCTCGTCCGCCCGGGAGGCGGCGAGCGCCCTCAGCACGTCGTCGGCGCTCAGCGCGCCCGCGACGCGACCGTCCCCGTCGACCGCGACCCCGCGGCCCGACGGCGAGGACAGCGCGGCGTCGAGCGCGCTGCGCAGCGAGCCCGACCCGACCTCGTAGAGCGACCCGCCCGGCAGGACGGCCGACTGCTCGACCGTCCCCTCGCCGCTCACCCAGCCGACCGGGCGACCGTCCGCGTCGGCGACGAGCGACCAGCCCTCGGGCGCGGAGTCGCCGACGCGCACGGTGGGCAGCTCGGTGAGCGGCAGCTCGTCGGACAGGAAGCCCAGCTTGCGGTAGCCGCGGTCGCGGCCGACGAACCCGTCGACGAACCCGTCCGCCGGGCGGTCGAGCAGGACACCCGGCTCGTCGTACTGCGCGAGGACGCCGCCGGTGCGGAACACCGCGACCTTGTCGCCGAGCTTCACGGCCTCGTCGATGTCGTGGGTGACGAACACGATCGTCTTGCCCAGCTCCCCCTGCAGCCGCAGCAGCTCCTCCTGCAGGCTCTCCCGCACCACCGGGTCGACCGCGCTGAACGGCTCGTCCATCAGCAGCACGGGCGGGTCCGCGGCCAGCGCGCGGGCCACGCCGACGCGCTGCTGCTGACCGCCGGACAGCTGGGCCGGGTAGCGGGCGGCCATCTCCGGCGCCAGGCCCACGACCTCCATCAGCTCGTCCGCCCGCGCCCGCGCCCTGCGCTTGTTCCAGCCGAGCAGCAGCGGGACGGTGGCGATGTTGTCCCGGATCGTCTTGTGCGGGAACAGCCCGGCCTGCTGGATCACGTAGCCGATACCGCGGCGCAGCTCCGCGGGGTCGCCGGCCATCACGTCCCGCCCGTCGACGGTGACCGTGCCCTCGGTCGGTGCGACCATCCTGTTGATCATCCGGAGCGACGTGGTCTTGCCACAGCCGGACGGCCCGACGAAGACGGTCACCTTCCCGGCCTCCACCGTCAGGTCCAGCCCGTCGACCGCGACGGTCCCGTCCGGGAACCGCTTCGTCACGCCGCGGAACTCGATCACGCGGGGTTTCCCCTCGTCCCGGCGCCCGCCTTCCGGCCGCCATGGTGCGACGAGGCTATCCGGAGGCACCGACAGGAGCGAGCCGGATGACCAAGTGTGACCGCCCCGCGACCCGTCCGGTCATTCGGCGCTCAGGCTCCCACGGACCGGGCGGGGGTCGGCAGCCTGCCGTCCGCGAGCACCCGGTGCAGGTCCTGCGGCGGCAGCGGCCGGGAGAACAGCCAGCCCTGGTAGGCGTCGACGCCGAGGCCGCGGAGCACGTGGAACTGCTCGGCCGTCTCGACCCCCTCGGCCACCGTGGTCCGGCCCATCGCGCGGGCCATGTCGACGACGGCCCGGGCGACCGCGAAGTCCGCCGGGTCGGACCCCACCCCGGTGACGAACGCCCGGTCCACCTTCACCGTCTGGGTGGGCAGCTCCTTGAGCCGGGCCAGCGAGGAGTAGCCGGTGCCGAAGTCGTCGACGGCGAACCGGACGCCGCGCGCGGTGAGCTCGGCCATGACGTCCCGCGCCGCCCGGGGCAGCGCGACCAGGCTGGTCTCCACGAGCTCGAGGATCAGCCGGTCCCAGGGCAGGCCGGAGGCGGAGACGATCCGGGTCACCTCGTCGAGGAACCCCGGCTCGCTGGGCAGCAGGCCGGCGAGGTTCACGGCCACCGCGGCGCGCCCGGGCCAGGTCGCGGCCTCGTTGACCGCGGTCCGCAGCACCCACAGGTCGAGGTCGCGCAGCATGCCGGCGCGCTCGGCGACCGGCAGGAAGTCGCCCGGCGGGATCATCCCGCGCTCCGGGTGCGGCCAGCGGACCAGCGCCTCCGCGGAGACCACCCAGCCGTCCGGCCCGACGACGGGCTGGTACTGCAGCGCCAGCCGGTCCTCGGTCAGCGCGGCGCGCAGCTCGCCCTCGATCTCGAGCTGCCGGTCGGCCGACCCCACGACGGTCGGCGACGCGGTGGCGACCCCGCCCCGGTCCGTGCGCTTGGCCTCGTGCATCGCGAGCTCGGCGAACCGGAGCAGGTCGCCGGCCTCGACGGGTCCGTCCGGCCGGGCGTCCGGCGTCGCGACGCCGACGGTGGCGGTGAGCTGCACCGGCCGCCCGTGCACGCTCAGCGTGCCGCCCATGAGCTCGGCGACGGTGCGCGCCAGGGCCTCGGGCCCGCCGGTCAGGTCGTGGTCGGCGCAGATCACGACGAACTCGTCCCCGGCCAGCCGGGCCGGCGTGCAGCCGACGGGCAGCTGCCGGCGCAGCCGGGTGGCCGTGGTGACCAGCAGCTCGTCGCCCGCCTCGTGGCCGAGGGAGGAGTTGACGCGGGCGAAGTCGTCGAGGTCGCCGCAGACCACGGCGACCCGGTGCCCGTCCGGCCCGGCGAGCAGGTCGGCGACGAGGTCGAGCGCGGCCGCGCGGTTCGGCAGCCGGGTCAGGAGATCGACGGCGGTGCCCGCCTCGCGCGACGGCGCCGCCGGGGCGATCTCGGTGGCCACGACCAGCCAGAACGGGTCCCCGTCGTCGGACGTCGAGGCGGTGACCGCGAGCGCGACGGTCACCCGGGTCCCGTCGCCCCGCAGCAGGGTGACGGCCGAGAGCCGGTAGCCGTGCCCGCCACCGGTGGGGATGCGGCGCAGCCAGCCGGGCAGCATCGCCGGCGCGGCGTCGGGCTGCGGCTCGGCGTCGGCGGTCAGGTCGAGCGCGGTGCGGCCGCGCAGCTCCGCCAGCGGCCGGCCGAGCAGCGCGCAGAAGGCCTCGTTGGCGTCGGCGAGCCGGCCGGCGGCGTCGAACAGGCCCACGCCGTCGGGCACCGTGGAGAGCAGGTCGGCGAAGCGCCGCGCGGAGTGGCGGCCGCCCTCGGCGAGCCGCTGCGCGGTCACGTCGCGCACCATCCCGGCCAGCCGGACGGGCAGGCCGTCGGGACCACGCTCCACGCCGGCCCGGCAGCTGAGCACCCGGTCGCCCGGCAGCCGCAGCTCGACGTGGTGGTCGGTCGGCCCCGAGCCGGTGCGCAGCGCCCGGCAGAGCGCGGCCACCTGCTCGCCCTCGACCGGCCCGTGCGGACCGTCCGGGACCACGCCGACGTCCCGGTACAGCTCCTCGAGCGAGGCGCTCCGCCGGAAGGTGGCCGTGGCCAGCTCGAACGTCCAGGTGCCGACACGGGCCAGCCGCTCCAGCTCGGCGGTCCAGCGCCGGTCGCCGCGGTCCCGCTCGCCCAGCTCGACGAGGACGACGGTGTGCAGGTCGCCCGGCAGGTCCCAGCGGACCGCGCGCACCCGGACCGTGGTGCCGTCCGCGCGCCGCAGGCGGGCGTCGGCGTCGGGCCCGTCGAGCAGCCGGTCCAGCCGCACGCCCAGCGGGTCCGCCGGCCGGCCCGCGAGCTGCAGGAAGGCGTCGTTGACCCGGAGGATCCGGTCCGCGCCGTCGCACACCACGGCGGGCGCTGCCGGCAGCGGCACGACGTCGATCCTCTCGCCGAACAGGGCCGACGGCGGCAGGGCCGCGGTGCCGAAGGCGACGTCCCGCAGGGCGGGCGGCACCGACGGCAAGCCGCCGGGGTCGGTCGTCCCCGGTTCGAGCGGGAGCGCGTGCGGGCCGCTGATCTGCTCAGGCGGGGCGACGAGCTGCACCGCGCCGGGATCGGTGCGCACCTCGGGCTCGCCCGGCTCCTCGCGCTCGGCCAGGGAGCGGCCGAGCGAGCCCGACGCCGGGCGGCGGGTCTGGCCCGGCACCTGGCCGCCGGACGGCGCGGAGATCGCCCGGGCGAGGCGGTCGGCGAAACGGGCCTGCTCGGGCCGCGGCGCGACGTTGTCCGCCCGCCGGCGGTCGAGCCGGCGCACCGGGCCGGGCAGGTCGGTGCCGCCCGGTCCGGGGTGCCGCCCGTCCGACGGGTCGACGCCGTACCCGTCCTCGACCGGGTCCGGGTCGGCCCCGTCGGGGACGCCCGACCGGGCAGGCTCGTCCGCCGCCTCGCCGCGCCCTCCGAAGCCGCTCACCCGCGCCCCCCACGTGCTCGCCGTGTGTTCCGGGGCCCGGGAGGCCCCGTCACGGAGCACAACGAGCGACTGCTCCACTCGATCCGGGGACACCGCTCGAACGGACTACTCCGACCCGAGTGAGTTACGGCACTTGCCTACACTCTCCGTGATCAGGTCGACCGAGCGGAGGAAGAACGCCAGGTAGGACCCCTATCGGCGATCACCCTCCGTGACACCGGCGGCCGGGTCGCGGCGGGCGGCCTCGGCCACGGCGGCCGCCACCTCGGGCGCGACCCGCGGGTCGAACGGGCTGGGCACGATCCGGTCGGCCGCGAGGTCGTCGGCGGCCACCGAGAAGATCGCGTTCGCGGCTGCCAGCTTCATGCCCTCGGTGATCCGGCGGGCGCCGGCGTCGAGCGCCCCGCGGAACACCCCGGGGAAGGCCAGCACGTTGTTGATCTGGTTCGGGAAGTCGCTGCGCCCGGTGGCGACGACCGCGGCGTACCGCGCGGCGATCTCCGGGTGGACCTCCGGGTCCGGGTTGGACAGCGCGAACACAAAGGAGTCCGGCGCCATCGTGGCCAGGACCTCCTCGGGCAGGGTGGCGCTGGAGAGCCCGACGAACACGTCGGCGCCGCGCAGCGCGTCGGCCAGGCCGCCGGTGACCCGGCGGGGGTTGGTCTCGGCCGCGAGCGTGCCCTTCTCCCCGCCGCGGGCGGTGTCGATGATCCCCCGGGAGTCGAGGACGACCACGTCGGACGCCCCGCCGGCCAGCAGGATGCGTGCGCACGCCACGCCCGCGGCGCCCGCGCCGGAGATCACGACCTTGAGGCTGCGCAGGTCCCGCGCGGTGGCGGCGCAGGCGCCCTGCAGCGCGGCGAGCAGCACGATCGCGGTGCCGTGCTGGTCGTCGTGCATGACCGGGCAGTCCAGGGCCTCGACGAGCTTGCGCTCCAGTTCGAAGCAGCGCGGCGCCGAGACGTCCTCGAGGTTGACCGCGCCGAAGCTCGGCCGCAGCCGGACGAGGGTCTCGACGATCTCGTCGACGTCCGTGGTGTCCAGGACCAGCGGGATCGAGTCGAGCTCGCCGAAGGTCTTGAACAGCGCGGACTTGCCCTCCATCACCGGCAGCGACGCGCGCGGGCCGATGTCGCCGAGGCCGAGGACGGCGGTGCCGTCGCTGACCACCGCGACCAGCCGGTCGGTCCAGGTGTAGCGACGGGCCAGCGCGGGCTCGGCAGCGATCGCGCGGCTCACCTCGGCCACACCCGGGGTGTAGGCGATGGCCAGGTCGCGGGCGTCGCGCAGCGGCGCGGACAGCCCGGTGGCCAGCTTGCCGCCCTCGTGCGAGGCGAAGATCTCCTCGCGGGTCGGGGCGGACGTGGACAGGTCCGAGGACAGGGTGCGCTCCGGGGAAACGGTCATGGCAGGACTCCGGTACGGGTGCGGTGGACGCTCGCGCGCGTCCCTACTCGCCGTGCACCGGGGGCAGGGTCTCGCCGGATCGGTGCCGGACGGCCCCCTCGCCGCGGCCCCGCGGGATGCGGCGGGGTGATGCGAGGGATCGGCTGTCGGGTACTGGCTGACGACCGTACCTCAGAGGCGCCGGGGCCGGGGCCACAACCGCCGCGTGACGACGGCCACGACCTCGGCCGGGCCGAGCGTGCGGGAGTCGGTGGAACCGAACGGGTTGTCGCCCTCCACCCACCACAGCGCGCCCTCGGGCCGCACCGCGCGCTTCACCGACAGCTGGTCGGGCCGCGCCGGCCAGCGCACCAGGACCACGTCACCCGGCCGGGCGGACCGGCCGAACCGGGCCAGCACGACGTCGTCGTCGGACAGGGCGGTGGACATGGAGGGACCGCGGACCGTCACCGCGCGCCACCCGCGGTGATGCCCTGTGACCCGTGTCCGGAACACCCGTCCCACCACACCTTCCGGCCTGCTGGCCCCCCGCCCCCGGGAGTAGGGTCGGGCACGCCAGAACGATCACCACCAGGGAGGACCCATGCGGCTGTCCCGCATTCTCCGCCCGCGGCTGGAGGCCACCGCGCACTGCGACCTCCCCTGCGGCGTGTACGACCCTGCCCAGGCGCGCATCGAGGCCGAGTCGGTCAAGGCCATCCAGGAGAAGTACCAGGGCAACGACGACCCGGTCTTCCGCGAGCGGGCCATCGAGATCAAGGAGCAGCGCTCCGACCTCGTGAAGCACCACCTCTGGGTGCTGTGGACGGACTACTTCAAGCCGCCGCACTTCGAGAAGTACCCGGAGCTGCACGAGCTGTTCAACAAGGCCACCAAGAAGGCCGGTGGCGGCCCCGGCGGCACCAAGTCCTCGGTCGACCCCAAGGACGGCCAGGAGCTGCTGGACTACATCGCCCAGATCGACAAGATCTTCTGGGAGACCAAGCAGGCTGCCTGAGCCTCGCGCTGGAAGCGGCGCTGGCCGGCGAGGATTCCTCGCGGTCAGCGTCGCTTCTCGTGTCGGGCGAGTCCCCACGGCCCCGGGCCCGGCTCCGTAGGCTGCGCCCGTGATCGAGTCGGCGTACCTCAGCGACACCCGCAGCGGCTACGACGCGATCGCACGGTCCTACGAGGAGACGTTCCGCTCCGAGCTCGCCGACAGCCCGCTCGACCGCGCCGTGCTCGCCGGCTTCGCCGGGCTCGTGACCGATCGGCACCCGGACGGCCGGCTGATCGAGGTCGGCAGCGGGCCCGGCCACGTGACCGCACACCTGCGCGAGCTGGGGCTGGCGATCCGCGGGATCGATCTCTCCGCCGCGATGGTCGACCTCGCCCGCCGCGCGTATCCGGACGTCACGTTCGACGTGGGCGACATGGGCGCGCTCGACGCGTCCGACGCGAGTCTGGCGGGCCTCGTCGCCTGGTACTCGATCATCCATGTGCCCCCGGCACACCTGCCCGCGGTGTTCGCCGAGTTCCACCGGGTGCTGGAGGACGGAGGCCACCTGCTGGTGGCCTTCCAGGTCGGGGACGACGTCCTGCACTTCGACGAGGCCTTCGGGCACCGGGTCTCGCTGGACTTCCACCGGCTCCGGCCCGACGCGGTCGCCGTCCTCCTCGACGAGGCCGGGTTCGACGTCGTCGCGACGCTCGTCCGGGCGCCCGCTCCCGCGAGCGCCGCCACGAAGATCCCGCAGGCGTCCCTCATCGCCTGCAAGCGCCCGGCCGCCGCCGGCTGAGCCGGACCTCGCCGAGCTGTCGCGGGCGTTCCAGGCCCTGGCGCAGCGGTTCTACGCGCGGGACGTGCGGGGTGGGCAGGGTCGACGGGTCGGGACCCGGTGGAGGACGTGGCCTTGCCGGAGCGCCTACCGTGGGTCGCCGGGGTTCGACGGCGCCGTCGGCCGAGGGGACGCGGATGGAACGCGACGAGGAGTTCTGGACCACGAGCGGTGAGGCCGACGCGGTCACGGACGAGTGGCGCGACATGCTCTCGGCCACGCACCTGCCGTGGGCGGTCTCGGTCCCGGTGGACGCGGATCCGCCCGGGTTCACCGCGTCGGCGCGGCGCTGGTGGATCGACGACCTCGCGCTGGTCGACTGCGAGTGCGGCCCGTGCTCCGGCACCCGGACCCGCCGCGAGCTGGCCCGGACCGACGGGGAGTTCGTCGTCGTCCTGATCACCCTGGCCGGGCAGGAGACGGTCGCCCAGAACGACGCCGAGGCCTGCCTGCAGCCCGGTGACGCGGTCGCCTGGGACAGCACCCGGCCGGCTCGGTTCGCCGTGTGGGAGCCGCTGGCCAAGCGCAGCCTGCTGATCCCGCGCGCGGCGCTGGAGGAGGTGTCCGGCCGGGCGCCGATGTCGGGCGGGGTGCGGCTCGACGGCGGCAAGCCGGCCACCCGGCTGCTCACGTCGTACCTGGACACGTTGCGTACGTCGTTGCCCGAGCTCGACCAGGGCGCGATCAGCGCCGCCCGCAACGCCACCCTGGAGCTGTTCATCGGGGCGCTGCGCTCCGGCAACGACGTCCCGGCGACCTCGATGGCCCAGCCGGCGCTGCGCGCGCAGATGGACCGCTACATCGAGCGGCACCTGCTCGACGCGGTGACCGCGCAGGACCTCGCCGCCGCGCACGGGGTGTCCGTGCGGACGGTCAACCGGATCTTCAACGCCACCGGGCAGACCGTGGGCGAGGTCATCCGCGTGCGCCGGCTGGCCCGGGCCCGCGAGGAGCTCACGGAGTCCGACCGCCCGATCTCCGCCATCGCGCACCGTTGGGGCTTCTCGGACACCAGCCACTTCAGCCGGTCGTTCAAGGCCCGGTACGGGGCCTCGCCGAGCGACTACCGCACCGCGGCGCACCTCGACCGTGCCGGTGGCGCGCCCGTGCAACGACCTGTCGCAGCAGTTCATCGCGCCGGCGCGGGCCGTCGGGAGACTGGGATCACAGCGGCCCAGGGCTGAGCCGGCGCCCCACGCGAGCGCCTCCGGGGCCGGTTCCACCCGACCCGGAGGAGTCCCGATGGCTCGACGTGACGTGGAGTTCGACGCCGAGGGCGTGACGCTGCGCGGCTGGTTCTACCCCGCGGAGGGGGCCGCCGGCCCCGCCCCGACGATCGTCCTCTCGCACGGCTTCTCGGCCGTGAAGGAGATGTACCTCGACCGGTACGCCGAGCTGTTCTCCGCGAACGGCCTCAACGCGCTGGTCTACGACAACCGCAACTTCGGCGACAGCGACGGCACCCCGCGCCAGGAGATCGACCCGTGGGCGCAGGTCCGCGACTACCGGCACGCCATCACCTACGCGACGACGCTGCCCGAGACCGACGCCGCCCGCATCGGCATCTGGGGGTCGAGCTACTCCGGCGGGAACGTCCTCGTGGTCGCCGCGATCGACCGCCGGGTCAAGGCCGTGGTCAGCCAGGTCCCGCTGGTCAGCGGCTACGACAACGTGCGCGCCCTGGTCCGCGCCGACTTCCTCGACGGGTTCCGCCAGCAGTTCGACCAGGACCGGCTCGCCCGCTTCCGCGGCGACCCGCCGGCCATGGTGCCGGTCGTGGCCGAGGACCCGCTGGCGCCGTCCGCGCTGCCGACCCCCGACTCCTGGCAGTGGTTCACCGAGACCGGCAAGACCCGGGCCCCGAACTGGTCGAACGAGGTCACGCTGCGCAGCGTGGAGATGTTCACCGAGTACAACCCGGTCGACTACATCTGGCAGATCAGCCCCACGCCGCTGCTGCTGCTCCCGGCGCAGAACGACGTCCTCACCCCCACCCACCTGGCGATCGCCGCGTACGAGAAGGCCCGCGAGCCCAAGCGCCTCGAGATCCTGCCGGGCGGCCACTTCGACGCCTACGTCGAGGGCTTCGAGGCCTCCAGCAACCCCGCCCTGGCCTGGTTCGTGCAGCACCTCGCGCCCTGATCGATCATCCGACCACGCCACGGAAGGACCTCCCGGACATGGGCAAACTGCAGGACAAGGTCGCCGTCGTCACCGGCTCCAGCTCCGGCAACGGGCGGGCGATCGCGCTCGCGCTGGCGGCGGAGGGCGCGTCGGTCGTCTGTTCCGACATCCGTCGCGAGGCCCGCGAGGGCGGCTACGAGGGCGACATCCACACCCCGACCGACGACGTCATCCGCGCCCGCGGCGGCAAGGCCGAGTACGTCGAGGCCGACGCGGCGGCCTACGCCGCCGTCGAGAACCTGGTGAACGCCGCGGTCAGCAGCTTCGGCCGGCTCGACGTCATGGTGAACAACGCCGGCATCTTCACCGGCCTGCACACCATCGTCGACGAGACCGAGGACGAGTACGACCGCACGATGGCGGTCAACGGCAAGAGCGTGTGGCTGGGCTGCAAGTTCGCCATCCGCCAGATGCTCACCCAGGAGCCGGTCGACGGCTCCCGCGGCCGCGTCGTGAACATCGCCTCGATCGGCGGTCTCGTCGGGCTCGCGGCCGAGCCGGCCTACTGCGCCGCCAAGGGCGCGGTGGTCAACCTGACCCGCCAGCTCGCCGTGGACTTCGCGCCGGAGCGGATCAACGTGAACGCGATCTGTCCCGGCTTCCTGGCCACCGCGATGGTCCGCCCGTTCCTGGACGACCCGGAGCTGAACGAGGTCCTCCACTCGAAGTCGCCCTGGCCCGAGCTGGGCACCGCCGAGGACGTCGCCAAGGCCGCGGTCTTCCTGTCCTGCGACGACTCCCGCTGGGCCACGGGATCGATGGTCACCATCGACGGCGGCTACACGGCGCCCTGATCCGTTCGGAGAGGAAGGCACGACATGGCTCGTCTGCAGGACAAGGTCGTCATCGTCACCGGCTCCGCGTCCGGGTTCGGCCGCGGCATCGCCGTCGCCTGTGCCCGGGAGGGCGCGAAGGTCGTGGTCTCGGACGTCCACGAGAAGCCCAACACCGGCGGGTTCGAGACCGACGGGAACCTCACCACGGTCGAGGCCGTCGAGAAGGCCGGCGGCCGGGCCGTCTACGTGGGTGCCGACGTCACGAAGTCGGACCAGGTCGCGAACCTCGTCGCCCGGACCGTCGAGACGTTCGGCCGGCTCGACGTCATGGTCAACAACGCCGGCGTCTACCGGAACGGGAAGCGCCTGCACGAGTTCAGCGAGGAGGACCTCGACGTCTGCTTCGACGTCAACGCCAAGGGCACCTTCTTCGGTGCGCAGGAGGCGATCAAGCAGTTCCTCGCGCAGGGCGACGGCGGCGTGATCATCAACCTCGTCTCCACCGCCGGCCTGCAGGGCCACCCCAACCAGTCGGTCTACAACATCTCCAAGGGGGCCCAGGCCAACCTGACCCGGTGCCTGGCGATCGAGTACGGCCAGGACAAGATCCGGGTCAACGGCATCTGCCCCACCTACGCGAAGACCTCGCTGACCCGCGAGCTGTTCGACGACAAGGACTTCGACCAGGTCTTCACCGAGTCCATCCCGCTCAAGCGGTGGGGCGAGGTCGAGGACATCGCGAACCTCGCGGTGTTCCTGGCCAGCGACGAGTCCAGCTACATCCACGGCGACCTGATCAAGGTCGACGGCGGGGAGACCCTCTGCCGCTACTCCGTCTGACCTGATCCGCTCCTCGCCGGCCGGTCGGTGCCGCTCCCCGTTCCCGGGACGCCACCGATCGGCCGGCACCCGCGGTCGACGGTCTGGTGCACCCGGACGAGGTGGACGAGACTGACGACGGCGGGGCCCTGCGAGTGGTCGGAGGTCGTCATGGCGCGCGAACCCGGCGAGCCGCCCCGCGACACCGTGCCGGAGCCCGATCCCCCACGGCCACCGCTGATCCGCCGGGCGTTCGGCGGCGGGTGGCGGGAGATCGGCGCGCTGCTGTTCGTGCTGGCCCTCGTCGCCGTCTCGGTGGCGATGTGCCGGTACGTCCCGGGGTGAGACGGGGCCGGGCTCGCTGCTGAACCCGGCCGGGCCGGGTCAGGAGGCGAGCGCGTTCTCCGGCGGGGCGATGTCCGCCTTGAGCGGGGCGAGGGTCTCGCCGATGGTGCCGATGGTCTCCGCCGGCACGCCGAGCTCGGTCAGCGTGGCCACGAGGTGGCCGACGACCAGGTCGAAGTGCGCCGGCTGGATGCGGAAGCGGGCGTGCGCCTCCTTCATCGGGCGCCCCGCGTAGAGCTCGGGGCCGCCGATCGCGGCCGCGATGAAGCTGCGCTGGTGGGCCTTGAGCCGCTTCATGTCGATGTCGGTGAAGTAGCCGACGAGCGCGGGGTCGCCCAGCACGCGCTCGTAGAACCGGTCGACGGCGGCGGCGACCGCGTCCGCGCCGCCGAGGGACTCGTAGATGGTGGTTCGGGAAGAAGTCACGTGCGGTGTTCTACGGACCAGCCGTTGCCTCCGAATGACGCATCGGAGAGCCGGCCGTCACCGACTCCTCACCGCGTGAGGGAGTCCGCTGTGAGGAGTCAACGGCCCGCGCGGGCGCGGACGTGGGCGCGCTCGCCCTGCGTCCCGAAGAGCGACAACAGCTCGACGGGCCGCTCGTCGGCGCTGCCGAACCAGTGCGGCACGTGCGTGTCGAACTCGGCGGCCTCACCCGGCTTCAGCACCAGGTCGCGGTCGCCGAGCACGAGCCGCAACCGGCCCTCCAGCACGTAGAGCCACTCGTAGCCCTCGTGCGTCCGCGGGTCCGGCTGCTCGTCCCGGCTCGGCGGACAGATCATCTTGAACGCCTGCAGGCCGCCCGCCCGGCGGGTCAGCGGCACGAAGGTGCGCCCTGAGCGGTGCACCGGCTTGAGGTGCACCCGCGGGTCGCCGGTCTGCGGCGCGCCGACCAGCTCGTCGAGCGGCACGCCGTACGCCCGGGCGAGCGGGAGCAGCAGCTCCAGGTTGGGCCGCCGCCCGCCGCTCTCCAGCCGGGACAGGGTGCTCTCGGAGATGCCGGTCTCGCCGGACAGCTCGGCCAGGGTCATCTGCCGGTGCGTGCGCAGCGCGCGCAGCCGGGGGCCGACCCCGGCGAGCACCGCCTCCAGCTCGTCGTCCATTCCACCAGCATGCCGGACCGGCACGAGAACGTGCCGGTCCGGCAGGGATGTGGCTCGTGAGTGGCAATAGTCGCCAGAGCGACTATTGCCACTCACAGGACGGGCAGGACGATCCGCGACGGGTGGGCGGCGTCGTGCAGCACCTCGACGGCGCCGGGCTTGCCGCGGGTCGCGACGCCGAACGGCTCGCCGGTGCCGACGTTGCGGGCGAACCGCGGGAAGGCGCCACCGGCGACCTGCACCCGCAGCCGGTGCCCGGCCCGGAACCGGTACGCCGTGGGGAACAGCTCGATCCCGACGGCGAGCACGCCGTCCTCCCCCGCCGTGACGTCCGGGGCGGGCACGGTCCGCGGGTCCAGCCGCCGGATGCCGTCGACGACGTTGCGGGAGACGCCGCGCTCGTCGACGTCGCAGACCCGGACGAAGACGTCCGCGTGGTCCAGCTCGGGCCGGACGTGCACGACCGCCGTGACCGGCCCGACCACGTCGAGATCGGCGGGCAGCGGGTCCCCGGTGAACACCAGCACGTCCGCCCGGGCCTCGACCGGGGACTGGTCGATCTGCTCGCCCGGCGGCTGCAGCAGCGGCCCGCCGATGCTCGGCGTGGGGTCCGCCGGGTCGTAGACGTAGGTGCTCACGCCCGTCCCCGGCTCCTCCCCCAGCCGGCCCGCGGCCTGCAGGTGGACCTCCCGGGCGGTCGCGGGCGGCGGCCACTCCTCGAACTCCAGCCACTGGTCGGCCTGCTGGAGGAACAGCCGCACCGGCGCGCCCTCGGGCTCGGGGCCGCCGCGCAGGTGGTGGTCCAGCCACGCGACGTCCGTCCGCAGGCTGGTCCGGACCTCCTCGAGGGCCCCGTGCAGCCAGGGCCCGACGACGATCCGCGCCGGCACCCCGGCCGCGCGCAGCGCCCGGTAGTCCCGCATCTGCTCCGCGACGAACAGGTCCCACCAGCCGGTGACCATGCTGACCGGGGGCATGTTCGCGAGGGAGCCCGGGCCCTCGCGGTCGAAGGCCGGCGACTCGCCGTAGGTGGCGTCCCAGTAGCCGTCGCCGGGCTCGGCGTGCTCCACGAAGTCCCGCCAGTAGGGCACGGGAGCCCCGGCGACCTCGACGTCCGCGGCCTGCAGCGGGACCCGGCGCAGGGCCTTGCCGAGCTTCGCCGCCCGGATCGGGTGCGGCAGCAGCGGGATCCCGCCGCGCTCCTGGGTCCCGATCATGGCGGTCCACGCGAGCGCGTTGAGCAGCGCCGGAGCGCCCTGCGCGTAGAAGGTGTCGGTCATGCGGGCGGCCGTGATGTGCGGGGACATCGCGGTGAGCGGCGGGTCGGCGTAGGGCGCGACGGCCCACTGCGTGTAGCCGAGGTAGCTGCCGCCGGTCGTCGCGATCCGGCCGTCGCACCAGGGCTGCTGGCGCAGCCACGCGACGGTCGCGAGGCCGTCCTCGCGCTCACTGGTGAAGGGCCGGAAGTGGCCGCCGGACCCGAAGGTGCCGCGCGTGCTCTGCAGCACGACCTGGAAGCCGCGGCGGGCCAGCGGGGCCGCGAACACGATGCCGGCCGAGCGCGGGTCGTACGGGACCCGGATCAGGACCACCGGGAGCGGGCCGTCGGTGCGGGAGGGCCGGTACCGGGTGCCGACGAGCACGGTGCCGTCGGGCATCGGCACGTGGACCCGGGTGCGGTCGTACGGGACGGGCGGGGAGGTCAGGCCGAGGGCGCGGTCGGCCAGGGACCCGGCCGCGCGCAGCAGGGGGTGCACGTCCCCGAGGTTAGACACGATCCGCCGACGGGCCGTTCGGCCCGGTGCGGCCCGCGGCGCGCCGGGTCTAGCGTGGATCTCCCGACGGACGCTCGACGGCGACGACAACGAGGACGGCGACATGAGCGATCGGCCCGGCAGCGTCACCCTGGTGGTCGTGCTCACCTGGGTCTCCGCGGTCCTCGCCGTGCTGGGCGGACTGCTGCTGATCGTGGCGGGGAGCGTGACCGCCGGCGCCGCGGGGCTCACGCCGGGCGTGCTCGTCGGGATCGGCGTGGCCTACGTGATCCTCGGCCTGATCACCGGCGCGGTCGCGTCCCGGCTCGGCCGCGGCGGCAACGGGGCCCGGCTGCTGGTCTCGATCCTCGTGGTCCTGCAGATCGCGGGCGGCATCGCGGCGATCAGCGCCGTCGGCAGCGGCTCGACCGTCACCCAGGCACTGGTCAGCATCCTCGTCGGGATCGTGATCCTGCTGCTGCTCTGGAACGCCCGCGCCAACACCTTCTTCGCGTCCCACTGATCCGTGAGTGCCGACTGCCCCTAGAGGGGCAGTTGCCACTCACGACCCACGCCGACCTGCGCGGAGCCGGGTGGGCGTGGTGCCGAACCACCGCCGCACCGCGCGCGTGAGCCCGGACTGCGCCGCGAGCCCGAGCATCGCCGTGACCTGCGCGAACGGCAGGTCGGTCGTGGTGATCAGGCGGTGGGCGGCGTCGCGGCGCACCTCGTCGAGCACCGCTTCGAAGGTGGTGCCCTCGGCCGCGAGGTGCCGCTGCAGGGTGCGCGGGTGCAGCCGCAGGAGCCGGGCCACGTCGGCGACCTGCGGCGGGGCGGACCCCAGCGAGCGGGCCAACGCGCCCCGCACCCGTCCGGCCACGGTCTGCCCGGGCTCGGCGAAGTGGCTCTCCAGGTAGTCCAGTGCGAGGGTGCGCAGCAGGCGATCGCCCCCGGCCACCGGGGCCGCGGTGAGCGCCGCGGGCAGCCGGAGCACGGCGGCGGGCCGCTCGAACCGGACGTCGGAGCCGAAGAAGTCGGTGTAACGCGTCACCGGAACGAGTGGCGGATGGGCCAGGTGCGCCGATCTCAGCCCGTACGGCCCGCCGTGCAGGAGCAGGATGATCCGGTGCAGCAGCCCCAGCCCGAGGTCCGCGGCCTGCGGCGGGAGCGGCAGGGGCTCGGCGGCCCCGTCGACCGCCGCCCCGTAGCGCACCGCCAGCACCCCGCGCACCTCCTCGGGGTCGGCGACCTGCGCGATCGACAGCGCCGGGCTGTGCACGAACAGGAAGCGCGACGCGCTGGCCAGGGCCTCGCCGAGGGTCCGGGCGTTCTCGATCGCGACGGCGAGCGGGCCGAGCACCCCCGCGTCCTGCCGCTCGGCGAGCAGCAGGCCGAGGTCCGGCCGCCCGAGCTCGGCCGCCGCCGTCTCCAGGAGCAGCCCGGCGCTGCGCACGCCGATCACGGCGTCGTCGCTCGACACGGCCTCGCGGGTCACCCCGAACCGGGCGAGCAGCGCGGCGGAGTCGCCACCCAGCGCGTCGACCAGCGCGGGGAGGCCGCGCAACGACGCGGCGCGCACCACGGGCCCCATGTCGCGTGAGGATAAATCATTGTCGCGCAGGGATAAGCGCGGGTCCGGGCCGGGCGACGACACTGGGACCGGTCGCCAGCATCGAAGGGGAGCTGACATGAACGAGACCGACGTGCTGATCGTCGGCGCCGGCCTCTCCGGCATCGGCGCCGCCTACCGGCTGCAGCAGGAGCGACCGCGGGACCGTTACGCGATCCTCGAGCAGCGCGAGGCCATGGGCGGCACCTGGGACCTGTTCCGCTACCCGGGCGTGCGGTCCGACTCGGACATGTTCACCCTGAGCTACCCGTTCCGGCCGTGGCGCGGCGAGAAGTCGATGGCCGACGGCGAGAGCATCCGCACCTACATCCGCGACACCGCGCGCGAAGCGGGCATCGACCGGCACATCCACTACGGGACCACGGTGCAGAGCGCCTCCTGGTCGTCGGACGACGCGCGGTGGACGGTCACGACGTCCCGTGGCACGTGGTCCTGCCGGTTCCTCTACCTCTGCGCCGGCTACTACTCCTACGAGCGCGGCCACCAGCCGGACTTCCCCGGCCTCGCCGACTACGCGGGCACCTTCGTGCACCCGCAGGCCTGGCCCGAGAACCTCGACCACACGGGCAAGCGGGTGGTCGTGATCGGCAGCGGCGCTACGGCCGTCACCCTCATCCCGGCCATGGCGGAGAAGGCCGCGCACGTCACGATGCTGCAGCGCTCGCCGTCCTACCTGACCGCGCTGCCGCTGACGGACAAGCTCGCCGACACCCTGCGTCGCCGGCTGCCCGCCGGGCTCGCCCACAAGCTGGTCCGGGCCAAGAACATCGCCGTCACCCAGGGCTTCTACCAGCTGGCCCGGCGCCGGCCCCAGGTCGTGAAGAAGGTCCTGCGCGGGATCGCCCTGCGGTTCCTCGACGAGCAGGCCGTCGACGAGCACTTCACGCCGCGCTACGAGCCGTGGGACCAGCGCCTGTGCGTGGTGCCGGGCGGCGACTTCTATGAGTCGATCCGGGACGGCTCCGCGTCCGTGGTGACCGACCACATCGAGCGGTTCACCGAGAAGGGGATCCTGCTGAAGTCCGGGCAGGAGCTGGAGGCCGACGTCGTGGTCTCCGCGACCGGGCTGCGCATGCTCCCCCTCGGCGGCCTCGAGATCGGCGTCGACGGCGAGCCCGTGACGCTCGGCGACACGTTCTCCTACCGCGGCCTGATGCTCTCCGGAGTGCCGAACCTGGCCTACTGCATCGGCTACACGAACGCCTCCTGGACCCTGCGGGCCGACCTGTCGTCGCGGTACGTCTGCCGGCTGCTGAACCACATGGAGAAGCGCGGCTACGCCGCGGCCGCCCCGACCGCGCCCGCCTCGGCCGAGCGCCGCCCGCTGCTCGACCTGACCTCCGGCTACGTGCAGCGCTCGATCGACGCCTTCCCGAGCCAGGGCACGAGCGAGCCGTGGCGCGTGCAGCAGAACTACGTGGCCGACGCGCTCAAGATGTCCCGCGCCGACCTCACCCGCGACATGCGCTTCACCCCCGCGACCGCCCGCAGCCTGCAGGAGGCCTCCTGATGCCCGCGACACGGACGACACTGCAGCCCTACCGCTTCGCCGGCAACACCGCCGTCCTCACCGGGGCCGCGAGCGGCATCGGCGAGCAGCTCGCGTACGGCCTCGGCGACCGCGGCAGCGACCTGGTCCTCGTCGACCGGGACGCCGCCGGGCTCGAGGCCGTGGCCGGCAAGATCCGCGGCGCGCACCCGGCCCGGACCGTCGAGACGCACGTCGTCGACCTCGCCGACCGGACCGCGACGACCGCCCTCGCCGAGCGGATCGCCGCGGACCACCCGCGCCTCGGCCTGCTCATCAACAACGCCGGCGTGGCCCTCGGCGGCCGTTTCCGCCAGCTGACGCTCGACGAGTTCGAGTGGGTCATGGACATCAACTTCCGCGCGCCCGTGATCCTCACCCACCACCTGCTGCCCGCCCTGACCGCGACCCCGGGCGGGCACCTGGTCAACGTGTCCAGCCTCTACGGGCTGATCGGGCCGGCCGGGCAGTCGGCGTACTCGTCGAGCAAGTTCGCCATCCGCGGGTTCTCCGAGGTGCTGCGGCACGAGCTGGTCGAGACCGGCACGGGCGTGACCCAGGTCCACCCCGGCGGGATCCGCACGAACGTGGCGTCGAGTGCCCGGATCGGGTCCGGCGTCGACCCGGCGGAGATCGCCCAGCACCAGGCCGCGTTCGCGAAGCTGCTGAGCTATCCGCCGGAGAAGGCCGCCGCGGAGATCCTCGACGGCGTCGAGAAGCGGAGGACCCGGGTACTCATCGCCTCCAGCGCCAAGGTGCCCGACGTCCTGGCCCGCGTGCTGCCCGGCTCCTACGGCCCGGTCCTCGAGAAGCTGACGGCCCTGCTGGCCCGGCGTTAGAGCGAGACCGCGACGTCCTCCAGGGCGTCGAGCGAGGTCTGCATGCCGCCCTCCATGCCCGACTCGATGTGGGCGTCCCGGTGCTCCTGGTTCTGGTGCTGCACCAGCACGGTGAGCGTGGTGCGGCCGTCGGACTCGGTGAAGTCCAGGGTGTTCACGGCGTAGGCGTCGGGCATTCCCTCGAACACCTCGGTGGTCACGATCCGCCCGCCGGGCACCAGCTCGCGGTATTCGCCGTGGAAGGCGACCTCGAACCCGCCGTTCGCCTCCATGACCCAGCGCCAGCCGCCGCCGACCCGCAGGTCGATCTCGGCCGACGTCACCGTGCCCATCGTGCCCGCCCACCAGCGCTTCACCAGCTCGGGCTCGGTCCAGGCGCGGTAGACGGCGGCGGCGGGCGCCGCGAACTCGCGCACGATCAGGATCTGGTCGTCGGCGGGCAGCGTGACGACGGCGCTACCCCTCGTGGTCGTTCCCATCGGTCTCCCCCGTGATCTCCGCCAGTACGGCGTCCAGTGCGCCGAACCGGTCCTCCCAGTGCCGCGCGAAGCCGGCCACCCAGTCGTGGATCGCCTTGAGCCCGCGGCCCTCCAGCCGGTAGAGCCGGCGCCGCCCGTCCTCCCGGACGGCCACCAGCCCCACCTCGTGCAGCACCTTCAGGTGCTTCGAGACCTGCGGCTGGGCGAGGTCCAGTGCCGCGACGAGGTCGGTCACCGACCGCTCGCCCCGGGCGAGCACGTCGAGGATCTGCCTGCGCCGCGGTTCGGCCACCGCGTTGAACGCGTCGGTGGTGGTCGCCGCCCGTGCCACGCCACCATCGTATTCCCATATGGGAATACGTCAAGCCCTCGACGACGACGACTCGCTGGCAAGGGGATTCAGTCGGCGACGAACGGGTCGTAGTGGATCTGCTCGGGCGCCGCGCCGGCGACCCGCAGCGCCCGCACGGTCGCGGTCAGCATGGCCGGCGACCCGCTGACCACGATCTCGCAGTCGCCCCACGACCCGAACCCGGTGACGACCTCGGCGAGCCGGCCCACCAGCGGGCCGGGGTAGGGCGGCTGCTCCTCGACGACGGGGACGACGTCCAGCCAGACGTTGCGGTAGGTCATCCGGCGCAACTCGTCGAGCGCGTACAGGGCGTCCCACGACCGTGCCCCGTAGAAGACGACGACCCGCTCGGGGCGCCCGCCCTCCCGCTCCAGCTGCTCGAGCAGGGCGCGGATCGGGGTGATGCCGGTGCCGCCGGCGATCATCAGCAGTTCCCGGCCCGGGCGGACGGCGCGGTCCAGCGCACCCATCGCCGGGCCGATCCGCCAGCGGTCCCCAGGCCGGGCGGAGGCCACGATCCCGCGGCTCACGCTGCCGTAGCCCAGCGCCTTGACGTGGAACTCCAGCACACCCGCGGGGTCCGGCGCGTTCGCCGGGGAGAGGTAGCGCCACAGCCGCGGGTGCTGCGGGGTCTCCACGCCGACGTACTGCCCGGCGCGGTACGGCACGGGCCCGTCCTGGCCCTCGACCTGCACCCGCAGGATCGCCGTGTCCCGGTCGACCCGCTGGTGCTCGACGACCACGCCGGACCACCAGGCGGGACCGGCCTCCGCCCGCGCCGCCTTCTGCATCGTCCCGGCGAGGAACGCGAAGGTGTACTCCCAGGCCTCGGCGACCTCGGGCGTCCAGGCCTCGCCCGCGGTCTCGGCGAGGGCGGCGAGGAAGGCCTGCCCGACGACGGTGTAGTGCTCGTCCCGGACGTCGAACTTCCGGTGGTCCCGGCCCAGCTGGGCCAGGAACGGCACCAGCGACGCCGGGTCGTCCAGCCCGTCGATCAGGTGCACCAGCGCGCGGCCGAACCGGGCGTACTGCGTGGTCATCGACAGCGGGAACAGCCCGCGCAGGCCCGGCGCGTAGCCGAAGAGCGTGCGGTAGAAGCGGGGGACGAAGTCGTCGACGTCGAGCTCGAACTCCCCGGCACTGCGGCGGGCCCGCTCCAGGTAGGGCGCGAGGGAGCCGGGCAGCGCGCGACTCTCCGTCGTCATCGCCGGGACCGGGGAGCCGCCACCACGGGCGGAAGCGTAGCCGCCGCCGCGGAACGGGTGAGCCCGGCCTGCCCTGTCCGGCGGCGGGCTGCGCTCAGGCTGCGCCGGGATGCGCGGCTTCCGTCCTGCGGCGCGCCGGCCGGGCAGCGTGATCACCGATCGGGGAGCGGGACGGTCGGAGAACGGCCCTACCCGTCCACGATCCGCCGTCCGCGATCATGGTCGCAGGACGATGCTGCTGGCCCACGACCGACGATCGAGGCTCCGGCGATGCGGGACTGCGGCGAGTCGCTCAGACGTGGGCGTTGCGCAGGGCGGCATTGCGCTCCTTGACCGCGCGGTCCTTGTTGACCGGGTTCTGCGCCTCGTCCGGCTCGGTGCAGCCGGCCTCGACGGCGATCCGGTTCATGGTCCCGAACATGCGGACCAGGTGCGCGAGGCGCATCTCCTCGCCGTCGACGGGCTGCTGGTCGCCGTGCAGCAGGCCGATCGTGGTGTCCACCCACATCGCCTCGGCCTGCATCCCGGCCGCGCGCAGCACGTCCTGCACCCGGTCGGCGAGCAGCCGCGGCGGCAACCCGATCCACCCCTCCAGGGTCCGCGCGTCGAGCGGGAAGAGCCGGTCGCGATCGCGCAGGTAGAGCAGCTCGAGGGCGTAGCCGTGCGCGTAGGCGCAGTAGAGGCAGCCGTTGTAGAGCGAGATGACCATGCCGGCCAGGTGCGTGCGCTGGTGGCCGAGGACCCGCATCGAGACGAGGTAGCGCGGCATGTTCGCGGCGAACCAGCGGACGGCCCCGCCCGCGCCCATCCGGGCGACGATGTGCGGGATCATCCGGGGCGCGAAACCCCACATCCAGCGGCATCCGGCCTGGAGAACGCGGACCGTCGCACGGTCGAGCGCCCCTCCGGCCATCGCGCACCCCTCGCTCACGGTCAGTGTTCGGATCATACCCCGCGGTGGCGGTCCCGGACAGCATCCGCGACGAGGTCGGGACGGAAGTCCTGCACGTCGGCCGCCGACCGGACTAGCCTCCGGCGCGTGGGACGCGTCTTCCTCCTCCGGCACGGCGAGACCGAGTGGTCCGCGACGGGCCGGCACACGGGCCGGACCGACATCCCGCTGACCGACCGCGGCCGCGAGCTGGCCACGCAGGCCGGCCCGACGCTGGAGGCGCTGCGCCGCGGCGACCCGCCGCCGGTGCGGGTGATCACCAGCCCGCGCAGCCGCGCCCAGGAGACCGCGAAGCTCGCAGGCCTGCAGCCCGACGCGGTCGACGAGCGGCTCTCCGAGTGGGACTACGGCGACTGCGAGGGCCGCACGACCCCGCAGATCCGCGAGGACGTGCCCGGCTGGACGGTTTGGACCCACCCCTGCCCCCACGGCGAGACGGCCGCGCAGGTCGGCGCGCGCGCCGACGCCCTCCTCACCGACGTCCGGGAGCTCCTCCCCCGGGGTGACGTCGTGCTCGTCGGCCACGGGCACTTCAGCAGGGTGCTCACCGCCCGCTGGATCGGCCTGCCGCCCGAGGGCGGCGTGCACATCGCGATGGACGCCGCCGCCTGGACGATCCTCGGCGACGAGCGCGGGGTCCCGCGCCTCGACGCCGTCAACCTCCGGATCCCGTAGCCCGGCCCTCCCCGCCCGGCGGGTCAGTGCACCTGCACCTCGTCGCCGACCTGCAGGGCGTTGAAGAAGGCGACGGCGTCGTCGTGGGCGAGGTGCACGCAGCCGTACGACGAGTTCTGCAGGCTGCCCTCGTGGAAGGCCACCCCGCCGTCGGCGAAGAACACCGAGAACGGCATCGGCGCGTGGTTGGGCATGTCGCTGACGTGGTTCTGGTCCTTCCACTGCACGTGGAAGGTGCCGACCGGGGTGGGGTCGGTGGCGTCGCCCGGCATCATCCGCACGGGCCCGCGGGCGACCTCGCCGCCGTCGAGCAGCCAGGCGCGGTGGGTCGCGAGGTCGACGCAGGCGTGCGCGGTGGCGGTGCAGGGGGTGCCGGCGACCGTGGCCGCGGTGCCGGTGTCGCCGCGGGGTGCGCTCTGAGCCGGGGCGGCCTGGGCGGGGGCGGCCACGAGTGAGCCGAGGCCGAGGACGGCCGCCGTCACCGCCGCGCCGCGGAGCCTCCCGGCCGCCGTCCGCTTCACGCTGTGTCTACCCACTCGTCACTCCTCGGTGTTCCTACCCCCACACGTATGACGAGCGGGAGCAGGAGAGGTTGCTCCGTTCGCCGGTGAAGATTCGGCCGCTGAGCAGCGGATATCGTGCAGACGTGACGGAGCGGTGGACGAATCGGGTGCGGCGGGTCGAACCGGGCGACGTCGACGCGGTGGTCGGGCTGGTGCGCGAGCTCGCCGAGTACGAGAAGGCCCTCGACCAGTGCCTGCTGACCCCGGAGCAGCTGCGGACCGCGCTGTTCGGCGAGGCGCCGGCGCTGTTCGGGCACGTGGCCGAGGTCGACGGCGCGGTCGTCGGCTGCGCGCTGTGGTTCCTGAGCTTCTCCACGTGGGAGGGCGTGCACGGGATCTACCTCGAGGACCTCTACGTGCAGCCCGCGCACCGCGGCTCCGGGCTGGGCCGGGAACTGCTCGCCGCCCTGGCCGCGACCTGCGTGGAGCGGGGCTACGCGCGGCTGGAGTGGTCCGTGCTCGACTGGAACGAGCCCTCGATCGGCTTCTACCGGTCCATCGGGGCGGTGTCGATGGACGAGTGGACGACCTTCCGGCTCACCGGCGAGCCGCTGGCCTCACTCGGCGCGTGAGCGCTCGTCGGCCCCCATCGACCAGCGCCGCGCGGGCTCGCTGACCAGTAGCAGGAAGGTGCCCACGACCAGCAGCAGGGCCACGACCCCGATCGCGAGACGGCCCTCGGCCAGCTGCGAGTAGACGAACGGGACCAGCAGCAGCTGGGTCACGATCGACGGCGTGCGGGCCCCGTGCTTCCCGCGCCAGAGCAGGACGGCGCACAGCACGAGGGCGCCGCCGAGCAGCACGAAGTACGAGGCCTCGCCGATCCGGTCGCCCAGGCCGCCCTCGGAGGCGACCCCGAAGACGACGGCCGCGCCGAGCCCGACGAGCCCCTCCAGCCCGACGACGGCGGCCGCCGCGCGCACCTGGACGGGCGGGGCGTCCGGTGCGGTGCGGCGCGCCTTCCCGCCCGGCTGCTGACTCGGCTCGGAGGTCACGACGACGAGGATACGGGCCCGGTTACGCTCGGGAACGTGCGCGCGCTCCTCGTCGTCAACCCCCGGGCGACGTCGACGACCCCGGCGGGGCGGGACGTCCTGACCCACGCCCTGGCGAGCGAGCTCAAGCTGGACGTCCTGGAGACGGCCTACCGCGGGCACGCGGCCGAGGCGACGGCGGCGGCCTGCGCCGCGGGCGTCGAGCTGATCGTGGCGCTCGGCGGCGACGGCACGGTTAACGAGGTCGTCAACGGCATGCTGGTCGACCGCGAGGCCACCGGCCCGCGAGCACCCGACGGCAGCGATCCCGACGCCCCCGCGCTGGCCGTGGTGCCCGGTGGCTCGGCCAACGTCTTCGCCCGGGCCCTCGGCATGCCCCGCGACCCCGTGGAGGCCACCGGGGCGATCCTGGCGGCCCTGGAGCGGCGCAGCAGCCGACTGGTGGGGCTCGGCCGGGCGGACGACCGGTGGTTCACGTTCAACGCCGGGATGGGCTGGGACGCGGACGTGGTCGCCGCGGTGGAGCGCGCCCGCGCGGCCGGGCGGGAGGCCACCCCGATCCGCTACGCCAACACGGCCATCGCGGAGTACCTGCGCCAGCGGCGCCGCCCGCCGTCGATGACCGTGGAGGTGCCGGGGGCCGGCCCGCTGGAGGAGATCCGGCTGGCGTTCGTGAGCAACACCGATCCGTGGACCTTCCTCGCCGGCCGCGCGGTCCGCACCAATCCGGGCGCCACGTTCGGCACGGGGCTCGCCCTCTTCGCACTGCGCCATCTGGGTCTGCCCACGATCGGACGCACGTTGCGCCACATCCTGTCCCCGGACGGAGATCCGCACGGGCGGAACATCGTGCGCCAGGATGCCGTTCCCTCCGTACGGATCCGCAGCGCGGAGCCGCTGGCCCTCCAGCTGGACGGTGACCACCTGGGCTCGAGGACGGACGTCGAGTTCGTTTCCGTGCCCGGAGCGTTACGCGTCGTCGTGTGAGAGGCGCCCCTCGTCGCAGTTCGGGCGGTGTCGTGACCCGGTCGAGTGACACGTGGTGGCCATTCACCGATGCTCGGCGACCACCGAGCAGCTAGGGGCTCGCACCTGCGCGGACCGTGATCCAAGGTAGGTCCTGCGAAAGCGAGGGACTACGTCGGGGTCACCCGGCATGGTCCGCGGGAATCGGGGTAACCCGGCTCCCGTTGGGCAGGGACACTGTCGATCGCACCTCGCGACGGCGTGCGGCACGGATCGATGCAGTAACCGAACGTGTCGGACTTCGTTGCGAAGTGTGGGTGAGGCTCCTCACCCGCCCGGACCTTGTCCCTTGAAGAGCGACGGCGCTCGTGAAATCATTCACAAGCGCGGAAACACCGTGACAGACAGACGTGCGATCGGCGCGACCCCGATCGCGAAGTACGAGGAGTAGGACGATCATGGATTGGCGTCACCGCGCTATCTGCCGCGACGAGGACCCGGAGCTCTTCTTCCCCGTGGGGACGAGCGGACCGGCCCTCCTGCAGATCGCCGAGGCGAAGAGCGTCTGCCGCCGGTGCCCGGTGGTCACCGAGTGCCTGGCCTGGGCCCTCGAGAGTGGCCAGGACGCGGGTGTCTGGGGCGGCATGAGCGAGGACGAGCGTCGCGCCCTCAAGCGCCGCAACGCCCGTACCCGTGCGCGCACTGCCTGAGAACCGAAGAACCGCAGTCACCGAAGAAGTGCCCTGAGGGTCATCCCCACCCTCACCCGAAAGCTCCCTCAGAAGACTCGGAAGAGCGGGCCCGAAGCCGGACGCCACCGGCGACGGGCCCGCTCTTCGTCGGTTCGGAGGAGTGTCACCGCACGCCCCGCGAACCCGTGACCGTCGAGCACGGCACCGGCGCGACCTCGGCACCGGGATCGGCGAACACGCTGCAAGGCTATCGCGCCGTCATCGGCACCGTGATAAGGGCCTCGGTTCCGCCGCCCTCACGGGGCCGCAGCGCCAGTTTCGAGTCGAGCTCGGCGAGCAGCGTGCGCACGATCTGCAGGCCCAGGCCGTCCGCGCGGTCGATGTCGAAGCCGTCCGGCATGCCCCGGCCGTCGTCGGCGATGATCAGCTCCAGGGTGTGCGCCGAGCGGTTGGCCTTCACCACGACCTCCCCCGCCTGGCCCGGCTCGTAGGCGTGCGCCAGCGCGTTGTGCACCAGCTCGGTCAGCACCAGGACCAGTGGGGTCGCCAGCGCCGAGCCCAGGGTGCCCAGCGAGCCCTCCCGGCGCACCTTGGCCCGCACCTCGGCCGTGGCGCCGTCGCCGATCGCGGGCAGCACGGTGTCCACCAGCTCGTCGAGGTCCACCATCTCGGCCACCGAGTAGGCCAGCGCCTCGTGGACCAGCGCGATGGAGGTCACCCGGCGCACGCTCTCGGCGAGCGCCCGGCGGGCCTCCGGGATCTGGGTGCGCCGGGCCTGCAGCCGAAGCAGCGCGGCGACCGTCTGCAGGTTGTTCTTGACCCGGTGGTGGATCTCCCGGATCGTCGCGTCCTTGCTCAGCAGCGCCTGGTCGCGGCGGCGCAGGTCGGTGATGTCACGGACCAGCACCAGCGCGCCGGCGGCATCCCCGCGCGGACGCAGGGGCAGCGACCGCACCAGCATCGTGGCGCCCCGGGTGCGGATCTCCATCCGCAGCGAGGTCCGGCCGTCGAGGGCCGCCTGGATGCGCGCGGCCACCTCACTGGCGTCGAACGGGTCCCGGGTCAGGCTCTTGGTCAGCGACGCCAGCGGGACGCCCACGAGGTCCGTGTCGTGCCCCATGCGGTGGTAGGCGGACAGGGCGTTGGGGCTGGCGTAGGCCACGAGGCCGTGCGCGTCGAGCCGGATCAGCCCGTCCCCCGCTCGCGGGCTCGTGTCGGCACCGGCCGCGGCCGCCGTCGTCGGGAAGGTGCCGTCGGCGATCATCTGGCAGAGGTCCGACGCGCTGCCGAGGTAGGCGATCTCCAGCGGGCTCGGCACCCGCGGCATGGCGAGGTTGGTGTCCCGGGACAGCACGGCGATGACGCGCCCGTGGTGGCGCACCGGGATCGTCTCGCGGCGCACCGGCACCTCCAGGTGCCAGCGCGGCTCCTCCTCGCGGCAGATCCGCCCCTCGACGACGGCCCGGCGCAGCTGCGGGTTGTCCAGCGGGTTCACCCGGGCGCCCACGGCGTCCTCCGGGTGGGCCGTGGGGGCCGTGGTGGGGCGGGCCTGGGCCACGCAGAGGAACTCCTCCGGGCCGCCCGCCATCTCGACGTCGGCGTCCTGCGGCAGCGGGATCCAGAGCAGGAAGTCGGCGAACGACATGTCCGCGAGCAGCTGCCACTCGGCGACGACCCGCTGCAGGTGTTCGACGGCGTCCCCGGGGAGGCTCGTGTGCTCGGCCAGCAGTTCGCTCAGGGTCGACACGGGCTCATCCAATCACGTGGGACACTGGGTCCAGTCCTGCGTACTTGTGAAGGAGGGACGAGCATGTCGAAGCGCGCGCGCAAGCGTCGCGACCGCAAGAAGGGCGGCGCGAACCACGGCAAGCGGCCCAACACCTGAGGCCCTGCCCCTGGCACGCGAACGGCCCCTCCGCTCCGCTCGGAGCCGAGGGGCCGTTCGTGTGTGGTCGATCAGGCGCGACGTTCGATCCGGGTGGTGCGGACCTCGACGGTCGTGCCGCCGGGCCCGGACTCCACGCTCACCTCGGCCTGCTCCAGCACCGCGGTGCGGATCTGCCGGCGCAGCCGGTCCTTCAGCCCGTCCGGCGCGATCTCGCCGCTGCACTTGCGGGCGAGGAGCTGCTTGAGCTTCTCGTCGATCCCGTACTCCTGCAGGCACGGCGCGCACTCGTCGAGGTGCTGCACGAGCTGGCGCTTGCGCTCCTGGTCGCACTCGCCGTCGAGATACAGCCACACCTCCGCGAGCACCTCGGAGCAGTCGGTGTCGTGGTGGTTGCCGCAGCTCATGAGCTCGTCACCTCCTGCTCACCCCGGATGAAGCCGCGCTCCCGAGCCGTGTCGGTGAGCATGTCGCGGAGCTGCCGGCGCCCGCGGTGCAGGCGGGACATCACGGTGCCGATCGGCGTCCCCATGATCTCGGCGATCTCCTTGTAGGCGAACCCCTCGACGTCGGCCAGGTATACCGCCATCCGGAAGTCCTCGGGAAGCCGCTGCAGGGCTTCCTTCACGTCCGAATCGGGAAGGTTGTCCAGCGCCTCGACCTCGGCCGAGCGCAGCCCCGTCGACGAGTGCTCACCGGCCTGGGCGAGCTGCCAGTCCGTGATCTCGTCCGTGGGCGCCTGGATCGGCTGACGCTGCCGCTTGCGGTACCCGTTGATGTAGGTGTTCGTCAGGATCCGGTACAGCCACGCCTTGAGGTTCGTGCCCTCGCGGAAGGTCCGGAACGCCGAGTACGCCTTGAGATAGGTCTCCTGGACCAGGTCCTCGGCGTCGGCCGGGTTGCGGGTCATCCGCAGGGCTGCGCCGTAGAGCTGGTCGAGCATCGGCATCGCGTCCCGCTCGAACCGGGAGGCGCGCTCGGCCTCGGTCTCCTCCGGGGCCCGGTCCAACGAGTCGCTCTCGTCCACCCGGTCCGGGTCCTGCCCCGGGTCCTGCCCCGTCTCGGCCGCCGTCTCGTCCGGCACCGCGCTCCTCTCCCCCGCGACCGTCTCCACGATCGTCCGTGAGCCTGCGGGGGTCGAGCGTACGCGCCCGCGACGTGACGGGCGCGGCCGAGCCGGTCGGGCCGCGACCGGGGCGTCCATCAGTGCTGAGGTCACGTACGGTCTCAACACCTCCGGCCGGACACCGATTCCCGGCCGGTCCGTGAGGAGGGCGGGACGAGTGGCAGGGCGGGGCACCCCGGCGACGGCGCTGCTGACCAGGAAGAAGATCGACCACACACTGCACTCGTACGAACACGCGGGCGGCGCCGCCTACGGGCAGGAGGCCGTCGACGCCCTCGGGCTCGCGGCCGGGCGGGTGTTCAAGACCCTCGTCGCCGAGGTCGACGGGAACCTCACCGTCGGGGTCGTGCCGGTCGACGCCACCCTCGACCTCAAGGCCCTCGCCGCCGCCGTCGGCGGGAAGAAGGCCCGCATGGCCGAGGTCGCCGACGCCGAGCGCGCCACCGGGTACGTCGCGGGCGGGATCTCGCCGCTCGGGCAGAAGAAGCGACTGCCCGTGGTGGTCGACGCCTCTGCGACCTCCTGGAACACCGTGTTCTGCAGCGCGGGGCGGCGGGGGCTGGAGGTGGAGCTGGCGCCGGGCGACCTGATCGCGGCGGTCGACGCCCGCACCGCCCCCATCGCGGCGCGGGGGTAGGCGGACTCCCGGTCGCCCGGCTACCTGCGCAGCCGCTGCGGCGCGGGTGGGTGGGCGGCCTTCCGGTCGCCCTCGCTACGGGAGGTGGCGGGACAGCCAGTCCGCGACCGCCTTCTCGACCGCCGGGACGTCCTTCTTCAACGAGTGGTCGCCCGCCAGCAGCACGACCTCCCGGGTCGCGGTGGGCTCGGGCCGGCCGAAGGGGTCCGACTCCCCCTGCACCACGAGCACCGGCACCGCGACGCCGTCGATCTCGGCCATCCGGTGCTTCTCCGGCCTGCCCGGCGGGTGCACCGGGAAGGCGAGGCACACGATCCCGACCGCCCCGCCCGCGGCGGCACACCGGCAGGCCACCCGGGCCCCCGAGCTGCGGCCCCCGAACAGCAGCGGCAGCCCCGCGAGCAGCCCGCCGACCTCACCCGCGCCCTGGACAGCGGCACCACCGGCACCTGCGGCCCCGACGCCCGCACCGCCGGTCCCCCGCAGCACCCCGACCACCGCCTCCCAGGCGGCGTCGAGCTGCGCCGCCGGGGCGGGGGCGCGGCGGCCCGCGACCCGGTACGGCTGTTCGACCAGCACGACGTGGAGGCCGGCGTCGAGCGCGGCGCGGGCGGCGGCGCGCAGGTCCGGCGCGTCGACCCCGCCCCCGGCCCCGTGCCCCATGAGCAGCGCCCCGCGCGGGGTCGCCGGCGTGCGCCGGACGTGCACGCGGGCGGGCCCGTGCGGCGTGGGGATCTCGGCGATCTCCGCGGGCCGGAGGTTCGTCACCCGAGCAGGTCCAGCTGGATCGGCTCCTCGACCTGCGACGGGTCGAGCGGCTCGAGCAGCTCCTTGCCGTTGTTCCGGACGCTGTTGACCTTGTCCGACACCGGCACGATGTCGAGCCTGCCCACCAGGTCGGTCGACGGCGGGGCGAGCCAGCGCCTCACCGCGTCCGCCTGCGCGTCCGAGTCCGGGTCGAGCCACGCGTCCCACGCCTCGGGCGGCAGGACGAGCGGCATCCGGTCGTGGACCTGCGCGAGCGGGCCGACCGCCTCGGTGGTCAGCACCGTGCAGGTGACGAGTCCCTCGGGGAACTTCTCGAGGAGCTCGCCCTCCTTGGGCCGCCAGAACTCCCAGAGCCCGGCCATCGCGAGCGACCGGCCGTCCTTGTAGTGCGTGAAGTAGGGCTGCTTGCTCGCCTTGTGGTCCTTGGTGGCGGCCCGGCGCTGCCACTCGTACCAGCCGTCGGCCGGGAGCAGGCAGCGGCGGGCGGCGAGGGCGCGGCGGAACGCGGGCTTCTCGGCGGCCGTCTCGCTGCGCGCGTTGATCATGCGGGCGCCCGCGGACGGGTCCTTCGCCCACGACGGCACCAGCCCCCAGCGCACGAGCCGCAGGCTGCGCTCGGTGGTGTCCGGGTCGGGGTTGCCGTCCGCATCCCGCGGGTGGCGCTGCACCACCGCGATCACGTCCCGCGTGGGGGCCACGTTGTAGTCCGGCCGCCGGTCCTCGCCGGCCTTCTCCGTGACGGCGTCGACGGCGGTGAACTCCTCCGCCAGGTCCGTCGGCGCCTTCGTCGAGGCGTACCTCCCGCACATGCCTCCATCGTGGCACGTCCCACCGACAGTCCGGCCGGACACGATCTCGGGGTCGCGTCCCGCCGCGGGCGCCATGCGGAATCATGGGGTCGTGGCTCCGTCCAGTGCCCCGTCCAGTGCCTCTTCCACCACTCCGACCAGCCCCTACGCCGCGCCGACGGCGAGCGGACCCGTACGCGGGACGGTGTCCGTCCCCGGCTCGAAGTCCGTCACCAACCGCGCGCTGCTGCTGTCCGGGCTCGCGCAGGGGCGCTCGGTGGTGCACGGCGTGCCCGCCACCCGGGACTCCGCGCTGATGTGCGGCGCGCTCCGGTCGCTGGGCGTCGGGGTCCACGTCGACGGCGAGACGGTCACCCTCGACGGGGGCACCCTCGTCGGCGGGGGCGCGGTCGACTGCGGCCTGGCCGGCACCGTGATGCGGTTCGTCCCTCCCGCAGCGACGCTGGCCGACGGCCCCGTGGTCTTCGACGGCGACCCGCACGCCCGCGAGCGCCCCATGGGCACCGTCCTCGACGCCCTGCGCGCCCTCGGCGCGGTGATCGACGGCGACCGCCTCCCCTTCGTCCTGCACGGTGCGGGCGGGCTCCCGGGCGGCGCGGTGACGATCGACGCCTCGGCGTCGAGCCAGTTCGTGTCCGGCCTGCTGCTCTCCGGCGCCCGCTTCGACAAGGGCGTGACCGTGCACCACGACGGCAAGCCGGTGCCGAGCCTGCCCCACATCGACATGACCGTCGCGATGCTTCGCGAGGCGGGCGTGACCGTCGACGACGCCGAGGCCGACACGTGGCGGGTCGAGCCCGGCCCGATCGCGGCGCGGACCTGGGCCGTCGAGCCCGACCTGTCCAACGCGTCGGTCTTCCTCGCCGCGGCCGCGGTCACCGGCGGGGAGGTGACGGTGGCGGGCTGGCCCGCGGGGTCCACCCAGCCCGGCGCCGAGATCCTCGGGGTGCTGGAGCGCATGGGCGCCACCGTCACGGCGTCGGGGGCGGGGATGACCGTCGCCGGCCCGGACCGGCTGCAGGGCGTCGACGTCGACCTCCACGACGCCTCCGAGCTCACCCCGACCGTCGCCGCGCTCGCCGCGCTGGCCGAGGGCCCGAGCGTGATCCGCGGCGTCGCGCACATCCGCGGGCACGAGACGGACCGGCTGGCCGCGCTGCGCACCGAGCTCGCCGCTCTCGGCGGCGCGGTCACCGAGACCGAGGACGGCCTGGAGATCCGGCCCGCCCGGCTCACCGCCGGCGAGCGGCCCTGGGGCGCCTACGCCGACCATCGGATGGCGACGGCCGGCGCGATCGTCGGGCTCGTCGTCCCCGGCGTCCGGATCGACGACGTGACCTGCACCGACAAGACCATCCCGGACTTTCCCGGGCGCTGGGCCTCCTTGATCGCGTGAGCCGGCCGCGCCAGTACGACGAGTCCGACGTCCGGGTCCGCCCGGGCCGCGGCTCCCGCCCGCGCACCAAGCGCCGGCCGGACCACGCGAACGCCGAGGAGGCCATGGTCGTCGCGGTCGACCGGGGCCGCTGGACCTGCGCCCCGGGCGGCGAGGCGGACCGGCCGCCGGTCACGGCGATGCGGGCCCGCGAGCTCGGCCGCACGCCGATCGTCGTCGGGGACCGGGTGGGGCTGGTCGGGGACCTGTCGGGCGCGCCGGACACCCTCGCGCGGATCGTGCGGGTCGAGGAGCGGCGGACCGTCCTGCGCCGCACCGCGGACGACACCGACCCCTACGAACGCCTGGTCGTGGCCAACGCCGACCGGCTCGTGATCGTGACGTCGCTGGCCGAGCCGGAACCGCGCACCGGGTTCGTCGACCGCTGCCTGGTGGCGGCCTACGCGGGCGGGCTGGAGCCCGTGCTCTGCCTGACGAAGGCCGACCTCGCCGACCCGGCGCCCTTCGCCGCGCACTACGCGGAGCTGGAGTTCCCGGTCGTCGTGACGCGGCGCGGGGAGTTCCCGACCGCGCTGGCCGAGCTGCTCGAGGAGCGGGTGTCCGCGCTCGTCGGGCACTCCGGCGTCGGCAAGTCGACCCTGGTCAACGCCCTGCTCCCGGACGCCGCGCAACGCACCGGTCAGGTCTCGGGCGTCGGCAAGGGCCGGCACACCACCACCGCCGCGCTCGCCCTCCCGCTCTCCGACGGCCACGGCTGGGTGGTCGACACACCCGGGGTGCGGTCGTTCGGGCTCGCCCACGTGACGCCCGACGACGTCATCGCCGCCTTCGACGATCTCGCCGCGGCCGTCGAGGACTGCCCCCGCGGCTGCGGCCACCTCGGGCCGCCCGCCGATCCGGAATGCGCGCTCGACGCGCTGGTCGGCGACGGCGCGCTGCGCCCGGGGCGGCTCGCCGCTCTGCGCCGTGTGCTCGTCGCACTGCGGGCTGCTCCGCCCGGTGCACTCGCGGCGGACCGATAATCTCGGAGCCTTCGGCGGTGTGGAGGAGGCGGAAGGTGCCGCACGGGAGAGCGTCGGCAGCGGGGCCGGTCCGCACGCCGCTCGCCCTGGTGCTCGCGGCGATCGCTGTCCTCGTGGTGCTGGTGGCGGTGGTGTCCTGCGCCCGCGGCAACTCCGAGGACGCCGGCCGGACACAGCGCCTGCCCAAGTACTACTCGGCCGCGGACCTGCTCACGGCCGTCACCCAGCGCCAGCACACGGACCGCACGGCGCACCTCCGCCTGTCCGGCCAGGTCGATGCCGCGGACGGCGGCCCGACCACGCTGGGCGGGGACGGCGCGCTGCGCGTCGAGCAGGGCGGCGGGATCTCCGCCCAGTTCACCCAGACCCTGAGCCCGCCCGGGCGGGACCCGCAGAGCACGGCGTTCGTGGTGCTGCACGGCGGGCAGGTGTGGCGCCAGGACGGCACCGGCTGGACCCGGGTCGACGAGGCGGCCACCGGCACGCCGGAGAAGAACCTGGCGACCACCGCGGCCAACGTCGTGGCGGGCGCCGATCCCACCGCCCACCTCAGCCGCTACCGGGACGCCGCGCTGGTCGCCGACGCCGCCGACGACACGGTCGACGACGTGCCGACGGTCCGGTACCTGGTGGTCGTCGACGTGGTCCGCGCCGCGGAACTGGAGCAGGACCCCGAGGTGCGGGACGCGCTGCGCGCCCAGGCCGCGGCCGGCGTCACCCGGATCTCCTCCACGCTGTGGATCGACGCGGCGAACCGGCCCCTGCGCAGCGAGACGCGCCAGACCATGCCGGGCATCGGGACCCTGGCCCTGACCTCGGACTACCGCGACTGGGGCGCACCCGTCGCGATCGCCTCCCCCGGGGCTGCCGCCTGATCGAATGCCGCCCGACCGGATGCGGTTGACTGGGCGCGTGCCCGGCTCCCGCCTCGATCCGCGCAGCATCGGCGGCTTCACGATCACGCGCCTGCTCGGCGAGGGCGGGATGGGCCAGGTCTACCTCGGACGTCGGGGCGGCGTGCAGGCGGCGGTCAAGGTCGTCCGGTCGGACCTGGCGGGCGACCCGGAGTTCCGCGCCCGGTTCGGGCACGAGATCGAGGCCGCGGCCCGCGTGTGCAGCCCCTACACGGCCGCGCTGCTCGGGGCCGACGCCGACGCGGACCCGCCGTGGATGGCCACGGAGTACGTGCCGGCGCCGTCGCTGCGCGAGGCCGTCGGGGTCCACGGCCCGATGCCCGTCGAACAGGTCCGGCTGCTCGGTATCGGGCTGGCCGACGCGCTCGCCGCGATCCACGGCGTCGGGATCGTGCACCGCGACCTCAAGCCGGGCAACGTCCTGCTCGGTGCCGACGGGCCGAAGGTGATCGACTTCGGGATCGCCCGGGCCGCCGACGCGACCGTGCTGACCCGCACCGGCGCCGTCGTCGGCTCGCCGGGGTTCATCGCGCCGGAGCAGATCACGCACGCCCGGTCGGAACCGGCCGGCGACGTCTTCGCCCTCGGCGGGGTCCTCGCCTACGCGGCGACCGGCCGCGCGCCCTTCGGCACCGGCGACGTCAACGCCCTGCTCTACCGCACGGTCCACGGCGAGCCGGACCTCGCCGGGATCCCCGAGCCGGTGCTCGGGCTGGCCCGGGCGTGTCTGGACCGCGACCCCGCCCGACGACCGGGAGTCGAGCGGATCCGCGGCACCCTCTCCTCGGGACCCCAGGACCGGCCGACGGGCGGCTGGCTGCCCGCCGTGCTGGAGCCGACGCCGCCGCGGCCGGTCGCGCGGGCGCCGCGCTGGAGGGTGCCGGTGGCGATCGGTGCGACCGTGGCGGTGCTCGCCGCGGCCGCGGTGATCGGGGTGATCGCGCTGCGGGAGGCTGGGGGCGGGGCCGATCCGACCGCGGCCCCGCCGACCGCGGTTCCCAGCAGCGCGGTCCCTTCGAGCGCGGTCCCGGCCAGGACGACCACGGCGCCGTCCGACGTCCGGGTCTCCGCCGAGCCGGCCGGGTTCAGCAGCCCGAGCGGCAACATCGCCTGCTACCTGCAGCCCAACTCGGTGCGCTGCGACATCGCGCAGGCCGAGTGGGATCCGACGACGGTCCCGGACCGGCCCGCCGGGTGCGAGGGCGTGTGGGGCGACTCGCTGCAGATCACGGGTACCGGCCGCGCCGACTTCGTGTGCCACTCCGACACCGTCTTCGGCACCGGCCCGGTGCTCGACTACGGCCGCTCGCTGCAGGTCGGGGACGTCACCTGCACCAGCCGCCAGACGGGGATCGAGTGCCGGGTCGGGGCCGGCGGACACGGCTTCACCCTCTCCCGCACCGCCTACCAACTCTTCTGACAGGCGCTCCGACGCCCCAGGCCGGCGTCATGGATCCATGACGTGCACAGCGACCCCGCCCCGAAGCGTTCTGGATCCATAATGCGGTCATGACCACGGGGGGCAACGGGAAGCTGCGCATCGGCACGGCCGAGCGCGAGGCCGCGGCGGCGGCGCTGAACACGCATCTGGAGGCCGGCCGCCTCGGCGTCGAGGAGTACGCGGACCGCTCCGCGGTGGCGGCCAACGCCGTGACCGCCGACGAGCTGACCGCCCTGTTCACCGACCTGCCCGAGCCGCACCCCCGCCTCCCCGGCGGAACGGGCGCAACGGGCGGAACGAGCAGCACCCCCGCCGTCCGACCGCAGGCCGCCGTGTCGCAGAGACGCTTCGGCAGCAGCTGGGGCACCCGGATCGCGGCGGCCAGCCCGATCGTCGCGTTGATCCTCTTCCTTGTGCTCAACGCGGCGGGCGTGCCGATGGCGTGGCTCGCCTTCCTGCTGATCCCGCTGGTCGGGGCCCTCGGGTTCTCGAAGGACCGGCAGGACCAGCGGGAGCTGGAGCGCGAGGACCGCCGCGAGCTGCCCGACGGACGGGGCGACGAGCGGGACGAGCGCCGGGACGGCTGACCCGCCCCGGCGCGCACCCTCAGTCCATCCCAGCCGGGCGGCTCGGCCAGCGCTCCAGGATGTCCGGGTAGTCGGCGCTCACCGTGTTCGGGAAGGCGGGCGCCCGCTTCTCCAGGAAGGACTGCACGCCCTCGACCACGTCGGCACTCTGGCCGAGCCGGTAGATCGCCTGCGAGTCGACGCGGTGCGCCTCCCACGGCGTGTCCGCGCCGAGCATCGCCCACAGCATCTGCTTGCTGAGCGCGACCGACACCGCGGAGGTGTTCTCCGCGATCTCCTGCGCGATCCCGTAGGCGTAGGGCAGCAGCTCCTCGGGCGGGAGGACCTTCGACACCAGCCGGCCGGCGAGGGCCTCCTCGGCGCCGAACACCCGGCCGGTCGCCACCCACTCCATGGCCTGCGAGATCCCGACGATCCGCGGCAGGAACCAGCTCGACGCCGCCTCCGGCACCAGGCCGCGGCGGGCGAACACGAAGCCGAACTTCGCGGTCTCCGAGGCCAGCCGGATGTCCATCGGCAGGGTCATCGTGGCGCCGATGCCCACGGCCGGCCCGTTGATCGCGGCGATGACCGGCTTGCGGCACGCCGCCGTGGTCAGCGAGGTGACACCGCCGCCGTCCCGCGGGGCCCCGCCGATGGTGCCGATGTCGCGACGCTCCGCGGCCCGGCCCGGGTCCTCGGCGTTGAACGTCGACCCGCCCCGCTGCAGGTCGGCGCCGGCGCAGAAGCCCCGCCCCCGCCCCGTGACGACGACGGCGCGCACGGCGTCGTCGGCGTCGGCCGCGGCGTAGGCCCGGACCAGCTCGCGCATCATCGTGGTGGTGAAGGCGTTGAGCCGGTCCGGCCGGTCGAGCGTGATCGTCGCGACGCCGTCGGAGACCTCGTAGGCGATCTCCGTGTACGCCTGCTCCGTCACGGGATCCTGGGTGCTGGTCACTTGACCGCCCACTCGCCCGTGAACACCGGGTCCCGCTTGGCCATGAAGGCCTCGAAGGCGGCCGGCGCGTCCGTGCCCGCGAAGTTGATCGTCTGCGCGCGGGCCTCGCTCTCGAGCGCCTCGCGCAGCGTCTTGTCGGTGTTCTCGTTGAGCATCCGCTTGGACTGCGCGAGGGCCATCGGGGCCCCGGCGGCCAGCGTCTTGGCCAGGTCGGCCGTGAACGCGTCGATCGTCCCGGGCTCGACGACGTAGGTCACCAGCCCGAGCCGCTCGGCCTCCTCCGCGCCGATGATCTCGGCGAGCAGAGCCAGCCGCTTGGCCTGCTGCAGCCCCACGATCTTGGGCAGCAGCCAGGAGCCGCCGAAGTCCAGCGACAGGCCGCGCTTGGCGAAGATCTGGGAGAAGCGGGCGTCGCGCTCGGCCACCACCAGGTCGCAGCCCAGCGCCAGGTTCCAGCCGGCCCCGACGGCCACGCCGCTGACCTTCGCGACAGTCGGCATCGGCAGGCTGTGCAGCGCCATCGCGATCTCGTTGATGCGGTGCATCCGGCTCAGGGGGTGGCCCCCGGCCGGGCCGCCGGACAGGTCCGCGCCGGCGCAGAAGTCGCCGCCGGCGCCGGTCAGCACCAGCACCCGGACGGACGGGTCGTTCGCCGCGTCGGCGAAGGCCGCCTGCAGCCCGTCCCAGGACCCCGCGTTCAGGGCGTTCTTCCGCCGCGGCCGGTTCAGGGTCACCGTGCGGATCCCGTCCGCCGTCTCGACGAGTACGGGGTTCTCGGTCGTGCTCTCGGTCATGTCGCCCTTCCTCAGACGCCGAGCCGGTCGGCGAGCCGCGCCCGGTCGCGCCCGGGCGCCCCGAACAGCAGTTCCGTGCTCTTGGCGCGCTTGTAGTAGAGGTGCGCGTCGTGCTCCCAGGTGTAGCCGATGCCGCCGTGGTACTGCACGCACGCCTCGGCGGCCTTGAAGTAGGCCGGCCCGAAGAACGTGGCCACGAGCGCCGCCGCGACCGGCACCTCGTCCGGGGCCTCGTCGGCGGCCCACGCCGCGTAGCGCAGCGCGGACAAGCCCAGCTCCCAGTCCGAGTGCACGTCGGCCAGCCCGTGCTTCACGGCCTGGTACGAGCCGATCGCGCGGCCGAACTGCACCCGCACCTTGGCGTAGTCCGTGGCCATCTCCAGGACCCGCTGCAGCCCGCCGAGCTGCTCGGCGGCCAGCGCGATCGTGGCGAGGTCGGCGACCCGCTCGAGCGCGCCCGCGGGATCGGCCGACTCGAGCCTGCGCGCCGGCGTGCCGCGCAGCACGACCTTGGCGAGCCGCCGGGTCGGGTCGAGCGTGGTCAGCGTGGTCCGCTCGACGTCCGCGGCGTCGACCCGGAACCAGGCCGGCCCGTCCGGCGTGGTCGCGACGACGAGCAGCACGTCGGCGAGGTCGCCGGCGACCACCGGCGTCTTGGTCCCGTCGAGGGTCCAGCCGTCCCCGGACGCGGTCGCCGTGGTGGCGCCCGGCCCCCACGGCGTACCGGGCTCGGCCACCGCGACGGTCGCGATCAGCTCGCCGGAGACCAGGCGCGGCAGCAGCTCGCGGCGGGCCTCCTCGTCGTCGAGCGCGAGCAGCGCGTCCGTGGCCAGGACCGCCGAGCCGAGGAACGGCGTGGGCGCGAGCGCCCGGCCGAGCTCCTCCTGCACCACGGCCCGCTCGACGTGCCCGGCCCCGGCACCGCCGTACTCCTCCGGCACGACGAGCCCGAGCACGTCCAGGTCACGGCCGAGCCGGGTCCACAGGTCCCGGTCGATCCCGGTCTCGGACTCCATCGCCGCGCGCACCTGCGGCGACGCGGCCCGGTCGGTCAGCAGGTCGCGCACCGCCGCGCGCAGGGCCTGCTGCTCCTCGGTGAGCACCAGTCTCACTTCTGCGTCCCCACCTTCAGCTCGCGGAACGGCACGCCCTTGTCCACCGACGGCTCCTTCGGCAGGCCGAGGACCCGCTCGCCGATGATCCCGCGCTGGATCTCGTTGGTCCCGCCCGCGATGCTCGACGACGGCGTGGAGTTGATCCCCAGCGCCACCGCGGCCCCGGTGGTGTCCTCCGGGTCCCAGGCCACGATCTCCGGCCCGGCGATCTCGCCGACGGTGTCGACGGCCAGTCGCGCCAGCATCGAGCCGGCCAGCTTCGCGACGGAGCCGCGGGCCCCGGGCGCGATGCCCGCCGCGGCCTCCTGGCGCAGCCGGACGTTGAACAGCTCCAGCACGCGCTCGCGGGCGTACAGCTCGGCCAGCCGCTCCCGCGTGGCCGGCTCGCCCGACACGCCCAGCCGCTGCGCCAGCGCGGCGATCGCGGTGAAGTCGAGCGGGTTGGTCTTGGGCCGGCGCCGCGACCCGATGGAGACGCGCTCGTGGCCCAGCATCGTCACGGCGGCGTGCCACCCGCCGTTGACCTCGCCGATCACCGCGTCGGCGGGGATCCGGACGGAGTCGAAGTAGATCTCGTTGAACGGCGCCCGGCCGGACATGTCCTTGAGCGGCCGCACGGTGACGCCCGGCGCGTGCATGTCCACCACGAACATCGTGAGCCCGGAGTGCTTGGGCCGGTCGGGGTCGGTGCGGGCGAGGAGCGCGCCGAAGTCCGCCCACTGGGCGTTGGTGGTCCACACCTTCTGCCCGTCGACGACCCACGAGTCGCCGTCGAGGACCGCGCGAGTCTGCAGGCTCGCGACGTCCGACCCCGCGCCCGGCTCGGAGAACAGCTGGCACCAGATGTCCTCGCCGCGCAGCAGCCGCGGCAGGTAGCGGGTGCGCTGCTCGGGCGTGCCCAGGTCGTTGACGGTGGGGCCGCACATGCCCATCCCGATCGTGAACGGGTAGGTCGGCAGCTCGTACTCGGCCTCCTCGTCGGAGAAGGCCTGCTGGTAGGCCGTGGAGAGGCCGCGGCCGCCCACGTCCTGCGGCCAGGTGATGCCGGCGAACCCGGCGTCGTACAGCGCGGCCTGGAAGGCGCGCGCGGCCTCGATGTCGGTGACCGGCGACGGGGCCGGCGCGTGCTCGCGCAGCCAGGCTCGCGCCTGCTCGCGGAACGCGTCGAGATCGGGGGGGCTCCCCGTCGCGATGGTGGTCGCCGCAGTCATCCGCTTACCTCCCGGCGTCGCTGGCGGACCTTTGAACGATCACTCGTTAAGTTAACACCGCCGTGGAGCCGCCAGAAGGGGCATCCGGGCCTTATCCTCTCCGATGTGAGCACCGCAGTAGACCGATCGCCCGAGGGCGGACCGATCCCCCGTGGCGGCGGCCGCGAGGCGATCGCGGCGGCCGCGCGCGAGGTCTTCGAGCAGCGCGGGTACCACGGCGCGTCGATCCGGGACATCGCCAAGCGCGCCGGGTTGTCCCTGTCGGCGCTCTACTACTGGCACCCGAGCAAGCAGGACCTGCTCGCGGCGCTCATCGAGGAGAACACCCTCGACTACTTCCGCCGCTGCGACGAGGCGCTCGCCTCCGCCGGGGAGGATCCGGCGGAGCGGCTGCGCGCCCTGGTCAAGGCCACGGTCGAGTACCGGGTGCAGCGGCAGACGGAGAGCAACATCTCCTCCCGGGAGTGGCGCAACCTCGAGCCCGCCCACGAGGAGCGGCTCGCCGGCCTGCGCACCAAGGCCAGCACGATCTGGTCGGACATCGTCGACGCCGGCGTCGAGCAGGGCACCTTCCGCTGCGAGCACCCCGCCGACGCCCGGCGCGCCGCGCAGGCCGCCTGCAACGCGATCGCCCAGTGGTACGACCCCGGGGGCCCGGTGACGATGGAGGAGCTCGTCGAGCACTACACCCTCATCGTCATGCGGATCGTCGACCACCCGGCCTGATCCCGGTCCATCGAGGACGTCACAGCTCCGGGGACTCCCGATCACCGGCGAACTGAATGTACGATCGTTCAGTTCGCCGAATCCGCAGCGCAGGGGAGTCCTCCGGTGGCAGAAGCCTTCATCGTCGGTGCCGTCCGCACACCCGTCGGGACACGCAAGGGAGCCCTCGCCGGGGTGCACCCGGCCGACCTCGGCGCACACGTGCTGCGCGAGCTCGTCGAGCGGACGGGCGTCGACCCGGCCGCCGTCGAGGACGTGATCATGGGGTGCGTCAGCCAGACGGGCGCCCAGGCGGGCGACATCGCCCGCACCGCCTGGCTCTCGGCCGGGCTGCCGCAGAGCGTGCCCGGCGTGACCATCGACCGGCAGTGCGGCTCGTCGCAGCAGGCGCTGCACTTCGCCGCCCAGGGCGTGATGTCCGGGACCCAGGACCTGGTCGTCGCCGCCGGCGTCGAGCAGATGGCCATGGTCCCGATGACGGCCAACGGGATCGTCAACAAGGAGCTGGGCACCTCCACCAAGGGCCAGGGCTGGATCGACCGCTACGGCGACCAGGAGATCTCGCAGTTCCGCGGCGCCCAGCTGATCACCGAGAAGTGGGGCTTCACCCGCGAGGACCTCGAGAAGTTCTCGCTGGAGAGCCACCGGCGCGCGATCGCCGCGATCGACGAGGGCCGCTTCCGCGACCAGATCGCCCCGCTCGCCGGGCTGGACACGGACGAGGGCGCCCGCCGCGACACCTCGCTGGAGAAGCTCGCCGGGCTGAAGCCGCTCCGCGAGGGCTGGGCGATCACCGCCGGCGTCGCGAGCCAGATCTCCATCGGCGCGGCCGCGCTGCTGGTGGCGTCGGAGGACGCGGTCCGCCGCTTCTCGCTCACCCCGCTCGCCCGGGTGCACACCCTCGCCGTGGTCGGCGACGACCCGGTCTACATGCTGACCGGTCCGATCCCGGCCACCCAGGCGGCGCTGAAGCGGTCCGGGCTGGGCATCGACGAGATCGACACCTTCGAGATCAACGAGGCCTTCGCGCCCGTCGTGCTCGCGTGGGCGCAGGACACCGGCGCCGACCTGGCGAAGACCAACCCCAACGGCGGCGCGATCGCCCTCGGCCACCCGCTCGGCGGCACCGGCGCGATCCTGGCCACCAAGATGATCCACGAGCTGCACCGCACCGGCGGCCGCTACGGCCTGCAGTCCATGTGCGAGGGCGGCGGCCAGGCCAACGCCACCATCCTCGAGCGCGTCTGACCCGGACCCCGACTCGGCGAACGGCGCTCTCGCTCGGATCTGCCGAGCGGGAGCGCCGTTCGTGCGTCCAGGCCTCGTGAGTGGCGATAGTCGCCATAGCGACTATCGCCACTCACAGGGGCTCAGGTGTGGAGGTGGCAGCGCACCGTGCCGCCACCGGGGGCGGTGACGACGGGCGGGGCCTCGACCTTGCAGACGTCCATCACGTGGGGGCAGCGGGTGTGGAAGGCGCAGCCCGACGGAGGGTTGGCTGCGTCGGGCACCTCGCCGCGCAGCACGATCCGTTCCCGCTCCCGCTGCCGGCGCGGGTTCGGCACCGGCACGGCCGAGAGCAGCGCCTCGGTGTAGGGGTGCGCCGGCCGGTCGAAGAGCCGGTCGGTCGGCGCCGTCTCGACGATCTCGCCGAGGTACATCACCGCCACCCGGTGCGCGATGTGCCGGACGACGGCGAGGTCGTGCGCGATGAACAGGTACGACAGCCCGAACTCGGCCTGCAGGTCCTCGAGCAGGTTGAGGATCTGGTTCTGGGTGGAGACGTCGAGCGCGCTGACCGCCTCGTCGCACACCAGCAGCCGCGGGTTGAGTGCGATGGCCCGCGCGATCGCCAGCCGCTGCCGCTGCCCGCCGGAGAACTCGTACGGGTAGCGCTGGGCGTACGTCGCCGACAGCCCGACGTGCTCGAGCAGGTCCCCCACCCGGGTCGAGCGCTCGGACCGGGACAGCGACTCGTGGACGTCGAGCGGCTCGCCGATGCTCTCCCCCACCACCATCGCGGGGTCGAGCGACGAGTACGGGTCCTGGAACACCATCTGCATCCGCCGCCGGGCCAGCCGCAGGTCGCCGCGGCCGAGGGCGGTGATCTCCTCGCCGTCGAGCCGGACCGAGCCGGCCGTCGGCTCGACGAGCCGCAGCATGGCCCGCCCCGTCGTCGACTTGCCCGAGCCGGACTCGCCGACCAGCCCGAGCGTCTCGCGCTCGCCGATCTCCAGGCTCACCCCGCGCACCGCGCGCAGGGTGCCGCCGCGGCCGAGGATCCCGCCCCGCAGCCGGAAGTCGACGGTCAGGTCCTCCACCTCGGCGACCGGGCCGGCGGGGTCCGCCCGCGGCGAGACGGACCCAGACGTGGATTGGGACGCGTTCACCGCGTTCGTCATGCGCTCCCCTTCAGGGCCAGTTCGGACACGCGCAGGCACCGGCTGGTGCCGCCCTCGGCGAGCGGGTGCTCGGCGACGGCGGTGTCCCGGCAGGCGTCGACGACGTGCCCGCACCGCGGGTGGAACCGGCAGCCGGCGGGCATCGCACCCGCGGGCGGGGTGGAGCCGGGGATCGTGGCCAGCCGCCCCGACCGGGCCGTGAGCTGCGGCATCGCCGACAGCAGCGCCTCGGTGTAGGGGTGGCGCGGGTGCTCGTAGAGCGCGTCGACCCCGGCCCGCTCCACGACCTGCCCGGCGTACATGACCACGGCGCGGTCGCAGATGTCGGCGACCACCCCGAGGTCGTGGGTCACGAACACCACCGCGGTGCCGAACTCGTCCCGCATGGCGCGCAACAGGTCCAGCACCTGGGCCTGGATCGTCACGTCGAGGGCGGTCGTCGGCTCGTCGGCGATCACCAGCTTGGGCTCGCAGGACAGCGCCATCGCGATCATCACGCGCTGCCGCATGCCGCCCGAGAACTCGTGCGGGTAGCTGCGGGCGCGCCGCTCCGCGTGCGGGATGCCGACGGTCGAGAGCACCTCGACCGCGCGGGCCCAGGCGGCCCGTTTCGACCCGCCGCGGTGCCGCCGCACCACCTCCGCGATCTGGTCCCCGACCCGGAACGCCGGGTCGAGGCTGGTCATGGGCTCCTGGAAGATCATGGACAGCTCGTCGCCGCGGAGCGCCTCCATCTTCCGGCGCGGCAGCCCGACGAGCTCGCGGCCGTCGAGCCGGATGCTGCCGGCGGTGATCCGCGCGGACTCGGGGGGCAGCAGCCCGAGCACGGTGAGGCTGGTGACGGTCTTGCCGGAGCCGGACTCGCCGACCAGCCCGACCGTCTCGCCGCGGTCGACGGTGAACGACACGCCGTCGAGCACCTGTACCCAGCCCCGGTCGGTGGCGAACTCGACCTCCAGGCCCTCCACCACGAGGAGCGGTTCGGTCACGACCCCCTCCGGATCTCCCGGCCGAGCGAGTCCCGCAGGCCGTCGCCGAGGATGTTGAACGCGAGCACGGTCAGGGCGATGAGCAGGCCCGGGAACACCGTCAGCCAGGGCGCGGTGGCGGTGTAGCGGAAGCCGCGCTCGATCATCGAGCCCCAGCTCGCGTCGGGCGGCTGCACGCCGAGCCCCAGGAAGCTCAGGCTCGCCTCGGCGAGCATCGCCATCGCCGCCGTGAGCGAGATCTGCACGATCAGCGGCGAGAGCGCGTTGGGCAGCACGTGCCGGAGGATCACCCGCGGTGTCGGGGTGCCGATCGAGCGCGAGGCCTCGACGAAGGTCTCCTCGCGGATCGACAGCACCGTGCCGCGGACCAGCCGGACGAACCGCGGTGCGAAGATCACGCCGATCACGAACATCGCGTTGGTCAGGCTCGGGCCGAGCACGCCGACGAAGGCGATCGCGAGGATCAGCGGCGGGAAGCTCATCAGCGCGTCGGTGAGCCGCATGATCACCGCGTCGACCTTGCGGCCGGCGTATCCCGCGATCAGCCCCGGGATCACGCCGAGCACCACCGCGACGCCCACGGCCTGGGCCGCGGCGACCAGCGAGACCCGGCCGGCGTAGAGGGCGCGGCTGAACACGTCCCGGCCCAGGTCGTCCGTGCCCAGGATGTGCCCGCCACCGGGCTGCTGCAGCACCGAGCCCAGGTTCTGGGCCAGCGGGTCGTGCGTGGCCAGCAGCGGGGCGAGCGCCGCCGCGAGGACGACGAGGACCAGGTAGACCAGGGCGGCGAGGGCGAGCTTCTGCCGCCGGAAGCGGCGCACGAAGCGCGCCCGGGCGCTGGGTTCGGGCGGCGCGAGCGCCTCGCGCCGGTCGAGGGCGGTGGCCGTCACGCCTGCCTCACCTTCGGGTTGAGCCAGCCGTAGGACAGGTCCACGACCAGGTTCACGAGCATCACGATCAGGGCTGCGACGACGACGATCCCCTGGATCATCGGGATGTCCCGCTGCAGCACGGCGCGGATCGCCAGGTCGCCGAGCCCGGGCAGGCCGAACACCCGCTCGACGATCACGGAGCCGCCGAGCAGGAAGCCGACCTGGAAGCCGATCACCGTGACCACCGGCACGGCGGCGTTCTTCATCCCGTGCTTGAGGACCACGGCGCGCCCGCTGAGCCCGTTGGCCCGGGCGGTGCGGATGAAGTCCTGCTGGAGGGTGTCGGTGAGCGACCCGCGCAGCTGGCGGGTGATCTCGGCGGCCACCGCGGTGCCGAGGGTGATGCCGGGCAGGACCAGGCCGCGGGCCCAGGCGCCGACGCCCTCGGAGATCGGCGTGTAGCCCACCGCCGGGAAGATCGGGAAGGCCAGCGCGAACGCCATGATCAGCAGGATCCCGACCCAGAAGTTGGGCAGGGAGATGCCGACGGAGGCGAAGAGCGTGGCTCCGCGGTCCTGCCAGCGGCCGCGCCGCAGTGCCGCAACCACACCGGCCGGCACGGCGATCAGCAGCGCGATCAGCATGGCGGCCAGGGTGAGCGCGAGCGTGACGGGGAACCGGCCGGCGATCGCGCCGGTCACGGACTCGTTGCTGAACAGCGAGCTGCCGAGGTCGCCGGTCAGGGCGTTGCCGGCCCAGGCGGCGTACTGGACGAGGACGGGGTCGTTCAGGCCGAGGCGTTCCCGGGTGGCGTCGATCTGCGCTTCGGTGGCGTTCTCGCCGGCGATCGTGATGGCCGGATCGCCCGGGATCATCAGGACCAGCGCGAAGACGCCGAGGGACACGAGGAAGAGCAGCGGGACCATCATCAGGACACGCCGGACGGTGTACCGGAGCACGGGCGGGCACCCTCCCAGCGGACGGCGGTGTCGCGAGGGGAACTGCGACCGGGTGGTGGGGAAGAAGGATTCGGGATCGGTCGGGAAAAGGGCGCGGAGAATCGTCGTCCACGCCCGGGCACGCCCCCGTCGCGCGGCACCTCCGCACTAAACGATCGTTCGGAAAGGTAGCAAGCGCCACACGGTCCGTCAACCGGCTCTTTACCAGGAACGCCGTCTGAGCTGGGAACCTACTCGGGCGTATCGCCGCCCCTTGACCTCCGCTTGACCCGAGTGGCCCATCAAGATCACCTTAGCGGCCGCCGACAATGCGGGGAAACGACGACTTGTGAATCGCGGCGACTCGTGTTCAGAATGGCGCTGCGCCGGCACGTCCCCGGCGATCCCTCGTATTCTCGCGCCCCGCATCGTCGCGGGCCTGGAGAAGGTGGACCGCCCATGCCGATCCGTCGTGTCCCGGCCGTGTTCACGGCCCTGCTGACCGCGTTGCTCGCGGTCGCCCTGGCCGGCTGCGCCCCGATCTCGCCGTCGGAGGGCGGCGGCGGTGCCTCCACCGCACCGGTCGCCCGGGAGGACCTCGACCCCGAGGCGACGATCCGGTACGCCGACGCCGTCGGCCCCAGCCGGTTCGACCCGCACCGCTCCACGAACGGCCAGGACATCCGCTACCTCGCCCCCGTGTACGACCGGCTCGTGCACCTGTCCTCGGCGGGCGACCCGATCCCCGGGCTCGCCACGGCGTGGGAGTGGCAGGACGACGGCCTCGCGCTCCGGATGACGTTGCGGCAGAACGTCCGCTTCCACGACGGCGCCCCGTTCGACTCGGCCGCGGTCAAGGCCAACATCGAGCGGGAGAAGACCGTCGAGGGCTCCTCGGTGGCCGCGGACCTCGCGAGCGTGACCTCGGTGGAGACGCCGGACCCGAACACGGTCGTGCTGCGCCTGTCGAAGCGCAACAGCATGCTGCTCGGCCTGCTCTCCCACCGCGCCGGCGCGATGGTGAGCCCCACGGCGTTCGACAACCCCGATCTCGACCTCGCCCCGGTGGGCACCGGCATGTACAAGGTCACCTCGTACCGGCCGAACGACGTGATCGTCTACGAGCGCAACCCCGACTACTGGAACCGCGACGTCGTCGGCGCGAAGAGCATCGAGCTGCGCATCCTGCCCGACGAGGTCACCCGGATGAACGCGCTGCGCACCGGCGAGGTCGACGTCGCGCTGCTGTCGGGCCGGCTGGCCGGCGAGGCGAGCGGGCTGCCGGGCATGACGGTGCACCGCGACACCACGCTCACGTACCTGGTGCTGTACCTGAACCGGGCGCGCTCCGAGTTCGGCGACCCCAGGGTGCGCCAGGCGCTCAACTACGCGGTGAACCGCCAGGCGATCGCGCAGGGCATCTACTTCGGCGCCGCGCAGCCGACCGTGCAGCCCTTCCCGCCGGACTACTACGCCTACAACCCCGCCTACCCCGGTGACTTCTACCCGCACGACCCGGCCAAGGCCCGGCAGCTGCTCGCCGAGGCGGGCCTGCCGAACGGGTTCGAGTTCGAGATGCTGGTGACCGCGCTGTCGACCTACACCCAGGCCGGCGAGGCGATCCAGCAGATGCTGGCCGAGGTCGGCATCAAGGCCAACATCCGCAACGTCGAGGCGGCCCAGACGGCCGACGTCTACTACCGCCAGCAGCAGGGCGACGCCCTGGTCTCGCAGTGGGGCGGCCGGCCGGACCCGTCGATGACCATCGACCTGCAGTTCACCTCCACCGGTTTCTCCAACCCCGGCCGCGTCACCACCCCGCGGCTCGAGGAGCTGCAGCGCACCGCCCTCGACACCCTCGACCCGGACAAGCGCCGCGACACCATCCACCAGGAGGTCGGCGAGCTCGTCGACCAGGCCTTCCAGGTGCCGATCGTGCTCGACGAGTCGGTCATCGCGACCAACCAGCGGATCGCCGGCTTCGAGCTGCTGGTGACCGGGCAGGTCGACTTCCAGAAGCTGGCCGTGAGGAAGCAGCAGTGAGGCGCAGGACGTTCCTCGGCCTCGTCCCCGTCGCGGGCCTCGTCACGGTCGCGGGCTGCGCCCCGATCCCGTCCTCGGGCCCGGCGGCGCAGGGCCCGCCGGGCGTGTTCCGGTACGCCTACGAGCTCACGCCGAGCCGGCTGGACCCGCACCGGGCGTCGATCAGCCAGGACGGGGTCACCCTGTTCCCGGCCTACGACCGGCTGGTGCACCAGTCCCCCGTCGGCGAGCCGGAGCCGGGCCTGGCCCGGGCGTGGGCCTGGGAGGACCCGCTCGCGCTGCGCCTGGACCTGCGGCCGGGGGTGACCTTCCACGACGGGACGCCGTTCGACGCGGCCGCGGTCAAGGCCAACATCGAGCGGGCCAAGACGGTCCAGGGCTCGGCGGTGCGGACCGAGCTGGACCCGGTTGCGTCGGTCGAGGTCCGCGACGCCCTGACGGCGGTGCTGCGGTTGTCGTACCCATCGGCGTCCCTGCCCGCCGTGCTGTCCGACCGGGCCGGGGCGATGGTGAGCCCGAAGGCCCTCGCCGACGGCGTCGACCTCGACGCCGTCGCGGTCGGGGCGGGCATGTACCGGATGGTCGAGCACAACCGCGGGCAGATCACCCGCTTCGAGCGGCACCCCGGGTACTGGGATCCGGCGGCGGCCGCGGCGGAGAAGCTGGAGATCCACCACATCGCCGACGCCGCCACCCGGCTCAACGCCGTGCGCACCGGGGTCGTCGACGCGTGCCGGGTACCGCCCGCCCTGCTCGACCAGGCGAAGCAGACCGGGCTCGAGGTCAGCACCGCGGGCTCGCTGAACTTCAACTACTTCGTGCTCAACCGCGCCCGCTCCGCCTTCGGCGACCTGCGGGTGCGGCGCGCGCTCAACCACGCCCTCGACCGGGAGGCGATCCGGCAGGGCGTCTACCGCGGGCTCGCCACGGTCTCGGCGCAGCCGTTCGTCCCGGGCTACTGGGCCTACGACCCCGACCTCGGCGACGACGCCATCCGGTTCGACCCCGACCTCGCCCGCCGGCTGCTGGCCGAGGCCGGGCTCGGTGACGGGCTGCGGTTCTCGACGGTGATCCCGACCGGCTCGGACTACCAGCCGCTGGCCGAGGCGATCCAGGCCCAGCTCGCCGCCGTCGGCGTCACGATGGAGATCGCGCCGGCCGCGCCGGACACCATGGGCGACCTGATGTTCGTGCAGGAGCGGTACGACGCCATGCTCGCCTCCTGGGGCCCGCGGGCCGACCCCTCGATGACCGTCGCCACCCGGTACACCGCGAACGGCTTCGGCAACCCGGGCGGGCAGACCACGCCCCGGCTGGAGGAGCTGCACAAGCAGGCGCTCGCGACGACCGACCCGGCCGCGCGGTCCGCGGTCATGCACGACCTGGTCGACGAGGTGGTCGACCAGGTGCTGGAGATCCCCGTCGTGTTCCCCGAGGACGTCGTGGTGCAGTCGTCGCGCGTCGTCGGCCTCGTGCCGCGGCTGATGCACCGGCCGGAGTTCCGCGGGGTGACGGTCCGATGAGGACGGTCCGCGCCCTCGGCGCCGCACTGCTGCTTGTGCTGGTTGCGGCCTGCGCCCCGATCTCCCCGGCCGGCGGCGGGGCCGAGCAGGCCTCGGGGCCCGCCGACCCGACCGCGATCTTCCGGTGGGCCAACGCCGTGGGGCTCAGCCGGTTCGACCCACACCGGGCCAGCTCCAGCAACGACAACACCCACCTGTTCCTGACCTACGACCGGCTCGTCCACACGGACGCGGACGGCCGGGCCGTGCCCGGGTTGGCCACCGCCTGGGAGTTCGGCCCGGACGGGACCACCATGGACATGACCCTGCGGCAGGGCGTTACGTTCCACGACGGCACCCCGTTCGACGCGGCGGCGGTCAAGGCCAACATCGAGCGGGCCAAGACCGTGACCGGCAGCGCCGTCGCGCCCGAGCTGCGGCCGGTCCGCTCGGTCGAGGTGCTCGCGCCGGACCGGGTCCGGTTCGTGCTCACCGCGCCCACGGCGTCGCTGCCGCTGGTGCTCTCCGACCGGGCCGGGGCGATGATCAGCCCCGCCGCCTTCGACAACCCCGACCTCGACCAGAACCCGGTCGGCGCCGGCATGTTCCGGGTCACCGCCTACCAGCCCGGGGCGCGCATCGAGTACCGCGCGGCGCAGAACTACTGGGACCCCGCGGCGGTGCGGGTCGCCGGGATCGACATGCCGATCTACAGCGACTCCGTCACCCGGCTCAACGCCCTGCGCGGCGGGCAGATCGACGGGGCCGTCCTCTCGCCGGAGCAGGTCGCCGAGGCGCAGGCCGGGGGCGTCCGCGTCGAGCCGGGCCGGACCAGCAACTTCTGGTACTTCCAGCCGAACCGGACCCGCTCGGCGTTCGGCGACGTCCGGGTGCGGCGGGCGATTTGGCACGCGATCAACCGGCAGGCCCTGGTCGACGTGCTCGCCCGCGGCTACGGCGAGCTGTCCGCCCAGCCGCTGCCGGAGTGGAGTCCCGGCCACGACCCGTCGATCGGCCCCGACCCGTACCCGTACGACCCCGCGAAGGCGCGGCAGCTGCTGGCCGAGGCGGGCCTGGCGGGCGGGTTCACGTTCGAGGCGCTCGTCTCGACCAGTCCGGACGTCCAGCGGGTCGCGGAGGCCATCCAGGCCGACCTGGCGGCCGTCGGGATCACGATGACGAGCCGGGTGCTCGAGGGCGCGCAGATCACCGACGAGTTCTTCGTGCGCAAGCAGGGCGACCTCCTGCTCGGCCCGGGTGGCGGCCGCCCGGACCCCGCCCAGACGACCGGGCTGCGGTACCTGCCGGACGGCTTCAACAACCCCGGCGGCCACACCACCCCGGAGATGCAACGCCTGCAGGAGACCGTGCTGCGCACCGTCGACCCGGCCGCCCGCGCCGACGCCCTGCACGCCCAGATGCGCGAGTTCGTCGACCAGGCCTTCGAGGTGATCCTCTACTACGCGACGCCGCCGGTGGCGCTGTCGCCGCAGGTCCTGGACTTCCACCCCGGTCTCGCCGACCGGCCGGAGTTCCGCGGGGTCGCCAAGGCGGCGGCCCAGTGACGGCACAGCTGTCGCGGCGGTCGGTGCTGGCGGGCGCCGTCGCGCTCCCGCTGCTGGCCGCCTGCGCCCCGATCGGCTCCTCGGGCGCCTCGCGGCCCGCCGCGGGCCCCGCCGATCCCGGCGCCGTGTTCCGCTACGCCAACACCATCGGCGTGAGCCGCTTCGACCCGCACCGCGCCTCGTCGAGCACGGACAACACGCTGCTGTTCCTCACCTACGACCGGCTCGTGCACACCGACACCGAGGGCCGGGCCGTCCCGGGGCTCGCGACGGCCTGGCGCGCCACGGACGACGGACGCACGCTCGAGCTGGACCTGCGCGAAGGCGTGCGGTTCCACGACGGCACGCCCTTCGACGCCGCCGCGGTCAAGGTCAACATCGAGCGGGCCAAGACCGTGCAGGCCTCCGCGGTCCGGGCCGAGCTCGCGAGCATCGCCGCGGTCGAGGTCGACGGGCCGCTCCGGGTCCGGCTGCGGCTCACCGCGCCCAACGCCGCCCTGCCGTTGATCCTCTCCGACCGGGCGGGCGCCATGGTCAGCCCGGCGGCGTTCGACAACCCCGACCTCGACCAGGCCCCGGTCGGCGCGGGTATGTACCGCGTGACCGCCTACCGGCCGGGGGCGAGCGTCACCTACCGGCCTGCGGAGGGCTACTGGGACCCCGACGCCGTACGGGTGGCCGGGATCGACATGCTGATCTACACCGACGCGGTGACCCGGCTCAACGCCCTGCGCACCGGCGAGATCGACGCCACCGTCCTGTCGCCGGACCAGGTCGCCGAGGCGCAGGGAGCGGGCATCGCCGTGGCCGCGGGCCGCACGAACAACTTCTACTACCTGCAGCCCAACCGGGCGCGACCCTTCTTCGCGGACGTCCGGGTGCGCCGCGCCCTCTGGCACGCGGTGGACCGGCAGTCCCTCGTCGACGGGCTCGCCCGCGGCTTCGGCGTGATCGCCGCGCAGCCGGTGCCGGACTGGAGCTTCGCGCACTCGCCGGACGTCGGACCGGATCCCTACCCCTACGACCCGGCGCTGGCCCGGCGGCTGCTCGCGGAGGCCGGCTACCCGAACGGTTTCAGCTTCGAGGTCTTCGCGTCCGCGGGCAGCGACCAGGGCAGGCACGCCGAGGCGCTGCAGGACTTCTATGCCGCGGTCGGAATCGACATGCGCATCCGCATCATGGACAGCGCGCAGATCGCCGACGTCTTCTTCGTGCGCGAGGAGGGCGACGGCCTGCCGTCCGTGGGCGGCGGCCGGGCGGACCCCGCCCAGACCACCGCCCTGCGCTACACCGCGGACGGCTTCAACAACCCCGGTGGCGCGGCCCCGCCCGAGTTCGAACGGCTGCAGGCGGAGGTCGTCGCGGCGAGCGACGAGGCGACCCGGGCCGCGGCCTTCCACCGGATGATGAACGCGGTGGTCGAGCAGGCGCTCGAGGTGATCCTCTACTTCCCCACGCCCCCGATCGCGACCGGCCCGCTCGTGCTGGACTACCACCCGTTCCTCGCCGACCGGCCCGAGTTCCGCGGGGTGGCCAAGGCGGCCGCCTCCTGATCGTCGTGAGTGGCGATAGTCGCTATGGCGACTATCGCCACTCACGGGGTCAGGTCGGGCGGGGGTCGCGCCACATGGGCCAGAGGGGTGGGCTGTCGGCGACCGAGATCGGGGTGGCGGCGACGAAGCCCTGCCGCTCGTAGAGGGCCTTGCTGCGGGCGCTCGTCGCCTCCAGGTAGGCCGGATGGCCGGCGCGGTCGGCCCGGGCGAGGACGGGCGCCATGGTCGCGCTGCCGATGCCGAGGCCCTGCCGGCCCGGCCGGACGCCGACGAACCACAGGTACTCGTGGGGCTCGTGCGGGTGGTGTTCCTCCATCACGGTCATCAGCGCGAGAAGCCGTTCGGCGTCGGCACCGGCGCGTTCCGCGAGCGCGCCCCCGAACGCCTCGCCCTCCTCGTCGGACATCGGGGCGCTGCCGTGCGGCACCCACAGGGCGGCGCCGGCGACGTCCGGTCCGGCGGCCCAGGTGTCGTCGTGCTGCGCGAGCACCTCGACGGCGAGGTCGAAGAAGAACTGCGTCCGGTCCGCCCGCTCGACCGGGTCCGGGTGGATCCAGGCGAAGACGGGATCGTCCCGGAACGCTGCGGCGAGCGTCGCGGCCACGGCGGCGCGCTCGCCCTCCCCTGCGCGGCGGACGTGGAGGGTGTCGGGCTGGACGGTCGTCATCGGGTCTCCCCCGGCTCGGTGAGTGGGTCGGCGACGACGGTCCACGCGACCGGTGTCAGGCCCCTGTCGGCCCGCTGTCGGTCGAGCTGTCGGCCGCGCTGTCGGCCGCGTGCCAGCCGACGCGGCGCACGCTCGTGCCGGGGCGGGCGTACTCGTGGAAGAGCACGTCGAGGTGGTCGGCGAGGGACTCCGCGGGCGCCTCCGGCGGGAGCCGCACGTCCTCGGCGGGGCGCCGGCGGCCCTCGCCCACGTAGGAGGCGACCCACCGCCCGTCCCGCCGCTCGACCTCGATCACGGCGCGGCCGTACACGTCGAACCGCAGCCGGCCGCCGTCCGGTGTATCCATGTCGGGCAGTGTCGCGGGTCAAACCACCAGGCGTGGGCGGATGACGAGCGGCGCTCCGCTCACCAGGTGTGAGCGAGAGCGCCGTTCGCTCACCCCAATCCGGCCGCGACCAGCGCCTCCTTCGCAGACTCGCCGAGCAGCCGGCCGGTGGCGACGCGGGCGCGGACCTGGTCCGCGTAGCCGTCGTCGGCCATCACGCCCGCGAGGTAGCGGGCCTGCACGCCGGCGAGGATGCACGCCGAGCGCCAGCGGTTGAAGGCGATCCAGTAGGGCAGGTCGGACACGTCCCGGCCGGTGGTCCGGGCGTAGCGGTCGACCAGCTCGTCCCGCGTCGGGAAGCCGGGGACCGTGGTGGGCCCCGGGTCGGCGCCCTCGGGCAGCTCGTCGCCGGGTTCCTGCCACAGCGAGACCAGGTAGCCGAGGTCGGCCATCGGGTCGCCGAGGGTGGACAGCTCCCAGTCGAAGACCGCCCGGACCGTCCCGTCCGGGCCGAAGGTCATGTTCCCGGGCCGGAAGTCGCCGTGCACGATGCCGCGGGTCTGCGGCGGGACGTGCGCGGCGAGCGCGGCGTGGATCTCGTCGAGCAGCGCCAGCTCGGCGCCCTCGACCCCGGAGTTGCGGATCTGCTGGTGCCAGCGTGCGAGCTGGCGCTCGGCGAACCCCTTCCGCGAGCCCTCCAGCCCGACCGCGTCGGGATCCAGGGCGTGCAGCGCCGCCAGCACCTCGACGACGTGCTCACCCGCCCGGGCGCGCGCCGCGGGCGCCAGCGACTCCGCGGCCGCGGGGTCGGCGAGGACGGTGCCCTCCACGAAGTCCATGACGTAGAACTCCGCGCCGGTGACCGCCGGATCGGCGCAGTACGCGCGCGGCGGCGCCACCGGGACCGCGGTGGGCGCCATCGCGGAGATGAACCGCCACTCCCGGCTCATGTCGTGCGCGGTGCTGAGCACGCCTCCGAGGGGTGGGCGGCGCAGCGCGTAGGCGTGTCCCGCGGCGTCGTCGATCCGGTAGGTCAGGTTGGACCGCCCGCCCGCGACCAACGTGAACCGTGCCGGGCCGGCGAACCCGTCGACCTGCCCGGCCAGCCATGCCTCGACGGCTGCCGCGTCGAGGCCGGCCATCGTCGTCGAACTCGTCATCGCCCCACGTACCTCGGCTCCCGCTTCTCCAGGAAGGACCGCACGCCCTCGCGGTGGTCCTCGGTGGCGAACAGCTCGCCCAGCCGCGTGTTGACCCAGCGGCCCAGGTCGGACCAGTCCGGGTCGAGCGCCTCCCGCAGCCCCGCCTTCAGCGCGCCGACGGCCAGCGGCGGGTTCGCCGCGATCCGCCCGGCCAGCTCCAGCGCGGTGGGCAGCAGCTGCTCGTCGTCGACGACGCGCCCGACCAGCCCGATCCGGCCGGCCTCCTCGGCGTCGATGATCTCGCCGGTGAACAGCAGTTCCGCCGCCTTCTCCCGGCCGACGAGCTGGGCGAGCCGCGCGATGCCGGCGACGTCGCTGCACAGCCCGCGCTTGACGAACAGCTCGCCGAACTTCGCGCGCCGCGCCGCGACCCGGAAGTCCGCCATCAGCGCCAGCTCCATGCCCCAGCCGACCGCCGCGCCGTTGACGGCGGCGATCACCGGGACGTTCGACGTGAGCAGCGCGCCGGCCGCGGGGGTCAGCCGCGGGGCGGGCCGGGGTGGGCGCTTCTCCGGGTCGCCCCCGCCCATCAGCTCGCGGACGTCGTCGCCCGAGCAGAAGGAGCGGCCCTCGCCGGTGATCACCAGGACCCGGGCGGTGGTGGTGCGGACGAGGTCCTCCAGCTCGTCGTACGTCCTGCGGCGCAGGGCGTTGTGCACCTCCGGCCGGGCGATCGTGAGCACGCCGACGTGCCCGTCCTCCTCGTACCGGATGTCGGTGAGCGCCGTCCCCGGGCTCGCGGTCATGCCTGCACCTCCGTGCGCAGCTCGCGCTTCAGGACCTTGCCGCTGGGTGTGCGCGGCAGCGGCTCCGCGCGGAACACGACGTGCTCGGGCACCTTGAACTCGGCCAGCCGCTCGCGGACGTGCTGCTGCAGCTCCGCGGCGGTGACCTCGACCCGGGTGTTGACCACGGCCACGGCCTGCTCGCCGAGCCGCTCGTGCGGGATCCCGACGATCGCCACGTCGGCCACCGCCGGGTGCTCGAACAGCGCGGCCTCGACCTCCGCGCAGTAGATGTTCTCGCCGCCCCGGATGACGACGTCCTTCATCCGGTCCACGACGTACACCCAGCCGTCGCGGAAGAACCCCAGGTCACCGGTGTGGAACCAGCCGTCGGTGAAGGCCGCGGCCGTGCCCTCGGGGTTGTTCCAGTACCCGCGCACCACGTTGGGCCCGCGGAACCAGAGCTCGCCCACCCCCTCCGGCTCGGCGTCCTCCCCGGTCGCGGGGTCGACGACGCGGATGTCGGCGCCCGGGGCGAGCCGGCCGACGCTGTCCGGGTGGGTCACGTAGTCCAGCCCGGTGTTGGAGACGACGGCGCTGGTGGTCTCGGTGAGCCCGTAGCCGTTCGCCGGGGACACCACCGAGGCGAACTGGGTGTCGATCAGCCCGATGAGGTCCGGCGGGATCGGCGCCCCGCCCATGCTGAGCGCGGCCAGCGTCTGCAGCCCGCCGCCCTCGCGCGCGGCCTGCTCGACCAGCTGCCGCCCGACCGTCGGCACCCCCGACACACCGGTGAGCGCCTCGCGGCGGACCAGCTCGAGCGCCTCGACCGGGTCCCAGCGGTACTGCGTGACGAGCTTCCCGCCGGTCAGCGGGGTGTAGGTCAGGCTGGTGATCCCGGCGATGTGGAACAGCGGGAACGTGCACAGCGCGCCCGGCTGCGGCGCCGCCGGGTCCGGCTCCGGCGGGGTCCCGCCGTTCGCGACGATCGCCGCGACCCGGGCGCCGAGCAGCGTGTTGAGGATGTTCGTGCAGTGGTTGCGGTGCGTCCCGACCGCGCCCTTCGGCTTCCCGGTGGTGCCGGAGGTGTAGAGGATCGTGGCGTCGTCGTCGGGGTCGATGGTGACGTCGGGGAGCGCGGCGTCGCGGTCCAGCGCGGCCAGCACCTCGGCCCACGGCCGACCCCGGCCTTCGCCCCGGACCTCGATCATCGGGAGGTCGATGCCCTCGAGGATCGCCGCCCGCTCCCCGTCCGCCACGACGAGCCGGGCCTCGCAGTTGTCGAGGGCGTAGCGCAGCTCGGGCCCGGTCCACCAGGCGTTGAGCGGCACGAACACCAGCCCGGACACCGCGCAGGCGTAGAACCAGGGCGCCCACTCCGGGTAGTTCCGCATCGTGACGGCGACCCGGTCGCCCCGGCGCAGCCCGTACTCGTCGTGCAGCAGGCGGGCCAGCCCGGCGACGGTCCGGGCGTGCTCGGCATAGGTGACGTGCTCGTCCCGGTACACGGTGAAGACCCGGTCGCCCCAGGTCCGGCCGATCTCGAACAGCTCCCGCAGGGTGTGCGGGCCCCGCTCGTAGACCCGCCACGGAATCCCGCGGACCTCGGTGTCGACCAGCGCGAACTCCGCCCCGGGCGCGGTGAGGGCGGCGGTGGGCTCGGCCCGCACGCTCCCGCCCGACGTGACCGTCATGCCCGGAACGCCAGGTCGAGGCCCGGGTGGGGCCATTCCGTCGCGTACAGCTTCCCGCGCCCGGAGGAGGTGATGTAGGCGGTGCGGGAGTCGGCGCCGGCGAAGCAGATGTTCGTGACGAACGGGTCGGGCTCGGGCACCGGGACCTGCTGCTCGAGCGTGCCGTCCGGCCGGATGATGCTCACCGCGCCGGTGATCAGGGTGGCGACGCAGACGTTGCCGGCGCCGTCGACGGCCAGCGAGTCGAGCAGCTGGTAGCCGGGGAAGCCGTGCAGCAGGTTCGCCCCGCCCGGTCCGCGCGGCGGGTCGCCGGCCGGGCCCAGCCGCGCCGGGCCGAGGACCTCCCACTCCCAGACCCGGCCGGTCTGGGTCTCGGCGACGTAGAGCCGGGAGCCGTCCGGGGACAGCCCGACGCCGTTCGGCGTCATCAGCGGGTGCACGACCTCGGTGATCGACGACCCGTCCGGCAGCGCGTAGCAGAGCCGCCCGACGTCCATCTCCCGGCCGCGGTTCTTGCCGAGGTCGGTGAACCAGAAGCCGCCCGCGGAGTCGAAGACGATGTCGTTGGGCCCGCGCAGCGGCCGCCCGTCGACCTCCGTGTAGAGGTCCTTCACCTCGCCGTCGAGCGTGACGCGCTGGATCCGGCCGCCGCTGTAGTCCGCCGGCTGGTGCCCGGGCGCGACGATGCCCTCCGGCCGGTCGTGCCACTCGAAGCCGCCGTTGTTGCACACGTAGATCGCCCCGTCGGGACCGACGGCGGCGCCGTTCGGGCCGCCGCCCAGCTCGGCGACGACGTCGACCGACCCGTCCGGCCACACCCGTGAGAGCGTGCCGCGGCGGATCTCCACGAGCACCACCGAGCCGTCCGCGAGGGCGATCGGCCCCTCCGGGAAGCGCAGCCCGGAGGCCACCTCGCGGAGCACGGGAGCGGGGTCGGCAGCGGGGTCGACGCTGACCATGCGGTTCTCCTTCCGACGCTGGAAGACCGGGAACGAAGCGCGCTGAACGAGCGTTCAGCTCACGTTAGGAAGGGCTCGCCGCGGTGTCAACGGACTCGCGGACCAGGGTGCGCAGCTCGGGCTTGCGCACCTTCCCGCTCGTGGTCCGCGGCAGCTCGTCGACCAGCAGGACCCGGCGCGGGATCTTGTACCCGGCCAGGTGGCCGCGGCAGAACTCGCGCACGTCCTCCTGGGTGGGGGTGCGGCCCTCGCGCGGCTCCAGCACGGCCACGACGATCTCGCCCCACACCTCGTCCGGCTGCCCGACGACGGCCGCCGCGGCCACGTCGGGATGCTGGAACAGGACCTCCTCGACCTCGCGGGAGTACACGTTCTCCCCGCCGGTGAGGATCATGTCCTTCTTGCGGTCGACGATGTAGAAGTAGCCGCGGGCGTCCCGCCGGGCCAGGTCGCCGCTGTGGAACCAGCCGTCGCGATTGGCCTCCGCCGTCGCCTCGGGCCGGTTCCAGTACCCGGTGCAGACCTGGTCGCCGCGGATCAGCAGCTCGCCGACCTCGTCGTCCGCGGTGTCGTTGCCGTCGGCGTCGACGATCCGCACGGACGACAGCCACTGCGGCTTCCCGACGCTGGTGAGCAGGGACTCGTCGGACTCCAGCGCCCGCACGTGGTCGGCGGAGCCGTGCACGACGACGTTGCCCGCCAGCTCGGTCATGCCGAACCCGGTCTGCCACCTGACGTCCGGGAACGCGGCCATCGCCTCGCGCAGCACGGCGGCCGGCATCGGTGCCGAGCCGTAGCTGATCCGCCGCAGCGACGAGACGTCGAACTCCCGGAAGCGGGGATGGCGCAGCAGCATCGCGAGCATCGTCGGCGCCACGGAGGTCTGGCGGACCCGGTGGGTCTGCACGGCCTCCAGGAACCCGACGGCGTCGTAGCGGCGCAGCAGGACCATCGAGTCGCCCTTGACGTGGGCCATCGGCACGCCGTAGCCCGCGATGTGGCACAGCGGCCACGGCATCAGCGACACCCCGGGGTCGTGGTCGTGCTCCCAGCTGATCAACGAGTTCATGACGGCCGCGACGACGTTGCGGTGGCTCAGCACCGCGCCCTTGGCCCGGCCGGTGGTGCCGGAGGTGTAGATCAACCAGGCCGGGGAGTCCTCGTCGACCGCGGGGGGTTCCACCGGGTCGCCGAGGAGGTCCTCCCAGGTCAGCGCCCCGTCCGCAGGTCCGTCCACGCACACGACGCTCCGGATCGACGGCACGTCCGCCATCGCCTGCCGGGCCGTCTCCAGGTACTTCTGCTCGGTGATGAGCATCGTCGGCGTGGAGTCGTCCAGGTTGAGGGCGACCTCGCGCGGGCTGAGCCGGTAGTTGAGGAACACCAGCGCCATCCCCGCGGCCGGGACGCCGTAGTAGGCCTGGATGTACTCCGGGTTGTTCTCGGTGAGGATCGCGATGCGGTCCCCGGGGGCGGCGTACCGGGTGAGCCCGTTCGCCAGCCTGCGGACGTCGCGGTCCAGCTCCGCGAACGTCCAGGAGCGGTCCTCGAAGAGGAGGGCCGGTTCGTCCGCGCGCCGCGCGGCCGTGAAGGACAGCATGTCGCCGATCCGCATTCGTGCTCCTTCGCACGGGGTGGGAACTGCAGGGGGTCAGAACTGCACGGGCCGGAACTGCCGGATCACTCGCCCGGGTGGGCCAGGTACTTCGGGTTGGCCACGAGGAGCCGGTCGGTGATCCCCGCCCGGACCGCCGCGAGCAGCGCCGGATCCTCCGGGTCGACGACGCCGGCGCGGATCGCGGCGGCGAGGTCGGCCTGGTCGGCGCGGCCGAAGCGGGCGAGCCGCTCGCGGTGCCGGCGCTCCTGCTCCGGCCCGAGGGCGAGCTCCCGCGCGACGGTGTCGACGACGTTGGCCGCGACCCGGGCGTTGAAGCTCAGCCGGCCCTGCGTCCCGGGCATGACGTCCTCGCGCAGGTAGAGCGCGACCGCGTCGAGCAGCTCGCGGCTCGTGGGCCGGCCGTGCAGGTCCGACGGCGGGGCCTCGGGGGTCTCCGGCACGTCCCCGACCGGGAGGCCCAGCGCCAGGAACAGGTCGTGCTCCTGCTCGCACACCCGCCGCCCGATCGCGGCCAGCTCCACGGACGGAACGGCGCCCGAGAGGTGCCGCTCGGCCATGCCGCGGCAGCCGACGGCCCAGCGCGCGGTACCGAACACCTGCCACCAGCGCACCGCCTCGGGATCCGGGCGGTGCCCGGCGACCTCGGCGTACCCGTCGAGCAGCTGGTCGAGCGGGCCGAACCCGCCCACCGCGGGCGCGGCGCCGAACCGCCAGCACTTCACGCAAAGCCAGCCGAGGTCCTCGCGGGGGTCGCCGAGGTGCACGACCTCCCAGTCCAGAACGGCCTTCAGCCCGTCCGTCGCGACGATCATGTTCCCGTTGCGGAAGTCGCCGTGGACGACCGACTCGGGGACCTCGGCGGGGCGGTGCTTCTCCAGCCAGTGCAGCGCGATCTCGATCGACGGCAGCGGCTCGCCCAGCTCGTCGTAGGTCTGCCGCAGGTGCTCCAGCGGGTCCCGGCGCTCCAGCCCCGGGACGTCGGCCGGCGGGATCGCGTGCACCCGCGCGACCGCGCGGCCCAGCTCGGTGGCCAGGGTGCCGCGGACCTGCGCGTACTCCGGGTCGCGCAGCAGCCGGCGGGCGAGCGTCTCCCCGTCGACGTGCCGGGTGACCAGGTACGGCGCCCCGACGACGGCGGGGTCCGTGCCGTGGTCGACCAGCGGCGGCACCGGTACGCCGGCCCGCTCCGCGGCCGCGATCGCCCGCGCCTCGAGCGCCATGCCGTCCGGCCGGCCCGGCCCGGGCGGGTCGCGGCGCAGCACCAGCCGCTGCGTGCCCGCGTCGGTCCGGGCGCCGAACGACCAGGTCTCGCGGCTCGCGCCGCCCGTCAGCCGGTGCAGCCCGACGACCTCGACCGGGCCGTCGAGGACTTCGGTCAGCCGGACGGAGAGCAGCTCCGCGAGCACGGCCGGGTCGGCGGGGTCGCCGGTCGGCCTGCGGGTCTCCGCGGCGGCGGTCATGCCGCACCCCCACGCGTCAGGCGGGCGGGCGGTCCCAGGGACCGGGGTCCACGGCGTCGACCATGTCCAACGCCAGGCGCTGGTAGCGGCCCACCATCTCCTCCGGCGAGGCGGGCCCCTCCGGCGAGAACCAGCTCGCGACCCCCGTGCACATCACGACGATCGCCCGCGACGCCTCGTTGGGCAGCGGCGTGCGGAAGGCCCCGAGCTCGACCCCCCGGGCCACCACCTCGTCGAACATCCGCTGCTGCGCGTGCCGCTTGGCCAGGTGCGGGGTGCGCACCGGCTCCTCCAGGGCCCGCAGCTCGCTGGTGCCCAGCAGGGTGCCGCGCTGGTCCTCGAGGTGGAACAGCACCTGCACCTCGACCAGCGCCCTGAGCTGGTCGGCCGGCTCGTCCCCGGCCCGCTCCAGCGCCTCGCGGGTCCGGGTCAGCAGCGCCTCGATCCCGCGCTCCATGATCATCGCGAGGACGGCCTGCTTCGATGGGAAGTGGTGGTACAGCGCGGCGGGGCTCAGCCCGGCCCGCAGCGCGATGTCCCGCACCGACGTCCCGTGGTAGCCGTGCTCGGCCATGGTCGCGATCGACGCCTCGAGGATCGCCGCGTCGCCCGGCGGCGCGTTCGGGGGCCGCGTGGCGGGCTGGTGTGCTCGCGCCATCGATCCCTCCCCAGCTCACCGGTCCGTCCGGGGCCCCGGACGGTTCCGGGAAGGCTACCGGGCTGCGCCGCAGGAGGTCCGCGCGCGTCACTTGATCGCCAACGGGTTGATGGGCGAGCCCAGGGCCCGCTGGAACTTGATGGGCGGTGCGGTGAGGAAGAAGTCGTACCGGCCGTCCTCGGCGCAGTCCGCGGAGAGCTCCTCGAAGTCGAGGATCTCGCCGAGCGTCATGCCCATGTCGCGGATCAGCACCATGTGCACCGGCAGCTGCTCGTCGGGCAGCTCGCCCGGGAGCACCTCGATCGCCCAGTTGTCCGAGCAGACCGCGGCGACCTCGTGCTCGTGCAGCCACTCGCAGCAGTCCAGGCCGAGCCCGGGCTCGCCGGCCATGAACGCGGCGGCGTCGGCCTCCACGAGGAACTTCCGCCGCCAGCCGGTGCGCACGAGCAGGATGTCCCCGCCCTGCAGCGCGACGCCCTGGGCGGCCATCGCCGCCTCGAGCTCGGCCGGGGTGATCACCTCGCCCGCCTCCAGCCACTCGACGCCGCGCTGCCGGGCGACGTCGACCAGCACACCGCGTCCCGCGATCCCCTTGGCCTGGTGCTCGATCGAGTTGGCGGTGGTGCCGTGCGGGCTGACCGACGAGGCGGGGAACCCGTTGTAGAGCTGGTCGTCGTAGAAGACGTGGGCCAGCCCGTCCCACTGCGAGGCGCTCTGCAGCGGCATGAACACGTAGTCGTCGGCGTAGTGGAAGGCGCCCGGGTAGTTCTGGTCCGCGCCCGTCTCCGACACCAGGATCATCGGGTTGATCCGGCCCCCGCCCGGCTGCGGGCCCCCGCGGCCGAAGGGGATGCCGAGGTCGAAGATCCGCCCGTCACGCACGAGCCCGGCCGCCGCGGCGACCCGCTCGGGCGTGAGGAGGTTGGTGGTGCCGCGCTGGTCGCGGACGCCGTCGCGGTCCCATCTCCCCCAGTTCGACAGGCGCTTGCCCAGCTCCCTGAAGTCCCGTGTCATCAGCGCACCTTGTTGGGCCCGGCGAAGCCGAAGAGGTAGCCGGCGACCTTGCGCATCTGGATCTCCTCGGCGCCCTCGGTGATCCGGTAGCGGCGGTGGTGGCGGTAGATGTGCTCGAACGGGGTGTGCCGGGAGTAGCCGAGGCCGCCGTGGACCTGCATGGCCCGGTCGGCGGCCTCGCAGACGAACCGGTTGGCCCGGTAGTTGCACATCGAGACCTTGTCGCTGATCTCCATGTGCGGCACCCGGTCGAGCTCCCAGGCGGTCTTGCGGACCAGCCCGCGCAGCATCTCGGCCTCGGTCTGCAGCTCCACCAGCGGCCACTGGATGGCCTGCCGAGTGGCCAGCGGCGCCCCGAACGTGACCCGCTCGCGGGCGTAGGCCACGGCGCGGTCGATGCAGAACTGGCCCGCGCCGACCCCGGAGGCGGCCTGGCGGATCCGGTTCTCGTGCACGAAGGTCTGCGCCACCGCCAGGCCCATGCCCTCCTCGCCGAAGATCGCCGAGTTCGGCACCCGGACGTCGGTGATGGTGACCTCGGCGTGGTCGGTGGGCATGTTCAGCGTCCACCAGTGGAAGTCCACCGAGAACCCCGGGCTGTCGGTCGGGACGAAGAACGCGGTGATCCCGCGGGCGTCGCCGTCCTTGCCGCTGGTGCGGGCGAACACGACGTCGTGGGTGGCCGAGTGCATCCCGGAGTTCCACCGCTTGGCGCCGTTGATGATCCAGTCGTCGCCGTCGCGGACCGCGCGGGTCTCCATCCAGGTCGCGTCGGAGCCGTGGTCGGGCTCGGTGAGCCCGAACCCGATCCGGGCCTGCCCGGTGAGCATCGGCTCCATGTACTCGTCGAGCTGCTCGGGGGTGGCGAAGCCCAGCAGCATGTGCGCGAACGGGAAGTTCCCCACCACGCTCGACTCGTTCTGCAGGTCGTTGTGCAGCCCCAGGCCCTTGCGCGCGAGATGCTCGCGGATCACGGCCATGTCGAAGTTGCTGCCGTCCTGCCCGCCCACCTCCTTGGGCAGGGCGTAGCGCAGCCAGCCGGCGGCGTCGGCGCGGCGGCGCATCTCGCGCAGCAGCTCCTCCCACTCCCGGCGCGGGGTGCCACCGGCCTCGAAGTCGGTCCGCGCCCACTCCCTGCGGTGGTCGAAGAACCGCTCGTTGTCGTCCTGCGCCTGCAGCGGGACGATCTCCCGCTCGATGAACGCGTCGAGCTCGTCGAGCTTCTGGGTCAGCTCCACCGGCAGTGCGAAATCCACGGGCCCTCCTTAACGATCGTTCAGCTAGGATGCATCGGCACGGGCGCCGAGGGAAGGGGTCGGATGCAGGAGATCCGGTACGAGGTGGCGGAGCGCGTCGCCACACTGACGATCGACAGGCCCGCGAAACGCGGGGCCATGACGTACGCCATGCTGGAGGAGTTCACGGCGCGGATCGACGAGGCCGGCCACGACCCCGAGGTCGCAGTGCTGCTCGTCACAGGGGTGCCGGGCAGTTTCTGCGCGGGGATCGACCTGGCCGATCTGGCAGGTCGCTCGCCCGACGAGCGCGGCGCCGTCCGCTCGCGGGAGATCCCGGCCCTGATGGAGTGCCCGAAGCCCGTGCTCTGCGCAGTCGACGGGATGGCCGTCGGCATGGGCGCGGAGTTCGCCACGCAGGCCGACCTGCGGCTCGTCTCCACCAGGGCGCGGTTCCGGTGGAACTTCGTGCACCGCGGGCTCGTCTCCGACACGGGCGCGGGATCCTGGCTGCTGCCGCGCCAGATCGGCACGCCCGCGGCCCTGCGGCTGCTCTACACCGGGGACGACCTCGGTGCGGACGAGGCCGTGGCGCTGGGGTTCGCGGTGTCGTCGCACGCGCCCGAGGAGCTTCCGGACGCGGCGCGGGCGCTGGCGGTGAAGATCGCGACGGCGTCGCCCTTCGCGCTGGCCCGGACCAAGAAGCTCGTGCTCGACGGCGCCGGGATCGGGATGGCCGACCACGTCGCCGCGACGCGGGAGGCGCTCGCCGAGTGCTTCGCGTCGGAGGATCATGCCGAGGGGGTCGCGTCGTTCCTGGAGCGGCGGCCGGCCCGGTTCACGGGGAGGTAGGAGTTGACCGAGGTGTCCGACACGTCCGCGCAGCGGGTCACCGTCGAGATCACGGACGGGGTGGCCGACGTCCGGCTGGCCCGGCCGGAGAAGCGCAACGCCCTCGACCCGGCGATGTTCGCCGCCCTCGTCACCACCGGCGAGCGGCTGCGGACCGAGCCCGGGCTGCGAGCCGTCGTGCTGTCCGGCGAAGGGCCGGACTTCTGCGCCGGCCTCGACTTCGGGTCCTTCCAGGCAATGCGGGACGGGCAGCGGCTCTCCGCCACCGCCGACCTCCCGCCCGGCGACGGGCCCGCCAAGGCCACCGGGCAGCGGGCGGCGTCCGTCTGGGCGCAGGTGCCGGTCCCGGTCATCGCGGCGATCACCGGCAACGCGCTGGGCGGCGGGCTGCAGGTCGCGCTCGGCGCGGACATCAGGATCGTCGCGCCCGACGCGTCGCTGTCCGTGCTCGAGGTCAAGTGGGGCCTGATCCCGGACATGACCGGCACGCAGGTGCTGCCCGAGCTCGTGGGCCGCGACGTCGCCAAGGAGCTGACGTTCACGGGCCGTAAGGTGCGGGGCGAGGAGGCGGTCGCGCTCGGCCTCGCCACGCGGGTCGACCCCGACCCCCGGAAGGCGGCCCTCGAGCTGGCCCGGGAGATCGCGGGGCGCAACCCGCACGCGGTCCGCGCGGCCAAGCGCCTGCTGGAGAGCTCCGGCCGGGTCGACGCCGCCACCCAGCTCGCCGCGGAGCAGACCGAGATCGGCGCGCTCATCGGCAGCCCCAACCAGGTGGAGGCCGTGACCGCGTCCTTCGAGAAGCGGGCCCCAAGGTTCACGGACTGACTGTGAAGGTGGCGCTACCGGCCCGGTGATGGTGGGTTGGTGGTCGACAGCGGCGGGTGTGGCTCTCCGTCTGACTGGCCCCTCGGTCATGGG
>NZ_BSFQ01000040.1 GCF_027922425.1 Pseudonocardia halophobica | reverse complement strand
GCGCTACGTGCTGGTGGTCGACGAGTTCCCGATGACCGTGACCGGCAAGGTCCGCAAGGTCGAGATGCGGGAGAAGTCCGTCGGCATCCTCGACCTCCACGAGGCGGCGTCCGTCCGCAACGCCTGACCGCTCGTGAGTGGCGATGATCGCCAGAGCGACTATCGGCACTCACAGGGCGGGCGCCGAACGACGGTGCGCGGGCCGGTTCGCGCGACTAGGCTGGGGACAGCGCGTCCCGGTGTCGCTCGGCGAGCCCACCACCCGTGTGCGGCGGACCAGGGAACCCGGGGCGCGTTCGTCGTGCGCGGGGCGTACGGCGGGGATTGTGCGGTACCGAACGAGGAACGGGTGAGCAGGGTGCCGACCGGCAGGGTCAAGTGGTACGACGCCGAGAAGGGCTTCGGTTTCCTCTCCCAGGACGGGGGCGAGGACGTCTACGTCCGGAAGGCCTCGCTGCCTGCGGGCGTCGACGCGCTCAAGGCCGGGCAGCGGGTCGAGTTCGGCATGGCGGAGGGCCGGCGCGGCCCGCAGGCGCTGTCCGTGCGCCTGGTCGAGTCGCAGCACTCGGTGGTCGAGGCCAAGCGCCGCCCGGCCGAGGAGCTGCACGGCCTCATCGAGGACATGATCAAGCTGCTGGACTCGCGGGTGCAGCCGGACCTGCGCCGCGGCCGCTACCCCGACCGCAAGACGTGCAAGCTCGCGGCCGAGGTGGTGCGGGCCGTGGCCCGCGACCTGGACGGCTGAGCCGGCTGAGCCGGCTGAGCGCCGTGGGCAGGGAGTGGTGCTCCGGCACCACTCCCCGCACACGGGCGAGGAGCGCTCAGCCCGGCGTGCCCTCCACGGGCTCGCCGAGCGACACGGTGAGGCTCACCCCGAACCGTTCGATGATGTCGCCGGCGCACTGCCGCATCGCGGCCCACTCCGGGGACTTCGTGCTCTCCTCGTACGCCTCCCGGTCCGGGAAGCTCATGATCGCGATCCGGTAGGTGGCGGGCTCGCCGCCCTCCAACCCGTCCGCGGTGCGCGTCGTGACGATCGAGGACAGGTGGGGGACGGCGGAGGCGCGCGGCACGTGGGTGGCCGCGTAGTAGTCCTCGAAGGCCGCCTCGTCCTCCGGCTGCGGTGCCGACCAGAACGCGTAGAGGGTGTACATGCCCTCTGCTTAACAGACGTTCGGCGTCAGGGGCAGTGGCATCAGGGGCAGTGGCATCAGGGACAGGGCTCTCGGGGAACGGTGAGTTCGCGGGGCTTGCGGATCGACTCGAACCCCATCCCCGTGGTCTCGGCGCAGAAGGCGCCGGTGCCCAGGCCGTACTCCACGTGCAGGACCGGCTTCCCGGCCCGGACGAACGGCTCGAGCTTGTCGCACTCGTCGTACTGGGCGCACTGCTCGTTGACGGCGAAGTCGAAGTCCGGCTCCAGCTCGGCGACCTGGTCGAGGTCGTTCTTCAGCCCGATCGTCAGCGACCGTTCGTGCGCCAGCCGCGCGACGAGCCGGTTGTAGGCCAGCTGGTCCTCCGCGGTCAGGTCGAAGCCCGAGTCGTTGGTCCAGCCGTCGACGTTGTCGGCCTCGACGCCGTCGAAGCCCTTCTCCCGGCACAGGTCGAACCGGCTGGCGAGGAACGGTTCGAGCAGGTCGGCGCGGCGGACGTCGTACCAGAACTCGCCCGGCCAGTCCGCGAGCTCGGTGCCGCGGACCTCGGCGGGCAGGGCGGCGGAGTCGGCGCGCCAGTCCTCCGACGCCCCGACGTTGACGTAGCAGATCACGGTCCGCCCGCCGGCCTTCAGCTCCTCGACGACCGACTCCGGGGTGTCGAACAGGTCGATGACGAAGGTCCTGGCCGGCACGGACGTGTCGACGGCGCCCTGCAGCTGGTACTGCCAGCGGGTGTCGCCGCCCGTCCCCGGCTCCGACGCCGACTCGGGGGTCGCCTCCGGGGTGGGCCCCGACCCGATCGAGCACGCCGCCGACACCGCGATCGAGGCCGCGACGCCGGCGAGCCTGCGCAGCATCCGCACCAGCGCCGCCCCCTCCCGTCCGGGAGCGTTCACGCGACGACCGCCGATCCGGTCGTGCGCGGCATCCCGTCCCACGGGTTCGGGAGCCTACGGTCCGTGACGTACCCGTGGTCGACGCCGGCGTGGACCATCCACGAACGGGTGGCCTCGATCATCCCTGCGGGGGTTCCGTGCACCAGGTGCCACGTCCGGGCCCGGCCGGTCCGGCGCTCGACGGGCCGCTCGGCGCGGTAGGTCTCCCACGACCCCTCGAAGGTCACGACGACGTCGGCGATCTCCAGGTACCCCTCGTCCGGGCGCACCCCGGGGTTGAACAGCAGCGGCCCGAGTCCGGCGGTGCGCAGGTCGGCCGCGAGCGCGGCGTAGGCGGCCAGGTGGTCGCGGCCGGACGGCACCTGGTCGGCGAAGACGCCGCGGATGCCGTACCGCTGCGCGTAGGCGCGTGCCTCGGCGACGATCTCACCGGCGGGCCGGGCGCCGTACGCCGTGTCGACGTACCCGGCCACGACCATGCCCGGGATCTCCGCGAGGTCGGCGCAGGCCCGCCGGTACGCCGGGTCCGTCCCGGTGCCGACGCCCGACGCCGGGTTGACCACCACGATCCCGACGGCGCCGGCCCGCGCCGCCGCCGTCAGCCCGGCCCAGTCCGCCGCCTCCCGGTCGGGGTGGAAGTAGGCGGGAACGCCGTCGCTCATCGGTGGTGGACCGGGGTGCCCGCGTGCCGCCGGACCAGCACGGCGTGCACGACCAGCAGGACCGTCGCGACGGCGCCCTGCCAGGTGACGGCCGTGACGTCGTCGACGTCGTGGTCGGCGACGAGCTGGAAGGCGAGCAGCGCCGCGACCGCCGCGCCCGTCGTCCTCAGCACCGTCTCGATCCGGCCGAGCAGGTTGAGGACCATCCCGGAGAAGACCGCCGTGCCCAGGATCAGGTAGTCGACGCCGAGGACGACGTAGCGGATGTCGTCGAGGTCGAACAGGGCAGCGCTGAGCCCGCCCAGCGCCACGGTGATCGCGGCGAGCGCCGCGGTGAACTGCAGGTGGGCGCGCAGCATGGCCCGGCGCATCCGGCGGGCGAACTCCGCCGTGGTCCGGGACCCGGCGAGCAGCCGCGCGGCGAGGGCGCGGTGGTCGTGCAGCAGCGTCTCCGCCACGCCCATGCCGAGCACCAGCGGCAGCGCGGCGAGGGTGACCGACAGCGGCAGCGAGTCGTAGTTGCTGACCGCGAGCTCGAACAGCGCCGGGTACAGCACCAGCACCGCGATCATCAGCCCGTACGCGACCTGCAGCACGGCGCTGACGAAGGTGGTGCGCGGGAGCGGCTGCCGGGGCCGCGCCGCCCCGCGGGTGGCCAGCACCGCGAACACCAGCGCCAGCAGCACGGTCGCGGCCAGCCAGCCGAGCTCCCAGCCGCGGCCGGGCTCGCTCGGGCCGGCGATCGGGGCCGCGATCTCGCCGTCGACCGCGTTGATCAGTGCGCCCAGGGCCGCCGGCGCGAGGGCGATCAGCAGTCGCGCCTCGTTGCCGGTCATCAGCAGGGTGGCGGCGGAGAGCAGGTACACCGTCTGCCCGACGAGCAGCGCCACCGTCCCGAGCGTGACCTGCATGGTCATCGTCCAGACCAGCGACCCGAACACGGCGACGACGGCGACCACGGTGGCCAGGGCGGCGCCGGCGGCGATCGCGCGGCGGAGGAAGCGGCGGGCGGCGGGGACGTCGAGCGCGCCCAGGTAGGACCAGGCGACGTAGCTGACGCCGTAGCCGAGCGCCCAGCTGAGCGCGAGGCCGCCGATGAGGAGCCCGGACTCGACGTGGTCGCCGGCCGGGAGCAGCGACAGCGCGACCAGCGCCGGGATCGCGTAGAGCAGCCCGCGGAGGTGGAACCAGGGGCTGGACCCGGGGCCGTGCGGCAGCGCCGGGGCGGGCGGCGGGTCCGCGAGCGGCTCGGTCCGCGGGCGGCCCGCGGTGGCGGCGCCGGCGTACCCGGCGAGGGCGAAGACGTCCCGGGCGCCGAAGCGCTCCCGGGCCACCCGGTCGTTGATCCCGACGCTCTCCAGCGTCACGGCGACCTCGGCGGGGTGCGTCGAGGTGGTCGCGGCGTCCGCGAGCTCGGGCGAGAGCGCGGGGCGGCGCGGGCCGGGGGCGTGAGGCGCGCGGCTCATCCGGCCTCACCCACCCGCACCCGCTCCTCCGAGGACCGGGGCGCCGGCGGGCGCACCGGCCCGCGCGGCTTCCCCGCCGGGCGCTGCGCCTGCGCGGGGATCCGGGTGCGGGGCGCGACCGGGGCGATCCGCGACGTCGGCGGGTCGAGCGGCTCCGGGACCCGCGCCATCCGGGCGGTCGGCGGGTCGAGCGACTCGGCCACGGCGGTGATCCGTGAAGTCGGGACCTCCACAGGCTCCTCCTGGGCGGCCGCGACCGCGGTGATCCGGGAGGTGGGCACCTCGATCGGCTCGTTCGGCACGGGGGCCGACGCCGGGGCCGACGTCGCGGCAGGGACCGCCTCGATCCGGCCGGTCGGGACCTCGACCGGCTCGGCCGGCCCGACGGGCGAGCGCTCCGAGAGCCGCGCGGCCGGCCGCACCGACACCGCGGGCGCGAGGGCCCCCGCCGGCACGGGCAGCTCCACGCTCGGCGCGCCGGTGTGGGCCGGGAGCGGGCGGCGCTGCGTGAGCGAGACGTAGACGGACCGGAAGTTCTCCGCGAACCGCTCCAGGGTGAACAGCTCCAGCGCCCGCCGGCGGCCGCGGCCGGCGAGCTCGTGGCGGAGCTCGTGGTCGCGCAGCAGCCGGATGCACGCGGCGGCGAAGGCGGGCGCGTCGCCGGCCGGGACGACGAGCCCGCCGTCGCCGACCGCCTCGGCCATCCCGCCGACGTCCGTCGCCACCGTCGCGCGACCGGACATGGCCGCCTCGATGATCGTGAGCGGCAGCCCCTCGGACCTGCTGGACAGCACCACGAGGTGCCCGCGCCGGAACGCCTCGGTCACCGGCGAGATCGGGCCCTCGAAGGTCACCGCGTCACCGAGCCCGAGCTCGGAGACGCGGGCCTCGCAGCGCCGCGCGTAGTCCTCGTTGCCGGCCGGGACGCCGCCGAACAGCCGCAGCCGCGCCGCCGGGATCGCCCGCCGGACCTGCGCGAACGCCGTGACCAGCAGCTCGATGTCCTTGAGCGGGTCGATCCGCCCCACGAACGCGATCGTCGGCTCGGCGGGCTCCTCGGTCAGCAGCGGCAGGGCCGCGGGGTCCACGCCGTTGTGCATCGTGCGGACCCGCTCCGGCGCCGCACCGCCCCGTCGGGCCCACCGGCCGTTGAACCCGGAGACCGGGGCGACGAGGTCGGCGTGCCGGTAGCAGAGCTCGGTGAGCCGCAGGAAGAACCGGATCTGGGCGGCGCGGGCGGCGCGGGAGTCCCCGCTGCGCCGGATCGCCAGCATCCGTTCCCGCAGGTAGACGCCGTGCTCGGAGAGCAGCACCGGGGTGCCGTGCGCCCACTTCGCGAGCAGCCCCATCAGCGCACCCGGCCCGTTGGCCGTCGCGTGGACGAGATCGGTCCGCAGGACCGGCATGCCCAGCGGGCGCAGGAAGTGCTCCATCAGCTCGGTGACGGCGAGGGCGTCGCCGACCGAGAGCGCCTCGTCGTCCCCGGTGCGGTGCCGGGCCCACACGTCGACGAACAGGTCGACGGCCCGCTGCCCGCGCAGCAGGGGGACGAGCGGCGTCTCCGCGGCGAGCGCGTGAAGGGCGCGCACGGCGGACTCGAAGCCGGCCGCGGAGTGCGGGCCGTCGCCCAGCATCGCCTCGAGCAGCTCCTCGTAGGCGATCGCGAAGCGCGACCCGACCGCCCGCGGCACCCGCCGGTCGCGCGGCGGCGGCGCCCACAGGCCGATCCGCTGCACCGCCGTCACGTTGTCCGGCACGGTGAAGACGGCGGGCTCGCGCCCCGACCCGGACAGGGCGACGACCTCGAACGAGACCTCCGGCAGGCCGCGGATCAGCTGCTCGCACCAGCCGCTCACGCCGCCGGACTGGATCGGGTAGGTGCCTTCGGTGACGAGGGAGACCTTCATCGCTGTTCCTCGGTCGTGGTGGGCAGGGTGAGGGTCCGGGGGCCGTCCACGGCGAACCAGCCGGAGCGGACCGTGCCGTAGGCGTCGCCGAACTCCCCGGCGCCCTCGACGCGGGTGCCGGGCGGGGCGGTCAGCGGCACGTCCACGTGGCCGTCCGTGGTCACGTGGACCACGCCGTCGACCACGTAGGCGTCGACGCGGCCCTCGCCGACGGCGCGGGCGAAGGCCGCCCGGCCGTTCAGCACGTCCCGGGTCGCGGTCATCGTCGGGACCAGCAGCGGCCGGTCCTCGGTGAACAGCGCGCGGTAGTCGCCGAGGACGCGCTCGAGGATCGGGTAGAGCGTGCGGTCCTCGGTGAGCTGCGGCTGGTGGACGTAGTGCGGGCGCGGGTCGTTGGCCATGGCGTGCCGCAGCGCGAGGTCGGCCTCGGCCGGCACCACGACGTCCCGGAACCCGGTGACGGGGTCGGCCGGGGTGATGCAGCTGCCGTCGGCCTCGCAGGTCCCGTCGCCGCCGTCGGCCAGGGAGGTGGAGATGAAGTTGTACTGGTCGACGGTCTCGGCCTCGGTGGCCGTGTTGAAGTCCAGGTTGATCGGGTGCCGCGGCACGGTGTTCGCGCCGCCGACCATCCGCTGGTCCGGCTCCGACGAGGCGTCGGAGGCCAGGGTGAGGACGCCGGTGCCGTCGAGCGCGTCGGCGAGGTTCGGGTTGTCCTCCGGCATGCGCGGCGGCTTCGCGAGCCCGCCGTGCTCGCCGGTGACCAGCTCGGCCTCGTCGATCGGCAGGCCGTGCCGCCGGGCGAAGTCGATGTTGAGCCGGATCTCGTCGGCGATCGTGCGCTCGCCGACGAACCGGGTCCAGCCGAACAGCGGCACCTCGTCGCACTCCCACGGGGTGACGGAGAAGTCCCGGATGCACCCGAGGTACAGGTGCGACCAGGTGTGGTTGATCCAGCCGAACTCGCCCTTGGCGGCGACGAGCGCGTCGGTGAGCGGGTCCGCGGCGCCGGGGGCGGCCGCGACGCTGCCGCTGCCGTTGTAGGCCATGTCCATGCGGAAGCCGTGCCGGCGCTGCCAGTCCACGGCGAAGGCGACGTCGTCGGCGGTCATCCGGATCAGTGGGCGCGGGCCGACCTCCGGCGGGCAGTCCGAGCCGGCGGTGCAGTTCGCCTCGGGGACCCAGCGCGCGTTGGGCATCAGCACGTCGTCGATGTGCACCGCGAACCAGGCCCGCTCGAGACCGAGGTGCACGCCGCGGGTGAGCCACCGGACCATGCCCGGCGCGAGCACCTGGAACTGGGAGGAGTCCGCCCCGTAGCCGACGGTCAGGACCAGCTCCTCGCGGCCGCCGTCGCTGCGGATCCCCGCCACGGTGAGCCCGCGCGGGGCGCCGGGCGCGTCGACGGTGACCAGCGGCCGGACGCCCGGGAGCGACCGGGCCGCCTCGGCCCAGCTGTCCGGGTGCGGGCTCGGGTCCTCGAACGGGACGGGACCGCGGGCGTAGCCGAACTCGGCGCCGAGGGCGTCGGCACCGATCCGGCCGGACAGGCCGTCGAGCGCACCGCGGAAGGCCGGCTCGTCGGTGCCGGCGGCCGGACCGCCCGCCGCGAGCGCGGAGATCTGCCGGACGTCGAAGCGGCGCTCGAAGGCGTGCAGCGCGGCGAGCTCCGCCGCGGACAGCTCCTTCGGTGCGGGGCCGGGCAGCACGACGCCCTGGAACTTGGCGCGCGCCCGGCCGTCGGCCCGGTCGGCCAGGAAGGCCGCGTCGATCCGCGGGCGTGCGGGATCGGCCAGGTCGACGACCTGCACCGGCACGCCGGTGGTGTCGAGCGCGTCGTGGAAGGCCTCGACCTCCCGCGACCCGTTCGTGACGACGAGGACCTGCAGGTCGATCCGGGCGCCGGCGGCCGGAGGCCGTGCGGAGGCCGGGCCCGTGCCCGCGAGCAGCAGGGCGGTCACGAGCAGCACGACGGAGGCGGCGAGGCCGAGCGGCCGCCGCGTCACTGCGAGGAACACCGGTCTACAGGCTCCGCATCCAGTCGAGGGTGCGGCGCAGGCCCTCCTCGAGGGCCGTCGGCTCCGGCAGGCCGAGATCGCGCCGGGCCTCCCGGACGTCGAGGCAGCTGCGCTGGACCTCGCCGGCGCGGGTCGGGGCGAGGACCGGCTCGGCGAGCGCGGGGTCCGCGCCCGCGGCGCGAGCGACCGTCGCGATCAGCTCGCGGATGCTCACCTCGCGCCCGGTGCCGACGTTGTAGACCGGCCGCAGCGGGCCCTCGGCCTCGGCCGCGGCCAGGTTGGCGCGGGCGACGTCGCCGACGTAGACGAAGTCGCGGGTCTGCGAGCCGTCGCCGAAGACCGTCGGACGCGTGCCGGCAAGGACCGCGTCGCAGAAGATCGCGATCACGCCCGCGTCGCCCTTCGGGTCCTGGCGCTCGCCGTAGACGTTGCCGTACCGCAGCGTCACGACGTCGAGGCCCTTGGCGCGGCGGAACCAGTCGGCGTAGGTCTCGACGGTGCGCTTGCTCAGCCCGTAGGCGGACAGCGGCTCGGTCGGGGCGGTCTCGGGCGTCGGCACCGGGGCGTCGGGGCCGTAGATGGCGCCGCCGGTCGAGGTGTTGACCACCCGCCGGGCGCCGGCCGCGTGGGCGGCGGAGAAGACGTTGACCGAGCCGACGACGTTGCGCCAGGCGTCCTCGGCCGGATCGGCCATGGAGGCCCGCACGTCGATCTGGGCGGCGAGGTGGAACACGACCTCGGGCCCGAAGGCCACCATCCTCCGGTGCAGCGCGTCGGCGTCCCGGATGTCGATCTCGGCGAGCTCGGCGCTCGCGCCGGGGCCCTTCAGGTTCTCCAGGCGCCCCCGGCTCAGGTCGTCGACGACGAGGACCTCGGCGCCCCCCGACGCCAGGCGCTCCACGATCGACGAGCCGATGAAGCCGGCTCCACCCACCACCACTGCACGCGTACTCGCGGCCACGAATCCCCCCGGGTCGCTCGGTTCGGCTGTCCGGTATGTGCAGTTTCAACCGGTTCAGCCCTCTGAATCCCCATCGGACGGTAAGCGGGCTCTGTTACGACTCCTGGGCGGAGTGAGGCTGTACGGAGGTGTGCGGATACGCCGTTCGGTCCAGGACGCGGCCGAGCGGAGTCAGAAGGAAGGGCCGTAAGGGTGAGGCAGAACACGCACTCGGCGCACGGTCGCGCGGAGGCTCACTGCTGGGCGACGAGCACCCAGGTCGCGCGCGCGGGGTAGTCCAGCTCGCCGGTGTCCGGGTTGGCGACGGGTGCGGCGCCGAGCAGCTGCACCTGGGCCGTACCGAGCACGTCGCCCGGCTCGGGCAGCGTGAGCGTGTAGCTGGTCCGTGCGTTCGGGGCGAAGACGGGACTGCGACCGTCCGTGCGCTGCCCGTCCGGGCCCGTGTACGAGAACACCACCGACCAGGGCGCCTCGGAGACCTCCTCCGGCACGGTCACCTCGACGGGCGTCCCTGCCGGGACGGCGAGCCGCGCCTGGGCGGCCTCGTCGTTGCTGCAGTCCTTCATCTTGAGGTCGCAGAACTGCGCGGGCCCGCTCGACTGCGTGGCCGCACCCGCGGCCCACGTGACCTGCGGCTTCTCGTCGCTCCCGCATCCGGCCAGCACGACGGCGGTGGTCAGCGTGAGGGCGGCGAGCAGGCTCCGGCGGGTCCGGGACACGCCACCAGCCTACGGAGCGCCGGACGCGGCCTCCGACGGGGCGGGCCTGCGCTCGGGCAGCGGCTCCTTCAGACCCAGGCCCGGGACCAGCGTCCTCCCCCGCCACACGAGCGCCGTCTGGATCCCGACGACGGCGACCACCGCGGCCACCACGGCGAACCCCAGCCGGAACCCGCTGTGCGGGAGCAGCACGCCGAGCGCGCCGCCGGACACCCAGGCCAGCTGCAGCACGGTCTCGGAGCGGCCGAACGCCGACGCCCGGGACTCCTCGGGCAGGTCGCGCTGGATCACCGCGTCGAGGCAGACCTTCGCCAGCGCGCTCCCGGTCGCGGCGACCAGGCCCACGATCGCGGCCGTGAGGATGCCGGGCAGCACGGCGGCCACCGCGGCCGCGGCGCAGGCGGCCGACACGCAGCCGATGACCATCGCCTCGGCCCGCCCGAAGTGGATGCGCGAGCCCACGCCGTTGCCCAGGAAGGACCCGACGCCGGCCGCCGCGCCGATGATGCCGATCAGGTAGAGCTGCTGCGCCGCGTCGCCCTGCGCCTGCTCCTTGACGACGAACGCCACGAACAGGGTGAGGAAGCCGGTCACCACGCGGGCGGCGCCGTTGCCCCACAGCGCGACCACGACCGAGCGTCCGACGGGACGGCGGCGCGGGCGGCGGGTGCTCCGCAGCCGGGCCGGTACCTCGCCCGCGGTGACCTCGACCCAGCGCGGGATCCGGCTGCACAGCAGCGCGCCCACCACGCCGAGCGCGGCGGTGTAGTAGAGCGCCCCGGGCGAGCCGAACAGGTAGGCGACGCCGCTGGCGATGCCGCCGAACACGGCGCCGGCGATCAGGCCGAACGTGGTCAGCCGGGAGTTCGTGGTGGCCAGGGTGATGCCCTCGGGCAGCACGCGCGGCGTGACCGCGGCCTTGAGCACGGTGAACGACTTGCTGAGCACCATCGCGCCGAGCGCGGCGGGGTAGAGGATCCAGTTGTCGTAGTTCAGGGCCATGACCACGGCGAGCACCGCGCGGCCGAGCATGGCCACCGCCAGCGCGGCGCGCCGCCCGCGCTGCAGGCGGTCGAGCAGCGGCCCGATCACCGGTGCGACCACGGCGAACGGGGCCACGGTGATCAGCAGGTACAGCGCGACGTTGGTCTTGCTCTCCGCCGTGGCCGCGGCGAAGAAGAGGGTGTTGGCCAGCGCGACGGCCACGGCGGCGTCGACCGCGTAGTCCATCATCGAGGCGTAGGTCAGCGAGGTGAGGCCGGAGCGGTCGGCGCCGTCGGCCGTGGCCGCGCGGCGGAACGTGTTCACCGCCGCGCCCGTGAGCTGGCGGCTGCGCAGCGCGGCGACCCGGGTGACCGTGAGCTTCTTCGGCATCCGGGGCGGGGGCGGGGCCTGCTCCCCGGGCTGCTCCGGGCCGGGGTCGGGCGGGGGCGCGGCACCGTGCCCGGTGCCGGGCGGGGGCGCGGCACCGTGCCCGGTGCCGGGCGCGCGGGTGGGTGCGGGGTCGTCGGCCGGGGCCTGCTCGATCCACTCGGCGAACCGGGTCGGCCCCTCGGGCTCGCGGCGGTACTCGGTGGGGTCGTAGTCCGGGTCGTCGTGCCACGGGTAGCGGCGGCGGACGGTCGGGACGTAGGGCGGCGGTTCCGGTCGCGGCGTCTCGGGCGCCGGCTCCGGCTCGGGACGCTGGTGGGGCGCGCCGTCGGCGGTGGCCCAGCGCCGCGCGCGCCCGCCCCACCAACCGGTCCGGTGATCGCGCGCCATGCCCTCATTCTGCCCGGCGGACCGGGCCGGCGCGGCCCTCCGCTGCGGTGATCGCGTCACGTCACCCGGGTAGCCGGACGCGGAACGCGGCGGGCCAGAGCTTGCCCGTGAGGAGGTACTCGTCGCCGCTCAGGTGGGCGATGCCGTTGAGCACGTCCGTCTCCGCCCGGCGGGCCGGGTCGAGCAGCCCGGACGCGTCGACGACGGCCGTCACGGCGCCCGTCGCCGGGTCGATGCGGACGACCCGGTCGGTACGCCACACGTTCGCCCACACCGCGCCGCCGACGCACTCCAGCTCGTTGAGCTCCGTGACGGGGGCGCCGTCGAGCGTGACCGCGACCGAACCTGTCTCGGCGAAGGTCGCGGGGTCGTGGAAGCGCAGGCGGTCGGTGCCGTCGGAGCGGACGAGCCGGCCCGGTTCGGCGCAGAGGCCCCAGCCCTCGCCCCCGACCGGGACCTGCCGCCGCAGCGTGAAGGTGGCCCGGTCCCACTCCAGCGCCACCCCGTCCTGCCAGGTCAGCTGCCAGATCGACGGTCCGACGACGGTGATCCCCTCGCCGAACAGGCTGCCGGGCAGCGGGACGGCCCGGCGCACGGCGCCGGTGGCGGCGTCGAGCTCGCGGAGCTGGGAGTGGCCGGCCAGGCCGGTGCCCTCGTAGAGCGTTCCCGGGTCGTCGGGGGAGAGCTCCAGGCCCTGGGTGAAGGCGGTCGGGTCGTGCGGCACCTCGGCGAGTACGACCGGGCGGACGGCCGCGGCGGAGCCGAGCGCCTCGGGCGGGGTCGCGGCGGCGCAGGCGGCCACGCCCGCCGTCACGGCGGTGACCGCCGCGACCAGTCCCAGCAGCACCCGTCGCATCGCCCGAGATCCTGCCGCACGGTGCAGGGACGGCGCTCCGACGCGCCCGGCCCGGGTGGCACAATCGACCCGATGAGCGCGATCACCGGGATCGACCCCGAGACCAGCCCCGCGGACGCCCCCGCCGTGCCCGGCCCGCTGGCCGGGGCAGTCGAGCGCGCCCGCACCGCCGCCGTCGAGGAGGCCTCGGCGGACATCGGCGAGCACGCCGGTGCGGCGGCGGTCGGCGAGTACCTCGGGTACGTGGTCGAGGACGAGGTCTCGGTGAGCCACCACTTCGCCGCCGACCTCGCCGGCTACCACGGCTGGCACTGGTCGGTCACGCTCGCCGCCCTCGCGGACGGGCCGGTGACCGTCAGCGAGGTCGTGCTGCTCCCGGGCGACGAGGCGATGGTCGCGCCGGCCTGGGTGCCGTGGCAGGAGCGGGTCCGCCCCGGCGACCTCGGTCCCGGCGACCTGCTGCCGACCGAGCCGGAGGACTCCCGGCTCGTCCCCGCCTACGTGCAGTCGGACGACCCGGCCGTCGAGGAGGTCGCGGTCGAGATCGGGCTCGGCCGCACCCGCGTGCTCAGCCGGGAGGGCCGGCTCGAGGCCGCCGAGCGCTGGCGGGACGTCCGCGGCCCGGGCTCCGACATGGCCCGCGCGGCCACCGAGGTGTGCGCGACCTGCGGTTTCTTCACCCCGCTCGCCGGGTCGCTGCGCGCCGGGTTCGGGGCGTGCGCCAACGAGTACTCGCCGGCCGACGGCTCGGTCGTCTCCGTGGAGTTCGGGTGCGGCGCGCACTCGGAGCTGAAGGTGGAGCAGGGCTCGCCGGTCCACGTCTCCGCGCTGGTCTACGACGACGGGGTGGACCTGGAGCGGATCTCCACTGGCACCGCGGCGCCGGCGGAGGCGGAGGCCGAGCCGGCCGCCGATGCACCGGCCGAGGCGCCCGCCACGGAGGCCGCGACCGCCGAGGCCGCCGACACCGGGGTGGTCGTGGAGGAGGAGACGCCGCAGGAGGCCGTCTCGCCCGCGGCCGCAGACGCGCCCGCCGCGGTCGCCGACGCCGCCGAGGCACCCGCCGCCACCGCCGCCGTGACCGACACGGACGAGGCGGTGGAGGAGGTCGCGGCGCCGGACGAGGTGGTCGGGGCCGCTGGTGAGGCCGCCACCGCCGAGACCGCTGCCGACACCGCCGCCGCCGACACCGCCGACACCGCCGAGGCCGCGTCCCCCGCGTCCCCCGGGTCCGACGAGGGCGTGACCTCCTGATCGAGGCCCCCGCGGATCTCGTGGGCACGGATCCGTTCGGCACGGCCCCGCTCCGCGCCGCGCTGCTCGCGGCCTGGTCCGACTCGCCGACCCGCTTCCGCGAGGACGCCAACGCGGAGGAGGACCTCGTCCTCGGCGGCTACGCCGAGACCTGGTTCGTCGAGCTCGCCCAGAACGCCGCCGACGCCGCGCGCGCCGCCGGTGTGCCCGGCCGGCTGCACCTCACCGCGGTCGCCGGGGAACTGCGCGTCGCGAACACCGGCGCCCCGCTCGATGCGGACGGGGTCGCGGCGCTCGCCTCGCTGCGCGCCTCCGCCAAACGCGACGACCCCGGCGCGGCCGGGCGCTTCGGCGTCGGCTTCGCGGCGGTGCTCCCGGTCTCCGACGCTCCCCGTCTGGCCATCGCGCCCGGCACCGGCGTGCAGTTCTCCGCGGCCGACACCGCCGCCGCCGTGCGCGAGCTGCCCGGCCCCGCCGCCGAGCTGACCCGGCGCGGCGGGCACGTGCCCGTGCTGCGCCTGGTCTGGCCCGTCGAGCCCGACGAGCCGGGCCCGCCCGCCGGGTACGCCACCGAGGTCCGGCTCCCGGTGCGCCCCGGCCTCGACCCCGCCGACCTGCTCGAACGCGCCCGCGCCGCGGCCCCGGACCTCCTGCTCGCGTTGCCGGACCTCGCCGAGGTCGTCCTCGCGCCGCCGGCCGGGGAGCCCACGGTGCTGCGGCGCGAGGAGGTCGACGGGATCACGATCGTCGGCGACCGGCGCTTCCGCGTGGTCCGCAGCAGCGTCACGACCGAGCCCGGCGCGGCGGTGGAGGAGCGGTACCGCCGCGAGCGCGGGGTCTGCTGGGCGCTGCCGGTCGACGTCCTGGGCGAGCCCGCCCCGCTCGGCCCGGACTCCGGTGAGGTCCTGCACGCGCCGACGGCCGCCGTCGAGCGGCTCGGGCTGCCCGCCCGGCTGATCGCCGACCTGCCGTTGGACCCGGACCGGCGCCGCGTCCGGACCGGACCCACCGCGGACGCGGTGCTCGCCGCGGCCGCCGCGGCCTACCTCGACCTTGTCCGGGCCGTCGCTCCCGAGCGCCGGCTCGACCTCGTGCCCGCGCCCGGTTTCCCGCTCTCCGAGCTCGACGGCCGGTTGCGCGCGGCCGTCGTCGACGCCCTGGCCGAGGGCGCCTGGCTGCCCGCCGCGACCCCCGGGGCCCCATCGGAAACCGCAGACCTCGTGCCGCGTCGCGCCGAATGGCTCGACCTGCCCGGCGCCCCGGACCTGCCCGCCCTGCTCGCCGCCGCCGATCCCGCGTTCGGGCGGCTCGCCGCCGTCGAGCCCCGGCAGTCGGTGGCGCTCGGCGAGCTCGGGGTCGGCCGGGTCGGCGCCGCCGGCCTGGCGGAGCGGCTGCACGGCGTGGAGCGGGAGCCGCGCTGGTGGTGCGGGCTGTACGCCGCCCTGGAGCCCGCCGTCGAGACCGTGCCCGGGCTGACCGAGGAGCTGCGCGCCCTCCCGGTCCCGCTGCTCGACGGGCGCCTGGTCGCCGGTCCGCCGAGCGTCCTGCTCCCGGGGTCCGGCCTCGACACCGGCACCCGGGCCGTCGCCGAGCTCGCCCTGCCCGGCCTGCACGTCGCCGATCCGGACGCGGTCCACCCGCTGCTGGAGCGGCTCGGGGCCACCGCCACCGATCCCGGTGCGCTGCTCGACCATCCCGCGCTGCGCGAGGCCGTCGACCGCTCGCTCGACGACGCCGACGCCGGCCTGGACACCGCGCCCCTCGCCGAGGCCGTGCTCGGCCTGCTCGCCGTCACCGTCGCGCCCGGGTTCGGTGCGCTCGCGCTCCCGGACGCGGAGGGCCTGCCGTCGCGCGCCGACGAGCTGATGCTCCCCGACGCCGCGGTCCGGCCGCTGTTCGACGCGGAGGCGCCGATCGGCGTCCTCGACCCGGCGTGGGCCGCGCGGATCCCGCGGGAGGCGCTCGTCGCGTCCGGGGTGCTCGACGGGTTCGCCGTCGTCGTCGACGACGAGCCGACGGGGCCGGACCACGACCTGCACGACGAGGACCTCTGGTGGGACGAGGGCGCCGAACCCACCCGGGTCACCGGGGTCCGGGACCTCGACCTGGTCGCCGACGACGCCTGGCCCGCCGCGCTGGCGCTGCTCGCCGGCCGCCCGGAGACGCGGGCCGCCGTGCTGGAGCCGGGCGGCTACACCGGCTGGTGGCTCGCCCGGAACGCCCTGCTCGGCGGGCACGAGCCCGGGCACTGGCGGTTGCCGGGCGCCGAGCGCCTCGCGGGCCTCTACGACCCGGTCCCGGCCGGGCTCGACGAGCGCCTGCTCGCCGCGATCGGCGTCCGCGCGGAGCTGGCCGTCGGGACCACGGACGAGGCCGCGGACCTGCTCGACCGGCTCGCCGACGGCGGGCGCACCGTCGACGCCGCACTCGCGGCCGACGCACACGCGGTGCTGGCCGCGGCCGTCGCGGAGGGGGCCGTCGACGTCGACGCGCTCGACCTTCCCGACCGGGTCCGCTCGCTCGCGGGCACGGTCGTGAGCGTCGACGCGGCCGTGGTGCTCGACGCGCCGTGGGCCGCCGCGGTGCTGCCGGCACACGACCTGATCGTCGGCGGGGAGCCGCACGCGCTGGCCGAGATCCTGGACCTGCCGCTCGCCTCCGACGTGGTGGCGGGGGAGGTCGTCGGCGACGGGCGGCCGGTGCGCTGGTCGGCCCTGCCCGAGGTGGTGGTGGCCTGCCGCACAGCGGGCCTGCCGGTCCCCGTGGGTGAGCTGTGGCTGCACGACACCCTCGAGGTCGACCTCAGCCGCCCCGGGAGGGGCCGCCGGAGCGTCCCGACCTGGATCGATGCGGCCGGACGGGTGCACGCCGCGGACGCCGTGCGGGCCCTGCTGACCCTGGCCGGACGGGTCGGCGAGGACGGGTGACCACCCCGCCCTCGTGCTAGGAAGAAGCATGTGAGAAACCGAGCCGACTCGCACACGCCCCCGCCCGTCCGGGGACGCGTCGCCATCCTCTCGGTCCACACCTCCCCGCTGGAGCAGCCCGGCACGGGCGACGCCGGCGGGATGAATGTCTACATCTCCGAGACCGCCACGCGCATGGCGCAGCGCGGCATCCCCGTCGAGATCTTCACCAGGGCCACGTCGTCGGAGCAGCCGCCGGTCGCGGAGCTCGCTCCCGGGGTGCTCGTCCGGCACATCGCGGCAGGGCCGTTCGAGGGCCTCGGCAAGAACGACCTGCCCGGGCAGCTGTGCGCCTTCACCGCCGGCGTGCTGCGCACCGAGGCGCACCACGAGCCCGGCTGGTACGGCGTGATCCACTCCCACTACTGGCTCTCCGGCCAGGTCGGGTGGCTCGCCCGGGACCGCTGGGGCGTGCCGCTGGTGCATTCCGCGCACACCCTCGCCCGGGTCAAGAACGCCGCGCTCGCGGAGGGCGACCAGCCGGAGCCGATGGTCCGCGTGATCGGCGAGGACCAGGTGGTGGCGGAGGCGGACCGGCTCGTCGCGAACACCGACACCGAGGTGCGCCAGCTCGTCGAGCTGTGCGAGGCCGACCCGCTGCGTACGGTCGCCATCCCGCCGGGCGTCGACCTCGACCGCTTCCGCCCCGCCTCCCGGTGCGAGGCGCGGGAGGCGCTCGGGCTGCGGCACGACGCCGTCGTGCTGGGGTTCGTCGGGCGGATCCAGCCGCTGAAGGCCCCGGACGTGCTGCTCCGGGCCGCCGCCGAGATGCTCCGCCGCGACCCCGCGCTGCGCGAGCGGCTGGTCGTGCTGGTCGTCGGCGGCCCGTCGGGCAGCGGGCTGACCGAGCCGACCGCCCTGCAGGAGCTGGCCGCACACCTGGGCATCACGGACGTCGTGCGGTTCCTGCCCCCGCAGGCCGGACCGGCGCTGGGGCGGGTCTACCGGGCCGCCGACGTCATCGCCGTGCCGAGCCACAACGAGTCGTTCGGGCTGGTCGCGCTGGAGGCGCAGGCGTGCGGGACCCCGGTCGTCGCGGCCGACGTCGGGGGCCTGCCGGTGGCCGTCGCCGACGGCCGGTCGGGGCTGCTGGTCCCCGGCCACGGTGCCGGGCAGTGGGCCTCCGCGCTGGCCGCCGTCGCGCTCGACCCCGCCCGCCGCGAGCGGCTCGCCCGCGGCGCCGTGACGCACGCCCGGGAGTTCTCCTGGGAGCGCACCACGGACGCCCTGCTGGCCACCTACGCCGACGCCACCCGCGAGTACCGGGCCCGGCTGCGGGACCGGCTGGTCGCGGGCATCATCGAGGGGTGAGCGCAGCGACGGAGAAGACGGATCCCGCCGAGATCGACGCGGCGGTCGGGAAGGCGCTCGACGAGCTGGAGGTCGGGTACCACCGGCGCGAGGCGGGCCAGTACCTCGTCACGCTGGAGGGCACGAACCGGCTCAACACCCCGACCTGGCTGGTCGTGCGGGAGCAGACCGTCTTCGTGCAGGCCTTCGTCTGCCGTCAGCCGGACGAGAACCACGAGGGCGTCTACCGCTTCATGCTGCAGCGCAACGCCCGCCTCTACGGCGTGCACTACGCGCTCGACCGGGTCGGCGACATCCACCTGGTCGGCCGGATCCCGTTCGTCGCCGTGAGCGCGGACGAGCTCGACCGGGTCCTCGGCCAGGTTCTCGAGGCCGCCGACGGCGACTTCAACACCTTCCTCGAGCTCGGCTTCGCCACCTCCATCCGCCGCGAGTACGCGTGGCGGACGGAGCGGGGCGAGTCGCTGGCCAACCTCAAGGCCTTCGAGCACCTCATCGACTGAGGCCCCGCTCGCCCGGCTCAGGGGCGCGTGCAACCGGATCGCGGCTGTCGTCCGTCCTCCTTCCGACGACGGAGGAGGGCGGGAGATGCGCAGGTGGGCGGTCTGGGTGGCGGCGGGCGTGGTGGTGCTGGCGTCCGCGTCGGTGGTGACGGGCGTGGCGCTGCGGGAGACCGGCGGTGCGTCGGGATCGACGGAGAGCACGGCCCGGCCCGGGATCGCGGTGGCGCCCGACGGAGGCCCCGCGTCGAGCAGTGAGTCCGCCCCCGGGTCCGTTCGCTCGGTCCCGCCGGCCGACTCCGCGGGCGCCGCCGCCGGTGCGCCGGGGACCGCCCCGCTGACCGACGTCGCCCCGGGACGCGACGTCGTCCGCACCGCCGAGCTGGCCGTGCAGGTCGGCGACCCCGTGGCCGCGGCCGCCGAGGTCCGGCGCGCGGCCGCCGCCGCCGGCGGGTTCGTGGCCGACGAGCGCGCGGGCAGCGGCTCGGCCGGGTTCACCCTGCGCGTGCCGGCCGACCGCCTCGACGCCGTCACCGAGCGCCTCGCCGGTCTCGGGACCGTGACCTCCCGCACGAGCCGGGCCGAGGACGTCAGCGCCCCGGTCGCGGACCTGGAGGGGCGCGTCGCGGCGCAACGGGCGAGCGTCGCGCGGGTCCGCGCGCTGCTCGACCGCGCGACGACGATCGGTGAGATCGTCTCGATCGAGTCCGAGCTGGCCGCGCGCGAGGCCGACCTGGAGTCGCTGCAACGGCGGCTCGCGGTGCTGCAGGACCAGGTGGCGCTGGCGACCGTCGAGGTCGCGCTGCTGGCGGTCCCGCCGGTGGCCGGCCCCGGTCCGTCGGGCTTCCTCGGCGGCCTCGCCGTCGGCTGGGAGGGGCTGCGGGCGATCGGCCGGGTGTCGCTGGCCGCGCTCGGGTTCGCGGTGCCGATGCTGCCGGTGGTGGTCGTCCTCGCCGGGCTCGTCCTGCTCGGCCGCCGGGTGTACCGGCACCGCCGCCGGCCGACGCCGCCCGCGGACGCCCCCGGAGCGGGGTGAGACCGGCTGCCTCCCCGGCCGGGCCCCGTCACCCGCGGGTTACCCTCGGTCGAACGCCGACGGTCGATCCGGGAGGACGCGATGGCCGCGCGCCCCCTGGTGCGCAAGGGTGCCGAGCCGCTGTGGGCCCAGCTGCTGGCGGACCTGCGCGCGCGGCTCGACGCGCACGAGTTCGACCACTCCTTCCCCGGCGAGCTCGCCCTCGTCGGCGAGTACGGGGTCAGCCGGCACACCGTGCGCGAGGCGCTGCGGCGGCTGCGCGAGGAGGGCGTCGTCGTGGCCGGGCGGGGCCGGGCACCGCGGCTGGCCGCGCCGTTGGAGATCGAGCAGCAGCTCGGCTCGCTCTACAGCCTCTTCTCCGCCGTCGAGTCGACCGGCCGCGAGCAGCGCAGCGTCGTCCGGACGCTCGACGTCCGGGCGGACGGGGTCGTCGCGGCGCGGCTCGGGCTGGAGGAGTCGACGCCGCTGGTGCACCTCGAGCGGCTGCGGCTCGCGGAGGGCGAGCCGCTGGCCGTCGACCGGGTGTGGCTGCCCGAGGAGGTCGCGGCCCCGCTGCTCGACGTCGACTTCACCCACACGGGCGTCTACCCCGAGCTGGAGCGGCTCTGCGGGATCCGGGTCGCGGGCGGCCGCGAGAACATCCGCGCGGTCGTCCCGACGGCCGAGGAGCGCCGCCTGCTGGGGGTCGACGCCGGGGTGGCCGCGCTCGCGATCGAGCGCCTCGGCAGCTCCGCCGGGCGGGCCGTGGAGTGGCGGCACACGCTCGTCCGCGGCGACCGGTTCACGCTGACCGCGCAGTTCAGCGCCCGGGACGGCTACCTCGTCGGCGCGCCGGCGAGCTGACCCGTCACGGCTCCGTCACGGCACGGAGACGCCGACCCCGCCCCGGGTCCCGGCGCCGTAGCGCGCGATCTCGCCCTCGAGGTCGAGCGGCCCGGTGCGCATCCCGGTGTCCGGGCCGAGCAGCTCCGCCGGCACCAGCCAGCTGACCTCGAACTCCAGCCCGTCCGGGTCCTTCGCGTAGAGCGCCTTGGTGCTGCCGTGGTCCGACGCGCCGACGAGCGCGCCGTGCTCGCGCAGCACGCCGCGGATCCGGTCGAGCTCGGCGAGGGTGTCGACCTCCCACGCCAGGTGGTAGAGGCCGACGGCGCCGTGACCGGCCGTGGTGTCCCCGGCGGTCGCACCGATCCCGAACAGGCCGAGGTCGTGGTCGTTGGACGAGCCCTCCGCCTGCAGGAACGCCGCCCGTCCGGGCACGGACGAGACGACCCGGAAGCCGAGGGCCTCGGTGTAGAAGGCGACGCTACGGTCGACGTCGCGGACGTAGAGCACGGCGTGGTTGAGGCGCTGGACGGGCATGGGCCTGCCTTTCTGTGAAACTTCAATCACACCGTAGCCTGCCGACAGATGAATGTTCAAGCGAATCGGCGTACGCTCGTCCGCATGGACGACACCCGCTGGCTCTCACCCGCCGAGCTGCGGGCGTGGCTGGCGTACGTCGCGGCCACCACGCTGCTCGACGGTGCGCTCGACCGGCAGCTGCAACGCGAGTCGGGCATGCCGCACGCCTACTACCTGATCCTCGCGATGCTCTCCGACGCGCACGAGCACACGTTGCGGATGAGCGAGCTGGCCGCGGCCACGCAGAGCAGCCAGAGCAGGCTCAGCCACGCCGTGACCCGGCTGGAGCGGAAGGGATGGGTGTGCCGCCGTCCCTGCCCGGACGACCGGCGCAGCACCTTCTGCACCCTCACCGAGGAGGGGTACGCGGCATTGCGCGCGGCGGCCCCGGGACACGTCCGGACGGTCCGCGAGAACCTGTTCGACGCGCTGAGCCCCGAGCAGGTCACCCAGCTCGAGGAGATCGCCCGCGCGATGCTCGGCCGGCTCACCCGGGATCCCGAGGCGGTGCCGTTGCCCGGAGTGTGCCCGGACCGACAGGCCTGACGGACAGCGCCGACCCGCACCCGTTTGGCAAGCTGTCGCGCATGCCCACACTCGTGCTGCTGCGCCACGGTCAGAGCGACTGGAACCTGAGGAACCTCTTCACGGGCTGGGTCGACGTCCCGCTCTCGGAGGTCGGCGAGGCCGAGGCCCGCCGCGGCGGCGAGCTGATGAAGGAGAAGGGCCTGCTCCCGGACGTCGTGCACACGTCGGTGCTGCGCCGGGCGATCAACACCGCGAACCTCGCGCTCGACGTCGCCGACCGGCACTGGATCCCGGTCCGCCGCGACTGGCGGCTCAACGAGCGCCACTACGGCGCGCTGCAGGGCAAGGACAAGAAGCAGATCCGCGAGGAGTTCGGCGACGAGCAGTTCATGGTCTGGCGGCGCAGCTACGACGTGCCGCCGCCGCCGATCGACAAGGGCTCGGAGTGGTCGCAGGACGGCGACGCCCGCTACTCCGGCATCCAGGCCCCGCTGACCGAGTGCCTCGCCGACGTCGTGGCGCGGATGCTGCCGTACTGGGACGAGGCGATCGTGCCCGACCTGCGCGCGGGCAAGGTCGTGCTCGTCGCCGCGCACGGCAACTCGCTGCGCGCGCTCGTCAAGGAGCTCGACGGCATCTCCGACACCGACATCGCCGGGCTCAACATCCCCACCGGCATCCCGCTGCGCTACGAGCTCGACGACGACCTGAAGCCCACGGTGCCCGGCGGTGAGTACCTCGACCCGGAGGCGGCCGAGGAGGCCATCCAGGGGGTCGCGAACCAGGGCCGCTGAGCGGAGCTTGCGGAGCGAACATCGGAGCTGAGCCGGTCCCTCCCCCGTGGGGTGAACGGGCCGTGAACGGGGGCGGAAAACTCCTCGTCCGGGTAGTCAGGCGGCTCACTCGGGGCCCGTGGAGCTGGCGTCGGCCCTGGTCGGGCCGCCTACGATGCCGGTGTGAACGCAGTGGCGTCCGTCGTGCTGGTCGCCGTCGCCCTCGCCGCCGGGTTGTGGGCCGGTGTCCTGATCGGCCGCCGCCGCGCCCGGCCCGCCCGGCCCCGGCCGGACGGCCGGCGGGTGCCGACGCTGGCCGAGCTCCTCCAGCGCGTCTTCCGGTCGACCGGCTCCGGGCTCGCCGTGCTCTCCGGCACCGGCGACGTCGTCCTGCACAACCGGCGGTCCGCCGAGCTCGGCGTGGTCCGGGCCGGCCGGCCCGACCCCCGCGCCTGGGCGGCCTGCCAGAAGGTGCTCGAGGGCTCGACCGACGTCGAGGTGGACCTCGCCCCGCTGGAGGTGCGCGGCCGCCAGCCCGCCGCCGTTGTCGCCGTGGTGCGGCCCCTGGGCGACGGGTTCACCCTCGTCGAGGCCGCGGACATGTCCGACGCCGTGCGCCTCGAGGCCACCCGGCGGGACTTCGTGGCCAACGTGAGCCACGAGCTGAAGACGCCGGTGGGCGCGGTCGGGCTGCTGGCCGAGGCGGTGCTCGACTCGGTCGACGACCCCGAGTCGGTGAACCGCTTCGCCGGCAAGATCCTGCGCGAGTCGACCCGGCTCGGCGCGCTCGTCACCGAGCTGATCGCGCTGTCCCGGCTGACCGGGGCCGAGGCGCTGCCCGACCTCGAGGACGTGGACGTCGACGACGTCGTCGCCGAGGCCCTCGGCCGCTCGCGGCTCTCCGCCGAGTCGGCCGGCATCGAGATCACCGTCGACGAGCCCTCCGGCCTCGAGGTGGCCGGGGACCGGACGCTGCTGGTCACGGCCCTGTCGAACCTCCTCGAGAACGCCGTGGCCTACTCGCCGCCCGACGCGTCGGTCTCGGTGTCCCGCCGGCTCGAGGACGGCTGGGTCGAGATCGCCGTGACCGACCGCGGCATCGGCATCGCGCCGGAGCACCAGGTCCGCGTGTTCGAGCGGTTCTTCCGGGTCGACCCGGCCCGCTCCCGCGCGACCGGCGGCACCGGGCTCGGCCTGGCGATCGTCAAGCACGTCCTCGCGAACCACGGTGGCGAGGTGCGGCTGTGGAGCCGCCCCGGCACCGGATCGACCTTCACCATGCGGCTCCCCGCCACCGGTGCCGCCGTGCCGGCCTCCTCCCCGGAGGACCACGCGGTGGACCCGGCCACCGACCGAGACCCGGCCGGGGCGACCGGCCGAGCTGGAGGATGAGATGACCAGGGTGCTGATCGTCGAGGACGAGGAGTCCTTCGCCGACCCGCTCGCGTTCCTGCTGCGCAAGGAGGGCTTCACCGCCGCCGTCGCGACGACCGGCCAGGAGGCCCTCGAGGAGTTCGACCGCAACGGCGCCGACATCGTGCTGCTCGACCTCATGCTCCCCGGCATGAGCGGCACGGACGTGTGCAAGGCCCTGCGCTCGCGCTCGGCCGTCCCGGTGATCATGGTGACCGCACGGGACAGCGAGATCGACAAGGTCGTCGGCCTGGAGCTGGGCGCCGACGACTACGTGACCAAGCCGTACTCCGCCCGCGAGCTCATCGCCCGGGTGCGCGCCGTCCTGCGCCGCGGCGGCGAGAACGGCACCGGCGACGCCGACGGCGCCGGCGTGCTCGAGGCGGGCCCGGTTCGCATGGACGTCGAGCGGCACGTGGTGTCGGTCGACGGCACGGACGTCGCCCTGCCGCTCAAGGAGTTCGACCTCCTCGAGTACCTGCTGCGCAACGCCGGCCGGGTGCTCACCCGCGGCCAGCTCATCGACCGGGTGTGGGGCGCGGACTACGTGGGCGACACCAAGACCCTCGACGTCCACGTCAAGCGCCTGCGCGCCAAGGTGGAGAAGGACCCCAGCGCCCCGCAGCACCTCGTGACGGTGCGGGGGCTGGGGTACAAGTTCGAGAGCTGAGGGTCCGGGTCCGCAGGATCTGCGGACCGCCCCCGGACGGTGCACACTTCGCTCCGTGGGATGGGGCCGGTGGGTTCCGTGGGCGGCCGGGTTGGGCATCGCGGCGCACGACCTGGTCCAGCGGCGGCATGCGCTGCTGCGGAACTTCCCGGTGCTCGGCCACGGCCGGTACCTGATCGAGGCGGTCGGGCCGGAGCTGCGCCAGTACGTCGTGGCGGGCAACGACGAGGAGCGCCCCTTCAGCCGGGACCAGCGCCGGTGGGTCTACGCGTCGGCCAAGCTCGAGAACAACTACTTCGGGTTCGGCACCGACAACGACGTCGAGCACACCCCCGGCTACGTGATCATCAAGCACCGCACGTTCGGCCGGACCGCGCCCGCGCACCCGCACCCCCAGGGCGACGACTCGGTGTGGCTGCCGTGTGCGAAGGTCCTCGGCGCCGCCCGCGGCCGGCGCGCGGCCTTCCGGCCCGACTCGGCCGTGAACATCTCCGGGATGAGCTACGGGTCGCTGTCCGGCCGGGCGATCGAGGCGCTCAACCGCGGGGCGGCGGCCGCGGGGTGCCTGCAGAACACGGGCGAAGGCGGGATCGCCGCGCAGCACCGGTGCGGCGGCGAGCTGGTCTGGCAGATCGGCACCGCCTACTTCGGCTGCCGCGACGAGCAGGGCCGGTTCGACCTGCAGCGGCTCAAGGACGGCGTCGCCGCGGCACCGGTGCGGGCGCTGGAGATCAAGCTGAGCCAGGGTGCCAAGCCGGGTCTGGGCGGACTGCTGCCCGGGGTGAAGGTCACGGCGGAGATCGCCGCGGTCCGCGGGATCCCGATCGGGAAGGACTGCGTGAGCCCCTCGCGGCACACGGCGTTCCGGGACACGGACGAGCTGCTGGACTGGGTCGAGATGCTGGCCGACGAGACCGGCCTGCCGGTGGGGATCAAGTCCGCCGTCGGCGACCTGGAGTTCTGGACGGAGCTCACCGACCTGATGACCCGGACCGGGCGCGGGGTCGACTTCGTGACCGTCGACGGCGGCGAGGGCGGCACCGGCGCGTCCCCGCTGGTGTTCACCGACTCGGTCGCGCTGCCGTTCCGGCTCGGGTTCAGCCGCGTGTACCGGGAGTTCGCGCTGCGCGGCCTGCACGAGCAGGTGGTCTTCGTCGGGGCGGGGAAGCTCGGGCTGCCGGACAACGCCGTCGTCGCGTTCGCGCTCGGGGTCGACATGGTCAACGTCGCGCGCGAGGCCATGCTCGCCATCGGCTGCATCCAGGCCCAGAAGTGCCACACGGACACCTGCCCCACGGGGGTCGCCACGCAGAACCGTTGGCTGGCCCACGGCCTCGATCCGACGCTCAAGTCGGCGCGGCTGGCCAACTACGTCCTGACCCTGCGCCGCGACCTGGGCAAGGTCGCCGAGGCCGCGGGCGTCGAGCATCCCGCGTTGATCACCACGGACGACGTCGAGATCCTCGACGGCCAGACCGTCGCCCGGGGCCTGGGCGAGGTGTACGACTACCGGCCGGGCTGGGGGCTGCCGTCGGGCCCGGACCAGGAGGAGATCGTCGCGTTGCTGCGCAAGGGCCGGCCCGCTCCCAGCTGACCGCCCGGACGCCGCCGTCCCGGGGACGCCATGGTTCTGCGCTCTCGCGAGGAACGGCGAGCGGGATGCGACGAGTGGTCGGTCCGAATTCGACGGTCCGCATCAGTCATGCGGCCGAGCGGCAAGCGGTCGTTGAACTGCGATGATGGCCGATCTTTCGAACACATGTTCTCGTAGAATCGAGACATGGACGCAGGGCCCGTCGGCACCGCGCGCGACCGCCTTCGAGAGGCGATCGCGCAGCTGGCCGATGCCGCCGGACCCCACGCTGCTGCCGACGACGTGATCGCCGGGCTCAACGCCTACAGGAGGCCCGACGGAGCCTGGACCGGGCGATGGTCGACGCGCTCCGGGACCTGCACCGGCGTGGGACCTTCTCCGAGCGCGGCTACCGCTCGCCCACCGGCGCGCTCTCCGACCTACTCGGATGGGAACGCTTCGAAGCCCGGCGCCGTGTGATTGCCGCGGAGCACGTCTGTGAGGAGATCGGGCTCGACGGCACGGCCCTGCCCGCCCGGCTGCCCGCCACCGCGACCGTGTTCGCCTCCGGCGAGGCCGCCCTCCGCCACGTCGAGGTCATCGCCCGGCTGCTCGACGGCGGCCCCGCCCGCCGACTCGACCCCGAGACCTGGGCCGGCGCCGAGGTGCAACTGGCCGCCAAAGCCGCGATCTCCACGCCCTCCGAGCTGCACACCTGGGGCACCCAGCTCCTCGAGCTCCTCGACCAGGACGGCGCCGAACCCGACGACACCCCACCCGCGCAGCTCAACGAACTGCGGCTCTCGCGCTTCCGCACCCGCCCCGGCGGCAAACTGTCCGGCCGTTACGACGACGCCGCACTCTTCGACGCCATCGCCGCCGCCGTGGATGCCGGCGCCGCCCCGCGCGACGCCGACGACCAACGCAGTGCCGCCGAGCGGCAGGCCGAAGCCCTCGCCGAGGTGTGCGCCCAGGTGCTGTCCCGCGGGCGGCTGCCCGAGACCGGCGGCCGCCGACCCCAGTTGACCGTCACGGTGCGGCTGGAGGACCTGGAGCGCCGCGCGGCGAGCGCCTCGCTGGAGTTCGGCGGCCAGCTCACCCCGCAGACCCTGCGTCAGTTGGCGTGTGACGCGGCGGTCATCCCCGTCGTCCTCGACGGCACCGGCGTTCCACTCGACATCGGCCGCCTCTCCCGCACCGTCCCCGACGGGCTGCGCCGCGCCGTGACCGTGCGCGACCGCGGCTGCGCCTTCCCCGGCTGCGACCGCCCACCCTCCTGGTGCGACATCCACCACGTGCGCGAATGGCAACACGGCGGCCCGACCAGCCTGGGCAACCTCGTCATGCTCTGCACCGTCCACCACCGGCTGATCCACCACTCCCACTGGGAAGTCCGGATGGTCGACGGGCTGCCCGAGTTCCTCCCGCCGAGCTGGATCGACCGCAGCCGGACACCCCGGCGAAACCACCCCCGCTCCTGCAGCCCGTGGGGTGACACGGGGCCGCTCCCTCTTCCTGTGCGGCCCCTCGCGTGAGGCAGGCCGGACGTTCGTCGACCTGGCCCATTCACGGTCTCCCTCGGCGGCCTGCCGGCGCAGCCTGGTGGACGCCAGACGTCGCAATTCGCCGAGCGTCCACGCTTCGCCGAGGCTTTCGGGACCGGATCGGGTACCCGGACGGCCGGTCCCGGAGGGGTGCCCGGCTCCTCCGCCGGTGAAGGGAGAGCCCGTGGTCAGGTCAGCGGTGGGTGTGATCCCGGAGCGAGCGACGCGGCCCGGTGCGCGCGCCCGGACGTCCCGGAGCGGAGGTGGCCCGTGTCCGTGACGACCACGCGTTCGGCCGGTTCACCGGTCCACCGGCACCGGAACGACTCGAACCTCGCCGACGTCGTCGAGCTCATCCTCGACCGTGGCCTCGTGATCGACGTGTTCGTGCGGGTCTCCCTGCTCGGACTCGAGATCCTCACGATCGACATCCGGATCGTGGTCGCGAGCGTCGACACGTTCCTGCAGTACGCGGAGGCGACCGATCGCCTGTATCTGTACGGCACGAGTGCACGGCGCCGCCTGCCCGCCGGGGACCGGGACGGCGAGGACGACGCCGGGTACGACGCCGAGGACGAGGGGTGAGCGTGATGGCCGACGACGAGAACCCGACGACGCCGCGCCGTCGACGGAGCGCCCGGACGAGGTCCGCGCGGGCCGAGAAGGCCGCGCCGGCGTCGGAGGAGGTCCGGGAGGACGACGGCGCGGACACCGCGGAGGAGGAACCCACCGACGACGGCGCCGAGGAGGAGGCCACGGGTACGGCGACCGGCGAGGAGGAGACCGGCGAGGAGGAGACCGGCGAGGAGGAGCCCGGCGAGGAGGAGCCCGGCGAGGAGGAGCCCGGCGAGGAGGAGCCCGGCGAGGAGGAGCCCGGCGAGGAGGAGCCCGGCGGGCAGGACGGTGCGGCGCGGAAGGGGCGCACCGACGGCTCCGGCGGCGACCGGCCGGGCGGGTCCATCGTCCGGGTGGCACGCCGGGCGGCGGAGCACGTCCGGGTGCTGACCGGGCGGCACCCGGAGAGCGTGGTCTCGATCGAGCCGCGGGACGGCAACTGGTGCGTCGGCGTCGAGGTCGTCGAGACGCACCGCATCCCGGACTCGGCGGACATCCTCGCGATCTACGAGGTGCTCGTCCGGCCCGACGGCGACCTGCTGTCGTACCGGCGGGTCCGGCGCTACACGCGCGGTCAGGTCGACCGGCCGTGGCGGTGACGCGCGGCGCCGAGGCGTCCGCCACGGCCTCCGCCCCGCCGATCGGCCCCGTCACGTCCCCTGATCGGCACGTCCTCGCGAGGCGACCGGAGTCTTTTCTCCGCGATCGCGGTGCCCGGGGTTGGCGCGGGCGAGCGGTGGGGGATCCGCCCGCCCGACAGCACCCACGCGAGGAGGAGGCGACGATGTCGTCAGCACAACCCGCCGCTGGATCCGGACCGGCCCCGTCCGGCTCGTCCGAGCGGATCCAGGACGCGATGATCGCGTTCAACGACGAGGTCTTCGAGACCCTGCAGAAGCTGCTCAAGGCCCAGCAGGAGCTGGTCCGCGCCGTCATCGCGGCCTCGGAGCCGGGCTCGGCCGCGTCGGACGGGGGCGGGCAGGACGAGCGCGGGCCGGCGGACTCGGGCGCGGACGACGACGCCCAGCCGGAGGTCATCTTCCCGCTCGACACCGAGACCGAGTCGCCCGAGAGCGGGGCCGACGAGGGCGCGGACGCGGAGGCCGACGAGGCCGCGGAGAGCGCCGAGGCCGAGGGCGACGAGGAGCCTGCGGCCGAGGCGGACGGGGGCGCCGAGGACAAGACACCGCCCGACGCGGACTGGGTGCTCGACGCCGAGGCCGCGGGAGCCGTCGACGACGAGGACGACGAGGCCGAGAGCGACGACGCGCTGGACGCCGAGGCCGACGAGGGTGCCGAGGCCGAGGGCGACGACGGTGCCGAGGCCGAGGCCGACGAGGGCGCCGAGGACGAAGCGGGCGAGGGCCTGGACGACGAGGCTGACGAGGGCGCGGAGGACGAGGTCGACGAGGGCCCGGAGGACGAGGTCGACGAGGGCGCGGAGGACGAGGTCGACGAGGGCCCGGAGGACGAGGCTGACGAGGGTGTCGAGGCTGAGGCCGACGAGGGTGCGGAAGACGAAGCGGACGAGGCCGTCGAGGACGAAGCTGACGAGGGCCTCGAGGACGAAGCCGAGTACGAAGCCGACGACGGTGTCGAGGACGAAGCTGACGAGGGCGTCGGGGACGAAGCCGACGAAGGCTTGGACGACGAGGCTGACGAGGGCCCGGAGGACGAGACCGACGAGGGTGTCGAGGCTGAGGCCGACGAGGACGTCGAGGACGAAGCGGACGACCGTGCCGAGGACGAATCCGGCGAGGGCCTGGACGACGAGGCCGACGAGGACGTCGAGGCTGAGGCCGACGAGGGTGCCGAGGACGAAGCCGAGTACGAAGCCGACGACGGTACCGAGGACGAAGCTGACGAGGGCGTCGAGGACGAAGCCGAGTACGAAGCCGACGACGAACTGGACGCCGAGGCTGACGAGGGCCCGCAGGACGAGGCTTACGAGGGTGCCGAGGCTGACGCCGACGAGGGTGCCGACGACATAGACGACGAGGGCCTGGAGGACGAGGCTGACGAGGGTGCCGAGGCTGAGGCCGACGAGGGTGCCGACGACGTAGACGACGAGGGCCTGGAGGACGAGGCCGACGGGGGCCTGGAGGACGAGGCCGACGGGGGCCTGGAGGACGAGGCCGACGAGGGCCTGGAGGACGAGGCCGACCAGGGCGCCGAGGACGAGGCCGAGGGCGACGAGGATCCCGACGGGATGTCCGACGAGGAGGTTCGCGTGGTCGCCGACGCGATGGTCGAGGCGCTGAACGCGGCCGCCGCGGACGAGGGCTCCTCGGACGGTCCCGACGACTCCGCCGACGATTCCGCCGACAGCCCCGCCGCCGAGGACGCAACCGACTCCACGGACGACCCGGGCGAGGGTGGGGCCAAGCGATCGAAGAAGCGAGCGAAGTCCACGCGTGGCGGCAAGTCCCGTCGGGGCAAGGCGCGCGCGGCGGCCGACGGGTGATTCCCGGGCGTCGGGGGCGGCGCCACCGCCGCCCCCGGCCCACCCGATCAGCGGGTCCGGTCACGGTGCGGGTACGGGGGAGGCACGGGCCGGTAACCTGATCGCGTGCGACTGGGTGTGCTCGACGTCGGCTCCAACACCGTGCACCTGCTGGTGGTGGACGCCCACAGGGGAGGCCACCCGACCCCCGCGACCTCGCAGAAGGCCGAATTGCGGCTGGCCGAGCACCTGCAACCGGACGGCGCGCTGAGCAGGATCGGCGTCGACTCGCTGATCGCCGCGGTGCACACCGCGCGGGACTCCGCCGCCGAGCTGGGGTGCGACGACCTGCTGGCCTTCGCCACCTCCGCACTGCGGGACGCGACGAACTCCGCCGCCGTGCTGGCGAAGGTCCGCGCCGACACCGGGGTCGCCCTCGAGGTGCTGCCGGGCGAGGACGAGGCGCGCTACACGTTCCTCGCCGTCCGCCGCTGGTACGGCTGGTCGGCCGGGCGGCTGCTGTGCCTCGACATCGGCGGGGGCTCACTGGAGCTCGCGGCGGGCCGCGACGAGCACCCGGCGGCGGCCGCGTCGCTGCCGCTCGGGGCGGGCCGGCTGACCCGCGAGTGGTTCACCGGGGACCCGCCGTCCCGCCGCGAGGTCGAGGCGCTGCGGGAGAAGGTCGACGCCGATCTCGCGCCGGTCGCGCGCGAGCTGCGGAAGCTGGGGGAGCCGGACCTGGTCGTCGGCACCTCGAAGACCTTCCGGTCCCTGGCCCGCCTGACGGGTGCGGCGCCCTCCGGCGCGGGCATCCGGGCCCGGCGGGTGCTGACCCACGCGGGGCTGCGGCAGCTCGGGTCGTTCATCAGCCGGATGTCGTCCGGGGACCTCGCGGAGCTGGAGGGCGTGAGCCCGAGCCGGGCACACCAGCTCGTCGCCGGGGCGGTCGTCGCGGAGGCCGCGATGCGGGCCCTGAAGATCACCGAACTCGATCTCTGCCCGTGGGCGTTGCGCGAGGGAGTGATCCTCCGGCGGCTCGACACCCTCGACGGGTCGACCAGGGACGACCGCTCGGCGCACGACGCGCCCGGATCACTTGGACGCTTGACGTCGTACGAGGCACGGTGTAGCGGATGAGTTCAGAGACCGACCAGCCGAGACAGCGCACGGTCGCCGAGCTGCTCGCCGAGAACGGCGGGGGATCGGCGTCCGGGCGGCGTCGACGGCGCCGCGAGGCCGACGACGCGGGCGCCGAGGCGGCGGGCGGTCCTCCCGCTGCGGAGGGCCCGGGCGTCCCCGGCCGCCACGGCGGTACACAGGCGTGGCGTGCCGAACCGGCCCCGGAGGCCCCGGCTGCCCCCGCCGAGCCCTGGCGCACCGCCCAGCCGGCGGGCAGCGCCTGGGAGCGCGGCCGCCAGGGCGGCCCGCGCCTCGAGCGCGACGCCGAGGAGGAGTCCGGCGACGACCGGGGCACCGGGTTCGGCCCGGGTGCCCGGCCGAACGGCGCGGCCCCGGGCGGGTTCGCCCCGCGCGGCTTCGGCCGCCCCGACGACGACGCCCCGCAGAACGGCTTCGCGCGCCCCGGCGCCGGTCCCAACGGCTTCGGTCCCGGTCAGGCCGGTCCGCAGCGCCCCGGCCAGAACGGCTTCGGCCCGGCCGGACAGGACGCGCAGAACGGTTTCGGCCGGGGCGCCCCGAGCCAGAACGGCGCCCCCCAGAACGGTGCCCCTACCGGCCTCGGCCAGCCACGCACCTGGCAGAACGCGAACCAGAACGGCCCAGGCCAGAACGGCCCCGGCCAGTCCGGCGCGAGCGTCCAGGACCGCCCCGGCCCACCCGCCGCGGCAGCGAACGAGCCCGACTTCGGCCGCGCCCCCCACCGGCCCGACCCGCCCGCGCAGGGCGGCTGGGCCGCGAACACGGCGTCGGCCGGCACCGTCGGCCTGCCCACCGAGGCGGGACGTACCGGTGCACCCGAACGGTCCCCCTGGGCCCCGAACGGTCGCCCCGGGCGACCGGGGGAGCCGGGTACCGAGCAGCTCGGCCGCGTCCGCGCGCCGCAGGACGAGCCGCTGACCGCCCCGTTCGGCTCCGTCTACGGGGGTCCGCCCATCCAGCTCGGCGGCCGGCCCGTCCACGACGACGAGGACGCAGGCCCGCCCACCCAGTTCGGCGCCCCGCCCCTCCACGACGAGGACGACGACGACGCCGGACCGCCCACCCAGCTGGGTGCGCCTGCCCTCGACGACGAGGACGACGACGACACCTACCACGCCCCGGCGGGCCTGGGCAGGCGTGCGCCGGTCGAGCCCGACGAGGAGGACGAGGAGGAGGGCGAGGGCACGCCGCAGGGCTGGGCCGTCGTCATCGGCCAGTGGATCGCGGGCGCCCTGGTCGGCGCCGCGGTCTGGGTCGGCTTCCGGTACCTCTGGTTCAACCTGCCGGTGGTCGCCCTGGCCGCCGCGGTGATCATCACGGTCGGCCTGGTGCTCGGGGTCCGCGCCCTGCTGCGCAACGACGACCTGCGCACCACCGCCTTCGCGGTGGGTGTGGGCCTGCTGTTGACCGTCTCGCCCGCGATCCTGGTACTCCTGGAACGGTGACCTCCCCGCCGGTCGCCCTGTCCACCGCCTCGGTCTACCCGGAGCCCGCCGCGGCGGCGTTCGAGCTGGCCGCGGAGCTGGGCTACGACGGCGTCGAGCTGATGGTCTGGACGGACCCGGTGTCGCAGGACGCCCGGGCCGTCGAGCGGCTCGCGGAGCGGTACGGGGTGCCGGTGCTGGCCGTGCACGCACCCTGCCTGGCCGTCACGCAGCGGGTGTGGGGGTCGGACCCGATCGCCCGGATCCGCCGGTCCGTCGCGGCCGCGGAGCGGTTCGGGGCGCGGACCGTCGTGCTGCACCCGCCGTTCCGCTGGCAGAGGCGCTACGCCGCGGTGTTCGCCGACGAGGTGGCCCGGGCGGGGGAGCGGTCGGGCGTGCGGCTCGCCGTCGAGAACATGTTCCCGGTGTCGCGGGGCCGGGTCCGCACCGTGCCCTACGCCCCCGGTTTCGACCCGACCGCCGTCGGCCACAGCTTCTACACGCTCGACCTCTCGCACACCGCAGCCGCCGGGTCGGACGCGCTGGCCATGCTCGACCGCATGGGGGACGGGCTGGTCCACCTGCACCTGACGGACGGCTCCGGCGGCCCGCGGGACGAGCACCTGATCCCCGGGCGCGGCACGCAGCCCTGCGCCGAGGTGTGCGAGCGGCTGGCGACGGGCCGGTTCGCGAGCGAGGGCGTGGTGGTCCTGGAGGTGAGCACGCGGCGCTGCCGGACCCGGGACCAGCGGTCGGCGATGCTGGCCGAGGCCCTGGTCTACGCGCGCCTGCACCTGGTCGCACCGGTTCCGCCGGTGTTGACCATCCCGACCATCCCGGAGCAGACGCCCCTGCCGGAGCCCGCCCCGCAGGGCTGAGCGGCGCGCGTCACACCGCCGGAGCGCGTCCGGCGTGATACGACCGTTTCATGGCTCCCACCGATGTGACCGTCGATCGGCCGTTCGCGGCGTCCACCGTGCTGACCGACGAGGGCGGGGGCCGCTTCACCGCGGAGCTCGGCACGCTGTTCTCCATCGGCGGCAAGGCCCACGGCGGCCTGCTGATGGTCCTGCTGACCAAGGCGGCGATCGCGAGGCTGAACGCCGAGCACGGCGGGGACACCGAGCTCGACCCGGTGGTCGTCGGGACGGAGTTCCTGCGCGCCCCGGAGCTGGGCACGGTGGAGCTCGAGACGGACGTGCTGAAGCTGGGCAGGCAGGCGTCGGTCGCCGCCGCCCGGATGACCCAGAACGGCAGGCTCCTGCTCTCGGCCACCGTCACGGCGGGAGCACTGCCCGACGCCGACCCGAGCTGGCTGGCCGAGTCCCCGATGCCGCTGGAGCCGCCGGCGGACGCGATCGACTTCGTGCCGGACGTCCGGACCCCCGGCGAGGGGCTGGCCGCCGCCACCGAGGCGCGCTACGACCCGGCCACGATGGCCTTCCTGCGCAAGGAGACCGCGGACCCGGTGGTGCGGGGCTGGATGCGGCCGCGCGGGGAGGACCCGGACCCGTTGTTCGCGCTGCTCGCCGGGGACGCGCTGCCGCCGACCGTGTTCAACCGGGGCGGCGGGCGCGGCTGGGCGCCGACCGTGCAGCTCACCGCGATGCTGCGGGCGCGGCCGGCGCCGGGCTGGCTGGCGCTGGAGTCGCGCTCGCAGATGATCGCCGGGACCTGGTTCGACGAGGACTGCACCGTCCGCGACGCGACGGGCCGGGTGGTCTGCCAGGCCCGCCAGCTCGCGCTCTCCCCGCTCCCGCGCCGATAGCCGCGCACCCTCCCCGACCAGCCCGGATTCCGGCGGTTACCGTCGATCCATGACACGTATCGCGGTTCTGGGCGCCGGCAAGATCGGCGAGGCGCTCCTCTCGGGGCTGCTCGCGGCGGGCCGGCCCGCGGCGGACCTGGTGTTCACCGAGCGGCACCCGGAGCGGGCCGCCGAGCTGTCCGGGCGCCTCGGGGTGGACTCGGCCGACGTGGCGGGCGCCGCGGCCAAGGCCGACGTCGTGGTGGTCGCGGTCAAGCCGCAGGACATCGCCCCGGTCCTCACCGAGCTGAAGGCGGCGCTGACCCCGGGGACGCTCGTCGTCTCGCTGTGCGCCGGCCTGCCGACCGCGCTGTTCGAGGGCGGCCTGCCCGAGGGGACGCCGGTCGTGCGGGTCATGCCGAACACCCCGATGGTCGTCGGCGAGGCGATGAGCGCGGTCTCCGGCGGCAGCCACGCCAGCGCCGAGCACCTCGCGCTGGCCGAGGAGATGCTCGGCTCGGTGGGCCGCGTGGTGCGGGTCCCCGAGGCCCAGCAGGACGCCGTGACCGCGCTGTCCGGCTCCGGCCCGGCGTACTTCTTCTACCTGGTCGAGGCCATGATCGACGCCGGGATACTGCTCGGCCTGCCGCGCGCCGTCGCCGCCGACCTGATCGTCCAGTCCGCCTTCGGCGCGGCCACCATGCTCCGCGAGTCCGACGACCACCCGGTGCTGCTCCGCGAGGCCGTCACCTCCCCGGCCGGGACGACCATCGCGGCCATCCGCGAGCTGGAGCGGCACGGCGTCCGGGCGGCCCTGATCGACGCGATCGAGGCCGCGCGGGACCGCTCGGTGGAGCTGGGACGCTCGGTGCAGAACCGTTGACCCGAACGAAGGATCACGTGTCACCCTGACGCGCGGCTGAATTCCCTGCCCGAGTGGCATGGTGTGTCGAAGGCGTCACACCGGCACCGCTATCCTCACGGGGAACACGCCGCGCGGGGGACGAGGACCCCGGGCGGGAACGTGGGACTTCTCCAGGGAAGGCGGTGTCCGGATGGCCACGCAGCAGCCAGGGCATTCAGGGCAGCCCGAACGCATCGACAACATCGCCGCGGTGCAGTTCCTCACCGTGGCGGAGGTCGCCGCCATGATGCGGGTCTCCAAGATGACCGTGTACCGGCTGGTGCACGGTGGGGAGCTCCCCGCGGCCCGGGTGGGTCGTTCGTTCCGCGTCCCGAAGCGCGCCGTCGAGGACTACCTGCGGCACGCGTACTTCGACGCGGGCTGAGCGGAGCGGGTACCCGCACCGAGCGGACGCCCGCGCAACGGACATCCGCACCGACCGCCGGGTCACCCCCGGTGGTCCGCGACCCGCCCTGGCGGGTCGCCCCGCCGGGCGCCGGGTAGGATCGGCGACCGGTCATCGTCTCGCCGTGTGCACCCGCGTGCGCGCGACCGCCGCGCGGCGGGGACACACCCTCTCGGGCCGGCTCCCGGCCGCGAGCGAAGCAGTGAGCACAGGAGGTACCGGCGCATGGGCTCGGTCATCAAGAAGCGTCGCAAGCGCATGTCCAAGAAGAAGCACCGCAAGCTGCTCCGCAAGACCCGCGTGCAGCGTCGCAAGCTCGGCAAGTGAGGTGTGACCCCGCCCGTCCCCCGCAGGGGCGGGCCGGGGTCCACCGGCCCGGGTCGCACCCGGGGTCCCTGGTCGCACGACGAACGAGGTCGGGTCCGTGACGCGCACGGGATCTCCCCGCGACGCCGACCGCAGCAGCGGTGGCGGCGCTCCCTCCGTCGTGCTGGTGACAGGTGTCAGCCGCTTCCTCGGCGGCAACCTGGCCGCACGGCTCGCCGCGAACCCCGCGATCGAGCGGGTGCTCGGCGTGGACACCGTCCCGCCGTCCCGGGACATGTTGCGCCGCATGGGCCGCGCGGAGTTCGTCCGCGCGGACATCCGCAACCCGCTCATCGCCAAGGTCATCTCCGGCGCCGGCGTCGACACCGTGGTGCACGCCGCCCTCTCCGCCGGGCCCGGCTCGTCCGGCGGCCGCACGGCGATGAAGGAGATGAACGTCATCGGGACGATGCAGCTCCTCGCCGCCTGCCAGAAGTCGGAGCGGGTGCGGCGCGTCGTCCTCAAGTCCACCACCGCCGTCTACGGCTCCGGCTCGCGCGACCCCGCGCTGTTCGACGAGTCGATGACGCCGAAGGACCTCCCCTCCGGCGGGTACGCCAAGGACGCCGCCGAGATCGAGGGCTACCTGCGCGGCTTCGCCCGCCGCCGGCCGGACGTCACGACCAGCGTCCTGCGCTTCTGCAACTACGTCGGCCCGCGCATCGAGACGGTGCTGACCCGCTACTTCTCGCTGCCGGTCGTCCCGACGATCCTCGGCTTCGACCCGCGGCTGCAGTTCCTGCACGAGGAGGACGCGCTCGCCGTGCTCGAGCGGGCCGCCGTGGAGGAGCACCCCGGGGTCTACAACGTCGCGGCCGACGGGGTGCTCATGCTCTCCCAGGCCATCCGCCGGGCCGGCCGGGTGCAGGCCGGGGTCCCGGCGCCGCTGGTCGGGCCGGTCGGGCGGTTCCTGCGCGGCACCCGCGTCGTCGACTACTCGCCGGAGCAGATGCGGTTCCTCAACTTCGGCCGGGTGGTGGACACGACGAGGTTGAAGGAACGCTTCGGCTTCCACCCTCGTTGGACCACCGTCCAGGCCTTCGACGACTACGTCCGCGGCCGCGCGCTCCGGCCGGTCCTCGGGGCGGAGCGGATCGAGGCGGCGGAGCGGACGGTCCTGCAGGCCGCGCGGATGCTGCGCTAGCGGGCCACGGGCCGGGGGTAGGGCATGGTGCGGCGGTCGGGGAAATCGGACAACGGCGCAGGTTCGGAGGGGGTTCGGGTGCCGGAAGCGCGCGTCATCCCGTTGCGGGCGGACGAGACCGGGGGACGCACCCGGTGGCGGCTCGGGGAGGGCCGCGACCGGGGCGGGAGCCGCCCGGGCGCGCGCACCCGCGCGGGCACGGAGGCACGCGAGCCGGGGCGCGAGACCGGGCGTGAGCCGGGCCGCACCCGTCGTCCGGCCACGACCACGCCCCGCCCGCGCCCGGGGCTCGACGAGGACGGGAGCGGCGGCGCCGCGGTGCCGCCCGTCGCGGCCGTGCCGGACCCGGAGCCCCCGGCCTGGGAGGTCGGGCTCGAGGAGGTGCTGCGCTTCCTGCGCCGCCGCCTCTCCGGCGACTACTCGGTCGACGAGTTCGGCTTCGACGCCGACCTCGCCGACAAGGTGCTCGCGCCCGCGCTGCGCCCGCTCTACGAGCGCTGGTTCCGGGTCGAGACGATCGGCCTGCACCACGTCCCGGACACCGGCGGCGCGCTCGTCGTCGCCAACCATTCGGGAACCCTCCCGCTCGACGCGCTGATGACCATCCAGGCGCTGCACGACGAGCACCCGGCCGCCCGCCGGCTGCGGCTGCTGGGCGCGGACCTCATGTTCAAGCTGCCGGTGGTGGGTGAGCTGGCCCGCAAGAACGGCGCCACCCTCGCCTGCAACGCCGACGCGGAGCGGCTGATGTCCTCCGGCGAGCTCGTCGGGGTGTTCCCGGAGGGCTTCAAGGGCATCGGCAAGCCCTTCAAGGACCGGTACAAGCTGCAGCGCTTCGGCCGCGGCGGGTTCGTCTCGGCCGCGCTGCGCACCGGCGTGCCGATCATCCCGTGCTCGATCGTCGGCGCGGAGGAGACCTACCCGAAGATCGGCGACATCGCGCCGCTGGCCCGGCTGCTCGGCGCGCCGTACTTCCCGATCACGCCGACCTTCCCGCTGCTCGGCCCGCTGGGTCTCGTCCCGCTGCCGTCGAAGTGGTACATCGAGTTCGGCGAGCCGATCTCGCTCGACGCCTACACCCCGGCCGACGCCGAGGACCCGATGCTCGTGTTCAACCTGACCGACCAGGTGCGCGAGACCATCCAGCACACTCTCTACCGGCTGCTCAGCCAGCGGCGCAACGTGTTCCTGGGCTGAGCCGGGGCGCTCAGCGCCGCCGGTACGCCACGCCGGCGGCGACCGCCCCGGCCAGCGCGCCGGCGCCCAGCACCGAGGGCACCCCGATCCGGGCCACCTTGCGCCCGCTGCGGAAGTCCCGGATCTGCCACCCGCGGTCCTTGGCGACGTCCCGCAGCTCGGAGTCCGGGTTGACGGCCACGGCGGTGCCGACCGCGGACAGCATCGGCACGTCGTTCACCGAGTCCGAGTAGGCGGTGCAGCGCCGCAGGTCCAGGCCCTCGGTGGCCGCCAGCGCGCGCACCGCATGGGCCTTCGCCGGGCCGTGCAGGATCTCGCCGACCAGCCGCCCGGTGTAGTGCCCGTCGACGCTCTCGGCGACCGTGCCGAGCGCCCCGGTCAGGCCGAGCCGCCGGGCGATGATCAGGGCCAGCTCGACGGGCGTCGCCGTGACCAGCCAGACCCGCTGCCCGGCGTCGAGGTGCATCTGGGCGAGCGCGCGGGTGCCGGCCCAGATCCGGTCCGCCATCAGCTCGTCGTAGATCTCCTCGCCGAGCGACACGACCTCGTCGACGGGGCGGCCCGCCACGAAGGACAGCGCGGTGTCCCGGTGCCCGGCGATGCCGTTCTTGTCCTCGCGCCCGCCGATCCGGAACTTGAGCTGCTGCCAGGCGAAGCCGGCGAGGTCGGAGGTGGTGAAGAACTTGCGGGCGGCCAGCCCGCGGGCGAAGTGGAAGATCGAGGCGCCGACCATCATCGTGTTGTCGACGTCGAAGAACGCGGCCGCGGTGAGGTCCACGTCGGCCGCCGCGGACGGCGGGGGCTCACCGGCGGCCACGGCGGCGGCCGCGGCGGCCTCGCCCGCCCGCTGCGCGCGGTCGAGGGCCGTGGCCTCCTCGATCACGTCGGTCGTCTCGGTGACGCCCGCCACCTCACCGTGGGCACCGTTCCGAAGCGGGTCGGCGGCGCCGTTCCGGTCCGCCCCGCCCGCACCCTGCGGCTCACCGTGCTCCACAACCACCTCGGGTCCTACCACCTGGGGGCCTCCCGGTCCGCGCTCGCGCCGGTCCGTGCCCGCCGTGCCGATCCGTCCGCCGGTCCGACCGGTCCGTGACCGGTCGGGCACCGCGCGTCCAGCCTACTGGGCGACCCCGACCGTACCGGCGCGAAACGGCCTCCGGACGCGGAACCGGGGCCGCACGGTGTGTCACCGCGCGGCCCCGCTCCGTCGTCGGGCCGTCCGCCGCTCAGCCGATGGTGATCGGCCCGAGGCCGGGCAGCAGCGGCGGCAGCGTGATCGGGGGCAGGACCCCGCCCCCGCCGCCGCTCGGTGCGTCGGACGAGCTCTGCTCCGTGCTGCTGGACTTCTCCGAGCCGCTCGTCGTGGTGCTCGTCGCACCCGCGTCGCCGGTGCCGGGCAGGACGCCGTCCGGCAGCAGCCCGTTCTCGGTCGCGCTCGGGTCGCCCGACGGCTGCGGGCCGGTGCTGTCCGACGGCGCGGCCGGGCTGGTGCGCGCGGACTGCGGGCTGCCGTTCGGGACCGGCTCGTCGACCGCGCCGCCGCCCTGGCCGGCGTTCGACGCGACCGGGACGCAGGGGCCGGTGGCCGGGATCGGGCCGAGGTCGTCGACGCCGTCGCTGACCTCGCTGCAGCCCATCCGGGCCTGCAGGGCCGCGGCCCGCTCGGACATGCGCTCCACCAGCCGCGCCGATCGGTCGGCGCCCGGGATCTCGCCGCCGGAGGTCCGCAGGGCCTCGATCGCCCGGGCCTGCTTCTGCGCCCAGGCGTCGAGGTCGCCGAGGCCGGTGTCGGTCGGCGGCTGGGCGCCGGACAGCATCATCCGCGAGCCCTCGCTGGCCGCGTCGTCGAACGCGGTGAGCGCGGACTCGTAGGTGTCGGCGGACGGCGCGCGGACGGCCTGCTGCAGTGCCCGCACCTCGTCCAGCCGGGTCGCGGCCAGGTCGAGGTGGCGCTGGGCCTTGGCCGCGTCGCCGAAGGTGAACGCGGTGCCGGTGGACTCGGTCGCGAGCTTGACCGCGTAGAGGCTGTCGCCCGGCAGCGCGTCGCGGCTCATCATCGCCGTGCCGCCGGTGAGGGCGACCAGTGCGAGCGCGGCGGCGCCGCCGACGAGGGCGACCCGCTTGCGCAGGCTCGGCCGCCGCCCGCCCGGGCCGCGGGACCCGCCGGCGCGGCCGGGGTTGTCCGGGTGGTCGGTGGGCAGCACGTGCCGCGGGCCCCGCCTCGACCGCCGGGGGCCGGCGCCCACCGCGGACGGGGCCGCCACGGTGCGCTCACCGGAGGAACCGGAGCGGGTCGCGCCCTCGGGGCCCTCCGGCCGCAGCGCGGCGGTGAGGTCGCTGGTCTGCTCCAGCGCGTCCGCCGGGACCGGGTCGATCCGGGTGGTCCGCTCCGTGGCGGACTCCTCCGGCGCGCCCCACTCCTTCTCCAGGGCGGCGAAGAAGTTCGAGCGCATGCGCTCGGCGGTCTCGTCGTCCGGGCTCAGGTCGGTACGGCTGCGATCGAGCGCGGCCGCGAGGGCCAGCTCGTGCTCAAGATCGTCGTCCGGCGCGAATCGGGGGTCGAGCTGTTCCTCGCCCCACCACTCGTCGTCCGAGCCCCATCGTCCCGCGGGCATGTTCGCCGTCCTCACTGCATCCCTGCACTGTTCGTCAGCGTCCGGCCCGATCGGGACCTCGCGCTCTGCCGACGTTCACCCACACAACGAGACGGGCGGTCGTCGGTTACGGCACAAGGACCGTTCACCGCTTGGTGTGGCTCACTCGTCGCATCCGTAACGACAAGCATGTAGTTCGCGATATAGGCGCCGCTCACCGCAACCCCTCGGGGAGGAGCTGCGCCAGGCGGCGGACGGCGCGGTGCTGCAGCGCCTTCACGGCCCCCTCGGCCCGGTTCATCCGCTGCGCGGTCTCGGCGACCGACAGCCCCTGCAGGAACCGCATGCGGATGCAGTCCTGCTGGTCGGGGTTGAGCTTCTCGATCGCCTTGAGCAGCTCGGAGTTCGTGGCGTTCTCGATGACCTGCTGCTCCGGCCCGTGCGTGCTGGGGGAGTGCTCGACCATGTCGGCGGTCGTCGACTCGAGCCGGTACCGGCTGGACTTGACGTGGTCGAAGATCAGGTTGCGCGCGATCGTGACGAACCAGGCGCCGATGTCCCGGCCCTGGTAGCTCACCGAGCCGATCCGGCGCAGCGCGCGCAGGAACGTCTCCTGGGTGAGGTCCTCGGCCAGCGTGCGGTCGCCGAGCCGGAACAGCACGTACCGGAAGACGACCTCGTGGTAGCGCGCGTACAGCTCCTTGAAGGCGTTCTGGTCGCCGGCCTGGCAGGCCTTGACCAGGGTCCAGGAGCCGCCGCCGTCCGGCTCGGCGTCCGGGCGCGGCTCGGCCGCCTCCGGCGCGGGCTCGGCCGGGCGCGGCGGCGGGCCCACGGGGGGACCCGACGGCGGTGGTCCCGCCGGCGGCGGGACGGCGTGGGGACGGGCGACGGGGGGAGCTGTCACGGGCGCCTGCTGTCGGGTCGGCCGGCCGTCCGGGGTCCGGCCGTCGGCCGGGGCGGTCGGGTCGGGCGCGGACGGGGGAGCGGCGGGTGCCGGGCGGTGGGTCGTGGAGCCGACGGACCGGGCCTGCCGGGGCAGGTCCGACCAGGAGGAGGGGGCCGGGTCCGCACCGGTCGGGTGCGAGGGCCCGAACCGCTCCGTGGGGAGCAGCCCGTCGGGACGCATCGAGGAGGTCATGAAGCCCGGTGCACCCGGTGTCGGACAGGGCAGCGCGGGAGGACCCGCGGTGCGCTGGCAACAGGCTGCATGCCACTCCCTTGGGTGAGAACTCGTGCCGAACCCGGCGGTCCGGCGTTGGCAGGTTGTGGGGGCGGACTCTAGGGCAGCCGCTCGGCGCCCAGACGGGTGCCACCGCTCGCCGAATGCCTTATCCGGTGAGCGGACGGTCACGCGCGGTCAACGTGGTCGTGGCGCAGCGTGTTCGGTCGACGCGCCGCGTGACGGCGTGTCGACCTGCCGCCGGGCGCACGGGGGTTGCGCTCGGCCGGACTTCACGTCATGCGCGAGGGCGGCCGCGCCGTCTGCCAGACTCGGCGCGTGCAGCCTTCCACCACCCGGGGCCCCGGCCCCGGGCCCGACGTCGAGCACCTGGGTGAGCTGGTCCGGCGGGCGGCGCGCCGCGAGCCCGGCCAGCCCGCGGTCGTCGACGTCACCGCCGGGCGCACGCTGACCTGGGCGGAGCTCGACGCCGCCGCCGACGCGGAGGCCGCGCGGCTCGCCGCCGCCGGGATCGGCCCCGGGGACCGGGTCGTGCTCGTGCTGCCCAACGGTGCCGGCTTCTGCGTCGCCCTGTTCGGCGTGCTGCGTGCCGGGGCGATCGCCGTCCCCGTCGGCCAGCGGTCGGTGGCCCGCGAGGTCGCCGTGGTCCTCGACGTCGCCCCGCCCGCCGCCGTCGTCGCCGACGCGGGGGTCGCGGCCGACGTCGCCCGGGAGGCCGGCGTGCCGGTGCTCGCGCCGCCGCCCGCCGAGCCGGAGGCGCCCGGCGCCCCGGTGCCCGAGGCGCCGGGCGGCGAGGCGATCGCGCTCCTCATCTACACGTCCGGCACCACCGGCCGCCCGCGCGGCGTGCAGCTGTCGCACCGCGCGCTGCTGGCCAACCGGGCGCAGACCGCCGCGCTGCGACCCGCGCCCGTCACCCCGGCCGACCGGGTCCTGCTGGCGCTGCCGCTCTTCCACAGCTTCGGCCTGGCCGCCGGCCTCCTGCAGGTCTGCTGGGCCGGCGCGACCGCCGTGCTCACCGAGCGGTTCGACGCCGCCGCCACCCCGCGGATCCTGCGCGACCACCGGGTCAGCGCGGTGGCCGGCGTCCCGTCGCTCTACCGCGCCCTGCTCGACGTCCCGGCCGAGGACCTGCGTTCCGCGCTCGAGGGGGTGCGCATCTGCACCTCCGGCGGCGCCCCGCTGCCGCCGGCCTGGCTCACCGCCTTCCGCGAGGCCACCGGGACGGAGGTGCTCGAGGGCTACGGGCTGTCCGAGGCCGGCCCGGTCGTCACCTGCAACATCCCGGGGCACAGCAAGCCGGGGTCGGTCGGCAGGCCGATCCCGGGCGTCGAGCTGCGCCTGGTCGACGCCGAGGGCGAGCCGCTCGCCGGGCGCGCCGCCGAGGAGGGCGAGGAGGGCGACACCGCGGACGTCTTCTCCGACCCGGAGGAGGACACCGGGCTGGTCGCGCTGCGCGGCCCCAACCTCTTCTCCGGCTACTGGCCGGACGGCGCGGGCGGGCCCGACGCGGAGGGCTGGTTCCGGACCGCGGACGTCGGCTACCTCGACGCGGACGGGGACCTGCACCTCGTGGACCGGTCGACGGACCTCATCATCGTCAACGGGTTCAACGTCTACCCCCGCGAGGTCGAGGAGGTCCTCGCCGGGATGGACGAGGTGGCCGAGGTCGCGGTCGTCGGCGTGCCGGACGATCGGACGGGCGCCGCCGTCAAGGCCGTGATCGTGCCCGCGCCGGGCACGAGCCCGGACGAGGAGTCCGTCCGGGAGTACTGCGCGACCCGGCTGGCCCGCTTCAAGCGGCCCACCGTGATCGCGTTCGTCGACGAGCTGCCGCGCACGCCGACGGGCAAGATCGCCCGGCGGGTGCTGGCGGGGACGGGGACGGCATGAGCCGGACGGTCACCGTGCTGAGCAGGGCGAACTGCCACCTGTGCGAGGTCGCCGAGGCGGACGTCGCGCGGATCTGCGGCGAGCTGGGCGTGGAGTGGCGCACCGAGGACGTCGACGCCGACCCGGAGCTGCGCGCCGAGTACGGCGACATGGTCCCGGTGATCCTCATCGACGGGAAGCAGCACGGCTACTACCGGGTGGAGGAGGAGCGGTTCCGCACCGCCCTCACCCGCTGACCGCACCGGGCCGAACCTCCACCCGCCCCGGGGGCGAACCATGGACGTGAGCCACACCCTCGCCCGTCCCGCCGCCCCGGTCCTGTCGCGTCCCGTCGCCGCCGCGGTCGCGGTGCTCGCCGTGGGCGCGGCGCTCGGGGTGGGCCAGCTCGCCGCCGGGCTGCTGTCGCCCACGTCGTCGCCCTATCTCGCGGTCGGGGACGCGGTGGTCCGCCTGGCGCCGCCGCCGGTCGTCGAGTTCGCGAAGTCGGCCTTCGGCACCGCGGACAAGCCGGTGCTGCTCGCCGGGATGGCCGTGGTGCTGCTGCTGGTCGCGGTGGCCGCCGGGCTCGCGTCGCGCCGCTCGTCGGTGCCGGCGCAGGTCGTGATCGGGGTGCTCGGGCTGGCGGGGATCGTCGCCGTCGTCCTCGGTCCGGCGTTCGCGCCGGCGGACCTGGTCGCGCCGCTCGCCGCGGCCGCGGCGGGCCTGTGGGTGGTGCGCACGCTGCACCGGCTCGCCCTCGCCGCGGCGGTGGCCCCCGCGGCGCCGGGCGTGCGCGGGCTCCCGCGGCGGACGGTGCTGATCGGGGCCTCGGCCGCGGTCGGGGTCGGTGCGCTGGCGGCCGGCGGGGTGGGCGTGGCCCTCGGGCGCGGGACCGTCGACTCGCGGACCCGGCTCACCCAGCGGCTCGCCGCCGCGACCGTCGTCCGCGAGGCCCCGCTGCCGCCCGGCACGGACTTCGCCGCCGAGCTGGGCACCACGCGGTTCGTCACGCCGAACCCGGAGTTCTACCGGATCGACACGGCCCTGCGGGTGCCGCAGCTGCGCGCCGAGGACTGGAGCCTCCGCGTGCACGGCCGCGTCGCGCGGGAGCTCACGCTGACCGTCGACGACCTGTTCGCCCGCCCGCTCGTCGAGCGGACGATCACGATGACCTGCGTGTCCAACGAGGTCGGCGGCGACCTCGTCTCGACGGCCCGGTTCGTCGGCGTCGAGCTCGCGGACGTGCTCCGCGAGGCGGGCCCGCTGCCCGGCGCCGACCAGATCCTCTCCACCAGCACGGACGGCTGGACGGCCGGCACCCCGACCGGCGTGGTCCTCGAGCCGGGGCGCGGGGCGCTGCTGGCGCTGGGGATGAACGGCGAGGCGCTGCCCGCCGAGCACGGCTTCCCGGTGCGGATGGTCGTGCCCGGGCTGTACGGCTACGTCTCGGCCACCAAGTGGGTCACCGACCTCGAGCTGACCTCGTTCGCCGACCGCGGCTCCTACTGGGTGCGGCGCGGCTGGGGCGAGCGCGGGCCGATCAAGACGGAGTGCCGCATCGACCTGCCCCGCGGGTTCTCGCAGGTGCCGGCCGGACGGGTGACCGTCGCCGGCATCGCCTGGTCCCAGCCGCGCGGCATCTCGCGGGTCGAGATCAGCGTCGACGGCGGCCCGTGGACCGAGGCGCAGCTGGCCGCGGAGGTCGGCGGGAACACCTGGCGGATGTGGCGCGGCACGGTCGAGGTGGGTCCGGGCAGCCACACCGTCCGCGCCCGGGCCACGGACGGCCTGGGCGACCTGCAGACCGAGCAGCGCGCCGACGTGCTGCCCGACGGGGCGACGGGCTGGCCGGCGATGATCTTCTCCGCGGCCTGACCGGGCGGCCGAGACCTGATCGTGATCGCGCCGGGCGGGCGTGCCGGCGGCGGACACGTTAGGCATGGGCAGACCCCGGGAAGGAGAGATGTCGTGCGCAGCATCCAGCGTCTGGTCACCCTCGGAGCGGTCGCCGCCGCCGTCGTCGTGCTGGGGGCGTGTTCCGCGCCCGCCCAGGAACCGTCCACCGCGACGGACGTGCCGCCCGTGCCCACCGTCGCCGCGAAGGGTCCGCTGACCCCGACGCCGGGCCCGGGCAGCACGAACGCCCTGGAGGTCTTCGGCCCGGGCTGCGCCTCGCTGCCCACCGGCGACGACCCCGGCTCCCTGTCCAGCATGTCGCTGGCCCCGGTCGCGGCCGCCGTCGAGACGAACCCGCAGCTCACCACGCTGACCGCGCTGATCGGCCGGGCGAACCTCACCGAGGCGCTCAACGCCGCGCCCGGCGTCACGCTCTTCGCCCCGACGAACGAGGCCTTCGCCAAGCTCTCCCCGGAGCAGCTCGCGGCCCTGCAGGCCGACCCGGCCCGGCTCGCCGGGCTGGTGCAGTACCACGTGTCCGGCACCCGGCAGAGCGCCGAGGAGCTGCGGGCCGCCGGTACCTCGACCGAGCTCGCGGGCGGCACGGTGCGGATCGGCGGTACGGGCGAGGAGATGACCGTCGCGGGCGGCTCCGGCACCCCCGCGAACGTCCTCTGCGGGAACATCCCGACCGGGAACGGGACGGTCTTCATGATCGACTCGGTGCTCCTGCCGCAGGCCTGACCCGGCACCCGGGGCGCACCCCGGACCGTCACCGCCCCGGGCGTGTCGTACGACACGTGCGGGGCGGTCCGGCGCGGTGAACGGCCGGTACCGGACGACCACCGGTCCGCGCGCGCCGGGCGCGCCCGGAGCACGTCCGGGACCAAGATCGCAACTTTGTGCACGCCTTCACGAGCGACTACCGTGGACGGGCGTCGCCACCGAACGACCCGACCGGCTCCAGTCCGGGCGGGCAGCCCCGGTCGCGCAGGCCGCCGCCGTCCCGGCCGCGGCCCCATCAGGACGAGCACGACGCCCGAGGAGCCGCCGCGTGACGTTGCCGCCGCAGGCCGACTCCTCGACCGCCGAGACCCCCGACACCCCCGAGAACTCCTCCGGCCGCGCCCTCAAGGCCATCCCGGAGGCGACGGTCACCCGGCTCGCGGTGTACCTGCGGGTGCTCGGCCAGCTCGCCGAGGGCGGCGCCGAGACCGTCTCCAGCGAGGAGCTCGCGTCCGTCGCCGGCGTCAACTCCGCGAAGCTGCGTAAGGACCTCAGCCACATCGGCAGCTACGGCATCCGCGGCGTGGGGTACGACGTGGCCTCGCTGCAGCACGAGCTCGAGCGGGTGCTCGGGCTCGACCACCCGCAGGCCGTGGCGCTCGTCGGCGTCGGCAACCTCGGCCACGCGCTGGCGGGGTACGGCGGCTTCGGCGGCCGCGGCTTCCCCGTGACCGCGCTGTTCGACGTCGACCCCGACCTCGTCGGGATCAAGATCAACGGGATCGTCGTGAAGCACGTGCGCGACATCCCCACGGAGTGCCCCGCCGCGGGCGTCACGATCGGCATGATCGCGACCCCGGCGCAGGCCGCGCAGAGCGTGTGCGACCAGCTGGTCGCGGCGGGCGTGCGCTCCATCCTCAACTTCGCCCCCACGGTCCTGCAGGTCCCCGAGGAGGTCGAGGTCCGCAAGGTGGACCTCGCCGTCGAGCTGCAGGTGCTGGCCTTCCACGTCGCGGGACGTGGGAACGCCGCCGCCGGGGGTATCAGCACAGACGTCCCGGCCGTCGCCCGGGTCGTGAACGGTCGCAACGGATCGGCGGTGCCGCTCTCATGAGTGTTCTCGTCGTGGGCCTCTCGCACCGGAGTGCGCCCGTCGACGTCCTGGAGAAGGTCGCGGTGTCCGCGGACGACGTGCCCAAGCTCCTCGACGAGATGGTGCGGTGCCCGCACGTGAGCGAGGTGACCCTGCTCTCGACCTGCAACCGGGTCGAGGTCTACGCGGTGGTCGACGCCTTCCACGGCGGGCTCGCGGACGTCTCCGAGGTGCTCGGCCGGCACTCCGGCCTGCCGCTGCAGGACCTCACCGAGCACTTCTTCGTGCACTACGCCGGCTCGGCCGTGCAGCACCTGTTCTCGGTCGCCGCCGGGCTGGACTCGATGGTCGTCGGCGAGTCGCAGATCCTCGGCCAGCTGCGTCAGGCCTACGCGACGGCGGACGAGGCCGGGACCGTCGGCCGTGTCCTGCACGAGCTCGCCCAGCAGGCGCTGCGCGTGGGCAAGCGGGTGCACGCCAGCACGGGCATCGACGCCGCGGGCGCCTCCGTGGTGTCCGAGGCGCTGCGGGACGCGTCGACCGTCCTCGGGTACGCCGACGGCGAGCTGACCGGCGCCCGCGCCGTGATCGTCGGGGCCGGGGCGATGGGCGCGCTGGCCGCCGCCCATCTCCGCCGCGCCGGCGCCACCGGGATCACCGTGCTCAACCGGTCCGTCGAGCGGGCCGAGCGGCTCGCGCAGAAGAGCGCCGAGCAGGGCGTCCCGGCCCGCGCCGGGCTGCTCGACGAGCTGCCCGCCGCCGTGGCCGACGCCGACCTGCTGGTCGCCTGCACCGGCGCGATCGGCACCGTCGTGGAGCGCGCCGCGGTCGAGGCCGGCACGGCCGGCCGCACCCGCCCGCTCGTGGTGTGCGACCTCGGCCTGCCCAGGGACGTCGACCCGGCCGTCGCCGAGATCGAGGGCGTGACCGTCGTCGACCTCATCGCGCTGCAGCGCCGGCTCGTGCGCGAGGACCCGGGCGGGGCCGCCGACGCCGTGGCCGCCGCCCGCGACCTGGTGGCCGAGGAGGCCCAGAACTACCTGGCCGCGCAGCGGTCCGCGGAGGTCACGCCGACCGTCACCGCGCTGCGCCGGCGCGCCTCCGAGGTGGTCGACGCCGAGCTGTTGCGGCTGTCGTCGCGGCTGCCCGAGCTGTCCGACGACGTCCGGGACGAGTTCACCCGGACCGTCCGGCGCGTCGTCGACAAGCTGCTGCACACCCCGACCGTGCAGGTCAAGAAGCTGGCCGAGGGCCCGGACGGGGACAGCTACGCCGCCGCGCTGCGCACGCTGTTCGAGCTCGACCCGCAGAAGCCCGCCGCCGTCGCGGGCACCGTGGACCAGCCCCTCAGCGGCCACGACGTCGCCGCGGCCCTCGAGGCGCCGCTGCGCCGGGTGGGCCCCGAGGGCGCCGACGCCGGCCTGGGCACCGAGGGCGACCGGTGAGCGACGTGTCCGACCGCACCGCCCCCCGCACCCTCCGCGTCGGCACCCGGCCGAGCAAGCTCGCCGTGGCCCAGTCCGGCCAGGTCGCGGACCTGATCCGCGCTGCCGGGCGGCCCGCCGAGCTCGTCGACGTGCACACCACGGGCGACCGCTCGTCGGCGCCGATCGCCCAGCTCGGCGTCGGGGTGTTCGTCTCGCAGCTGCGGGAGGCGCTGGTGGCCGGCGAGGTCGACGTCGCCGTGCACTCCTACAAGGACCTGCCGACCACGCCGGACCCGCGGCTGACCCTGGCCGCGGTGCCGGCGCGCGAGGACCCGCGCGACGCGCTGGTGGCCCGGGACGGCCGGGTGCTCGGCGAGCTGTCCGCCGGGTCGCGGATCGGCACCGGCTCGCCGCGGCGGGCCGTGCAGCTGCACGCGCTCGGGCTGGGGCTGGAGGTCGTCCCGATCCGGGGCAACGTGGACACCCGGATCGGCAAGGTGACCTCGGGCGAGCTCGACGGCGTCGTCGTCGCGGCCGCGGGGTTGCGCAGGCTCGGTCGCGTGGGGGAGGCTAGCGAGCTGCTCGACCCCCTGCAGATGCTGCCCGCCCCCGCACAGGGCGCACTGGCGATCGAGTGCCGGGCGGAGGACGAGGAGCTGGCCCGCTTCCTCGCCGCGACGCTCGACGACGCGGGCGTGCGCGCGGCGGTCACCGCCGAGCGCGCGGTGCTCGCGACCCTCGAGGCCGGCTGCAGCGCACCGGTGGCCGCGCACGCGGACGTCGTCGAGGACCTCGACGACGCCGGCCGCGTGGTGGAGCGGCTGTCGCTGCGCGCGGTCGTGGGGATCGGAGAGGTGGGCGAGGGCGCGCTGCTGCGTGCGTCCGCCACCGGGGACATGGACAACGCCGAGAAGCTCGGGGCCTCCCTCGCGCACGAGCTGCTCGACATGGGCGCCGACGACCTGCCGCGGCCGGCAGCGCGCGGTGCCTCGGGAACCGCTGGATCGGGAGCTGGAGAATGACTCGCACACCGCCGACCGCCGGTCGGATCGCCTTCGTGGGCAGCGGCCCGGGTGATCCCGGCCTGCTGACCGTGCGCGCCAAGGAGGTGCTCGCCTCCGCGCCGCTGGTCGTCAACGACCCGGACGTGCCCGAGGCCGTCCTCGCGCTGGTCGCCGAGGGCGCCGAGGTCCGGCCGGCCGTCGGGCAGCCCGCGGACGTCGCGGGCGACCTCCTCGCCGAGGCCCGCGCCGGGCGCCCGGTCGTGCGCCTCGTCGCCGGCGACCCGCTGACCCTCGACGCCGTGGTGGCCGAGGCGCGCGCCGTGGCCGCGGAGGGCGTGGCGTTCGACGTCGTGCCCGGCGTCGCGGCCGGCACCGCCGTCCCCGCCTATGCGGGCGTCCCGCTCGGGTCCGCGCACGTCGAGGCCGACGTCCGCGCCGGCGTCGACTGGGCCGCGCTGGCCGGCGCGCCCGGCACGCTCGTGCTGCAGGCGGCCGCCGCGCACCTCGCCGAGGTCGCGTCCGCGCTCACCGCGCAGGGCCGCCCGGCGGACACCCCCGTCGCGGTCACCGCGCACGGCACGGAGTCCACGCAGAAGACGGTCACCACGACCATCGGGTCGATGGCCTCCGACGCCGCCGACCTCGAGGGCTCGCTGGTCCTCACCATGGGCGCCGAGGTCGCCTCCCGGGCGGACCTGTCCTGGTGGGAGTCCCGCGCGCTGTACGGCTGGCGGGTCCTGGTGCCGCGCACCAAGGACCAGGCGGGCGTGATGAGCGACCGGCTGCGGATGCACGGGGCCATCCCCGAGGAGGTCCCGACCATCGCCGTCGAGCCGCCGCGCTCGCCCACGCAGATGGAGCGCGCGGTCAAGGGCCTGGTCGACGGCCGCTACGCCTGGGTCGTCTTCACCTCGACCAACGCGGTGCGCGCGATCTGGGAGAAGTTCGCCGAGTTCGGTCTCGACGCCCGCGCCTTCTCCGGCGTGAAGATCGCCTGCGTCGGCACCGCGACCGCCGAGAAGGTGCGCGAGTTCGGCATCGTGCCCGAGCTGGTGCCGGACGTGAACGAGGCGCAGAGCTCCACCTCGGAGGGCCTGCTCGAGCTGTTCCCGCCGCACGACGACATCCTCGACCCGGTCGACCGCGTCCTGCTGCCGCGGGCCGACATCGCCACCGAGACCCTCGCCGCCGGCCTGACCGAGCGCGGCTGGGAGATCGACGACGTGACCGCCTACCGGACCGTGCGCGCCGCCCCGCCGCCCGCGCCGATCCGCGAGGCCATCAAGACCGGCGGGTTCGACGCGGTGTGCTTCACCTCGTCGTCGACCGTCCGGAACCTGGTGGGCATCGCGGGCAAGCCGCATGCGCGCACGCTGGTGGCCTGCATCGGCCCGGCCACCGCCGAGACGGCGCGGGAGTTCGGCCTGCGCGTCGACGTCCAGCCGGAGGAGGCCCGGGTGCCCACCCTGGTCGACGCCCTGGCCGCGCACGCCGCCAAGCTGCGCGCCGAGGGCGCGCTGCCGCCGCCGAAGAAGGTGAAGGCGCGCCGCCGCTGATCGGTGACAGAGGGGGCCGCACCCGGGTCGGGTGCGGCCCCCTCTGCGTTCTCGGGTCTCGCGCACAGGGTCGGCCCCTCGCACACACGTTCCGCGATGGGTGCGAGGGGCCGACGGTGTGTGCGGGGCGCAGGGACCGCGGCCGAGCGGTTGTCGGGGTCAACGACGGCGGCAGCCCCGACCACCGCATGATCGTTGCGACCGGGACGCGAGCGCTTCACTGGGAACGCTGCCGTGACGCCCGGATCGATCACGGCGGCAGGCCCGCCCAGCACATGATCGTTGCGACCGGGACGCGAGCGCTGCGGCGGCGACGTTCGCGTGACGATCGGATCGATCACCGCAGCAGACCCGCCCAGCACATGATCGTTGCGACCGGGACGCGAGCGCTGCGGCGGCGACGTTCGCGTGACGATCGGATCGATCACCGCAGCAGACCCGCCAATCACGGCGGACGAGAGGTACGGGAGCGTCGTCCGGGCAACCCTCCCGTGACGCCGAGATCGATCTTGCTGGCGCCGGTGTCACCGAGTGCCGATCGGACGGATCGTGCCGGCGCCGGTGTCGCCGGGGGCGGGACGCGGCTCGCGGGCGGGCGGTCCCGCCCGCGAGCCGGACGTCAGGAGCCGACGGTGGCGGGCTTGCGGAAGCGGTCCCACCAGCGGCGACGCTCCGCGGCAGCAGCGCGGTCGGCCTCGGCCAGGCGCTGCGCGGTGAGGACCGGGATGGCCTCGGTGGGGGCGTCGTCGACCTGCGCGGCGGGGGTGGTGCCGGCCGTGGCCTCGACCGGGGCCGGAGCGGTGATCTCGGTGGCGGCCTCGACCGGTGCCTCCGCGACGGCCTCGGTGGCGGCCGCAGCGGGCGCCGCAGCGGGCGCCTCGGCGGGCGCCTCGGGGACCGCGTGGAAGTCCGGCGGGTAGGCCGCCCACCGCTCCTCCTGCGAGATCCCGGCGACCGGCTCCCACGGGCCGGCGGCCCGGGCGCGGCCGATGTACTCCGACGCGGCGGCGATCGCGGCGCGGACGCAGTCGCCCCGCGGGGCCACGCCCAGCGACCGGTGCCCGGCGCCCCACGGCGCGAGCCCGGCGTGCTCGGCGACGGTGACCGTGACGACCTCCCAGGCGTAGTCCCGCTCCTGCACGGCGATGAGGTCGCGCAGCTCGTCGGGACCCCAGGTGGCGCTGCCCGCGTCGGTGCCGCCGGTGACGAGCACGACGAACACCCGGGTGGGGCGCTCCTGCTCCGGCATGCCGGCGAGGGACCGGCCGAGGCCGCTGACCAGGGCGCCGAGCGAGTCGCGGACCGCCTCGGTGCCGCGGCCGCGGAGCTTCGGCACGGCCGCGTCGGTGGCCGGGATGCCCCCGCGGAGCTTGCCGGCGCGACGGCCGGTGGTGGTCAGGTAGACCTCGACCTCACCGGGCAGCCCGGCCTGGTGCGCGAGGAGGTCGGCGGTCGCGGCACGCACGTCGTCGCGGAGCGGGCCGAGCGAGCTGGATCGATCGAGAAGGAGGGCGATGACGCTGCGTCCCGCTTTGGTCACGCGCGCAGGATGCCGCATCGGGTGACACTCTCCGTCACCGGCCCCACCCTCGCGGGGTCCCCGGTCGACGCACTGCTCCGCCCGGCGTCATGGGGCTGGACCTGCGGCAACAGTCGATCTTCCTCCGCACGCCCCGGCCGGACGGGCCGGGCCGCGGGCCGACCTCGTCGCACGCCGCGACCGAGCCGCCACGCCCGCCCACCCAGCGCCTCTCCACCCCCTCCGCACGAACGGCACTTCCGTGCGCCAGGTCCGCACGACAGAGCCGTTCGTGCAGGTCGGCCGGGCCCCACAGCGCCCCGGGACCGCGCGACGGCCCGTCCCCTCCCGGTCGTACCCTGACCCCATGGCCTATCCCGCCCAGCGTCCCCGCCGGCTGCGTTCCACCCCGGCGCTGCGCAGGCTGGTGGCCGAGACCGAGCTGCGGCCCCGGCACCTGGTCCTGCCGATGTTCGTCAAGGAGGGCGCCGCGGAGCCGGTGCCGATCTCGTCGATGCCGGGGGTCGTCCAGCACAGCCGGGACACCCTGCGCAAGGCGGCCACCGAGGCCGTGCAGGCGGGCGTCGGCGGGATCATGCTGTTCGGCGTCCCGCAGCACCACGACGCCGTCGGGTCCGGGGCGACCGATCCGGAGGGGATCCTCAACGTCGCGCTGCGGGACCTGCGGGCGGAGCTGGGCGACTCCACGGTGATCATGTCCGACCTCTGCCTGGACGAGTTCACCGACCACGGCCACTGCGGCGTCGTCGACGAGCGCGGGTGCGTCGACAACGACGCCACCCTCGAGGTCTACGCACGGATGGGCGTGGTGCAGGCCGAGTCCGGCGCCCACGTCGTGGGGCCCAGCGGGATGATGGACGGCCAGGTCGGCGTGATCCGCGAGGCACTCGACGAGGCCGGCTTCGCCGACACCGGCATCCTCGCCTACACCGCGAAGTACGCCAGCGCGTTCTACGGGCCGTTCCGCGAGGCCGTCGAGAGCCAGCTGAAGGGCGACCGCAAGACCTACCAGCAGGACGGCGCGAACCTCCGGGAGGCGCTGCGCGAGCTCGCGCTCGACCTCGAGGAGGGCGCGGACATGGTGATGGTCAAGCCGGCCCTGCCGTACCTCGACGTGCTGCGGACCGTCGCCGACAGCGCCGACGTCCCGGTCGCCGCGTACCAGGTCTCCGGCGAGTACGCGATGATCGAGGCCGCCGCCGCGCAGGGCTGGCTGGAGCGGGAGCGGACGATCGTCGAGACGCTCACCTCGCTGCGCCGCGCCGGCGCGGACGTGGTGCTCACCTACTGGGCGACCGAGGTCGCGGGTCTGCTGGACTAGATCCATGCGGACCCACCAGGAGCCCGGCGTCCTCGGCGCCCTCACCGACCTGAACTTCGAGCGGTTCGCGACGCCGTCGGTCGTCAAGTTCGTCTACGTCGTGGGCATCGTGCTGACCGCGCTGTGCTATGTCGCGGGCGTCATCGGGTTCTTCGTGCGGGGCTTCGGGCTGGGCGTGGCGGCGCTCGTCGCCGGCGGGGTGGTCGCCGTGTTCGCGCTGCTCCTGCTGCGGGTGACGCTGGAGTTCGTGGCGGCGGTGGTCCGTCTGTCGGAGGACGTCCACCGCCGGGGCTGACCGGTACCGTGGTCACCGTGAGCACCGGCAGCCAGGGTGAGGGACCCCGCTACTACCCGAGCGGACCCTCGACGGGTCAGTACGCGCAGTACCCGCAGAACCCGTACCCGCACGGCGGCCCCCAGGGCGGGCCGCCGCCGAACACGCCCTACGGCGACGCCGCGCAGTCCGCTCAGTACGCCTACAGCCCGTACTCGCCGGACCCTGCCCCGGCGGCCGAGGAGCCGCGGCAGGTCCGGCGACCGGCCACGATGATCGGCGCGCTGGTCCTGCTCGTGCTGAGCGCGGTGCCGTTCCTGGTGTTCGGCGTGCTCGGGTTGTTCGTGCCGATCAGCCAGGACATGTTCCCGCCGGAGCTGGGGCTCGACGCCATGCTCACGCAGTACAACGTGTCGTTCGACCAGTTCCTGCAGGCGGTCCGGCTGCTGCTCGCGCTGGTCGCGGTGCTCGCCCTCGTCTACATCGGCATGGCGGTCGCCGCGTTCGCCGGCAAGTCGTGGGGGCGCATCGCCACCACCGCGCTCACCGTCCTGTTCTGCGGGTTCCTGCTGCTCAACCTCGGTGGCGGCGCGTCGTCGCTGGTCGTGCTCGCGCCGGTGGTGCTCGCCGTCGCCGGCGTGGTGCTGATGTTCCTGCGCCCGTCCGCGGAGTGGTTCGCCGCGCGGCGCTGACCGGCGCCGGACGGAGAGGCCGACCCCGCGGGCCGGTGCGCGGCGCGGATGTGAGACTGGAGGCCGTGAGTGCCCCCTTCACCCCGATCACGCCCGAGGTCTCCGCGGGCCTGTTCGCCCGCGCCGCCGAGGTGATCCCGGGCGGCGTCAACTCGCCGGTCCGCGCGTTCAACTCGGTCGGCGGCACGCCGCGCTTCATGGTCTCGGCCCAGGGGCCCTGGCTGACGGACGCGGACGGCCTCCGCTACGTCGACCTGGTCTCCTCGTGGGGCCCGATGATCCTCGGGCACGCGCACCCCGCCGTCGTCGACGCCGTGCGCTCGGCCGCCGGCTCCGGCCTCTCGTTCGGCGCGCCGACGCCGGCCGAGATCGAGCTGGCCGAGGCGATCATCGACCGGGTCGCGCCGGTCGAGCAGGTGCGGCTGGTGAACTCGGGCACCGAGGCCGTGATGAGCGCGATCCGGCTGGCCCGCGGCATCACCGGGCGCACGGTCGTCGTGAAGTTCGCCGGCTGCTACCACGGCCACGTCGACGCGCTGCTCGCCCAGGCCGGCTCGGGCGTCGCCACCCTGGGCCTGCCCACCAGCCCGGGGGTCACCGGCGCGCAGGCCGGCGACACCGTCGTCGTGCCGTACAACGACCTGGAGGCGGTCCGGCAGGTCTTCGCCGAGCGGGGCAGCGAGATCGCCTGCGTGATCACCGAGGCCGCGGCGGGCAACATGGGCGCCGTCGCGCCGCGCCCGGGCTTCAACCAGGGGCTGCGCGACATCACCCGCGAGCACGGCGCCCTGCTGGTGATCGACGAGGTGATGACCGGCTTCCGCGTTTCGCCCGCCGGCTGGTTCGGGCTCGAGGGCGTGGCCGGCGACCTCTACACCTTCGGCAAGGTCATGTCCGGCGGGCTGCCGGCCGCCGCCTTCGGCGGGCCGGCCGCGCACATGGCCCACCTCGCCCCGGCCGGGCCCGTCTACCAGGCGGGCACGCTGTCCGGGAACCCCGTCGCCGTCGCCGCCGGGCTCGCCACCCTGCGCCAGGCCGACAAGGCCGTCTACGACGCGCTCGACGCCAACGCCGAGCGCCTGGTCGGCATGATCGGCGGCGCGCTCCGCGAGGCGGGCGTGCCACACCGCGTCCAGACGGCCGGGAACATGTTCTCGATCTTCTTCACCGAGGACGAGGTCGTGGACTACGACACCGCGAAGGCCGCGCAGACCTGGCGCTTCCCGCCCTTCTTCCACGCCCTGCTGGAGCGCGGGGTCTACGCGCCGCCCAGCAACTTCGAGGCCTGGTTCGTGTCGGCCGCGCTCGACGACGACACCTTCGCCGTGATCGAGAAGGCGCTGCCCGACGCGGCGCGGGCGGCGGCCGCCGCGGTGCAGCCGGCGTGAGCACCCAGCCCTTCCCCGGCGGGGACCGCACCTCGCCCGAGGCCACCGGGCCCCGGACCGTCGTCCACCTGCTCCGGCACGGCAAGGTGCACAACCCCGACGGCATCCTCTACGGGCGCATCCCGGGCTTCCGGTTGTCCGACGACGGCCGCGCGCAGGCCGAGCTGGTGGCCGACGCGCTGGCCGACGAGGACATCGCCGCCGTCGTCGCCTCGCCCCTGCAGCGGGCGCAGGAGACGGCCACGCCGATCGCGAAGTCGCACGGCCTGGACATCGTGACCGAGGACGGCCTGATCGAGTCCGGGAACCTGTTCGAGGGGGAGCGGTTCGGCGTCGGCGACGGCGCGCTCCGCCGGCCGGCGAACTGGCGGCTCATGCGGGACCCGTTCACCCCGTCCTGGGGCGAGCCGTACCTCAAGATCGCCCACCGGATGTTCGGCGCCGTGCACCGCGCCCGCGCGCTGGCGGAGGGGCACGAGGCCGTGTGCGTGTCCCACCAGCTGCCGATCTGGACGCTGCGCCGCTACCTGCTGGGCCAGCGGCTCTGGCACGACCCGCGCTCGCGGCAGTGCGCGCTGGCCTCGCTGACCAGCGTCGAGTTCACCGGCACCACGGTGACCGGGCTGCGCTACAGCGAGCCGGCCGGGTCGAGCGACCCGACGGCGACGGGCGCATGAGACGGATCCTGCCGCTGCTGCTGGGGCTGCTCGTCCTGGCGGGCTGCTCCACCAGCAAGGACGCCGTCTCGAACGGCCAGCAGGAGTTCACGTTCGTCGCGCCCGACGGGCAGACGACGATCATGTACGACCCGCCGGCGTCGCGCGGGGTCGTCCCGGAGCTGTCGGGGGAGTCGCTGCTCCACGACGGGCGGACGGTCGGGCTGCAGGACTACGCGGGCCAGGTCGTGGTGCTCAACATCTGGGGCTCGTGGTGCGGGCCGTGCCGAGCCGAGGCCCCCGACCTGGAGTTCGTGGCCCAGCAGACGAAGGATGCCGGCGTCGCGATGCTCGGCATCGACGTGCGCGACGACCGGGACGCGGCCCGCGACTTCGTCCGCGACCGGAACCTGACCTACGACTCGATCTTCGACCAGCCCGGCCGCGTGCTCGCCGCGCTGTCCGGCTACCCGCGCAACGTGGTGCCGTCGACGATCGTGCTGGACCGGCAGCACCGGGTGGCCGCGGTCTACCTCACGCAGATCCGCCCGTCGGACCTGCTGGGCACCGTGCAGCGGATCGCCGCGGAGGAACCCGCCCCGTCGACGCCCGGCTCCTGATCGCACTACGGATCCATGACGCGTCCAGGAGTGCGGCTCGGGCGCAGTATGGATCCATGATGCGTTCAGGAGTGCGGCTCGGGCGCAGTATGGATCCATAACGCGGTGAGCGGTTCCACTACGACTTGTAGAACCCGACGCGCCCGTGCGTGGGTCCAGCACATACCCTGTCCGGTGATGGATGCGTCGACCACCCTCGCGGTCAGCGGCCCGCTGCTCGTCGCAGCGGTGGTCGCCGTTCTCGCGGGGGCCGTCAGCTTCGCGTCCCCCTGCGTGGTCCCGCTGGTCCCCGGCTACCTCGCCTACCTGGCCGGGCTGGTCGGCGCCGACGCCCCGCCCGTCTCGCGCGAGGAGGCCCGCGAGCACCGCCGCGGCCGGTTCCGGGTCGCCGGGGCCGCCGCCCTGTTCGTCGCCGGGTTCACCGTGGTGTTCGGGGCGATCCTGGTCGGCGTCGTCTGGCTGGCCGACGTCCTGGTGCGCAACGAGGCGGTCCTCCAGCGGGTCGGCGGGATCGTGATGATCGTGATGGGGCTGGCCTTCGTCGGGCTGATCCCGGTGCTGCAGAACGAGCGCCGGGTGCACTGGGTCCCGAAGCTCGGGCTCTGGGGCGCGCCGCTGCTGGGCGCGGTGTTCGGCCTCGGTTGGGTGCCCTGCATCGGCCCCACGCTGGCCGGCGTGGTCGCGGTCGCCGCCGGTACCGGCGGCGGATCGCTGCGCGGGGTCGTGCTCACCCTGGCCTACTGCGCCGGGCTCGGCCTGCCGTTCGTCGTCATCGCCCTCGGTGCCTCCCGCGCGGTCTCCGCGCTGGGCTGGCTGCGCCGGCACACCCGCACGATCCAGATCGCCGGCGGCGTGCTGATGGTGGCCGTGGGTGCGCTCCTGGTCAGCGGGCTGTGGGGGAGCCTGCTCGCGCAGCTCCAGGTCGCCGTCGCCGGATTCACCCCCGCCCTGTGAGCCCCGCAGACATGATCGACTCTGCCATGAGTGACCGCCGATGAGCAGCCCGCCCACCGCGCCCCCCGCCGCACCCGAGTCCCCGCCGCAGCCACCCCGCAGGCCCGGCGGCGGGCGCGCCGTCCTCGCCCTGCTGCGCAACGCCTGGCGCGGCCTCACCAGCATGCGCACCGCCCTGGTGCTGCTGTTCCTGCTGGCCCTGGCCTCGCTGCCGGGCGCGCTGCTGCCGCAGCGGTCGCTCAACCAGCAGCTCGTCGACCAGTACTTCGCCGACTACCCGCGGCTCGCCCCGCTGCTGGACAAGGTCGGCGCCTTCGAGATCTTCGCCACGCCCTGGTTCGCCGCGATCTACCTGCTGCTGATGATCTCGCTCGTCGGGTGCCTCACCCCGCGGTCGCTGGAGTACCTGCGCGCGATGCGGCAGAAGCCCGTCGCCACCCCGCGGAACCTCGCCCGCATGCCGCACCACGCCGAGGGCGTCGTCGACGGCACGCCCGACGAGGTCCTCGGGCGGGTCCGGACCGTGCTGAAGGGCTGGCGGCGGGCCGAGCGGGACGAGAGTGGCGCCCGGAGCGTCTCGGCCGAGCGCGGCTTCCTGCGCGAGACCGGCAACCTCGTCTTCCACATGAGCCTGGTCGGGCTGCTCGTCGGGATCGCCGTCGGCAAGCTGTTCGGGTACGAGGGCCAGGTCATCGTGCTGGCGAACGGCGGCCAGTTCTGCAACACCTCGATCCTGGGCTACGACTCGTTCAACCCGGGCCTGCGCGTCGACGGCACCGATCTCGCGCCCTTCTGCATCAAGGTCGACTCCTTCACCGCGGAGTACCTGCCCAACGGCCAGCCCGAGCAGTACACCGCCGAGCTCGGCTACCAGACCGCCGACGACGTCCGGTCCGGCGACACCGCCACGTGGCGTCCGGACACGCTGGCGGTGAACCACCCGCTGCGCCTCGACGGCGAGCGCGTCTACCTGCTCAACCACGGTTACGCCCCGCGCTTCACGGTGACCTGGCCGGACGGGCAGCAGCGCACCGGCGAGATCCAGTGGCAGCCGGTGGACACCACGACCTACCTGTCCCAGGGCGCCACCAAGTTCGAGCGCCCCGGCATCGCCGACGACGCCACCCGGCAGAAGAGCTCGATCGCGATCACCGGGCTGTTCGCGCCGACGAGCTCGGGCGGCCAGGTCGTCACCTCGACCTACCCCGACCTGCTCGCGCCCGAGGCGGCCGTCGACGTCATGCGCGGCGACCTCGGCCTCGACGACGGCCGCGGCCAGTCGATCTTCTCGATCGACCAGTCGAAGGTCGACTCCGGCGAGCTGGTCCGGGTCGCGCGGGAGAACATGGTCCCGGGCCAGGAGATCACGCTCGACGACGGCACCCGGATCCGGTTCGACGACGTCACCCAGTGGGTGGCGTTGCAGGTCAGCCACGACCCCGGCCAGGTCACGGTGCTGGTGTTCGCGATCCTGGTCCTGCTCGGGCTGGGCCTGTCGCTGTCGATCAAGCGGCGGCGGTTCTGGGTGCGCGTGGTGCCGGCCGACGACGGGCCCGACGGCCGGGCGCGCAGCCGGGTCGAGCTGGGCGGGCTGGCCCGGACCGACCGGGCGGGGTACGGCGAGGAGTTCGACCGCCTGCGGGCGGACCTGCTGGGGCCGACGGACGCGGCGGCGCCGACGACGAGGAACGGTGGAGACTGATGCCGGTCGATCCGATGCTCTCCGAGTACAGCGACCTGCTGTTCAAGGGAGCGCTCACGGTCTACGTGCTCGCGATGGTGTTCTACGCCGTCGAGTACGTGTCGAGCCGGGCGCGGGTGCGTACGGCGGTCGCCGAGACCGAGGCGGCGCACGAGCCCGCCGCCGTCGGCGCCCGCGGCACGGGCAGCGCGGACCTCGGCGTGGTCAGCGAGGAGAACGCGGACGTCCCGCCGCCCGCGGCGAAGGCGCCAAAGCCCTCCCGGTCCCGGGCCGACCGCTTCGGCCGGATGGGCGTCTCGCTCACCATCCTCGCCGTCCTGCTGCACCTCGGGTCGATCGTGCTGCGCGGGCTCGCGACCACGCGCTGGCCGCTCGGCAACATGTACGAGTTCACCTCCGCGGTCTGCCTCGCGGCGATGGTGGCGTGGCTGGTCGTGCTGCAGCGGACCTCGAAGCGCACCCGCGGGCTGCGCAAGCTCGGCGTGTTCGTGCTGGCCCCGGTGCTGATCCTGATGTTCCTGGCCGGCACGGTGCTCTACGCGCAGGCCGCGCCCGTCGTCCCGGCGCTGCGGTCGTACTGGCTGGCCGTGCACGTCACCACGGTCACGCTGGCCTCGGGGCTGTTCTTCGTGCCGGGCGTGGCGAGCATCCTGTACCTGATGAAGCGGGCCGGGAAGCCGGCCGGTTTCACGGCGAAGCTGCCTGAGGCCGACGTGCTGGACCGGCTCGCGTACCGGGTGACCGTCGTCGCGTTCCCGATGTACACCTTCGCGGTCATCGCCGGCGCGATCTGGGCCGAGGCGGCCTGGGGCCGGTTCTGGGGCTGGGACCCCAAGGAGACGGTCGCGTTCGTGGCGTGGGTGATCTACGCGGCGTACCTGCACGCCCGGGCGACGGCCGGCTGGCGGCACGTCGGCGCGGCGTGGATCAACATCCTCGGCCTGGCCGCGATCATCTTCAACCTGTTCTTCATCAACATGGTGGTGGCGGGCCTGCACTCGTACGCGGGGCTGGGGTGACCCCGGAGTGGGGCTGAACGGGCGCTCCGCCCGCCCTACCGGGCGAGCCGCACCTCATCACCTCGACCGACGCGGTTCGCGCGACTACCGTCGGCAACCGTGAGTCAGACCGGGCCCGACGAGTACCCCGACGGTTCCGTGGGCCGCTACGTCCGGGAGCGGTGGGCGCAGAACGCCCAGCGCTCGCAGCGGCAGGCCCCCGAGGAGCGGCGGGACGAGCGGCGCGAGGAACAGCAGGGCGGGGCGCACGCGCAGCACCCCGGGCTGGGCGCCCGGCGGGACGAGACGTGGGGCGTGGTGCCCGACGACGCCGGCTGGGGCTCCGACCTGCTCGAGCTCGAGAGCGAGCTCGACGAGGCCGGGCCCTACCCCGCCCCGGGCGGGGCGGAGGGCCGGCACGCCGAGCAGGATCAGCGCCCCGAGCAGCGGCCGGAGCAGCGACGCGACCAGGGCCCCGGACAGGGCCCCGAGCAGCGCCCTGGGCACGGTCCCGAGCAGCGTCCCGAGCCCCGGCACGCCGAGCCGCCCGCTCAGCGAACGGGGCCGGAGCAGCACCGATCGGTCCCGGACGCGGACCCCGCGGGCGCGCCGCCGAACGGCACGCCGACGCACGCCCCGTCCCACGGCCCCGCCTCCCACAGCCCCGCCTCCCACAGCACGGGCGCGAACGGCACGGGCACCAACGGTGCCGCGCCGAACGGGATCCCGTCGAACGGCACGGCTCCGAACGGCGCCCCTTCCCACGGCGCGGCTCCCCACGGCGCGGCTCCGAACGGCGCGACTCACGGCCCGGTTCCGAACGGCGCTCCGCGGAGTGCGGCGCCCCACGCCGCCCCGCCCGCCGAGCCCCGGGAGACCGAGCAGGCGAGCCCTCCGTCCGGCCCGCCGCAGTGGCGCACCTCCGAGCAGCGGCCCGCCCGCGAGCGCCGGGTCGTGCCCCAGGAGGGCCGCACACCCCCGCGGGGCGTGCCGCTCGGCCCGCCCACCGGCCCCAACCGGCCGATCCGGGACGTCGGGCGCTGGACCGACCCCGGCGCCGTCGCCGCCCAGGAGGCCCAGCAGGCCCGGGCGGACTCGGACGCCGACCTCGCCGACCTGTCCACCGCGCGGCTGCTCAAGCCCAGTAGGCGGCGGCCGCCGCGCACCGGCTGGCGGCGCTTCCTCTACCTGCTCACCGGGCGGCTCATCAACCCCGGCGAGAGCCCCCAGGACATCCGCGAGCGCGAGCTGACCACGCGGATCAACCAGCCCCTGCTCGGCTGCCACAAGATCGCGACGCTGAGCCTCAAGGGCGGCGTCGGCAAGACGACGATCACCGCCACCCTCGGCGCGACGTTCGCCTCGCTGCGGGGCGACCGGGTCGTGGCGGTCGACGCCAACCCGGACCGCGGCACGCTCAGCCAGAAGATCCCGCTGGAGACCAGCGCGACCGTGCGGCACCTGCTGCGGGACGCGCAGCGGATCCGCCGGTACACCGACGTCCGGGCCTACACCTCCCAGGGGCCGTCGCGGCTGGAGGTGCTGGCGAGCGAGCAGGACCCGGCGGTGTCGGAGGCGTACAGCGAGGACGACTACCGCCGCACGGTCACGCTGCTCGAGCACTTCTACAACATCGTGCTCACGGACTGCGGCACCGGTCTGATGCACTCGGCGATGTACGGCGTGCTGGGCGTGGCCGACCAGCTGATCATCGTGTCGTCGGGCTCGATCGACGGCGCCCGCAGCGCCTCGGCGACCATGGACTGGCTCGAGGCGCACGACCACGGGGACCTGGTGCGCAACGCCGTCGCCGTGATCAACAACGTGCACCGACAGGCGGGCGCGGTGGACCTGGAGCGGGTGGCGCAGCACTTCGCCGGCCGCTGCCGGTCCGTGGTGCAGATCCCGTTCGACCCGCACCTCGAGGAGGGCGCGGAGGTCGACCTGGAGCGCCTGTCGCAGCCGACACGGCTGGCGCTGCTGGAGCTCGCGGCCTCGGTGGCCGACGGCTTCCCGAGCTGAGCCCGGGAGCTCAGTCCTTCGCGGGCGGCGGCGGGTCGTCGTCGCGGCGCATCGACTCGTCGAGGCTGCGCAGGAAGTCCGGGTCGTCGTCCGGCCCGGTCGGCCGGGTCCGGCGCGGCGGCGCCGCGGGGGGAGTCGTGCCGGTCCCGCGCGGGACGTCCGCCCGGTCGGCGCTCATCGCCCGCCACAGCAGCAGCGCGATGACGGCCGCGACGGCGAACGCGATGAGGTACAGCATCACCAACCACCTCCGGTACCGAGCGTACCGGCGCGAGGGGCGATGCCCGGGTGAAGGCCGCTCCTCGAGGGGAGCGGCCGGTCGTGCGCCCGGAGGGCGCGGATCCGGGTGGGCGGGAGGCCGGCCCGGATCCGCGGACCGGGGCCACCGGCGGACGCCGGCGGCGGGGGGACCTCAGTGGCGCTGGGCGCCGATCGTGGCCTCGCTGGTGAGGTCCGCGAGCATGCCGCGCACCTCGGACTCCCGGAAGCGGCGGTGGCCACCAGGGGTCCGGATCGAGCCGATCCGGCCGGCCGAGGCCCAACGGGTCACGGTCTTGGGATCGACACGGAACAGGGCGGCCACCTCACCCGGGGTGAGGAGACGCTCGTTCGAGTTCTGGGTCGGAGCAGACATCCGAAGCCTCCGCATCGTCGATTACCGGGCCATCGTGACACCGGGGACCCCGGGTACTCGAACGGTTGGGCGGAGGTAAAGGGCTCTTAAAGGGCAAAACGGGCAGAGGGGTTCAACCCGGTCAGCTCCGTGGAGGCCGCCTGAGAGGGGCCTGAGCGCAGGGTGTGGGCGGCCTGAGCTGCGGTTCCGCGCCCCGCGTGATCCCTGCGCCGACTCCCACCGTGCCACCGGGGGCGTGACGGGGGCGTGTGGAGGGGCCTCCGCTGCGGCCCGTCGGTCGGGCCGGAGCGGCGAACGGTCAAGCCGGACACGGTCGTACCCTCGACGTCATGGCGACAGGCCCCGACACCGACACGCAGTTCCCGGCCGGCCCGGGCTCCCGGAAGGCCCCCGGCCTGGCGGCCACGGTCGCCCTCTACACGGTCGCGCGGCTCGGGCTGGTCGCGGTCATCGCGGCCCTGCTCTCCCTCGCGGGTGTGCCGTTGCTGCTGGCGATCCTGCTGGCGCTGGTGGTGGCCCTGCCGCTGTCGCTGGTCGTGTTCCGCGGGCTGCGGGCCCGGCTGGACCTCGCGCTGGCCGAGTCCGGGCGGCGGCGCGGTGCGCAGCGGGACGCGCTGCGGGCGCGCCTGCGTGGCGACGAGCCCACGCCCGAGCGGAGTGACGGCCCGGACGCACCCGCGACGCGCGCCGACGCGGACGAGCCGGGCGGGAAGCCGTCAGACCAGCAGGCCGAGGGCGAGACCGATCCCGGTCCCCGCTGACCAGGCCAGCAGCAACAGGCCGGTGTCGCGCAGCACGCGGATGAGCTTGCGGCCCTCGGCGCCCGCCATGACGCGGCGGACCGGGCCGATCGCGAGCGGCAGCGCGAGCAGGCCCAGCAGCACCGGCCAGCTGAGGACGGCCATGCCGAGCGTGAGCAGGAAGGGCAGCAGCACCAGCGCCGCGTAGAACCGGCGGGTCTCGCGGTCGCCGAGCACCACGGCCAGGGTGCGCTTGCCCACCACCTCGTCGCCCGCGATGTCCCGCAGGTTGTTCGCGACGAGCACGGCGCAGGTCAGCAGCCCGACGCCGACCGCCCCCACGATCGCGAGCGCCCCGGGCGTCCCGCTCTGCGTGACGACCGTGCCGAGCACGCCCACGAGCCCGAAGAAGACGAAGACGGCGACCTCGCCCAGCCCCGCGTAGCCGTAGGGCTTCCGGCCGCCGGTGTAGAACCAGGCGCCGGCGATGCACACCGCCCCGACGGCGATCATCCACCAGGTGCGGCTCAGCGAGACCAGCGTCAGCCCGGCCAGCGCGGCGATGGAGAAGCACACGAGCGCGGCGTTGCGCACCGCGACCGGGCTGGCCAGCTTCGAGCCGACGAGCCGCAGCGGGCCGACGCGCTCGTCGTCCGTGCCGCGGATGCCGTCCGAGTAGTCGTTGGCGAAGTTCACCCCGATCACCAGGGCGACCGAGACGACCAGCGCGAGGACCGCGCGGCCGATCTCGACGGTGCCGGAGCCGATGGCGGCCCCGGTGCCCACCAGGACGGGGGAGACGGCGGTCGGGAGGGTCCGCGGCCGAGCACCCTCGACCCACTGCGCCAGCGTGGCCACGAGTCGAATCTAGTCGCCGGGGGTCGACACCGGGCGGGGCGCCTCGGCGGTCGTGGTCGAGCCGGTGGTGGGCACGGGCGGGGCGGGGGAAGAACCGCTGGGGACGGCGCGAGGGTCCCCGTCGACCGTCGAGGCGCCGGCCCGAACCGCCGCGGACCCACCCACCTCGGCGCTCGCCGCGTCCTGCGCCGCCGGATCCGGCGTCCCGACCGCACCCGCCGCACCTGGGCCGCCCGAGGCCCCGTCGCCCGCGCTCGCGGCGCCCGCGCCTGCATCGGCAGCGCCTGCTCCTGCGTCGGCGCCACCGGCGCCCGCACCGACGGCACCGGCACCTGCGTTCGCCGAACCGTCACCCGCGGACAGGGCACCCGCACCGGCAGCGCCGGCGGCCGGTGCCGAATCCCCGGCATCCGCCGTGTCCCCGGTGTCCCCGGGAACTGCGGCGTTCCCGGCGTCCTCGTCCTCGCACACCGGCACGTCCGTGACCCTCGGCAGCACGGAGGCGCTGAGGAACTGCCCGTCGCCGATCCGCAGCCAGGCGTCCGGCCCGGTGCCCGTGGCGCACTGCACCGGCACGTCGGCGGTGTCCGCGGCCACGCCGACCACCTCCGCGTCGTCCGACGGCGCGGACCGGACCTGCGCGGTGCCGTCCTCGGAGTCCGACTCGACCTTCGACAGCCGCACCGACCCCGTCCACAGGTAGTCGACCTGGACCTGCGAGTTGTCCTTGAGCCCGAGGGCGTCCCAGAACACCCCGTCGGCGAGGTCGATGCCGGCCGGGTTCACGAGCTTGCGGCCGAACTGGTCGTTGCCGCCGTTGTAGCCGTCGCGGAAGGCCGCCTGCGCCTGCGGCACGCCCCGGGGCAGGTCCTTCCACTCCTGGCGCTCGCCGGCGGGGTTCCAGTAGTCGTCCCGGGTGTTCCACGGCCCGACGTCCCACACCGGCGCGAACGCGCAGCGCCCGTTGGGGGCGCACACCCGCACCGAGTAGTCGCTGGTGTCCCGCGGCGAGAGGGCGCGGCGCGAGGGCAGCGCGACGAAGTGGTCCCGCTCGGTGATCACGTGCCCGTTCGAGGTCGTGCCGCCGACGAGCCCCTCACGGGTGGCGAAGACGTTGGCGCTGAACGGGGCGCCCTCCGTGAGGTCGATCCCGCCCTCGGTCGCCGGGGCGGGGGCCGCCGTGAGCGTCACCCCGCGCACGGTGGGCGCGGCGCCCTCCGCGGTGCCGGTGAGCACGAGCCGGCCCTGCACCTCGGAGGTCGAGCCCGGGAGCGTGACGCTCCCGGAGTCCGCGCCCGAGGCCGTCGCCGGGATCCACTCGGTCCAGCCGCCCGCCGGGGTGCGCCCGCGGACGTCGACCGACGCCGTCGTCCCGGGAGGCAGGTCGCCGTCGACGACCGAGTCGACCCGCGAGGTCGGCCGCTCGAGCTCCTGCGGATCGAGCGTGAGCAGCCCGGTCGGGACCGCCCCGGCCGGTGCGGCGTCCTCGGTCATCCCGCCCTGCTCGACCGGGGCGGAGAAGGCCGTCGCCGGGTCGAGCCGCACTCCGTCGCCGCCGTCAGTGACCCCCGCGGCCTCGCCGGACGCCAGGTCCGCAGACCACGTCGTGGACGAGCCGCCCCCGCTCGCGCCCGCCGGCGCGACCCCGCCGGCCGCGAGTGCCGTCGCCGCGGCCACCACCAGGCCCGCGTGCCACCTCATCCGCATCCGTGCTCCCCGTCCCCCGTGTGGTTCCTGTGACGGCAGGTGAAGATGTGCCGCATGGGAAGGCAGGCAATCGGATGAAGGCGTAACCGTCAATCAACGGAGAGTGAGCACCACCATGGGGTGTCACCAACCGTCACCGCTTCGGGCGGTCTCCCACCGGATCGGGTGTGGAGAGGAGGGCGACGAGCGCGGTGCGGTCGGGCTTGCCCACGCCCCGCAGCGGGAGCTCGGGCAGCAGCCGCACCCGTCGGGGGACGGCGGCGCGGCCCTCCGACGCCCGGACGGCCGCGCGGAGCGCCTCGATGTCCGGTCCGGGCCCCGTCGGGACCACGGCGGCCACCACGGCCTGCCCCCATTCGGAGTCCGGCACGCCCACCACGCACACCGCGCCGACGCCGGGCTGGGCCGCGAGGACCCGCTCCACCGCAGCCGGCGCGATCTTCTCCCCGCCGGTCACGATCACGTCGTCCGCGCGGCCGAGGACGGTGAGCCGGTCGCCGACCCACTGGCCGAGGTCGCCGGTCACGAACATACCGTCGACGAAGGACGCCGCGGTGAGCTCCGGGTCGCCCAGGTAGCCCTCGGCGATCATCGGCCCCCCGAGCGAGAGCCGGCCGTCGTCGGCGAGCCCGACCCGCACGCCGTCGAGCGGCACGCCGTCGTAGACGCACCCGCCGCACATCTCGCTCATCCCGTACGTGGTGACGACGCGGATGCCGACCTCCTCGGCCCGCGCACGCAGGGCCGGGGCGAGCGCCGCCCCGCCGATCAGGACGGCGTCGTAGCCCGCGAGGGCGTACATCCCGGCGCCGCCCTCGTCGAGGACCCGGCCGAGCTGGGTGGGCACGAGGCTGGTGTAGCGGCGGGTGCCGTGCGGCAGCCGGCCGGTGGCGCGGGCGAACCCGGCGGGCCGGAAGCCCTCCCGCAGGTCCTGGACCACGGGCGGGGCGCCGGCGAGCAGGGAGCGCAGCACCACCTGCACCCCGGCAACGTGCTCGGCGGGCAGTGCCAGCACCCAGCGGGCGGGCCCGCCGAGCCGCGCCTCGGTGGCCCGGGCCGAGGCCGTCAGCGCCGCCGAGCTGAGCATCACGTGCTTGGGCGTGCCCGTGGACCCCGAGGTGGAGATGACGACCGCGACCTCCTCGGGCACCTCGGGCGCCGGCGCGGTCGCCGCGCCCGGCACCACGGCCGGGCCGGTGCCGTCGAGCGCGGCGTCGAGGGCGCGGACGAGGGCGTCGAGCGACTTCGGGGAGCCGTCGAGCGGGAGTGCGTGCAGGGGCCGCATGATCCCTAGGATCCCACCCCGTGCCCTCCGGCCCGTGCGCGGTAAGTGGTGCCGGAGCACCACTTACCGCGCACAGGCGCGTCAGCGCTAGTAGTGCCAGGGGTAGGGCGACCAGTCGGGGTCGCGTTTCTGCAGGAAGGAGTCGCGGCCTTCGACGGCTTCGTCGGTCATGTAGGCCAGGCGGGT
>NZ_BSFQ01000039.1 GCF_027922425.1 Pseudonocardia halophobica | reverse complement strand
CGGGTTCACGTGCACCAAGCGCGAACGAGCACAGCCGACCCCGCCCAGATTCTCATCCTTCAAGGCGGCCCGGGGTAGGGCCATGACATCTCAGACGGGAAGCCGGTCCTTGCCGGTCTCCCGCAGCGTGAACACGGTGACCAGGCCGACCAGCGCCACCCCCAGCACCCAGAAGGCGGGGGACATCGCGTTGCCCGTGCTCTCCACCAGCTGCGCCGCGACGTAGGGCGCGGTGCCGCCGGCGAGGATGGTGCCGATGTTGAAGCCCAGCGCCACGCCCGTGTACCGGATCCGGCGCGGGAACAGCTCGGTGAACTGCGGGAACGCCGGCACCTGCGCGAGGCCGTTGACCGCCATGTAGACGACGTAGACCAGGGTGACGACCACGATGCTGGACGTGGCGCCGAGCAGCGCGAACGCGGGCCAGGCCAGGATCAGGTAGAGCACGTAGGCCGAGATCAGGACCGGACGGCGGCCGAAGCGGTCCGTGAGCATCCCGGCGAGCGGGTAGGTGGCGCAGGCCAGCGCGATGCCGATCGCGGACGCCCAGTACACCGACTGCTTGTCGAAGCCTTCGGTCTGGATGAGGTAGGTGGAGAAGTAGGTCAGGCCGACGTACCCGGTGCCGTTCATGGCGATCGCGATGCCGATGACCCGCAGCACGGAGCCCGGCTTCTCCTTGATGACGGTCAGCAGCGGGCTGCGCTCGACCTCGTGCTTCTCGGCCATCGCCTCGAACTCGGCGGTGTCCTCCAGCCGGACCCGCACCCAGAGGCAGATCGCAGCCAGCGGCAGCGCGATCAGGAACGGCACCCGCCAGCCCCAGGAGGCCATCTGCTCGGGCGTGGTCAGCGCCGTCACCAGGCCGACGACGGCCGCGGCGACCGAGAAGCCGAGGGTGGAGCCGACCGGGGTCAGCGAGCCGAACAGCCCGCGCCGGCCGGGCGGGGCGGACTCGGCGACGTAGGTGGCCGCGCCGCCGATCTCGCCACCGGCGGAGAAGCCCTGGGCGAGCCGGACCAGCACCAGCAGGATCGGCGCGAGCACGCCGGCGGTGGCGTAGCTGGGCAGGATGCCGAGGATCCCGGAGAACAGTCCCATCGTCACGACGGTGACGACGAGCGCGTGCCGGCGGCCGCGGCGGTCACCGAGCCGGCCGAAGAACCAGCCGCCGAGCGGGCGCATCACGTACGCCGACCCGAACACGGCCAGGGTGAGCAGCACGGACACCGCGGGCTGGTCACTGGGGAAGAACAGCGGGCCGAGGGTCACGGCGAGGAAGGCGTAGACGCTGAAGTCGTAGTACTCGATCAGCGTGCCCACACCGCCGGCGAGGGCGGCTCTGCGGGCGGAGAGGGTGGAGGTCGGCGACGCGGCCGTGGTGGTCATGGCGGTTCCGTTCGTCCTTGAGCGGGCTGAGCGGGGAGGGTCAGACGCGGGAGTGTTCGGCGAGCAGCAGCTTGAGCGAGCCGCCCGCCTCGATCACCCGGACCACGCGGTCGCTGGGTGGGGTGCCGTGCAGCCGGGCGCCGTCCGCGAGTGTGACGGCGGCCTTGCGCCAGTCGACGGACACGTCGTCGCCGGTGGTCACGGCGTCGGTGATGCCGGGGACGGTCAGCAGGGGCATGCCGTTGTAGGTCTCGCCGCGCCAGAAGCCGGGCGAGAAGGACTCGGCCAGCACCGCGGCGATCCCGAGGTCGCGCAGCGCCACCATCGGCGGGTAGTGCGGGTGGCCGTAGCCGAAGTTCCGGCCGCCGACGATCACGTCCCCCGGCCGCACGCGGTCGGCGAAGGTCGGGTCGTAGGCCTGCATCACCTTGCTGCGCAGGAACTCCGCGTCGTAGGACTTGATGTTCTCGACGCCGATCACCAGGTCGATGTCGAAGTCGTCGCCGAAGACCCAGGCGACGCGGCCCTCGATCAGGTCGGGCGGCGGCGGGTAGTCACGGGCGGCGCTCATGAGCGGGACACCTCCTCGGCGGCCGTGATCGTGCCCGCCACCGCGCTCGCCGCGACGGTGTAGGCCGATCCCATGTAGATGTTCGCCGCCGTGCTGCCCATCCGGCCGGAGATGTTGAGCACGCCGGTGGAGATGCAGTTCTCGTCCGGCTGCAGCGGCTTCTGGTAGCCGAAGCAGAAGTCGCAGCTGGACCGCGCGATCTGCGCACCGGCCTTGCGCAGCACGTCGAGCAGGCCCTCGTCCTCCGCCTGCCTGTGCACGGCGTCCGAGGTGGGGACCACGTTGAGCTCGACGCCGGAGGCGACCGTGCGGCCGTCGAGCACCAGCGCCGCGGCGCGGATGTCCTCGATCCGGCCGGAGGCGCAGGACCCGATGAAGGCCTTGGTCACGGGGGTGCCGGTGAGCTCGGCGGCGCTGCGGGTGTGGGCGCTGCGCGCGGACCCCGGGAGCACGACCTGCGGTGTGATCGTCGAGAGGTCGTAGTGGTGGACGGCGGTGTACTCGGCGTCCGCGTCCGGCAGCAGGGGCGTGAACTCCTTGCGCGCCACCCGGTTCGCGTAGGCGAGTGCCTTCTCGTCCGGCTCGAACACCGCGGAGACGGCGCCGGTGAACATCGCCATGCCGCACAGGCCCTGACGGCGGTCGATCGACATCGCCCGAGCGCCCGGCCCGGCGTACTCCATGACCTGGTGCGCGCAGCCGTCGGCGCCGTGGTCGGCGATGATGCGGTGCACCAGGTCCCGGCTGTCCACGCCGGGCGCGAACTCGCCGTCCAGCTCGAAGCGGGTGGTCGCGGGGACGTCGAGGAAGATCTGCCCGGAGACCCAGGCCTCGAGGAGGTCCCGGCGCACGCCCCAGCCCAACGCGCCGAACGCGCCGGCGCCGGAGATGTGGCCGTCGAAGTGGATGAGGAAGGTGCCCGGCAGCGCGTAGCCCAGCTCGGCCATGACCTGGTGGCCGATGCCGCGGGCCTCGTGGAGCTCGATGCCGTAGAAGTCGCACCAGTCGCGGGTGACCTGGTGGACCTCCTGCTCCTTCTCGTTGCCCTTGGTGAGCATGTGGTCGATGAAGATCACGTAGCGCTCGGGGTCGCTCAGGGTGCGGATGCCGAAGTCGTCGTGCATCTGCCGGAACATGACGTCCGTGTAGCCCGGGAAGTCGTACGCGATCATGTAGTCCGGGCGGGCGGGGAGGTTGTCGCCGGCCTGCACGGCGTCCGTGCCGGCGGCCCGGGCGAGGATCTTCTCGGTGATCGTGGAGCCCATCGTCAGCCTCCCGCCGGGAGATAGGCGTGCTGCTGCCGCTCGATCTCGTCCATGCCGATCAGCCCGACGAAGTCGTGGTGCGGTAACCCGTCCTCGCTGACCGCCGCGGGCGGCTCGCCCGCGGCGAGGCGGGTCAGGCAGCGCTGCGCGGCGCCCGTCACGGCCATGAGGATCTGGGTCGGCAGCAGCGCGAGCCGGACGCCGATCTGCTCCATGACCTCGGTGGTGAACTCGCGCTCGGTCCACGCCGACGCCGTCAGGGTGGCCATGAGCGGCACCCCGACGAGCTCGTGGCACTTCGCCCACTCCTCCACCGTGGAGAAGGTCTTGGTCACCGGCATGATCATGTCGGCACCGGCCGCGACGTAGGCCTCGGCGCGGCGCAGCGCCTCGTCGCCCTTGGCGTCCGTCCGCGCGATGACGATCATGTCGCCCGCGTTCTCCTTGACCGCCCGCACCTTCCCGACGGCCTCGGGCAGCTCGGTGAGCTCCACCTCGGCGCCCGGGATGAGCGGGCAGCGCTTCGGGGAGCGCTGGTCCTCCATGAAGACCGCCGCGACCCCGGCGTCGGCGAACCGCCGCGCGGTGCGGGCGGCGTTGACGGCGTTGCCGTAGCCGGTGTCGATGTCCGCGATCACCGGCAGGGTGCTCGACTCCCGAATCACGCGGACGGCCTGCAGGTTCTCGGACATCGTGTACAGCTCGGCGTCCGGGTACCCGAGCGCGGCGGAGATCGCGAAGCCCGACGCGCACAGGGCGTCGAAGCCGGCCTGCTCGGCCAGCCGCGCGGTCAGTCCGTCCCAGACCCCGGGGGCGTAGACGAGCCCCTGGGTCATCTTCTCGCGCAGTTCCACTGTCCACCTCTCTGTGTATCGTTATGCGATACGCGTTCCGAAAATATGGGCGAGGGAGGTGGGCGGTGTCAAGACGCCTGCATCACGCGTCGGCGAAGCCCGCGCGGCAGACCGTCGGCACGGCGATCACTAACCTGGCGACCGTGACGGAGGAGGCAGGCGGTCGGGAGACCGTCGGGTCGGTGCTGCGGGCCTGTGCGTTGCTGGGTCACTTCGGCGCGGACCGCCCGGTGATCACGCTCGCCGAGCTGACCGCCCTGTCCGGGCTGAACAAGCCGACCGTGCACCGGCTGATGACCACGTTCGTCGAGGCGGGCTGGGTGTCCCGGGACGCGGCCGGCGCCTACCGGATCCGCATGCCGCTCTTCGCGATCGGCGCCGCGGCGCTCGCCGAGTTCGACCTGCGCGCCGAGGCGCGGCCCGCCCTGGAGGCGCTCGCCGCGGAGTTCGGGGACACCGCGTTCCTGATGGTCCCGGCGGAGGCGGGCGCGGTGTGCATCGACCGCGTCGAGGGCGGGAAGCCGCTGGTCCTGGCGGCGGTCGGGATCGGGACCGTGCTGCCGTACCACGCGGCCGCGGCCCCGGTGGCCATGGTCGCGTTCGATCCCACGATCCGGGCGCGGGTGCTGGCGGAACCCCTGCCCGCCTTCACGTCCGAGACGCACGTCGACCCCGCGGAGTTCGCCGCGCACCTCGAGCACGTCCGGGCCGAGGGCGTCTCCCGGAGCCGGGACGACTACCTCACCGGCGTCTCCGCCGTCGCCGCCCCGATCCTGGGCCACCACGGTTCCCTCGTCGCCACCCTGAGCCTCGGCGGCCGCAGCGAGGACTTCGCCGGTGCGGCGGGCGAGTCCCGCGCCGCGGCCGTCCGCGCCGTCGCCGCCCGCCTCAGCGCGACGGTCGCCGCCGCGCGCCTCTAGTGATCAGCTCTCCCGGGTGACGAGGGTGGTGATGCGGACCAGGGAGGGGGCGGTGGGGGTGGAGCCGAAGCCGAAACGGACGGGCGGCCGGACCGGCGTGAGGGGACCCCGGTCCTCCCCCTCCCAGCGGACGACGGCGGCGGTGAGGCGGTGGAGGTCGAGCGCGCCGTAGTACTCGGTGCGACCCCCGCCCGCGCTGCCGACGGTCCGGACGCCGGGCAGGACGCGGCGGGCGACGGCGTCGATCGTGCCGATCCAGCGGGGTGCGGTCGCGAGCGGCCGCGGCACCGCGCGGAGCAGCAGGCCGAGCGGCGTCCGCCCGCCCACGCGGAACGCACACTCCAGCGGCCCCGCGCGGACCTGCCGGCGGTCCCCGCGGATCTCGTGGTCGACGGGACCGATCCGCACCTCGTCGAACGTGTACGTCGCGGACACGAACCCGGCGACGCGGTCGTCGGGCGCGAGCAGGAGCCGGTGCCCGTCCGGCCGCTCGACCATGACGTCGGTGAAGGGGCCCAGCGGGGAGCGCGGCCAGTGCCCCACCACGACGCGCAGCCCGGAGCCCGTGCCCAGGCCGGCGATCCAGCCGTCGAAACGATCGATCACCCCACCTGCGTACCCGCGGCCCGGCGCGGGATGCTGGACGGGTGCTGGAGCTCGACCACCTCATCGCCTTCCTCCCCGGTCCCCCGGAGCCGCCGGACGGGCTGCTGCTCGACGACGGCACCCGGCACGTCGGGCAGGGCACCCGCAACCGGCGGATCGTCTTCGCGCGGCACTACGTCGAGCTGCTCTGGATCGACGAGCCGGAGGTCGAGCGGGCGTCGGGGCTGGGGTTCGCGGCGCGCTGCGCCCGGACCGCGTACCCGTTCGGGATCGTGTTGCGCGGCACGCTGCCGGAGGGGCGTTTCCGCCGCTACACCGTGCCGAACGGGCCGACGCTCGCGGTGCACGAGGGCGACCCGGACATGCCGTTCCTCGCGGTCGCCGAGCTGTCCGACGCCCAGCTCACCGGCCTCGCCCACCGGCCCGGTCCCCCGCACCCCGGCGGCGCCACCGGCATCGTCGCGACCCGGCTGACCGGGGCGGTCCCGCCGGGACCCACGCTCCCGGGTCTCTCGATCACCCCGGACGGCGCGCCCTCGCTGCGGTTGCTCCTCGACTCGGGCCCGCCGCTCGTCCTGTCCTGAGCGGGACACCGCTCGTCAGTAGCTCCGCGGCAGCCCCAGGACCTGGGTGCCGACGTGGGCGAGGACCAGCTCCTCGGCCACGGGGATGTTGCGGGCGATGCGGGAGTCCCGGAACAACCGCTCCACCGGGTACTCCTTCGAGTACGCCATGCCGCCGAAGGTCTGGAAGGCCTGGTTGGCCGCCTCCCACCCCACCTGCGCCCCGGTGAGCTTGGCGATGTTCGTCTCGGCGTGGCAGGGCAGGCCCCGGTCGAAGAGCCACGCGGCCTTGTAGGTCATCAGCCTGCCCAGCTCGGTCTTCGCCTTGATCTGCGCGAGCGGGAACTGGATGCCCTGGTTGGCGCCGATCGGGCGGCCGAACACCTCGCGTTCCTTCGCGTACCGCACGGCGACGTCGAGCGCGGCGTCGGCGGTGCCCACTCCCCCGGCCGCGGCGAGGATGCGCTCGGGGTTGAGGACGTCCCACAGCACCGAGAAGCCGCCGTCGACCTCGCCGAGGACGTTCCCGGCGGGCACCCGCAGGTCGTCGAAGAAGACCTGGCTGGAGGTGACGACGTTGCTACCCAGCTTGGGGATCGGGGTGTACTGCAGCGTCCCGGCGGCGACCGCCTCCTTGACGTCGACCAGGAACAGGGTGAACCCGCCGGTGCGGGGTTTCGCCTCCTCGGCGGGGATCGTGCGCGTGATCGCGATCATCCAGTCGGCGTTCTCCAGCCCGGAGATCCAGATCTTCTGGCCGTTGATCACGAAGTCGCCGCCGTCCCGGACGGCGCGGGTGCGGATGCGGAGGGCGTCGCTGCCGGCGTCGGGCTCGGTGAGGGCCATGCAGAACTGGGTGTCGCCGGACGCGAGGCCGGGCAGCAGCCGCTTCTTCTGCTCCTCGGTGCCGTGCCGGGCGAGCGTGGTCGCGCCGAAGCCGGGGGTGAGGACGTAGAGGAAGATCCCGCCGGTGCCGCCCGAGGCGGCCAGGGTCTCGCAGGCCACGGCCAGCTCGAGCATCCCCTGCCCGCCGCCGCCGTACTCCTCCGGCACGGTCAGCCCGATCCAGCCGCCGTCGGCCAGGTCCCTCCAGACCTCCCACGGGAAGCGGTGCTCCTCCTCCAGCCTCGACCAGTAGGCGTGGTCGTAGCGGGCGCCGATCGCGCGCACGCCCTCCTGCACGGCGAGGGCGGTCTCGGGGAGTGTGAAGTCCACGGCGGTCCTTCCGGTCGGCGACGGTGCGCGGTGATTCCATCATCGCCGCGCGGGCGACCCGATCCCCCACCCGTCACCCCGCACCACACCCGCCCGGCCCAACGTCGGCGCCGCCGGATCGCCCGGAGTGGCCGACGTCGCCCGGGCGGGTTAGAACTGTCTCCCGCTCGTCATGCTTCGGAGGACACGTGCACATCTGGCCCGGCTCGCCCTACCCGCTGGGCTCGACCTTCGACGGGGGAGGCACCAACTTCGCGATCTTCTCCGAGGTCGCCGAGCGCATCGAGCTGTGCCTCGTGCACGACGACGGCACCGAGGAGCGCGTGGTGCTGCCCGAGCGCAACGGCCTGATCTGGCACGGCTACCTGCCGCGCGTCGGGCCGGGGCAGCGCTACGGCTACCGGGTGCACGGCCCGTACGACCCGCACGCGGGACTGCGGTGCAACCCGTCGAAGCTGCTGCTCGACCCCTACGCGAAGGCGATCGACGGCGAGTACCGCTGGAACGAGGCGCTGTTCTCCTACCGCTTCGGCGACCCCGACTCCTACAACGACCAGGACTCGGGCCCGTACGCGATGACGTCCGTCGTGGTCAGCCCGTACTTCGACTGGCAGGACGACCGCCCGCTGCGGATCCCGTACAACGAGACGGTCGTCTACGAGGCGCACGTGCGCGGCATGACCATGCGCCACCCCGACATCCCGAAGGACGTCCGCGGCACCTACGCCGGCCTGGCGCACCCGGTGATGATCGACCACTTCCGCGAGCTCGGGGTCACCGCCGTCGAGCTCATGCCCGTGCACCAGTTCGTGCACGACTCCACACTCGACGACAAGGGCCTGCGCAACTACTGGGGCTACAACACCATCGGCTTCTTCGCCCCGCACAACGGCTACGCCTGCTTCGGCACCCGGGGCGAGCAGGTGGCGGAGTTCAAGTCGATGGTCCGGGCGCTGCACCGGGCGGGCGTCGAGGTGATCCTCGACGTCGTCTACAACCACACGGCCGAGGGCAACCACCTGGGCCCGACGCTGTCCTTCCGCGGCATCGACAACCACGCCTACTACCGGCTCGTCGACGGCGACCCGATGTACTACTTCGACACCACGGGCACCGGGAACAGCCTCAACGTCCGCCACCACGAGTCGCTGCGGCTGCTCATGGACTCGCTGCGCTACTGGGTCACCGAGATGCACGTCGACGGCTTCCGGTTCGACCTCGCCTCCTCGCTCGCCCGCGAGTTCCACGCGGTGGACCGCCTGTCCGCGTTCTTCGACCTGGTCAACCAGGACCCCGTGGTGAGCCAGGTGAAGCTGATCGCCGAGCCGTGGGACGTCGGCGACGGCGGCTACCAGGTCGGCGGGTTCCCGCCGCTGTGGACGGAGTGGAACGGGCGCTACCGCGACACGGTCCGGGACTTCTGGCGCGGCGAACCGGCCAGCCTCGGCGAGTTCGCGGCCCGGTTCACCGGTTCCTCGGACCTCTACGAGGCGGACAACCGGCGCCCGATCGCGTCGATCAACTTCGTGACCGCGCACGACGGCTTCACCCTCGAGGACCTCGTCTCGTACAACGAGAAGCACAACGAGGCCAACGGCGAGGACAACCGGGACGGGGAGAGCCACAACCGCTCCTGGAACCACGGTGCGGAGGGCCCGACCGAGGACGTGCAGGTCCACGCGCTGCGTGAGCGGCAGAAGCGCAACATCCTCACCACGCTGCTGCTCTCGCAGGGCGTGCCGATGATCGCGCACGGCGACGAGCTGGGCCGCACCCAGCAGGGCAACAACAACGTCTACTGCCAGGACAACGAGCTGTCCTGGGTCGACTGGGAGCGCGCCCGGGAGCACGAGGTGCTCACCGAGTTCGTCGGGTGCCTCACGGCGCTGCGTGCCAAGCACCCGATCTTCCGCCGGCAGCGCTTCTTCCAGGGCCGGCCCATCCAGGGGTCCAGCATGGACGACATCGCCTGGCTGCGGCCCGACGGCGCGTACATGACCGACGAGGACTGGCAGCGCCCGCAGACCCGGTCGCTGGCGATCTACCTCAACGGGCAGGGCATCCCGGACCGCGACCACCTCGGCGTGCGGATCGTGGACGACTCCTTCCTGCTGCTGATCAACACCCACCACCAGCAGGTCCAGTTCACGTTGCCCGGCGAGGAGTACGGCCGGATCTGGGAGACGGCCGTCGACACCGCGGACCCCCTGCTGGCGAACACGCGCCGGCGCACCCAGAAGGCCGGGGCGCGGATGCGGATCCAGGCCCGCTCGATGGTCGTGCTGAGGTGCGCCGTCCCGCCGTCCTGAACTGACATGTCGAACTTGACATGTCGGTCGTGACCGGAGCACACTCGTGGCGTCCGACGGGGGTGGTGGTTCGCGATGACCGAGCAGGGCGGGACGGGGATCCGCATCGGCGACGACGAGCGGGAGCGCGGGGCGGCCCGGCTGGCCGCCGAGGTGGGGACGGGGCGGCTCGACCTCGCCGAGTACGAGCGCCGGGTCGACCGGGTCTACGCGGCCCGGACCCGCAGGGAGCTCGACGCGGTCTTCGCCGACCTGCCGACGCGGCAGGCGGCGCAGCCGGCTCCGGTCCGGGCCCGACGTGTCCCGCCGGCCCCGCTCGTGGCCGCGTGGGTGCCGTGGATCGTGGTGAACGCGATCTGCCTCGTGGTGTGGGTGGCGACGTCGCTCGGCGCCGGGCACCCGCTGCCCTTCTGGCCGATCTGGGTCGCCGGGCCGTGGGGCGCGATGCTCCTCCTCGGCACCCTGTCCGGGCGCCAGGTCTGCGGCAGCCGGCCCTCCGGAAGTCGGCACTAGAACCTCGGGCGCGGCGCCGCGGGGGGTGGGCGCCGCGCCCGGGACCGGCCCGGCACCGGGTCGGCACCGCTCGGCACCGGTCAGCGGGCGGCGGCCTCGAGGATCGACCGCAGATACCCGATCTCGGCGTCGGTCCGCGGCGGGTAGAGCAGCACGTAGCCCTCGGGCAGGCCCAGCATCCGGCCCGCCAGCGGGTGGAACTCGCCCCACCGGCGGGCGACGACCACGCGGGCGTCGAGCGGGGCGAGCACGACGTGCATCGACCCGTCCGCGGGGTGGACGTGCCCGATCTCGGCGCCGCCGGTCCGCCACAGCGCGGGATGGTGCTTCTCCCAGCCGCTCGTCCGCATCTCCAGGTCGTCGCGCCCGGCGAGCTCCTCGACCACGTCCTGCAGGGCGGCGACCCGTGCCTGGTCCGCGTGCTGGGTGAGGACCCGGTGCGGGACGGGGTGCGGGCCGACCTCGGGCCGCTCCCCCGCCCGCGGGGGCAGGGTCAGCAGCCCGCGGTCGACGTCCCCGCTGCCCGCCTCCCGCCACGTGTAGGGATCGCGGGCACGCAGCCGCATCCCGCTCACCGCCAGCCACCCCACCGGGTTCGCCGGCACCCCGCCCGGGCCCAGGGCCTTCCACCGCCGGTAGTCGCGCGCGGCCCAGCCGATCCCGGCCGCCGCCGCGCCGACCACGACCCCGGCGACGCCGCTCCGTCTCGTCGTGCTCACCCGGTCCAGGGTCCCAGAGCGTCGGTACCGGTGCTCGCTCCGCACGCCCCGCTCAGAAGATCGTGTAGCCGCCGTCGATCCGGACCTCGTCGCCGGTGTGGAAGGTCAACGACGGGTCGGCGAGGTAGGCGCCGACCTCCTCGAACTCCGCCGGGTCCGCCCACCGCCGCACCGGGGTGCGCTGCGTGGTCGCGGTGCGGAAGCGGTCGTCGGCGTAGCCGCCCGAGCTCAGCCCGGTCACCGTCCACCCCGGGATCAGCGCGTTCACCCGCACTCGGTGCCGGGCCAGCTCGACGGCGAGCGTGCGGCTCAGCCCGAGCAGCCCCGTCTTGCTGGCGGCGTAGGCGGACTGCCCGACGCCGCCGAAGGCCGCGATCATCGAGCTGACGACGACGATCGAGCCGCCCGAGCCCTGGTCGACGAACCGGCGGGCGGCCTCCCGGCAGGTCAGGAACGCGCCGTCGAGGTTGACGCTCATGATCCGCCGCCAGTCCTCGAGCGAGCTCTCGACCACGGTGTGCCGGCCCGAGGTCCCCGAGTTCGCGACCAGGCAGCCCAGCGGCCCGAGCTCGGACACGGTGCGCTCCATGGCGTCGGCCACCTGGGCCTCGTCGGCGACGTCGCAGGTCAGGGCCAGGGCGCGCACGCCCAGCTTCTCCAGCCCGGCGACCGCCTCCGCGCTCTTCGCCTCGTCCCGCGCCCAGATCGCGATGTTCGCGCCGGCCTTCGCCATGCCGGTCGCCATGCCCAGCCCGATGCCGCCGTTGCCACCGGTGACCACCGCGTTGAGGCCCGTCAGGTCGATCACGCCCGCTCCCGTCCGTCGTCGCACATCCCGTCCTGATCGATCGTTCAGGACGGTTCCGATCGTGCCATCCGGAGGTGCGTCGAGGGAACGGGCGTGCGGCGGGGCGCACCCCGCCGACTAGCCTCGCCGCCGTGGAGGGTGCGAGCGAGCAGGTGCGGCAGGTCCCGGAGCACGGGCCGGCCGCACGCGAGGTCGACCAGCCCGCGCCGCAGGAGGGCCGGCTCGAGCGGGCGATCGCCGTGCAGGTGCGGCGGCTGCGCCAGGCCGCCGGGCTGACGCTGGCGGACATGGCCGTGCGCACCGGCATCTCGAAGCCGATGCTCTCCAAGATCGAGAACGCCCAGACCTCGTGCAGCCTGACCACGCTCGCCCGGCTGGCCGACGCCCTCGACGTGCCGGTGACCTCGCTGTTCCGCGGCGCCGACACCCCGCGCGAGGCGGTGTTCACCCCGGCCGGGTCCGGCGCCCGGATCGTCGCGCGCGGCACCCGTGTCGGCCACGACTACACCCTGCTGGGCGCCCTGCGCGGGCCGCACAAGCGGATGGAGGCCCACCTCGTCACGCTCACCGAGCGCAGCGAGGAGTTCCCGCTGTTCCAGCACCCCGGCACCGAGCTGCTCTACATGCTCGAGGGCGAGATGCTCTACGGGCACGGCGAGTCCAGCTACACCCTGCGCCCGGGCGACGCGCTGCAGCTCGACGGCGAGGGTGTGCACGGTCCGCGCGAGCTCGTCGCCCTGCCGATCCGGTTCCTGTCCGTGGTGGCGTACGGCGACCTGCGCGAAGGGTGACGCGGCACGCTCCGAGAACCCCGCGGGCGGTGCGTCGAACTGAGACGGGCCCGCCCCGTCCCGCGTCCTACGGTCGCCGGATGACGGTCGGCGCGCGCTCCACCGGTCCCGGCGACGAGCCGATGGTCGCGCGGTGGGGGTCGCCGCACCCGGCGGCGCCGCTGGTGCTGGTGCTGCACGGCAACGGGACCAGCGAGCACTCGATGATCGAGATCTCGCCGTGGCTGCCGCACGGCCCGGTCGCGTACGTGGCCGTCCGGGCGCCGCTGGCCGTCGAGCGCGGGTTCGCGTGGTTCGCCGAGACCGACGGGCGGCCGGACCCCACCGGGCTGGCCGACGCCGGGGACTGGCTGCTGCGCTGGCTGGACACCGAGGGCCACCCCGACCGCTGCGTGCTGCTGCTGGCCTTCCGCAGTGGCGTCGCGCTGGCCGGACACCTGATGCTGCGCGCGCCGGAGCGGTTCTCCGGCGCGGTCCTGTTGCACGGCGCCGTCCCGCTCGACCCCGAGCCGCCCCGCGGGGCGCTGCGCGGCATGCCCGTGTTCCTCGCCCACGCCGACGCCGACCCGCGCACCCCCGCGCCGCTGCTGGACCGGACCTGGGACTGGCTGCGGCGGTGGTCGGGCGCGCCGGTCCGGGTCGCGCGCACGCCCGACGGCGGGACGCTGGCGGGGTCGGTCGTCGCGGCGGCCGGCAGCTGGCTGGGCGATCGCCTCGACTTCCTCCGCGCCCACGGCGAGAACCCCCTGCCCGACGGCGAGGAGCCCACCTGGCCCGGGCTGGGCCGGCTGCCGGAGCGGGCCGGGGAGCCGCCCGACACCACGCCCGGCCTGCCCCAGCTGCCGGTCGGGCCGCCCGGCACGCGGCAGGCGGCGCTGTGGGAGCGGATCCGCGGACTCGGCCGGGCGGCGCCGGCCGTGATCGGCCCGGCGGGCACGCGGGCGTTGTTCCTGGACGGTCCCGCCGATTCCGCGGCCCTGGTCCACCCGGCGGAGAACGAGCTCGCGCACCTGCACCCGGACGGCAGCCTGCACCTCGCCCTCCCCGAGGCGCTGCTCTACGACGCCCTCGGGAAGGGCTGGGCCCTCGCCCACCCGCTCGCGGGCGTCCGGCTCGCGGCCGGGCTGGTCCTCGTCCCGGCGGCGCGCGACGACGACGAGGTTGCGGTGGCGGCCGCCCTGGTCACCGCGGCGCACCGCGCCGCGACCGGCGGCGGCCCCGCGCCGCACCTAGGCTGACCGGCATGCCGGAGCCGGACGGGGAGACCATCGCCTTCGCCCACCGCATGTTCGACCTGGCCCGGAACGGGGACGCGGCCCAGCTGGCCGCCTACGTCGACGCGGGCCTGCCGGCGGACCTGACCAACGACAAGGGCGACACCCTGCTGATCCTCGCCGCCTACCACGACCACCCGGACACGGTGCGGGCGCTGCTCGACCGCGGCGCCGACCCGGACCGCGCGAACGACCGCGGGCAGACGGCGCTGTCCGCCGCGACCTTCCGGCAGTCGGCCGAGTCGGTGCGGGCCCTGCTCGCGGCCGGCGGCGACCCCGACCTGGGCGGCCGGTCGGCGCTCGCCACCGCGGAGTTCTTCGGGCTCCCCGAGATGCAGGAGCTCCTCCGCGCCCACCGCACGGCCTAGCAGCCCTCGGCCTCCAGGCCCGCGAGCGCCGCGGCGACCGTGGGGAACGAGCGGAACCGCGCGAGCGCCTGCCGGTCCACCGTGCCCAGCCGCCCGGCGAGCGCCCCCGCCCCGACGAGGTCGAGCGTGACGCCGCTGCGGTCGGCGGCGTGCTGGGCGTGGGTGAGCGCCGCGAGCGCGCCCGGGCCGATCGAGTCGACGTCCGCGACGTCGATCAGGACGTGCCGCGTGGCGGCGTGCCCGTGCCGGGCGAGCTGGAGCCGCGCGTCGACCAGCCGGAGCAGCCGGGCGCCGGTCAGGCGGTCGAGGTGCCCGCGGAGCCGGATGGTGTACGCGCCCGGCTCCGGGACGTCGATGGCCATGGGAGCGGGATGGGCGAGCGTCATCGGCCGCCTCCTCTCGTCGAGGGCCGGGCGGCCTTCTTCACCCGTGCGTGGACCGTACCGCGTGGAGATCGCCTCCGCGCTCCGAACGTGGATCCCGGCCGGCGGGGAGCCGTCAGCTCGCCGGTCACGTCACCGTCGGTGCGGGTGAGCGCGGATTCTGTGCGTCGACGGCACCGAGGAGCGCCGTCCGTGCACACAACCGCTGATCAGCGTGGTCGACCGTCGACCATGATCGTGGTGTCCGTGCATCCAGCGCTCGGCTGTGGGCCGCTGGTGCACGCGTTCGCCGATCATGTCCCGCCTCTCCCGGCCTCGTTCGTTCGCGAGATGTCCCCATCCCGTTCACCGTCGGCGTCTCGCCATTCACCGACGATTCCGGACCGCGGCATGGACCACTCCGCGTAGTGCGTGGATACGCTCGGAGTGACCGCAATCACTCCAACATCGGATTCGGAGTCATCCCGATGGACGAGGAAGTCCTCGCACTCGCCCGCAGCGGAGGCCGGTCCCGGCACGCCGTCGCCGCCGTCGCGTCGGCCGACCGGCCCTCCTGGTGGCAGCCGCACCGGCCGCGCATCGGCAACCGCTCCTGGCGCGTGCTGCGGCTGCGCCGCACCCGCCCGGCGTTCACGCGAGCCGCGTGGTGACCGACAGCGGGTGCCGACCGCTCCGCCGGGCGCCGGCAGCGGGAGCGGCGGGTCAGGCGGCCTCGGTGGCGTGCCGGCGGCCGGCGATCGCCCCGAGCAGCTCGCGGGTGTAGTCCTCGCGGGGGTCGGTGAAGAGCTCCTCGGTGGGCCGCAGCTCCAGGAGCCGGCCCTCGCGCATCACGCCGACCCGGTGGGCGATCCGGCGGACCACGGCGAGGTCGTGCGAGATGAACAGGTAGGCGAGGCCCTGGTCGGTCTGCAGCTCCTCGAGCAGTGCGAGGACCTGCGCCTGGACCGAGACGTCCAGGGCGGACACCGGCTCGTCGCACACCACGAGGTCCGGGGACAGGGCGAGGGCCCGCGCGACGGCGATCCGCTGCCGTTGGCCGCCGGAGAGCTCCACCGGTCTGCGGGCCAGCACCGACGCCGGCAAGGCGACGCGCCCGACCAGCTCGGCCGCCCGGGCGCGCCGCTCCGCCGGACTGCCCACGCCGAACGCCCGCAGCGGCTCGGTGACGACCTCCTCGACCGAGAAGCGCGGGTCGAGCGAGGCGTACGGGTTCTGGTAGACGAGCTGGGCACGTCGGCGCAGCTCCCGCCAGTTGCGGCCCTTCACGCGGGTGATGTCGGCGCCGTCGAACCGGATCTCGCCGGCGGTCGGGTCGGCCAGCCGCAGCACGAGCCGGGCCGTGGTCGACTTCCCGGAGCCGGACTCCCCCACCAGCGCGAGCGTCTCGCCGCGGGCGATGTCGAAGGAGACCTCGTCGACCGCGCGCAGCACGCCGCGCCTCCCCTGCAGGCGGGGCAGCGGGAAGTCCTTCGTCAGGCCGCTGACCTGCACGATCGGGCGGCCGCTCGGCTGCGGCGGGATCCGCGGCGCGGGCGGGGCGGACAGGCCGGGCGCGGCGGCGACGAGCGTGCGCGTGTACGGGTCGGCCGGGTCGGCGAGGATCCGGTCGACCGGACCCTCCTCCACGATCCGCCCGCCGGACATGACGACGACCCGGTCCGCCCGGTCCGCCGCCACCCCGAGGTCGTGCGTGATCAGCAGCATCGCCGTCCCGGTCTCGGCCCGCAGCGCGTCGAGGTGGTCGAGGATCCGGCGCTGCACGGTGGCGTCGAGGGCGCTGGTCGGCTCGTCGGCGATGATCAGTCCGGGCCGGGCGGCGATCGCGATCGCGATCAGCACGCGCTGCCGCATGCCGCCGGAGAGCTCGTGCGGGTACTGCCCCGCCCGCACCTCGGGGTCGGGCAGCCCGGCCCTGGCCAGCAGCTCCACGGCCTTCAGCCGGGCGCTGCGCTTGTCGGCGAGCCCGTGGACCCGCAGCACCTCGCCGACCTGCACGCCGACGCGCTGCACGGGGTTGAGCGAGACCGTCGGGTCCTGCGGGACCAGCCCGATCCGACGGCCGCGGACCGCGCGGAAGGCCTTCTCGGACAACGCCGTCAGCTCGGTGGTGTCCGCCGAACCGCCCAGCCGGATGCTCCCGCCCTCGATCGCGCCGTTGCCCGGCAGCAGCCCGATCACGGCCTGGGCCAGCGTGGACTTGCCGGACCCGGACTCCCCGACGACCGCGACGACCTCGCCCTCCCTCACGGTCAGCGAGGCGCCGCGCACCGCGTGGATGTGCCCGCCCGCGATCCGGTACCCGACGTCGAGGCCGGAGACCTCCAGAATGCTGTTCACCGGGCCCGGCTCCATTCCCCGTCGAGCGCCCGGGAGATCCGGTTCACCGACAGCACGGTCGCGGCGATCGTCAGGCCCGGCATGGCGCAGAGCCACCACGAGGTCGCCAGGTAGTTGCGGCCCTCGGCGATCAGCGAGCCCCATTCGGGGGCCGGCGGCGGGGCGCCGTAGCCGAGGAAGGACAGCGAGGACACGGCCAGGATCGCGAGCCCGAACTCGAGCACCGCGAGCACGAGGACGGGGCCGGCGGCGTTGGGCAGCACGTGCCGCCACAGCGTCACGTACCGGCGGGTGCCGACGGCCCGGGCCGCCTCGACGTAGGTCGACCGGCGGATCCGCATCGTCTCCGCCCGCATGACCCGCGCGAAGCTCGCCACGCTCGCCACACCGACGGCGATCGCCACCTTGATCGTGCCGTAGCCCAGGGCGGTGATCAGCGCCAGGGACAGCAGGATCGCGGGGATCGACAGCAGCACGTCGACCACCCGCATCAGCGCCTCGTCGACCCAGCGGCCGACGAACCCGGCGAGCAGCCCCAGCAGCCCGCCGACGACGAGCGCCACCGCCACCGCGATCACGGTGGCCTGCAGGGACAGCGATGCCCCGTGCACCACCCGGGTGTAGACGTCCCGGCCCAGGTAGTCCGTGCCGAAGAGGTGCGCGGCGCTCGGCGGGCGCAGCTTGTCGGCCACGACGCCGACGTTCGGGTCCCCCGGCGCCAGGGCACCCGGCGCGAACGCCGCCACCAGCACGAGGAGCACCACGAGGGAGGCGACGACGAGGCCGGGCCGGCGCCCGAGGAAGCGCAGCACGCGGTGCAGGCGTTCCCGCCGGGTCGGCGGAATGGGCAGCGCGACGGACGACCCGGGCGCGGTGCCGGACGAGTCGGGAGGGCCCTCCCGGATCAGCAGCTCGGTCACGATGTCGCGGGCACCCCCTTGGCGATCCTCGGGTCGAGGACCGGGTAGATCAGGTCGACCAGCAGGTTCACGCCGACGAACACCAGGGACGCGAACAGCACGACGCCCTGCACCAGCGGGATGTCCTGCACGCCGACGGCCTGCACGGTGAGCCGGCCGAGACCGGGCCGGGTGAACACCGTCTCGACGACCACGGTGCCGGCCAGCAGGTTCCCGGCGACGTAGCCGAGCACCGTCAGGGCCGGGATGGCCGCGTTCTGCAGCGCGTGCCGCACGTGGATCGCCGCCCGCCCGACGCCCTTGGCCCGCGCGGTCTGGACGTACGGCTCGTCGAGCACCGTGGTCAGGCTCTTGGCCAGCACCTGCGCGAGCAGCGCCCCCATCGGCAGCCCGAGGGTGAGCGACGGCAGCACCAGCGCCGGGAAACCCGACGCCCCGACCGACGGGAGCCAGTGCAGGCCGAACGCGAAGACCTGCACCAGCATCAGGCCCACCCAGAACACCGGCAGCGACACCGCGAGCGACGGCAGTGCCATCAGCAGCTGCCGCAGCCAGCGCTGCGAGGTGTAGGTGGCGGCGATCGCGAGGCCGCCGCCGAGCACGACCGCGACCAGCAGCCCGCCGATCGCGATCTGCACGGTCGGCGGCAGCGCCTCGAGGATGGCGCCCCGGACGTCCTGCCCGTTCTGGATGGAGGCGCCGAGGTCGCCGTGCAGCGCCGCCCACAGCCGCGTGCCGTACTGCACGATCAGCGGCTTGTCGAAGCCGTACTGCGCCTTCAGCGCCTCGATCTGCTCCGGAGTCAGCGGTTCGCCGTCGAGCCCGCCGCTGGCCATCGTGGTGACGGGGTCACCGGGCAGCAGGTAGAGCACGACGAAGCTGACCGTGTACGCCGCCCACAGGACCGCGACCGCGGTCCCGAGGCGCCGGAGCAGGTAGCGGGGCAGGGTGCCGGGTGCGCTCATCTACTGCGCTCCGTCGTTCTTCCAGGCGTCGTGGAGCTGGATGCGGGAGGAGGCGTCGAAGGTCACGCCGTGCACGTCCTGCGCGACCGCGAGCACCGTCGTGAGCTCGGCGACCGGCACGTAGAAGCCCTGCGCGAGGAGCTCCTGCTGGGCCTGCGCGACGATCTGCGTGCGCTTCGCCGGGTCCGGCTCGGCGGCCTCCTGCTGCAGCAGCGCCTCCAGCGGGCTCGGCGGCACCCGGTAGTAGTTCGCGCCGGCGGTGGAGAAGGAGCTGCGCAGGATGTCCGGGTCGGCGCGGGTCAGGTTGCCCCAGATCGCGACGAAGTCGCCCGAGGACTGGATCGTGGGGAACTGGGCGATCGGGAACTCCTGGACCTGCAGGTCGATCCCGGCGGCCTTGGCCTGCTGCTGGATCAGCTCGAGGCTCGGCTTGTTGGTCCCCGCGTTGTTGGCGAAGGACAGCGGGAAGCTCAGCCGCTGCCCGTCCTTGACCCGGATCCCGTCGGGGCCCGGGGCCCAGCCGGCCGCGTCGAGCGTCGCCTTGGCCTTCTCCAGGTCGAACCCGAGGCCGGCCGACTCGTCCGCGTACGACGGGGTGGTGGAGGCGAGCACGCTCGTCGCCGGCGTGGTCTGCGAGGTGTAGACCGCCCCGACGACCTCCTGCCGGTTGATCGCCAGCGACAGGGCCTGCCGCACGGCCGGGTCCGACACGATCGGCTTGGTGAAGTTGAAGCCGATGCCGAAGGTGATGCCCGGGTTGGAGCGGGCCAGCAACTGCGCGCCGGCGTCGGAGAGCGGTGCCTCGTCCTGCTGGCCGATGCTGCCGATCGCGTCGACCTCGCCGGACTGCAGGCTGCCGGTCCGCACGCCGGACTCCGGCACGATCCGGAACTCGACGGTGTCGAGGTAGGCCTCGCCCTGGTGCGCGAAGAGCGCCGAGCCCCAGTTGTAGCCGGGCCGCTTGGCGAGCGTCAGCGACGCGTTCTTCACGTAGTTCTGCACGGTGAACGGGCCGGAGCCGATCACCGAGGCGCAGCGCTCGTCGTCGGACTTCACGACGGTCGCCGGGGACAGGATCCCCAGGCTGTGCGTCGAGGTGCCCTGCAGGAACTGCACGTTGGGCCGGCTGAAGTTCACGGTGAACTGCGTCGGGCTCGTGACGGTGGTGCCCTGGTAGCCGGCGAGGTAGCCCTTGGGGAGCGTGCCACGGGCGCCGATCTGCGGGACCCGGTCGAGGTTCGCCTTGACCGCGTTCGCGTCGAGCGGGGTGCCGTCGGAGAAGGTCACGCCGTCGCGCAGGGTGAAGGTGTAGCTCTTCGCGTCGGGCGAGGTCTGCCAGGAGGTCGCCAGCCAGGGCTCGAGCTCCCCGGTCTGCGGGTCCTGGTCGGTGAGCGAGTCGACGATCTGGCGCAGCGAGTAGATCGTGTCGTTGCTGCCGACCTGCTGCGGGTCCACGCAGCCCTGGTCGCTGGACACGGCGAAGCGCAGGGTGCCGCCGGGCCGGGGCGGTCCGGCGTCGGCGCCGGACGTGGCGCCCCCGGAGCCGCCGCAGGCGGCGAGCGCCACGGCGGCGGCGGAGAGCAGGGCCGGCAGCAGCAGGGCCCGGCGGGATCTGGCGGTCATCGGGTCGTCCTTCGGGGAGGGCGCCCGGACCGGCGGGCGTGCCGGTCCGGGAGGGGACGGGGGTCAGGAGGCGGTGCGGGCGGCGGCCGGCGGCTCGCCGAGGCCCGCGGGCGGGCGCAGGCCGAGGTGCTCCCGCAGCGTGGAGCCGGTGTAGCGGTCGCGCAGGACGCCGCGGTCGCGCAGCTGCGGGACCACCTTCTCGACGACCTCGTCGAGGCCCGCGGGGCTGACGTACGAGCCGAGGATGAAGCCGTCGACGGCGTCGTTCTGCACGTACCGGTCGATCTCGGCCGCGACCTGCGCCGGCGTGCCGACGAACTCGGCCCGGTCGAACACGTGCGTGACGACCTCGCGCAGCGACCAGCCGTGCTCGCGGCCGAGCGCGCGCCAGGCCTCGGCCGTGCCGTGGGCGTCCTGGGTCAGCGGGGCGCGCCCGCGGATCCACTTCGGCGCGTCGGGCGTGGGGTCCAGCTCCGGGACCGGCCCGTCCGGGTCGACCTGGGAGAGGTCGCGGTTCCACACCATCTCGGCCAGCACGATCGCGGTGAACGGGTCGACCTGCCGACTGCGGACGTCCCGGTGGCGGTCGCGGGCCTCGGCCTCGGTGTCACCCAGGATCACCGACGCCGACGGCAGGATCTTGACCTGGTCGGGGTCGCGGCCGACCTTCGCCACCCGCGCCTTGACGTCGGCGTAGAAGGCCCTGGCCTCGTCGAACTTCTGGTAGCGGGAGAAGATCGCGTCGGACCGCGAGGCCGCGAAGTCCCGGCCGGCCGGCGACTCCCCCGCCTGCAGCACCACGGGATGGCCCTGCGGGCTGCGCGGGGTGCTGAAGCGCCCGGCGATGTCGAACTGGGCGCCGCGGAAGGCGAAGTCGCCCACGTGCCCGTCGCGCAGGAACCGTCCGCTCGCCGGGTCCGCCACCACGGCGTCGGAGCCCCAGGAGTCCCACAGCGCCCGGACGGCGTCGAGAGTCTCCCCCGCGCGCTCGTACCGCTGGGAGTGCCCCAGGTAGCCGCCGCGCCGGAAGTTCTCGCCGGTGTCCGCGTCGGAGCTGGTCACGACGTTCCACGCGGCCCGCCCGCCGGACAGGATGTCCAGCGTCGCGAACTTGCGGGCCAGCTCGTAGGGCTCGTTGAACGTCGAGTTGATCGTGCCGGCGAGTCCGATGTGCTCGGTCACGGCGGCCAGCGAGGCCAGGACCGTGAACGTGTCCGGCCGCCCGACGACGTCCTGGTCGAAGACCTGCCCGCCGCGGGTGCGCAGCCGCAGCCCCTCGGCGAGGAACAGCAGGTCGAACGTGCCGCGCTCGGCCGTGCGGGCCCAGTGCTCGAAGGACGCGAAGTCGATGTGGCTGCCCGACGCCGGGTCGCTCCACACGGTGTCGTGGTTGACGCCCGGGAAGTAGGCCCCGAGGATCACCTGCTTCCTGGTCACGCGGCCACCCCCGCGTACCGGCTCGCCGGGCGTTCCAGGCCGAAGCGTTCGCGCAGCGTCCCCGGCCCGTAGGCGGTGCGGAACAGGCCGCGCTCCTGCAGCTGCGGGACCAGCCGGTCGACGATCGCGTCGAGGTCGGTGGGCAGCACGGCCGGCCGCAGCCGGGAGCCGTCGACCCCCTCGTCCCGCCAGGACTCCAGGAGGTCGGCGAGCGCGGTCGGGGTACCCGCCAGCACCGCGGCGTCGGAGCGCAGCGGGCCGTGCTCCTCCAGCCGGCGGAGCCGGGCGTGGGCCGCGTCGGCGTCGGTGTCGAGGACCACGACGAGGTCCGCGAGCACCCGCAGCGGCGGGAGCGTGCGGCCGACCGCGTGCTGGGCGGCGCGGATCTCGCCGAGGATCGCCGGGATGTCGGCCGCGCCCTGCGGGGTGGTGAACACCACGTCCGCGGCCCGGGCGGCCAGCTCGTACGCGGCCCGGGCGTGGGCGAGCGCGACGACCAGCGGTTGGCCCTGCGGGGACCGCGGCACGATCCCCGGCCCGCGGACCGAGAAGAAACGCCCCTCGAAGTCGATCGTGTGGATCTTGTCGCGGTCGAGGAAGCGGTTCGTGGCGGCGTCGCGGATCTCGGCGTCGTCCTCCCAGCTGTCCCACAGCCGCCGGACGACCTCGACGGCGTCGGCCGCCTCCTCGAACAGGTCCGCCACCGCGGCGACCGTCTCCGGCGTGTCGAGCGTCTCGCGGCGGATCTCCGGCAGCATGCGGCGGCCGAAGTGGGCCGCCTCGTCGGCGCGGGCCGAGGTCTGCACCCGCCATCCGGCCCGGCCGTGGCTGTCGTGGTCCAGCGTGGAGATCGCCGAGGCGATGTGGAAGGGCTCGGTGTGCGTGGTCGTGACGGTCGGGACGAGCCCGACGTGCCGGGTCAGCGGCGCGACGAACGCGGCGACCAGCTCGGCGTCGAGCCGCCCGCGGACCTGGTCGGTGCGGCGGTCGGCCCCGTCGATCCCAGCCGCGAGGTGGTCGCCGGACTGCAGGCCCAGGCCGTCCTCGATCGTGACCAGGTCGAGCAGGCCGCGCTCGGCGGCGCGGGCCAGGGCCGCCCAGTAGCGGGCGGTGAAGAGCAGATCGGGGCGGGCGCCGGGCTCGCGCCAGGCGGCGGGGTGCCAGCCGGCGCCGTCGAGCGCGACGGCCAGATGGATGGGGGCCATGCGGGCAGACCTCTCCTGCGGGAGAAGGGACGGGGGATCGGGACCTCGTCAGGCCCGACAGCCCGCGCTGGCCGTGCGCAGGAGATCCACGTGGCGCCGCTGCACCCCGACGAACATCGCTCCTCCATCGCTCCCGGCTTTAGCACCCGCACCCGTGGGACGGGGGGTTGCTGCGGCGTCGTCGAGCCAGGTCTCTCGGCCGCTCTGGATGGTGTGGCCCCGTGGGGCCGTCCTCACTGTACGGATCAGGAGGGCGCCCCCGTCAATCCTCCGGGTGACGAGTGTGACCGAGGCCGCGTTCGATTGTCCGGACAGGACACAACTGACGTTCCACCAGGGAGAACGCGGCGCCGATGCGGCCCGCGAAGGTCCGGACGAAAGGCGCTCAGTGCCGCCCGAGCAGGGTGTCCGAGACGTGCTCGAGGTGGGTGCGCATGGCGTCGGCGGCGGCCCGGGAGTCCCGGTCGCGCAGCGCGTCGACGATCGCGGTGTGCTCCTCGTGGTAGCACCGCCGCAGCTCCGGGGTGGACGTCCGCCGCTTGAGGGTGCCCCAGACCGGCAGTGAGCGGGCGGTGTCGAGGACGCCGAACATGTTCATGAGCAGCCCGTTGTGCGCGGCACGGGCGATCTCGCGGTGCAGCCGCCCGTCCCAGGACTCGAAGGCCTCGAACCCCGCGGCCGCCCCGCCCCCGGCGAGGCACTCCCCGATCCGCTCTAGGTCGACCTGCGTGGCGACCCGCGCGGCGAGCGCCGCGACCTGCGGCTCCAGCAGCAGCCGCACCTGCATGATCTCCGCGGGACTGGTGTCGGCGGGCGCCCCGTCGACCCGCCGCACGGCGGTCTCGGTGAGGAAGGTTCCCCGTCCGACGTGCCGGACCACCACCCCGTCGCGTTCCAGGGCGTCCAGTGCGCGGCGGACCGCGCTGCGCGGGGCCTCGAGCCGTTCGACGAGGTCCCGCTCGGTGGGCAGCTTCGACCCCGGCCCCCAGGTGCCCGCCTCGGCGCCCTCGGCGAGCAGGGTGCGCAGGGACTGCTCGACGGTCGTCACGCGGACACCGTAGCAAACCAATCGAGACCAATGGAGCCGCCCTCTCGACACCGGTTCTGCGGTCCGCGTACGGTCACCGCTGGTCGAATTGGTTCAATTGGTTCAGATTGGTTGCACATGAGGCTGGTGACCTTCGCGGCGGGGTCGGAGAACCGCGTCGGTGTGGTCGACGGGGCGGACGGGGCCGAGCTCGTCCGGGACGTCACCCCGCTGCTGCCCGCGGGCGCGGGCGTGCGGCAGGTGATCGAGCGATGGGCCGAGCTCGGCCCGGTCCTGGCGGAGCACGCGGGCGCGCTGCCCGGCGTGCCGCTCGGCGAGGTGGAGCTGCGCGCCCCGCTCGCCCCACCCCGGGACGTCTTCTGCGTCGGCAAGAACTACCGCGCCCACGTGGCCGAGTTCGGCCGCAGCGGCTACGACCGGCCGGACCGGTCGGAGGCGCTGCCCGAGCACCCGGTCGTCTTCACCAAGGCGACGACCGCGGTGACCGGCCCGCACGCCGACGTCGAGGCGCACCGCGGCGTCACCGCGGAGCTGGACTACGAGGCCGAGCTGGGCGTGATCATCGGCCGCGGCGGGCGCGGGATCACCCGCGAGGCGGCCTGGGACCACGTCTGGGGCTACACCGTGGTCGACGACGTGACTGCCCGGGACCTGCAGCGCAGGCACAGCCAGTGGGTGATCGGGAAGTCGCTCGACACGCACTGCCCGTTGGGGCCGTACGCCGTGTCGGCCGACGAGATCCCGGACGTCGCCGCGCTGCTGGTGGAGAGCCGGGTCAACGGCGAGCCGCGGCAGTCCGCGCCGGTCAAGGACCTGATCTTCGACATCCCCGAGCTTGTCGCGACCCTGTCGGCCGGGATGACCCTGCTGCCCGGCGACGTGATCGCCACCGGCACACCCGCGGGCGTGGGGATCGGCTTCGACCCGCCCCGCTTCCTGGCTCCCGGGGACGTCGTCGAGGTGTCCGTGACCGGGCTCGGCCGCCAGCGCAACCGGATCGTCTGAGGAAGGAATCTCCGTGCACGTCAACGGGAAGGACCTCGCCGTCGAGGTCGAGGGCGAGGGCCCGGCGGTCCTGCTGGTCCACGGGCTGGGCGGGACGTCGAACTTCTACCAGGTCCAGGCCGACGCGCTGGCCGCGTCGCACCGCGTGGTGCGGGTCGACTCCGCCGGCGCCGGCCGCTCCCCCGTCGCCGACGGGATCACCGTGGAGTCGCACGCCGACGACCTGGCCGAGGTGCTCGACGCCCTCGGGATCGAGTCGGCCGCGGTCGTCGGGCACTCGATGGGCACCCTCGTCGTGCGGGCGCTCGCCGCCCGGCACCCGTCGAAGGTCACCGCGCTCGCCCTGCTCGGGGCGGTCCGCGAGCCCGCCGAGGCCGGGCGGCAGGCCCAGCGCGACCGGGCCGCGGTGCTGCGCGACAAGGGCACCGCCGCCGTCGCCCCCGGCGTGGTGGCCAACGCCCTGTCCGAGACCACCCGCCGGGACAAGCCCGAGGTCGCCGCGTTCGTCCGGGAGCTGGTCATGCGCCAGGACCCCGAGGGCTACGCGCGCAACTGCGAGGCGTTGGCCGCCGCGACGGACCCGGGCCCGGTGGACCCGGCGCTCCCCCTGCTGCTGATCACGGGCGACGACGACAAGGTCGGCCCGCCCGACGCGAGCCGTGAGCTCGCCGACGCCCACGGCTCCGCCGTCGTCGAGGTGCTGCCCGGCGTCGGCCACTGGACCGCGCTCGAGGCCGCCGGCCCCGTCACCGACCACCTGCTCAAGTTCCTGTAGACCCCGACCGAGGAGTGGCAACGATGCCCGCTGGATCCGTTCTGTTCCGTGACGTCTCGATCCTCGACTCCACCGGCGCCGACCCCTACCGCGGGGACGTCCTGGTCGAGGGCGACCGCATCGCCGCGGTCGGCACCGTCGACCCGGCCCGCGCCGAGGGCGCCCGCGTGGTGGAGGGCCGCGGCCGGACCCTGATGTCCGGGCTCTGCGACGCCCACACCCACTTCACCTGGAACAACTCCGCCGACCTCGACGGCCTGGGCACCATGCCGGTCGAGGAGCACCTGCTCTTCGCGATCGAGTCCGCCCGGACCTACATCGACTCCGGCTACACCATGTGTCTCGGCGCGGCGTCGGCGAAGGACCGGCTGGACGTGGTGTGCCGGGACGCGATCAACGCCGGCCGCATCCCCGGCCCGCGCTACCTGGCCAACGGGCCGGAGATCGCCGTGACCGGCGGCGCGCTGATCAAGTCGATCACCAAGTTCGCCGACGGGCCGGAGGGCATGCGCAAGGCCGTTCGCGAGCTGATCGACATCGGGGTCGACCAGATCAAGCTGTCCATGACCGGCGAGGAGATCACCGGCACCCAGCGCGCCGAGGACACCTACTTCTCCGACGAGGAGGTGGCCGCCGCCGTGGCCGAGGCGCACCGGCGCGGCAAGCGGGTCTGCGCCCACGCCCGCAGCGCCGAGAGCGTGAAGATGTGCGTGCGCCACCACGTCGACGTCATCTACCACGCCAGCTTCACCGACGCCGAGGGCATGGACATGCTCGAGGCCAACAAGGACTGGGTGTTCGTGGCGCCCGGGATCAACTGGCTCGTCGCCACCCTCTACGAGGCCGAGGCCTTCGGGTTCCCGCAGGAGGCCGCCGAGGCCGTCGGGTACAAGAAGGAACTGGAGATGGCGATCGCGGGGCTGCGCGAGATGCACCGGCGCGGCATCAAGGTGCTGCCGGGCGGCGACTACGGCTTCGCCTGGACCCCGCACGGCACCTACGCCCGCGACCTGCAGCACTTCGTGGAGCTGCTGGGCTTCACCCCGATGGAGGCGATCATCTCCGCCACCGCCCGGGGCGGCGAGATCATGCTGCGGCCCGACGAGCTGGGCAAGGTGCAGCCCGGCTACCTCGCCGACCTCCTGCTGGTCGACGGCGACCCGCTCGCCGACATCACCGTCCTGCAGGACCAGTCGAAGCTGCACTACATCATGAAGGACGGGAAGTTCCACAAGGAGGCGAGCGTGGAGGCCGCGCCCACGCCGCCGCTGCCCGGCAACGTCGACCGCAACCGCGCCCCCGCCGGCCTCTGAGCAGCCGGTACCGGCGCCCGGGGAGGGGTCGACCCGGGCGCCGGTCCGGGCCTACGGGGCGGCCCGCAGGCTCATCGGTCCCCCTCCGGGGCGACGCCGGCGGGCCAGCCCGGCAGGTCCGCCTCCTTCTGCACACCCGTCGCGTTGAGGAATCCGGCGGCCATCCGGTAGAAGCCCACCAGCACGACCAGCTCCACGAGCTGGGTCTCGGTGAAGCGCCCGGCGAGCTCCGCCCAGGTCGCGTCGGAGAGATCGGTGCGGTCCAGCACCTCGTCGGCGGCACGCAGCAAGACCTCGTCGGCCGCCGACCACTTCGCACCGGGATGCGCGACCCGGGCGATCTCCTCGTCGGTCAGGCCCGCGCGGCGTCCGATCAGGACGTGCTGCGCCCACTCGTACTCGCAGCCGCTGCGCCAGGCCACGCGCAGGACCACGAGCTCGCGCTCGCGTGCCGGCAGGTCGCCGCGGGTCAGGAAGAACCCGCCGAGCACGTTGAACCGCTTCATCATCCGCGGGTGCCGGGCCATCGTCCGGAAGATCGCCAACGGCACGCCCCGGTCGTCGCCGAGGGTCTTGGCCAGCATCTCCGCGACCTCGGGCTCCGGGTCCCCGACCGGGGCGACCCGCGGGTCGGCGGTGTGGGAGAACGGCATCAGCCCACCACCTTCGCCTCACGCAGCGCCGCGATGGCCGCGTCGTCGAGTCCGAGGCGGCTGCGCAGCACCTCGTCCGTGTGCTCGCCCAGGCCGGGCAGCGCCGCGGGCTCCTGCCCGACGAGCGAGCTCGCCACCTTGATCGGGTTGCCGACCGTGCGAATGGTGCCGAGCTCGCGGTTCGCGGTCTCCTGGCGCATCTGCCGCGCGGCGACCTGCGGGTCCTCGAGCAGGTCGTCCGTGGTGTTGACCGGTGCGGAGGGGACCCGGTGCCCCTGCAGGGCCGCCACCGCCTCGGCCCTGGTGCGGGCCCGGGTCCACTCCTCCACCGCCGGCCGGACGAGCCGCTCGTGCGCCTTCGACCGCTGGTGGCCGGTGGTGAGCTCGGGGTGCTCGGCGAGGTCGGGCCGCCCGATGCACTCGCAGAGCGCCGCCCACTCGCGCCCGTTGAGCACGGCGATGATCACGTAGCCGTCGCTCGTCTCGAACGGGCCCCACGGCGACTGCAGCGCGTACTGCCCGCGCCCCATCGCCTCGCCGACGTGCTCCTTGTAGGCCATCGGCAGGTCGTTCATCAGCAGCGACGCGTCGAACATGCCGATGTCGACCCGGGTGCCCTCGCCGGTGCGGTCGCGGTCGCGCAGCGCCACGAGGGTGCCGGCGAAGGCGCAGGTGCCGGAGAAGATGTCCGACATCGCGAAGCCCATCCAGGCCGGCGGGCGGTCCTTCTCCCCCGCCAGGTGGGTCAGGCCGGCCATCGCCTCGGCGATGATCGCGTAGGCCGGCAGGTCGCGGTACGGGCTGGGCAGCACGTCGTCGTGCCCGAACCCGCTGATCGACGTGTAGACCAGCCGCGGGTTCAGCTCGTGCAGTCGCTCCCAGTCGAACCCGAGGCGGGCCAGCACGCCCGGGCGGAAGTTCTCCACCAGCACGTCCGCCTGCACCACGAGGTCGGCGAGGATCTGCGCGCCGCGCTCGGACTTGAGGTCCAGCTCGATGCTCTTCTTGCCGCGGGAGAACCGCAGGATGTTCAGGTTGGTCGAGCCGCCGGGACCGTGCAGCTCGTAGCCCGCCTTGCGGTAGGTCTCCCCGCCCACGGGCTCGATCTTGATCACGTCCGCGCCGAAGTCGGCCAGCATCATGCTGGTGACAGCCCCGCTCACGATCTGCGTCAGGTCGACGACGATCACGCCGTCCAGTGCGCGAGGCGCCACCTGGTCTCCCGTCCGCCCTCACGCTCACTCAGTGAGAGCTACTCTTGCTGGATGACACAACCGTAGGAACGCCGCCGGAGCGCGTCAAGCCCGCGCCGGGCCAGTAGGCTCGCGCCGTCAGGAGGGAGTCCCGGTGCGGTCGATGCAACGTGTGGTCGCGATCCTCGAGGGCGTGGCCACCGCCCGCGGGCCGGCCACCGCCGCCCGGGTCAGCACCGAGATCGGGCTGTCGCTGTCCACGGTCTCGCGGATCATGCGCGAGCTGGCCGAGGAGCAGATGCTCGACCGCCTCGACGACGGCTCCTACGTCCTGGGCTCGCGGGTGTTCCGGCTGGTCCGGGACGCGCGAGCGGGCGGCGACCCGATGGCCACCGTCCACCGCGTGCTCGCCGAGCTGCGGGACCGCACCGGCGAGACCGCATCGTTGAACGTCCGCCGGGACGACACCCGCGTGTGCATCGCCTCCGTCGACAGCCGCCACGAGCTGCGCCGGGTCGTACCGGTGGGCGACGCGATGCCGTTGGTGGGCACCGCCACCGGGGACGTCCTGATGGCCGAGCTCGCCGCGGCGGAGCAGACCGCGCTGATCGACCGCGCCCGCGACGCCGCCGGTTCCCGGGTGGACCTGCTGGCCCGGCTGCGCGAGACCGCCGAGCGGGGCTGGGCCGTCCAGGCGGACGGGTTGATCTCGGGTGTGACCGGCGTCGCCGTCCCCGTGCGATCCGGTGGTGCGGTCGTCGCCGCCGTCACGCTGTCCGGGCCGACCACCCGGATGTCGCCGGAGATCGTGGAGAAGTGCCTGCCGGACCTCGAGGACGCTGCGCGCCGGATCGCGCCGTGGGTGCGCGAGCCGGGCTGATCCCGCTACCGGGCCGAATGACCGGTGGGCCGATCCGGCTGGTGGGCCGCGAGCTCCCGCGCCGCGGCCAGCGCGCGCCGGGCGCCCTCGGCGGCCCGGGCGGCGGCCTCCGCGAGCGGCCGGGCGTTGTGTTCCCGGGACAGGGCCTCGACGGCGATCGGCACGTCGATCCCCAGGCCGGCGAGCCCGGCCAGCCACCCCGGCAGGTCGATCGCGCCCTCGCCCGGGACCAGGCGGAACTCCAGCGCGTCCTCCGCCGGGTCCGGCCGCGGTTCCGCGAGCATGTCGTTGAGCTGCAGCGACACCACCAGGTCGGCCACCGGCGCGAGGTCCGCGAGGGTCACGCCGGCGCGGTGGAGGTGGTAGGCGTCGAGCACGATCCCGGCGTTCGCGGCACCGGAGGCCCGCACGAGCGCCGCGGCCCGTGCCGGCGTGGAGACCGGGGAGTTCGCCCGCGGCTCGAACCCGACGCCCAACCCGTGCGCCGCGGCACGCTCGCACAGCCCCGCGAACCGCTCGGCCAGCAGGTCCGCCGGCAGATCGTCGACCAGCTGGATCGTGGTCACCTGGCGCGACCCGAACGCGTCGGCCAGCGCGAACACGGCCTCCTCGTCGCCGCGGCCTCCGGAGTCCCACCCCTTGAGCGGCTCCAGCTCGGGCACCGCGAGGCCGCCCGCAGCCGCCCGGACGGCGGTGACCCCCGCCGCGGCCTCGGCCGGGGCGAGCGCGAGACCGGTGAAGCCCGCGGCCGCCGCCGCCTCCGCCCGGGCGGCGAGCGGGTGCCGGGGCGGCAGGGTCAGGTGCGCCCCGGTGAGCGTGTAGTAGCTGGCGACGAGGTCGGTCCGGTCGAGGAGGCCCACGTCAGCCCTCCTGCCGGGCCGGGACCAGGCACATGCCGTGCGACCCGCCGAAGGCCGGGCCGATGTTGTTGTCCAGGGTGGCCGTGACCTCGTAGGTGTCGAGGTCGATCACGCTCACCGAGCCCGTCTTGAGGTTCGCCGTGAACGCGGTGCGACCGTCGGCCGAGGAGCGGGTGGTGAAGGGGAGCTCGTCGACCTCGACCGAGGCCAGCACCTCCAGCTTGTCCGGGTCGACGACGTGCACCCGCCCGCGGACCGGCCCGGCCGGCGTGGCGCCCGGCTCCGGGAAGCGGAACTCGGTGACCAGGACCCGGCCGTCGGGCGCGACCCGCAGCGCGGACAGGTACTCCTCGAACTCCAGTCGGCCGACGACCTCGTCCGTACCGGTGTCGATCTTCACCAGTCCGGGCACCGGTGTGCCGGGCGGCGGGACCGCCTTGTTCAGCTGCCCCTGCGCCACGTTGATGACCAGGCTCATCATCGGTGTCGCGGCGAACACGAACCGCCCGTCCGGCGAGCAGTCGATCTCCTCCGCGCCCGCGGGGGCCGGGATCGTGCCGACCTGCCGGCGCACCCGCAGGTCGACGACGGACAGCACCGGCGCCTCCTTGTGGGCCACATACGCCTTGGCGCCGTCCGGGGTCAGGCACATCCAGTGCGCGTTGGGCGCCTCGAGCGGGATGTTCCCGACGACCTGCCGGGTGGCCGCGTCGATCACCACGATCCCGTTGCGGCCGTCGCCCGCCTCGACGCCGGTGTAGATCAGGTCGGCCGCCGGGTCGTACTCCACGTCGTGCGGCGCCTCGTACGGGCTGACGTCGATCACGTCGACGACCGTGCGGGCGTCGGCGTCCACGACACTGATCTCGTGCGCCTTCGGCTTGCCCTCGCCGTACGCCCCCGCGCGGTAGGTGTGCGCGAGGTAGGCGAGCCGGCGCCCGCCGTCCCACGCCATCTCGTGCGGCTGCGCGATCAGGTCCGGCACGGTGTCGAGCTTCTCCAGCGTGGTCGCGTCGAAGAAGTCCAGCTTCTGCCCGAACTGGCTGGCCACCATCAGCACGTCACCGGTCATGGGGCCGCATCATGCTCGGCGGAGCCGACGCCGTCCAGCGCTTCCCACTACCATTGCATGATTGCTACGCTCACTGTACGAGCAAGGATGCCGAGACGAGGAGTGGGTGTGGCAGGCGCACCGAAGGAGATCCGCTTCAACGCCCTCGAGCAGGGCAACCCGAGCTTCCAGTCCTTCGGGCTCTGGGCGCACCCGCGGGACAAGGCCGTGGACTACACGTCCATCCGCTACTGGGCGGAGTACGCGCAGCTGCTCGAGCGCGGCCTGTTCGACAACCTCTTCATCGCCGACGTCTACGGCATGCCGGACGTCTACGAGGGCACCAAGGACGGCGCGCTGCGGAACGGCTGCCAGTCCCCCAGCGTCGACCCGGCCGTCCTGCTCCCCGCGATGGCCGCGGTGACCGAGAACCTCTGCTTCACCATGACCGGCAGCTGCACCTACGAGCAGCCGTACCAGTTCGCCCGCCGGATCTCGACGCTGGACCACCTGCTCGAGGGCAGGCTCGGCTGGAACATCGTGACCAGCTACCTGGCCAGCGGCGCCCGGGCGATGGGCCTGGACGGGCTGATCGCGCACGACAGGCGCTACGACATGGCGGACGAGTTCTGCGAGGCCGTCTACCGGCTGTGGGAGCAGAGCTGGGCGGACGGGTCGCTGGTCAAGGACAAGGCGACCCGCGTCTACGCGGACCCGTCGAAGGTCGAGGAGATCGTCTTCGAGGGCGAGTTCCACCGGTTCCGCGCCGTGCACGCCGTGGAGCCCTCCCCGCAGCGCACCCCCGTGCTGTTCCAGGCCGGCGGCTCCGAGCGCGGCCGGCGGTTCGCGGGCACCCATGCCGAGGGCATCTACCTCAACGGCACCACCACGGAGATCGTCCGGGACAAGATCGCGACGATGGCCAAGGAGCTGGAGGCCGTCGGCCGCTCCCGGGAGTCGGCGAAGTTCTTCGCCGGGGTGTCGATCTTCGTGGACGAGACCGAGGAGCTGGCGCGCGCCCGGTACAACGACTACCTGCGGTACACGAGCTTCGAGGGCCTCATCGCCACGATGTCCGGGATCATGGGCATCGACCTCTCGAACTACCCGGTGGACCAGCCCATCGAGTACGAGGAGAACGACGCCAACCGCTCCGCCCTCGAGATGTTCACCCGGGGCAACAGGTGGACGCTGCGCCAGGTGCTCGAGGAGAAGGCCTTGTGCGGCACCAACATGGCGCTCGTCGGCAGCCCGGAGCAGATCGCGGACGAGCTGATCCGCTGGATGGACGAGACGGACCTCGACGGGTTCAACGTGGCCCGGATCGTGGCCCACGAGACCCTCGAGAACGTCATCGACCTGGTGATCCCGATCCTGCAGGAGCGCGGCCGCTACAAGACGGAGTACGCCCCCGGCACCTTCCGCGAGAAGCTCTTCGGCGCCGACCGCATCCCGCCGACGCACCTCGCCGGCACATTTCGGCGCTGACGGCGGTGCTGACGGCGGTGCTGACGGCGGCGCTGACGGCGGCGCGGGAGCCGGGCCATGGCTCCCGCGCCGGGTCAGTCCCGCGGGAGCTTGCCGGGGTTGAGCAGGCCTGCGGGGTCGAAGCGGTCCGCGGCGGCCCAGCGCGGCGGCATGTCCTCGTGCACCACCCAGCTGTGCGGGCTGTCGACGGCGAGGCCCTCGGCACGCAGCCGCTCCATGCCCGCGTGCACCAGGGCGTCGTCGCGGTGCGGGGCGAGGATCCGGGCCATCAGGCACGGGCCCTCGGGGCCGCGGATGCCCTCGAGCTGCACGGTCGCGTCCGCGAAGGCCTCGCCGATGAGCACCCGTTTGCCCAGGATCGCGTTGCCGCGCACCAGGACGTGGTACAGCTCGGGGCGCCTGGCCTTGGCCCGCACGGTGGTGTGGTTGTTGATGAAGGTCGCGAGGAAACGCACCGCCTCGGGCCGCACACCCGAGACGCTGCCGCCGCCCCGCTCCACGATCTCCCGCACCGCCTCGGCCTGCTCGACGCCGACGACCGCCCGCAGGTTCGTCCGGCCCGGCACGAAGCCCGGGTCCTCGGGGAAGAGCGCCGCGAGCTCCGGCTCGGTCACCGCGAGGATCTGCGGCGGCGGGTCCAGCCGCAGGATCTCGAGGGCCATCGCGGCACCCGCGTCGAGGTCCGGCACGGAGGCGAACACGGCGGTCCGCTCCCGCGCCGGCACGGTCCTTAGCCCCACCCGCACGATCAGCCCGGTGGTGCCGAAGGCGTGCACATGCGGGGTGGTGTCCGGGAACCGCACCTCGACGGGCTCGGCGTCGGCGGTGACCCGCACGAGCGTCAGGGCCTGCACGAACCCCTCGTGGTTGAAGCCGTGCTCGATCGAGCCCGGTCCCCCGGCCCCGCCGCCCACGTACCCGGCGACGGTGCTGTTCAGCGTGGTCGGGAACATCGCCGGCTCGCGGCCGGTGCCCTCGAGGAACGCGAACAGGTCGTGCCAGCTGGTGCCGGGCAGCGCGCTGACCACGCCGTCGTCGTCGAGGACGATGTCCCCGGCGAGCTCGTGGAAGTCCACCATGATTCCCTGCGCGAGCGGGATGATCTGCCCGTAGTTCGAGGTGCCCTTGCCGCGTGCGGTGAGCGGGATCCCGCGCTCGTGCGCGAACCGGGCCAGGGCCCGGACGGCCTCGACCGTCCGGACCGTGACCACGGCGTCGGGCAGGGTCCGCGGGATGCTGCCGTGGATGATCGGCGAGACCCAGGAGAAGTCCTTGGTCGCGGCCTTGCAGGCGGCCTCGTCGGCGCCGACCCCGGCGGAGTCGCCGAGGAGGGCGCGCAGGTCCGCCGCGAGTGTCTCGGGGAGAACGGTCCCTGCCGCCATCAGAACCCTTCCGGAGCGGTGAACCCGACGAGCCCCGCCTCCTCGGCGAGCGCGGCCACGGCGAGCGGGGTGCGGTCGTCGAGGTAGCGACCGAGCAGCTGCGCGCCGATCGGCAGGCCGGAAGCCGCCCCGGCACCCAGCGGCACCACGGTGGCGGGACCGCCACCGAGGCCGGAGATCCGGCTCCACGCGCCGACGGCGTCGCCGGCCGGGTACGGCCGCCCGTCGAGCTCCAGGGTGCGGCGGTCGTTCGGGACGTCGGAGTGCCGCGGCGCGGCACACGGTGCGGCCGGGCACAGCACCACGTGGTGCCGCTCGTGGATCTCCGCCCAGCGCGCGGCGATCGCACGCTGCGCCTCGAAGTCGTTCAGCGCGTCGCGCAGGGACTGGACGTGCCCGCGGGCCATGTCTCCCGCTCGGCCGGTCGCCCCGGCTCCGGCGAGGTGGACGCTGCGCGCGAACGCCTCCGGGTCCAGGCCGTGCACGACCTCGCCGGCCTGCAGGCGCACGAACAGCTCGATCGCCTCCTCGCCGCGCACCGGTGGGGCGGTCAGTTCCTCGACCTGCGCCCCGGCCCGGTCCAGGGCGTCGGCGAAGGCGCGGATCGCGTCGCGGGTCTCGGAGTCGACGGGGCAGGCAGGGTCGTCGAGCCAGACCGCCACCCGGGCGCCCGCGAGCGAGGTGACCCGGGCGGGCGGCAGCTCCAGCCGCCAGGCGTGGGCGTCGAGCCCCTCGGCCCCGGCGATCGCGTCGAGGAACCGGGCCGAGTCCGCGGCCGAGCGGGTCATCGGGCCGACGGCCGAGACCATCGGCTCCAGCAGCCCGCCCTCCGGCCACGGCATGTGCCCGAGCTTGGACACGATCCCGTTCGACGGCCGGTGCCCGAACAGGCCGCACCACGCGGCGGGGACCCGCAGCGACCCCGCGAGGTCGCTGCCGAAGTCCGCCACCGCGATCCCGGCGGCGACCGCGGCCCCGGACCCGCCGGACGACCCGCCCGGCGACCGCTCACGGTCGAACGGGTTGAGCGTGCGGCCGAGGTCCTCGTTCACCGACTGGTGGTCGGCGAGGTAGACCGGCACGTTCGTCTTGCCGACGACGACGGCGCCGGCCTCGCGCAGCCGCCGAACCAGCGGGGAGTCCACCGTGGCCTGCCGCGCGTCGGACAGCCGGCCGTGCGAGGTGCGCATGCCGGCGGCGTCGAACGCGTCCTTGATCGTGACGGGCAGGCCGGCGAGCGGGCCGACCGGCTCGCCCGCGGCGCGGGCCGCGTCGACCGCGTCCGCGGCGGCGCGGGCGCCCTCGTCGTCCCGGTCCACGACTGCGTTCAGCTCGCCGCCCGCCCCGTCGAGCAGGGCGAGGTGCTCCTCCAGCAGCGCCCGCGCGGTGACGGCCCCGGAGTCGAGGTCCGCCAGCATCCGGGTGCCGTCGAGGGCGGCGAGCGAGGGGAGAGTGCCGGAGGCGGAGCCTGCGGAGCCGACCGTCGGTGCCGTCACGCCACTGCGCTTTCTGCCTCGAGCGCCTGCTGCCCGTCGGCCGACATGGCGATCCCGAGCCGCGGCGCCACCTCGGCGGCGAACATCCGCAGCTGGTCCTGCTGCTGCTCCGGGGTGAGGCCCAGGGCGTCCATCGCGACCGAGAGCCGGCGCAGGCCGAGCCGGTCGCGGTACTCCGCGATCTGCTCCGCGACCTCGTCGAAGTCACCGACGACATAGATCCGCTGGCGCATCGACTCCTCGAGGGTCGGCGCGTAGTCGAACGGGGTGGAGTCCATGCCGGCGGGCGGGTCGTAGGTGGCGAACCGGCCGTAGGGCGAGAGCAGCTTGGTCAGCTCGTCGTGCCCGGGCCGGGCCAGCGCGACGGCCTCCTCGTGCGTCGGCGCGACGTTGACGTGCAGGACGAGCATCTGCTCCTCCCCCACCTCCGTCGGCCGGCCGTGCTTCGCAGTGAGCTCCGCGTGCAGCGCCCAGGCCTTCTCCAGGCGCGCCGCCGACTGTCGGGTGTAGACGCCGATGTGCCCGTGCTCGGCCACGTAGTCGACGGTCCGCGGTGAGGTGCAGGCCTGGTAGATCTCGACCTCGCGGGTCACGTTCGGGACCAGCGCGAGGTCCTGCACGAACCCGCCGCGGTCCGGGATCCCGGCCGGCGGGAACTGGAAGTGCGTGCCCTGGTGGGAGAACCGCTCCTGGGTGAACGCGGCCCGGATCGCGGCCATGGCTTCGGCGAAGTGCTCGCGGTTGGCCTGCTCGGCATCCGCGTCGAGCCCGTTGTCCCCCGACTCGATCTTCGCGCCGAGGGTCTGCATCTCCCGCGGCACGGTGCCCCGGCCCACGCCGAAGCGCATCCGGCCGCCGGTGAGGATGTCCGCCGCGGCGAAGTCCTCGGCCAGCCGCAGCGGGTTCCACTGCGGGACGATGTTGAACATCTGGCCGAAGTTCAGCCGCCGCGTGACGGCCGCCGAGTACAGGCCCAGCAGGACCTGGTTCGGGACGACCTCGTAGCCCTCGTGCTGGAAGTGGTGCTCGGTGTACCAGAAGGTGTCGAAGCCGACCTCGTCCGCGACCTTCGCCAGGTCGACGAAGTCGCCGAACGCGTCCGCGTAGTCCTGGCGCCCGTATCGGCGGGAGGTGGCGGCGGGGCCGGCGGCGCCGGCGTCGGGCATCCGGACGGCGCCCAGGATGTTGGTGTCGATGCGCATCTCAGGAACTCCAGGTCTCGGTCGTCGCCGGCTCAGTCGTCCGAAGACATGGCGGACTCGTGCCAGCGCCGCAGCGCGAGCACCTCCACCAGCCGGACGAGCCCGAACAGCAGCAGCGAGACGCAGCTCGCGGCGATGACGGCGAGGAACAGGCGCGGCATGAGCAGTTGCTGCGCGGTGGACGTGATGACGTAGCCGAGGCCGCCCTGGCCGCCGCCGATGCCGGCGACGAACTCGCCGACGATCGCGCCGATGACGGACGAGCCCGCGGCGATCCGCAGCCCGGTCAGCACGTAGGGCAGCGCGTACGGGATGCGCAGGACGCTCATCTCGTAGCGCTTCGAGGCTCCGGCCATGGCGAACAGCTGCACGAGGTTCCGGTCGGTGGACTTGAGGCCGGTCAGCGTGTTCGCGGTGACCGGGAAGACGGCGATCATGGCGGCGACCACGGTGTTCGTCGTGGGGCCGGGGCCGAGCCAGACGACCAGGATCGGCGCGACGGCGATGATCGGGATGGTCTGCAGCAGGACCATGTAGGGGTAGAGGCCGCGCTCGGCGACGTTCCAGCGGGCCATCACGAACGCCACCGCGAACCCGACGACGGCGGCGAGCAGGAACCCGCCGTACGCCTCGCCCATGGTCACCAGGGTCGGCTCGACCAGGGTGCCGATCGCGGGCCCGATCTCGGCGAGGACGTCGAGCGGGGCGGGGACCAGGAACTTCGGGACCCCGAACAGGCTGATCAGCGCCTGCCACAGCGCCACGGCGATCACGAGGACCACCAGCGGCGGCAGCACGAACGACAGCAGGGTTCGGCCGGACGGGGCCTTGCGCGGCACCGTCGGCCGGGCGGCCGCCTGCGGGGTGGCCGGGGTCTGCGCCGGGGGCGTCGCCGGAGTCTTCTCTGCGATGCTCATGCCGCCGCCAATCGCGCGCCGATGTACTTCACGGTCTCGTCGAGCGCATCGGTGTCGCGCGCCGCGTCCGGGTCCGTGCCGGGCGGGCTCGGGGACTCCACGATCTCCACGATCCGGCCGGGTCCCGAGGCCATGACGACGACCTCGTGGGCGATCTTCACGGCCTCGCGGATGGAGTGGGTGATGAACAGGACGCCGAAGCGGCGCTCGCGCCACAGCCGGATCAGCTCGTCCGCCATGCGGTCACGGGTGAACTCGTCGAGGGCCGCGAAGGGCTCGTCCATCAGCATCAGGTCCGGCTCGGAGGCCAGCGCCCGGGCCAGCGAGACGCGCATCCTCATGCCGCCGGACAGCTCCCGCGGCAGGGACTTCTGCACGTTCTCCAGGCCGACCAGGCGCAGCGCCTCGACCGCCCGGCGGCGGGTCTCGGCCCGCGGCACCTTGCGGATCCTGGAGACGAGCTCGGTGTTGGCCAGCACGTTCCGCCAGGCCATCAGCGTCGGGTCCTGGAAGACGTAGGAGTTCTGGGTGGAGCCGATGCTCAGCTCACCGGTCGTCGGTGAGGACAGCCCGCCGGCCATCCGGAGCAGGGTGGTCTTGCCGCAGCCCGAGGGCCCGACGATGCTCACCACCTTCCCCGGGCCGATCGTCAGGTCGATCGGGGCGAGGGCGGTGAAGCCGTTCGAGTAGGTCTTGGTGACGCCGGCGAACCTGACCAGGTCCGCCTGCACGGCAGTCGTCATGGGGGGTCTCCTCAGGGGGCCGGCGGCAGCGTCGTCGGGGCGGGGACGGTGGGCAGGGCCGAGGTGTCGAACAGGCTCGCCGGGTCGAGGCCCGGCTCGAGCGCGCCGAGCTGCGTCATCTGGTCGACGAGCGTGGACCAGCGCGCCGGGGTCATCGCGCCGAGCGCGGTGGCGCCGTCCCCGGCGGTGAGGAACTGCCGCTGGGCGTCCCACGCGAACCAGTTCGCGGCGGCGTCGAGCTGCGGGTTCTCCTGCTGGAGGGTGGCGTTGACCTTCTCCGCCAGAGCGGTGTCCGACATGTACGCGGACCAGCCGCGCATCGTCGCGTCGAGGAAGGACCTGACCTTCTCCGGGTTGTCGCGGAGGAAGTCCTCGGTCGTGAAGATGACGTCGTTGTAGGGGTTGTAGCCCGCGCTGGCGTAGCTCAGGAAGCGCGTCTGCACACCCTCCTTCTGCGCCGTGTACGCCTCGTTGGTCGGCCAGCCCTGCTGGACGGCGGCGTCGTCGTGCACGAAGGTGGCGATCGAGCCGTTGTACGCGGCGGTGGTGAAGTCGATGCCCTGGGAGCGCTTGACCCACTCCTGGCCGAGCTGTCCGGTCTGGACGTACCAGGTGCGGCCCGCAAGGTCCTTCCAGTCCTGGGCTCCGCTGTCCGCGTGGACCATCACGCCGACCGGGTTCTCCTGGAACAGCGCGGCCACGGCGACGATCGGGATCCCGGTCGCCTTCGCGTTGGCGACCGTGGTGGCGTCGCTCAGCCCGAAGTCGGCGCGGCCCGAGGCCACGACCTGCGTCTGCGACACCTGCGGGCCGCCGGGCTGGATGTCGACGTCCAGGCCCTGCTGCGCGAAGAGGCCCTGCTCCTCGGCGGCGTAGAAGCCGCCGGACTCGGCGGTCGGGTACCAGCCCAGCACGACGCTCACCGGCTCGGCGCCCGCGCTCGCCGGCGCCGCCGACGTGCCGCACGCCGCCAGGCCGAGCGCGAGGAGCCCGCCGAGCGCGGCGGTCAGCAGGCGCTTCACCGCGCAGTCCGGAACTCGAAGGCGGACATCTGTGCGTAGGCCGACGCCAGCCGGCCGGTCCAGTGGGTCACGATCTCCTTGCCGATCTCGGCGGTGGCGGCCCGGGGGTCGCCGATCACGCCGTTGGTGGTGAGGTCGTCGCTGATCCACGCGGTGGGCAGCGCGCCCTCCAGGCTCAGCTCGCCGGGGAACAGTGCGGGGAGGTGGTCGCCGCCGAGGACGAACCGGTCGGTGTGGACGGTCTCCGGCGCCAGGTGGAGCATCACCGAGGTCTCGACGTGTCCACCGTGGATGGAGAACTCGGCGTCGGGCAGGTCGAGGCCCTGGGGCACACCGAGCCTGCCGGTGGTCACGGGGAAGACCAGCAGGCCGGACTCGGTGCGGATGTCGCGGGCGGCGACGTCGAGCGAGGCGGGGTTGCCGCCGTGCCCGTTGACGAACGCGAGCCGGGTGAAGCCGGAGGCGGCGACCGAGCGACCGACGTCCTTGAGCACCGCGAGCAGGGTCTCGCTCGACAGGCTCATGGTGCCGGCCCAGCCGAGGTGCTCGGTGGACTTGCCGTAGTGCAGCGTCGGGAGGACCCAGACCTCGGCGTCCGTCTGGTCGGCGGCCAGCGCGGCGATCTGCTCGCCGACGAACGCGTCCGTCATGACGGGCAGGTGCGGGCCGTGCTGCTCGATCGCGCCGAGGGGCTGGACGACGACGGCCTTCGTCTTGTCGAGGTCCTTGATGTCCGAGGTGGACAGCTGCGCGAGCTTCACGAGAGCACCGCCCGGTCCGTGGCGTCCCACTCGGTGACGGTCCCCTTGGCCACGAGCTCGGCGAAGCCGCCGGGCAGGGCGCCGTCGTCGTCCGCCATGACCGTCACGGCGTAGAGCCGCTCGGTCCCGCTCGTGTTGACGATCCGGTGCACCGAGTTCGGCGGCAGGACGAGGGCGTCGCCCGCCCTCAGGTCCACGACGTGCTTGTCGCTGTGCGCGCGGCCGGTGCCCGACAGGATCACGAAGATCTCCGTGGACTCCGGGTGCGAGTTGTCCGGCTGGCTGCCGCCCGGCTCCCAGACCTCGAAGAACACGCTGGTCGACGAGCCGTCCGCCGGGCCGGCGAGCAGCGCCAGCTTCACGGTGTCGGAGGGCGAGATGAGCTGGGGCGCCACGTCGTCGAGGTGCCGCAGGATCGGCGGAGGGGTGGTCACGATCCGTCCTTACTGGTCGGTGCTGCGGAGAGGGCTGCGAGCAGGTCCGCGGAGTCGCAGGAGAACCCGTAGCACTGGCGGGTGTTGTAGAGCGTCGCCTCGTGGCAGAACGCGGGCGACGTGGTGGCGGAGGCGCCGTCGACCAGCACCACGTCGTAGCCCAGGCAGGCGCCGTCGACCAGTGTCGAGGAGACGCACTGGTCGGAGTTGACGCCCGCGAGGAACAGGGTGTCCACGCGCAGGTTGCGCAGGATCGAGTCGAGCGGCGTGTCCCAGAAGCCGCTCATCCGGTACTTGTCGACGTGCAGGTCGCCGGCTTCGGCGGTGAGCCCGTCGACCAGGGCCGCGCCCCAGGAGCCCTTGGTCAGCACCTTGGAGCCGTTCGGCATCACCGCGCCGATGCCCGCACCGCGGCCCTCCGGGTCGTAGACGTGCGCGACGCCCGGCGGGACGTTGGCCTGGTCCTCGCGGTTGCCCCAGTTCAGCCAGACGATCGGCACGCCGGCGGCGCGGGCCGCCGGGACCAGGGATCGGAGGGCCTCGATCGCCGGGGCCAGCGGGGAGACGTCCACGCCGATCGAGTGCAGCCAGCCGCCCTCGGTGCAGAAGTCGTTCTGCATGTCGACGACGACCAGGGCGCTGCGCGCGAGGTCCGCGGTGACCGGCGCGGGCAGCGCCTTGAGCTCGATCGGCCGGGGCTCGCGGTGCGGGCGGCGCAGGTCGACCCGCCCCTCGGCGAAGGTCCAGCGGTTGGGGTTCACGCGGCTCCCTCCAGGGTCGCGGCGAGGCGGAGCAGGTCGAGATCCGTGCCCGGTGCGCCGACCAGGCACAACCCCGCGGGGCGGCCGTCGGCGGTGCGCAGCAGCGGGACCGAGACGGCCGGGGCGCCGGCGAGCCCGGCGAGGCAGGTCATGCGCAGGGTCCCGGCCCGCTCGGACTCGACGGCCGCGGCGCTCGCGCCCCAGGCCGGGGCGCCGCCGGCGCTGCTGGGCAGCACCAGCACCGCGCCGTCCAGCACCTCGCGGAGCCGGGCGCGGGCCTCGGCGACCGTCGCGCGGGCGGCGTCCGCCTCGGCGACCGTGACCGCGGCGGCCGCGGCGAACCGCCCGCCGACGTCCGCCCCCAGCGCGCCGGGGTGGGCGGTGATCCACTCGCCGTGCGCGGCCCAGGCCTCGTAGGCCTGCACCGTGCGGAACGCGGCGAACCACTCCTCGAGGGTCTCCGGGGCGAGGTCGACGACCTCGGCGCCCGGCAGCAGCCCCTCCCCGACCAGCGCGGCGCGGCGGTCGGCGCAGGCGGCGGCGACGTCGGGGCTCGCGTGACCCTCGGCCGTCGGCAGCACGACGGCCCGCACCGGCGGGCTGCCGGCCGGGACGGCGGAGGCGCCGGGGAGCAGCACCTCCGCCACCCGCAGAGCCGGGCCGACCGCGCGGGCCACCCACCCGACCGTGTCGAACGACGGCGCGAGCGGCAGCACCCCGTCCGTCGAGATCGCGCCGTGCGTGGTCCGGATCCCGACCAGCCCCTGGTAGGAGGCCGGGACCCGGATCGACCCGGCGGTGTCGGTCCCGAGCCCGACCTCGACCTGGCCGAGGGCGACCGCGGAGGCGGGCCCGCTCGTCGAGCCGCCGCCGATCCCGCCGGGCACGGCCGGGTTCGGGGTGGTGCCGTAGTGGGCGTTCTGCCCGGCGAGGCTGTAGGCGAACTCGTCCGTGCGGGCGATCCCGGTGATCTCCGCACCTGCGCCGAGCAGCGCGGACACCGCGGGGGCGGTCGTGGTCCGCGGCGCTTGCTCGGCGAGCCAGGTCGGGTTGCCCGCGCCCAGCCGCTCCCCCGCCACCGCGAACAGGTCCTTCACGGCGAGCGTGACGCCGTCGAGCGGGCCGGAGACGGTCGGCGCGACCAGCGGCGCCCCGACGACCCGCCACACCGAGGGGTCGAGGGGAGGCGCGGCCGCGGCGGGGAGGGGGTGCGCCGCCGCGACCGGCCGGTCCTTCTTCGGGAGGGTCACGTGGGCGGCCGTGACCTTCCACGTGCCGTCGAGGCGCTGCCACAGTTGGGTCTGCAGGCCCGTCGCCCCGTTCGACGGCTCCTCGGTGGACGCCATGACCAACGCGGCGTCGTCACCGATCGGTCTGACCTGCAGCCCGGCCACCCGACGCGTGGGGATCACCACGCGGCCGGAGCGGAACCCGGCGATGGCGTCGTGCCCGACGAGCAGCGTGGTCCCGTCGCCGCGGACGGTGTCCGGGCCGGGGGCGAAGAGCGCGTCGAGGGTGGCGACGTCGTTGGCCAGCAGCGCGGTCTCGTAGGCGTCGAAGGCACCGAGCAGGCCCTCGGGGACCGGCGCCGGCGAGACGACCCTCACGGCCTCGGCGATCATCGCGGCACCTCGATCCGGTCCACGGCCGCGAAGTCGGCCAGCCGGATCCGGGCGTGGGAGCCCTTCACGATGTCGACCACCTGGGAGATCTCGAAGTCCGTCGCGGCGGACAGGTAGGCGTAGGCCAGCTCGGGGGCCATCCCGTAGACCGCGCCGAGGAGCTCGACCGCGTTGCGGCCGCACTTCTGCACGGCGACGTCGAGGTCCTCGTCGAGCCCGGTGGGCACGAGGAACTCCGCGGTGCGGACGAACGGCCCGGTCACGGCGCCGTAGCGGGCCGCGGCCTCCGCGGCGGGCACGACGTCGACGGTGAGGGTGGCGCGCAGCGGCGCCTCCAGCGCCGTCAGCGCGATTTCGCCGTTGCCCTGGGCGAAGTGCGGATCGCCGACGTAGAGGCCGGCGCCGGGCACCTGGACGGGCAGGTAGAGCGTGGTGCCGGCGACCAGCAGCCGGATGTCGATGTTGCCGCCGTGCAGGCCGGGCGGGGTGGAGTGCCGGCGCGGGCCGGGCGTCGCCACGCCCATGACGCCGAGGAAGGGCGCCAGTGGGAAGCGGACCGGGCGGTCGGGGTCGCCGGGCTGCAGCGGGAGCGTGCCGCGCGCGGCGTCGAGGCCGAGCTCCAGGTCGTTGACCCGGCAGAAGATGCTGGTCAGCGGGCCGTCGACGGGGAAGCTGCCGGGGAGCAGGCCCTTCCCGTGCCGGCTGGAGACCACGCCGTAGGGCACCCGGGGGACGAGCGCGTCGACCCGCACGGCGAGCAGGTCGCCGGGCTGCGCGCCGCGGACCTCGATCGGGCCGGTCACCACGTGCGGGCCGCCGGTGCGGTCGTGGTGCCCGTCGGCGGCGACGGCGATCGCGTCGAGCAGGACGTCGCGGGGCGCGACGCCGTGGGCACCGAAGAAGGCGATCGGGTCCCGGCCCTGGTCCTCGAGGATCCCCTCGTGGCTGACGGTGTCGACCACGACGGCGGCGCCGGGCTCCACCGAGAGTGCGGGGGCGTCGTCGGCGCAGGGCAGCCGGCCCCAGGTGGTGGTCGCCGGGGTGGCGGGGAGGTAGGCGCCGTCGGACGTGGCGGTGAGCGGCTGCAACACCGGAGCGGCGGCGATGGGTGCCAGCTCGGACGCGGTCACGGGGTCTCCCCCGTCGCGCGGTCCTCGAACCGGTCCCGGGTCAGGGCGGCGACGTCGGCGAGGTGGCGGGCCATCGCGTCCCGCGCCTCGGCGGGGTTGCCGGCCGCGACCGCGGCGAGGATCGCCCGGTGCCCGAGGTAGGAGACCTCGCGGGCGTAGCGGGTGGAGTGCGAGAGCACCCGGGTCGACGAGGTCCACGAGCAGGCGAGCGTGTTGATCGCCGACATCAGCGGGTTCTGCGCCGCGGCCGCGATGAGCATGTGGAACTCGAGGTCGAGCCGCAGCGACTCCTCGGGCGCCACCTCCGCGACCGGGTTGCGCAGCAGGTTCTCGAGCTCGACGAGGTTGGCGGCGGTGGCCCGCTCGGCGGCCAGCTCGGCCAGCCGGGGCTCGATCGCGCCGCGCAGCTCGGCAACGTCCCGCAGCTGGTGCTCCGCGTCGGAGAGCTGCGAGTACAGCGTCTGGACGTGCTCGGGCGCGGGCAGCACGGTGGTGCCGCGGCCCGGCCGGCGCTCGACGAGGTGCTTCGCCTCCAGCTCGTGCATGGCCTCGCGCAGCGACGCCCGGGACACGCCCAGGCTCGCCGCCAGCTCGCGCTCCGACGGCAGCCGGTCCCCCGGCCTGAGCTCGCCGACCGCGATCAGCTTCTCCAGGTGCGCCGAGATCTCGGTGCTCACGCTGCCGCGGAACGCGCCCGGCGCGAGCCGCGGCAGCTCGAGGGCGGAGGACGGCACCGGGCGGCGATCGCCCGGTGCTCCGGTGGTGCTGTCCACACCCGGTCCTTCCTGACTTCCGGCGCCGAACCACCCCGGGGGTGGTTGGCCTGACCAATCCGACCGTAGGCGGCGGAATGGTTCGACAACAGCGGCCCGGCGATCACGAAACCGTTTATTCACACGCGAAATACCGGCGAAACGGACGGGGGAAACGGGCCCGGCCGCAATGCCTCGGTCACCGTGTTTCGGGCAGGTGAAGTTCGACGCTCAACCGTTGACGGCGGGGGCCCCGACGCCCGATGGTCTGGGCGGTCCGCTTGGTCGGACCATCCGGCCCGGACCTCCTCCGGGACCGCGATCAGCTCGCTGAGCTGGGCCGACGTCGAGCGCACCCGCTGCGCCGCCGCTGGCCCGGGCGGCTGGGGTCGCGATCCCGGAGCTGGCCCGGCCGCCCGCTCGTCCGGACGTCGCCGTCCCCTCCCCTCCGACCGGACCCGCTCCCCGGGCCCGAGCACCGCCGTTTCCGTGAATGCGCAGAAATGGCCCGTCCCCTTTTCCCGACGACGCCGAGAATGGTTGTCCGCGCGTCGGCCGGGCGTTCCCGCCGCGAGATGTTGGAGCCCCCATGTCCCTGTCCCCCACCCGCTGGGCGCGCCTGCCGCTCGCCCTCGTGGCGCTGGCGACCGCCCTCGTCCTCGCCGCGTGCGGCGGCGCCTCCGGCGGTGCGGCCGCGTCGAGCTCCGGGCCCGCCGGCGACGACAGCCTCACCGTGCAGCTGTCCTGGTTCAGCAACGCGCAGAACGGCGGCTGGACCGCCGCGCAGACCCAGGGCTACCTCGCCGACGCCGGCTTCTCCGACGTGAAGATCCTCCCCGGCGGACCCAACGTCTCCGGCATCCAGCTGCTGGCCTCCGGCCGCGCCGACATCGCGGTGACCACCGCCGAGTCCTACCTGCAGGCCAAGGCGCAGGGCCTGCCGATCACCGCGGTCTACAACGAGTTCGACACCCCGCCGACCGGCGTGCTGGTCAAGCAGTCCACCGGCTGGACGAAGTGGAGCGACCTCGCCGGCAAGTCCTGGACCGTCGCCCCGATCAGCCTCGGCTGGCAGTGGGTGCAGCGCAGCCAGAACATCCAGTTCCCGACCCAGAACTTCAACGGCACCTACGCCGCGTTCTTCGCCTCGCCCGACGGCGTGGTCCAGGGCTACCCGACCAACACGGTCTACGAGGCCCGCAAGCAGAACATCGACGTCAACTACTTCAGCTACGCCTCGGCCGGCTTCAACCCCTACGGCCAGATCCTCGCGGTGACCGAGGACTACGCGAAGAACCACGGCGACACGCTGAAGCGGGCGCTGGGCGCGCTGTCGAAGGGCTGGACGGCCTACCTCACGGACGTCGACGCGGCCACCAAGGCCAACGACCAGATGCTCACGGACAACAACCAGCTCGCCGCCGACACCAACTGGTTCACCTGGGCCGGCCAGCGCCCGTTCGTGATCGGCGGCCAGGGCGGCAAGCAGATGGGCGCCATGGGCGACGAGCGCTGGAACACCACGATCGACCAGATGAAGCAGATGGGCGCGCTGCCCGCCGACTGGAACCCGAGCGGCCCGCTGTACGACAACTCGTTCCTGTCGACCGAGGTCATGCCCCAGCTTGACGCGCTGCCCGACGCCCCGGCCGGCTCCTTCCAGGGCGCCGCACCGGCGATCACGGCCCCGACCAGCTGACCGCCCCCCGCCCCGCCCCACGGAGGAACCATGACCCGGTCCGCCGAGCTCGGCGCCCGCACGGTCGAGACCAGCGCCCTGCCCGTCGTCGACATCTCCGGCCTGCGCACGGACGACCCCGCGGCGCGCGCCGCCGTCGGCCGCGCGCTGCGCGCGGCCTGCGTCGACAAGGGCTTCTTCTACGTCTCCGGGCACGGCATCGAGCCTGCGCTGCTCGAGGCCGCGTTCGCCGAGGCCCGCACCTTCTTCGCGCTGCCCGCGGCGGAGAAGCAGCGGGTCGCGATGACGAAGGACAACTACGGCCGCGGCTACGAGGACGTCGGCGGCCAGACCCTCGAGGCCGGCGCGCCGCCGGACCTCAAGGAGGGCTACTACCTGGGCCGCGAGTCGCGCTCCGACGGCACCGTGCCCGAGGGCGACGCCGGTGTGGGCTTCGGACCCAACCTGTGGCCCGCGCGCCCGGAGTTCCGCGAGGTCCTCACCGAGTACCACCGGCGGATGACCGGGGTCGCGACGCTGCTGATGGACGGCCTCGCGCTCTCGCTCGACCTGCCCGAGGACTGGTTCCGCGACTTCTGCGCCGAGCCGACCCCGACGCTGCGGATCCTGCACTACCCGCCGCAGCCGCCGAACCCGCGGCCCGGGGAGAAGGGCGCCGGCGCGCACACCGACTGGGGCGGCATCACCCTGCTGGCCCAGGACGAGAACGGCGGCCTGCAGGTCCTCGACGAGGACGAGGGCTGGATCCACGCCGCCCCGATCCCGGGCACGTTCGTCGTCAACCTCGGCGACCTCATGGCGCGCTGGACCGCCGACCTCTACCGCTCCACGCTGCACCGGGTCGTCAACACGTCCGGAACCGAGCGCTACTCGATGCCGTTCTTCTTCTCCGGCCGGCCGGACGCCGAGGTCACCACCATCCCGACCTGCCGCCGCCCCGGGCAGCCGGACCACTATCCGCCGACGACGCCCGCGCAGCACACGCGGGAGCGCCAGCGGGAGACGTACGAGCTGAACATGCTGTGACGTGGGCGGAGATGGGCGCCGTGAAGGTGCGCACTGCGAGATGAGGCTGTGAGCTGGGCCACGGGAAGATCCGCCTGAGGGCCGCGGGAACGCAGACTCCGTTCGTGACCGAGCTCGAGATCGCGCCCGGAGCGACGGCCGTCGGGACCCTGCTGGACGTCCACCCCACCGGGCCGGACCGCTACGAAGCTGCCGGCCAGGAGGGGCTGGTCGAGCGGGGGTTCGGCGGCGTCGTCGTCGGCCGGGCGCTGCGGGCCGCCGGATCGAGTGTGGGCCCCGACCGCCCCGTCCACTCGATACACGGCCACTTCCTCCGACCCGCCGACGCCGCCGCGGCCACCCGCTTCCACGTCACGCCCGTGCGCGACGGCGCCACCGTCAGCCTCCGGCAGGTCGTCGCCGAGCAGCACGGCAAGGAGATCTTCCTGCTCACCGCCTCGTTCGAGGTACCTCAGGACGGCTGGGCGCACCAGGTGCCCCGGCTGACCACCGGCGTGACCGATCCGGCAGACCTCCCGACGCCCTTGGAGCAGGTCGCCGGGGCCGACGAGACCGTGCGCAGCTGGTGGACGCGGCTCGACCGGCTGCACCCGGTCGACCTCCGGTTCGAGGGCGAGCTGCCGCGCAGCGCCGCCCACCGGGGCGAGGCGGCACCGCCCCACCACCGCTTCTGGGTGCGCACCCGCGAGCCCCTCCCCGCCGACCCGCTGTTCCACCACTGCGTGGTCGCCTACGCGTCGGACATGATGCTGCTCTCCACCGCGCTGGCCCCGCACGCGACCATGTTCGGAGCCCCGGACGTCACCGCGGCCAGCCTCGACCACGCCGTGTGGTTCCACGGCGCGGTCCGCGCCGACGACTGGCTCTGCTACGAGCAGGACAGCAGCTGGGCGGCGGACGGCCGGGCGCTGTGCCATGGGCGCTTCTTCGCGCGGTCGGGCCGGCTCGTCGCCACCGTGGCGCAGGAGGCGATCGTCCGGCGTCGCGCCGGCTGACCCCGACAGGGCGACCCCGCGCCGCGGCACGACAGGGCAGGATGCGCCCATGACCGACCGTCCGGCCGTCGCCCCCGCGATGCGGCACCGCAGCATGCGGGACCACAACCTGGGTGTGGTGCTGGGCGAGGTGGCGCGGCGGGGCACGGTCAGCCGCGCCGGGCTGGCGGTGGCGACCGGGCTGACCAAGTCCACGGTGTCGTCGCTGGTCGGCGAGCTGGTCGCGGCGCGGCTGCTGGTGGCCGAGGGCCGCACGGGCGAGGGCGAGCGGGGCCGTCCGGGCATCGGGCTGGCGCTCGACGGCGGGCACGTGGCCGGGCTCGGGTGCGAGATCGGGGCGCGCCGGCTCGCCGTGGCGGTCGTCGACCTCCGCGGCCGCACACGGGTACGGCTGGAGCAGGTGGGCACCAACCGGCGCTCGCCCGCCGCGGTGTTCGACGAACTCGCGGCGCTGGCCGCCGAGGCCGAGCGGCGGGCGACTGCGCAGGAGCTCACGCTCGTCGGCGCCGGGCTCGCGATCCCCGGCCTGCTCGACCACTCCGCCGCCGGCCGCGGCCGCTGCGTCGTCGCCGCGCCGAACCTGGGCTGGCGGGACGTGCCGCTCGACCCGTACCTCGCCGACCTCCCGCCGCGGACGGGCCTGCCGGTGGCGGTGGACAACGAGGCCAACCTGGCCGCGCTGGGCGAGCTCCGGCTCGGCGCCGGGAGCGGGCACCCGTCGTTCCTCGTGGTCACGGGCGAGGTGGGCATCGGCGCCGGGTTGGTCGTCGGGTCCGGGTTGTACTCGGGCGCCGACGGCTTCGCCGGCGAGCTGGGGCACGTGGTGGTGGCGCCCGGCGGCGCACCCTGCGCCTGCGGGGGCCGGGGCTGCCTGGAGACGGTCGCGGGGCTGCCCGCCCTGCTCCGCGCCGCCGGCCTCGACCCCGACGGCGGTCTCACGCCGCTGCTCGACGCCCTGGACCTCCCCGCGGGCGATCCCGCCGGCGACGCCGCACGGACGGCCGTCGACGAGGGGGCTGCCGGCCTGGCCCTGGCCCTGACCGCCGCGGTGCACCTGCTCGCCCCCGGCCTGATCGTGCTCGGCGGGACGCTCGCCGCCCTCGGCCCGGTCCTGGTCCCGCGGCTCGACGCCGCCCTCGCCGCGCAGGTCGGGGCGCTGCGCGGCACCGCTCCCCCGGTCACGACCTCCGCCCTCGGGCCCGACGCAGCCGTCCTCGGTGCCGCCCTAGGCGTCGTCGACGCGGTCCTCGCCGACCCGGTCCGGATCATGCCCGCTTGATCTGCGCATCCCGCCGCGCTCGTCGGTGCGGGCGGGATGATCGGAGCGAGGGTGACGATGCGGTCGTGCCGATCACTCTCCCGTCCCACTCGTCGTGATCTTCACGTGATGACGCGGTGCCCCTTGCCCCGCCCCCGCCGCAGGTCTAGCGTCCTCCTTTAGTTCGTGATCTGGACTAATCAAGGAGCGCCCGATGACCGCACCGACGCCGTCGCAGGCCGACCGCTTCTCCTTCGGCCTCTGGACGGTCGGTTGGCAGGGCCGTGACCCCTTCGGCGAGGCCACCCGCCCCGCGCTCGACGTCGTCGAGGCCGTGGAGCGGCTGGCCGCGCTCGGCGCATGGGGCCTGACCTTCCACGACGACGACCTGTTCGGCTTCGGCCCCGACGCCGGCACGCGGGACAAGCAGGTCACGCGGCTGCGCGAGGCGCTCGACGCCACCGGCATGACCGTCCCGATGATCACGACGAACCTGTTCACCCACCCCGTGTTCAAGGACGGCGGGTTCACGAGCAACGACCGGTCGGTGCGCCGGTTCGCGCTGCGCAAGGTGCTGCGCAACGTCGAGCTCGCCGCCGAGCTGGGCGCCCGGACGTTCGTGCTGTGGGGCGGCCGCGAGGGCTCGGAGTACGACTCGGCGAAGGACGTCGCGGCGGCGCTCGACCGCTACCGCGAGGCGATGGACCTGCTCTGCGGGTTCGTCCTCGACCGCGGCCACGACATCCGGTTCGCGCTCGAGCCCAAGCCCAACGAGCCCCGCGGCGACATCCTGCTGCCGACCGTCGGGCACGCGCTGGCCTTCATCGAGAAGCTCGCGCACCCCGAGCTGGTCGGCGTGAACCCCGAGGTCGGCCACGAGCAGATGGCCGGGCTGAACTACGTCCACGGCATCGCGCAGGCGCTGTGGGCGGGCAAGCTCTTCCACCTCGACCTCAACGGCCAGCGCGGGATCAAGTACGACCAGGACCTCGTGTTCGGCCACGGCGACCTGCTCAACGCCTTCGCGCTGGTCGACCTGCTCGAACACGGCGGCCCCGGCGGCGGCCCGGCCTACGACGGCCCGCGGCACTTCGACTACAAGCCCTCGCGCACCGAGAGCTACACCGGGGTCTGGGACTCGGCCGCCGCCAACATGCGGGCGTACCTGTTGCTCAAGGAGCGGGCCGCGGCCTTCCGTGCCGACCCCGAGGTGCAGGAGGCCCTCGCCACCGCGGGCGTCCCCGAGCTCTCGACGCCGACCCTCGCGCCCGGCGAGGGCTACGCCGAGCTCCTGGCCGACCGCTCGTCGTTCGAGGACTTCGACGCCGAGGCGGCCGGCCGGCGCGGGTACGGGTTCGTCCGGCTGCACCAGCTCGCCGTCGAGCACCTCATGGGCGCCCGGTAGGGGTCAGCCGACCGGCACCGCGCCGCGCGCCCGCCGCAGCGCGTCGGCGGCGCGGGCGCTGACCTCGTCCCATCGGCCGGCGGCGAGCAGCTCCGGGTCGACCATCCAGCTGCCGCTGATGGCCGGGACGCACGGCAGCGCGAGGTAGTCCGCCATGTTCTCCGGCTTCACCCCGCCGGAGGGCAGGAAGGTCATCCCGGGGAACGGCGCGGCCAGCGCGCGGATCCCGGCCACGCCGCCGAGCAGGTTCGCCGGGAAGAACTTCACCTCGGTGAGCCCGCGCTCGGTGGCGACCATGAGGTCCGACGCGCCGGACACCCCGGGCAGGGCCGGCACCTCGAGCTCGACGGCCCGGTCGAGCACGGACACGGACAGCCCGGGGCTCACGACGAACCGGGCCCCGGCCGCCACGACCTCGTCGACGTGCCGCGGAACCACGACCGATCCGGCCCCGACGTGCAGCTCCGGCAGCGCGCTCAGGGCGCGGATGCCGGCGAGGCCGGCCGCGGTCCGCAGGGTGATCTCGACGACGTCGACGCCCCCGGCGAGCAGGGCCTCGCCGAGCGGCAGCGCCTGCGCCGGGTCGTCGAGCACGACGACCGGGAGGACCGGGCAGCGGGCGAGCAGGGACACGTGCACTCCTGGGAAGGTCGACGGACGGGGATCAGCGGAGGACGTCCGCGGGCGGGTCGGCCTGCAGGGCCGCGAGGTCGGCGCGGGTGGGCAGCCCCTCCCAGTCCCCCGGGACCAGGCAGACCGCGCCGCCCGCGGCGTTGCCGAGCGCGAGGGCGGCCTCGACGGGCCGGTCCGCGACGAGCTCGGCCAGGTAGCCGGCGACGAACGCGTCGCCGGCGCCGACGGCGTCGACCACCTCGACCGGTCGGGTCGGGGCGTGGACTGCGGTGCCGCCGTCGTGCGCGACGGCACCGAGCGGGCCGAGCTTCACCACCGCGGTGGCGGGCCCGAGCTTGGCGAGCCGGGCGGCGAGATCGGCGCCTCCCTCGGCGTCGACCGGTACCGGCTCCAGGCCCAGGACCAGCGCCGCCTCCTCCGGCCCGGCGAACACCAGGTCGCAGGTGGGGATCAGGTCGCCCAGGGCCGCGCGGGCCTCGGCGTCGGGCCAGAGCGTGCGGCGGTGGTTGACGTCGAGCGAAACGAGCACCCCCGCCTCCCGGGCGATCTCGACGGCGCGGGCGACGGCGGCGCGGGGACCGGGTCCGAGGGCCGGGGTGATGCCGGTCAGGTGCAGCACCCGGGCCGCGGCGATCTCGTCCGCGACCGCGTCGACGTGTGCGGGTGCCAGCCGCGCGGCGGCGCTCCCGGCGCGGTAGTACCGCACCCGGTGCGGCCGCCCGCCCCGCAGCTCCTTGAGCATCATCCCGGTCGGGGCGTCCGGGTCGGTGTCGGCGAGGACCCGCACCCCCTCGGCGCGGATCTCGCGGACCACGGCGCGGCCCAGGTCGTCGTCGCCGATCCGGGAGACCCAGGTGGCGTCGACGCCGAGCCGGGCCAGCCCGATCGCGACGTTCGACTCCGCCCCGCCGATGCCGACGGTCAGGGCGGAGCCGGCGACCAGCCGGCCCTGCGGGGTCAGCAGGGCCATCGTCTCGCCGAGGGTCACCACGCGCGGGCTCACGACAGCTCCAGCATGACCTTGCTGCTCCCGGGCGCGGCGGCGACCGCGAGGGCGTCGGCGGCGGCGTCGATCGGGAACCGGTGGCTGATCACGGGGGTGACGTCCAGGCCCGCGGCCATGGCGGCGAGCGCGTCGGAGATCTCCTCGACGAACCGGTACGAGCCGATCCAGGTGATCTCCCGGGTGACCAGGTCGCCGAGCGCGGCGGAGACCGCCGCCCCCGGCAGGTTCCCGACCTGCACGAGCGTGCCGCCGCGGGCGGTCGCGCGGAGCACGGAGCCCAGTGCGGCGGGTGCGCCGGAAGCCTCGAAGACGATCTCGACGTCGTCGGGCAGGGACCCCACGGAGACGTCGACGGTCTCGTCCGCGCCCATCGCGCGGGCCACGTCGAGGGACACCTCCGCGATGTCCGAGGCGACCACGGTCGCCGCCCCGGCGTGCTTCGCCGCGGCCACGACCAGCGAGCCGATCGGACCGGCGCCGTTGACCAGCACGGTGCGACCGCGCAGGTCGCCGGCCCGGAACACGGCGTGCATCGCCACCGCGAGCGGCTCGGCGAGGGCACCCGACAGGGTGTCGACGCCCGTGGGCAGGGCCCGCAGCTGCTCGGCGCGGACCGCCCGGAGGCCGCTGAAGCCGCCGTCGGTGTGCGGGTCGAAGGCCGCCGACCCGAAGTACCGGACGTGCGGGTACAGGTTGGTGCGCCCGGCAATCCGGTCCGGCAGGTGCCCGTCGCCGACCAGCTCGGCCGGGTGGACGGTGACCGGGGTGCCGACCTCGGGGCCGGTCACCCCCGGCCCCAGCGCGGCGACCCGGCCGGCCACCTCGTGCCCGAGCACCAGCGGGTGCGTCAGCGACGCGGTGCCGGACGCGCCGTTCTTCCAGTACGCCACGTCGGAGCCGCAGATCCCGCCCCACTCCATGGCGACCAGGACCTCGCCGGGCCCGGCGACGGGCTCGGGACGCTCGTCGACCCGCAGGTCGCCCGCCCCGTGGACCACGACCGCCTTCACGCCGCGTCCTCCAGCTTCACCAGGTCGCGCCCGCGGGTCTCCGGGGAGAGCAGGGTCGAGACGAGCGTGATCGCCGAGTAGACGACCAGCATCGCGGCGATCGGCCACCAGCTGCCGGTGAGCGCGGTCAGCGAGGCCGCGAGGACCGGGCCGATCGCGGTGGCGAGGATGCCGCCGATCTCCTTGGCCAGCGCGAGCTGGGTGAACCGGGTGCGGGCGCCGAACAGCTCCGCCATCGTGACGCTCTCCATCGAGAACAGCCCGAGCACGCCGATGTTCAGGGCGATGACCATGCCCAGCGTGATCGCGACGGCGCTCCCGCTGGTGATCAGCAGCATCGCCGGGAAGGCGACCAGCATCGTCGCGATCGTCAGGCCGATGTAGACGGGGCGCCGGCCGACCTTGTCGCCCAGCAGGCCGATGAGCGGCACGGTGGCGAAGCCGAGCAGCGAGCCGTAGACGATCGCGTCCGTCGGGATCGAGCGGTCGACGAGCAGCGTGGTGGCGAGGTAGCCGACCAGGAAGGTCTGCACCAGCCCGGAGTTGCCGGCCTGGCCGAACCGCAGGCCGAGCGCGAGGAAGAACGCCTTGCCCTTGCGCTGCTTGAGACCTGCCTCCAGCACACCCTCGGACGCGGCCTCCTCCTTCGAGAGGGCGACGCCGTCGACGACGTCCGCCCGCTCCTCGAAGACCGGGCTCTCCTTGAGGTTCCGGCGCAGCCACACCGCGAAGATCATCAGGGCGAAGCTGAGCAGGAAGGGGATCCGCCAGCCCCACTCGACCAGCTGCTCCTCGGAGAGCACCGCGAGCAGGATCGCCCAGATGCCGGACGCGGCGAGCGTGCCGGAGTTGGTGCCCAGCGAGACCAGCGACGAGATCAGGCCGCGGCGCTTCGCCGGGGCGTACTCGGCCAGCATCACCGTGGCGCCCGCGATCTCCGCGCCGGCGCCGAAGCCCTGCAGCAGCCGCAGCGCGACCAGCAGGATCGGGGCGAGGATGCCGATGGTCGCGTAGGTCGGCAGGGCGCCGATCAGCGTGGTGGACACGCCCATCAGCAGGATGGTGATGAACAGGACCTTCTTGCGGCCCAGCCGGTCGCCCATCCGTCCGAAGTAGACGGCGCCGGCGAGCCGGGCGACGTACCCGACGCCGTAGGTCGCCATCGCCGCGATCAGGCCGATCGCCGGGCTGACGTCCGGGAAGAAGACCGTGTTGAAGACGATGGCGGCCGCCAGCGAGTAGAGCTGGAAGTCCATGAACTCCATCGCGGTGCCCAGCCACCCGGACACGGCGGCCTTGGTGAGGTCGCGCGTCGTGCGGGTGACCACGCCCGGGGGCTCCGTCCTGGTGCTGTCGGTCGTGCTGTCCGTCATCGTGAACTCCGTTGCTCAGTGACCGCTGGGTGGGGTGTCGCTCGCGGGGCCGGCCGGGCTCTGCTCAGAGCTCGACACGCCCCGCGGAGAGGGCGGGAAGGTGGGCGGCGACGGCGGTGACCAGGCCGTCCGTCGCCGCCAGGTCGGGGGCGCCGATCGCGTCGAGCAGTCCCCGGACGGTCGCCACGGCGTCGGTGCGACCTCCCGGGCCGCGCCAGCAGGCGGCGAGGGCCTCGGCGGCCGGGTCGGTGGTGCCGTGGAGCTGGCCCTGCGCACCGGGCCGGGTCGCGTGCACCCAGCCCGCCAGCGCCAGCTCCAGTACCGGGGTGCGCGTCTCGCGCAGGACCGGGAGCCAGCGCTCCGGGACCTTGAGCGAACCGTCCGAGCCGATCTGCCGCAGCAGGTGCCGGATCCCCGGGTTACGGAAGCGCTCGACCAGGTCCGCGGCGTACGCGGCCGGGTCCGGGCCGTCGGCGGGCAGGGTCGGCGCGACCTCGGCGGCCAGGGTCCGGACGAGGGTCTCGCCCCAGGTCGTCGCCATCGCGTCGGCGATCGTCGTGGCCCCGGCCGCGAGGCCGAGGTAGGCCAGCGCGGAGTGGGCCCCGTTGAGCAGGCGCAGCTTGGTGAGCTGGTAGGGCACGACGTCCGGCACGACGAGCGCGCCGTCGCGCTCCCACGGCGGGCGCGGGCCGGCGAACCGGTCCTCGAGCACCCACTGCCGGTAGGGCTCGCCGACCACCGGCAGCGCGTCGACGACGCCGAGCGCCGCGGCGGCGGCCTCGCGGTCCGCGTCCGTGGTGGCCGGCACGATCCGGTCCACGATCGTCGACGGGAAGGTGACGGCCGTGGCCATGAGGTCGAGGACGCGGTCGCGGTCCGGCAGGCTCGACGCCTCGACGAAGCCCCGGACCACCGCCGCCAGCGCGGTGCCGTTAGCGGACATGTTGTCGCAGGACACCACGCTGATCGGCGCGGCGCCGGCGCGCATGCGGGCGGCCAGGCCGGCGGCGAGCCGGCCGACGACCGTCCGCGCCCCGTCCGGGCCCGCGGCGAGGTCCGCCGCGATCGCCGGGTCGGCGGTGTCGAGCGTGCCGTCCGGGCGCCGGTGGTGGCCCTTCTCCGTGATCGTCAGCGTGACGACGGAGACGTCCGGGTCGGCGAGCAGCGCGTCGACGCGCGCGGCGTCGGGGCCCAGGGCGAGGGCCTCGACCACCGAGCCGACGACGAAGGTCCGGCTGCCGGCGGCGCCGCGCTCGGTCACCGAGTACAGGCAGTCCTGCGCCCGCAGCGCCGCCGCGGTGTCCGCGGACCGGGGCGCGACGACCGCGATCCCCCACGGCTCGCCGGCGGCGGCTGCGGCGCGCTCGGTGTAGACGGCCTGGTGGGCGCGGTGGAAGGCACCCAGGCCGAGGTGCAGGACCCGCGGCCGCAGCGCGCCGGGCTCGACGAGCGGGCGGGCGTCGGCGGGGATCCGGGCGAGGGTGTCGCGGCCCAGGCCGGCGCGCAGCAGCGTGCTCACCAGTCGTGCACCGAGCCGTCGAGCCGGCGGGCGACCGGCAGGTAGCGGGCCTCGTACGGGTAGCGCTCGGCGGCCTTCTCGTCGTACTCGACGCCGAGGCCGGGCACCTCCGTCGGGTGCAGCATGCCGGCGGCGAGAGTGGGGCCGCCGCGGAAGACCTCGAGGGTCTCGTCGGCGTGCCCCATGTACTCCTGGATGCCGAAGTTCGGCACGGCGACGTCGAGATGCACCGCGGCGGCCATGCTCACCGGCGAGAGGTCGGTGGCGCCGTGCGAGCCGGTGCGGACCCCGTACAGCGCGGCGAGGTCGAAGATCCGGCGCAGGTGGGTGAGGCCGCCCGCGTGCACGACGGTGGTCCGGACGTAGTCGATCAGCTGCTCGGTGATCAGCGTCTGGACGTCCCAGATCGAGTTCAGCACCTCGCCGGTGGCTATCGGGGTGGTCGTGTGCTGCCGGATCAGCCGGAACGCCTCCTGGTTCTCGGCCGGCGTCGGGTCCTCCATCCAGTACAGCCGGCAGGGCTCGACGGCCTTGCCGAACCGGGCCGCCTCGAGGGGCGTGAGCCGGTGATGGACGTCGTGCAGCAGGTGGAAGCCGAAGCCGAAGCGCTCGCGGACCGCCTCGAGGTAGGTGGGCGCGAAGTTCAGGTACGCCTCGGTGTCCCACGGCTGCTCGTCGGGCAGCGCGGTGGCCGCGGGCTCGTACAGCTTGCCCTTGCGCACGCCGTAGGTGCCGCCGACCTCCGGCACCGCGGCCTGGGCGCGCACGGCCTTGTAGCCCAGGGACAGGAAGCGCTCGACGTCGTCGAGCAGCTCGGCGGTGTCCCGGCCGCTCGCGTGCGAGTAGACCAGGACGCCGTCCCGGGAGCGGCCGCCCAGCAGCTGGTAGACGGGCAGGCCCGCGACCTTGCCCTTGATGTCCCACAGCGCGGTGTCGACGGCCGAGATCGCGGTCATGGTGACCGGGCCGCGGCGCCAGTAGGCCCCCTTGTAGAGGTACTGCCACATGTCCTCGATGCGGGCCGGGTCCTTGCCGATGAGCAGCGGGACCAGGTGGTCGCGCAGGTAGCTCGCGACGGCGAGCTCGCGGCCGTTCAGCGTCGCGTCGCCGAGGCCGACGACCCCGTCGGACGTCGTGATCCGCAGCGTCACGAACGTCCGGCCCGGGGAGGCGACGAACACCTCGGCCCGCTCGATCTTGCTCACCAGGTCCCACTCCTTCGGACGATCCGGTCCGCGCGCACCACCGGCAGGACTGGTCGCGCAGTACTTGTATACAAGCATCCGTCGCGAAGGTGTGCAAGACCGGGCCGGACGAGCGATCAGTGACCCGCCACACCCGATATCGTGGGCGCGTGACCCGGACGAACAGCCGGCGGACCAGCCGTCGCGCCGTCTACGAGACGTTGCGCCGCAAGGTCCTCACCCTCGAGCTGCCGCCCGGCGCCGCGCTGTCGGAGAACGAGCTGGCGGCCTCGCTCGGGGTGAGCCGCACGCCGGTCCGGGAGAGCCTGATCCTGCTGGTGGAGGAGGGCCTGGTCCAGGTCTTCCCGCAGGTGGGGTCGTTCGTCTCGCGCGTCGACCCGGACAAGGTCGCCGACGCCCAGTTCCTGCGCGAGGCGGTGGAGCTCGCGTCGCTGGAGGACCTGCCCGCCGAGCTCGACCCGGAGCTCGTCGGCGAGCTGCGCCGCAACCTCGACCAGCAGCACCGGCCCGGGCTCACGGTCGAGGACTTCTTCGCCCTCGACGAGGAGTTCCACCACGGCCTGCTGCAGCTGGCGGGGCACGGCAGCGCCTGGGCCACGGTGGTCTCCGCGAAGGGCCATCTGGACCGGGCGCGCCGGCTGGGGCTGCAGGAGACGCCGCCGGAGGGCTTCGCCGACCAGCACGTCGAGATCTTCGAGGCCGTGCTGTCCGGCGACGTCGCCGGTGCACGCGCCGCCATGCGCACGCACCTGCGGGCGGTGTTCGACGACGTCGAGGCGATCCGCGAGCGCTCCCCCGAGCTGTTCGCGTCGGCGTCGGGCGCGGTCCCGGTGCGCCGCAACGTGGTCGTCTGGGAGTGACGACCCCGGGTGATGATGGTCGCCTCGGGCCTGGCGGCGCCGGCGCTCGCCACGCTGGCCCGAGGCGACGACGGTCAGCCCAGCGACCTCGCGAACCCGAGCACGTCCCGCACCGCTTCGGCGTAGACGTCGGGCATCGCCGACCGGAACATCAGCTCGCCCACGTGGCAGAGCCCGAGGTTGACCTTGCCGATCGACGGGACGCCGGCGGCGAGCAGCGCGCGGTGGTAGGCGACGCCCTCGTCCCGCAGCGGGTCCAGCTCGTTGCACGAGATCACGTGCGGCGGCAGGCCGCGGAGGTCCTCGGCCGTGGCGTGGTACGGCCAGCAGGTCGCCTCCGCGGCGTTGCCGGCCCCCGGGTCGTACACCTCGGCGAGCAGCGGGAACAGGCTGCGGTTGAGCCAGTAGCGGTCGTTCTCGACGAGCGACGGCAGCGACGCCTCGGTCCAGTCGCCGAGGATGTACGGGCACTGCGCGTAGACGCCCGCGATCGCCTCCGCCCAGCCCTCCCGCTTCGCCTTGATCGGCAGGGCGAGCGCGAGGTTGCCGCCCCCGGAGTCCCCGGTGACCACGATGTGCGTGCCGCCCAGCTCGCCGAGGTGGTCGGCCACCCAGCGCAGCCCGGTCGCGCAGTCCTCCAGCCCGGCCGGGAACGGGTGCGGGCCGAGCGCGCCACCGCCGTTGCGGTACTCCACCCCGACGACGACGGCCCCGGCCGCCGCGAGCTCGTCCCGCCAGCGCGTGTAGAGCGCGCCCTTCGCGGCCAGCATGACCATGCCGCCGCCGTGCACCTGGTAGATCACCGGGAGCGGGCCCTCGACCCCCTCCGGCCGGTGCACGTGCAGGCCGATCTCGTGGCCGCCGTCGCCGGTGATCGTGCGCAGCTCCGACGTCACGCCGTGGATCGGCGGCAGGTCCTCGGCGAGCGTGGCGAAGAGCCCCTCGAACCCCTCCTCGACGGCGTCGACGAACTGCAGCAGCGTCTCCCGCCCCACGTCGGGCGTCAGCGGGGCGCCGTCGGCGTGGTCGAGGAGCCCGAGCTTCCCCATGACCGCGCCATCCGCGGATCGGCGCGGGGGTCGGTGCCGATCGTCAGGCCGGGGTCCCCCAGCCGGCCGGGCGGGATGTGCGGCGTCGACACGTCCGTCGTCATGGGCGCTCTCCTCGTCGAGATCGTCGGTCGCGGTACGAGACACGCTGATGCGCTGTCGCACTGATGCGACAGCGCAGCCAGGTGTCGCAGAGTATGGTGCGCGTCACATCGGGGTCAACGGAGGGGCCGTGGCCGGAACATCGACGCCGCTGCAGCGGAGCCTCGCCGGGTCCGCCGCCCGTCCCGGCGCGCTCGACGCGTTCCTGCTGGCCCGGCGCCGGTTCCAGGCCGGTGAGCGGATCGACATGCAGGCGCTCGCCGCGGAGCTCGGCGTCAACCGGGCCACGGTCTACCGCTGGGTCGGCTCCCGCGAGCTGCTGCTGTGCGAGGTCGTCTGGTCCCTCACGGAACGGACCCTTCGCCGGGAGCCGCCGGCCGCAGATGGTTCGGGGTCGCGCCTCGCCGCGGTCCTGAGCCGGTTCGTCACCGACACCCTCGCCCACCGTGGCATGCGCCGGTTCCTCGAGGAGGAGGGCGAGTGCGCCCTGCGGCTGCTCACGCTGTCGTCGGGAGGTTTCCAGCCCCGGCTGGTCGGCCTCGTCCGCGAGCTGGCCGCGGCGGAGACCGCGGCGGGCCGGCTGGCCAGCCCGATCCCGCTCGACGACCTGGCCTACACCCTGGTGCGCGTGATCGAGTCCTACGTCTACCTGCGCACGATCACCGGGGAGGAGCCGGACGGCACCCGCGCCGCCCGCGTGCTGCAGGCGCTGCTCCCCGGCCCCGCCGATCCGGGCCGCTCCCGGCCGGGACGGACGTAACGGCGGGCGTGATCGGGACGAGCGCGATCACGCCGGTCGTCCGGCGTAAGAGGGAGGAGCGGCGTGGCCTATCCCGACGACTATCCCCCGATCGCCGAGCACGGGCTGATCGGCGACCTGCAGACCGCGGCCCTGGTGACCACGGACGGCAGCGTCGACTGGTACTGCTGCCCGCGGTTCGACTCGCCGAGCGTGTTCGGCGCGCTGCTGGACCGCCGGCGCGGCGGGTTCTTCCGGATCGCGCCCGACACGGACGGCGAGGTCACGCGACGGCAGTGGTACTTCCACGACACCGCCGTGCTGATGACCCGGTTCATGACGGCCGACGGCGTGGGTGCGCTCTACGACTTCATGCCCGTGCGGGACGGCGCCGCGACCGACCGGCACGAGATCGTCCGGGTGCTGCGCGTGGTCCGCGGGACGATGCGGTTCACCGTGGAGTGCCGGCCGCGCTTTGACTACGGCCGGGCCGGCCACACCACCGAGACCACCGCCGAGGGCGTCGTCTTCCACGGCCCGGAGATGGACGTGTGCCTGCACACGGTCGTCGACGGCGGCGGCGCCCTCGACTGGGAGCGCGACGGGCCGGACGTCCGGGCGTCGATCACCCTGTCCGCGGGCCAGGCGGTCGGCACGGTGCTGGAGTCCGGCTCCGGCCTGCAGCCCCGCCGCATCCCGATCGGCGAGGCCGACGAGCGGTTCGACGCGACAGTGGAGTTCTGGCGCACCTGGCTGGAGCGCTCGACCTACGTCGGCCGCTGGCGCGAGACGGTCCACCGCTCGGCCATGTCGCTCAAGCTCATGACCTACGCCCCGACCGGCGCGCTCGTCGCCGCCCCCACGGCCGGGTTGCCCGAGCAGGTCGGCGGCGAGCGGAACTGGGACTACCGCTACACCTGGATCCGCGACGCCTCGTTCTCGGTGCACGCCCTGCTCAGCCTCGGCTACACCGAGGAGGCCGCGGCGTTCGGGCGCTGGTTGGCCGACCGCGTCGGCGAGCACGACGGTCCCGACGGCAGGCCGCTGCGGATCATGTACCGGGTCGACGGCTCTGCCGACCTCACCGAGGAGTCCCTCGGCCACCTGGAGGGCTACCGGGGGTCGCGGCCCGTCCGGATCGGCAACGGCGCCGCCGACCAGATGCAGCTCGACATCGTCGGCGAGGCCCTGGACTCGCTGTACCTGGCCGACCGGCACGCCGTCCGGCTCGACCACCGCGGCTGGCAGGCCGTGCGGGACATGCTGTCGTGGCTCTGCGAGAACTGGGACCAGGTCGACGAGGGGATCTGGGAGACCCGCGGCGGGGCGAAGGACTTCGTCTACGGCCGCCTGATGTCCTGGGTCGCCTTCGACCGGGCGACGCGGATGGCCCGCGAGCGCGCGCTCCCCGGCGACGTGCCGGGGTGGACGACCCGGCGCGACGCGATCTACGACCAGGTGATGACCAAGGGCTTCGACGCCGGGCGGCAGGCGTTCGTGCAGTACCTCGGCGGCGACGTGCTCGACGCGGCCGTGCTGATGATGCCGCGCGCCGGGTTCGTGGTCCCGAGCGACCCGCTGTGGCACTCCACGCTGGAGGCGATCGACCGGACCCTGGTGTCCGACGGGCTGGTGTTCCGCTACGACCCGTCCGCCTCGCCCGACGGCCTGACCGGCACCGAGGGCACGTTCTCGCTCTGCAGCTTCTGGTACGTCGACGCGCTGGCCCGCTCCGGCCGGCTCGGCGACGCCCGCACCGCCTTCGAGAAGATGCTGACCTACGCCAACCACCTCGGCCTCTACTCGGAGGAGATCGGGGCGACCGGTGAGCAGCTCGGCAACTTCCCGCAGGCCTTCAGCCACCTCGCGCTGATCAGCGCGGCGGTGGACCTCGACCACCAGCTCGACCACGGGCCGGGTCGGGTCGCGCACGCCTCCGGCCCGCACCGGCTCACCTGACGCACGGGAGGACGACGGGATGCAGATCGCGATGATCGGGCTCGGCCGGATGGGCGCCAACATGGTGCGCAGGCTGCTGCGCGCCGGGCACGAGTGCCACGTGTACGACGTCTCCCCCGACGCCGTCGCCGCCCTGGTGGCCGAGGGGGCGCGGGGCGCCGGATCGCTCGAGGAGCTGGTCGGCGGCCTGGACGCGCCGCGGTCGGTGTGGCTGATGCTGCCGGCCGCGATCACCGGCGACACCGTGACCGCGCTGCTCGGCGCGCTCGACGCCGGCGACGCGATCGTCGACGGCGGCAACTCCTCCTACCGGGACGACATCGACCGCGCCGAGCAGGCCGCGGCCGGCGGGATCGACTACGTCGACTGCGGCACCAGCGGCGGGGTGTGGGGCCTCGACCGCGGCTACTGCCTGATGATCGGCGGCCCGGACCGGGCGGTCTCGCGGCTGCGGCCGGTGTTCTCCTCGCTCGCCCCGGGCGTCGCCACCGCCCCCCGAACCCCGGGCCGCAGCGGCGACCCGAGCCCGGCCGAGCAGGGCTGGCTGCACTGCGGCCCGCCCGGCGCCGGGCACTTCGTCAAGATGGTGCACAACGGCATCGAGTACGCCCTGATGGCCGCCTACGCCGAGGGCCTCAACGTCATCCGCAACGCGGGCGCGGGCGTGCGGCCCCCCGAGGCCGACGCGGAGACCGCCCCGCTGCGCGACCCGAAGTACTACCCCTACGACGGCATCGACCTCGCCGAGGTCGCCGAGGTGTGGCGGCGCGGCAGCGTGGTCGGGTCGTGGCTGCTCGACCTCACCGCCGAGGCGTTGCAGGCGGACCCGGGCCTCGACCAGTTCGCCGGCCGGGTGTCGGACTCCGGCGAGGGCCGGTGGACGTCGATCGCCGCGATCGAGGAGGGCGTGTCCGCGCCGCTGCTCACCGCGGCGCTCTACAGCCGCTTCGCCTCCCGCGGCAGCGAGCTGTTCGCCGACAAGGTCGAGTCCGCCCAACGGCTGGAGTTCGGCGGGCACGTCGAGAAGACGGGTGGCCCGGCGTGACCGCTCGGCAGGGGGACGTCCTGGTCCTCTTCGGCATCACCGGCGACCTCGCCAAGAAGATGATCATCCCGGCGCTGTACCGGCTGGTCGGACGGGGCGAGCTGACCGTGCCGGTCATCGGCGTCGCGCTGACCGACTGGGACGACGACCGGCTGCGCGCGCACATGGCCGACTGCGTCCGGGCCGCGGTGGACGAGGTCGACGAGTCCGCGCTGCAGCGCCTGCAGGGCTCGACGCGCCTGGTGGCGGGGAACTACACCGACCCGGCCGTGTTCACCCGCCTCGCCGACGCGATCACCGCGGAGGCCGGACCGACGGCGTTCGCGGTGCACTACCTCGCGGTGCCGCCCTCGCTGTTCGGCACGGTGGCGGACGGGCTGGCCGGGGTCGGCCTGCACACCCGGTCCCGGCTCGTCGTCGAGAAGCCGTTCGGGCGGGACCTCGACTCGGCGCGGGCGCTGCAGGCCCTGCTGGCGAAGCACTACCCGGAGGACCGGATCTTCCGGGTGGACCACTTCCTCGGCAAGGAGCCGGTGGAGGACCTGCTGGTGCTGCGGTTCGCCAACACGCTGCTGGAGCCGCTGTGGAGCCGGCAGTGGATCGACCGGTTCGAGATCACCATGGCCGAGGACTTCGACGTCGCCGACCGCGGGTCGTTCTACGACGCGGTGGGCACGGTGCGGGACGTCGTCCAGAACCACCTGCTGCAGGTCATGGCCTACCTGCTCATGGACGCCCCGCTCTCCGACGCCGCGGACGACCAGCGGGACGCCAAGTTCCGGCTGCTGCGGGCCGTGCGAAGGCTCGACGCCGGCGCGGTGGTCCGCGGCCGGTACGACGGCTACCTCAAGACGCCGGGCGTCGCGCCGGACTCGACCACCGAGACGTTCGTCGCGGCCACCTTCCACGTCGACGACTGGCGGTGGGCCGGGGTGCCGGTGCACCTGCGGGCCGGCAAGGCGCTGCCGGACACGCTGCTCGACATCGTCGCCGTGCTGCGGCCGCCGCCGCGCGCGCTGTTCTCCGGCGGGCTCGGCAGCATGCGGCCGGACCGGATCCGGCTGCGCCTGCAGCCCCGGGCCGGGATCACGATCACGCTGCTCGCCAAGCAGCCGGGGCGCGGCGACGTCCCCACCGAGATCCCCCTCTCCGTCGACTTCCGCGAGGTGCTGGGCCCGGTCCACGCACCCTACGAGCGGATCTTCGGCGACGCACTGGCCGGCGACCCGGCGCACTTCGCCCGGATGGACACCATCGAGCAGGCCTGGCGCATCGTCGAGCCGATCCTCGACCCAGCGACCCCGCCCGCGCCGTACGCCGGGGGCTCGTGGGGACCCGAGGCGGCCGAGCGGCTGCCCGGCCCCGAGGGCTGGGTGCCGCTCCCGCCCACGGCAGCCGCGACACCGTCCGCGACACCGCCCCTGCGGACCGCGGCGGAGGGGGCCGCACAGGAGGGGGCCCTCGCCCGGTGAGGCCGCCGGCCGGGCCCGCCCTGCGCCGGTCGATCCGCGTGTCGGTGCCCGCGCTCGTCGGCTTCTACGGCGGCCTCTACGGGCTGGGCGACTCCACCGTCGCGATCTACGCGCTGTTCACCGTGATCGCGCTCGGCGCGCTGTCCGAGGTCACCGGCTCGCCCGACCGGCGGCTCCGGACGTTCCTCGGCGCCGCCGCCGCCGCGGCGGTGCTGGTCAGCCTCGGCACCCTGCTCGCCGTCTCGACCTGGGCCGCGGCGGCGGGGATGCTCGTCGTCGGGTTCGTGGTCGCCTACGCCGGAACGGGCGGGCCGCGGGTGGTGGGCGTGGCCAACGGGCTGCAGCTGCTCTACGTGCTCCCGTGCTTCCCGCCCTTCCAGCCGGACACGCTCGACCAGCGGCTGCTCGGGCTGGTGCTGGGGACCGTGCTGCTGGTCGCCTGCGACCGCTGGCTGCTGCCCGCGTCCGTGCCGACGCCGGTGCCGGACCGGATGGCGGTCCTCGCCGACGAGGTCGCGGGGTTCGCCGGCGCGCTGGCGGACTCGCTACGCCTCCCGGCGGCCACGGCCCCGGAGCTCGCCCGGCAGCGCGAGGTGCTGGAGTCGGCGGAGGACCTGCGGATCACCCGGCTCGCCCGGGAGCAACGGCCGCTCGGGCCGGGGCGCCGGGACCGCAGCCTGCTCGCGACCGCCGCCGCGATCCGGGCGGCGGCGGACCGGTCGGTCGCGCTGGCGGACCTGCTCTCCGCGCCCGGCGAGCCGCCGCACCCGCGGACCGCGGACCTCGTCGCGGAGTCCGGGCACGTCCTCCACGGGGTCGCCCGCACCCTGCGGGCCGGACGGCAGGCGCTGCCGGTCGACGTCACCGGACTCGACGCCGTGCTCGCCGCGCACGGCGCCGCCCGCACCCCCGGACCGGCGACGACGCTGCGGGCCGGGCTCGCCGCCGTCGCCCTCGCCGAGGACGCCCGGCTCGCCGGGCTGGCCGTGTCCGGCTGGTCCGGTGCACCCCGGCCGGCGCCCGCGGACACGCCGCCGATGCTCTGGTTCCTGCACGCCGGCCGGGCGGAGCTGTGGGGGCGGCGGCTGCGGGCGCACCTCACCCCGCGCTCGGTCTACCTGCAGAACGCCGTCCGCCTCGCGCTCGGTCTTGCCGTCGCGCGGGTCGTGGCCGGGGTGTTCGACCTGCAGCACGGCTTCTGGGTCCTGCTGGCGACGCTCAGCCTGATGCGCACCTCGGCGTCGGCGGACCGGTCGGTGCTCGTCCGGGCGTTCGCCGGCACGATCGTCGGCGCGGTGCTCGCCGCCGGGGTGCTGCTCCTGGTCGGCGACCACCGCGCCGTCTACGTCTGGCTGCTCCCGGTCGTCATGATCGCGACGTTCGCCGCCGGCCCGCTGCTGGGCCTCGCCGCCGGGCAGGCGGGTTTCACGGTGCTGGTCGCGGCGCTGTTCGCCCAGCTCGCGCCGCCGACCTGGCACCTGGCCGAGGTCCGCCTCGTCGACGTGCTGGTGGGCGGGGTGATCGGCGCGGTGATCGGCGCGGCGGTGTGGCCGCGCGGTGGCGGCGGGGAGGTCCGGCAGGTGGCCGCGGACGCCCTGCGGGCGGTGGCCGACGACGCCGAGGCCGTCGCCGCGGTGCTGAGCCGGTCCCCGGTCACGGAGACCGACGAACCCGAGCGCCTGCACAGCACCGCGGTCCTGCTCGAGCACGCCTACGCCCAGTACCGGACCGAGCCGATGCCGCACGGCGCCGCGGGCCCGGACTGGCTGGCCGTCGTGCTCGTCGTGCACCGGCTCGACGCCTACGACGGCGCCCTCCGCGAGCGCCATCCCGCACTGCTCACCGTCCGCTCCGGCCCGGCCGATCCCGACGCGGACGCGCTGCGGGCGGGGGCCGCCGACGTCGCCGGGGCCTACCGGCGGACCGCCGACGCCGTCGCGGCCGACCGGGTGCCGGAGACCCTCGCCGAGGAGTGCCGCGGCCGGTTCCCGCCGGTCCCGGCCGAGTGCGACTCCCGGCTGCTCGACGGCTGGGGCTGGCTGCACGCGCTGTGCGACAACCTCGCCCGCATCCGGCGTGCCCTCGCCGGCGACACCGGACCGCCCGTCACCAGCGATCCCCCCGGGTCCACGCCGGACGCCGGCCGATCCCGCGCGGCCTCGCGACGACCGCCGCCGGACTGATCACGACGTTGAGCAGCAGCCGGCCCCCGGAGTGCCGCTGGTAGGTCGCGGCCTGCTGGGCGGCCGGCGTCGGCGAGATCGAGCCGGGCCGGAAGGCGACCTGGGTCAGGTACGGGAGCGACGCCGGCCGCATCGCTCCGGCGGAGCCGGCGCCGACGCCGTGGCCACCACCGACGAGCTGGCGGCCGTCGCCGTTGGTGGGCAGGAACCAGTGCAGGGTGAGCGGGGGCATGCGGGGTCCTCGCTTCCTCCCTTGCCCGACATCAGCACGACCGCGGCGCCGGGGCAAGCCGTCGGCGCGTGGTGAGACCGACTCCCGTGCCGCTCCCGCCGGCGGGTGATCACGGTTCCGCATCGAAACGGCGATCCGTGGTTGGGCGCTCCGTCCTCTGCCGACTCCCCGCGTGGGGGCGCGACACTGTGGAGGAAACGGAACACAATGATCATTCTCGGTCTGATCCTGCTGGTGCTGGGATTCCTGCTGAAGATCTCCCTGCTGTGGATCCTCGGGATCATCCTGCTGGTCGTCGGCGCGGTGCTGGCGATCCTCGGTGCCGCCGGCCGGGCCGTCGGTGGGCGTAAGCACTATTTCTAGGAGCCCGGCTCCTTCTCTCGGACCCGGGCTTCCGAGGTCTCCTCGCGGCCGTGCCGACGCTCGTGTGTCGGCACGGCCGCGGTGTGTCCGCACCCGCTCCTCCGGCGAGCGGTCTCCTGTGGAGGGTGGTTGCCGGGACATTCTCTTCGAGGCCCCGGCCCGCATCGCCGAGGTCGAACCGGCGGGAAGCCTGACACCACGTCCTAGGATCGTCGCCGTCGCCGTGGGCCGCTGTTCGCACTCGCTGCGGTGGCCGTCGGTCTGCGACCGCGAGGGGAGACTTCGATGGGCTCGTTCGACGTGCCGCTCGACGAGGAACGCACCCAACTCGAGGCGTTCATCGAGGAGTACCGCAGCGCCGTGGAGGCCACCCTCGACGGCCTCACCGAGGAGCAGGCCCGCCGCCGGCTCGTCCCGTCGGCGACGACGTTGCTCGGGCTGCTCAAGCACGTCACGTGGATGCAGCGGGTGTGGTTCGAGGAGTGCGTCGGCGGCACGTCCCGTCGGGAGCTCGGCCTGGTGCAGAGTCCGGACGAGTCCTTCCGGCTCGCCGACCACGACACCGTCGCCTCGGTCACGGCGGCCCACCGGGAGGCCTGCGCGACCGCTCGGGCGAAGGTCGCCGACCTGCCGCTGGACGCCGTCGTGACCGGTCACCAGGCCGGACCGCGCACGCTGCGCTGGGTGTACCTGCAGGTCCTGCGCGAGCTGGCCCACCACTGCGGACACGCCGACATCCTGCGCGAACAGATACTTGCCGACTGAGTTCCGAACAGGTCACTGCCGATCTCATCGCCCTCTCCGACAACCCGGGACAGCGCGATCGTGGAGTTGTCGGCGAGGTGCTCGTCGTCCCGGTCAGGGTCGGCAGCCCGTAGCGCCGCTCCCGATCTCGTACTCGTGAGGTGGGCGGGGGACGGGCCGCCGCAGACGTTGCTCCGGAACAAGTCCGCCCGGACTCCGCTGGCATCGGATGGCCGTGGTCGTGCTTTCCGCAGTCTCGAGGCTGGACGGCTCGAGGCGCCGGCGAACGTCTTGCGATCGGCGCCCCGATCTGTCGGCGTGACCCGACGAGTTCACGCCGATCTGTCGGCGTGACCCGACGAGTTCACGGTCGGACAGTCAGGGGTGAACCGCCCCGGGTCTGGTGGAGGCTCTGAACCCACGGAAGGGTCGGAGCTATGGCAGCGCCGAGGAAGTACCCGGACCAGATGCGGGAGCAGTCG
>NZ_BSFQ01000038.1 GCF_027922425.1 Pseudonocardia halophobica | reverse complement strand
CCGGCGGGGCCGGCGGGGCCAACCGATCAACGACGCTGTGAAGCGTGTACGAGATCAACAGTTGAGGTGCCGGGAAGGCCCCAGGCGTCAGTCTCAGAGACGGGTTCGCACGCACCAAGCACGAACGAGCACAGCCGACCCCCACCCCGATTCTCATCCCTCGAGGCGGCCCGGGATAGGGCCATGACATCTCAGAGGGCGGAGAGGCGCTGCCACTCGTCCCAGGACAGGGTCCAGTCCCAGACGTCCCCGTCCCGGGCCGAGAGCTGCACCGGGGTGCCGGTGACCTCGACCGGGTCGCCGTAGAGCGCCGTGTCGTAGTAGGCCTTGGCGTTCTCCAGCGACAGGTTGACGCACCCGTGGGTGACGTTCGACGAGCCCTGCGCGTTCGCCGAGGCCGGGTTGGCGTGGATGAACTCGCCGTTGTTGCTCATCCGGACGGCCCACTTCTCCACGACGTCGTAGCCGTACTGCTGGCTGATCATCCGCTTGTCGGTGAACTTCTCGGTGACCACGTGGACGCCGGAGCGGGTGTTGCGGTCCGGGTCGGCGGCCAGGCCGTAGCTCGCGGGGTAGTTCGCGACCTGCTTGCCGTCCCGGATCACGACCATGCGGAACGACTGCGCGTCCGCCTTCACGACCTGGGCGCGGCCGATCGAGAAGTCACTGGTCACGTCCGCGGCGCCGAACTGCCCGCCGCCGTAGTCGACGCCGTAGAGCTTGGCGGCCACCGAGACCTTGGTGTTGGCCGGCCAGTACTCCTTCGGCCGCCAGTGCACCCGGGAGCCGCCGGCCTCGTCCGGCAGCCAGCCCCAGGCGCCCTCGACCGGCACCGACGTCTGCACGCTCAGCGCCCGTTCGACGGCCGCGCGGTCCTCGACGTGGCCGTTGAACTGGATCTCGATCGGAGCGGCGATGCCGACGGTCCGGCCGTCGCCGATGTTGATCACGCCGCGGACCTGCTTCGTGGGGACGACGGTGTGGAAGCCGCCCGCCAGCGGCACGCCGACCCCGTCCGCCCCCTTCGCGGTGCCGGACCAGGCGTACTCGGTGTCGTAGCCCAGGGGCTCACTGCTGGTCCAGACGGTGTGGTCGGCGTTGAGTGCGCCGGCCACCGGCTTCCCCTGCGGGTTGGTCAGCGCGACCTGCTCGAGCGTGCCGTCCGTCACGCTCACCGAGACGGGTGACGTGGGGTTGATCCCGGTGGCCTGCGCGGCCGGCTGGTAGGCCAGCGTCGCCGCGCGCGCGAGCAGCGCCGGTGGCGTGTCACCGCCGCGCCCGGCGGCCGTCGCCGCCGTGACCACACCGACGGTCCCGACCGCGATCACGGCCAGGACCAGCAGGATCCGCCTCATCGTCCTCCCCCGTACGAGTTCTCCACCCCGTACCAGGACGCGACGGGGCGGCGGACGTTGCTCGTGAGCAGTGTCCGGTCGACGAGGTTACGCGTCACCACCGACAGCGACGACCGCCGACGCGGGCGGGGTTGCACGCCGTCCCGCCCGGTGAAACGTCACGGTCGGTCACAGGGCGCAGCCCACGAGGACCGGCTCCGGGTGCAGCGCGATCCCGAACCTGTCGAGCACCCCGGTCCGCACCTCGCGGGCGAGCGCCAGCAGGTCCCCGGTGCTGCCCGCGCCGCGGTTGGTCAGGGCGAGGACGTGCCGCGTTGACAGCCCGACGCGGCCGCCCGGCCCCTCGTGGCCGGGGGCGAAGCCGGCCTGCTGGATCAGCCACGCGGCGGGCAGCTTCGTGCGGCCCTCCCCCGCCGGCCAGCGCGGCATCGCCGGGTCCGGCACCGCGGCGTCGTCGACGATCGGGTTGGTGAAGAAGGAGCCGGCGCTCCAGGTGTCGTGGTCCGCGGCGTCGAGCACCATGCCCTTGCCGCGCCGCAGCTCCAGGACGGCCTCGCGCGCCACCTCGGCGGGCACGGTGGAGCCGGGGTCCACCCCGAGCGTGCGGGCGAGCTCGGCGTAGGCGATCGGCATGCTGGCCCCGCCGCCGGGCAGCGCGAACCGCACCCGCAGCACGACTGCGGCGTCGGTGTTCTTGAGGACGCTGGTGCGGTAGCCGAGGCCCAGCTCGGCCGCCGGGACGTGGGTCCGGACCGCACCCGTCCGCCGGTCGTAGAGGTCGACGTCGACGAGCAGCGCGGAGACCTCCACGCCGTACGCCCCGACGTTCTGCACCGGGGTGGCGCCGGTCAGGCCCGGGATGCCGGACAGGCACTCCAGTCCGCCCAGGCCCTCGGCGACGGTCGCGGCCACGACCGCGTCCCAGTCCTCCCCCGCCTCCGCCGTGAGCAGCACCGACCCGTCCGGGCGCCGCTCGAGCGCGGTCCCGCCGCCCGTCATCCGCACGACGGTGCCCGTGAACCCCTCGTCCGCCACCACGACGTTGGACCCGCCGCCGAGCAGCAGCAACGGCTCGCCGGACTCGTCGGTCGCGCGGACGGCGTCGACCGCGGTCCCGGCGTCCGGCGCCTCGATCAGCCGCGCGGCGGGACCGCCGAGGCGCAGGGTCGTCAGCGGCGCGAGCGGCGCGCCGACGTGGACCGGGCCGGTCTGCTCGTCCTGCGCGGGGGAGGTCTGCACAGGGCGCCACGGTAGCGGGCGGGGTAGCCTCCGGCCGTGTCCCGCCCGACGGAGTTCCGTGCCACGAGCCCCCACCCGGTCGACCGGGTGTACGCCACCATGGTCGACCGCGAGATCCTCAGCGACCGGCTCGCCACGATGGGCGGCCCGGGTGCGGCGATCCTCGAGTACACCGGCGACGAGAACGGGTGCAAGTACCGGATCCGGCACGGCATCGACGAGAAGGACCTGCCCGGCGTGGTGAAGTCCTTCGTCGGGTCGCGCGGCATCACCATCGAGCGGGACGAGAGCTGGACCCGCTCCGGCGACGGCTACGACGGCACCGTCGGGGTCGAGCTGCCCGGCATGCCGGCGGGCGCGCAGGGCACCATGCGGCTCACCCCGAAGGGCGAGGGCTCCGAGCTGGTCGTGAAGGTCGACGTCACGGTCAAGGTCCCGATCATCGGCGGGAAGATCGAGGAGTCGGTCGCCCAGCAGATCCACCACCTGCTGGAGATGGAGACGGAGTACACGCTCTCCCGGATCTGACCGCCGGGTGCCAGGTCGATGCGACCCGGCCGACAGGCCCGCCGCGCACGCTGCCGTCATGGCTACCGTCGACGGCCGTCGTGCTCATGGTGCACGGTGAGGCGGATCCGTGATGCCGGTGCAGGACACGCACGGGATCGCCGCCCGGCTGCCGGACGCCACCGTCCCCGGTGACCTGCACGACGTCTCAACGAGCACGACCGCGACCTCGTGCACGACGTGGTCGCCCGGTTCGTCGAGGCCGCCGCGGTGCGCGGGCGGGTCGACCTGGTGGGGCGCCGCTAACTCCGTTGCGCGGCGGGTGCGCGGCGGGTGAGCCTGCCGACATGGTGCTGCGGGAACGGACGCACGGCGGGGAGACCGACGCCGACCTGTACGCCCGCGGCACGGCGACCCTGCTCGCGGCGTGGGAGGAGTACGCCCGCGGGGCCCGGGACGCCGCGGTGCAGCGCCTCCCGGGCGTCGCCGCGGCGGTCTTCCCGCACGGGCCCGAGCGCGGGGTCTACAACAACGCGGTGCTGGTCGGCGGCCTCCTCCGGCCGGAGCGCGCGGCGGCGCTCGACGCCATGGAGGAGGCCTACGCGGCCGCCGGGATCACCCGGTTCGCGGCCTGGGTGCACGAGGACGACGTCGCGATGCGCGCCGACCTCGAGCACCGCGGCTACACGCTCGACGAGACCACCCGGGCAATGGGCCTGACCCTCGACGAGCTCCGGGTCCCACGTCCGGCGCTGGACGTGGCCGCGCCGGACTGGGCGGAGTACCTGCGCGTGATCGAGGTGCCGGTGGACCTGCTGGCCGATGCCGACCACGCCGCGTTCCACGTCGTCGTCGCCCGGCTCGGGACCGAGTCGGTCGCGGCCGCGATGGCGTACGACCACCGCGACGACTGCGGGATCTACAACGTCGGGACGCTGTCGCACGCCCGCCGCCGCGGCCTGGGCACCGCGGTCACGGCCCTGCTCCTGCACGAGGCGCGCGACCGCGGCCGCCGCACCGCCAGCCTGCAGGCCACGCCGATGGCCGAGCGCCTGTACGCGACGCTCGGGTTCCGGGACCTCGGCCGGATCCTCGAGTACGTCCCGGAGCGGTAGACGCTCGGGCCGGCTCCCGGACGCCGACCGCGAGGCGCCGCTTCTCGCGGACGGCCACGGCCTCACCGCGCCGACGGCACGGGTGCGGGCGCGGTGGGTGTCGGCACGAGGGCGATCCTGCGTCGGGGCTCGTCGTGGCGCACCCCACGTGGGACGTGTCGTTCGCGATGGCACCCTTGTCGTCGTGCAACCGGAAGCCGACCGCCGCTACGTCATCACCTTCAGCTGCCCCGACCGCACGGGCATCGTCGCGCGGATCGCCGGCTTCCTCGCCGAGACGGGCGCCTGGATCGTCGAGGCCGCCTACCACGCCGACGCGGAGGAGGGCTGGTTCTTCACGCGCCAGGCCGTCCGGGCGGCGTCCGTGCCGTTCGACGTCGACGAGCTGCGTGCCCGGTTCGCGGCGATCGCCGAGGAGTTCGGGCCCGAGGCCACGTGGCGGGTCACGGACAGCGGCGTGCCCAAGCACGCCGTCCTGCTCGTCACGCGCGAGGCGCACTGCCTGCACGACCTGCTCGGCCGCGTCGCCGCCCACGAGCTGCCGGTGACGCTCGACGCCGTGATCGGCAACCACGAGGACCTCGCGCCGCTGGTCAAGGCGCACGGCATCCCGTTCCACCACGTGCCCTTTCCCGGGCCGCGCGACCCGAAGCGCGAGCAGGGCAAGGTGGAGTCGTTCGAGAAGGTCCGCCAGATCGTCGACGCCCACGAGCCCGACGCCATCGTGCTCGCCCGGTTCATGCAGATCCTGCCCGCGCACCTGTGCGAGGAATGGGCGGGCCGCGCGATCAACATCCACCACAGCTTCCTGCCGTCCTTCGCCGGCGCGCGCCCGTACCACCAGGCGCACGCGCGGGGCGTGAAGCTGATCGGCGCCACCTGCCACTACGCCACGGCCGACCTCGACGCCGGCCCGATCATCGAGCAGGACGTGATCCGGGTCGACCACGGCGACACCGTCTCCGACATGGTCCGCCGGGGTCGGGACGCCGAGCGCCTGGTTCTCGCCCGGGGCTTCCGCTGGCACCTCGAGGACCGCGTCCTGGTGCACGGCAACAAGACCGTCGTCTTCCGGTAGCTGCGGAACGGCGCTCTCGCTCACGCCATGTGAGCGAGAGCGCCGTTCGTTCCTGTCCGGGTCAGGCGGGCTTGATGTTGACGTTGCCGCGGAACAGGTTGGCCGGGTCGTAGCGGCCCTTGATCTCGGCGAGGCGGTCGTACTTCGCGGCGCCGTAGGTGGCACGGACGCGGTCGTCGTCGTCGCTGTCGAAGTAGTTCACGTAGGCCCCTGCCGTTCCGGCGAGGGGGCGGAGGAGATCGGCGGTGTCGCGCACCCACTGCCGCTCGGCCGCCAGCGTCTCCGCATCGGTACTGGCCGCGACGACATCGACGACGAACTGCACGCTCCGACGTCCGCCGTAGGCCGTGGCGTCGTCCGCCACACGGGCGTACTCGCCGATCAGTGGGAAGGCGAAGGAGAAGCTCATCGGCGAGGTCTTGGCGCGCGCCCGGGAGAAGAGCACCTCGAGCGCGTCGTCACCCAGTTCGTCGAGATAGAGGGACTTCTCGTAGTAGAGCCCTCCCCAGGGAGCCGAGTCGTCGATCGCCTGCTGGGCGCCCGTGTACGGCATCGGCGTCACGAGCTCGAACAACGGCGGGAAGTCCCGGTGCAGGGGCTCGAGGATCCGTGCCTGCTCCTCCGCGGAGCCGAAGCTCACCAGGATCAGCGCGCTGCCGAGCGCGAAGTGGTGCTCCTCCGGTACGAACGGCGCGGGCGGTGCGTTCAGCCCGATCGCGAAGAGGCATCCGGCCTGGTCCGGGAGCTCGGACACGACGTCCCGGCAGGCCCGCACCGGTGCGATGCCGGCGTCGTGGTGCCAGAACAGCAGCGCGAACTGCACCTCCGGGCCCACCGGATGCAACCGGAACTCGAACGAGGTGACCACGCCGAAGTTCCCGCCACCGCCCCGCAGCGCCCAGAACAGGTCCGGGTGCTCGTCGGCGGAGGCGGTGACGATGCTGCCGTCGGCCAGCACCACCTCGGCGCGGAGCAGGTTGTCGATCGTCAGCCCGTACAGCCCGGTCAGATAGCCCATGCCGCCGCCGAGGGTCAGGCCGGCGATGCCCGTGTGACTGACGGTCCCGGCGGGCACGGCCAGGCCGTGTTCCTGTGTCGCGGCATCGAGCTCGGCGAGCGACACCCCGGGCTGAACGACCGCGCGGCGCCGCGCGGAGTCCACGGAGATCGACTTCATCGTCGACAGATCGATCATCAGGCCGTCGTCGCAGATCGCCCGGCCCGCGACGCCGTGCGCCCCGCCGCGGACGGCGAGCTCCAGGCCCTCCTCCCGAGCCAGCTCGACGGCGGCCGCGACGTCGGCCGCGGTGCGGCACTGCACGATCACTGCGGGCCGACGGTCGATCTCGCCGTTCCAGAGCGATCTGGCGTCGTCGTACCCGGCCTCGCCCGGTAGCAGGGCTGCGCCCGCGATCCGGGCTCGCAGGGCATCCACGTCGAACCTGGCCGTGCTGGTCATCTCACCCTCCTCGAAGCCGACGGTCGAGTGTGCGATGCCGGTCACCGCTCGGGCTGTACGTACTTCCTGCCCCGGGGACGGCGCCCCTCGGAGAAGGGCGCCGTCCGCGCGGGTCAGGCAGGCTTGATGTTCGCGTTGACGTGGAAGACGTTGCCCGGGTCGTACTTCGCCTTGATCTGCGCGAGCCGCTCGAACTTCCGCGCGCCGTAGGCCGAGCGGAGGGCGTCCTCCGGGGTCTCCGCCATGAGGTTCACGTAGGAGCCCGAGCCGACGGCGGCGGGACGCAGGGCGTCCCAGGTGTCGCGCACCCAGGCGCGCTCGATCGCCATGGTCTCGGGGTCCGGCGCGATCGCATCGATCGCGACGACGTACCGGAGGCTTCGGCTGCCGCCGAACGCCGTGTCGTCGTCGCCGACCTCGGCGTACCCACCGCCGAACGGGAAGATCAGCACCTCGGACAGCGGCGACGTCATGCCGGGCAGCCGCTCGGCCAGGGTGTCGACGACCTCGTCCGGCATCGCGTCGAGGTAGAGGCCCTTCGTGTACGCGCGGATCCCCCAGGGCTGGGCCTCGTCGAGCATCTGCTGCAGCCCGACGTACGGGATGGGCGTCAGCACCTCGAACAGCGGGTCGAGCGCCTCCCGCAGCGGTACGACCGCGGCCGCGTGTTCCTCCGCGCCGCCGAAGCCGACGACGATCACGCCGACGCCGCGCCGGAAGTGGTGCTCCTGCGGGACGATCGGCGTCGGCGGGGCCGCGATGCACGCGACCGCCGGGCTGATCCCCTCCGGCACCCCGTCGAACCAGTCCCGTGCCGCGCGCAGGGCGTGCGCCGCCCGCTCCTGCTCCACGAACAGCAGGCCCAGGTGGACCATCGGCCCGACCGGGTGCAGCCGGAACTCGAACTCGGTCACCACGCCGAAGTTGCCGCCGCCCCCGCGGATCGCCCAGAACAGGTCCGGGTGCTCGGTCGCGCTCGCCCGCACGCACTGTCCGTCGGCCAGGACGATCTCGGCCGACTCGAGGTTGTCGATCGAGAGGCCGTGCAGCCGGGACAGCCACCCGAATCCGCCGCCGAGCGTGAGCCCGCCGACGCCGGTGTGGCTCACCGTCCCGGCGGGCGTCGCGAGGCCGTGGGCCTGGGTGGCGGCGTCGAGCTGCGCCAGCTTCGCGCCCCCGCCGCAGCGGGCCCGCCGGGCCTGCGGATCGACGACCACGGAGTCGAGCGGGCTGAGGTCGATCATCAGCCCGCGCTCGGGCACGGCCGCGCCCCAGTACCCGTGCCCGCCCCCGCGCACGGCCACCTCGAGGCCCTCCTCGCGGGCGTACCGGAGCGCCGCGGCGACGTCGTCGGGGCCGGTGCAGCGCGCGATCACCGCGGGCCGCTTGTCGATCTCACCGTTCCACACCGACCGGGCCTCGTCGTACCCGTCGTCCCCGGGCAGCAGGACGGCCCCGCCCATCCGGGCCCGCAGCGCCTCGACGTCGTACCGTGCCGTGCTCGTCATTCGCCCTCCTCGGTGTCGGAACTCCGCCCGAGGAAGAGCGTGTGAGGACGATCACGGATACCGAGAACGCCGGATGGCGCCCCTCGTCGAGGGGCGCCGTCCGGATTCGTGCAGGTCAGGCGGCGGTACGCTGCTCCACCGGCTCGAGCGCGATCTCGAGGACCTCGCTCACGTCGGCGACCGGGTGCACCCGGAGCTCACCGCGGACCGACTCCGGCAGGTCGTCGAGGTCGGGCTCGTTGCGCTTCGGGATGATCACGTCGGTCAGGCCCGCCCGGTGCGCGGCCAGCAGCTTCTGCTTGACCCCGCCGATCGGGAGCACCTTGCCCTGCAGCGTGACCTCGCCGGTCATGCCGACCGACGACCGCACCGGACGTCCGGAGGCGAGCGACGCCAGCGCCGTCGTCATCGTGACGCCGGCCGACGGGCCGTCCTTCGGGACCGCACCCGCGGGGACGTGCACGTGCAGCTTCTTCGACGCCAGGTCCCCGGCCAGCCCGCGCGAGCGCAGGTAGGACAGGGCGATCGACACCGACTCGGTCATGACCTCACCGAGCTGGCCGGTGATCGTCAGGCCGGGGTCGCCGTCCATCTTGGTGGCCTCGATGAACAGGACGTCGCCGCCCGCGCCGGTCACCGCCAGGCCGGTCGCCACGCCCGGGACGGAGGTGCGCTCCGCCGACTCCGGGGTGAACTTCGGCCGGCCCAGGTACTTGACCAGGGTGTCGGCGTCGACGTGGATCGGCGCCTCCTGCCCCGAGTCGAGCCCGACGGCGGCCTTCCGCAGGACCTTGGCCAGGCCCCGCTCCAGCTGCCGCACGCCCGCCTCGCGGGTGTACTCGGCGGCGATCATGCCCAGCGCGACCTCGGAGAACTCGACGTCCGTCGGCTCCAGGCCGGCCTTCTCGACCTGCCGCGGCAGCAGGTGGTCGCGGGCGATCGCGATCTTCTCCTGCTCGGTGTAGCCGTCGAGCGTCACGACCTCCATGCGGTCCGCCAGCGGGCCCGGGATGGCCTCGCCGACGTTCGCGGTCGCGAGGAACAGCACGTTCGACAGGTCCAGGTCCACCTCGAGGTAGTGGTCGCGGAACGTGTGGTTCTGCGCCGGGTCGAGCACCTCGAGCAGGGCCGCGGACGGGTCGCCGCGGTAGTCGCTGCCGACCTTGTCGATCTCGTCGAGCAGCACGACGGGGTTCATCGTGCCGGCCTCGCGGACCGCGCGGACGATGCGGCCGGGCAGCGCGCCGACGTAGGTGCGCCGGTGGCCGCGGATCTCCGCCTCGTCGCGCACGCCGCCCAGGGCGACGCGGACGAACTTGCGGCCGAGCGCGCGGGCCACGGACTCACCCAGCGACGTCTTGCCGACGCCGGGCGGCCCGACGAGCGCCAGCACGGCACCCGAGCCGCGGCCGCCGACGGTGTCCAGGCCCTTGCGGTTGCGCCGCGAGCGGACGGCGAGGAACTCGACCAGCCGCTCCTTGACGTCGTCGAGGCCGGCGTGGTCGGCGTCCAGGATCCGCCGGGCCTCGACCAGGTCGTCGGTGTCGACGGTGGTCTCGTGCCACGGCATGTCGAGGATCGTGTCCAGCCAGGTCCGGATCCAGCCCGACTCCGGGCTCTGGTCCGACGCCCGCTCCAGCTTGCCGACCTCGGTCAGCGCGGCCTTGCGGACGTGCTCGGGCAGGTCGGCGGCCTCGACGCGGGCACGGTAGTCGTCCTCGCCCTCGGGGTCGCCCTCACCGAGCTCCTTGCGGATCGCGGCGAGCTGCTGGCGCAGCAGGAACTCGCGCTGCTGCTTCTCCATGCCCTCGCGGACGTCGTTCGAGATCTTCTCGGTGACCTCCTGCTCGGCGACGTGCTCCTTCGTCCACTCGAGGAGCTTCTCCAGCCGGCGGGTCACGTCGGTCTCGGCGAGCAGCTCCAGCTTGTGGGAGTTGTCGAGCCAGCTCGCCCAGCCGGCCAGGTCGGCCAGCTGCCCCGGGTCCGTCGTCTGCTGGACGGAGTCGATCACCTGCCACGCGTTGCGCTGCTGCAGGATCCCGACGACCAGGGCCTTGTACTCCTTGGCCAGCTCGTGGGTCCGGCCTGTCACGGGCGAGTCGTCGACCGTCTCGGCCTCCACCCACAGGGCCGAGCCCGGGCCGGTCACCCCCGACCCGATGCGGGCTCGCGTCTCACCGCGGACCACGGCGGCCCGGTCCCCGTTCGGGAGCCTGCCGATCTGTTCCAGGACCGCGACCACACCGATCGCGGCGTACTTCCCGTCGAGGCGGGGGACGACGAGGACCTTCTTGCCCTCCGCGGCGTCGACCGCGGCCTGAACCTCCGGAGCGTCGAGCCGGACGGGCACCACCATGCCGGGCAGCACCACCGAGTCGGTCAGCGGAAGCACCGGCAGCTTCAGCGTCTGTGTCATGCCCCGGTCAACGCTTACACCGCAAGCCTCATTCCAGCGTTCAAGTAAGTCCGCTGTGGGTGAACGCAGGAACCTTGAGCGAGGGCGACTCAGGCCGGTCGGGCCAGGTCCTCCACGACCTCGGCACCGGGGAGTGCGGTGAGCACGGCACCCGGGACGGCGAGCTTGGAGCCCCGGATCCCGCTGCCCACGACCACGGCCTCGGCGGCGGCGACCTCGGGCGCGATCAGGAGCGGCCAGCCCTCGGGCAGGCCGAGCGGGGTGATGCCGCCGTACTCCATGCCGGTGAGCTCGACGGCCTCGTCCATCGGGGCGAAGGAGGCCTTGCGGACGTCCAGCCTGCGCTTGACCACGCCGTTCACGTCCGCGCGCGTGGTCGCGAGGACCAGGCAGGCGGCGTACCGGACCTCGCCGGACCGCTTGCCCGACACGACCACGCAGTTCGCCGAGAACTCGGGCGGGGAGGAGTAGGCCTCGCAGAAGGCGGCGGTGTCGGCCAGGTCGGGGTCGATCTCCGCGACCAGCACACCGCTCGCGTCGGGCAGCCGCGACAGCGCCTTGACGACGGGTTCGGCGAGCAGTTCGGGGTGGTCGGCGGCGGGGAGCGGGGTCAGGCTGCCGAGCACGCTCACCAGCTGTTGCCACCCCGCGAGGCGGCGACGACGGCCGGCTTGACGTCGACCAGGTAGACCAGCATCGCGACGGTGCCGGCCAGCCAGAACAGCGTGAGCTCGCTGCGCAGCCCCTGGAAGGAGGCGACGACGCCGAGCAGGCTGGGCGACGAGATCACCCCGAAGATGGGGATGACCAGCAGGAACAGCGCGGCCGCGCCGGTGATGCCCAGCCAGGCGTTCTTGGTCAGCTTGCTGGCCGCCTGGAAGGCGTCGGCACGCTGGCGGACGGCGTGCACGAAGGCGTAACCCGAGCACACCGCGACCACGATGCCGATCACGCACAGCACCAGGCGGTCGAGCATGGTGAACACGTTCACCGGTCCAGACTACGTGCGGCGGCGGGATCAGGACATACCCGCACACCGTGAGCGGTGTCCCCGCAGAGACCGACGGCCCCGGAGCGGGCTGCTCCGGGGCCGTCGGGACGCGGGACGCGTCAGCTGTCGGACTTGGCCGGGCCCGGGCGCCGGGTGGCCGGCTTGCGGGTCGCGGCCTTCGGCGCGGTCTTCGCCGGGGTCGCGGCCTTCGCGGCCGGGGTCTCGCTCCGCGGCGCGGTCTCGGTCTGCGGAGCCGGCTCGGTCACCGGGGCGGTGCGGCTCGCCGCGCGGCGCGTGGTGCTGCGCGTGGTGGCGGCGGCCTCGTCACCGGCCTCGTCGACGGCCTTCGCGGCGTCCTGGCCCGCCTCGGCGACGACCTTCGACGCGTCCGCGGAGACCTCGGTGATGGTCTCGGCGACCTCGTCGGCGGCCTTCTGCGTGCGGACGGCCACCTTCTCGCCGACCGAACGGGTCTGGCGGGTCAGGGTCGAGAGGGCCTTCTCGGCGGCGTCGTGCGCGTCGTCGACGAGGGCGTCGACCCGGGCGTCGAACTTGCCGGTCAGCTCCTCGACCTGGGTGAAGGCCTGCTTGACCTGCGGCTGCTCGCGGATCTCGGACCAGGTACCCGCACCGTGGCGGGCGAGGTCGGCGTAGGCCTTCTCCGCACGGGCGCGCCACAGCTCGACGACCTTGCGCAGCTCCTCGGTGGTCAGCTTGCCGCGCAGGCCCTCGATCTCGCCGGGCAGCTCGGAGGCGAACTTCTGGGCGGCCTCGGCCTGGGCGGTCGCGGCGGTCCTGGCGTTGCTGTAGGCGCCGAGGATGCTCGAGTACGCGTACTCGCCGGCACCCAGCACCGCCAGCAGCGGCGTCTTGACGGTCTCCGCCTGCTCGGCGGCGGACTTGGCAGCCTGCTCGCGGACCTTGCGGACGTCCGCGGCGGTCGGCAGCGACACGGCCATGGTGATCACTTCCTCTGTTCGGTCGGGACGTCGGGATCGACCTGTAGGTCGTTCTCCCGCCGGAAGGACTGGTAGATGTCGAGAAGAACCTGCTTCTGGCGCTCCGTGAGGGAGGCGTCGGACAGGACCGCGTCGGTGACGACGCTGGCAGGCCGCTCCTCGAGGATCCCCGCCTTGACGTAGAGCGCCTCGGCGGAGATCCGCAGCCCCTTCGCGATCTGCTGCAGGATCTCGGCCGACGGTCTGCGCAGTCCGCGCTCGATCTGGCTGAGGTACGGGTTGCTGACGCCGGCCGTCCGGGCGAGCTGCCGCAACGAGACCTGGGCGGCCTCGCGTTGGGAGCGGATGTAGGAGCCGATGTCGTCCACGGTCTTCTCGACGACGTGACCCACCTGACCCACGGCCTGGTCGATCAACGGCTTGTCGTCCGACATACGCTCACCTCCCCCGGACACGATCGACCGTACGCGGCCGTGCTAGCTGCTGCAAGCGGGATGCTTGCGCAGGTGGCGTGGCCCTCGTCACGATCTGGATCGATCAGCTCGGTCGGGCGTGGATCAGGGCCGCCGGCCGCCCTCTAGGGTGTCGACGTGCACGGCACCCCGCCGCCGGACGCCGCGGCCCGCCCACCGGTCGTCGCACCGCTGCGCGGGCAGGGCCGGGCCACCGTGGCCGTCGCGGTCGGGGGCGCGCTCGGGGCCCTGGCCCGCTGGGGCGTGGGCCTCGGGCTGCCGACCACGCCCGGCGCCTTCCCGTGGGGGACCTTCCTCATCAACGTGTCCGGCTGCCTCGCGATCGGCGTCCTGCTCGTGGTCGTCACCGAGCTCCGCACGGCCCACCCGCTGGTGCGGCCGTTCCTCGCGACCGGGGTCCTCGGCGGCTTCACCACCTTCTCGACCTTCTCGGTCGACGCCCAGCACCTCCTGCTGGGCGGGCACGTCGGCCTCGCCGTCGCCTACCTGGCCGGAACGCTCGTCGCGGCCGTGGCGGCGACCTGGCTCGGCGCCGCGGCGGCGCGGAGGTTCGGCCGGTGACCCCGCTGCTCGTGGTGCTCGGCGCGGCCGTCGGCGCCCCGGCCCGCTACCTCACCGACCGGCTCGTGCAGTCGCGGCACGCGACGGGCTTCCCGTGGGGCACCTTCACGATCAACGTCGTGGGCTCGTTCGTGCTCGGGACGGTGGCGGGGGCCGCCACGTCGCCGGCGGTGACCGCGCTGGTCGGCACGGGGTTCTGCGGGGCGCTGACCACCTACTCGACCTTCGGCTGGGAGACCGTCGGCCTCGCCCGGGAGGGCCGGCGCCTGCTCGCCGTGCTCAACGCCGTCGGCTCCGTCATGGCCGGGCTCGGCGCCGCGGGTCTGGGCCTGGCCGTGGGCACCACCCTGTGAGTGGCGATGGTCGCCATAGCGACCATCGCCACTCACGACCTCAGAAGACCAGCTGGGACACGGTGTAGATCACCAGGCCGGCCAGGGCACCGACGACCGTGCCGTTGATCCGGATGAACTGCAGGTCGCGGCCGACCTGCAGCTCGATCTTGCGGGAGGTCTCCTCCGCGTCCCAGCGCGCGACCGTGTCGGTGATCAGCGTGGTGATCTCGCGCCGGTAGTGCCGCACCACGTAGCCCGCGGCGTCGGCGAGCCAACCGTCGAGGCGGGCCCGCAGCTCGGCGTCGCCGGACAGCCGGGCGCCGAGCGAGACCAGCCCGTCGCGCACCCGGGCCCGCAGCTCGCTCGACGGGTCCTCCGCGGCGTCGAGGATCATGCCCTTGACCACGCCCCAGGCCTGCCCGATGAACTTCTGGACGTCCGGGTGGTCGACGATCTGCTGCTTGACCTGCTCCGCCCGCGCGATCGTCTTCGGGTCGCTCTGCAGGTCCCGGGCGAACTCGGCGAGGAAGCGGTCGATGGCGTGCCGCAGCGGGTGCTCCGGGTCGGTCTTGACCGCCCACGCGTAGCCCTGGACCTCGTTGAACAGCTTGTCCGCGACGAGGTCGTCGACGAACCGCGGCGTCCACATGGGGGCGCGGTCGTGCACGACCCGCAGCACCATCTCCTGGTTGGCGGTGACCCAGTCGTAGGCGCGGTCGCACACGAGGTCGACCAGGTGACGGTGGGCGCCGTCGACGAGGATCCCCTCGAGGATCTTGCCGAGCGGCGGCCCGACCTCCTTCTCCAGCAGCTTGCGGACCAGGACCTGCTCGATGAGGTCCTGGACGACGTCGTCGCGCAGCACGGTGACCAGGCCGCGGGCCGCGGTGGCCAGCTCGGCGGTGATCCGCTCGGCGTGCTGCCGCTGCCCGATCCAGCTGCCGACCCGGTACGACACCTCGACGCGGCCGAGCTTCTCCCGCACCACGTCCTCGGACAGGAAGTTCTCGCCGACGAAGTCGCCGAGGCTGTCGCCGATCGTGTCCTTCTTGCGCGGGATGATCGCGGTGTGCGGGATCGGCAGCCCGAGCGGCCGCTTGAACAGGGCCGTGACCGCGAACCAGTCCGCCAGCGCGCCGACCATGCCCGCCTCGGCGGCGGCCCGGACGTACCCGGCCCAGGCCTGCGCCTGGTGCAGCTCCAGGTAGCGCATCACGAAGAACACCACCGTGGCGCCGAGCAGGAAGCCGGTGGCGACGAGCTTCATCTTCCGCAGGTCGCGGCGCTTCTGCTCCTCGGCCTCCGGGCCGAGGCCCAGCCCGGCCGGGATGCTGCTGCCGCCAGCGGGCCGCGACGGCGCGGTGGCGAGGGCACGGTCGGAACTCACGGGTTCATAGTGCCCGTCGGCGGAACGGCGCGCGGGCCCGAACCTGAGAAATGGCAGCCCGAGATGGCGACGGCCGGGCCCGACGGTGGTCCGTCGGACCCGGCCGGGTCCTGGGGAGCGGCTAGCTCGCGCGGCCGACGGTCTCCGGCTGCCGCACCACGGCCGACCGCAGCCGCACGGCGGCCTGGACGGCGTCGACGATCACGGCGGCGTCGGGCACCTCGTAGCCGGTGAAGGAGGGGCGCACCCGCCACTGGACCCAGCCGTCGGGCCGTTCGGTGGGCGGGGCGAGCACCCCGATGCCGTCCGTGTGGAGCACGACGTCCGTGTGCAGGGACAGCTCCGCGGGCAGCTGGTGGTTCGGGGTCATCGGGAACCACCACGTGTCGTGCGGCGTCGCGGCGACCGGGACGACCATCCCGCGGTCACGCAGCGTGGCGCACACCTGCCGGCCGAGCTCGGCGGGCACCTCGATCACGTCGAGCACCGTGCCCGTGTCGAGCAGGACGTCCGCGCCCGGGCCCGGCACCAGCGGCCACCCGTGCTCGACGTACTCGACGGCGGCCGCCCGCAGCTCCGCGCCGTAGACGGCCCGGTAGCTGTCCCACCACGACATCCGGCTCATCTCCTCTTCCGTACCGATCACCCGTGACCCGGCGCGCCCTTCCGGGCGTCGCTCACATCACATGCAACACCATCGGCGGGCACCGGGTTCGTGTTAGCCGGTCGCTCGCGGTGACCGCACGTGACGCAGAGGTGAGTGGCGGACGCCACCGACGACCGGTCCGTCACCCACCGGTGGTCGGCGGCCCACCGGTCGCCGGCCGGGGATCGGCGGCTACTCCGTTCGAGGTTGCGACCGATCGGCGCACGGGCACACGGCGAACGGCCCTACGGCGATGATGGGGCCATGCTGCTCGTCACCGGTGCCACCGGATTCCTCGGAAGCACGCTCGTCGCCCTGCTGGCCCGGCGCGGCCGGCCGGTCCGGGCGCTCGTGCGCGACCCCGCCCGGGCCGCCACCCTGCTGCCCGAGGGCGTCCCGACGGCCGTCGGGCGGCTCGGCGACCCCGGCTCGCTCGACGCCGCGCTGAAGGGCGTCGACGCGGTCCTGCACCTCGCCGGGGTCGTCGGCGGCACGGCCGAGGAGATCCGGGCCGTGAACGTCGACGGGACCCGGGCCGTGCTGGAGGCGATGCGCCGGGCCGGGGTGCGCCGGCTCGTGCACGTGAGCAGCAGCGCGGCCGTGATGGACGCGTCGGGGCTGGTGGGCGAGCGGCCGTCGGGCCCGCCGGTCCTCACCGACCCCTACTCGCGGACCAAGGCCGAGGCCGACGCGCTCGTGCTCGGCGCGGAGGGGATCGACGCGTCGATCGTGGTGCCGGTCAGCATCTACGGGCCCAGCCCGGCCGGGCCGCAGAGCTACAACGGGCTGTTGCGGTTCCTGGCGCGTGGGGAGATCACCGAGGTCGTCGACGCCCCGATCGGCTGGGTGCTGGCGGAGGACGCCGCGGAGGGCGTGCTGCTCGCCCTGGACCGGGGCGAGCCGGGGCGGCGGTACGTGGTGTGCGGCGAGGTCGCGCCGTTCGGTCGGGTGCTGAACGGTGCCGCCGAGATGCTCGGGACCCCGCACCGGGTCCGGACGCTCCCGCCGGGCTCCGAGCTCGGGCCCGACGCGTCGACCTTCGCCCGCCGTTCGGAGGTCTACGGCAGGTTCCCGCCGGTCCACGTCGACGACGCGGGCGCCCGCGCGCTGGGCTTCGCGCCGCGCGGGATCGACGAGGGCCTGGCGCTGACCTGCGCGTGGCTGCGGGGCCTCGAGGACTGACGGCACCGCGGCCCGGGGACACCGTGGCCTGAGAACGCCGCTGCCGGCGACCCCGAGAGGATCGCCGGCAGCAGAAGACTCAGATGCCGCTCAGAGCGGGGTGACCGAGTCGGCCTGCGGGCCCTTGGCGCCCTGGCTGGCCTCGAAGGAGACGCGCTGGTTCTCCTCGAGGGTCCGGAAGCCGTTGCTCTGGATGGCCGAGTAGTGGACGAAGACGTCCGGCCCGTTGTCGTCGGTGGCGATGAAGCCGAAGCCCTTCTCGGCGTTGAACCACTTGACGGTGCCCTGCGGCATAGCTTTTTTCTCCCACACACTGAACGGATCCGGCCGACATGTCGACGGCCGGAGGTTGCGCGGAGACCGACGGTGGGAGAGGACAGGTCCCCCGACCACACGTGCGGAGCTCGCTGTCACACGTTCCACGCACGCTGTCTCAACGATCGAGGAAGACACGACTGCAACCGGGTCGAACGCTACCACGGTCGGACGTGACGCCGGACGCAGATCTCCCGTTCGCCCGACGGACATCTCCGCAACACGGCCTTGTCCGGTTCGTTGCGCTACCGTGACCTACGGCCGCGATCGCGACGGGCCGGCAGGGAAGACACGACAGCACGTCGCGTGGCGGACCTCCGCCGCCGCGACGAGGCCGGAGCCGGTCCTCCCCCGACCGACCCCTCGACGTTGAAGGCGCCCGTATGACCAGCCTCGCCCCCGACCGCCCGCAGAGTCGTGCCGCCGAGCCGGCCACCGAGGGCCGTCGCTCGACCCTCGAACACGTGCTCGTCATCGCGTTCATGATCGTCCCGCTGCTGGCCGTCGCCGCCGCGGTCCCCGTCGCCTGGGGATGGGGACTCGGCTGGGTCGACGTGGCCCTCTTCGTCGTCTTCTACATGGTCAGCGGACTGGGCGTGACGGTCGGTTACCACCGGCACTTCACCCACGGCTCGTTCAAGGCGCGCCGCGGGCTGCGGGTCGCGCTGGCCGTCGCGGGCTCGTTGGCCCTGCAGGGCAGTGTCGTGTCCTGGGTCGCCGACCACCGCCGGCACCACGCCTACTCCGACAAGGAGGGCGACCCGCACTCGCCCTGGCTGTACGGCACCGGGCCGCGCGCGCTGGTCAAGGGGTTCTGGCACTCGCACATGGGCTGGCTGCTCGAGCGCGACAAGACCAACGCCCGCCGCTTCGCGCCGGACCTGCTCGCCGACCCCGCCATCCGGCGCGTCGGCGACAACTTCCTTTGGTTCGCCCTCACCAGCCTGCTGTTGCCGGGGCTGCTCGGCGGACTGCTCACCTGGTCGGTCGGCGGCGCGCTGACAGCGCTGCTGTGGGCCGGTCTCGTGCGGGTGGCGCTGCTGCACCACGTCACCTGGTCGATCAACTCGGTGTGCCACATCTGGGGCGACCGCCCCTTCGCCGCGCGCGACCGGTCGGCCAACGTCTGGTGGCTGGCCCTGCTCTCCTTCGGCGAGTCGTGGCACAACCTCCACCACGCCGACCCCACCTGCGCCCGGCACGGCGCCAAGCGCGGGCAGGTCGACATCTCCGCCCGGCTGATCCGCATCTTCGAGGTGTTCGGGTGGGCACACTCCGTCCGCTGGCCGACCACCCGGCGCCTCGACCGGCTCTCGCGGGGCACCGCCGTCGAGCACGCGGTGTGATCGACCGGGGCAGACCGCTCCACGTTCGGTGACACCGCGCCCGACCGGGTGAGGGTGATCGCAGTCGTACGCCCTCGGGTGACGTCGGGTCGTGCGCGCCCGGGCGCCTCGTCGCCCGCCCGTGCGACGACGGCCGGGTGCGTCACCCGGCCCGGGGTCGCCGGTTCGAGTGGTCAGACTCGGCTGCTCTCACGCAGAGTGAGTGCGGTAATGGTGCTCCCGAGGTGGGGCTCTGGTCAGCCCGCACGGCCCCTTCGCATGATTCGCCCGTCCCGCCGGGTGATCATCAGGAGGCTTGCCGTGCGGAAGAAGATCGCGCTCTCGCTCGTCGCGGTGGCGACCGGCGGCAGCGTCGCCGTCCTCGGAGCGGGGACGGCGTCCGCCGCACCCGTCGCCGACCAGCTGCCCCCGGTCGCCGCGCCGGCCGTACCCGCGTTACCGGCGGTACCGGCGGTACCCGTCGTGCCGGCCGTGCCGGAGACGCCGGTGGGCGGCCTGCTCAACGACGTCCTGCAGGGCCTGCAGGGTCTCCTGCCCGGCCTGCTCGGTGGCGTGGTCCCGCCGGACCCGACGGCCGTCGTCCCCGTGCCGGTGGCCGTCCCGTCCGACGCAGCGACCCTGCCCGTCGCCGCCGACCCGGCTGCCCTCCCGGCGGCGGCCGACCCGGCTGCTCTCTCGGCGGCGGCCGACACGGCTGCCGCTGTCCCGGCGGTGGGCGACCCGGCTGCCGCTGTCCCGGCGGTGGGCGACCCGGCCGCGGCTGACCCGGCGGTGGGCGACCCGGCTGCCGCTGTCCCGGCGGTGGGCGACCCGGCTGCCGCTGTCCCGGCGGTGGGCGACCCGGCCGCGGCGGCTGCGGCGGTGGGTGATCCGGCGGGTGCCGTGCCGACGGTGGGCGACCCAGCGGCCGCTGCCCCGGTCGCCCAGCAGGAGGTCACCGCCGCCGACCCGGCGCAGCTCCCGCCGCTGCCGGCCCCGCCGGCCGTGCCTGACCCGGGAGCCGCTCTCCCCGTCGACCCGGCCCTGCCCGCGGACCCGGCCCTGCCCGCGAACCCGGCCCTGCCCGCGAACCCGGCCCTGCCCGCGAACCCGGCCCTGCCCGCGGACCCGGCTCTGCCCGTCGACCCGGCCCTCCCGGTCGACGCCCCCGCGGTCCCCCCGCTCCCGGCCGACCCCGCGCCCGCGGTCCCCGACCCGGCCCTCCCGCCGATCCCCGACCCCGGCGCCGCGCTGCCGGTCGACCCCGCGCTGCCGGTCGACGCCCCGGCCGTCCCGGCACTGCCCGCCGACCCGGCCCTCCCCGCGGTTCCCGACCCGGCCCTCCCGCCGGCCCCGGACCCCGCGGCCGCCGTGCCCGCCCCGGCACCCGCGGCCCCGGGCGACACCGCCCCCACGGCCCCGGTCGGCTGACCGGACCCCGCACACCTCGTGGCCCGGTCGCCCGGCTCCTCGGCGACCGGGCCGCGTCACGCCCGCCCCCCTGAAGTGGCGCCGACGGGTTGGGTGATCGCCACGAGAGTGCAGTGACGGTCGCCCGACCAGCCCTCACACCCCGCTTGCAACGATCATGAGTGCCGAGGCGCTCTGCTCGCGGCACGCCAGGGCCGCTCGCAGGCCTCGACCGCCGACTTGCCTGTGTGCCGCAACCACACCAGCCGAAATGGTCGCGAGTCCCACCATGATCACCGTTTGCGGTAGATCCCAGCCGCCTGTGGCCGCCGTGCACCGCAACCGACGATCAGCCTCAGGATCACTTCGAGAGTGACACCACGGTCGGACGAGCAGCCATCACGCACCACTCGCCACCGTCATGACGGCCGTGGCGCCCGGCTCGAGGCAAGCCGAGCACTCGCAGGCCTTGGCCCACGGCTTCGTGCCGTAGCCACCGCCCGCCGGAACACGCCGCGAGGCGCACATGATCACCGCTCGCGGTGGATCCGGGCTACCTGCGGCCGATATGTACCACAACCAGCGATCTTCCTCGTGATCGTCACGAGAGTGACGCCACGGTCCCCTGGACAGCCCTCAGTCACCACTCGCGACGATCTCTCGCCTGCTGATCACCGCGAGGGTGACGTTCTGGTCGCCCGAGCCGCATCCACGTCCCACTCGCAATGATCACGAAGGCGACCCGCCCTGGCGCCAGCCCGCGCGACTCGCGGGAGGCGACTGCTCGACTCACACAGCGCGACTCGCGGCGCCACTTCTCCCGACCCGCGGCGCCACTTCTCCCGACCCGCGGCGCCACTTCTCCCGACCCGCGGTGCCACTTCTCCCGACCCGCGGCGCCACTTCTCCCGACCCGCGGTGCCACTTCTCCCGACCCGCGGCGCCACTTCTCCCGACTCGCGGTCAGTTCACGCGGGTGTCGGCGAAGCCGTTCTCCAGGGCGTGCATGACCTCGTCGAGCAGGTCCCTGAGCTCGACGTTCTCGGAGCGGAGCCACTGCTCGTAGGCGGAGAGGGCGGCGCCGAGGCAGACGTGGCCGAGGGTGCGCGGGAGCAGGGCGGTGGCGGGTTGCCCCAGCCGCTCCCCCGCGTAGTCCGCGACCACCCGCCGCCACTCGGCGTACCGCAGCGTGGAGTGGGCCTGCAGCGTCGGCGTCTCGAGGATCAGCCGCAGCCGCTGCCGGTGCCACGGCTGCTCGTCCGCCGGGACGTCGTTGAAGTCGAGGACCGTGGCGCGGATGCCCTCCATGACCGGCACCTCCGCGGGCAGCGCGGCGAAGCGCTCCCGCATGCGGTCGAGCATCTCGTCGAACGCGCCCCACGGCACGTCGTTCTTCGACGCGTAGTAACGGAAGAAGGTGTGCCGGCCGATCCCGGCGGCGTGCGCGACGTCGTCGACCGTCGTGGTGTCGAAGCCGCGCTCGCTGAACAGGTCCAGGGCGATGTGCTCGATCTCCGAGCGACTCGTCACCGGTCGGCGCCCGGCGCGACGCGTGCCCGCCCCGGGATCTTCAGCAACAGCGGACATCGACCCTTCCTCCGCCCGGGGATGCCGGGCTAACGTCGGTGAGACCGGGCTCACGCGGCACCCGTCGTCGAGGTCATCGTACGACCGGGCACGGCGTTACCTGCCCGGTGCAGTGCGGCCGGTCGTCTACCAACCGGTCGACAGCCGACGGCGACGAAGCCGGGAGGAGCAACACGTGGGCAAGTTGGAGGGCAAGGTCGCCCTGGTGACCGGAGCCGCGCGCGGGCAGGGACGCAGCCATGCACTGCGGCTCGCCGAGGAGGGCGCGGACATCATCGCCGTCGACATCTGTGCGCAGGTGGAGACGGTCGCCTACCCCATGTCGTCCAGGGCGGACCTGGACGAGACGGTCGCGGAGGTCGAGAAGCTCGATCGCCGGATCGTGGCCCACGTGGCCGACGTCCGCGACGAGAAGGCGCTGAACGCGGCGGTGGCGGACGGCGTCGCGGCACTGGGCGGCGTCGACATCGTGCTGGCGAACGCCGGCATCGCGTCGATCGGGACGGCCGAGGACGGGAACGAGGCCGCCGTCTTCCGCACCCTGATCGACATCAACCTGACCGGCGTCTGGAACACCGTGCACGCGGCCGCGCCCACCATGATCGAGCAGGGCCGGGGCGGCGCGATCGTGCTGACCAGCTCCACCCAGGGCCTCACCGGCCGGGGTGGCGACGGCAGCGGCGCGATGGACGGGTACTGCGCGGCCAAGCACGGCGTCGTCGGGCTCATGCGGACGTTCTCGCACTGGCTGGCGCCGCACAACATCCGGGTCAACTCCGTGCACCCGACCGGCGTCAACACGCCGATGATCGTGAACCCGGTCGTCGAGAAGTTCCTGGAGGAGTCCGCGGACGTCGGCGACGCCCTCGCGAACCTCATGGACGTCCCGGTGATCGAGGCGCGGGACGTCAGCAACGCCATCGCCTGGCTGGTGTCCGACGAGGGCCGCTACGTCACCGGCACGACCCTGCCCGTCGACGCCGGGTTCGTCGTCCGATGACCGGGCGCGTCGAGGGGAAGGTCGCGTTCGTCACCGGCGCCGCCCGCAACCAGGGCCGCAGCCACGCGCTCCGGCTCGCGCAGGAGGGCGCGGACATCATCGCCGTCGACATCTGCGAGCCGGTGAAGAGCATCGAGATGTACCCGCCGGCCACCGAGGAGGACCTGGCGGAGACCGCGCGGCTGATCGAGGAGCTCGACCGGCGGGTGCTCACCACCAAGGCCGACGTCCGGGACCCGGACGCGCTGCAGGCGGCGGTCGACGCCGGGGTCGCCGAGCTCGGGCGGCTGGACATCGTGTGCGCCAACGCCGGCGTCTTCGAGATCCAGCCGGCGCTCGAGCTCACCGACGCGGCCTGGCGCGAGATGATCGACATCAACCTGACCGGCGTCTGGAACACCTGCCGGGCCGCGCTGCCCCACCTGGTCGACGGCGGCCGCGGCGGCTCGATCGTGATCACCAGCTCCACCGCGGGACTCAAGGGCACGCCGAACACGGTGCACTACACGGCGGCCAAGCACGGCGTCGTCGGGATCATGCGGACGATCGCGAACGAGTTCGCCGCGCACTCCATCCGCTGCAACACGGTGCACCCGACGGGCGTGGACACGGTCATGATCCAGAACGAGAAGACCTGGGGCCTGTTCGACCCGGAGAACCCGAACCCGACCCGGGAGTCCGCCGCCCCGATCTTCGAGTCGACGAACGCGCTGCCGGTGCCGTGGGTCGAGCCGATCGACATCTCCAACGCGATCCTCTTCCTCGCCTCGGACGAGGCCCGCTACATCACGGGGGTGACGCTGCCGGTCGACGCCGGCTACACGGTCAAGTGAGGTCCCCCCGCATCGAGTAGGAGAAGGTGCGGCCCCGGGTCGGGGCACGCCGCTGAGCAGCCGGCGCTCGTGCCCCCACCCGTGGTTTCGCTTCCACGTCGTCACCCGGGGTCCTCGCGAGATCACGGGGAGCGTCGACGACCGTGCCCCGTCGGGGTCCGTCCGGCCGCCGGGCGGTCGGAAACGGACGGGTCGCCGATACGCACCTGATTTTGTCGGGGGGAGCGGGCACACTCACGTGGGTGAGGCCGGACACTCCCACTCCGGCCCGCCGAGCCGAGGGGGGACCCGGGTCATGAGCGCGACGACGACCACGTCGGCCGCGGTGTCGACGCCGCCGGACCGCACGGAGCTGGAGGCGCAGCTCGAGCGCTTCCGCGCCGAGCTGACCGGCTACAGCTACCGCATGCTCGGCTCCTCGTTCGAGGCCGAGGACGCGGTGCAGGAGACGATGATCAGGGCCTGGCGGGCCCTGGACAAGTTCGACGGGCGCTCCTCGCTGCGCTCGTGGGTGTACCGCATCGCCACGAACGTCTGCATCGACGCGCTGAACGGGCGCAAGCGCCGGGCGGTGCCGATGGACTTCGGGGGGCCGTCCGAACCGAGGGCGGAGAACCTGCGCGAGCCGCTGCCGGACGACACGTGGCTCGAGCCGATGCCCGACGCGCGGGTCACCCCGTCCGGGTCGGACCCGGCGGACACCGCCGTGGCCCGGGAGTCGATCCGGCTGGCGTTCGTGGCCGCGCTGCAGCACCTGCCGCCGAAGCAGCGGGTCGTGCTGATCCTGCGCGAGGTGCTGTGCTGGAAGGCGGCCGAGGTGGCCGAGCTGCTCGGCACGTCGGTGGCGTCGGTCAACAGCGCCCTGCAGCGGGCACGGGCCACGCTCGACGACCGCGGGATCGGCGAGGCGGACGAGGCGGCGTCGTCCCCGCCGCCCGAGGAGCACGTGGAGCTGCTCGCCAAGTACGTGGCGGCGTTCGAGAGCTACGACATGCAGGCGCTGGTGGCACTGCTGCACGAGGACGCCGAGCAGAACATGCCCCCGCTCGAGCTCTGGCTCAAGGGCCGGGACGACATCCTCGCCTGGATGCTGGGCCCGGGAGCGGCGTGCCGCGGTTCGCGGATGCTGCCCACCTTCGCCAACGGCGCTCCGGCGTTCGGGCAGTACCGGCTGCACCCGGACGGCGTGCACCGGCCGTGGGGCCTGCAGGTGTTGCGGATCGAGGGCGACCGGATCGCCGGGATCAGCACGTTCCTCGACGCCAAGCTCTTCGAGTTCTTCGGGCTGCCGATGGAGCTGCCGCCCGGTTCCTGAGCCGTTTCCGCGGCGCCGACGAGAAATCTCGGGGCGCGGCGGGAAAGGGGCCGAGAACGCAGGGACGCACCGGACCCGGAAAGCGGGTCCGGTGCGTCATCCCCGGTTGGACGCTGAGCGTCTCGCAATCAGTCCTGGTTGAGGACCGTGGCGTCGCCGGCGTCGCACGAGGTGCTGTTCGGGGCGGCGTCGTTGACGGCCTGGCCGCCCAGGATGCCCAGCACGCTGAGGGCCGCGTCGACGTCCACGCCGCAGACGTTGACGTTCTTGAGGACCTCGGCGTCGTTCAGCGCGTTCACGGCGATGAGGCCGTTGGCGGACGAGCCGCCGTCGCTGATCACACCGACGTTCTTGATGTCCTTGTCGGCCTCGTGGTGGCCGTGGCCCTTCTCACCGGCGAACGCGAGCGGGGACACCGCAACGAGGCTCGCAGCGACGCCGACGGTGACGATCCCAGCCTTCTTCAGCACAGTGCTTCTCCTGTTACGTACGGGGATCCGGTTGATGGACCCATCGTGTTTCAGCGTGTGACTTGGGGAGCCCCGCTGATGACGGAAAAGCTATCCGGCCCCCGACCGAACTACCGAGCCATTTACCACCATCGTGTGTATGGCATTACTTTCGGTAAGGATATTGCTCTCTTCGGGCATGCTCCGGCGCGAATGTCAACCTCATCCCTCCGAAGGCTGTCACTCTTTGCAGTGAATCATGACCCGTTTGGCCGCATATCCTTTGGCCGTGTCACGCTTCGTGACAAGCGCTTCCCGACACGGGGATGAGTGCACCCCGATCGGGCACGGCTTCCGAATCCGAAACGCCGCGCTTCGGCCGGGCGGAGGTGCCTCCGGCGAACGAGATGCAGTCACCGAGTGCGACCGAGGACACAGCCGGGCGCCCGCCCTTCGCCCGAGGCGCCGTACGGGCGATCGCCGCGCTGCTCGTGGTGGTCCTGCTGGTCGCGGCCGGGGGCTACGGCTACCACCGGGACGAGCTCTACTTCCTCGCCGCCGCCCGGCACCCCGCCTGGGGCTACGTGGACCAGGGCCCGCTCACGCCGTTGTTCGCGCGGCTGGCCACGGCGGTGGCCGGGGACTCGCTCGTGGGGCTGCGGGTACTACCTGCCCTGTTCATGGGCCTGCTCGTGGTGGTCACCGCCCTGCTGGCCCGCGAGTTCGGCGGCCACCGGGGCGCCCAGGTCCTGGCGGCCGGTTGCGTCGCGGTCTCGGCGATCGTGCTGCAGACCGGCCACCTGCTCTCGACCACCACGTTCGACCTGCTGGCCTGGGCGGTGGTCGCCTGGCTCGCGGTGCGGGCGTTGCCCACGGGCGGGCCGCGGTGGCTCCTCGTCGGGCTCGCCGCGGGCATCGGGCTGCAGAACAAGGTGCTCGTGGCCCTCCTGCTGTTCGGCCTCCTCGTCGGTCTGGTGGTCGCGGGCCCGCGGCGGCCGCTGCGTGATCCGTGGTTCTGGGGCGCGGGCCTGCTCGCCGTCGCGCTGTGGACCCCGTACCTCGTGTGGCAGGCGCTGCACGGGTGGCCGCAGCTGGCACTGTCGAGGTCGATCGCGGCCGGTGGGTCGACCTCGAGCGAGCCGTGGTGGCTCGTCGTCCCCTTCCAGGTGGTGCTGGTCTCGCCGCTGCTCGTGCCGGTCTGGGTCGCCGGGCTCGTGGCGCTCTGGCGCAGCCGGCGGTACCGGCTCTTCCCCGTCGCCTACGCGGTGCTGGTGGTGCTCGTCATGGCCACCGGCGGCAAGCCGTACTACCTCTGCGGGCTCTACCCCGTGCTGCTGGCCGCGGGCGCGGCGCCGGTCCTGCGCTGGGCGCGGGCCGGGCGCGCGCGGGCCGGCCTGCTCGGCGGTGCCCTCGTGCTGAGTGCGCTGACCAACGTCGTGCTGATGCTGCCCGTCGTCCCGGTCGCCGAGCTGAAGGACACCCCGGTCACGGCGATGGTGGCCGACGTCGGCGAGACGGTGGGATGGCCGGAGCTCACCTCGACGGTCTCCGGGGTGATCGCCGCGCAACCACCCGGGACCGTGGTGCTGACCGGCAACTACGGCGAGGCCGGGGCGGTGCAGCGGTACGCGCCGGGGATCCCGGTGGTCAGCGGGCACAACTCCTACGCGGACTGGGGGCCGCCGCCCGACGACGCCACCACCGCCGTGGCCGTCGGCTACGGGCCCGCGGTCCTGCGGCAGTGGTTCGCCTCGGTGGAGCCGGCCGCGGTGATCGACAACGGCGTGGGCCTCGACAACCAGGAGCAGGGCCGGACGGTGTGGGTGTGCCGGGACCCGGTGGCGAACTGGTCCGCGCTGTGGCCGCGGATCCGGCACGTCGGCTGATCAGGTCTTCCGGACCCGGCCGCGCGGCTTCCACACGGACAGCACCGTGGCCAGGACCAGCAGGGTGATCGACACGCTCGGGGGCATGAACAGCCGCGGGACCTCGCCGACGTCGGGCAGGCCCGCGGCGAGGGCCCGGCCGTGCCTCCCGGCGTCCGCCAGCCCGGGCCCCAGCAGCACCACGATCAGCGTCACGAGCAGCAGGTTCATCACCAGCTTGACCGCCACCCACCAGTGCCGGACCAGCCCCCAGCGCGTGACGAGCCCCAGAGCGGTCCCGCTGACCAGGCTCAGCAGCGCCGTCGTGAGCAGGGGCCAGAACAGCAGCGGCAGCACCTGGTGGCAGACCGCGGTCCACGACGCGTCGAGCATCGGCACGAAGACCAGGACCGCGAGGGCGACGTCGAGCCCGATCCACGCCGCCGTCGCGACGATGTGCACCACGAGCAGGCCCAGGCGAACCCGGCGCGGCACGGGCAGGCGCATCGGGTCGCGCCCGGCGCGCGGGCGGGCGGTCACGGTCGTCATGTCCCCTCCTCGGTGCGGTGTCCCGAGGGTGGCAGCGCAGGGGCGCGGGCGAATCGGGCCAGGGCGGGCACGCGCGCTACCGCACCGGTCGCGGATCGACGGGGCGCCGTACTCCCGCCGCGGTAGGGCCACCAGCTGACCGTCGAGGGTGGGCCGGCAGCACGGGCGTCCGCCCCGGCGAGCTCGACGGGATCGCCCGGTACCGCGGGAACACCCGCCCGGGGCGGACATCACCCGGCCGCCCCAACGGCGGCCGGGCGAGTCCGCCGGGGAGTCAGGATCCGTGGGCGTCGACCGGCGCGGACCGCGCCGCCTGCTTCCAGTCGTTCCGCCGGAGCTGGTCCTCCAGCTCCTCCAGGCTCCGGCCGCGGGTCTCCGGCGCGTACCGCTGCACGAACAGGATGGAGCCGACGTTGATGACCGCGAAGAGCCCGAACGTGGCGCTCGCCCCGAGGGCCGCGACCAGCGGCGGGAAGGCGAAGGAGATCGCCGCGTTGACCGTCCACAGCACGAACACCGCGATCCCCATGGCGAAGCCGCGGATCGTCATCGGGAAGATCTCCGACAGCAGGAGCCAGACGAGCGTGCCGATGAAGGTCTGGACGAAGAACACGACGATCAGCATCGCGGCGAGGATCAGGTAGCTGCGCCCGGTGGACTCGGGCAGCAGGAACGACAGTCCCAGCACCGCGTGCCCAATGGCGACGCCGCTGAACCCGGTGAGCAGCAGTGGCCTGCGGTTGATGTAGCCGAGCAGGATGATCCCGAGGACCGTACCGATGATCGCCACCACGCCCACCGTGATCGTCAGGACCAGCGACGCGCTGGCGCCCAGGCCCGTCGACTCGAGGATCGTGGGTGCGTAGTAGTTCACCGTGTTGATGCCGGTCGCCTGCTGCACGGTGGCGAGCCCGCAGCCGATCCAGAGGATCCGCCGCATCCAGGGGAACGCCCGCAGGTCGCGCATCGCCGCGCCCTTGTCCTCGGCGAGGTCCCGCTTCGCGTGCTCCGCGATGACGTTGTACTCCTCGGCGGCCTCGGCCTCGTCCCGGCTCAACGCGAGGACACGCTTCGTCTCCTCGAGCCGGCCGCGCACCGCGTACCACCGCGGGGAGTCCGGCAGGAAGAACATGCCCACGAACAGGGCGACGGCCGGGACGACCGCGACGGCGAGCATCCAGCGCCACACGTGCGGGTCCTTGATCAGGTGGTCGAGCAGCGCGTTCATCGCGAAGGCCAGGAACTGCCCCGTGACGATCATCAGCTCGTTGATCGTGACCATCCGGCCGCGGCGGTCCGCGGGCGCCATCTCGGCCAGGTAGAGCGGGCAGGTGGCGGCCGCCGCGCCGACCCCGAAGCCGAGCAGGATGCGGCCGACCGTCATGACCGCGACGTTCGGGGCCAGCGCACAGACGAGCGCACCGACCAGGAACAGGCCGGCGCAGACGAGCAGGCTGCCCTTGCGCCCGAGCTTGTCCGACAGCCGCCCTCCCAGCAGCGCACCGAAGGCGGCGCCCGGGAACAGCAGCGAGCTGACGACCAGTGCCTCGGTGAAGGACGTCAGCTGCAGGTCCGTCTTCATGTAGAGCAGGGCACCGGAGATCACGCCGGTGTCGTAGCCGAAGAGCAGGCCGCCGAGTGTGGAGATTACCGTCAGCTTGATCAGGAACCTATTGTGCGACCCCGACGATGTGGCCGACCGACTCGCCGTCATTGGCGTCTCTTCCCCTCGACTCACGACATTCTTCAGAACATCTGACACGCCCGCCGAGATCATCTCGACGGCGGCGTGACCAGGAGGCTAAGTAGCGAATGTGACCCGCGCAACACGAGGCCACGTTCTGGTTCGAACAATTCTTGTCGCTTTGCGAACACGCCGGGAGAATGTGTCGGGAATGGATGGTCAACTGCATCCGACCACGTCGAGCGGCACCTTTGCCGCTCGCAATGCGGCCGCGACCGGCGGCGGCGGGGGCCGGTCGGTCACCACCCGATGGAGAGGCGCCAGGTCCGTCACGCGGGCCGGTGCGGAGGCCACGAACACGTCCGTCGTCGCCACGAGGACGACCTCGTCCGCGATGCCCGCCAGCTTGCGCTGCACGCTCGCCTCGGCGGGCGAGTGCGCGTACGTTCCACGGGCGTCGACGGCGGAGGGCGCGAAGAAGAACGTGCGCGCCCGGAGCCGGTCGAGGGCCGCCTCGGTGGCCGGGCCGACGAAGGCGTGCCGATCCCCGAGCAGTTCCCCGCCGAGGGCGACCGTGCGCGAGGTGTACCGCCGCGCGGCCATCAGGGCCAGCACGGGCATCGAGTGCGTGATGAGCGATCCACAGAAGCTCGGTCGGAGCGCCCCGGCGAGCGCGAGGGCGGTCGGCCCCGCGTCGACGGCGATCGTATCCCCGTCGTCGACCGACGTCGCGGCGCGCTCCGCGACGCGCAAGCGACCGGCGCTGTGGCCGTCCTCCGGGAAGGCAGGGGTGTGCAGCTCCCCCGGCGTGAGTGCCGCGCCGCCGTGCACCATCCGCACCTGCCCGGCGGACTCGAGTGCGTGCAGGTCACGACGCACGGTCATCGGCGTGACGCCGAGCTCGCGCGCCAGGTCGGCGACCGAGAGGAAGCCCAGGGAGCGCAGCCTGGTGAGGATCCAGGACCGCCGCTCGACGCCCTCCTGGCGGGCTCCCGGGTCACTCACCGTGCCGCACCGGCCCGGTGCTCGACCGGACGATCAGCTCCGCCGCGAGGCGCACGGGCTCCGCCGGAGCGGGCCGTCGGTCGATCAGGTCGAGCAGGATCCGCACGCCGACCCGCCCGGACTCGGCGGCCGGCAGCCGCACCGTGGTCAGCCGGGGAGTGACCATCTCGGCGAGCGAGGTGTCGTCGACACCGACGACGCTCAGGTCGTCCGGCACCCGCAGGCCGCGGTCCGCCAGCCGGTTGAGCACGCCGACGGCCACCTCGTCGTTGTAGGCGACGACGGCGGTCGCGGAGGTGGCGAGGACCAGGTCCGCGGCCCGGACGCCGTCGGCGAAGCGGGCGTTGAACGGCCCGAGCTCGCGGGGCCGCACCCCCAACCGCCGGCAGGCGCCGTGGTAGCCGCGCAGGCGCATGGTGTTCGCGAAGCCGTCCGGTCCGGCGAGGTAGACGATCTCGCGGTGACCGAGCGCATGGAGGTGCTCGACGGCATGCCCCACGGCATCCGAGGCGTCCGTGACGACGGCGGGCAGCGCATCGAGCAGCCGGTTCGACAGGACGAGCGGGATGTCCGCGAGTTCACGCAGCGCCTCGTCCGACATCAGCGGGGAGACGAGCATCAACCCGTCCACTTGCGGGGCCATCGCCCGCGCCCACTGCTCCTCGTCCTGGGCACGCTCGTCGGAGCCGGAGACGAACAGGGCGTAACCGTCGCGGGCGGCCTCCTGCTGCACGGCCTTGGTGACGACGGCGGAGAACGAGTTCGCGATGTCCGGCACGACGATCCCGAGGTTCCCGGTGCGGCGCCGGGCGAGCGAGCGGGCGACGGGATGCGGGGTGTAGCGCAGCTCCTGCGCGACGGCGAGGACCCGGTCCCGAGTGTCCGGGGCGACCGCGTCCGGCCGGGTGAAGACGCGGGACACGGTCGCGGGCGACACCCCGGCCCGGGTCGCGACCTCACGGATCGACACGCGTTCCTCTCCCCTCCCGACGACCGGCTCGCCCATGATGAAACCGGTTTCAGAAACAGTCAAGGCTCAGGCGGTCGGGCGGACGGCCTTGTCCGGTGGCCCCCGCGGCCGCAGGCTCTGCCGGGACGGGCGGTGGCAGATGACGGAGAACGCGGCGCGGGCGCTGCGGCGACTCGGCGGCGACCTGCTGCGCCGCGTTCGCGAGCGCGACCGGTCGGCACTGGTCCGGGCCGGGCGGCTCACGGGGCGGCGGTCGCCGCATTCCTCGTGGCCCAGCTGCTCGGGCTGCACTACCCGCCCCCGCTGATCGCGGCGCTCACCGCGCTGCTCGTCATGCAGGCGACGCCGGCGAGCACGCTGGTCAACGGAGTGCAGCGGGTGCTGAGCGCGGTCTCCGGGGTGACGCTGGCGGTGCTGTTCGTGTCGTTCGTCGGGCTGACGTGGTGGAGCCTCGGAGCCCTCGTCGCGACGTGGATCATCGTCGGGCAGATCCTGCGGCTCGGCCCGCACCTGGTGGACTGGACAACCTCGAACACGCCCTGCTCATCCACCGCGGGATCGAGACCCCGACCGCCCCGGACGAGACCGAGCTGCATGCCGCACTGACGCGCTCCGCCGACCGAAGTGGCGGACCTGTTGCTCACGGATCCGCGCGGGAGTGGTGTGCTGTGGGAGCTCAACTCCGCACTGCCGACGGCCGTGGACCGCGTTCTGCAGGAGATCACGCGGCCGGCCAGACACGAACGGCCCGCGCAGGACGCGGGCCGTGGGAGAAGGTGTGGCCAGGGGCGGGGTCGAACCGCCGACCTTCCGCTTTTCAGGCGGACGCTCGTACCAACTGAGCTACCTGGCCCTGGCTCCGAGGGGAACCGGATGGTGAAGCGACCCAGACGGGACTCGAACCCGCGACCTTCGCCGTGACAGGGCGACGCGCTAACCAACTGCGCCACTGGGCCTTGCTGTATGGACCTACCGTACCCCCAACGGGATTCGAACCCGCGCTGCCGCCTTGAAAGGGCGGAGTCCTAGGCCGCTAGACGATGGGGGCTCGGATCACCGCTGGTGTTCCTCGACCTCCAACGGCTGTCCGTTGGGAGCGAGGAAACTATATGACACGCCCCCACGCCGCCCAAAATCGCCCCCCTATTACTGTGTTTCCGCAGGTCACACCGCGTGCGAGGGCGTCGATCGCGCCCGTTCGGCCCGGTCGGCGGCGTTTGTGACCTGCGGTACACCTTCAGCGGCAGACCGGTGGCGGCAGGTCGGGGTTGCCGGACACCAGGCCGAGCATGTCCAGCAGCAGCCGGAGATCGTCCGGGTCCTGCGAGTTCTCCGCGACCACGAGCCGGGCGCGGTGCACCTCGTCGTCGGAGACCCGGTAGGCGTCGGCCGCGGTGCGCGGACCGGGGATCGACCCCGAGGTCCGGTCCTCCCCGCCGGCGACCCCGTTCGAGAGCCCGTTGACAGAACTGCCCCGCACACTGTCGATCCCGCTCAACGACGTCTCCCCTTCGGTCGTGACCCCTGGCGCCCCGGGGTGACCCGCGGGCGGAGACGGGCACGGCGGAACGCACGACCGCCGATCCCCCGACCGACGCCGCGCCCCGTGACCGGCGTACACCCTGCGGCCACCCCCGTGGCCGTGGCCGGAACGTTACCCATCCGAGACCCGCATCGCATGCCCCTTCCCGGGTGAGCACCGCGACGGTGCGTCACACGATCGCCACGGTGCGAACAACGGTGTAGCCGGACCCACTTACCCCCTCGGGGTATGCTTGTCCCGAGAGCGACACACGGGCGACCCAGGGAGGAACGCGATGCCCGGTTACTCCGACGCCCGCGAGGCCCATCTCCGGCGGCTGCGCCGCATCGAGGGCCAGATCCGCGGCCTGCAGCGCATGGTGGACGACGACGTGTACTGCATCGACGTGCTCACCCAGGTCTCCGCGGCGACCCGGGCGCTGCAGTCCTTCGCTCTCGAGCTGCTCTCGGAGCACATGGCGGGGTGCGTCGTCGACGCGGCCCGCAACGATCCCGAGGAGGGCGCGGCGAAGGTGAAGGAAGCCGCCGACGCCATCGCCCGGCTCGTCAAGTCCTGACCACCCGCTGTCCGATCCGCACGAGAGGCTCCCCACCCATGAGCGTCGAGACCCCGTTCCGCACCACCGTCACGGTCGTCGGCATGACCTGCGGGCACTGCACCAGCTCGGTGCAGGAGGAGGTCGGCGAGGTCGCCGGCGTCCGCTCGGTCGAGGTCGACTTGGCCAGCGGCGCCGTCACCGTCACCGCCGACCGCGAGATCGGCCGGGCGGAGATCGAGGCCGCGGTCGTCGAGGCCGGCTACTCACTGGCCTGACCCCGGCTCCACCGGGCGGCACCCCCGGTCGGGGGTGCCGTTCGTGCGTCCGGGTGACGTGACGCCGCTACGCTCCCCGCATGGCCGGCTTCCGGGAACGACGCCCGTCGCGCCACGGCGCGCCCGCCCGCAGGGCCGCCGGGCCCGAGCTGGAGCAGCACGACCCCGAGCTCGACTCCTACCTGGCCGCCCTCGCCCCGGACGCCGAGCCGGGCGCCACGGAGACGACCGGCCGGTTCGGGACCGCCCAGGTCTTCCAGCTGCGGCTGCCGGCGCTGCGGATCGAGCAGCTCCGTCGCGTGGCCGACGAGCGCGGGACCTCTCCCGGCGCGCTGGCCACGGAGTGGGTGCTCGAGCGGCTCGAGCAGGAGGACGCCCCGACCGGGCCGATGCCCGTCACCGCCGCCGAGGCGGGCCGGCGGGCCCAGCTGCGGCTCCGCCGCCGGCGGTAGGCGCTCAGCGCAGCCACCGCGCGAAGCGACCAGCATTTCCTCATCGCGGCGCCGAGACCAGCACCCTCGCCGCGTCGCCCCCGGCCAGGCACGGGCTGCCGGTGAGCCGCGCCGGGTCGACGGCCGCGGCCAGCGCCCGGTAGCCCGCCGCCGAGAGGTGCAGCCCGTCGCCGGCGTCGAAGGCCGGCGCGAGCCGGGCCGGGTCGGCCGGGTCGGCCACCGCGGCGGCGAAGTCGAACACCCCGTCGGCGTGTGCCGGGCCCTCCGTGCGGATCCACCGGTTGACCGCCTCGCGCTGCACCACGGCGAAGGGGGCGCCGTGCGCCCCCGCGGTCGAGGGCGTGATCGTGGTGAGGAAGACCCGCCGCCCGTCCGCGCGGACCCGGTCGGCGTAGTCGACCAGCCCGGAGACGATCTCCCCGGCGTCCCGGCCGGCGGCGAGGTCGTTGGTCCCGATGTGCAGGACGACGTCCGCGGCGCCCGGCACCGAGGCGACGTCGGCGGTGTAGCGGGCCGCCGGGGCCTCGCCGGTCCCGCCGCCGAGCAGCTGGTTCGCCGAGATCCCGGCGTTGAGCACCGGCATGACGAGTCCGCCGGTGAGCCGCCCGGCCAGCGCGTCGGACCAGCGGTCGTCCCGGTCGGGGTCGCTGCCGACCCCGTCCGTGAGCGAGTCCCCGACCAGGACGACGGCGTTCTCGGCGCGCGGCGCCAGGACGTCGACGCCGGTGAGCACGAACCAGGACGAGACCGTCCGGCCGAACGGGCCGGGGTCGGCCGAGTCGGCCACGTCGCCCGGCGCGGAGACGTACGAGGTCTGCAGCGCGACGGGGTGCACGGCGACCCGGTCCGGCTCCTCCGGCAGGTACAGGCTGATCGCGAGCGGGGTGCCGCGCTGGGCGACGAACACCAGTGGGTCGCTGGCCAGCTCCTCCCCGGGCGGCACGACCACCGTCGGCGCGCCGGAGAACAAGACCGGGCGGGCGGTGCCGGGCACGAGCGCGGCACCCGACCCGGCCTCGGCCGCCGACGCGGAGTCGATCCGCAGGGGCCGCGTGCCGAACCGGTTGGAGACGCGGATGCGCAGCTCGGAACCGGTGGCCTGGGGGCGCACCAGCATCCGCAACGTCCGACCGCCCAGGTCGAAGGGCTGTCCCGCCTGCGGGCTGGTCCGCCAGGCCGCGACCCAGGCGGGACCGCACGGCGCGGGGGAGGAGCCGTCCTCGGCGCCGGACGCGCCCGTCGACCCGAACGGCAGCAGCGCGACGGCCAGGCCGAGCACGGCCGCGGCCGCCACCAGGCCTGCCACGACTCCCCGGCCACCTCGCACCCGGTGCAGAGCGTCCACCCACACCCCTTCGCCGACCATGGATCACCCGACCGGGGTGTGCCGGCGGGGTAGGTTCCTCACCCGAACGAACGATTTCGCTCGCCGCTCGGCCTATCGGCCATCCGAGTGGTGACGTTACGTCGACCACTCATGACGGTCCGTCGCCTCACCGAAGGGGCAGTTCGGCGCCCGCGGAGGCCCGGTTCGGCCTAGGGTCAGGGGCCGGAAGCGCGAGGACGTTCGAGGTCAGGAGGCCGGTGTGGGCGCGTACGAGGACGTTTTCCGGGCCAGCGTGGAGGACCGGGAGGGGTTCTGGTTGCGGGCGGCGGAGGCGCTCGACTGGCACAAGGCGCCGACGAGGGCCCTCGACGACTCGAACCCGCCCTTCTACCGCTGGTTCCCCGACGGGGAGATCAACGTGGCGCACAACGCGCTGGACCGCCACGTCGAGGCGGGTCGGGGCGAGCAGGCCGCGTTGATCTACGACTCACCGGTCACCGACACCAAGCGGACCTACACCTACGCGCAGCTGCGTGACGAGGTCGCCACCTTCGCCGGGGTGCTGCGCGAGCTGGGCGTCGGGCCCGGGGACCGCGTGGTGATCTACATGCCGATGGTGCCCGAGGCCGCGATCGCGATGCTGGCCTGTGCGCGGCTGGGCGCGGTGCACTCGGTGGTGTTCGGCGGGTTCGCCGCCAAGGAGCTCGCGGTCCGCATCGACGACGCCGCGCCGAAGGTCGTGGTGTCGGCCTCGTGCGGGATCGAGGGCAAGCGGGTCATCGAGTACAAGCCGCTGCTGGACAAGGCGCTCGAGCTCTCCGCGCACAAGCCGGACAAGCAGGTCATCCTGCAGCGCCCGCAGGCCGAGGCGGCGATGGGCGACAACGACGTCGACTGGGCCGACGCCGTCGGGAAGGCGTCGCCGGCCGATCCGGTGCCGGTGAAGTCGACCGACCCGCTGTACGTGCTCTACACCTCCGGGACCACCGGCAAGCCCAAGGGCGTGGTCCGCGACGGCGGCGGCTACGCCACGGCGCTGGCCTGGTCGATGCCCAACGTCTACGACGTCTCGGCCGGGCAGACGATCTTCACCGCGTCCGACGTCGGCTGGGTCGTCGGGCACTCCTACATCGTCTACGCGCCGCTGCTCGCGGGCGCCACGACGGTGCTCTACGAGGGCAAGCCGGTCGGCACCCCGGACGCCGGGCAGTTCTGGCGGGTCATGTCCGAGTACGGGGTGCGCTCCATGTTCACCGCGCCGACCGCGTTCCGGGCGCTGAAGAAGGAGGACCCGAATGGCGAGTACGCCCGCAAGTACGACCTGTCCGGGCTGAAGTACCTGTTCCTGGCCGGGGAGCGGCTGGACCCGGAGACCTACCGCTGGGCCTCCGAGCTGCTGGACATCCCGGTGATCGACCACTGGTGGCAGACCGAGACCGGCTGGCCGATCGTGGCGAACCCCGCGGGCATCGAGCTGCTGGAGATCAAGCCCGGCTCGCCGACCCGCCCGCTGCCGGGCTGGGACATCCAGATCCTCGACACCGACGGCCGCCCGGTGCCGGCCGGCGAGGACGGCGCGATCGTCGCCAAGCTCCCGTTGCCGCCGGGCGCGTTCCCCACCCTGTGGAACGACGACGAGCGGTTCGTGCAGTCCTACATGTCGGCGTTCGAGGGCTACTACCTCACCGGCGACGGCGGCCGGATCGACTCCGACGGCTACGTGTTCGTCATGGGCCGCACCGACGACGTCATCAACGTCGCCGGGCACCGGCTCTCCACCGGCGGCATGGAGGAGGTCCTGGCCAGCCACCCGGACGTGGCCGAGTGCGCGGTCATCGGCGTGGCCGACCAGATGAAGGGCCAAATCCCGCGCGGGTTCGTGGTCCTCAAGGCCGGCGTCGACGCCTCCGCCGAGGGGTATGAGGACAAGCTGCGCGCCGAGCTGGTCCAGATGGTGCGCGACCAGGTCGGCGCCGTCGCCTCGCTCAAGGAGGTCGCGGTCGTCCCGGCGCTGCCCAAGACACGCTCCGGGAAGATCCTGCGCAAGACCATGCGCGGCATCGCCGACGGCGCCGACGAGCCGGTGCCCTCGACCATCGAGAGCGTCGACGTCCTGGAGGCCCTGCGGCCCGTGCTCCGGAAGGACTAGCAGCCGCGCATACCAAAGATGGATGAGACGCGGTAATACGGAGGTAATCCTCGCGATAGGCGGGTCGGCCGTCGAGAAGAACCGGCGGCCGGGCCCCCCTTCGAGAGGACACCGATGCCCACTCGTGCCCCCGCACGCCACGTGATCCGCGCCGCGGCGCTGGTCGCCACCGTCTCCGCCGCCCTGCTGTTCGGCGCCACCGCACCCGCGCTGGCCCAGCCGACGGTCGGGGACAAGAACTGCTCCGACTTCGACACCTGGCGCGAGGCGCAGGACTTCTACGTGAGCGCCGGCTCCGGCGACCCGCACAACCTCGACGAGGACGGCGACGGGATCGCCTGCGAGACGCTCCAGGGCGCTCCGGGTTCGACCACGCCCACGACCACCCCCAAGCCCACGCCGACGACCCCGACCACGCCCCCGAAGCCCTCGCCCACCACGCCGCCGTCGCACGACGACCACGGCAACGGCGGCCGCGACGACCACGGCGGCAAGAACGACGGCCACAACAACAACGAGGACGACCACGGCGGCCGGGACGACCACCACGACGACGGGTGGAAGGACCGCGACGACCACGGCGACAACGGCGACGCCACCCACGACGACGCCACCCCCACCGAGGACGAGGACGACTCGACCACCGTCGACGCAGCCGTCGTCGTGGTGACCGGCGACCGCGACTGCGCCGACTTCGCCACCCAGGCGCAGGCCCAGGCCGTGCTGCTGGCCGACCTGTCCGACCCGGAGCGGCTCGACGCCGACTCGGACGGCATCGCCTGCGAGGACCACTTCGGCACCGAGGGCCGTCAGGTCGCGGTCTACCCGGTCGGCGGTGTGGCGACGGGCGGGGCCGGCCTCCGATGAGCCGCACCCGGATCCCGTCGCCCGCACGCCGGTTCCGCCGGCTCGCGGCCGGCCTGCTCGCCGGCACCGCGCTCGTCGTCCTCGTCGGGTGCAGTGCCCCGGAGGCGACCCAGCCGACGCAGACGTCCCAGCCGGCCGCGCAGGTCCCGGCGGCCGCCGCTCCGGCCGCCGCCACGGCGCCCCTGGCCGCGTCGGCTCCCGAGCGGCTCGAGGTCCCGTCGATCGGCGTCGCGTCCGGCCCGCTGCTCGAGCTGGGCCTCACCGCGGACGGCGCCCTCGAGGTCCCGGCCGACGCGACGACGGTCGGCTGGTTCGGCCTCGGCCCGACGCCCGGTGCGTCCGGGCCGGCCGTGCTGGCGGCGCACGTCGACTACAGCGGCGTGCCCGGCACGTTCACCCGCCTGTCAGCGATGGCCGTGGGCGACGAGATCCGGGTGGCCCGCGCCGACGGCAGCACCGCGCTGTTCACCGCCTACCGCGTGGCGCAGTACCCGAAGTCGGCCTTCCCGACCGAGGAGGTCTACGGCGACACCCCGGGTGCGGAGCTGCGGCTCATCACCTGCGGCGGCGCCTTCGACGACACCGCCCGCTCCTACGCGGACAACGTCGTCGTCTACGCCCGCCTCACGGGCACGGTCTGACCGGTCGGTGATCCGCCGTCGGGCAGCGGGACGTTCGGCAATCGAACGTCCCGCTGCCGGGACGCGGATCATGCACGCCCCCGTTCGGCGGTGGCGCTCGACCGTCCACCCGAACGTGTAACGCCCGGGTCCGGGACCTGCGATGAGGGAGCGACGGCACGCTCCCCCACCGGCCGTCGCACCCCACCGGAGAGGACCCCGCCTCCGATGCGTCACCCGCTCCGCCCGCGGCTCCCCGCGGTGCTGGCGGCGAGCCTGGCCGTGGTCGCCGTCGGCGGCCTGACCGGCGCCGCGCTCGTCGTCGACACCGGGCCGCCGGGCTCCGTGCTGGCCGCCGAGCTCCGCGTCACCCCGCCCGTCGCTCCCGTCGGATCCGTCGAGCCCACCGCCCTGCACCAGTCCGCGCACGTGCCCCGCACGCCCGTCACGACCCCGCAGGCCCCCGCGCCGCTGGCCCTCGCCGGCGCCGTCCGGGCCGCGGCGGCGGCCCGCGCGGAGGGCGACCGGACTCCCTGCCCGAGCACCCGCGCGGCCGCACCCCGCCTGCCGGGCACCGGCTCCAGGCAAGGGTGTCCTGAGTCACCCGGCACCGACCCGGGAGGTCCACCATTGACGCCATGAAGGTTCACGTGGACTTCGACCTCTGCGAGAGCAACGCGCTGTGCATGGCCGCCGCGCCGGAGGTGTTCGAGGTACGGGAGGACGACTTCCTCTACATCCTCGACGAGAACCCGCCGGAGGAACTGCGCGGCAAGGTCGAGGAGGCGGTCCGGGCCTGCCCGAAGGCCGCCATCACCCTCGAGGGCTAGTCGCGACCTGTTGCCCGGCCCGGGACCCAGCGGCGAGGATCGGCGGATGGATTCGGTCTGGACCACGCCGCTGACGCCGCTGAGCTTCCTGGGCCGCTCGGCCGAGGTGTACCCGGACAAGACCGCGATCGTCCACGACGACCGCACCTGGACCTACGCGGAGTTCGCCGCGGAGGCGACCCGCGTGGCGCACGGCCTGCGCGGCTCCGGCGTCGAGCGCGGGGACCGGGTGGCGTACCTGCTGCCCAACGTGCCCGAGATGCTGGTCGCGCACTTCGCCGTGCCGCTGGCCGGGGCGGTCCTGGTGGCGATCAACACGCGGCTGTCGACGGAGGAGATCCGCTACATCCTCGACCACTCGGGCTCGAAGGTGCTCGTCGTCGACGCCGCGCTGTACCCGCAGGTCGAGCCGGTCGCGCGGGAGCTGAAGACCGTCGAGGAGATCGTCACGGTGGTCGACCCGGCGACCCCGGGGGACGGCATCGGCTCCGGCGTCCGCTACGACGACCTGCTCGCCCGCGGCGCTGACGACCCGCTGCCCTGGGAGGTCGCCGACGAGGACTCGACGATCTCGATCAACTACACCTCGGGCACCACCGGCAAGCCCAAGGGTGTGCAGTACTCGCACCGCGGGGCGTACCTGAACTCCTTCGGCGAGATCGTGCACTCCGCGCACACGCCGGACAGCGTCTACCTCTGGACGCTGCCGATGTTCCACTGCAACGGCTGGTGCACGCCCTGGGCGCTCACCGGCATCGGTGGCACCCACGTCTGTCTGCGTGAGGTCCGCGGCGACCGGATCTGGCAGCTCATCCAGCAGCACGGGGTCACGCACCTCAACGGCGCCCCCACCGTCGTCACCACGATCATGCGGGCGGAGCAGGCGACGAAGCTGGACTACCAGCTCGTCGTCACCACCGCCGGCGCGCCGCCGAGCCCGACCACGATCCTGCAGATGGAGCGGATGGGCTTCCGGATCGTGCACGTCTACGGGCTCACCGAGACCTACGGGCCCTACTCGGTGAACCAGTACCAGCGCGCCTGGGACGACCTCGAGCCGGAGGAGCGCGCGCGGCTGCAGGCCCGGCAGGGCGTCGGGATGCTGCAGACCGACCGGGTGCGCGTCGTCGACAAGAACATGCGCGACGTGCCGCGGGACGGGCAGACGATGGGCGAGATCGTCATGCGCGGCAACAACGTGATGACCGGCTACTACGAAGACCCGGCGGGCACCGAGAAGGCGTTCGAGGGCGGGTGGTTCCACTCCGGCGACCTGGGGGTGATGCACCCCGACGGCTACATCGAGCTGCGCGACCGGGCCAAGGACATCGTCATCTCCGGCGGCGAGAACATCTCGACGGTCGAGGTCGAGCAGGCCGTGGTGTCGCACCCGGCGGTCCTGGAGGCCGCGGTGATCGGCGTGCCCGACGAGCAGTGGGGTGAGCGGCCCAAGGCGTTCGTCGTGCTCGCGCCCGGCGGCGAGGCCACGCCGGAGGAGCTGATCGCGCACGTGAAGTCGAAGATCGCCCGCTACAAGGCCCCGCGGGACGTCGAGATCGTCGACGAGCTGCCCAAGACCTCCACCGGCAAGATCCAGAAGTTCGAGCTCCGCGCCCGCCCCACCCCGTGAGTGCCTACTGTCCCTAGAGGGGCAGTAGGCACTCACGACCCCCGGCGACCTGGGATTCGTCACGTGCGCGCGAGATTCGGGTCGGAGGTCCGTTAGCGTTGCTCATCGTGAGCCGCGAACAGACCGCCTTCCGCGTGGGGGCCGGCGCGGTCGCGATCACCACCTCGACCGTGCTGCCGATCTTCCTGACCGGCGCGCTCGCGGTGCAGATCTCCGCCGAGCTGGGCTTCGACCCGGCGGGGCTCGGCCTGGTCGTGGCGCTGTACTTCGGCGTCTCGGCACTGGTGTCGCTGCCCGTCGGCAAGATCGTCGAACGCCTGGGCTCGGGCCGGACGAGCCGGATCGCCGTGCTCGGCGCCGCCACGTTCATGCTGCTCACGGCCGGTCTGGCGCGGAACTACGCCTCGCTGGTCGCGATCCTGCTCTGCGGCGCGTGGTGCAACGTCATGGGCCAGCTCTCCTCGAACCTCACCCTCGCCCGCTCGATGCCGGCCGCGCGGATGGGCCTGTCCTTCGGGGTCAAGCAGGCCTCGGTGCCGCTCGCCACGCTGCTCGCGGGCGTCGCCGTCCCGGCCGTCGCGCTGACCGTCGGGTGGCGCTGGGCCTTCGTGATCGGCGCGGCGCTGGCGCTGACCTCCCTCGCCGCCGCCCCGCGGGGGTCCGGCCCGGGTGCGAAGGACCGGACGGTCCCCGAGGACCGGGCGACGGCGGCGCTGTCGGTCATCGGCGCGGCCGCCGGCCTGGGCGCGGCGTCGGCGACCGGGCTGGGCATCTTCCTCGTGGCGTCGGCGGTGGACCGGGGCGTGGACCCCGGGCCGGCCGGCCTGGTCCTGACGCTCGGCAGCGTCGTCGGGCTGCTGATGCGGATGCTGCACGGCTGGCTCGCCGACCGGCGCACCGGGGGGCACGTCGCCGTGGTCGCCGGCTGCCTGCTGCTGGGTGCGGCCGGGCTGCTGCTGCTCGCCGTGCCGGGGCCGGTGCCGCTGATCGTCGGGACGGTTCTCGGCTTCGGGCTCGGCTGGTCGTGGCCGGGCCTGCTGCAGTTCGCCGTGGTGCGGCTGAACCCGTCGGCGCCCGCGGCGGCGACGGCGATCGTGCAGGTGGGCGTGTACGCCGGCGGGTTCCTCGGGCCCGTCGGGTTCGGGTTCCTGGCCGCGCACGCCTCCTTCACCACGGCCTGGATCGTGGCCGCCGCGGCGATGGTGGTCGCCGGCGTCGGGGTCCTGCTGGGTCGCCGGATGCTACTGGCGCATACGCGCAGGTCAGCAGGGGTCGTGAGTGCCGAGCGCCCCTCTGGCGGCACTCGGCACTCACGGGTCAGCGGGTAAGGCGCAAACCCTCGGAGCCCGCTCGGTCCGCTTCAGCGAGGGCAGCGACCGCCCGGGGACGAACGGCCCCAAGCTCGCCGCCGCCGAACGGCTCGGATCACCCGCTCCACGCTCGACCGCTCGGTGCGGGCGCTCGGGATCGACGACAAGCGATGGGCGTGAACCCGCAGGTCAGCCGTGGTCGTGAGTGCCGACTGCCCCTCTAGGGGCAGTCGTCACTCACGGAGTCGGCCGGCCAGGGAGATCGCGTCGAAGGGGGCGTGGACCTTGACGTCGTTGTCGAAGTAGACGACCACGTCGAGGCCCGCGGCGCGCCACCCGCGGATCCGCTCGGCCCACACGTCCAGGGCCTCCGGGGTGTAGCCGCTGACGTAGAGCTCCTGGTCGCCGTGCAGCCGGACGTAGACGTGGTCGGCGGTCACGTCGGTGAGGAAGGGCCACTTCCCCGCGGTGTCCGCGACGACGAGCGCAACGTCGTGCTCCCGCAGCAGGGCGAGGAAGGCCGGGTCGCGGAAGCTCTCGTGCCGGACCTCCACGGCGTGCCGCAGCGGGCGGTCCGCGTCCGTCTCCAGCAGGTTGCGGCCCTCGAGGCGCTCGTCGTGCTCCTTGGCGAGGTCGGCCGCGGCGCCGGTCGAGTGCGGAAGCAGCTCCAGGAAGGCCCGCATCCGGTCGGCGTCGAAGCGCATCCGCGGCGGCAGCTGCCACAGCACCGGCCCGAGTTTGGGCCCCAGCGCCAGCACGCCGGAGGCGAAGAAGTTGGCCACCGGGGTGCGGACCTCGCGGAGCTGCTTCAGATGGGTGACGAACCGCGGTCCCTTGACCGCGAACAGGAAGTCCGGCGGCGTCTCCTCGCGCCAGCTCACCCAGCTCTCCGGCCGCTGCAGCGAGTAGAAGGAGCCGTTGATCTCGATCGACGACACCGCGCGGGACAGGTACTCCAGCTCGCGGCGCTGGGCGAGGCCCTTCGGGTAGAACACGCCGCGCCACGGCGGGTACCGCCAGCCCGACGTCCCGGTGCGCACCTCCGCCACGTGGTCATCCTGGCCTAGGGTGCGGCAGGTGCGCAGCGAACCCGTCCGGCCCGACGACGGCTACCTCCGCGCCCTGGTGGCCGCGACGGAGCGGGCGGTCGCCGACGCCGAACCGCTGGACTCGGACCACGCCGGCGCCCCCGACGGGCTCCGCGAGCCGGTGGCCGACGCCGTCGTCGAGCTCGGCGACGAGCTGGTGGCGCTCAGCCGCGACCTGCACGCCCACCCCGAGACCTCGTTCGACGAGCACCGCTCCGTCGCCGCCGTCGCCGACCTGCTGAAGCGGCACGGGCACGAGCCCGAGCTCGGCGTCGGCGGACTGGAGACGGCGCTGCGGGTCGGCGTCGGGAACGACGGCCCGCACGTCGGCATCCTCGCCGAGTACGACGCGCTGCCGGGGATCGGGCACGGCTGCGGCCACAACGTCATCTGCACGACGGCGGTCGGCGCCTACCTCGCGCTGGCCGGCCGGGCGCCGGGCCGGGTCACGCTGTTCGGCACGCCCGCCGAGGAGGGCGGGGGCGGCAAGGAGACCATGGCGCGGGCGGGACTGTTCGACGACGTCGACGCCGTCGTGATGCTGCACCCCTTCTCGCACGACATCGCCATGCACCCGTTCCTCGGCCGCCGCCAGGTCGAGATGGTGTTCCACGGGGTGGCGGCGCACGCGGCGGCCCAGCCGTTCATGGGTCGCAACGCCCTCGACGCCGCCGTCGCCGCCTACACCGGGGTCGCGGCGCTGCGCCAGCACCTGCCGCCCGGCGACCGGCTGCACGGGGTGTTCACGGACGGCGGGGCGCGCCCCAACGTCGTCCCGGACCGGGCGGCGCTGATGTTCTACGTGCGCTCGACGGAGCCGGACACGTTGCGGGACCTGGCGGCGCGGCTCACCGCGATCGCCGACGGCGCCGCCCTGATGCACGGCTGCGGCGTCGAGCTGACCTGGGACGAGAAGCCCGCCTACCTGCCGATCCGGCACAACCGCACCCTCGCCGGGCGATGGGCGGTCAATCAGCGGGACTGCGGCCGGTCGCCGCTCGCGCCGGGCGTGGTGCCGGAGTTCCTCACCGGATCGACCGACCTGGGGAACCTGAGCTACCGGATGCCCGCCATCCACCCGATGCTCGCGATCTCCGGACCCACGGACTCGCTGCACACCGTCGAGTTCGCCGAGGCGGCGGGCGGCCCGGGCGGCGACGCCGGGGTCCGTGACGGGGCCCTCGGGCTCGCCCTGACCGCCCTGGACTACCTCGCCGACCCCGCGCTGCGCGAGGCGGTGCACGCCGAGTTCGAGGCGCAGGGCGGGGCGGTCGACGTGCCCCACTATTTCGAGTAGCGCCAACTAGGCTCGACCCGTGGATCTCGCCCGCGCCACGCGCGCCGTCCTGGACTGGCCCGTCGACCACGTCGCCGCCGCGGTGGTGGGCGCCGACGGGGAGGTCCGGGCGACGGCGGGCGACCTCGACCGGCAGTTCCGGCTCGCCTCGGTGACCAAGCTGCTCTCCGCCTACGCCGTGCTCATCGCGGTCGAGGAGGGGGCGATCGAGTGGGACGACCCGGCCGGGCCCGAGGGCTCCACGATCCGGCACCTCGCCGCCCACACCTCCGGCCTCGCCTTCGACTCCGACGACGTCCAGGCGAAGCCGGGCACCCGGCGGATCTACTCCAACGCCGGGTTCACGGTGCTCGGCGACGCGATCGCCAAGGCCAGCGGCATCGAGTTCCCGGAGTACCTGCGCGAGGCCGTCCTCGCCCCGCTCGGGCTCGACGCGACCGAGCTGCGCGGCCCGGCCGGCTCCGGCGCGTTCTCCACCGCCTCGGACATGGCGCGCTTCGCCGCCGAGCTGCAGGCGCCCACGCTGGTCGCGCCCGCGACCTTCGCCGAGGCCAGCCAGGTCGTCTTCCCCGGTCTCAACGGCGTGCTGCCCGGGTACGGCTCGCAGCGTCCCAACGACTGGGGAGCCGGCTTCGAGATCCGGGACGGCAAGAGCCCGCACTGGACCGGCACCCGCAACTCGCCGCGCACCTTCGGGCACTTCGGCCAGTCCGGCACCTTCCTGTGGGTCGACCCCGACGCCGGCGCGGCGTGCGTGGTCCTCACCGACCGGAAGTTCGGCGAGTGGGCCGTCGAGGCGTGGACGCCGTACAACGACGGGATCGTCGACGCCCTGTGAGCAGGCCGTAGGCGGCCGGATCCGGAACGTGACCCACGACACCCCCCGGATCCGGGAATCATCCGTGGGGCCCGCCCGTTGGACCCCATGTCCGAGCCGGGCGAGCAGTGTCCCCGGGCCGCAACAGATAAACGCCGCCGCGGAATACCGTACGGCTGGAGCCGCGGTGCGCCACTCGCCGCGAGGCGACCTGCGTCCGGCTCGGACCCCATCGTCGACCAGGGAATACCTCCCTGCCGGCGTGGGTTGGAAGAAGCGTCCGGATCGGGCGGACACCGTGTCCCCGGGTCTCAACCATCCGCCGCTGCGAGCGGCCACGCGCCGAGAGGCGACCGGCCGTCCGGTCCGGGCCTTCCCCCCACCCCTACTTCGCTCGAGGAGCACGCCATGAAGGGCGACCGCGTCGAGATCGTGGTCGACGCCGGCAGCGGCACCACCAAGACCTACGAGGTCGAGGCGACCCGCGCCGGGCGTCGCGTCGACATCGCGCAGACCCGCGGGACCGTCGAGGTCAGCGAGGTCACCCGCGGGGGCACGGCCGTGCGCACCGCGCGCTTCCTCTCCGGCCGCGTGATCGCGCTCGTCGAGCACCCGGCCGCGGACGAGCCGGTGGCCGAGGAGATCACCCCGACCCTGCGCTCGGCCTGAGGGGCACGCCCGCAATCCCCTCGCGCCGATCCCGCCGCGTCCGCCACACTGGGCCGGACGCGGGTGTGATCCACACCGCCCGCCGGAACAGATCCTCCGGCCGGCCCGTTGGACCACGTGCCCGCCGGGCGCGGTCCTCGCCCCCGACAGGCAGACTTGCACAACGATGACCTCCATCCGAGCCACCGGGAACACGGCTGCGCGCGCGGGCGATCCCTCCGCACGCACCGGCGTTCCCCTCCCGTCCGGTCCGCCTCCCACCACAGCGACCGGACCCGCCGCCCCGCAGGCCGCGGCAGCGCCCCAGAACGGCAGCGCTGCGGCCCCGGAGAGCGGCGACCGGACCCGCCGCCGTCCACCCCGCCGGCGCGGGTCCCGGGGCCGGAGCGCACCCGCCGAGAGGCGGGGGAACGCGCCCGGCCCCGCCAGCGCCTCTCCGGACGGCCGCTCCGACGGCCGCCCCGTCGACGAGCGCCGTGACGGCGGCCCCGACTCGGGCCGCGACCCCGGTCGCGACTCCGGTCGTGACTCCGGGAACGGTCGCCGCCGCGGCCCGCGCCCGGAACGGACCGAAGCCGCCGCACCGTCGCTGCCCACGGAGGTCCTCGCCGACGTCGAACGCCGGATCGGCGAGCTGGGGCCGCACGACGCGGCCCGCCTGACGCGCCGGTTCCGCGGCGCCCGCCGCTCCGGCGACGGCACCGCCCAGCAGGCCGTGGCCGACGCCGTCGCCGCGGCCGAGCACCGCCTCGAGCGCCGCCGCGCCGCCGTGCCCCGGATCGCCTACCCGCCCGCCCTGCCCGTCAGCGCGCGCCGCGAGGACATCGCCGCCGCGATCCGCGACCACCAGGTCGTGATCATCGCCGGTGAGACGGGCTCCGGGAAGACCACGCAGCTGCCCAAGATCTGCCTCGAGCTGGGCCGCGGGGTCACCGGCACGATCGGCCACACCCAGCCGCGGCGGCTCGCCGCGCGCACGGTCGCCGCCCGCATCGCCGAGGAGCTCGGCACCGAGCTGGGCGACGTCGTCGGCTGGAAAGTGCGGTTCACCGACCAGGTGGGCGACCGCACGATGGTCAAGCTGATGACGGACGGCATCCTGCTCGCCGAGCTCGCCGGCGACCGGGACCTGCTGCAGTACGACACGCTGATCATCGACGAGGCGCACGAGCGCAGCCTCAACATCGACTTCATCCTGGGCTACCTCACCCGGCTGCTGCCCCGGCGTCCCGACCTCAAGGTGATCATCACCTCGGCCACCATCGACCCGGAGCGCTTCTCCCGGCACTTCGGCGCGGCCGGCAACCCGGCCCCGATCGTCGAGGTCTCCGGCCGCTCCTACCCCGTGGAGGTCCGGTACCGGCCCGTCGTCGACCCGGACGACCCCGACGCCGACCCGGACCGCGAGGAGATCGACGCGATCGGCGACGCCGTCACCGAGCTGCAGCGCGAGGGCCCCGGCGACATCCTCGTGTTCCTGCCCGGCGAGCGGGAGATCCGCGACACCGCGGACGCGTTGACGCGCCGGAGCTACCGCAACACCGAGATCCTGCCGCTCTACGCCCGGCTGACCACCGCCGAGCAGCAGCGCGTCTTCGCCCCGCACCCCGGCAACCGGATCGTGCTGGCCACGAACGTCGCCGAGACCTCGCTGACGGTCCCCGGCATCAAGTACGTGATCGACACCGGCACGGCGCGCATCTCGCGCTACTCGCGGCGGCTCAAGGTGCAGCGGCTGCCGATCGAGAAGGTCTCGCAGGCCAGCGCGAACCAGCGCGCGGGACGCTGCGGCCGCACGAGCGACGGCATCTGCATCCGGCTCTACGCCGAGGACGACTTCGACGCGCGTCCCGAGTTCACCGACCCGGAGATCCTGCGGACCAACCTGGCGTCGGTCGTGCTGCAGATGATCGCGCTGGACCTCGGGGAGATCTCCGAGTTCCCGTTCGTGGAGCCGCCGGACAAGCGCGACGTCGCCGACGGCCTCGCCCTGCTGCACGAGCTGGGCGCGGTCGACCACGGCGCCCTGACCGCGGTGGGCCAGGCCCTCGCCCGGCTGCCCGTCGACCCGCGCCTCGGCCGGATGCTGGTGGAGGCCAACCGGACCGGCTGCCTCACCGAGGTGCTGGTGATCGCCGCGGCGCTGTCGGTGCAGGACCCGCGCGAGCGGCCGACCGAGCAGCGCCAGGCCGCCGACGAGCAGCACAACCGCTTCCGCGTGGAGGGCTCGGACTTCCTCGCGTTCGTCTCGCTCTGGCAGTACCTCGCGGAGCAGCGGGAGGCGCTGTCCGGCAACCGGTTCCGCCGCACGCTGCGCGAGGAGTTCCTGCACTACCTGCGCATCCGCGAGTGGTGGGACCTGCACGGCCAGCTCCGGCAGGCCGCGCGCTCGGCCGGGATGACCGCCAACGACTCGCCCGCCGACGCCGACCGGATCCACCAGGCGTTGCTGTCCGGGCTGCTGTCGCAGGTGGGGCTGCTGGAGGAGACGGACAAGCGCAAGGACCCGAAGGAGCGGACCAGGAGGGATCGACCCGGCGCACGGGACTACCTCGGCGCCCGCAACGCGCGGTTCGCGATCTGGCCCGGCTCGGCACTGGCCAAGAAGCCGCCGCGCTGGGTGATGGCGGCCGAGCTCGTCGAGACCTCCCGGCTGTGGGCGCGGACCGTCGCGCGGATCAAGCCGGAGTGGATCGAGCCGCTCGCCGGGCATCTCGTCAAGAGGACGTATTCGGAACCGCACTGGTCGCGCAAGCGTGCGAGCGCCGTCGCGACCGAGCGCGTGACGCTGCACGGCATCCCGGTGATCGCCGACCGGACCGTGGAGTTCGGCCGCATCGACCCCGAGGTGTCGCGCGACCTGTTCCTGCGGCACGCGCTCGTCGAGGGCGACTGGGAGACACGGCACCGCTTCTTCCACGCCAACCGCGAGCTGCTCGACGACGCCGAGGAGCTCGAGCACCGCGCCCGCCGTCGGGACCTCGTGGTCGACGAGGACACGCTGTTCGACTTCTACGACCGGCGGGTGCCGGCGTCCGTGGTGTCGGGCCGGCACTTCGACTCCTGGTGGAAGAAGGAGTCGAAGCGGAACCCGGACCTGCTCGACTTCACCGTCGAGATGCTGGAGACCGAGGCCGCGCGGGGTGTCGACCGCTCCGCCTATCCCGACCACGTCGCCGCCGGCGGGCTCACCCTGCCGCTGTCGTACGCGTTCGAGCCCGGGCACCACACGGACGGCGTGACCGTCGACGTCCCGGTGGCCGCGCTGCACCAGGTCGACCCGACGCCGTTCACCTGGCAGGTCCCCGGGCTGCGCGAGGAGCTCGTCACGGCGCTGATCAAGACGCTGCCGAAGACGTTGCGCCGCAACTTCTCCCCGGCCCCCGACCACGCCAGGGCCGTCCTCGCCCGGGTGCGCGCCGGGGACGAGCCGCTCCTCGACGCGCTGGAGCGCGAGCTCGGCCGGATGCGCAACGTGCGCATCGGGCGGGACGACTGGGAGCTGGACCGGCTGCCCGAGCACCTCGTCGTCACGTTCCGGGTGGTCGACGAGAAGGGCCGCGAGCTGACCCGGGGCACCGACCTCGAGGCCCTGCGCGAACAGCTCGCCCCGCAGGTCCGGCAGGAGATCGCCGCCGCGGGCCGGGACGTCGAGCGGAGCGGGCTGACGACGTGGGACCTGGGCGACCTCCCGCACGAGCTCCCGATCCGCCGCGGCACGCACGTCGTGACCGGCTTCCCTGGGCTGGTCGACCGCGGCAGTTCCGTCGATGTCCGGGTGTTCGCCACCGCCGCCGAGCGTGACGCCGCGCATCGCCGCGGCGTCCGGCGGCTGCTGCTGCTCGCCACACCCTCGCCGGCCAAGCAGGTGCAGCGCGGGCTGGACAACAAGGCCAAGCTGACGCTGTCGCGCAACCCGCACGGCAGCGTCGACGCCCTGCTCGAGGACTGCCTGACCTGCGCGGCCGACCACCTGATCGCCCGCGCCGGCGGCCCGTGCTGGGACACCGCCGGGTTCGAGCGGCTCCGGGGCGTCTTCGCCCAGCACCTCGGTGGCACCACGATGCAGGTGCTGCAGGCCGTCCGTGCCGTGCTGGACCGCTGGCACCCGGTGCAGGCGGCGCTCGCCGAGCTGCGCTCGCCCACCACGCGCGAGGGCGTGGCGGACATCCGCGCGCAGCTCGACGGCCTCGTCGGCCCGGGCTTCGCGACCGCGGCCGGGGCGAACCGGCTCGCCGACGTCGCCCGGTACCTGCAGGCCGTCGGGATCCGGATCGACAAGCTCCGCACCGACCCGGCCCGCGACGCCGAGTGGACCGCGCAGGTCCACGTCGTCGCCGACGAGTACGCGGACGAGATCGCCGGCCTGCCCGCGGGCGTCGATCCCCCCGCGGGCCTGGTCGAGGTGCGCTGGATGATCGAGGAGCTGCGGGTGAGCCTCTACGCCCACCCCATGAAGACCCGGTACCCCGTCTCGATCAAGCGGATCCAGAAGGCGCTCGACGAGCTCTGACGGTTCGAGGTGCCGGGCGGCCGCGGACAGGGCAAGGTGATCGCATGGAGCCGCAGTACGCCCACCTCGGCGAGGCGCTGGGTACGGACTTCTTCTCGGTCCGCGAGCAGTTCACGGACGAGCAGTGGGAGCGGTTCGCCGCCGTCCGGAAGTTCGTCGACGCCGAGGTGCTGCCGGAGATCGGCGGGTACTGGGAGCGCGGCGAGCTGCCGTGGCACCTCTTCCGCAGGCTGCCCGAGCTGGGCATCGTCGGCGAGACGATCACCGGCTACGGCGCGGCCGCGATGAGCCCGCTGGCCTGCGGGCTCGTCCACATGGAGCTGCACCGCGGCGACGGCTCGCTGGGCACCTTCCTCGGCGTGCACGCCGGGCTGGCGATGCAGTCGATCGCGATGTGCGGCAGCGAGGAGCAGAAGCAGCGCTGGCTGCCGTCGATGTCCACGATGCAGCGGCTGGGCGCGTTCGCGCTCACCGAGCCGGAGCACGGGTCGGACTCGGTCGCCCTGGAGACCACCGCCCGCCGGGACGGCGACCACTGGGTGCTCGACGGCCGCAAGCGCTGGATCGGCAACGGCACCATCGCCGACCTCGTCGTCGTGTGGGCCCGGGACGTGGCCGACGGCGAGGTCAAGGGCTTCGTCGTGGAGACCCCGGCCGAGGGCTACGCGGCCACCGTGATCGGCGGCAAGGTGTCGGTGCGCGCGGTCTGGCAGGCCGACATCACGCTCACCGGTGTCCGGGTGCCCGACGAGAACCGGCTGACCGGGGCCCGCACCTTCGCCGACTGCGCCGCCGTCCTCGCGTCGACCCGCGGGCTCTGCGCCTGGATGGCCCTCGGCCACGCGACCGCGGGCTACGACGCCGCGCTCCGCTACGCCAAGGAGCGCACCCAGTTCGGCAAACCGCTGGCCGCGTTCCAGATCGTGCAGGAGAGGCTGGTGCAGATGCTCGCCGACCTCATCGGCATGCAGCTGTACTGCATGCAGATCGGCCGGCTCGCCGAGGCCGGGCGACTCTCCCCGACCATCGCCGGCCTGGCCAAGATGAACAACACCCGCACCGCCCGCCGGATCCTCGGCACCGCGCGGGACCTGCTCGGCGGCAACGGGATCCTGCTCGAGCACCATGTCGCCCGGCACTGGGCGGACATCGAGGCGATCCACACCTTCGAGGGCACCGAGACCATCCAGACCCTGATCGTCGGCAAGGAGATCACGGGCATCGGCGCGTTCTCCTGACCCCCTGAGTGGCGATGGTCGCCATAGCAGCGATCGCCACTCACGAGGGGTGTCGACCCGAGACGAGCGGGCGGGGTCTACTGATCACCGGACAGCTCGACGAGGAGGCCCCGCGCATGACCGACGACGACAGCGCCGACGACCTCGACCGCTACCTCCCGCCGTACACCGCGGAGCTCGCGCGGGCGCGGCGGCAGAGCATCGGCTCGCTGCTGGCCCGCACGGCGAAGAAGTACCCGGACAAGCTCGCGGTGGTCCACCGCGACACCCGGCGGACCTTCGCCGAGCTCGACGCCGACGCCAACCGGATGGCGAACGCCCTGGTCGCGCGGGGTGTGCGGCGGAACCGGCGGGTGGCGATCCTGTCGCACAACTCGTACGCCTTCGTCGTCGCCTACTTCGCGCTGGCCCGGATCGGCGCGATCTCCGTGCCGGTCAACTTCAACTTCACCGCGGGCGAGGTGCGCTACGCGCTGGAGGACAGCGGGGCCCGCGCGGCGATCGTGTCCGAACGGCTCGCGCCGACGTTCGAGGAGGCCGGTGTCCCGGTCGAGCTGCAGGTCGTGGTGGGCGCGCGGGACGGCTGGGTGGGCTTCGACGAGCTGCTCGCGCATGCCGACGCCGTCGAGCCCGACGTCGAGATCGGCGACGACGACCCGGTCCAGCTGCTCTACACCAGCGGCACCACGTCGGCCCCCAAGGGCGCGATCATGACGAGCCGGAACCTGATCGCCCAGTACGTCTCGGACATTGTCGACGGCGAATACCACCGCGACGACGTCGAGCTGCACGCCCTGCCGCTCTACCACTGCGCGGCGCTGCACGACTTCCTCACGCCGGACGTCTACCTCGGCGCAACCAGCGTGATCGTCGACTCGCCGGACCCGGGGACGATCCTGCGCACGGTCGAGGCCGAGAAGATCACCAAGATGTTCTGCCCGCCGACGGTGTGGATCCGGCTGCTGCGCTCCCCCGACTTCGACCACTACGACCTGGGCTCGCTGCGCAAGGGCTACTACGGCGCGGCGATCATGCCCGTCGCCGTGCTGAAGGAGCTCGGCGAGCGGCTGCCCGCGATCCGGCTGTTCAACTACTACGGCCAGACCGAGCTGGCACCCAATGCCACGGTGCTGTTCCCGGAGGAGCAGATCGCCAAGGCGGGCACGGCGGGGCGGGCGAGCCTGAACGTCGAGACCCGGCTGCACGACGACGAGGACAACCCGGTGCCCGTCGGCCAGGTCGGCGAGATCGTGCACCGCACCCCGCACGCCATGCGCGGGTACTGGGGCAAGCCGGAGGCGACCGCCGAGGCCTTCCGGAACGGCTGGTTCCACAGCGGCGACCTCGGGGTGATGGACGCCGACGGCTACCTCACGATCGTCGACCGCAAGAAGGACATCATCATCACCGGCGGCGAGAACGTCGCGAGCCGCGAGGTCGAGGACGCGATCTACGAACACCCCGCGGTCAGCGAGGTCGCGGTGTTCGGGGTGAAGCACCCGGAGTGGATCGAGGCCGTCGCCGCCGCCGTCGTGCTCCGGGAGGGCGCCACCGCCGAGCCGGCCGAGATCGTCGCCCACACCCGGGAACGCCTCGCCGGGTTCAAGGCCCCGAAGTACGTGGTGGTCGTCGACGAGCTGCCCAAGAACCCCAGCGGCAAGATCCTCAAGCGCGAGCTACGCGACACCTACGCCGGCCTCGCCGACTGAAGGTCAGACCTCTCGGAACCCGGCCGCGATCCGTTCGGCGATCTTCTCGACGTCCCGCATGGTCCCGTCGGCAACGCCGATGACGAGATCGAACATCTCGTCCTCGGAGAGCGTCAGGTCGCGCCCGTTGATCCGGAGGAATACCGCGGACGCGAGGAAGGCCAGCCGCTTGTTCCCGTCGACGAGCGCATGGTTCGTCGCCAGTGAATGCAGCAGAGCGGCAGCCTTCGTCGGGAGATCCGGGTACGCCTCGCGGCCCATGAAGTTCGCCCGGGGCCGGGCCAGCGCCGACTCGAGCAACCCGATGTCCCGGACCAGGACCTCGCCCTCGACGGCGTACTCGGCGATGACGAGAAGGTCGTCGAGGGTCAGGTAGGAGATCACGCCTCGCCGAGACGCTTGAGCAGATTCCGGTAGCGAGGTGTCAGCTCGTCGAGCGCGCTCGACACCAGCTTCGTGTGGTCGCGACGGGCGATGTACTCCCGCACAGCAGCCCGCGCAACGTCCTGCATCGAGCGGTCCTCCGCCTCGGCTTGCGCCCGCAGGGCCCGGGCCTCCTCGTCGGTCAGCCGTAGGTTCATGGCCATTCGCATACGGTACCACTTCGGTACCATTCGAGCGCCCACGACGCACGCCTACGGAATTCAGCGGGTGGGGAGGCCGGCCGCCTTCCAGGCCCGGAAGCCGCCGTCGAGGTCGGTGGCGTTGTGCAGGCCCAGGTCCTGCAGGGAGGCGGCGGCGAGGCTGGAGCTGTAGCCCTCGGAGCAGGCCACGATCCAGGTGACGTCGTGGTCGACGGCCTCGGGGATGCGGGCGTCGGAGGCCGGGTCGAGCCGCCACTCCAGGTGGTTGCGCTCGATGACCAGCGCGGCGGCGAAGGAGCCCTCCTCGTCGCGCTGCCACTGCGGGCGGGTGTCGACCAGGCGCGCGCCCTCGCGCAGCAGCGCGGCGGCCTCCTGCGGGCCCACGCGGTCCAGCCGGGCCCGCGCCTCGGCCAGCACGTCGGCGATCGAGCGGGTCATGCCCCCACCTTCTCCGGTTCGTCAGTCAGCTCCGTGCGGGTGCGGCGCAGGAACTCCCCGCCCGGGCCGGACGCCACCTCGTAGTAGCTCATCGCGGTCAGCGGCGGCGAGTACGCGTGCACGCTGACCGCGGGCGACTCGAGGTGGTTGGCGACGTCGTGCACGTGGCCGAGCGGGAAGGCGGCGCCGCGCCCCGCCCGCAGCGTACGGGCCCGCAGCCCCTCGCCGGCGACCCAGCGCTGTTCGACGAGGTCACCGGAGACCACGGTGAGCGCGCCGAGCGAGCCGGCGTGGTCGTGCAGCTCAGCGATCTGCTCCTGGGCCCAGCTGATCAGCCAGACGTCCACGACGTCGTCGCTGTGCAGGCGGCGGGACCAGCGGTGCACTGGATCGACGTGCACCGCATGCCGGCCGAGCCGGACCTCTTCGGCGTACCGGCGGGTCAGCGCGGTGAGGTCGGAGAGGTCGAGCGGGGTGGGAGCGGCGGTGCGGACCGCCGCACGGGACACGGTGCGGGCGTGCGCGAGCACGAGGTACTCCAGTAGGGGACGACGCGAGCGGGGGACTGGGTCAGCTCGAGCGTCGACAGCACTCGTCGAACACGTGCCCGCGGCGGCTCTCCCAGATGGGGCCGAGGTTCCACGCGGGCATCACGTCGGTGATTCCAGCACACCCGGCGCCCCGGACGGAAATCCGCTCCCAGCGCCCGGGACCCGGACCCGAATGTCCGGTCAGCGCCCCGTTCCGCCCGCTCAGGGGTCCGGGACCGCGCCGATCAGGGTGTCCAGCCCCGCGAGGACCAGGATCCGGCGCGCCGGACTGTCCGAGGGTGTGACCACGCTCAACTCCGTGCCGCCGGACCGCGCGCGCTGCGCCAGCTCGGACAGCAGTGCGATCCCCGAGCTGGAGACGTACGAGTCTGCGGCCAGGGTGAGGGTGAGCGGCCCGCCGCGGTCCAGCTCGGCGAGCAGGTCCGTCCGCACCGCGGCGACGCCCGCGAGATCGAGGTCCCCCTCCACGTGCACGCGCACCGTGTGCTGGTCCGCCCAGCGCCGCAGCCGGGTGACGGCCGGGCCGCCGTCGGTCCGCGCGGGCTCGGCGGGCCGGTCGGCCGCCCCGCCGGGCAGCCGCGGGACCACCTCCACGGGCAGCGCCGGCAGCCGGAACCAGACCTCGGTGCCGTCGTCCGCCGGCAGGACCTCGACGTCCTCGGCCAGCTCCCGGATCAGCGCGAGGCCGCGCCCCCGGTAGCCGGGGTCGGCGGGCGGCGGCCGCCAGAGCCCGTGGTCGACGACCCGCACCGCGACCGAGCCCTCCGGCTGCAGCTCCAGGGAGAGCTCGACCGCGTCGGCAGGCGGCCGGTCGCCGTTGGTGTAGGCGTGCTCGACGGCGTTGGTCACCGCCTCCCCCACGGCGAGCTGCAGGTCGGTGGTGCCGTCCTCGCCCAGCCCGCAGCGGGCCGCCCACTCCGCGATCGCCCGGCGCATCGGGGCCAGGCACTCGGCGTCGGCCGGCATCGACCGGGTCAGGGGCTCGGGCACCCGCCGGGCCAGCACCACGACGGTGTCGTCCGGGGCGCCCTCCGCGTCGAGCATCCGCTCCAGCAGCACGTCGACCATGTCCGACGGCCGGTGCCCGGCCAGCGCGCCGAAGGTCGTGGCCAGCCGGTCCATGCCGTCGTCGATCACCTCGGTGCGGCGCTCGAACAGCCCGTCCGAGCAGAGCAGGATCGTCTCCCCCGGCTCGATCCGGCCGTCGGCCTCCGCGAACGGCGGGCGGCCCGCGACGCCGAGCGGGGTGCCCCGGCCGCCGTCGAGCAGCCGGACCCCGTCCGGGCCGGCGACCAGCGGCGCGGGATGGCCGGCGCACGCGTAGCGCAGCTCCCCCGACGCCGTGTCGACGACAGCGCAGGCGACCGTGCTGGCCCGGGCGCCGGTGACCCGGCGGGCGAACAGGTCGAGCTGCTCGAGGGCGGTGGCCGGCGGCTGGCCGTTGACCAGGTTCGCGGCGAGCGCGCTGCGCAGCTGCCCCATGACGGCGGCGGCCGACGGCCCGCGCCCGACCACGTCCCCGACCACCAGCGCCACCCGGCCGTCGGCGAGGTCGAGCACGTCGAACCAGTCCCCGCCCGCCTCGGTGCCCTCGGTCCCCGGGTTGTACCGGGTCGCCACGGCGAGCCGCTCGAGCTGCGGCAGCTCCTGCGGCAGCAGGCTGCGCTGCAGGGTCACGGCGACCTCGTGCTCGGCCTGGTGCAGCCGCGCCCGCTGGACCGCCTGCGCGCACTGGCTGGCCAGGGTGAGCACCAGTCCGCGCTCGTCCGGCCCGAAGGCCGGGTCGCGGCCGAAGCCGAGCCCGATCACGCCGATCGCGCGGCCCGCGACCAGCAGCGGGACGGCCGTGCGCACCGGGTACGGCGTCGGCTGCCCGTCCGCGGCCCAGATCGGCTCGGCCGAGCGCACCACCTGGCCCAGCGGATGGTCGGAGGTCACCCGCAGACCGTGCTCGACGATCCGGCCGGTGTCCTGGTCCGCCCAGCCGTCGGCGGCCAGGGTGTGCAGGAGGCCCTCGTCGTCCACCAGCAGCACGACGACGGCCTCGGCGCCGATCGCCGACCGCGCGTGGGCGAGGATCACGTCGGCCACCGACTCCAGGTCGGTGGCGCGGGAGAGCGCGGTGGCCACGGCGCCGAGCCGCTCGGCGAGCCGGCGGCCCTCGGTCTCGGCGACCAGCAGCAGCGAGCGGTCCAACGCCTGGGCCGCCAGCTCCGCCACGGCCAGCGTCGCCTCGCGGTCGCTGTCGGTGAGAGCCCGCGGCCCGGCGAATCCGACGGCGATCATGCCGAGGTCCCGGTCCCCCGCCACGAGCGGCACCCAGAACGCGGCCTCGATCCCGAAGGTGCTCAGCCACTGCGCGGCCGGGGGATGCTCGCTGCGCAGGCCCTCGGCGTCCTCGAACCAGAGCGCCTGCCGGGTGCGCAGCGCGGTGCGCGCCGGGTGGTCGCCGTCGAGGGAGACGGTGCTGAGCTCCGCGGGCGGCTCCCCCTGCCAGCCCTGCAACGCCAGGAGCTGCAGGTCCTGGCCGCGGGTCTGCCACACCCCGGCCACCGCGGACCCGAGCAGCGCCACGAGGTGGCTGGTCGCGGTCCGGGCGACCTCGGCGGGGGTCGCGGCCGCGGACATCTCGGCGGTCGCGCGGTGCAGCAGGCCCAGCTGCGTGCTGCTGGCGCGTTCCTGCTCCAGCAGCCGCGCGTTGTCCACCGCGACCGCCGCGCGCCGCGCGATCTCGGTGAACAGCACGGCGTCGGACTCGTCGAGCACCGGGGAGGCGCCCGTGCGCGCGACGGCGAACATGCCGAGCATCCCGCCGCGGGCCCGGAGCGGGACGAACAACGCGGAGTGCGCCCGGGACCGGCGCCACACGTCCTGGTCCTCGGGCGGGGTCTCGCCGAAGGCGGCCGCGAGCTCCTCGGGCGGCAGCAGCACCGGGTCGTCGACATCGGCGAGCTGGTGCAGCACCGGCAGGCCGGGCAGGGTCCGCAGCTCCCGCTCGACGTCCGGGTCGGTGGCGGCGACGATCCGCAGGGCCGGGCCGGCGCCGTCGTCCGTGAACACGCGCACGATGTCGCCCAGGCCCTGGTCGACGACGGTCCGGGCGAACGCCTCCAGCCGCGCGGACTGGCTGATCTCCCGGTCCAGGGCGTCGCCGACGACGGCGTAGAGCTGGTGGCGGCGCTGCTCGGTGTGCCGGGCGTCGATGTCGAGGCAGCCGCCGACGTACCCGACCCGCCGCCCGGCCGGGCCACCGTCCGTGCTGCCCGCCGCGCCGACCGGGGCACCACGGTCGAGCACCCAGCGGAACCGGCCGTCGCCGCCCCGCAGGCGGTACTCCACCTCGAACGGCGCGCCCGCCCGCGTCGCCGCCTCGACGACCGAGCGGTAGCGCTCGCGGTCGTCCGGGTGGATGCGCTCGCGCCAGTCCAGCCCGAGCTCGCCGACGGCGTCCCGCGCCCCGGTGAAGTCCAGCCAGCCGCGGTTGACGAACACGCGGTGCCCGCCGGCGTCGTCGACCCAGATGAGCGCGGGTGTGGAGTTGGCCATCGCCCGGAAGCGCAGCTCGGCGGCCCGCCGGACCCGGCCGAGGTGCAGGTGGTTGGCGACGCGCGCGAGCAGCTCCCGCGCGGAGAAGGGCTTGACGAGGTAGTCGTCCGCGCCCGCGGCCAGGCCCTCGACCGCGGCCTCCTCGCCGGCCCGCGCCGAGAGCAGCACCACCGGCAGGCCCGCGGTGCGGGCGTCGGCGCGCAGCGCGCGGAGCAGCCCGATGCCGTCGAGCTCGGGCATCATGACGTCCGCGACGACCAGGTCCGGAGGGTCGGAGCGGGCCACGTCGAGCGCCTCGGTGCCACTGGCCACGGCGTGCACCGACCAGTTCTCGCTCAGCAGCCGATGAAGGTGCTCGCGCATGTCGGGGTCGTCCTCGACCACGAGCACGCGGCCCTGCGGCGGGTCGACGGACTCCGGCAGCCGCGGCGTCCCGCGGTCCTCGGGCCGCGCGGGCGTCCAGCGCAGGGCCTCGGCGACGAACGGCTCGAACGTCTCGGGGCGCGGGTGCGGCGTGACCGCGGGCCGCCCGAGGGTGATGCCCTCGACCGGCAGGTGGCTGAAGCCGAGCGGCAGCCGCACGGTGAAGGTGCTGCCGACGCCGGGGGTGCTGGCCGCGTCGACGGTGCCGCCGTGCACCTCGACGAGCTGGCGGACCAGGGCCAGCCCGATGCCGCTGCCCTCGTGCGAGCGGGCGCGGGCGGCACGGACCCGGTGGAAGCGGTCGAACAGCCGGGGCAGCTCGGCGGCCGGCACCCCGGTGCCGGTGTCGGCGATCCGCAGCACGAACCGGTCGTCCTCGATCCGGGTGCTCACCCGCAGGCCGCCCTCGAACGTGAACTTCAGGGCGTTGCTCAGCAGGTTGAGGACGATCTTCTCCCACATGTCCTGGTCGACCCAGGCGGGCCGCTCGGACGGCGGGCAGTCGACGTCCAGCCGCAGGCCGGCGCGCTCGGTCGGGGCGCGGAACAGCGCGGCGAGCTCGCCGGTGAGCGTGCCGAGGTCGACGGGCGTGAAGCCGGCGTCGGGGTGGCCCTCCTCCAGACGCGAGACGTCCAGCAGGGTGTTGACCAGCTTGAGCATCCGCTGCGCGCTGCGGTGCGCCACGTCGGCGTCGTGCCGGACCTGCGGGTCGTCCGCCCCGCGGAGCTGCTCGAGCGGACCCATGATCAGCGCCAGCGGGGTGCGGAACTCGTGGCTGACGCCGGTGAAGAACTCGGTCCGGCTGCGGTCGCGGCTCTCCAGCTTGCCGGTGCGCTCCCGGTCCTCGGCGGCGGCACGGACGGCCGCGAGCGCGGCGTCCACGTGCCCTGCGACGAGCGCGAGGAACTCGCGGTGCTCCTCGTCTGCCGGCTGCAGGGACGACGCGCCGAGCAGCAACCGGACCCCGCCGCTGAGCCCGGCCGCCCAGGCCTGCCCGCCCGACGGCAGCGTGACCAGGCCCTCCCGGTCCAGCAGCGCGACCAGCTCCGGCGTCGGGTCCACCCCCACGGCCACCGGCGCGCCCACCCCGCCGAGCAGCGCGAACGGCACGTCCGGCGAGTCCACCAGCGCGGCGGCGACGTGGGCGGCGGCCGGGTCGGCCGGGCCGGCCTCGCGCACCAGCCGCGCCAGCCGGCCGAGCAGCGCGGTGCGCCGGGCGGCCACGACCTGCGCGGTGCTCTCGGACATCACGTCGAACACGCCCGCGACCGAACCGTCGGCCGCCCGGACCGGGCTGAACGCGTAGCGCCAGAACGTCTCCCGCGGGCCGCCGGGGCGGTCCAGGACCAGGCGGTCGTCCGTGTGCTGCACCGCCTCGCCGGTGTCGACGACGTGCCGCAGCGCGGGGCCGATCCGGTCCCACACCTCGGGCCACACCTGCGCGCCGGGCCGGCCGAAGGCCCACGGATGCCGGTGGCCGAGGACGCCGGCGAACGCGTCGTTGTAGACAACGCAGTGCTCCCGACCCCAGAACAGGGCCAGCGGGTGCGGCGAGGCGAGCATGAGGGCGACGGCCGAGGTCAGCTCGGCGGGCCAGCCGCCCGGGGCCCCGAGGGGCGAGTCCGCCGGGTCGGCGGTCGCGAGCAGGCGCCGGACGCCGGGGCCGTCCGGATCCGTCACGTGCCCTCCTCCACACCGCGGGACCGGCGCCCCGCCGGACCAGCCTGCCAGGTCCCCGTGGTCGCGGCGAACCGTGGCCCACGCGGGCCGGACGCGGCCCGTCCTCCGGCCGCCCGGAGCCCCTCCGACCGGGCAGGATGCCCGCATGGCGACGAAGCTCGACGACGGCACCTGGGAGGTGCAGGGGAAGCACCTGACCTTCCCCGTGCGCATCGGCGACGCGGGCGCGGCCTGCGCCGCGTACCCCGTGCGGGCGGCCCGCGCGGCGGCGCTGCTGGAGGGCACCGGGCTGGAGCCGGTGGCCGTCGCGGGGTGGGCGCTCGCCGTCGTCGGGCTGGTCGACTACCGGGTCAACGACCTCGGCAGCTACGACGAGCTGGCCCTCGCCCTCCCCGTCCGGTTCCGCGGCCGGGTCGGCGTGCACATCACGCAGCTGCCGGTCACCGAGACGTTCACGATGGAGGCCGGGCGGGCGCTCTGGGGCCTGCCGAAGTGGCTCGGGACCGCCGAGCTGGACATCCGGGGCTCGCACGCCACCGGGCACCTCGCGTACGAGGGCGCGCACGTCCTCACCGCGGCCCTCTCGACGCTGCCGTTCGCGCTGCCGGGCACCGTCCCCGGCTCGGTGACCGCCTTCGCCCCGCGCGACGGCGTGATGCTCGCCAGTCCCGTGCGGGCCCGGCTGCGCGGGATCCGGGTCGGCCTCGGGGCGGGCGCGCTGGTCCTCGGCTCCGGTCATCCGATGGCCGACGAGCTGCGCTCGCTCGGCCTGCCCCGTCGACCGCTGCTCACCGCGATCGTCGACCGCCTCGCGTTCGACATGGACGCTGCCGAGGAGCTGTCCCTGTAGGGGATCATCGAGCCCGTGACAGGGGTTCGCGTCGACGCGCTCGAGGTCCCCGGGGCCCGTCTCCTCTGCGAGGTGCGGGGGTCCGGCCCGGTCGTGCTCCTGATTCCGGGTGGGGCGGCCGACACCGCCTCCTACGACGGGATCGCCCCGCTGCTCGCCGCGGAGCACACCGTCGTCACGTACGACCCGCGCGGCACCTCCCGCAGCCCGGCCGCGGACCCGGAATCGGCGGCGTCCGTCGTGACGCTCGCCGACGACGCCCACCGCGTGCTCGAGGCGGTCCGCGCGGGGCCCGCGACCGTCTTCGGCAGCAGCGCCGGCGCGGTCACCGGCCTGGAGCTCGCCACGCGGCGGCCCGAGCGGGTCGCGCGCCTGATCGCGCACGAGCCGCCCGTCACCGCCTTGTTCCCCGACCCCGCCCGGCACGACGGCGGGCGGCTGGCCGAGCTCCAACGGCGGGAGGGCACCCCGGCGGCGATGGCCCGCTTCCTCGCCGACACCGGCATGGACGGCGACGCGCCGCCCGCGCCGACGGACGACCCGGCCGCCCTGGAGACGCTCGCCCGCTTCGTCGCCAACCTGCCGGGGTTCTTCGCGTACACGGTGGTCGCCGTCAGCCGCTACCAGCCGGACGTCGAGGCGCTGCGCTCCCTCGGCCCGCGGATCGTCGTGGCCGCGGGGCGGGACTCCGCCGGGCAGGTCCCGCGCCGCGCCACCGAGGCCCTCGCGGCGGCGCTCGGCACCACGCTCGTCGAGATGCCCGGGGACCATCGCGGGTTCCTCGGCGCGCCCGTCGCCTTCGCCGACGCGCTGCGGCCGCTGCTGGACGGGGCGTCCTGACCGTCAGCGTTGGTCGCGGATGCCGTCGTCGGCGACGCTCAGCGGTGGGCGGCGAGCCATGCGCGGAGGTCGGCGATCGGGCGCTCCCGCTCCGGCTCGTTGTAGATCTCGTGCCAGAGGCCCTCGTAGAACTCCACCGTGAGGTCCTCGGAGCCGAGGACGGCGGCCAGCGCACGGGAGGTCTCGACGGTCGTGATCCGGTCGTCGACGCCGTGCTGCAGCAGCACCGGGAGCCTGATCTCCGCCGCGGTGGCGAGCACCTCGTCCATGGCGTCGAACATCGCGGAGCCGAGCCGCAGCGTCGGGTGGCCGTGGTGGACGAGCGGATCGGCCCGGTACCCCGCGACCACGGCGGGGTCCTTGCTGAGGTCCGCGACGTCGATCCCCGCCGGCCGCAGCGTCGGCGCGACCCGGGCGAGCGCGGTCAGCACCGGCACGAGCCGGCCGGGAACGGCCTGCTTCGACAGGGCCGGGGCGGAGAGGACCAGGCCGGCGAGCGCCGCCTGGTGCGCGGCGGCGTAGCGCAGCGCGATCAGCCCGCCCATGCTGTGCCCCACCAGGATCACCGGCCGCCCGGGGTGCCGGGCGGCGGCGTGCCGGCGGACCAGGTCGAGGTCGGGGACCCAGTTGGCGGGACCACCGTCGACCCGCCGGCCCTCGGACAGCCCGTGGCCGGCGTGGTCGGGGGCGTACACCGCCCAGCCGTCCGCGGTGAGGCCGGCGGCGAGCTCGGCGTAGCGGCCGGAGTGCTCCCCCAGGCCGTGGCTGACCAGCACGATCCCGGTCGCCTCGGTCGCCGGGAGCCAGGCCCGCCAGAACAGCTCGCCGAGGACGCCCGGCAGGCGCCCCTCCGCGACCGGCATCAGTGGTCGGCGGCGCCGGTCGACCGCGCGACCGGCCCGGCCAGCACGACGTCCTGCGTCGCGTCGGCCTCCTCGCCCACCCGGACCGGGAGGCCCCGCGGCTCGCGCCCCTCGGCGACGACCGCGATCGTGTACTCGCCGGCGGCCAGCTCGCCGAAGCGGTAGCCGCCGTCGACCGCGGTGATCGTGGTGGCGACCAGCTCGCCGTCCTGCAGCAGGGAGACCGCGACCTCGGCGACGCCGGAGCCCCCGGCGTCACGGATCGCGCCGGCGACCGTCGACGAGCGCACGAGCTGCACCTCGACCTCCGCCACCGCGTACTCGGTGGCGGGGACGGTCAGCGCGACGACCCCGGGCTGGTGCCCGTCCGCCGCCGCGACCAGCACGTACCCGCCCGGCCGGGGCGCGGTGACCTCGCCGCGGCCCTCGACGTCCGCCTTCGCCGAGGCGGTCTCGCGGCCGCGCGGGTCGAGGAGCGTGACGGCGGCGTCGGCGACCGGGAACCGGTCCCGCTGCACCACCGAGAACCGCACGGGCACGGCCTGGCCGGGCGCGAGCGGCTCCTCCTCCTCGTGCACGACCGCGAGGTCGACGACGGGGGCGGCGCCGGGGCGCGGGTTGGGGTCGGCGAACCCGAGCGTGCGCAGCAGGGCCAGGTCGACGGCGGCGTGCTCGGCCGCGCGGGCCTCGTCGGGGGCGATGTCGGCGGGCTGCGGGGCGGGCTCGGGGGCGCTCGTCGTCGGGCTCACGGGGCTCAGCGTGACGGGCGCGGGCGCGGCCTCCGCAGCCGGGGTGTCGATCACGACGTCGGAGCTGGTGGGCGGCGCGGGGATGGGCGTCGGGGCCGCCGTGAAGGCGTCGGCGACCGGCTCCGCCAGCTCCTCGGCGGCCGGCTCCGGCGACACCTCGGAGATCGGCTCCGGCGACACCTCGACGGCCGGCTCGTCCGACTTCTCGTCGACCGGCTCCTCGGCGCGGTCCTGGACCGGCTCCTCGACCTCGGCTCGCGAGTCGATCGACTCCTCGGCCGGTTCCTCGGCCCGCGCCGCGACCGACTCCTCGGCCGACTCCTCGGCCGACTCCTCGGCCGACTCCTCGGCCGACTCCTCCGCCGGCTCCGCGACCTCCACCGGACGCTCCTCGGCCTGCTCGGCCGGGTGCTCCTCGACCTCCTCGACCACCTGCTCCGCCAGCACCGGCTCGGCGAGCGACGCCGCGGCGGCACCGCCCCCCAGCGCGGCCACCGGCGGCACCGCACGCAGTCGGCGGACCTCGCGCCCGTCGTCCGCCCCGCCCCGCACCACGGCGAGGACCGGGCGCTGACCGGCGCCGTCCCGCGGAGCGGGCACCGACGCGTCGTCCGACAACGGCTCGGGTCCCTGCTGGCGGCGCGACGCCTCGGCGCGCGCCACCGCCTCGGCGACGGCCGGGCTGACGATCCCGCGCGCCATCGGGCGGTCGTCGCGGCTGGGGGTGGGCGGCGCCACCGAGGTGACCCGCGCGACCAGCGCCGGGTCCACCGAGGAGCGACGCTGCGGGCGGGTGCGCGGGGGTGCCTCGACCGGGACGCCGTCGACGAAGCCGCGGGTCCACGGAGGACCGACGGGGCCGGCGTCGACCTCCTCGGCCACGACCCGGCGTTCGGCGGGGGGCTCCTCGGGCCGCTCGTCCGCGGGCGCCTCGGCCGGCGCGGCGGGCGCGTCCTCGGCCGTGGTCGGGTCCTCGGCCGGAGCGGCAGGCTCGGCGGGCTCGGGGTCGGCGGGCGCGCCGACGGACCGGTCGCGGACCAGGTCGCCCACGGTCCGCCCGGCGGGGCGGGGTTCGGGCCGGGGACCGGCGGCGGCGGTCGCCCCGCCCCGGTCCCCGCGGCGCATCGCCACCAGGACGATCCCGGCGGCCAGCAGCACGAGCAGGACCATGACGACCAGGGCCCACGTGCTCATTCGGCTCTCCTCGCGCGATCTCGTCGAGGCCCGACCGGTGCCCTCGCCGCGGCCGCGCGAGACGTGCGGGCCCGCCCGGACTCGTCGGAGGACCGTAGCACCGGGAGACCCCTTCACCCTGTTCGGCGACCGGTTCGCGGCGTGTCGCCCGGGCGGGTATCGGCCCAGCTCAGCGCGATTCAGTCGGCGCGGGTGACCGGCCCCGGCGCGTCCGGGGGATCCGAGCGGGCGGAGGCGGCCCCGATCCGGGACGATTCCCCCTCGTGGCGATCGATCCGGACCTCTCGGAACTGGCCGCGGCGCACGGCGTCGCGACGGGCTACAACGACGGCGACCGCAGGCCGGTCACCGTCGACGAGGAGGTGGTCGTCGAGGTCCTCGGTCTGCTCGAGGTCGACGCGACCACCCCCGCCGCGCGGGCCGCGGCGCTCAGCGAGGCCCGCGAGAACGCCGCGCGCGGCCTGCTCCCCGGCACGATCGGCCTGCGCGCCGACCGTCCCCGGCCGCTGCCCGTGCCCGGCGTGCTCGTCGGCGAGGACGGCGGCCGCCGCGAGGTCGAGGGCGAGCTGGCCGGCCTGGAGCCCGGCTGGTACCGGCTGGAGACGGCGGAGCAGCAGGTCACGGTCGTCGTCTCGCCTCCGGCACTGCCGGCGACCCCGCGCTCCTGGGGCTGGATGCTCCAGCTCTACGCGCTGCACTCGGCGGGCAGCTGGGGGATCGGCGACCTCGGCGATCTGCGGAGCTTCACCGCGCACGCCGGAGAGCAGGGCGCGTCGGCGATCCTGCTCAACCCCCTGCACGCGATCACCCCGCTCGCGCCGGTGCAGCCGTCGCCGTACACGCCGTCGAGCCGGCGGTTCGCGACCCCGCTCGCGCTGCGGATCACCGACCTGGCCGAGTACGCCGCGGCCGACCCGGCCACGCGCGCCGAGGTCGACGCCCTGCGTCCGGAGACCGTCGGCGACCGCCTCGCGCACGATCGGGTGTGGGCGGCGAAGCGGTCGGCCCTCGAGCTGCTGTGGCGGTCGGCCGGGCGCCCCGACCCCGTCGAGCCCGGTCCCGATCTCGTCGACTTCGCAACCTACTGCGCACTCGCCGAGCGCTACGGCGGCCGGTTCACCCTGTGGCCGGAGGAGCTGCGCCACCCCGGCTCCGAGGCCGTCGGCCGCGCCCGGCGCGAGCTCGCCCCGCGGGTCGCGTTCCACGGCTGGGTGCAGCAGCGGCTCGCCGACCAGCTGGCCGCGGCGCGCACCGCGGCCCGCGAGGCGGGCATGCCCCTCGGCGTCATCCACGACCTCGCCGTGGGGTGCGACCCGGAGGGCGCCGACGCCTGGGCGCTGCAGGACGTCCTGGCCCTCGACGTGACCGTCGGCGCCCCGCCGGACGCCTTCAACCAGCGTGGACAGGCGTGGGGCCTGCCGCCGTGGCGCCCCGACCGGCTGGCCGCGACCGGGTACGCCGCCTACCGCGACATGCTCCGTGCACTGCTCACCCACGCGGACGGGCTGCGGATCGACCACGTCGCCGGGCTGTTCCGGCTCTGGTGGGTGCCGCCGGGCCGCACGCCCGACCGCGGCACCTACGTGCACTACGACGCCGAGGCGATGCTCGCCGTCCTCACGCTCGAGGCCTCCCGGGCGGGCGCGGCGGTGGTCGGCGAGGACCTCGGCACCGTGGAACCCGAGGTCACCGAGGCCCTGCACGGCCGCAACATGCTCGGGTCGACCGTGCTCTGGTTCGCCCGGGACCCCGAGCGCGAGGACGCGCTGATGCCGCCCGGCGACTGGCCGGAGGAGGCGGTCGCGACCATCTCGACCCACGACCTGCCGACGGCGTCGGGCTTCCTGACCGGCGAGCACGTCCGGGCCCGGGCCGACCTCGGCCTGCTCGACGACGTCGCGGCCGAGGAGCGCAAGGCCGCCGCCGAGCGCGAGGAGCTGGTCGGCCTGCTCGTGTCGGAGGGGGTGCTCGACTCGGCCGACGCCCCCGAGGACCGGATCGTCGTCGCGATGCACGCGCTGCTGGCCCGCAGCCGCAGCCGGCTCGTGCTCGCCTCGCCGTACGACGTCGTCGGCGAGACGCGTCAGCCCAACCTGCCCGGGACCGTCGACGAGTACCCGAACTGGCGGCTGCCGCTGCCCGTGTCGCTCGAGGAGCTGGTGGCGGACCCGCGGGTGAAGGAGGTCGTCGCGGCATTGCGTTCCGGGGGCCGGTGAGGCGACGATCACACCATGCCCCTCAGTGCCGAGGCCCTGACGACCGCCGACCACGCCGCCGACCTGCTCTGGGCGGCGTGGACGGCCGGCGACGTGATCGACGAGCTCCCCGAGGACCTGCGCCCTTACGACCACGCGGCCGGCTGGGCGATCCAGCAGCGGATCGGCGAGCGGGCGGGCCCGGGCTACGGCTGGAAGATCGCGGCGACGTCGGCGCCGAGCCAGGCCGTGATCGGCATCGGCACCCCGCTGCCGGGCCGGCTGTTCGACCGCTTCCGCTTCGAGCCCGGCGACACGCTGCCCTTCGGCGGCCTGCACATGCGGGTGGTCGAGGCGGAGTTCGCGTTCCGGATGGCGTCGGACGTGCCGGCTGGCGCGTCCCGCGAGGACGTGCTCGCGGCGGTGGCGGCACTGCACCTGGCGATCGAGGTGCCGGACTCGCGCCTGCGCGACTACCCGCGGGCCGGCAGCTCGCAGCTGCTCGCCGACGTCGCCTGCGCGGGGCAGTTCGTGCTCGGCCCGGAGATCCCCGACTGGCAGGCGATCGAGTTGTCCACAGCGGGGACAGCCTTGTGGATCAACGGCGAGAAGGCGGCCGCGGGTACCGGCGCCGAGGTGATGGGCGACCCGCGCACCGCGCTGGTGTGGCTCGCCGAGGAGCTCGCGCACCTCGGGACGGGCCTCCGGGCGGGCGAGATCGTGACGACCGGCTCCACCACCCCCGTCCCGGCGATCTCCGCGGGCGACGCCGTTCGCGCCGACTTCGGCCCCCACGGCTCTGTGGAGATCACCTTCTCCTCCTGACCCCCGGAACTCGCGACTCGCGCTGCAGAAGGTCCCGACTCGCGGACCTCCTCCCGCGAGTCGGGAGATCCGGCACCGCGAGTCGGGAGCTTCGGGTCAGACCGTGAAGCCCAGGGCGCTGGGCTGCTCCTTCGCCAGGGCGGCGAGGTGCTCGTCGACCGTGGTCATGCCGTGCAGGTCCCGGCCCGCCGCCATGCCCTCGACGAGCGCCTTCTCCGCCCGCTCGATCTCCTCGGCCGTGTCGATCGCGGCGGCGAAGCGCTCCCGCGGGCCGACCACGATGCCGTCGTCGTCCCCGACGAGGAGGTCACCCGGGGAGACGCGCACCCGCCCGAGGAGCACCTCCCGCCCGAAGGTGCCCGGGTCCCGGGTCGTGCCGGACATGGGGTTGGTGCCGCGCGCGTGGACCGGCAGGCCGATTCGGCGCAGCCCGCGGACGTCGCGGCAGTAGCCGTCGATCACGATCGCGGCGAGACCCCGCCGGCGCGCCTCGGTGGCGAACAGTTCCCCAGACACCGCCTTGCGCAGCGAGTTGGTGGCCACGACCAGCACCGAGCCGGGCTCGGCCTCGCGCAGGGCGACGAGCACCGGCAGGTGGTCGTCGTACGCGAGCAGCGTGAAGGCGGGCCCGGCGAACGAGACGTCCGGGACCATCGCGCGGATCGCCGCGTCGACGACGGCGAGCCCCTTGTCGGCGTCGCACAGCGACGAGACCTGCACCGCGCGGAGGCGCTCCATCAGCGTGTCCATGTCCCCATCGTGCATCCGCAACCCTTGACTTGCACCTCCGGATAGTGCAAGTCTGAGCTTGCACATCAACCGAGGAGTTTCAATGACCGTGTCAAGCCGCGTTGGCTGCGGGGGCCGGTGCCTCGGTGGTGAAGCGGCGGTTGTCACGGAGCAGCGCCCAGACGAG
>NZ_BSFQ01000037.1:42933-75791 GCF_027922425.1 Pseudonocardia halophobica | reverse complement strand
ACAACGCGACCGGCTCATCCACCAACTCCACAACCTCGGCTACCGGGTCACCCTCGACAAGACCGCGTAGCCCGGCTGCGGTCGATTCTCTTCACAGCCCGGCGCGCCTCGGCGCCCGGTCTGTGAGCCAGGTCCGGGGGTGCGTCGGTCACCGGTTTCGTCGGTCTCCGCGGCTACCGTGGGCGACATGGCAGGACGAGGAACGGCCGGGCGGGCCGCGGACGGGGCGGGCCTGCGGGCCGCGGCCGGATCGGGTCGGAGCTCGCGGTCGTCCTCGTCGTCGCGCTCGCGGTCGTCCGCGTCCCGCTCGCGCGGCTCGTCGTCGTCGCGGTCCCGCACGCCCGCGAAGCGTCAGCCCGCCCGCCGCCAGCCGGACCTGATCGACAAGGGGATCGACGCCGTCGGCCGCGGCGTCGTCCGGATGACCAGGTCGGCGGGGCGCGCGGCCGGACGCACCCGCGAGATCGACCCCGCGCACCGCCGGGACGGGCTCGGCGTGCTGTTCATCGTGCTCGCGGTGATCTCCGCCGCGGGGATCTGGTGGGAGGCCGGCGGCCCGGTCGGCCGCGGGTTCTCGGCCGGCGTCGGGGCCGTGTTCGGCATCGCCGGCGTGCTGCTGCCGGTGATCCTGCTGGCCGTCGGCGTCGTGTTGATGACCACGCCCGCGCACCCCGAGGCGCGGCCGCGGATCGCCGTCGGCACGCTGCTGCTGGCCCTGGGCGTGCTGGGGCTGGTGCACCTGTTCTCCGGCTCGCCGGACGAACCCGGGCAGTGGGCGTCCGGCGGCGGCGCGATCGGCTACGTCGCGGCCACCCCGCTGGCGAGCGGGCTCACCGCCTGGGTCGCGGTGCCGATCCTGCTGCTCGTCAGCTTCTACGCGTTCCTGGTGCTCACGGCCACGCCCGTGCGCGAGGTGCCAAACCGCGTGCGCCGGCTGCTCGGCCAGCCCGAGATCCACCCCGAGGGCGAGGAGGACGAGGCTCCCCTCGCCGAGGAGGAGCCCGCGGCCGAGGCTCCGCCGGCGCGCCGCCGTCCGGCCCGCCGCCGGCAGGCGACGAGCGCCGAGGCCTTCCAGGACGACACCGCCGGCACCGCGGACGCCGCGGGCGACACGCCGCCGGCGGAGCCGGAGGAGGAGTACGTCCCGGTCGCGCCCAAGCCGAAGGCGAAGCGCCCGGACCCGGCCTCGATCGTGGCGACGCCGCCCGCGGAGGCCGTGCCCGCCGAGGGCGAGCAGATGTCGATGGCCATCCGCGAGCCCGTCGGCGAGGGCGAGTACACGCTGCCGCCCGCGGACCTGCTCGAGACCGGCCCGGCGCCGAAGGTCCGCTCCGCCGCGAACGACGAGATGATCGAGCGCATCACGGGGGTGCTCGACCAGTTCAACGTCGACGCGCAGGTCACCGGCTTCACCCGCGGCCCGACGGTCACCCGCTACGAGATCGAGCTGGGCCCGGCCGTGAAGGTCGAGAAGATCACCCAGCTGTCGAAGAACATCGCCTACGCGGTGGCCACGGACAACGTCCGCATCCTCGCGCCGATCCCGGGCAAGTCCGCGGTCGGCATCGAGGTGCCCAACTCCGACCGCGAGATGGTCCGGCTCGGCGACGTGCTGCGCTCCGGCACGGCGCGCAACGAGCAGCACCCCATGGTCATCGGCCTGGGCAAGGACATCGAGGGCCATTTCCTCTGCGCGAACCTGGCGAAGATGCCGCACCTGCTGGTCGCGGGCTCCACCGGTTCCGGCAAGTCCAGCTTCGTCAACTCGATGCTGGTCTCCCTGCTCTCCCGGGCCACGCCCGAGGAGGTCCGGATGATCCTCGTCGACCCCAAGATGGTCGAGCTCACGCCGTACGAGGGCATTCCGCACCTGATCACGCCCATCATCACCCAGCCGAAGAAGGCGGCGTCCGCGCTCGCCTGGCTGGTGGAGGAGATGGAGCAGCGCTACCAGGACATGCAGGCCAACCGGGTCCGGCACATCGACGACTTCAACCGCAAGGTCCGCTCCGGCGAGATCACCGCGCCCCTGGGCAGCGAGCGGGAGTACCGGCCCTACCCGTACATCCTCTGCATCGTCGACGAGCTGGCCGACCTCATGATGACCGCCCCGCGGGACGTCGAGGACGCGATCGTCCGCATCACGCAGAAGGCCCGCGCGGCCGGCATCCACCTCGTCCTGGCGACCCAGCGGCCGTCGGTCGACGTGGTCACCGGTCTGATCAAGACGAACGTGCCGTCCCGGCTGGCGTTCGCCACGTCGTCGCTCACGGACTCGCGGGTCATCCTCGACCAGCCGGGCGCCGAGAAGCTGATCGGCATGGGCGACGGGCTCTACCTGCCCATGGGCGCCAGCAAGCCGATCCGCATGCAGGGCGCGTACATCTCGGACGAGGAGATCGCCGAGGTCGTCGGGTTCACCAAGGAGCAGGCCGAGCCGACCTACACCGAGGGCGTCACGGCGGCGAAGCAGGGCGAGGCCAAGGAGATCGACCCGGACATCGGGGACGACCTCGAGGTCCTCATCCAGGCCGCCGAGCTCATCGTGACCTCGCAGTTCGGCTCCACGTCGATGCTCCAGCGGAAGCTGCGCGTCGGGTTCGCGAAGGCGGGCCGGCTGATGGACCTGCTCGAGACGCGCGGGATCGTCGGACCGTCCGAGGGCTCGAAGGCGCGGGACGTGCTCATTAAGCCCGAGGAGCTCGAGAACGTGATCTGGCTGCTGCGCGGCGGGGGCGGCGAGGCCCCCTCCGAGGACGACGACTGAGGACGGTCGTTGAACCTTCTACCAGCGGGAACCGACCCGACGGTGGTCGTTCGGCTCCGCTGAGCGGCCGTTCGGCGTGCGACCGTGTGGGGGCGTTCACAAGAGAGCCGTCGGCGTCACCGGTTCGTGACCTTTTCTGCCAGAGTGTTCGGCGGCCCGTGCCCGGGCCGTCTCCTCGTCGGAAGGTCATGGAGTGTTCTGGAGCAAGCGTGGGAAGGGTGCACGCCGGTCGGACACCGGTCGGAACGCGCTCGTGCCGATCCCGCTCACCGGCGGACTGCTGAGCGGGCAGGTCCAGGACGGCGAGGGGCGGCCGCTGGCCGGGGCGCAGGTCTCGGTCCTCGACCGCGCCAGCACGCAGATCGTCAACGCCGACACGGACCCCTTCGGCTACTTCACCGCCGCGCTCGTCCCGGGGGAGTACCGGGTCCGCGCCGAGGCCGGTGGCTACCGGGGCAACGGCACCACGGTCGAGGTCGAGTGGGGCAAGCACGCCGAGGTCGGTGCGCTGACGCTCGCGCCGGACCAGTCGCTCACCCCGCCGCCGCCCGGTGTCTACGACATCGACCCGGACCACTCCTCGATCCGGTTCATCGCCCGGCACATCGGCATGTCGCGGGTCTACGGCCGGTTCAACCGCTTCCGCGGGCAGATCCGCATCGCCGAGCCCTTCGAGGACTCGGCCGTTGACGTCGTGATCGACGCCGTCAGCGTCGACACCAACGTCGAGGCCCGGGACACCCACCTGCGGTCGCCGGACTTCCTCGACGTCGAGCGCTTCCCGCAGCTGCGTTTCTCCAGCACCCGCTTCCGTCGCGGCCCCGGCAACCGCTGGATCGTCGACGGCGACCTCACGCTCCACGGCCTGACCAGCGACGTCCAGCTCGACGTCACCTTCCTCGGCATGGAGGAGTGGAACGGCCGGCGCGCCGGTGCCGTCGCCACCGCCGAGCTGCACCGTGAGCACTTCACGCTCAACTGGCAGCAGATGGTCAACCGCGGTGTGCCCGTCGTCGGCTCGACGATCGAGATCAACCTCGACGTGCAGGCGGTCGTGCAGCAGTAGCCGCGCCCGCGAAGGCGTGCTGGCGCCAGGCCTCGTAGACCGCGACGGCCGCGGCGTTGGCGAGGTTCAGCGACCGGGACCCGGGGACCATCGGGAGCCGGACCCGCGCGCTGACCTGCGGGGCGTGGGCCACGTCGGTGGGCAGCCCGGTCGACTCCGAGCCGAAGAGCAGGACGTCGCCGGGCTCGTAGGCGACGTCGGTGTAGTCGCGGTCCGCGCCCGTCGTGAACGCGTACACGCGGGCGGGCGCCACCGCGGCCCACAGGCCGTCGATCGTGCGGTGCACCCGGAGCTCGGCGAGCTCGTGGTAGTCGAGGCCGGCGCGCCGGACGTTGCGCTCGTCGAGCGCGAAGCCCAGCGGCTCCACCAGGTGCAGCTCGGCGCCGGTGTTGGCGGCGAGCCGGATCGCGCTGCCGGTGTTGGGCGGGATCTCGGGGGCGTGGAAGGCGATCCGGAACACGCGCCCTTCGTAGCAGGCGGCGTGCGGTCGTGGGGGAACCGGATCAGCCGTCGGGGCGCTCGGCCAGCCACTCGGTCGCGGTGAGCCCGGCGAGCTCGCGGAAGTCGCGGGCGAGGTGGGCCTGGTCGGCGTAGCCGCAGACCGCGGCCGTGTCGGCGAGGGCCGGGCGCGCGGGACCGCGCAGCAGGTCGCAGGCCCGCTCGAAGCGGATCACCCGGGCGGCCGACTTGGGGGAGAGACCGATCTCGTCGCGGAACCGCAGGGCCAGGTGCCGGCGGCTCCAGCCGATCTCGCGGGCGAGCTCCTCGATCCGCAGCGTGCCGCCGGTTCCCGCCAGCCGGTCCCAGGCGCGCGCGACCTCCGGGTGCGGGTCCGGGCGGCGGGCGTCGGCGGCGAGCCGGCTGAGCGCGGCGTCGAGCAGCGCGAACCGGCTCGCCCAGCCCGGGGCCTCCGCGAGGCGCTCGACGAGCACCTCGGCGCGCCGGCCGAGGAGGTCGCCGAGCCCGACGACGTCGCCGGCCAGGGCACTCGCCGGGGCACCGAGCAGGATGCGCGCGCCGAGCCAGGTCAACCGCAGCTGCAGGCCGGTCTGCGCGGGCCCCGTGGCGATCACGGCGGGGCGGTCGTGCAGCCCGCCGACCATGCCGCGGAACGAGCCGGGGGACCGGGCGGGATCGGGCGTGCGCAGGACGTCGACGACGCCGTCCAGGCACAGCAGGAAGGTCAGGTGGCCGCCCGGGACCCCCATGTGCGTGCCGGGGGCCGACGCGGGCATGTGGTAGCCGCTGTAGAGGTCGACGAGCGGGCGCAGCGCCGGAGCCGGCCGCGCCCACACCAGCTCCGAGCCGCCCTCGGGGCGGGTCGGGTCGGACACGCTCCGAGGGTATCGACCCAGCTCAACGCCCCGCACCCCAACAGCTGCGCTGCAACCTCCCGCGAGTCGGCAGTTCCGGCACCGCGAGTCGGCAGTTCCGGCAGCGCGAGTCGGCAGTTCCGGCAGCGCGAGTCGGCAGTTCCGGCACCGCGAGTCGCGAGCTACTGTCGGCTCATCCCAGCTCGGCGGCCCGGTGGGCTCCGTGCTGCCGCAGCCAGTCGACGAGCTCCCCGGCCGCGGCGCGCTCGGCGGCGTCGAGCGGGGTGAGCCGCTCCCACGGCGGCAGCACGTCCCGGTCGGCGCCGCGGTCCAGCAGGTACTCGGCCGCGTCGAGGCTCCCGCCGTGGCAGGCGTACCAGAACGCGACGTCGACGTCGTCGGGCCGCGGCGGGTACTCCTCGTACTCGGCGACCAGGAGGTCGACCAAGCCGAGCGCGGCGGCCTCGTGAGGGCGGGGCGTCGCCCCCCGTTCGACGAGCCGGCGCGCGGCGGCGTGCTGCCCGAACGCGACGGCGTCGGAGAGGGGTGTGCCGCCGGCGATCACCGCACCGTCGGCGTCGATCGCGGCGCCGGCGTCGAGCAGGGCGTCGAGCAGGGGGACGTCGTCGTTGCCGGCGGCCCAGTGCAGGGCGGTCTCGCGGTGCGCGCCGACGAACCGGGCGTCGACGTCCGCGCCCGCCGCCACGAGCATCCGCGCCATCTCGGGTCCGGCCGGGCGGTTGCCGGGCCAGTCCGCGACGACGTGCAGCAGCGTTCGCGCGCCGTCGGGACGGGCGGTGGCGAGGCCGGGCTCGGCGTCGAGCAGGCGGCGCAGCGCCTCCGCGTCGCCGGCCCGGATCGCGGCGACGGCCTGCTCCTCGGCCTCGGTCATGCGGTCGATCCTGCCCGCCGGTCTCCCCACACGTGCATCTCGGACGCGCGGACTCCCGACTCGCGCTGCCAGAAATCCCGACTCGCGCTGCCGGAACTCCCGACTCGCGGTGCTGGAAGTCCCGACTCGCGCTGCCGGAACTCCCGACTCGCGCTGCCGGAACTCCCGACTCGCGGTGCCGGAACTCCCGACTCGCGGTGCTGGAAGTCCCGACTCGCGGGGCTGCAGCGCGGCTCGCGGGGTCAGAGGGTGAGCATCATGCGGACGTTGCCGAGGGTGTTGGGCTTGACGTGGGCGAGATCGAGGAACTCCGCCACGCCGGCGTCGTAGGAGCGCAGCATCGCGTTGAACACCTCCTGCGACACGGGGGTGCCGTCGATCTCGGCGAACCCGTGCCGGGCGAAGAAGTGCCGCTCGAAGGTGAGCACGAAGAGGCGCTTGAGCCCCAGCTCACGGGCCCCGTCGATGAGCGCCGACACGATCGCGTGCCCCGCCCCGCGGCCGAGCACCTTGGGGTGCACCGCGACCGTGCGGATCTCGCCGAGGTCCTCCCACAGCACGTGCAACGCGCCGCACCCGACGACCTCGCCGTCGATCTCCGCGACCAGGAACTCCTGCACCGCTTCGTAGAGGGTGACGATCTCCTTGGCGAGCAGCACCTTGCCCGCGTAGTTGTCCACGAGGGACTTGATCGTCGTCACATCGGCGGTGCGCGCCCGCCGGACGGCCACCGCTGCCATGGCGGTGGAGCGTAGATCATGCGAGCTGCCGTCTACCCTGTGACTCGTGAGTTCCCGAGACGCCGCGCCCCGCCGGGCCGCCCTGCTGACACTGGGCTGCGCCCGCAACGAGGTCGACTCCGAGGAGCTCGCCGGCCGGCTGGCCGGTAGCGGCTGGGAGCTGGCCGAGGCCGACGAGGCGGACGTGATCGTGGTGAACACGTGCGGTTTCGTCGAACAGGCCAAGAAGGACTCGATCGACACGCTGCTCTCGGCGTCGGACGTGGCGAAGGGCCGCGGCGCCAAGGTGGTTGCGGTCGGCTGCATGGCCGAGCGGTACGGCAAGGAGCTGGCCGACAGCCTCCCCGAGGCCGACGCCGTGCTGGGCTTCGACGCCTACCCGGACCTCGCCGAGCGCCTGGGGGACGTGGTCGCGGGGCACACCCCCACGCCGCACGTGCCCGTCGACCGGCGCACCCTGCTCCCGATCTCGCCGGTGCAGCGCCCGGAGGCGAGCGTCGACGTCGCGATCCCGGGCCACGCCTGGGTCCCCGACATCGCGCGCCGCCGGCTGAGCACGGGCCCTGTCGCGAGCCTCAAGCTGGCCTCGGGCTGCGACCGCCGCTGCGCGTTCTGCGCCATCCCGTCCTTCCGCGGCTCGTTCGTGTCGCGCCACCCGGACGAGGTGCTCGCGGAGGCCGCATGGCTCGCCCGGGACGGGGTACGGGAGCTCGTGCTGGTCAGCGAGAACTCGACGTCGTACGGGAAGGACCTCCCCGGCGGCACTCGCGCGCTGGTCGACCTGCTGCCCCGGCTCGCCGCGATCCCCGGGATCGAGCGCGTGCGGGTCAGCTATCTGCAGCCCGCCGAGACCCGCCCCGACCTGCTGCAGGTCGTCGCGGCCACCGAGGGGGTCGCGCCCTACTTCGACCTGTCCTTCCAGCACGCGTCGAACCCGGTCCTGCGGCGGATGCGCCGCTTCGGCTCCCGCACCGACTTCCTCGACCTCTGCGCGCGCATCCGCGCCGTCGCTCCGGAGGCGGGCATCCGCAGCAACGTGATCGTCGGGTTCCCCGGGGAGACCGAGGAGGACCTCGCCGAGCTGGAGGCCTTCCTGACGGGTGCCCGGCTCGATGCCGTCGGCGTGTTCGGCTACTCGGACGAGGAGGGCACCGAGGCGGCCGGCTACGACGGCAAGGTCGACCCGGCGGAGGTCGCCGCGCGCGTCGAGCGGATCTCCGCGCTGGTCGACGAGCTGATGACGCAGCGGGCCGAGGAGCGGATCGGCACCGAGGTCGTCGTGCTGGTGGAGACGGCGGAGTCGGAGACCGAGGACGCCACCGGGCGTGCCGCGCACCAGGCCCCCGAGGTCGACGGCGAGTGTGTGTTCGTCTCCGGCGAGCTCGACGGCGAGCCCCTCGAGGTGGGCGCGTTCGTGCGGGCCGAGGTGGTCGACTCCGAGGGGGCGGACCTCGTCGTCGAGGCCCGCGAGGTCGTGGTCCCGGCGGCCGCCGGCCTCGTCACCGTGGGAACGGCGGGATGAGCGCCGCGGGCGGCGGGGGAGCGCGATGAGCGCGGTCCCGGCCGAGGAGCCCGTCGCCTCGCCGGAGAACGCGGTCCCGCTGCTGAACCTCGCCAACGTGCTCACCGGCGTCCGGCTGCTGCTCGTCCCCTTCTTCCTGCTCGCCCTGCTGCACCTCGACGGAACGGACCTGGCCTGGCGGCTCGTCGCGGCCCTGCTGTTCGCCGTCGCCGCGATCACCGACCGGTTCGACGGCGAGATCGCGCGCAAGCGGGGGCTGGTCACCTCGTTCGGCAAGATCGCCGACCCGATCGCCGACAAGGCGCTGATGGGCGCGGCCCTGGTGGGGCTGTCGGTGCTGGGACTGCTGCCCTGGTGGGTCACCGTCGTGATCATGGGTCGCGAGATCGGCGTGACGCTGCTGCGCTTCTGGGTGATCCGGCACGGGGTGATCCCGGCGAGCAAGGGCGGGAAGCTGAAGACGCTCGTCCAGACCTTCGCGATCGGCGTCTACGTGCTGCCGCTGACGCTCCTGCTGCCCTCGGCGGCCGGTGCGGTCGAGATCGTCCGGTGGACACTGATGGCGGTGGCGATCGTGCTCACCGTGGTGACCGGCCTGGACTACGTGGTGCGCGCGGTCCGGCTGCGCGCCGCGGCCCGGGCGGCGCTGCGCCGCGCCTGAGCGCCGCTGTTCGCCCACGGCGGACGTGTCGGGCGCCGCGCTGCGGCGACGCGGGCGGCCCGGACTCGGTACGGTGGGAGCACCCCGTCCCCCGGCCGGGGTTGCTCGGGTCCGACGAGGAGGGTGGGCGCATGGCTCTGCTGCTGCGTGAGGCGATCGGTGGCAGCCTTCGGCGTGCCCGCACCCTGCGGAAGCGCACCCTGCGCGACGTCTCCCGCGCCGCCCGGGTCAGCCTCGGCTACCTCTCGGAGGTCGAGCGCGGTCGCAAGGAGCCCTCGAGCGAGCTGCTGGCGTCGATCTGCGAGGCGCTCGACGTCGCGCTGCCGGACCTGCTCGCCGAGGTCATCAGCGAGATGACGCGGGACGAGCAGCTGGAGTTCGTCGGCCGCAACGAGACCCTGGTCCCGATCGGGCAGCGGCACACCGACCTGCGCCTGGCCCCCGTGCGCACCGGCGCCCCGCTCGGCGGCAACCGCCCCGGCGCCCCGGTCGCCTCCGCGGCCTGATCCGGCCCGGGTTCCCGGCCGCCTGAGATCCGCCTGTGGGTGGAGTGCGCCCACTGCTGTCCGGTTCGTCCGATCTCCCCGTACTGCGCCGCCCGGGCCCGGTAGCCTGGGACCCGGGTCGCCCCGAGGGCGGCCTCCGGACGATCCCCGATATCGTCCGCACGCGGTGGCACCCGAGGCCGTGGCGATGCCACGATGGGCGCAAGAGCACCGCTCGGCGGTCGCGGGGGGACACACGCGGGCCGCTCGGTGGAGGCGGTACCCGGTTCGCACTCGGAGGTAGGCGGAGCAGATGGCCAACGGTTTCACGAAGGCCTGGAAGTACCTGATGGCCCTGTTCTCGTCGAAGGTCGACGAGTACGCGGACCCGAAGGTGCAGATCCAGCAGGCCATCGAGGACGCACAGCGCCAGCACCAGGCGCTCTCGCAGCAGGCGGCGGCCGTCATCGGCAACCAGCGCCAGCTGGAGATGAAGCTCAACCGGCAGCTGGGGGAGATCGAGAAGCTGCAGGCGTCGGCGCGCCAGGCGCTGGTCCTCGCCGACCAGGCGCGGGCCCAGGGCGACGAGCAGAAGGCGCAGCAGTACGAGCAGGCCGCGCAGGCCACGGCCACCCAGCTGGTCACGGCCGAGCAGTCGGTCGAGGACCTCAAGACGCTGCACGACCAGTCGATCGGCGCCGCCGCGCAGGCCAAGCAGGCCGTGGAGCGCAACTCGATGATGCTGCAGCAGAAGATCGCCGAGCGCACGAAGCTGCTCAGCCAGCTCGAGCAGGCGAAGATGCAGGAGCAGGCCGCGGCCTCGCTGCGGCAGATGACCGAGCTCTCGGCGCCGGGCAACACGCCGTCGCTGGAGGAGGTTCGGGACAAGATCGAGCGGCGCTACGCCAACGCGATCGGCTCGGCGGAGCTGGCGCAGAACTCGGTCCAGGGCCGGATGCTCGAGGTGCAGCAGGCGACCGTCGACATGGCGGGCGCCAACCGGCTGGAGCAGATCCGCGCGTCGATGGCCGGCACCCCGATCTCCGGGTCGGAGGAGAAGCCGACCCAGCAGATCCCGGCGGCCCCGCAGAGCACCCCGCAAGGGCAGCAGCAGCCCGGCACCGCCTGACGGTTCCCGATCGGACGCCGCCCCTCCCGCCCGGGAGGGGCGGCGTCCGTCGTTCTCGGCGTCCGTCGTTTCTCTGCGTCCGTTTCTCAGCGCCGGAGCGGGCGACGGGTGCGGGCCGGCCGCGGGGCCGGGCCGGGCTGGCAGCGCGGGCACCAGTAGGCGACCCGGGCGTACACGCCGTCGCCCTGCTCGGCGACCCGGATGCGGGTGCCGCAGCGGCGGCAGGGCCGGCCGCCGCGCTCGAAGACCCAGTGCGCCTCGGCGGGCAGCAGCGAGCCCGTGGTGGTCTGCTCGGGCCGGTCGGCATTCGCCAGAAGGAGCTTGCGGGCCAGCGCGACGACGCCGGGCAGGTCCGGGGTGTCCCGCACGAGCGTCCACGGCGAGAGCCCGAGCAGGAAGCAGATCTCGGTCTTGTAGAGGTTGCCGACGCCGGCCATGACCCGCTGCTCCAGCAGCGCCAGGCCCAGCTCGTGGTCGGCGCGGGCGGTGAGCCGGCGAAGCGCCTCGGCCTCCTGCTCCGGTCCCCAGGTCGGGTCGAGCAGGTCGGGGCCGAGGTGCCCGACGAGCCGGGACTCCTCCGCGGTCGGCAGCAGCTCGAGGTCGTGCAGCGCGAACCCCACGGCCACCCGCTCCGGCACCTCCAGCACCGCGCGGGCCTCGTAGCCGGGCCGCCGCCACCGCATGCCGGGGCGGTAGAGGTGCCACGCGCCGTCCATGCGGAAGTGGCTGTGCAGGCTGCGGCCGTCGTCGAACCGCGTGAACAGGTGCTTGCCCACCGACGCGACGCCGACGACCCCGAGCCCCACCAGGTCGACGCCCGCGAGCCGGGGGTGCCGGATCTCCCCGCGCAGCAGGACGTGCCCGGTAAGCGCCCCGTTCAGGCGCTTCCCGGCCAGGTGGACGGTGTCGCCCTCGGGCACCCCCCGACGCTACCGCCGCGGCCCCGCCGGCGCGCTCGGTCGCGGCGGGAGGGGTGCTCGCTGTGCCACCATGGACCCGTGACAGGGGGAGCGGGCAGGCGCAGCGGGCTGCTGCTGCTCGGGCTGCTCCTCACCGGGTGGGCCCTGGTGGCGGCCGAGCCGAGCGTGCTGCTCGGCGTCGTCGGTGCCGCGCTCTGGGCGATCGGGCTGGCGCGGCACGCGTCGGCCGTCCTGCGGGCGACCTCCGCCTGCGGCTCCGCGGCGGTCCGCCGGCACCGGCACCGCCGCGCCTCCCGCTCGCGGGTCCTCCGCCAGCTCGACCCGGACGCGCCGGGTCGCACGCGCGCACGCGCGCCGTCGGGTCTCCTCCCGGCGGTGTAGTTCCCCACGTCGCGCCGCCGGGCTCTCGCCTGTCCCGAGAACCCGACTCCCTCCCGCTCCGGGAGGTGGAGGTGCACCGTGCTCGACTTCCTCTACTACCCCGTGTCCGCCGTCATGTGGTTCTGGCACCAGGCGTTCGGCCTGGTCCTGGGCCCGAGCAGCGGCGTGGCGTGGGCCCTGTCCGTGGTGTTCCTGGTCCTGACCCTGCGCGCGCTGATGATCAGGCCGGTGCTGAGCCAGATGCGCTCCGCCCAGCGCATGCGCCGGATCGCCCCGCAGCTGGCCGAGCTCAGGACGCGGCACGGCCGTGACAAGCAGAAGCTCGCGGAGGAGACGATGAAGCTGCACCGCGAGCACGGCGTCTCGCCGCTCGGCTCGTTCCTGCCGGTGCTCGTGCAGATCCCGGTGTTCGTCGCGCTGCTGCACGTGCTGCGCTACTTCAACCGGCCCGGCCTGACGTTCGACCAGAACGCCGCGATCGCGAACTACGTCTTCGGCCCGGACGAGGTGCGGTCCTTCCTCGAGGCCCGGCTGTTCGGGGCGCCGCTCTCCGCCTACGTCTCGATGCCGCAGGGCCTGCTGGACTCGTTCGGCGCGCCCGTCGACCGGATCTCGGTGGTCGCCGTCGCGGTGCCGCTGATGCTGCTCGCGGCCGTCGCGACGCACGTCACCGCGCGGCGGTCCCTGCGGCAGCAGCAGCCGGCGACCGACCCGCAGACGGCCCAGATCACCGGCGTCATGAGGCTGACCCCGTGGCTCTTCCCGCTCGGCGCGATCGTCGGCGGCCTGTTCTTCCCGTTCCCGATCGCGATCCTCGTCTACTGGCTGACCAGCAACGCCTGGACGCTCGGGCAGCAGCACGTGATCGGCCGGATCGTCGAGCGCGAGCAACCGCCGGCCCCGGTCCGTGCACCCGTCCGCACCCCGGCCGTCGCCCCGCGCCCGGGGCAGAAGCCGATCCGCAGAACTGGGGCGACGGCGGCCCGGGCCCGGCGGGGCGCCTAGGGTCGGAGGGGTGAGCACGTTCCGAACCGCCCGCCTGGCGGCCGTGGTGGCCGTGGCCCTCGCCGCGCTCGCGGGGTGCGGCGAGTCGAGCACCCACGCGGCGAGCTCGGGCGGCGACGGCGCACCCAGCCTCACCCTCCCCGCCCTGCGGACCAAGCTCGCCTCGATCTCCCTCGACGAGTGCGCCACGAGACCGGCCGAGCAGATCTACCCGGACTGTGCGCGGTTCGTCCGCGAGGTGCAGAACGTGGTGCCCGCCGCGCGCGCCGAGGCGCGCGAGGTGGCCTCGCCGCAGGCACTGACGAAGGCGGCCGACGCCGTCGACGGAGCGGTCAACCGGTTCACCCAGGACCAGTGCATCCCCGTCGGCGCCCCGCCCGGGCCGGCGTCGGCGTGCGGGCCCGACCTGGCCTCGATGCAGGAGGCGCTCCGGGCCCTCGTCGCCGCCGTGGGCCGGTGATCTGTCCGCTTCGTCACCTGCGAAAACGCCCGATCGGGACGTTCGCGTACCGCTGCCGGGTGGTCGTGCTCACGTCGCCAGAATGTTCCGCGGTCGACGGCGGAGGACGGTGCGGATGAAGGTGACGCGACGGTGGGGCTCCACCGCGCTGGGGGTCGCGACCGTGGTCGTGCTCGGTCTGGGGGTCCTCGTGGGCAGCCACCCGAGCGCCGCGGCCGGCGCGTTCGGGGCGGACGCGCTCGCCCCCCTCGCCGGGCTGCCGACGGTCGACGCCGCGCCCGCCCCCGTCGTCCACATCACGCCGGATCAGGGCACGCCGCTGAACCCCACCCAGCCGATCACCGTGAGCGTCGCGGACGGCACCGCGCAGGCCGTGCACGTCACGAACACGGCGACCGGCAAGGCCGTCGACGGGACCCTCGCGCCGGACGGCCACACCTGGACCTCCACCGGCGACCTCGCCTACTCGGCCACCTACGCCGTGGCCGTCGACACGCTCGACCGCGACCAGGCGCCCGGCCACACCGACGGCACCGTCGCGACCGTCGCCCCGAAGGCCGAGGCCTACCCGTCGTTCATCCCGGCGCCGAACTCGGTGCCGACGGTCGGCATCGGACAGCCGATCGTGGTGCGGTTCGACCACGCGATCACGGACCGCGCGGCCGCCGAGAAGGCGCTCACGGTGACCTCCAGCCCCGTACAGGCCGGCAGCTGGTACTGGATCTCGGACACCGAGGTGCACTACCGGCCGCAGCAGTACTGGAAGCCGGGCACCACGCTGAGCGTCAAGGCCGACCTCTACGGCGTGGACCTCGGCGCCGGCACCTACGGCTCCACCGACCGCACCATGACGGTGAAGGTGCACGACAGCTGGGTCGCCAAGGCCGACGGCGCCACCGAGCAGATGCAGATCTTCGACAACGGCCAGCTGGTCAAGACGATGAACATCAGCCTCGGCTCGCCCGGCTTCCCGTCGCACACCGGCCCGCACGTCATCTCGGACAAGCAGCCGTCCATCATCATGGACTCCTGCACCTACGGTGTCTGCCAGGGCCAGCCCGGCTACTACCGGGAGAAGGTCGACCTCGACGAGCGGATCTCCAACGACGGCGAGTTCGTCCACTCCGCACCGTGGTCCGTCGGGCAGCAGGGCAGCTCCAACGTGTCGCACGGCTGTGTCAACCTCGCGCCGGCCGACGCCCAGTGGTTCTTCGACCACTTCGGCATCGGCGACGTCGTCGAGATCACCAACTCGGGCGGCCCGCCGCTGCCGGTCTACGACACGTACGGGGACTGGGAGCTGAGCTGGGCGGACTGGAAGGCCGGCTCGGCCCTGTAGTCCCGCAGGTCGGGCTCGCGCGTCATCCGCCAGTAGTCGACGATCCGCCAGGGCAGCGCGGAGACCACGCGCCCGGCGGCGTTGCGGTACCAGTTCCGCATGCCGGGGTGGGTCCAGATCATGGCCTCGTGCGCCTCGTCGTGGCGCCGCACGTAGTCCGCCTCCACCTCCGGCCGCACCTCGACCGTGCCGATGCCCCGCTCGGCCATCGTGACCAGCAGGTCCACGATGTAGCGGACCTGGCACTCGGCGATGGTGATGTAGCTGCCGCCGTGCCCGAGGACGGTGCCCGGGCCGCAGGTCAGGAACAGGTTCGGGAAGTCCGGCACGGTGATGCCCAGGTGAGCGTGCGCGTCCTCCGGGCCCCAGACCTCGTCGATCCGGCGGCCGGAGCGGCCGCGGACCTCGATCGGCCACAGCACCCGGTGCGTGTGGAAGCCCGTCGCGAGCACCACCACGTCGGCCTCGACCTCGGTCCCGTCGGCGCCGCGGACCCCGGTCTCCGTCACCTCCGCCACGGCCTCGGTGAGCAGGGTGACGTCCTCCCGCCGCAGCGCCGCGAACCAGCCGTTGTCCAGCAGCATCCGCTTGCCGAAGGGGGGGTAGTCCGGCAGCGCCTTCGCGACGAGATCGGGCCGGCCCGCGAGCTCGGCCTCCAGGTACCGGGTGAACACGCGGCGATGGCCGTCGTTGAGGGCGTTCACCGAGCGCTCGGGGTGCTCCCACGCCGGGTCCTTCTGCAGCCCGGGGTGCACCCGGTCGTTGGTGTTCCACGCGAGCCGGGTGCGGTACCACAGCCGGTAGAAGGGCACGTTCTCCACGAGGTACCGGGCGCCCCCGGGGACGGGGGAGAAGTAGACCTCGTTGGGCGCGACCCACTGCGGCGAGCGCTGGAAGACGGTCAGGTGCGCCACCCGCTCGGCGACGGCGGGCACGACCTGCATCGCGCTCGCGCCCGTGCCGATCACCACGACCCGCTTCCCGGTCAGGTCGAGGTCGGCGGGCCACTCGGCGGTGTGGAAGAGCGGGCCGCGGAAGCGGTCCAGGCCGGGGATCGGCGGGATCTTCGGCCGGTTGAGCTGGCCGGTCGCGGTGATCACGACCTCGGCGGTGAGCTCCTCACCGGTCGTCGTCCGGACCGTCCAGCGCCCGTCCGCCCAGGTCGCGGCCACGACCTCGGTGCCGAAGCGGATCCGCTCGCGCAGGTCGTGCCGGTCGGCGACGGCGCGCAGATACTCCCACACCTCGTCGCGCTTGCCGAAGTGGGTGGTCCAGTCGCGCGGCGCGAAGGAGTACGAGTACAGGTGGCTGGGGGTGTCGACGCCCGCGCCGGGGTAGGCGTTCTCCAGCCAGGTGCCGCCGACGTCGGCGTTCTTCTCCAGGACGACGTGGTCGATCCCGGCCTCGGCGAGCCGGATCGACGCGAGCATCCCGGACACGCCGGCGCCGATCACGATCGCCCGCGGGGCGCCCTCCGGGGCCCGGCGCACCGCGACCGGGGCGAAGCCCATGTCCTCGGCGGTCATCTCGGCGTACTCGAGCGGCACGTCCTCGCCGACGGCCACGCTCATGATCCCGGCGAGCGTCTCGCCGGTCGGCGCGGGCACCGCGACCGGCGCCCCGTCGGCCCACGCGCACACGGCGTCGGCGGCGGCGGCCCGGATCTCGGCCCGGATCTCCGGCGGGAAGCCGCCCGGGTCGTTGTCCTCCATCCCGCGGCTGCGGGTGGGGCGGTAGGGGTCGGCGAGCCAGCGCCGGTCGCCGGTCAGCTGGTACAGCACCGCGACCAGCGACGGGAGGTTCGCCTCCTCCAGGGCCGCGACCAGCGCGGCACGGTCGATCGGCGCGCGCTCCGGCGCGAACGGCACGAACCCCATCGGCGGACCTCCTCGTCAGCGAAAGCCTAACCGCGGTTAGGCGGATGGGGAAGATCGCGCGGCAAAGAGGGCCTTGACGGGTGTCGAGGACCACTCCATGCTCCCCACCGACACCTAACCGCGGACAGGGAGACAGCGATGGAGCTGACCGAGGCGATGCGCACGACCGGCACCTGCCGGTACTTCACCCCGGACCCCGTGTCCGACGAGGTGCTCCACCGCGCGTTCGACGCCGCCCGCTTCGGTCCGCAGGGCGGCAACCGGCAGCCGCTGCGCTGGGTCGTGGTCCGCGACTCGGAGCGCAAGCGCGCGCTCGCCGACCTCTACCTGCCCCCGTGGAAGGCCTACCTGGCCGGGGTCGGGATCGGCGACGTCCGCGTCGGGGCCGTGCCCAAGGCCGTCGCCGACGCCGACCACTTCGCCGAGCACCTCGCCGACGCCCCCGCGATCGTGGTGGTCTGCGCCGAGCTCGACGGGCTGCACCCGACCGACCACGAGCTCGGCCGGCTGTCCGTGGTCGGCGGCGCGTCGATCTACCCGACCATGCAGAACTTCTGCCTGGCGCTGCGCGACCAGGGCGTGGCGTCGGCCGTCACCACGCTGCTCTGCCACTCCGAGCCGGAGGTGCGCAAGCTGCTCGACATCCCGGACGGGATCATCACCGCTGCGCACGTCGCGATCGGCTACCCGGCCAAGGGCTTCCCCCGCAAGCTCAGCCGCGGACCGGTCGAGGACACCGTCTTCGCCGACACCTACGGCTCCCCGCTGTTCGCATGAGCCTCGCCGACCAGTACACCCGCCCGCTGGCCCGCGCCACGATCGGCGACCAGCTGCGGCGGCACGCCCGCACCCGGCCCGCGGCGGTCGCCGTCGTCGGGTACACCGCGGACGGGGCCCGGTCCGAGACCACCTACGCCGAGCTGGACCGCCGGGCGAACCGGTATGCGCACCTGCTGCGCGGGCTCGGGGTCGGCCGCGGGGACGTCGTCGCGTCGATGGCGCCCAACTCCGTCGACGTCGTGGCCGCGTACTACGGTGCGCTCAAGCTCGGCGCGGCGTTCACCGGGATCAACCCGCTGCACCGCGCCCCGGAGGTCGCGCACCAGCTCGGGCACGCCGAGCCCCGGGTCGTGCTGGCCGCGCCGGCCTTCGCCGAGCTGGTCGGGAGCGTGTTGCCCGCCGGGACGGCGCTGGTCGGGTACGGCACCGAGCTGCCCGCGGAGGACACCGAGCCCGGGGCCGAGGTCGACGAGCACGACGTCGCGATGCTCGTCTACACCTCGGGCACCGAGGCCACGCCCAAGGGTGTGCTGATCCCGCACCGCAACTACCTGATCTCGACGGCCCCGGCGTGGAGCTGGGGCCTGCGCACCGGGCCGGACGACACCTGGCTGTTCGTGATGCCCTTCCACACGATCGCCGGGCTCGGCTCGATGACCACGCTGACGCTCATGGGCGCCACGCTGGTGCTGCCCGCGACCACCGACCCGGCCCGCTCGCTGGAGATCATCGCCCGCGAGCGCGTCACGGTGATCGCGCAGACCCCCACCTTCTACCTCGCCCTCGCCGGTCAGGCCGGGTTCGGCGCCGACGCCGTCGGTGCCGTCCGGCGGTGCATGACCTACGGCGGCCAGGTCGCCCCGCACGCGATCTCCGCGTGGGCCGCGGCCGCACCCGGCGTCGTGTGGGGGACGTACTGGGGCCAGTCGGAGCTGTCCCAGCTGGGCACCGTGGGCTGGTTCCGGACGCTCGACGACGTCCCGGACCACGACCCGACCTGGATCGGCACCCCGGTCTCGCACCTGGAGGTCCGGGTCGTCGACGCCGAGGGGAACGACGCCGAGGTCGGCGAGCTGCTCTGCCGCACGCCGTCGGTCATGCTCGGCTACCACCGCGACCCCGCGCGGACCGCCGAGGTCATGGTCGACGGCTGGGTGCACACCGGCGACATGGTGCGGGTCGACGCCGCGGGCAACCTCTTCTTCCGCGACCGGCTCAAGGACGTGATCAAGTCCGGCGGGATGAACGTGTCGTCGCAGGAGGTCGAGCGGGTGCTGCACGAGCACCCCGGCGTGCTGCGGGCGGCGGTCGTCGGCAAGCCGGACGAGTACTGGTCCGAGGCCGTCACCGCGTTCCTGATCCCGCAGGAGGGCGTGGCCGTCGACCCGGACGAGGTGATCGCCTTCTGCAAGGAGCGGATGGCCGGCTACAAGGTGCCCAAGGCGGTGCACGTGGTGGCCGAGCTGCCCGTCGACCCGCAGGGCAAGATCCTCAAGCGGAAGCTGCGGACGGTGCCCGTGTGAGGGGTGTGACGGCGTGACGCAGGAGCCCCTGGCGTCGTCCCGCACGGCGCGGACCCGGCTGCGCCGCGAGGAGATCGTGACCACCGCGGCGCGGACCTTCGCCGACCGCGGGTACGCCCACGTCGGGATGCGGGACATCGCCGACGCCGTCGGCATCCGCGGGGCCAGCCTCTACCACCACTTCGCGGCCAAGGAGGAGATCCTCTACGCGGTCTGCCTGACCGTCACGCGCGAGCCGTGCGAGGAGAACCTGCCCCTGCTCGACGCCGCGGGCACGCCCGCGCGCCGGACGGCCATGCTGGTCCGGGCGCACCTGCGGCACCTGTACCGGCGGCGGGTCGAGCACCTCGTCGGGCTGCACGAGATGGCGTCCCTGAGCCCGGAGCACCGCGCGGAGATCGACGGGCACCGCCGCTACTACCAGCGGCGGGTCCGGGACGTGATCACCGCGGGCATGCGATCCGGCGAGTTCACCGTGCCCGACGCCCAGCTCGCCACGTTCGGGGTGCTCGACATGCTCAACGGTTTCAGCGGCTGGTTCCGCGACGACCGCGGCCTCTCCCTCGACGATGTCGTCGAGGGCTACGTCGAGCTCGTCGTGGGGCGGATGCTCGGGGCGCGCGGGGCACTCGACTAGCCCCGACGCCCCAGCGCGCGCCGGGCCGGCCCCCTCCCGCCCGGCGCGGCCGGTCCGCGGCCGGTACCCCCGGCCGCGGACCGGTGTCCCTGATCCCGGGTGGGATCAGTCGAGCCGGGGCAGCTCCAGGGCCTGCCGGAGCACCGCGACCCGCTCGGCGGCCTCCCGCTTCGAGATCGTGGCGTCCTCGATGAGCGACGAGCCGTGGAAGGTCCCCGGGAACAGGTGCAGCTCCACCGGGACGCCGGCCGTCTGCAGGGCCAGCGCGTAGGCGATGCCCTCGTCGCGCAGCGGGTCGAAGGCCATCACCGAGACGTAGGCCGGGGGCAGGCCGCTCAGGTCGGCCGCGCGGGCCGGAGCCGCGTACGGCGACACCGCGTCGGTGCCGCGGACGCCCTCGCCGAGGTAGGAGTCCCAGCTCACGACGGCGTTGGGCCGGTTCCAGATCGGGGTGTCGGTGAAGGCGCGCATGCTCGGCGTCTCCAGCCGGTCGTCGACCTCGGGGACACCCAGGTACTGGAAGGCGATCGCCGGGCCGCCGCGGTCCCGGGCAAGCATCGCGAGCGCGGCGCACAGCCCGCCGCCCGCGCTGATCCCGTGGATCGCGATCCGGTCGGGGTCGACGCCGAACTCCTCGGCGTGCTCGGCGAACCAGACCAGCCCGGCGTAGCAGTCCTCGAGGCCGGCCGGGAAGGGGTGCTCGGGCGCGAGCCGGTAGTCGACGGTGACCAGCACCGCGCCGACGTCCCGGGCGATCGCGATGTTGCCGGCGTGGCTGCCGTCGAGGTCGCCCAGGATGAAGCCGCCGCCGTGCACGTCGAAGATGCCCGCCGGGCCCGCGGGCTCGTCGGGCCGGTAGATCCGCAGCGGCACGTCGGGCGCACCCTCGGGTCCCGCAACCAGGACCTCGGTCACCGTCACGCCCGTCTCGTCCGGCGCGGGCAGCTGGGCGCGGAGACCGGTCAGCACGGCACGCGCGGCCGGCAGGTCGCTGACGTCGAGGACCGGCAGCACCGGGATGGCGGCGGCGAGCTCGGGGTCGAAGTCGTACTCGACGGTCGTCACGGTCGGGCCTCCCACGGCATCGGAGTCGGTGACCCGATCATCGTCGCTGATGCGGTCGCCTGCATCCGCCGGAAGCCTGAACGATCGCTCGTGCGGGTACGGCCGGGAGGACCCGGCGCGTGGTCGCGGGCGCCCCTCAGGCCCGGAGGCGCAGGCCCTTCGGCGTGACGCGGAAGCCGGCCTCGGTGAGCACCTCGGCCAACTCGGAGCCCAGGGCCCCGCCGCCGTCGGCCCGCTCGACCGCGAGCGTGCCGAGCCAGCCCTCGTGCACCGCGCCGGCCAGCGCGTGCGCGGCCGCGGACAGCTCGTCGTACTCCGTGGTGAACGACAGCAGGGACTTGCCGCCGCGCTCGACGTACAGCGCCGGCGCCCCCTCCACCAGCACCACCAGCGCGCCCGCCTTGCGGCCGGGACGGTGCTTCGAGTCGCCGACGGTCGCCGGCCACGACAGCGCCGCGCCGTACGGCTGGGCCGGGTCGGCCGCCGCCAGCACCACCCGCGACAACCCCGAGCCGCCGCCTGCGTCGTGGGGTGCCCGCCCTGCACCGGCGAAGTGCCGCCCGTCGAGGTGGGGCCCGTCGGAGTGGGGGCCGTCGCGGTGGGGGATGCCGGGGTGGGGGCCGCCCTCCTCCGCGAAGCCCTCGGAGCTGTCCGCGGAGAAGTCCTCGAAACTGCTCCGCCGCCGGTCCGGTGCGGCGCCGATCGCGGCGGCGCCCGCCGCCGACCCGCTCGCCGCGGGGCTCCCGTCCGGGCTGGACAGGGCGCGGATCCGGTCGATCGCCCCCGGCACGGCGAACTGCGCCGCCCCCAGACCCTCGACGACGTACCCGCGCCGCACCCGCCCGGAGTCCTCCATCGCCCGCAGCACCTTGTAGACCGCCGCGAACCCGCCGGTGACCCGCTCGGTGCCCAGTGCACCCCGGGTCAGCACGCCGTGCCGTTCGAGGAACGCCTCGGCCCGCGCGTGTGCCCGACGCGTGGGATCCGGCTCGCGGTCCACCGCGAGCGCCCACCTGCCGCCCACCGACGGCGGCCCCGTGCGGCTCGGCATCTGCGGGCGGCCGGCGCGCAGCTGGGCGTACCGCCCGCGCGAGGCGCTGCGCCGGGTCCGGTGCGCGGGACCGCCGCGGCCGCCGGAGCCCCGGCCGCCACCGCCCAGCCGGGCCCGCAGCGGGCCCAGCGTGTCGTTGGTGAGCAGCCCCGCCCAGACGAGGTCCCAGATCGCGGTGACCGTGGCGTCGTCGGTCGGGGCCTCCTCGCCCTCCGCCACGAGCGTGCGACCGGCCTGGTCGGCGAGCTGGCGGAAGAACAGGGCGCCGCCGCCGACGGCCGGCTCGCCGAGATCGGGCAGCCCGAGCGCCGCGAGCAGCGCCCGGTGCAGCGGCGTGCCGGCGACCTCGAGCTCGGGCTCGGGCAGCAGCAGGTCCGCGACGTCGGCCGGGGCCACGGCCAGCCAGCCGTCGCTGCCGGCCAGCGGCCCGCAGCCGGTCCAGGTGACCTCGCCGGCCGCGGTGAGCTCGTCGAGCAGGGCGGGGGTGTAGCCCGGCAGCCGCGCGGGCAGGATCAGCGACTCCAGTGCGCTCGCCGGCAGCGGGGCCCCGGCCAGCTGCTCGACCACGCCGAGCACGTCCTCCGCGCCGGGGGCACGGCGCATGCGACCGCGCCGCTCGCCGTCGGCGTGGGTGCGCACGCCCTGCCACGCGGGCAGGAAACGACCCAGCGCGCGCTGCTCGACCGGCTCGACCTCGGCCCGCAGCCGCGCCAGCGAGGCGCGCCGCAGCCGGCGCAGGACCTCGGCGTCGCAGTACTCGACCGAGCCCTCGCCGCCGCCCGCGGCCTGCGGGCGCAGCTCGCCGCGGACCAGCCGCCCGACCCCGGTCAGCCGGTCGAGCACCCCGGCCACCACGGCGACGCCGAGCCCGAACCGGGACGCGCACTCCGCGGCGGTGAACGGGCCGTGCGTCCGCGCGTACCGCAGCACGAGGTCGCCGAGCGGGTCCGGGACCGGCTCGGTGAACGTCTCCGGCACGCCGACGGGCAGCGGCGCGCCCAGCGCGTCCCGGATGCGGCCCGCGTCCTCGATCGCGACGAACCGCTCCTCGCCGGCGATGCGCACCCGGATCGCCCGGCGCTGCGCCTCCAGCTCGGCGAACCACGCGGGCTCGACACCCCGGGCCCGTCCGTCCGCCTCGGACAGGTCGCCGACGAAGCGCAGCAGGTCGGCCGCGCCCTCCGCGTCGCGCGCGTGCCGGTCCGGCGCCGTGCGCTGCAGCGACGCCTCGACCTCGGCGAGTACCTCGGGATCGAGCAGCTCACGGATCGCCTCGGATCCCAGCAGCTCGGCGAGCAGTGTGGAGTCCAGCGAGAGGGCGGCGGCGCGACGCTCGGCCAGCGGTGCGTCCATCTCGTACAGGAACATGCCGATGTAGCCGAACAGCAGGCTGCGCGCGAAGGGCGAGGGCTGCGGGGTGGCCACCTCGACCACCTTGACCTTGCGGGACTCCACGTCGGACATCAGCTCACGCAGGCCCGGCAGGTCGTAGACGTCCTGCACGCACTCGCGCATCGCCTCGAGCGTGATCGGGAACTGCTCGAACTTGCCCGCGACGGCCAGCAGCTGCGCCGAACGCTGCCGCTGCTGCCACAGCGGGCTGCGCCGCTTCGGGTCGCGGCGGGGGAGCAGCAGCGCCCGGGCCGCGCACTCGCGGAACCGCGAGGCGAACAGCGACGAGTTGCCCAGCTCGGCCACCACGATCTGCTCGACCTCGCCGGGCTCGAGCAGCACGTCCTCGGCGGTGGGCACAATTTCGCTGCCGCTGTCGTCGAGCCCTGCAGAGTCGTACAGAGCGGGCAGGCGCAGCACGATCCCGTCGTCCGCCCCGGCCGCGTGCACCTCGACCCCGCGCTTCTCCCGCATCCGGGCCGCGATGGCGAGCGCCCACGGCCCGTTGACCTGGGAACCGAAGGGGGAGTGGACCACGAGTCGCCAGTCGCCCAGCTCGTCCCGGAACCGCTCGACCAGGATCGTGCGGTCGCTCGGCACGTGCCGCGTGGCCTCGCGCTGCTCGTGCAGGTAGGAGAGCAGGTTGTCGGTGGCCCACTCGTCCAGCCCGGCCGCGGCCGCCCGGGTGCGGGCCTCCTCGTCCGCCAGCCCGGCCATCTCGCGGACGAACTTCCCGACCGCCCGGCCCAGCTCCAGCGGCCGCCCGATCGACTCGCCCTTCCAGAACGGCATGCGCGCGGGCTCGCCGGGCGCAGGCGTGACGATCACGCGGTCGTGCGTGATGTCCTCGACCCGCCAGCTCGACGTGCCGAGCAGGAACGTGTCGCCCACCCGGGACTCGTAGACCATCTCCTCGTCGAGCTCGCCGACGCGCGAGCCCGCGCCGTCGGCCCCGCCCGGCGTCATGACGGTGAACAGCCCGCGGTCGGGGATCGTGCCGCCGGAGGTCACCGCCAGGCGCTGCGCGCCGGGCCGGCCGCGCAGCTCGTCGGTGACCCGGTCCCAGGTGATCCGGGCCCGCAGCTCGCCGAACTCCTCGGAGGGGTAGCGCCCGGCCAGCATGTCCAGGACCGAGTGCAGCGCCGAGTCCGGCAGGGCGGCGAAGGGCGCGGCCCGGCGGACGACGGCGGCCAGCTCGTCGAGCTTCCAGGGGTCCATCGCGACCATGGCGACGACCTGCTGGGCCAGCACGTCGAGCGGGTTGCGCGGGTAGCGCATGGACTCGATCGCCCCGCCGGTCATCCGCTCGGCGACGACCGCGCACGAGACGAGGTCGCCGCGGAACTTCGGGAACACCACGCCCTGCGACACCGCGCCGACCTGGTGCCCGGCGCGGCCGACGCGCTGCAGCCCGGACGCCACGCTCGGCGGCGCCTCCACCTGCACGACCAGGTCCACCGCGCCCATGTCGATGCCCAGCTCGAGGCTCGAGGTCGCGACCACGCACGGCAGCCGCCCGCTCTTGAGCTCCTCCTCCACGAGCGTGCGCTGCTCGCGGGACATCGACCCGTGGTGCGCCTTGGCCACCACCGGCGGTGCGCCGCCGCCCACCCCGGACTCGCCGATCGCCTCGGCGGGGAAGCGGTCGAGCTCGACGGCCTCCCCGGCCTCCTCGACGGCCAGCTCGTTGAGCTTCGCCGTGAGCCGCTCGGCCAGCCGCCGCGAGTTGGCGAACACGATGGTCGAGCGGTGCGCGCGCACCAGGTCGAGCAGCCGCTTCTCCACCGCGGGCCAGATCGAGGGCCGCTGGGCGCCGCCGGCCGCGGACCCGATGACCTCCTCGTCCGCGCTGCCCGGGGCCGGCCGCTCGTCGAGCGCGGCGAGGTCCGGCACCGGGACCTCGACCCGGACCTCGATCGTCTTCGGGGTCCTCGGCTGGACCACCTCGACCGGCCGGGCACCGGACAGGAAGGTCGACACCTCGTCGAGCGGGCGCACGGTGGCGGACAGGCCGATCCGCTGGGCGGGCTTCTCGAGCAGCTCGTCGAGCCGCTCGAGGGACAGGGCCAGGTGCGCGCCGCGTTTGGTCGCGGCCACCGCGTGCACCTCGTCGAGGATCACGGTCTCCACCCCGCGCAGCGACTCGCGCGCCGCCGAGGTGAGCAGCAGGAAGAGCGACTCGGGGGTGGTGACCAGCACGTCCGGCGGGGTGCGCGCGAACTGGCGCCGCTCGTCCGCCGGGGTGTCCCCGGTGCGCATGCCGACCGTGATGTCCGGGACCGGATCGCCGCGCCGCTGCGCCTCCTGCCGCATGCCCGTGAGCGGGGCGCGCAGGTTGCGCTGCACGTCGACCGCCAGGGCCTTGAGCGGGGACACGTACAGCACCCGGCACCGCCGGGTGCGCTCCTCGGGCACCGCCTCCGACGCCAGCCGGTCCAGCGCCCAGAGGAACGCGGCGAGGGTCTTACCCGATCCGGTCGGCGCCACGACCAGCGCGTTCCGCCCGGCCTGGGCAGCGCTCCACGCGCCCTCCTGGGCGGCCGTGGGCGCGGCGAAGGCGCCCCGGAACCAGTCCCGGGTGGCGGGGGAGAAACCGTCCAGCGAGCTCACGGTCCCCATCATGCGCCCGGGCACCGACAGTTTCGCGTCGTGCAGATCCCCGCCGGCTGAGCACGAGCCACACACCGACCGCGCACAGGGCGATGCCGGGGACGGCGAGCAGGACCGGGACCTCGCCGAACATCAGGAAGGTCCAGAGCATCGTCGTCGGCGGGGTCAGGTAGAGCAGCGCGGACACCCGGGTCGCCCCGCTGCGACGCAGGACCACCAGGTAGGTGCCGTAGCCGCCGAAGGAGGACAGCACCACCACCCACGCCACCGCGCCCCAGAAGCCCGGTTCGGCGGGCGGCTGGAGCTGCCCGGCCAGGGCGGCGACGGCGGTGAACAGGACCGCGCCCGTGGTCGACTGCAGCGCCATCGCGGTGAGCGGGCTCTCCGGCGGCCGCATCCGGCGCTCCAGCACCGTCCCGGCCGACAGCGCCAGCATCCCGCCGACCGGCAGCAGGAAGGCCCAGGCGGGGGCCGTGCCCGGGCCCAGGTCGCCCGCCACCACCAGCGCGACCCCGGCCAGCCCGGCCGCCAGCCCGGCCCGTTGCCGGGCGGTCGTGCGCTCGCCGAGGAACCGGCCGGCCGCCGTCGCGACGACCAGCGGCTGCAGCGCCGCCACCAGTGCCGCGGTCCCCGCCGGCACCCCGAGCCCCACGCCCGTCACCACGCCGCCGAGGTAGAGGACCTGGGTGAGGGTCCCGAGCAGGACCTGGCGGGCGGGCGCCCCGCGCGGGACCGGGCTGCGGCGTACGGCGACCACCAGCCACAACACCGCCGCCGCGATCACGTACCGCCACGCCAGCAACGTGTCCGCCCCGGTGTAGCCGGTCCCCAGCTCGGCCCCGACGAACCCGGAGCTCCAGAACAGCACGAACGCCGCGCCCACGACCGCGTCTCGTCTCATGGTTCCGAAGTAACCACACCGGTCGGTATACTCGCAGTGTATGAGCACCCCTGCGGGCGAGAAGCTGATCGCGGCGGCCTCCGCGCTGTTCTACCGGCACGGCATCAGGGCCGTGGGCGTCGACCTGATCGCCGAGACCGCCGGCACCACGAAGAAGACGCTCTACGACCGCTTCGGTTCCAAGGACGCGCTGGTCGCGCTCTACCTCGAGCGCCGCACCGGCGTGTGGCAGGAGTTCCTGCACGAGCACATGCGCGGGCGGCCGGTGGAGGACGTGTTCGACGTCCTGGCGCTGTGGTTGCGCGAGCAGGACCGCGGCTGCGCCTTCGTCAACGCCTACGCGGAGATCGGCGGGACCGGGCACCCGGCCGAGCCGGTGATCCGCGCGGAGAAGGAGTGGATGCGGGCGTACCTGGTCGACCGCGCGCGGGAGGAGGGGCACCCGGAGGCGGTCGGTGCCGCGCTGCACCTGCTGTACGAGGGGGCCACGGTGCTCGCGACGGCCGGCGGGGACCCCGACGCGCCCGCCCGGGCCAGGGCGTCAGCGCTTGCGGTTCTGTACCCACCAGCGGATCAGGAGGGTGAGCGAGGCCAGGAGCATCAGCACGACCACAGCCTGGCCGACCGGTGACGACAGGCCGGTGGGATCGGACATACCGGTCAGGGTAGCCACGCCGGCCGCGCGCCGCCGTAGTCCGCGGGCGAGGGCCAGTGCAACGGCTCGCCGTCGACCGTGCCCGGGGGTGAGGCGAGCGTGAACGGGCCGAGCTCCTCCAGGTAGGGCGCGGGGTCGACCTCCGCGGCACCCGGCTCGGTGCGGGGCAGGGCCTGCAGGAACGCCGCCGTCCCGGCGAGCGCGAGCCGGACGTGGTGGGTCCCGCCCGACCGCCGTTGGGCGGCGAGCGCCAGCAGGGCCCCGGCCGCGCCGAGGTAGCCCGTGGCGTGGTCGAGGACCTGGGCGGGCAGGGCGCCCGGAGCGGTGGGGCTCCCCTCGGTGACGCCGATGCCGCAGGCGGACTGCACGAGGCTGTCGAACCCCCGTCGACCTGCCCACGGGCCCGTGTGCCCCCACGCCGACAAGGTGACGACGACGAGCCCGGGATGCCGCGCGGCCAGCTCCTCGGGGGCCAGCCCGAAGCGGTCCAGCGATCCCGGCCGGTACCCCGTCACGACGACGTCGGCGCCGGCGAGCAGGTCCTCCGCCGGCAGCTCGGCGATCGCCGACCGCTTGCCGGGCAGCGTGTCCCAGGCCTGCGCGGGCATCTCCGGGCGGTGCGGCGGGTCGAGGCGCAGCACGTCCGCACCGTGCGCGGCGAGGACGCGCGTGGCGACCGGGCCCGCGATCACGCGCGTCAGGTCGAGCACCCGGACCCGGCGGGCCGGGCGTGGCGGCGCCTCGCCCAGCACGCGTCGCTCCACCAGGGGCAGCGCCCGGGCGGCCCGCCCGGCCTCGGTGGCGGCCCACTCCTCCTCGGTCCGGGTGGCCGCGGCGACCCCGCCCGCCTCGAGCAGCGCGGTCTCCAGCTCGACCTTGCGCCAGCCGGCGATCGCGGCCCGCACCTCCTCGAGACCGGCCGCGGGGGCCAGGTCCAGGACCCGCCGGGCCGCGGCCGCGTGCCAGGCGTAGTTCGCGTGCAGCCGCAGCCAGCCGTCGGCGGTCGGGTGGAAGGCGGACAGGGGGTCGAACGGGTTGCCGGGACTCGCCCCGTCCCGCCGCAGGTACCGCTCGCTGCGCAGCGCGACGGCGGCCTGCCGGGTGTCGATCCCGACGGGCCGGCCCGTGTCCGCCGTGGCGGCGAGCAGGGCCGCCCCGATCGTCGCCGTGCCGAACTCGGTCACGGGGAACCGGCTGCTCAGCGTCGGTACGGGCCCGGTCGTGGCGAGCCGGGGGAGCTCCGCGGGGTCGCCGCCGAGCGCGGCCCAGACCTGCTCGATCACGACGTCATCCTGCCCGGTCCCCGATCAGCCGTGCGACGCCGTCGAGGATCCGGTCCAGCCCGAACCGGAACTGGGCGTCGCGGTCCTCGGCCGGGTCCGGGCCCTCCGCGAACGCGCCCTTCGCGAACGCCTCGAGCAGGGCGGGGAAGCGCGCGGGGTCGAGGAACCGGGTGAAGAGCGTCTCGTAGGCCGCCTCCGGGGTGTTCGCCGTCTCGGCCTCGTGGAAGGTCAGGTCGCCGAAGGTGTGCGCGTTGAGCATCAGGATCACGTAGAGCTTCTCCGGTTCGGCGAGCGGCGTGGCGCGCAGCGCGCGCAGCCCGTACTCCAGCCAGGTCAGCTGGTTCGGCGTGGCCGGCGGGCCCAGCATCGGCACGGTCTTCAGGATCCACGGGTGGGCGCGCATGCGGTGCACCGTCGCCCAGGCCCAGCGCTCCACGCACTCCCGCCAGCCCGCGTCCGGGGCGGGGTCGAGCTCCGCGGGCGGCGGCCCGACGGCGACGTCCTGCATGTGCAGGAGCAGCTCCTCCTTGCTGCCCACGTGCCGGTAGAGGGACATCGGCGTGAAGCCGAGGGTCTTCGCGACGCGGCTCATCGACACGGCGTCGAGACCCTGGGCGTCGGCGATCTCGACCGCCGCGGCCACGATCCGGGCGAGCGAGAGCCCCTCCCGGCCCACGGTGCCGGGCCCGGCCTTCCAGACCGCCTCCAGCGGCGACAGCGCGTCCATCGGGCTTGATCCTAAGCGATGTTTACGGCATAAACGGTGTGTATGGCATACACCGTCGAGGTCGAGGGCCTCCGGAAGTCCTTCGGGACGAAGTCCGTACTGGACGGGATCGACCTGCACGTCGCGCGGGGGAGCGTCGCGGCGCTGCTCGGCCCGAACGGCGCGGGCAAGACCACCACCGTGAAGATCCTCTCCACGTTGCTGCGGCCCGACGCCGGACGTGTGCGGGTCGCCGGGCGGGACGTGCGGACCGATCCCGTGGCGGTCCGCCGGGCGATCAGCCTCACCGGCCAGCACGCCACGGTCGACGAGGTGCTCACGGGGCGGGAGAACCTCGTGATGATGGGCCGGCTGCGGCACCTCACGAAGGCGGCCGCGCGCGAGCGGGCGACCGCCCTGCTGGAGCGGTTCGACCTGGTGGAGGCGGCCGACCGGCGCGTCTCCAACTACTCCGGCGGCATGGCCCGGCGGCTCGACATCGCCCTCGGGCTGGTCGACGAGCCGGAGGTGCTGTTCCTCGACGAGCCGACCACCGGGCTCGACCCGCGCAGCCGCCGGGACGTCTGGGACTCGGTCGCCGAGCTGGCCGCGTCGGGCGTCACCGTGCTGCTGACCACGCAGTACCTCGAGGAGGCGGACCGGCTGGCCGACCGGGTGGCGGTGCTCGCCGGTGGCCGGATCGCCGCCGAGGGCACGGCCGACGAGCTCAAGTCGCTGGTCGGCGGGGAGACCGTCCAGCTCGTGCTACCGGACGCGGCCGCGCTCGACAGCGCGATGACCGTCGCCGACCTGCGGGGATACGCCGTCCGGGCGGACGCCGGGGCGCTGTCGGTGCATGTCCCGACGGACGGCACGGCCGCCGGGGTGCGGGAGCTGCTGGAGACGATGGCGGGCGTCCCGGTCGTGCGGGTGGCCGTGCACCGGCCGACGCTCGACGACGTCTTCCTCACCCTCACCGGGACGAACCCCGGGACGGTGCCGGCATGACCGCCTACTCCGCCGCCCCCGGCCCGCTGCTCGACGTCGGCACCTTCCTCGGCCGCTCGCTGCGGCACTCGGTCCGCAGCATCGACGCGATGATCGTCGCGGTGGTGCTGCCGGTGCTGATCCTCCTGGTGTTCGTGTACGTGTTCGGCGGCGCGATGTCCACGGGCGCGAGCGGCACGGACTACCTGACCTTCGTGGTGCCGGGGGTGATCGTGCTCTGCGCGGCGCACGGCTCGGCGCAGACGGCCGTCGGGGTCAACCAGGACATGACGACGGGCGTGGTCGACCGGGTCCGCTCGCTGCCGGTCCTCGGGTCCGCCGTCCTGGTGGGGCACGTCCTCGCGAGCGTGGCCCGCAACCTGGTGTCGACGGCGGTGGTCGTCGGTGTGGCGCTGCTGCTCGGCTTCCGGCCGGCCGCGTCGCCGCTCGACTGGCTGGTCGTCGCGGGGCTGCTGGCGCTGCTCATGGCCGGGGTGTCGGCACTGTCGGCGGCGTTCGGGCTGCTGGTCGCGAGCCCGGAGGCGGCGGGTGCGTCGTCCTTCGTGCTGCTGTTCCTGCCGTACGTCTCGAGCGGGTTCGTGCCGCCGGAGACCATGCCCGCGGTGCTGCGCGGGTTCGCCGAGCACCAGCCGGTCACGCCGCTGATCGACGCGGTCCGCGGGCTGCTGCTGGACGCGCCGGTGGGGACGTCCCCGCTGCTGGCGGTGGCCTGGTGGGGCGGGCTGGGCCTGCTCGGGGTGCTGGCGTGCGGTGCGCTGTTCCGCCGTCGCGCGGGCGCGTGAGTCACGGCCGCGCGGGCGCGTGAGGCGCCGTCGCGCGGGCGCGTGACTACCCTCGGCCGGGTGCGAATGAGCCAGTTCCGGACCCTGATGCACGACGAGTTCGGCGAGATGCGGGCGGGCTCGCTGGCGCGCGACCACGTGTTCGCCGAGCTCGGCGGCCGCAGCGCCGAGCAGGCCATCGAGGCGGGGATCGACCCCAAGCAGGTGTGGCAGGTGATCTGCGAGGCCTACGACGTGCCGGAGGACCGCAGGCTGGGCCGGGACGACTGACCGACCTCCGCGCGCCCCTCCCGGCCGGGTCGGGCGGGGGGCGCGCCGCTCGGCGCGGCAGGGTAGCCGATCGGCGTGTCGGTCTCGGCCTCGAACACGTGTTCGTATACCGTGGCGTCCACACCCGGCCCCGGTTGTCCACAGCGGGGGCGCGAGTACCGGAACTGTCGGTGGGACCCAATACGGTTCTCCCCGTGGCTCCCCGGAAGTCGTCGAACACAGCGAACACAGGCCCGTCCCGCACCGAGCGAGGTAGTCAGATGAGCACTCCCGACCGCGAGAAGGCGCTCCAGCTCGCCCTCGCCCAGATCGAGAAGAACCACGGCAAGGGTTCGGTGATGCGCCTGGGGGACGACACGCGTCCGCCGATCGGCGTGATCCCTACCGGGTCGATCGCGCTCGACGTCGCGCTCGGCGTCGGCGGCCTCCCGCGCGGCCGGGTCGTGGAGATCTACGGCCCGGAGTCCAGCGGTAAGACCACCGTCGCGCTGCACGCGGTGGCCAACGCGCAGGCCGCCGGCGGCATCGCCGCGTTCATCGACGCGGAGCACGCGCTCGACCCGGAGTACGCCAAGGCGCTCGGCGTGAACACGGACGAGCTGCTGGTCTCGCAGCCGGACACCGGCGAGCAGGCGCTGGAGATCGCGGACATGCTGATCCGTTCCGGCGCGCTGGACGTCATCGTCATCGACTCGGTGGCCGCGCTCGTGCCGCGCGCCGAGATCGAGGGCGAGATGGGCGACAGCCACGTCGGCCTGCAGGCCCGCCTCATGAGCCAGGCGTTGCGCAAGATCACCGGTGCGCTGAGCACGTCCGGCACCACCGCGATCTTCATCAACCAGCTGCGCGAGAAGATCGGCGTGATGTTCGGGTCCCCTGAGACCACGACCGGTGGCAAGGCGCTCAAGTTTTACGCCTCCGTCCGCCTGGACATCCGGCGCATCGAGACCCTGAAGGACGGCACCGACATGGTCGGCAGCCGGACCCGGGTCAAGGTCGTGAAGAACAAGGTGGCCCCGCCGTTCAAGCAGGCGGAGTTCGACGTGCTGTACGGCGTCGGCATCAGCCGCGAGGGCTCGCTGATCGACGTGGGCGTCGAGCAGGGGATCATCCGCAAGTCCGGCGCCTGGTACACGTACGAGGGCGACCAGATGGGGCAGGGCAAGGAGAACGCCCGCAAGTTCCTCAAGGAGAACCCCGACATCGCCGCGGAGATCGAGAAGCGGATCAAGGAGAAGCTCGGGATCGGCGCGGTGCTCGACGCCGACGCCGAGCAGGTCGAGCCGCTGCCCGCGCCCGTCGACTTCTGACCGTGGCGACCTCCGGCGAGGACGGGGGTCGACCGCTCCGTCCCCTGCGGCCGGCTCGCCGCCGGATGTCGTCCGACGAGCTCGAGCCGGCCCCGCGGGAGACGGTCCCGGTCGTCTCGTTCGACGATCTCGACCCGGCGGAGTCCCGGAGCCCGGCGGCCGAGGACCGGCTGACGTCCGCGGACCTCGTGGCCGGTCGGGGCGATGCCGAGCCGGGTGCCCCTGAACCGAGTGCCCCTGAACCGAGTGCCCCTGAACCGAGTGCCCCTGAACCGAGTGCCCCTGAACCGAGTGCCCCTGAACCGAGTGCCCCTGAACCGAGTGCCCC
>NZ_BSFQ01000037.1:29776-42834 GCF_027922425.1 Pseudonocardia halophobica | reverse complement strand
CTGAACCGAGTGCCTCTGAGCCGAGTGCCTCTGAGCCGAGTGCCCCAGGGTCGGGCGAGGCTGGGCCGCACGACCGTGGGCCAAATGACTCCGGTCCACGCGACTCTCGGCTGGTCGATCCTGCCCGGACCGATGCCGGTGCCGTCCGACCTGCCGCGGCGTGTGACGGCACCGCCGGACCTGACCCTGATCGGGAACGGCGGATCGGGCTCGTCGACCTCGACGCCCTCGGACCCGGCGCGCCCGTGGCACACGAGGCCGCGGACCTGGGCGAGCTCGATGCGCCGGCGGAGCAGGCCACGGTCCTCTCCCTCGAGGATCTCCGGATCCGGCGCGCCCGACGCGCGGGCGGTACCGGTCCCGCCGAGGGAGGACGCGGATCCGCGCGGTCGACTGATCGCGAGCCGCGCCGGCGCAGGGACGGGGCGCGTGGGGCCTGGCGGTCGCGGGGCGGCACGACCGCCGACAGCGGGCGCCCCGACGCCAGCCACCCCGACCGCGGCCCCTCCGGCAGCGGCCCGTCCGGAAGCGGTTCCTCCGAGAGCGGCCTGTTCGACGAGGGCCTGCTCGACGAGGGTGCCGGCGAGCGCCGCCCGCGTCGCTCGCGCCGCGCCCAGGGCGATCCCGGCGCGGGAAGCCGGGGACGCCGCCGCGGCTCCTCGCGCGGAGCCGAGGGCGAGCCGGCCGAGGACACGCGGTCCCCGGAGGAGCAGGAGGCCGCAGCCAAGGAGATCTGCCTGCGCCTGCTCACCGACCGCGCCCGCTCCAAGCACGAGCTCGCCACGAAACTGCGCCAGAAGGGCGTCGCCGACGAGATCACGGAGAAGGTCCTCGAGCGGTTCAACGAGGTCGGCCTCATCGACGACCAGGCCTTCGCCGACGCGTGGGTCCGCTCGCGGCACCGTGCGCGGGGCCTCGGGCGGCGGGCGATCGCGCAGGAGCTGCGCCGCAAGGGCGTCGCCAAGGAGGTCGCCGACGAGGCGCTGACCGAGGTCGACGACGCCGCCGAGGAGCAGCGCGCCCGCGAGCTCGTCGACAAGCGGCTGCGGACCCTCACCGTGACCGGCCCCGAGGACCGCCAGAAGGCCGGCCGGCGGCTGCTCGGCATGCTCGCGCGCAAGGGCTACCCGCCGCCGATCGCCTACCGGGTCGTCCGCACCGCCCTCGCCGAGCACGGGGCCGAGGAGGACGAGCTCGGCCCCGCCGACCTCGACTGAGCGCCGGCCCAGCAGTCGACGCCCAGCCCAGCAGCACCCAGCCCAGCAGCGCTCGGCCCGGGGTCGCCCGGCTCGGCAGCAGCCGGCCCGGCAGCACCCGGCCCGGCAGCACCCGACCCGACAGCACCCGGCCCGACAGCACCCGGCCCGGCAGCACCCGGCCCGGCAGCACCCGGCCCGGCAGCACCCGGCCCGGCAGCACCCCACCGGCGTCCTCAGCCCAGCAGCCGCGTGAGGTCGGCGAGCACCAGGTTCGCGCCGGTGGGGCCCAGCCCGAGGAACCACACGCTGTCATCGACCTCCTGGGCCCGGCCGCCCTGCACCGCGGGGATGCGGGACCACAGGTCGCCGTTGACCACGGCGTCCTTGCCGGTGGTCTGCGGGTCGCCGTAGCTGGAGTAGAAGATCCGGTCGCCCGCGGCCTGGTCGATCCGCTCCTCCGAGATCTCGGTGGCCAGCTCGTCGATGTCCTGCACCGGCGGCCGGGGGAGGCCGACGTCGTGCAGGATCACGCCGATGAAGGACAGGTTCCCGTAGAGCCGGAGCCGGCCGGGCATGAAGCGGACCAGCGAGATCGTCGGGGGATCGCTGGCCAGCGCGGCGCGCACCTCGTCGGCCCGGCCCTGGTAGGCGTTGAGCAGGTCGACCGCCTTCTGCTCCTCGCCGAGGGCGGCCGCGGCCAGGCGCAGGTTCTCCTTCCACGGGAAGCCGGGCCGGATGCTCAGCACTGTGGGGGCGATGGCCGTGAGCCGGTCGTAGAGCTGGTCCACCCGCAGCTGGCTGCCCAGGATCAGGTCCGGCTTCAGCGCCGCGACCGCCTCGAGATTGAGCGGGTCGAGCGTGCCGAGCCGGGTGGCGCCGCCGACCTTCGGCTCCAGGTAGGGCGGGACCTTCCCGTCCGGGCTGGCCAGGCCGACGGGGGTCACGCCGAGGGCGAGGACGTCGTCGAGCTCGCCGGTGTCCAGCACGACCACACGGGTCGGCCGGGCCTCGAGCCGGGTTGTCCCGCGGGCGTGCGTGACCGTGCGGGGGAACACGCCGGGGCCGACGTCGGCGCCCAGGGCGGCGGTGGCGGCGTCGGCGGTGGAGAACCGGGCGCCGCCGGTGGCGACCTCGATGTTGCCGGAACCGGTCGGCGAGGGCGCGGGCTGCGCGCACGCCGCGACGAGCCCGAGCAGGAGCACCGGCAACAGCGCGCGGCGCAGGGCGAAGCGGGACATGGGACCTCTCCTGGTGCGGGGGAGGTGGTGGGTGGTGGTGTCAGCCGGGAGGCCGGGATGTCCGGAGTATCGGGGGGCGGGGTGGTGGGGTCAGCCGGCGCCCAGCCTCGCGGCGAGGAACCGCTGGACGGCCGGCTGGACCTCGAGACCGCGGTGCCCGATGCCGGGCAGCAGCACGAGGTCGACGCCGATCCCGTGCCGTTCGAAGTTGGCCCGCAGGCTCCGCAGTCGGTCGATCCGGGTGGCGCCGCCGGCGTCGATCCCCGGCTCGGCGATCTCGGTGGTGTCGAGGTCGCGGTCGCCGACGACCATCTGCACGGGCACCGTCCGCAGCGTCGGCAGGTCGAGGCGGCGGCCGAAGCGCTCCTCGACGTCCGCGGTGCCGAGCCACCACGGCGTGCCGGGGTCGATGCGGGTGATCCGCCCCGGCGCGCCGACGGAGACCGAGGCCAGCCGCTCCGGGTGCAGCAGGGCGAAGCGGTGCGCGAACTGCCCGCCCCCGGAGAAGCCGTGCAGGTGGAAGCGGTCGGTGCGGACGGGGTACCGGAGTGCGATCTCGTCGAGCATCGCGAGCAGGACCAGGTCGTAGCGGGTGCCGCGGAACTCCAGGCGCTTGTAGCCGGAGAGGTCGCCGGGCTCGTCCGCCCCCGCGGGGAACAGCGGCGCCACGACCAGGCAGCCGTGCTCCTCGGCGAACCCACGGTAGGCGTCGCGGTACCGCTCGGCCATTCGCTGGGTCCCGTGCACGACCACGACCAGGGGCAACGGGCCACGCGCGGCCGGGGCGTAGAGGCAGTAGGAGAAGCGCCGGTCGGCCTGCGCCGCGAAGAACGGGCTGGGCCCGCGCGCGTCGGTTCCGGCCGTCGTCATGTCGTGAACACTACAGTGAGGCTTCCCAAAGATGTAGTGAGCACTACAGAAGGCGGTGCGATGCCGGACTCGCTCGAGGCCCGGGTGCGGGCGGTGCGGCTCACCGAAGCGAGCAGCGCGTCGTCGACTACCTGCTCACGCACCCGCGGCAGGCGATCCTGGCGTCCGCCGGGCAGATCGCGGAGGGCGCCGGCACGAGCGACGCCACCGTGGTCCGGACCGCTCGGACGCTCGGCTTCGCGGGCCTGCCGGCGCTGCGGCAGAGCCTCACCGACCGGGTCGTGGGCGCGACGGGACCGGCGGCGCAGGTCCGGAGGGTGGCCGCGGACTCCTCCGCGGGACTGCTCGAGCGGGTCTTCGCGGAGGCCGCGGAGCGGCTGGCGCGCACGGCCGCGGCCGTCGACGGGGCGGCATTCGACGCGGCGGTGGCGTTGATCGCGGGGGCGGGCGAGGTGGTCGGCTACGGGATCGGCCCGTCGGAGCTGGTCGCGCGGGCGCTCGCGCTGCGGCTGACCCGCATCGGACGGCGGGCCCGGGCCACGGGCGCGGTCGGCTTCCGGCTGGCCGACGACCTGGTGGGCCTCGGTCCGGACGCCGTGGTGGTGCTCTATCTCCCGGCCCGTCGCACGGTCGACGCGGAGGTGGTGCTCGACCACGTCCGTGCCGTCGGGGCCCGGTCGGTACTGGTCACCGACGCGCTGGGCGGGGCGTTCGGGGACCGCGCCGACGTCGTGCTCGACGCCGTGCACGGCCTCGGCGATGTGACGGGGGAGGGGTTGACCGCGGCGGTCCTCACGGACGCGTTGTGCCTGGCGGTCGCCGCTCGGGACGAGCGCTCCGTGGTCGCGGCCGACGAGATCCTGACCCGGCTGCGCGCCGACCTGAGCCGCGACACCACGCACCGGCGGTGAGCGCGGCCGGTTCTACTCCTCGGGCCGGTGCAGCACCTGGACGTCGGCCGAGAGCCCGCCCGTGACGGCGACCGAGCCGATGTAGGTGAGCAGGGTGTCGATGAAGGCCTGGGCGGCGTGGGTGGGCGCGATGTCGGTGCGGCGGGCCAGCGCGACCGTGCGGTAGAGCGGCGGGGTCAGCACGGTGCGCCGCAGCCGCGGGCGCCCGGCGAACACCAGGTCCGGCACCACGGCGACGCCGGTCCCGGCCTCGACCAGCCGGAGCACGGCGTCCATCTCGCCGCCCTCGACGGCGAACTTGGGCGTGACGCCCGCGGCGCGGTAGGCGTCGAGGGTGACCTCGCGCAGGTCGTAGCCCTGCCGCACCATGACCAGCGAGCGCCGGGACAGCTCGGCGACCGTCATCGACCCGCGGGACGACGGCGGCCGGCCGGACCGCGGCGAGGCGACCGACAGCCGTTCGCGCAGGAGGGGCAGCGTGTGCAGCGCCGGGTCGACGCCGGAGGGCGGCACGATGACCAGCGCGACGTCGAGGGCGCCGCGGGCGAGGTCGCGCACCAGCGACTGCGACCCGTTCTCGGCCAGCTCCAGGTGGATCTCCGGGTGCCGCTCGTGGAAGAGCCGCAGCACGTCGGCGAGCAGGCCGATGCACATGGACGGCGTGGCGCCGACCCGCACCCGGCCCGTCCGCAGCCCGACGAGCTCGGCGACGGAGGTACGGGCGAGGTCCATGTCGGCGAGCATCCGGCGGGCGAGTGGCAGCACCGCCTCACCCGCCGGGGTGAGCGTGACGATCTTCCCGCGGTTCACCAGCGGGGCCCCGAGATCGTCCTCCAGGGCCCTGAGCTGCCGCGACAGTGTGGGCTGGGCAACACCGACGACGTCGGCCGCCCGAGTGAAGCTGCGCACGTCGGCGACCGCCACGAAGTACGCAAGCTGCTGAAGTGTCACGTGTATAGCCTACGTGCATAGATCATGCCGACTCCATGCATTGGACGGCCCGACGCCTGAGTAGTGCACTGACGACGTGGCGACACAGGTGTCTAACAGGGGCTCGGCGAAGGCCCCCGCAAGTTCCGCGGCGGCGCCCGCCCGGCCCAAGCGGCCGCGCATCCCCGCCGTCCTGCTCAAGTTCGTGATCGCGGTCAGCTCCGTGTTCCTGGTGCTGTACCTCGTGGTGCACATGATCGGCAACCTCCAGATCTTCTGGGGCCAGACGTCGATCAACGAGTACGCGATCTGGCTCCGTACCCTGCTCCAGCCGGTCCTCGGCTGGGAGGGCTTCGTCTGGGTCGTCCGCATCGTGCTGGCGTTCGCGGTGATCGGCCACATCTGGGCGGCGACCCTGCTCGCGCTGCGGGCGAAGCGCGCCCGGCCGGTGAAGTACGCGGCCGGCAACAAGGTGAAGGGCAACTACACGACCCGCACCATGCGCTGGGGCGGCGTGATCGTGCTGCTCTTCATCGTCTACCACATCCTCGACCTGACGGTCGGCACGCTGAACCCCCACGGCGAGCACCTGGCCGTCTACGAGAACGTGACCGCGGACTTCGCCCCGAGCCGCTGGTACGTGACCATCTGGTACGTGATCGCGCTGCTGGCGATCTTCTTCCACCTGCGCCACGGGTTGTGGAGCGCCGTCCAGACCTTCGGCTGGAACAGCAACAAGCGCGAGCCGATCCTGAAGGCGATCGCCACGGGCTTCTCGGGCCTGCTGGTCCTGGGCTTCCTGATCGTCCCGATCTCCGTCACCTTCGGATGGATCTGATATGAGCTACTCCGACTTCTCGGTCGGCGCCCCCGTCGTCGACAAGGCCGCCCCCGACGGTCCGATCGAGACCCGCTGGGAGCGCCGCAAGTTCGGTGTCAAGCTGGTCAACCCGGCCAACAAGCGCAAGGTCAAGATCATCGTCGTGGGCACCGGCCTGGCCGGCGGCGCCGCGGCGGCGACCCTGGGCGAGGCCGGCTACCAGGTCACCTCGTTCTGCTACCAGGACAGCCCGCGGCGGGCGCACTCGATCGCCGCGCAGGGCGGCATCAACGCGGCGAAGAACTACCGCAACGACGGCGACAGCGTCTACCGGCTCTTCTACGACACCGTGAAGGGCGGCGACTTCCGGGCCCGGGAGTCGAACGTCCACCGGCTCGCCGAGATCAGCCGCCAGATCATCGACCAGTGCGTGGCGCAGGGCGTGCCGTTCGCCCGCGAGTACGGCGGCCTGCTCGACACCCGCTCGTTCGGCGGCGTCCAGGTCTCCCGCACCTTCTACGCGCGCGGCCAGACGGGCCAGCAGCTCCTGCTGGGCGCCTACCAGGCGCTCGAGCGTCAGGTGAACGCCGGCACCGTGACCATGTACCCGCGGCACGAGATGCTCGAGCTGGTCGTGGTCGAGGGCCGGGCGCGCGGCGTCGTGGTCCGGGACATGGTCACCGGCGAGATCGAGACGCACCTCGCCGACGCGGTGGTGCTCGCGACGGGCGGCTACGGCAACGTCTTCTACCTGTCGACGAACGCCAAGGGCTGCAACGTCACCGCCGCGTGGCGGGCGCACCGCAAGGGTGCGCTGTTCGCCAACCCGTGCTTCACGCAGATCCACCCGACCTGCATCCCGGTCTCCGGCGACCACCAGTCGAAGCTGACCCTGATGTCGGAGTCGCTGCGCAACGACGGCCGGGTGTGGGTGCCGAAGCAGATCGGCGACACCCGCAGCCCGAAGGAGATCCCGCACGAGGAGCGCGACTACTTCCTCGAGCGCAAGTACCCGAGCTTCGGCAACCTGGTCCCGCGCGACATCGCGTCCCGCGCGGCCAAGGAGGTCTGCGACGAGAAGCGCGGGGTCGGCCCGTCGGGCCTGGGTGTCTACCTGGACTTCGACGACGCCATCCAGCGCCTGGGTCGCAAGGCCGTCGAGGCCAAGTACGGCAACCTCTTCGAGATGTACGAGCGGATCACGGGGGAGAACCCCTACGAGGTCCCGATGCGCATCTTCCCGGCCGTGCACTACACGATGGGCGGGCTGTGGGTCGACTACGACCTGCAGAGCACGATCCCGGGCCTGTACGTGGCGGGCGAGGCGAACTTCTCCGACCACGGCGCCAACCGGCTCGGCGCGTCCGCGCTGATGCAGGGCCTGTCCGACGGCTACTTCGTCCTCCCGGTCACGATCGGCGACTACCTGGCGTCGAACAAGCTGCCGGAGGTCGCCCCCGACGCCCCCGAGGTCGTCGAGGCCGAGAAGGCGGTCCAGGACCGGATCGAGACGCTGCTGTCGATCAACGGCACCCGCACCGTCGACTCGTTCCACCGCGAGCTGGGCCACATCATGTGGGACTACTGCGGCATGGAGCGCACCGAGGACGGCCTGCGCAAGGCCCTCGAGCTGATCCCCGAGCTGCGCCGCGAGTTCTGGAACAACGTGAAGATCCCCGGTACCGGGGCGGAGCTCAACCAGAGCCTGGAGAAGGCCGGCCGCGTGGCCGACTTCCTCGAGCTCGGCGAGCTCATGTGCCTGGACGCCCTGCACCGCAGGGAGTCCTGCGGCGGGCACTTCCGCGGCGAGAGCCAGACCGAGGACGGCGAGGCCCAGCGCGACGACGAGAACTTCTCGTACGCCGCCGCCTGGGAGTACACGGGGCGCGGCTCGGCCCCGGTGCTGCACAAGGAAGAGCTCCTGTTCGAGTACGTCCACCCGACCCAGCGGAGCTACAAGTGAAGGTCAACCTGCGCGTCTGGCGGCAGAAGGACGCCGTCGACAAGGGCCGCATGGTCTCCTACGTCGTCGAGGACGCGAGCGAGGACATGTCGTTCCTCGAGCTGCTCGACGTGCTGAACGAGAAGCTGATCCTCTCGGGCGAGGAGCCCGTCGCGTTCGACCACGACTGCCGCGAGGGCATCTGCGGTACGTGCAGCATGGTCGTCGACGGCCACCCGCACGGCCCGGAGAAGGCGACCACCGTCTGCCAGCTGCACATGCGGAAGTTCGCCGACGGCTCCACGATCACCGTCGAGCCCTTCCGGGCCGGCGCGTTCCCGGTGATCAAGGACCTGGTCGTCGACCGCGGCGCGTTCGACAAGATCATCCAGGCAGGCGGCTACATCTCCGCCAACACCGGGTCGGCCCCGGAGGCGCACTCCACCCCGGTGCCGAAGGCCAACGCGGACCGCTCGTTCGCCGCGGCGAACTGCATCGGCTGCGGCGCCTGTGTGGCGGCGTGCCCGAACGGCTCGGCCTCGCTGTTCCTCGGCGCCAAGCTGACCCACCTCGGCGAGATGCCGCAGGGCCAGCCGGAGCGCTGGGAGCGCGTGGTCAACATGGTCGAGACGCACGACGACGCCGGCTTCGGCGGCTGCACCAACACCGGTGCGTGCGCCACGGCCTGCCCCAAGGAGATCCCGCTCGACGTGATCTCCCAGCTGAACCACGACTACCTCAAGGCGACGGTCGGCGGGCGGCGCAAGAAGGCCTGACCCCGGGTCGACAACTCCACACGCACGAGCCCGATTCCCCAGGTGTGGGTCGGGCTCGTCGTGCTGCGTGACGGACCGGGCACGCGGTGTGACGTCCGTCTCCCGTACCCATTTGTTCCCCACCTGACACCCGTCGGCTGTGACCCGCGTCGTAGGCTCCTGTGATCCGCACTACAGGCAATGACGCCGGAGAAGACGGGGACAACGACGACGTGTCATCCACCACTGACATCGCCGATCAGCGGGCCGCGGGCCGGGCCCGGATCGCGGCACGGACGCTCCGCACCGACCGCTGGTGGCTCCCACCGTTGCTCAACCTGGTCGGGCTGGGCGCGTGGGTCATCTACGCGACCGTCCGGGCCTTCATGCAGGAGTGGTACTTCGTCGCGGAGTACAACTACCTGACGCCGTTCTACTCGCCCTGCGTGTCCTACGGCTGCGTGGAGCAGGCGGCGCACTTCGGACGGTTCGTGCCGGACGTGCCGTGGCTGCCGTACGCGTTGATCTCGCTGCCGTTCCTGCTGTTGTTCCGGCTGACCTGCTACTACTACCGCAAGGCCTACTACCGGGCCTTCTGGGGCAGCCCGCCCGCCTGTGCGGTGGCGGAGCCGCACGGCAAGTACACCGGCGAGACCCGCTTCCCGCTGATCCTGCAGAACCTGCACCGGTACTTCTTCTACATCGCGGCGCTGATCTCGATCATCAACACCTACGACGCGATCCTGGCGTTCATCAAGGCGGACGGGAGCTTCGGCCTCGGGCTGGGCAACATCATCCTGGTCGCCAACGTGGTGCTGCTCTGGGCCTACACGGTGTCCTGCCACTCCTGCCGCAGCATCGTCGGTGGCCGGCTGAACCACTTCTCCCGGCACCCGGTGCGCTACAAGGCCTGGACCTTCGTCACGAAGCTCAACGGCAAACACATGCAGCTGGCGTGGACCACGCTGGCCAGCCTCGCGATCACGGACGCCTACATCATGTGCGTCTCCGCGGGCTGGATTCCCGACCTGCGGATCGTGGGGTGAACCGGATGACCGACCAGACCGACCGGACCGTCGAGCAGCACACCTACGACGTCGTCGTCATCGGGGCCGGGGGCGCGGGCCTGCGTGCGGCGATCGAGGCGAGACTGCAGGGCAAGCGGGTCGCGATCATCTCGAAGTCGCTGTTCGGCAAGGCGCACACCGTGATGGCCGAGGGCGGCTGCGCGGCGGCGATGGGCAACGCGAACCCCAACGACAACTGGCAGGTCCACTACCGCGACACCATGCGCGGCGGGAAGTTCCTCAACAACTGGCGGATGGCCGAGCTGCACGCCAAGGAGGCGCCCGAGCGCGTCTGGGAGCTGGAGACCTACGGTGCGCTGTTCGACCGCACCAAGGACGGCAAGATCAGCCAGCGGAACTTCGGCGGGCACACCTACCCGCGGCTGGCGCACGTCGGCGACCGCACCGGCCTCGAGCTGATCCGCACGCTGCAGCAGAAGATCGTTTCCCTGCAGCAGGACGACCACAAGGTCACCGGGGACTACCAGTCCCACCTGCGCGTCTTCCACGAATGCACGATCACCGAGCTGTTCACCACGGACGGCCGGGTCGCGGGCTGCTTCGGCTACTTCCGCAACGACGGCAGGTTCGTCCGGTTCGACGCCCCGGCCATCGTCATGGCGACGGGCGGGGTCGGCAAGAGCTACCAGGTCACGTCGAACTCCTGGGAGTACACCGGCGACGGCCACGCCCTGGCCCTGCGCGCCGGCGCGACGCTGATCAACATGGAGTTCCTGCAGTTCCACCCGACGGGCATGGTCTGGCCGCCGTCGGTGAAGGGCATCCTCGTCACCGAGTCGGTCCGCGGCGACGGTGGCGTGCTCCGGAACTCCGAGGGCAAGCGGTTCATGTTCGAGTACGTCCCGGACGTGTTCAAGGAGCAGTACGCCACCACCGAGGAGGAGGCGGACCGCTGGTACACCGACCCCGACAACAACCGCCGCCCGCCGGAGCTGCTCCCGCGTGACGAGGTCGCGCGGGCGATCAACTCCGAGGTGAAGGCCGGCCGGGGCAGCCCGCACGGCGGCGTGTTCCTCGACATCGCCTCGCGGCTCAAGCCCGAGGAGATCCTCAAGCGGCTGCCCTCGATGCACCACCAGTTCAAGGAGCTGGCGGACGTCGACATCACCAAGGAGCCCATGGAGGTCGGGCCGACCTGCCACTACGTCATGGGCGGGATCGAGGTCGACCCGGACACCGGGATGAGTTCGGTGCCGGGCCTGTTCGCAGCGGGCGAGTGCTCGGGCGGCATGCACGGGTCGAACCGGCTGGGCGGCAACTCGCTGTCCGACCTGCTCGTGTTCGGCCGCCGGTGCGGGCTGGGCGCGTCGGAGTACGCCGACGGCCTCGGCGCGCTGCCCGAGGTCAGGTCCGGCGACGTCGAGGCGGCCATCGAGCGGGCCCTGCTGCCCTTCTCGAGCGCGACGGACGGCGGCGAGAACCCGTTCGTCGTGCAGCTGGAGCTGCAGAAGACGATGCACGAGCTCGTCGGGATCATCCGCAAGGCCGACGAGATGGAGATGGCGCTCAAGAAGCTCGAGGACATCGCGGCCCGCACCCGGACCGTCAGCGTGGAGGGGCACCGGGAGTTCAACCCGGGCTGGCACCTCGCCCTCGACCTGCGCAACATGCTGCTGGTCTCGCTGTGCGTGGGGAAGGCGGCGCTCGAGCGGCAGGAGAGCCGCGGCGGCCACACGCGGGACGACTTCCCGGTCATGGACTCCGACTGGCGGCACGTCCTGCTGGTCTGCCGGGGCCTCGGCGAGGACGACGTGGAGCTGACCCGCAAGGAGCAGATACCGATGCGGCCCGAGCTGTTCGACCTGTTCGAGCTCGACGAACTCAAGAAGTACTACACCGGCGAGGAGCTCGGCGGGCACCGGGCCGGCCAGGGGGAGCGCGCATGAGCCACTGGCACCACTTCAGGGTCTGGCGGGGCGACGCCGACGGCGGCGAGCTCGTCGACTACCCGGTGGAGGTCAACGAGGGCGAGGTCGTCCTCGACATCATCCACCGGCTCCAGCAGACCGAGGCCGGCGATCTCGCTGTGCGGTGGAACTGCAAGGCGGGCAAGTGCGGCTCGTGCTCGGCGGAGATCAACGGCCGGCCGCGGCTGATGTGCATGACGCGCATGTCGACCTTCGCCGACGACGAGGTCATCACGGTGACCCCGCTGCGGACCTTCCCGGTGATCCGGGACCTGGTCACGGACGTCGAGTACAACTACGTCAAGGCCCGCGAGGTGCCCGCGTTCGCCCCGCCGGCCGGCGTGGCGCCCGGCGAGTACCGGATGCAGCAGGTCGATGTGGAGCGGAGCCAGGAGTTCCGCAAGTGCATCGAGTGCTACCTGTGCCAGAACACCTGCCACGCGGTCCGCGACCACGAGGAGAACAAGGCCGCCTTCTCCGGCCCGCGCTACCTCATGCGGATCGCCGAGCTGGACATGCACCCGCTCGACGCCGCCGACCGCCGCGACCTCGCGCAGGAGGACCACGGCCTCGGCTACTGCAACATCACCAAGTGCTGCACCGAGGTCTGCCCCGAACACATCAAGATCACCGACAACGCGATCATCCCGCTGAAGGAGCGGGTGGTGGACCGCAAGTACGACCCGATCGTGTGGCTGGGCAACAAGCTGTTCCGCCGCTGACCCCGTGAGTGGCAGGTGCCCCTAGAGGGGCACTTGCCACTCACGACCCGGGACGAGCTGGGGAAACACGTCCTCCGCCGACGGTCGGCCGGTGTCTCTCGTGGCGGCCGCGCGGCCTCCGGTGCACTCGGACGGCGATCACCGGCGACAAGATCGGCGACTCGGTGCGGTGGCGGCGTGCTGCGCTGCCGTGGGCGCACGTGACTGGGGATCACGACGAGCCGCCGGCCGATGGACGGCGTGCCACACCCGCGACTCACGACTGCTGTGCCGGAACGGGTGTGGAGGCGCCGCGATCGTGCGGCGGGGACGTCGGACCGTCCGTGCACTCGACCGATGATCACCGGCGGCAGGATCGGCGGTCCGGTGCAGTGCGGGCGGACCGAGCTGCCGTGGGCGCACGCGATCGCTGAGCACGACGAGCGCACAGACTCGCGCCGGCGGGTGTGCAGTGAGGGACGGTCTGAAGCCATTGCGAGCGCCCGGCCGGGTCCCTCGACCGCTCGTGCACTCGACTGGTGTGCACCAGCGGCATGATCGGCGGTCCGGTGCTGTGCGGGCGGACCGAGATGCTGTAAGTGTACGTAGTCGCTGATCACGACGAGCGCACGGACTCGCGCCGGCGGGTGTGCAGTGAGGGACGGTCTGAAGCCGTTGGGAGCGCCCGGCCGGGTCG
>NZ_BSFQ01000037.1:0-29678 GCF_027922425.1 Pseudonocardia halophobica | reverse complement strand
CGCACGGACTCGCGCCGGCGGGTGTGCAGTGAGGGACGGTCTGAAGCCGTTGGGAGCGCCCGGCCGGGTCGCTCCACCGCGCGTGCACTCGACTGGTGATCACCAGCGGCATGATCGGCGGTCCGGTGCAGTGCGGGCGGACCGAGCTGCCGTGGGCGCACGCGATCGCTGATCACGACGTGCCGCACAGCCGATGGGGCGGTCCCACACCTGCGACTCGTGCCGGTGGTTGCCCGTGCGGGACGGCCTGGAGCTGTCGCGATCGCCCGGCCGGGTCGCTCCACCGCTCGTGCACTCGACTGGTGATCACCAGCGGCATGATCGGCAGTCCGGTGCAGTGCGGGCGGACCGAGCTGCCGTGCGCGCACGCGATCGCTGATCACGACGTGCCGCACAGGGACCTCGGGTCGAGCGGAGCGGGTACCGGCTGTGTACGACTCGTGTGCAGGGGCCGTCGCGCATCGGGTCGCACACCCGTCGTGCGCGGCACACCCTGTCGACGACCTGTACCGCCGACCTTCTGGGTGCGAGACCGGCGCCCGGCGGGTGCGGCGCCTCGGAACAGGTGTGGGAGCTGGCGCGATCGCTTGGCCGGTCGCTCGAACCGGCAGCGCGCTCGAACCGGCAGCGCGCTCGAACCGGCAGCGCACCCGATCGCCGGCGCACCCGACCGCCGGCGCACCCGACCGCCCGCCAGTCAACCGCCAACGCAGTTGACCGGCAGCGCATGCGAGCGCCAGCACAGTCGTCGGCGCTCGAGCGTGGCGCAGTCGGCCACCGGCGCACTCGCCGCCAGTGCACTGGACTGGCGATCATCGGCGGCAAGATCGGCGGTGCGGTGTACTGCCGGCGGGTCGAGCTGCCGTGGAGGCACTCGGTTCATGATCAAGAAGGCACTGCGGGGCTACAGGCCCATGGAGCGGCGGATCTCCTCGAGGCGGTCCTTGGCCTTCTGCTCCCGCTCGGCGAACTTCTCCTCGACGTCCCGCCCGGCCTCGGTATCGCCCGTGAGCTCCTGCCAGCCGGCGGCCGTTGCGGCGCGGCTTTCGATCTTGTCCCGGACGTAGTCGAGCGTGGGCACGCCCTCGTCGGTGTAGCCCGCGGCGGTCGGGGTGCCGGGTGCAGGCGGGGCGACGGGCACCGGCGACGTTCCCGCCGTCTCCGTCTCGACGATCTCGGCGTCGATCGGCTCGGACTCGGCGTCCGCGGGCCCGGCGGCCGGGTCGGCGGTGACGTCGGCGGTGGGGTCGGCGGGGCGTGGGTCGTCGGGCCGGCTCATGTCGGTGCCTCCTGTCCGCGCGGTAGTCCCCACGCTACGCGGCCCCGCACCTCCCGGGATCCGGGTCGACCCCGATCCCGGGCCGGGGGCGCGGGAGGAGATCCTTCGGTGGTGACGCGTGCGGTGCGGGAGCTGGTGGTGGTCTACGACGTCGCCTGCCCGCACTGCTCCCGCATCGCGCGGGAGCTGCCCGACTGCGTGACCGTGAAGGTGAAGGTGCGGCCCTGCACCGAGCCGCGGCTCGCCGAGATCTATCCGAACCTGCCCGCGGCGGTCTCGGGGTGCCGCACGCCCGCCGTCGGGGTCCTGCGCACCGACGGGCAGGTGCGCTGGTGGACGGGCCTGTCCGGGGCCGTGGGGATACTGCCCGTGCTGCGGCCGGGGGAGCTGCGGCGCGCAGTCGGGCTGCTCCGCACGGCACTCCGTACGCGCGGCCGACCACCCACGCCCTGAGGGTTCCCGTGCCCGCGCCTGACGACGCCTGCGCCGTGATGGTGCCCGTGTTCTGGCGGTGCCCGTGTCCTGACACCATCCACGCCCTGTCGATGCCCGTGCTCTGCCGGCGCTCGCGCCTGAGAACTCCTGCGCGGTGAGGTGCCCGCGCCCTGACCGTTCCTCCGCCCTGACAACGCCCGTGCGCCCTGAGCGTGCCGGCGCTCCCACCGTGCCGGCGCTCCCACCGTGCCGGCGCCCGACAATCGCGCGCCGTGGACGACGCCTGCGCCTTGCCGGCGCTCTCACCGTGCCGCGCTCTCACCGTGCCGCGCTCTCACCGTGCTGCGCTCTCACCGTGCCGCGCTCTCACCGTGCCGCGCTCTCACCGTGCCGCGCTCTCACCGTGCCGCGCTCTCACCGTGCCCCCACCGTGCCGCGCTCTCACCGTGCCCCCACCGTGCCGCTCCCACCCGTGCCCCGCTCCCACCGTGCCGCGCTCCCGACGTACCAGCGCTTCCACGGCGCCGGCGCTCCGATCTGCCTGCGCTTGACAACGGCGCGCCGTGGACTACGCCCGCGTTCTGCCGGTGCCCATGCCCTGACGCCACCCGTGCCCTGACGAGCCCGCGCGATGCCCCTGCCCGCGACACCCCCGTTCGCCGCGGGTGATCGCGGAGTGTCGGGGGCGGGCACTAGCGTTGCGGGCGTGACCGCGCACGCCGCTCCGCCGACCCCCGGGCACGACACCCCGCCCGCCGTGCTGCCCTTCGGCTCCTGGCCGACCCCGATCACGTCCGCGCTCGTCGTCGAGGCCTCGGTGCGGCTGTCCGGCGCGCGGACGGACGGCGACACGGTGGTCTGGGCCGAGTCGCGGCCCACCGAGGGGGGCCGCACCCAGCTGGTGCGCCGCACGCCCGACGGCGCCGTCACCGACCTGCTGCCCGAGGGGTTCGACGCGCGCACCGGCGTCCACGAGTACGGCGGCGGCGCGTGGTGGGTGCGCGACGGGGTGGTCTGGTTCGCCAACTGGACCGACCAGCGGCTGTACCGGCTCGCGCCCGGCGGCGCGCCGGAGCCGCTCACGCCGGGGCCGGCGTTCCCGCGGGCGGACCGCTACGCGGACGGGTTCGTCACGCCGGACGGCTCGGCGATCCTCGCGATCCGCGAGCGGCACGCGCCGGAGGGCGGCGCCGCGGCCGTCCGCAACGAGATCGTCCGGCTGGCGGCGGACCGGCCGTCGGAGCCCGAGGTGCTGGTCACCGGGCCGGACTTCGTGACCAGCCCGCGCCTGTCGCCCGACGGCGTGCGCCTGGTGTGGGTCCAGTGGGACCACCCGTCCATGCCGTGGGACGACACGGTGCTGATGGGCCGCAACCTCGAGACCGGGGACGAGGCGATCATCGCCGGCGGGCCGGGGGAGTCGGTCTCCGAGCCGCGCTGGCAGCCGGACGGGTCGCTCTGGTTCCTCTCCGACCGCACCGGCTGGTGGAACCTCTACCGCTGGCTGCCCGGGCGCGACATCGAGCCGGTCGTGGTGCTCGACGCGGAGATCGGCGTCCCCGGCTGGCAGCTGGGCACCTCGCGCTTCGCCGTGCTGCCGGGCGGCCGGGTCGTGTTCGCGCGCTGGAGCAAGGGGTACGACGGGCTGGCCGTCCGGGAGCCCGACGGCGAGTTCACCGAGCTCGACCTGCCGTTCTCGGCCGTCGCCTCGGTGGTGCCGTACGGGGTCGGCAGCGTGCTCGTCGTCGCCGGGACGCCCACGGAGGAGCCCGGCGTGCACGTCGTCAGCGTCGACGGCGACGTGGAGACCCTGCGTGCGCCCCGCGAGCTCGGCGTCGACGACGGCTACCTCTCCGTCCCCGAGTCGATCTCCTTCCCGTCGGTCGACGGCGAGGGGGCGCGGCGGACCGCGCACGCGCTCTACTACCCGCCGGCCAACCCCGAGGTCGCCGCGCCGGAGGGTGCCCTGCCGCCGCTGCTCGTCATGATCCACGGCGGGCCGACCGCGGCGGCCATGCCGGTGCTGTCGGTCGGCGTGCAGTACTGGACCAGCCGCGGGTTCGGGGTCGTCGACGTCAACTACGGCGGCTCCACCGGCTTCGGTCGCGCGTACCGGGAGGTGCTGAAGGGCGCCTGGGGGATCGTCGACGTCGCGGACTGCCTGGCCGCAGCGCGGTACCTGGCGGCGACGGGGCGGGTCGACGGCGAGCGCCTGGCGATCCGGGGCGGCTCGGCCGGCGGGTACACCACCCTCGCCGCGCTGGCCCGCGAGGACACCCCGTTCTCGGCGGGGGCGGACCACTTCGGCGTCGCCGACCTGGAGGCGCTGGCCGCGGACACCCACAAGTTCGAGAGCCGCTACCTCGACGGTCTGGTCGGGCCGTACCCCGCGGCCCGCGAGGTGTACGTCGAGCGCTCGCCGATCCGGCACGTCGAGCTGTTCCACACCCCGCTGATCGTGCTGCAGGGCGCGGAGGACGCGATCGTCCCGCCGAACCAGTCCGAGGCGATCGTCGACGCGCTCCGGGCCCGGCACGTGCCCGTGGCCTACCTGCTGTTCCCCGGGGAGCAGCACGGCTTCCGGCGGTCGGAGAACATCCGCCGCGCCCTCGACGCCGAGCTGAGCTTCTACGCCCAGGTGTACGGCTTCGCGCTGCCCGACGCCGAGGGGATCGAGCCGGTGCGGGTGGAGAACCTGCGTGGCGGCGAGCAGGCAGGGGACCGGGAGGGGTCGTCCGGGCGCCGAGACCGCGGCGGCCGATCCGCCCGACGTCCCTAGAGGGTCGCCGCGTACTCCTCCTCGCGCTCGGCCTCGTCGGCCGCCGCCGCGCCGCCCCGCGGGCTCTTCCGCAGCCGCTTCTCCAGCAGCTTGGACAGCCCCGAGAGGATCAGGCACATCGCGATGTAGATGACCGCGACCACCATCGCGACCTGCAGGATCGGGGCGCCGAGCTGACCCTGGCTGCCGAGGAAGCGCGCCTGGTAGAGCAGCTCCTGGTACAGGATGATGAAGCCGAGCGCGGTGTCCTTGAGCACCACGACGAGCTGGCTCAGGATCGTCGGCAGCATCGCGCGCAGCGCCTGCGGCAGCAGCACGTTCGTCATGACCTGCGTCTTGCGCATGCCCAGCGCGTACGCGGCCTCCGACTGCCCGCGGGGCAGCGCGCGCACGCCCGCCCGGAACACCTCGGCGAGCACGGAGCCGTTGTAGAGCATGAGGCCGAGCACCACGGCCCAGTAGGCCGAGATGTTCACGCCGAGCCCGCGCGAGACGCCGAAGAACAGGATGAAGATCAGCACCAGCAGCGGGACGGCGCGGAAGAACTCCACGATCGTCGCAGAGACCCGGCTGACCCACCGGTGGTCGGACATCCGGCCGGCGGCGAAGACCGCCCCGAACAGCAGCGACAGCACCGCGGCCGCCGCGAAGGCCTTCAGCGTGTTCCCCAGCGCGCCCAGCAGCAGGTACTGGATGTTGACGTAGGTGATCCAGCTCCACAGCCGCGGGTCGAACTGCCCGGTCACCGCGAAGCGGTAGATCACGAACGCGAGGATCCCCAGCACGACGAGGGTGCCGACGACGCCGAACAGCGTGTTGCGCACCCGGGCCCGGGGGCCGGGGATGTCGTAGAGGACGGCGGTCACGAGGCGCTCCCGGTGTGCGGCGCGGACGGGGCGGGGAGGGATCGGCGGCTCATCGTGCCGAGCTGGTGCGCGCTCACCGCGCCGAGCTGATGCGCGCTCATCGCGCGGTGCTCCAGCGCCGGTCCAGGTTGCGCTGCAGCAGCGTCAGCGGCACGACCAGGATGAGGAAGCCGACGGCGACCCACAGCAGGCCGACGAAGACGTTGGCGCCGCGCTCCGACAGCGCCTGGTAGATCCCGCCGGCCTCGGTGACCGAGAAGCCCGCGGCGATCGTGGTGTTCTTGAGCAGCGCGATCTGGATGTTGGCCAGTGGCGGGACGACGTTGCGCACCGCCTGCGGGAGCACGACCTGCGACAGCGTCTGGGTGAAGGTGAAGCCCAGCGCGCGGGAGGCCTCGGCCTGCCCGACCGGCACCGTGTTGACGCCGGACCGGATGACCTCGCAGACGAAGGCGGCCGTGTAGAGGATCAGGCCGATGCAGGCGCGGGTGAAGTAGGAGAGATCGGCGATCTCCAGCCGCGGGTACGCGAACGCGAAGAAGAAGATCACCAGCGTGAGCGGGGTGTTGCGCAGGATGTTGACGTAGACAGTGCCGAACGCCCGCAGGATCGGCACCGGGCTGACGCGCATCGCCGCCAGGAGGGCCCCGAGGATCAGCGAGCCGATCGCCGACACGACGAACAGTTCGATGGTGCCGAGGAAGCCCCGGGCGTAGAGGTCGATGTTGTCCAGCAGGACGTTCACGGCGGGCCCACCCCTCCGGCGGAGCTCTCGGACGAAAGACGCCGGCCGGGGCGGTCCTGGTGGTCAGGAGCCGCCCCGGCCGGATCGGATCAGTACCGCTGCAGCGCGGGCGGCGAGGCCGGCGAGCCGGACTTGCCGAGGGTGTTGTCGTAGATCTTCTGCCAGGTGCCGTCGTCGTACGAGGCCTGCAGAATGTCGTTGATCTTGTTGCGCAGCGCGGCGTCGTCGTGGTTCAGGCCGATGCCGTACGGCTCGGTCGAGAAGGTCTCGCCCACGACCTTGAGCTTGTCGGGCTGCTGCGCGGCGTAGCCCTTGAGGATCGCGTCGTCCGTGGTGACGGCGTCGACCTGCTTGGACAGCAGCTGGTCCACGCACTGCGTGTAGGTCTGGAACTCGACGATGTTCTCCGGCTCGGTCAGGCCCTGGTCCCGGACCCGCTGGATCGGCGTCGAGCCGGTCACCGAGCAGACCTTCTTGCCCTTCAGGGTGTCCTTGCCGGTGATCGCGGTCTCGTCGGAGCGGACGAGCAGGCCCTGGCCGGCGACGAAGTACGGGCCGGCGAACGACACGCGCTTCTTGCGGTTGTCGTTGATCGTGTAGGTGCCGACGTAGTAGTCGACCTCGCCGCGGGAGATCGCGTCCTCGCGGGCCGCGGACGGGACCGTCTTGTAGTCGATCTTGTCCGTGCCGTAGCCGAGCTTCGCGGCGACGAGCCGGGCGATCTCGATGTCGAAGCCGGAGTACTCGCCCGTGGTGGCGTCCTTGAAGCCCAGGCCGGGCTGGTCGTCCTTGACACCGATGACGACGCGGCCGCGCTGCTGCATGGCGGCGAAGGTCGCCGAGTCGGGAACCTGGACGCCTGCCGCCGGGGCCTCGGAGACCACGGGACCGCCGGAGGAGCCGCCGGGGCTCCCCGACTGGCCGCAGGCGGTCAGGGTGAGGGCGGCCGCGGCCAGCCCCACCACGAGGGCACGCAACTTCATCGGATCTCCTGTCGGTTCGAGGGGAGCGGGCGTCAGTGGGTGAGGATCTTCCCGAGGAAGTCCTTGGCGCGGTCGCTCGACGGGTTGGTGAAGAAGTCGTCTGGAGTGGAGTCCTCGACGATCTCGCCGTCGGCCATGAAGACCACGCGGTGCGCCGCGCGGCGGGCGAAGCCCATCTCGTGGGTGACCACGAGCATCGTCATGCCGTCCTTGGCGAGGCCGGTCATGACGTCGAGCACCTCCTGGACCATCTCGGGGTCCAGCGCGGAGGTCGGCTCGTCGAACAGCATGACCTTCGGGTCCATCGCCAGCGCCCGGGCGATCGCCACGCGCTGCTGCTGGCCGCCGGAGAGCTGCGCCGGGTACTTGTCCTTCTGGTTCGCGATCCCGACCCGCTCGAGCAGCCGCACGGCGTTCTTCTCGGCGGCCGCCTTGTCCTGCCTGCGCACCTTGAGCGGCGCGAGCATGACGTTCTCGACCACGGTCTTGTGCGCGAACAGGTTGAAGCTCTGGAACACCATCCCGACGTCGGCCCGCAGGCCGGCCAGCGCCTTGCCCTCGGCGGGGAGCGCGCGGCCGTCGACCTCGATGGTCCCGGAGTCGACCGGCTCCAGCCGGTTGATCGTGCGGCACAGGGTGGACTTGCCGGAGCCCGAGGGACCCAGCACGACCACCACCTGACCGCGCTCGACCTCCAGGTTGATGTCCTTGAGCACGTGCAGCTCGCCGAAGTGCTTGTCCACCGCGGCCATGCGGATCATGGGGGTGTCGGTCACGGTCGGCCTCCAGGCATGGCGGGACGCTAGGACGATTCGGACAGGCGAGTCCACCACCTTGGGCAACCTTTAGGGTCTCTATCCAATAACGACCTCGGAGGGGAACCGCGTGCACATTCTGCTCGTGGAGGACGATGATCGCGTGGCGGCGGCGCTGCGCCCCGCCCTGCACCGGCACGGAATGACCACCACGCGGCTCGAACGCGGCCGCGGCGCGGTCGACCACCTCACGGGTGTGGACGTCGTCCTCCTCGATCTCGGCCTGCCCGACGCGGACGGGGTGGACGTCTGCCGGGCGATCCGGCAGGCCAGTGACGTCCCGGTCATCGTGGTCACCGCCCGCGGGGACGTCGAGGACCGGATCGTCGGACTGCACTCCGGCGCCGACGACTACGTGGTCAAGCCGTACGACGTCGGCGAGCTGGTCGCGCGCATCCACGCGGTGCAGCGCCGCCGCGGCCCGAGCGAGGGCGAGCCGGCCGACCGGGTGGTGACCACGGACGACGGCGTGGCGATCGACCTCGGCCGGCACACGGTGACCGTCGACGGCGCCGAGGTCACGCTGACCCGCAAGGAGTTCCAGGTGCTGGCGCTGCTCGCGGCCGCGCGCGGCACGGTCTGCACGCGCACCCGGATCGTCGCCGAGGTGTGGGGGCGCAGCTGGCCGGGCGCGAACCGGACGCTCGACGTGCACGTGGCCACCCTGCGCACCAAGCTCGGCCGGCCCGAGCTGGTCCAGACGGTGCGCGGCGTCGGGTACCGGCTCGGCGGCTGAGCGGGCCGAGGCGTGCGCACCCGGCTGCTCGTCATCGTCTGCGTGCTGGTCGGGCTGCTGGCGCTGGGCCTCGGCGTGCCGCTGGCGGTGTCGAACTCGCGTGCTTCGCAGCAGGAGCTGTTCATCGACCGGCTCACCGACACCATCTACTTCGCCTCGCGCGCGCAGCGGCCGATCACCGAGGACAGCGCGGCCGGGCTGGCCGAGGAGCTGGCCCGCTACGACGAGGTCTACGGCGTGGCGGTCACCGTCGTCGACCGGGCCGGGCGGGTCGTCGCGGCCTCGCGCGCGGCGCCGCCCACCCTCGACGCCGCCGGCCGGGAACGCCTGCAGGTCGCCCTGGCCAGCCGCCGGTCGGCCGCGCCGCCGCTGATCATGCCGTGGGACACCCGCCCGCTGGTGCTCGCCGAACCGGTCCTGGTCGACGGCGAGGTGCGCGGCGCGGCCATCACCGTGTCCCCGACCGACGCGCTGCGGGCGGCCGAGATCCGGGTCTGGTCACTGGTCGCGGCCCTGGTGCTGGCGGCGCTCGCGCTCGGCGTGCTGGTCGCGGTGCCGGTCACCCGGTGGATCCTGCGGCCGGTGCGCCGCCTCGACGAGGGCACCGGGCGCGTGACGCGCGCGGTGCTGGCCGGGCGGCCCGCCGAGCCGGTGTCCGACGGGTCCGGCCCGCCCGAGCTGCGCCGGCTCACCCTGTCCTTCGACCGCATGGCGGAGTCGGTCGGCCAGGCGCTGTCGACCCAGCGGGCCTTCGTCGCCGACGCGAGCCACCAGCTGCGCAACCCGCTCACCGCGCTGCGCCTGCGGCTGTCCAACCTCGACGGGCACGTCGAGGGAGACGCCGCGGAGGAGCACGTCGCCGCGCTGGAGGAGGCCGAGCGGCTCTCCGGGGTGCTCGACGGGCTGCTGGCGCTGGCCCGCGCCGAGCGCGACGCCGGCGTGGACCGGGAGGTCGACACGGCGGTCGACCCGGCCGTCGACGACCGCCTCGACGCCTGGCGCCCGCTCGCCGAGCACACCGGCCTGCGGCTGCTGCGCGGCGGCGTGCGCGGGCTGCGGGTGCGGATGACGCCCGGGGGCATCGAGACCGTCCTCGACGCCCTGCTCGACAACGCCGTGAAGTTCACCCCGCCCGGCGGCACCGTGACCGTCACGGTCCGGCCGGTGCGCGGCGCGGACCCGCCCCTGGTCGACGTGGCGGTGCTGGACACCGGGCCCGGGATCCCGCCGGAGGAGCTCGAACGGGCCACCGACCGGTTCTGGCGCTCGCCCGGGCAGAACAACGTCGAGGGTTCTGGCCTGGGCCTCGCGATCGCCGCCCGCACCGTCGAGCTGGCGGGCGGGTCGCTGGTACTGGAGCTGCCGCCGAGCGGCGGGCTCAGGGCGGCGGCGCGGCTGCGGCGGGCCCTCCCGCCGACGCTGTGACGAGGTCCGTCCGTCCGGTGTATTGCCAAGGACAGGCTCACCACATCTGATGGAAGTATGACCGAAACGCCGGGGTTCGCCGGTGCCCTCGCGCGCCACGGCGGGCGCCCGGCCCTGCTGGTGCCCGGCGGGGAGTGCCTGAGCTACCGGGAGCTGGCGGCGCGGGCCGACGCACGGGCTGCCGAGCTCGGGACCGGACGCCGGCTCGTCGCGGTGGTGGCCGGCCCCGGCGTCGAGCCCGTCGTCACCTACCTGGCGGCGCTGCGGGCCGGTCACGTCGCGCTGCTGGTCGGCGACGACCCGGCGCGCGCCGAGCCGCTGCTCGCGGCCCACGACCCCGCCGTCGTCGTGCGGCCGGAGGCGGACGGGGTGCGGATCGAGGAGCGTGGGCCGGGCCCGGCGCTGCACCCGGACCTCGCCCTGCTGCTGCCCACCTCGGGCACCACCGGCTCGCCGAAGCTCGTCCGGCTCTCCGCGCGCAACCTCGCGGCCAACGCCGAATCGATCGCCGGGTACCTGCCGATCCGACCGGGGGACCGGGCACCGCTCACCCTGCCGCTGCAGTACTGCTACGGGCTCTCGGTCGTGAACAGCAACCTCGCGCGCGGCGCGACCGTGGTGCTGTCGAGCCGGTCGGTCGCCGAGCCCGCCTTCTGGACCGAGTTCGCGGAGCTCGGCCTGACCAGCCTGCACGGCGTCCCGTACACGTTCGACCTGCTCGACGCGACGGGCTTCGCCGACCGCGCGCTCCCGTCGCTGCGGTACGTCACGCAGGCGGGCGGGCGGTGGGACCCGGCCGCGGTCGAGCGGTACGCCGCGCTCGGGGCGGGGCGCGGGTGGGCGCTCTACGTCATGTACGGCCAGACCGAGGCCACGGCCCGGATGGCCTACCTGCCGCCGGAGCGGGCGGCGACGGCGCCGTCGGCGGTCGGGGTCGCCGTGCCCGGCGGCACGTTCAGCATCGAGCGGCCGGACCCGGACGGCGTGGGCGACCTGGTCTACCGGGGCGAGAACGTCATGCTCGGCTACGCCCGCAGCGGCGCCGATCTCGCGCTGGGCCGGACCGTCGACCGGCTCGAGACGGGCGACCGCGCCCGGCTGCGGCCCGACGGCCTGCTCGAGATCACCGGGCGCGCGGCGCGGTTCGTCAAGCCGTTCGGGCTGCGGGTGGACCTCGACGAGGTCGAGCGGATCCTCGCGGCGGGGGGCGTGGCGGCCGCGGCGACCGGCGACGACACCGGCCTGGCCGTCGCGGTGGTCCGCGGCGGCGACGCGACGGCCGTGGCCGACCTGCTCGCGGAGCGGCTCCGGCTGCCGCCGACGGCCGTCCGGGTCGCCGGGGTCGACGCGCTCCCGCGGCTGCCCACCGGCAAGGTCGACCTCGCCGCGGTCGCCGCCGCGGCCGCCCCGCAGCAGCCGCCCGCGGGCGCGGACCCGGTGCGCCGGGCCTTCGCGGCGGTGTTCCCGGGCCGCACGATCACCGACGGGGACACCTTCGTGGGGCTCGGTGGCGACTCGCTGCGGTACGTCCAGACGGCGCTGCGGCTGCAACGCACGGTCGGTGCGCTGCCGCCGGACTGGCCGGAACGCACAGTGGCGGAGCTCGTCGCGCTCGGCGGGCCCGGTCGCGCGCCGCGGCGGTGGCTGCTGGTGGAGACCCCCGTCGTCCTGCGGGCCGCGGCGATCGTGCTGATCGTGGGCTCGCACGTGGGGCTGTTCCGGCTGCTGGGCGGCTCGCACGTGCTGCTGGCCGCGGCGGGCTGGGCGTTCGCGCGGTTCGCCCTGGCCCCGCCCCGGCCGTCGCGGACGATCCTGCGCACCGCCGCCCGGATCGCCGTGCCGAGCGCGCTGTGGGTGGCCTGGCGCGCGACCGTCGCCGACGACGTCGACTGGTACAACGCGCTGCTGCTCAACTACGTGGTCGACCCGGAGGCGTGGGGGTACTGGTTCGTCGAGACGCTGCCGCAGATCCTGCTGCTGATGGCGCTGCTGTTCGTGGTCCCCGCGGTGCGGGCGCTCGACCGGAGCCTGCCGTTCGCCCTGCCCGCGGCCGTGTACCTCGCCGGCTTGCTCGGCCAGTTCGTCGACGACGGCGCCAACGCCTTCTCCCTGCGCCAGATGAGCGTGCACACCGTGATCTGGCTGTTCGCGCTGGGCTGGGCCGCGCAGCGCGCCGCGACCGCGTGGCAGCGCGCCGCGGTGCTCGCCGGACTCGCCGTCGCCGTGCCGATGATGTTCGCCCACGAGCCGCACCGGGCGGCCGTGGTCGCCGTCGGCACGGCGCTGCTGCTGGTGCCCGCGCTGGCGGTGCCGCGGCCGCTCGTGCGGCTGTGCGGGCTGCTCGCGGGGGCGTCGCTCGCGATCTACCTGACCCACTACGCGGTCATGTCGGCGCTGGCCGGGCTGCCCTCGGCCGTCGTCGTGCTCGCCTGCCTGGTCGTCGGCGTCGCCGTGCAGGAGGTCCTCGGCCGGGCGGCCGCGTCAGTCCGGGTAGAAGCGCACCGGTCCGCGGACCTGCAGGCTCACCTCGCTGCCCGGCTCCGGGGTCTCCGGTTCGGCCGTGCGGCAGCGCAGCGTGGTGCCGCCGAGCTCCACGAGCACGGTCGCGTCGTGCCCGTGGAAGACCACCTCCCGGACGCGCGCCGGCCCGCCGGGGCGTAGCCGCAGCTGCTCGGGCCGGACCAGGAGCTGGCCGGGGCCGTCCGCGGCCGCCACCGGCAGCGCGCCCAGCACGGTCTCCGCACAGCCGCCGCGGGCGACCGCCGGCAGGACCACCGCCTCGCCCACGAACGTGCCCACGCCGACGTCGGCCGGCGTGCCGTAGATCTCCCGCGGCGGGGCGACCTGGACGATCCGGCCGTCGCGCAGCAGCGCGACGAGGTCGGCGACGCCGAGTGCCTCCTGCTGGTCGTGGGTGACCAGGACCGCGGTGGTGCCGGCCGCCCGCAGCGCGGCGCGGACCTGCTCGCGGACCTCCGCCCGCAGCCCGGCGTCGAGGGCGCTGAAGGGCTCGTCGAGCAGCACCACGGCGGGGTCCGGGGCGAGCGCCCGGGCCAACGCGACCCGCTGCTGCTGGCCGCCGGAGAGCTCCTGCGGCATGCGGTCGGCGAGGTCGGCGAGCCCGACCAGGTCCAGCAGCTCGCGCACCCGGGGGCCGCGGCGGGCGGCCCGGTCGAGCCCGAACCCGACGTTCGCGGCCACCGACAGGTGCGCGAACAGCGAGCCGTCCTGGGGGACCAGGCCGACGCGACGGCGCTCCGGCGGGACCTCGACGCCCGGCCCGGCGACGACGCGGTCCCCGAGCCGGATCTCGCCGGCGTCGAGCGGGTGGAAGCCGGCCACGCAGCGCAGCAGCGTCGTCTTGCCGCTGCCGGAGCCGCCGAGCACTGCCACCAGCGCGCCCGCGGGCACCGCCAGGTCCACCCCGTGCAGGACGGACACGCCGGGATGGCCCGCGCGCACGCCCGCGACCGCGAGCCCGGCGCTCACCGGTGCACCGCCCGGTCGAGCAGCGCGGCCGGGACCGCCGAGACCAGCACGAGTACCACGGCGTACGGGGCCGCGGCCGCGAAGGCGCCTGCCCCGGTGTGGCTCCACAGCTGCACCGCGAGGGTGTCCGTGCCGGTCGGCCGCAGCATCAGGGTCACCGGCAGCTCCTTGACCACGGTGAGGAACACGAGCGCCGCGCCGGCGACCGTGCCGGGCAGCGCCCGGGGGAGGGTGACGCGCGCGAACGCCACCGCCCGGCCGCAGCCGAGCGAGCGGGCGACCTCCTCGTGACCCACGGGCGCGGCCGCGACCGCGGTCCGGACGGCTCCGACGGTCAGCGGGAGGAACAGCACGGCGTACCCGACGACCAGCAGCGGCAGCTCCTGGTAGATCCCCGGGACCAGCCGGATCCCGACGAACACCAGGGCGAGCCCGATCGTCACGCCGGGCAGCGCGTGCCCGGCGTAGGCCGCGGTCTCGACGGCGGTGACCACGCGCCCGCGGTGCCGGGCGGCGAGGATCCCCACCGGCAGCGCGAGCAGGGTGGTCAGGGCCGCGCCGACCCCGGCGACCTGCAGGGTCGCGACCGCGGCGCTCCCGAGCGCAGGCCAGTCGACCCCGGCCGACGTGCCCGCCACGGTCCAGCGCACCAGGCTCACCGCGGGCACCCCGAGGGCCGCGGCGGCGACGGCCACCACCGCCAGCAGCGCGACCGGCCGCCAGGCCCCCAGCCGCACCGGCACCGGCGGGCGCGGGGTGCCGCGGCCGACCCATCCGGCGGCGCGACCGCGGGCCCGGTACTCGCCCCAGGTCAGCAGGGCGGCGAGGACCACGAGGACGCAGCCGAGCACCGCCGCCGGCGTGCGGTCGAAGGTGGCCCGGTAGCTCGTGTAGATGCCGAGCGTGAAGGTCTCGTAGCGCATCAGCGAGACCGCGCCGAAGTCGCTGAGCACGTAGAGCGCGACGAGCAGGCCCGCGGCCGCCGCGGTCGGGCGGACCCGACGCAACGTGACCGACAACAGGACCTGGCCCGGGCCGCGGCCGAGCGAGCGGGCGACCTCCTCCAGCCCGCCGTCGGACACCAGCAGCGCCGCCGCGACCGGCAGCAGCACGTACGGGTAGCTGACCAGGGTGAGCACCAGGAACGCGCCCGGGAAGCCCGCCAGCCCGGGCCACTCGGCGATCCAGGTGAACCCGGCCACGTACGACGGGACGGCCAGCGGCAGCGCCAGGACCGCGGCCCACACCCGGCGGCCGGGCAGGTCGGTGCGGGCCACCAGCCAGGCCAGCCCGCAGCCGAGGACGAGGCAGGCCGCCGTGACCGAGCCCGCGAGCAGCACACTTCGGGTCAGCAGCTCGCCGGTCCGCGGCCGGGCCAGGATCCCGGCCACCGTGCCGGGACCCGCCTCCAGGGTGCGGACGGCCAGGTAGAGCAGCGGGACGCAGGCCAGCGCGCCGGTGACCGCGGCGGCGGCCAGCAGGGCCCGGGGCGCGGCCCCCGCCCGGGCGGGGGACCGCGTCGACGGGGGCGCGGTCACGCCAGACCGGTCTCCTGCAGCAGCGTGAGCGACTGCTGCAGCGACGCGAGGTCGGACAGGTCGATGTCCGGCGGCTGCAGCTGGTCGAGCGGCCGCAGCGTGTGCCGGGTGGACGCGACCCCCGCGCGGACCGGGTACTCGGCCGTCTCGTCGGCGAAGTACTGCTGGGCCTCGGGAGAGACCAGGAACTCGACGGCACGGCGGGCCATCTCCTGCTGCGCGGTCCCGGCGACCACCCCGGCGCCGGCCACGTTGACCAGGCCGAGCGGGTCGCCGCCCGGGACGTAGTGGACGCGGGCCGGGACGGCCTGCTCGCCCACCTCGGCCACGCGCTCGTACCAGTAGTAGTGGTTGGACAGGCCGAGGGCGATCTGCCCGGCGTTCACGGCGTCGAGGATCTGGATGTTGTTGTCGAACCTGACCGGCTGGTTCGCCCCGAAGGCCTGCAGCCAGGCCCGGGCGCCCTCCTCGCCACGCAACACCCGGACCCCGGTCACGAACGCCTGCCAGGAGGCATTGGTCGGCGCGTAGCCGATCTTCCCGCGCCACCGCGGGTCGGTCACGGCGTCGAGCGTGGCGGGGAGGTCCGCCCCGGAGACCTGCCGCGGGTCGTAGAACAGCACGCGGGAGCGGGCCGAGGTCGCGACCCAGCTGCCGTCGTCCGCGCGGTAGGCCGCCGGGACGGCGTCGAGGGCCGCGGGCGGCAGCGGCTCCAGGCGGTTCGCGTCGTCGAGCGCGCCGAGGGCGCCCGCGTCCTGGGAGAAGAACACGTCCGCCTCGGTGCCGGCGCCCTCCTCGAGCAGCTGGGCGGCGAGCTCGGCGCTCCCGCCGTAGCGCACCTCGACGGTCCCGCCGACCCGCTCCTCCAGCTTCTCGAGCAGCCCGCCCACGAGCTGCTCGTTGCGACCCGAGTAGATCGTCAGGTCCGGGGAGCTCCCGCAGGCGGTCAGCGGGGCGGCGACGGCGACCGCGGCGAGCGCGGCGACGGCGACTCGGACGCAGCGGGGAACGCGGGGGCGCGGCACGGGCGGCTCCTCTGTCGGCGGGCGGTGCCGCCCGGGTGGAGGGAGCATAGCCTTGTTTGGGACGAACTTTGCCTTCCCTTTACGGGCTGGTCGCCGACGTCACGCGCCCTTGGCCTCGCGGTAGAAGCGCTCCGCCCCGGGATGCAGCGGCACCGGCTGGGTGCCGATGGCGGCGCGGGCGTCGATGGTCAGCGCGGCCGGGCTGGTGGCGGCGAGCCGGGGCTGCTCGGCGAAGATCGTGCCGACGAGGGCGCCGGCCAGGTCGTCGTCGAGCGCGGCGGGGACCAGCAGCAGGTTCCGCACGAACAGAGTGGCCACCGGTTCGCCGATGTCGTAGGCGGAGGCGGGCACGGTGCCCGACGAGTACACGGGGTAGCGCGCCCGGACGGCCTCGAGCACGTCGGTCAGGTCCAGCAGCCGGATCGGTGTGGTCGCCGCGAGGTCGGAGACGCCCGCGGTCGGCACGCCCCCGAACCAGCAGAAGGCCTCGATCGTCCCGTCGCGCAGCGCCGCGGCGGAGTCCGACAGGCCGAGCTGGCGGGCGTCGACGTCGCGGTCCGGATCCACGCCCGCGCTCTCCAGCAGCCGGCGGGACGCGGCGTAGTAGCCCGAGGTCGGCGGCCCGATCGACACGGCGCGTCTGCGCAGGTCCGCGACCCGCCGGGCCGGCGAGTCACGCCGCACCACGACGTGCAGGGCGTCGTCGTAGATCCGGGCGAGGGCGCGCGGGGCGCGGGGATCGCCCGGCGCGAGGCCGGCGAGCCGTTCGGCCGCCGTGTCGACCTGGCTGAACGCGACGTCGACGGTGCCGCCGGCCAGCCGGTCGAGGTTGTCCACGGAACCCGCCGTCGTCAGGACGGTCGGGGCGGCGCCCAGGTCGAGGTGCTCCCGCCAGACCTCGGCGAGCGTGCCGCCGAGCCGGAAGTAGACGCCCGAGGCGACCCCCGCCGCGATCGACAGCCGCCGCCCGGAGAAGTCGGCGCCGCAGGCGGCCAGGCCGGGGAGCACGGCGAGTGCCGCCAGCACGCGCAGGGCGGAGCGGCGGTCCAGCCTGGGTCCGGGCTCCATCGCCGCATCGTGCCGGACCGGCGGCCGCCCTGTCGTCCCGGGCCGGTGCTGTCGTCCCCGGGGCCCGTGCCGTCGCCCGCGAGGCATACCCTCGTGGGGTGACCCGCAGCTACACCGTCCGCACCTACGGGTGCCAGATGAACGTGCACGACTCCGAGCGGATGGCCGGTCTGCTGGAGTCCGCGGGGTATGCGCGCGCCGAGGACCCGGCGCAGGCCGACGTGGTCGTGTTCAACACCTGCGCCGTGCGCGAGAACGCGGACAACAAGCTCTACGGCAACCTCGGCCACCTGCGCCCGGCCAAGACGGCCAACCCGGACATGCAGATCGCCGTCGGCGGCTGCCTCGCGCAGAAGGACCGCGACACGATCACGAAGAAGGCCCCGTGGGTCGACGTCGTGTTCGGCACCCACAACGTCGGGTCGCTGCCCGCGCTGCTCGAGCGCGCCCGGCACAACCGCGCGGCCGAGGTGGAGATCCTCGAGTCGCTCGAGGTCTTCCCGTCGACGCTGCCCGCGCGCCGCGAGTCCGCCTACGCCGGCTGGGTCTCGATCTCGGTGGGCTGCAACAACACCTGCACCTTCTGCATCGTCCCGTCGCTGCGCGGCAAGGAGCGCGACCGCCGGCCCGGGGACATCCTCGCGGAGGTCGGGGCGCTCGCCGCGGACGGCGTGCTCGAGGTGACCCTGCTGGGTCAGAACGTCAACGCGTACGGCTCGGAGTTCGGCGACCGCGGCGCGTTCGCGAAGCTGCTGCGTTCCTGCGGCACCGTCGAGGGGCTCGAGCGCGTGCGGTTCACCTCGCCGCACCCGCGGGACTTCACGTCCGACGTCATCGCCGCGATGGCCGAGACGCCCAACGTCTGCCCGCAGCTGCACATGCCGCTGCAGTCCGGATCGGACCGGGTGCTGCGGGCCATGCGGCGCTCGTACCGCTCCGAGCGGTTCCTCGGGATCCTCGACGAGGTGCGGGCGTCGATCCCCGACGCCGCGGTGTCCACGGACATCATCGTCGGGTTCCCGGGGGAGACCGAGGAGGACTTCGCGCAGACCCTCGAGGTGGTGCGCCGGGCCCGGTTCGCGCAGGCCTTCACGTTCCAGTACTCGCGGCGCCCCGGCACCCCGGCGGCCGAGCTCCCGGACCAGCTGCCCAAGGCCGTCGTCCAGGAGCGGTACGAGCGGCTGGTGGCCCTGCAGGAGCAGATCTCCTGGGAGGAGAACCGCGCGCACGAGGGCCGCGAGGTCGAGGTGCTGGTGAGCACGGGCGAGGGCCGCAAGGACGGCGCCACCCGCCGGATGAGCGGACGGGCCCGGGACGGCCGGCTGGTGCACTTCGCGCCCGGTCGGCACGGGATCCGGCCCGGCGACCTCGTCACCGTGCGGATCGGGTACGGCGCGCCGCACCACCTCGTCGCCGACGACGGGGTGCTGGGCCACCGCCGCACCCGCGCCGGGGACGCGCACGAGGCCGGGCAGCGGCCGGGCGGCGCGCCCACCGGGCTGGGCCTGCCGGGCTTCGGGAAGCCCGCCGCCGAGCCGGTCACGGCCGGCTGCGGGGTGCAGGGATCGTGAGCGAGGGACGGACGGAGCGGACGATGAGCGACGAGCGCGCCTCCGGCGGGGACCGGCAGGGACCGGGCGGCGACCGGGCGCCGTGGGACCGCGACCCGGACCCGACCTTGTCGGCCCTCGAGACCGAGCTCGCCGGCGTGGCCCGGCGGGTGGAACGGAAGATCGACCCGGGCGCGGCCGCGCTGGTCGCCGCGATCGGCACCCTGGCCGTCGTCGGGGCGCTGCTGCTGCCCTGGATCGAGGGCGCCACGGGCTGGCAGCTGCTGGTCGGCGCGCAGTCGGCCGGGCCCCTGCCGCGGCTGTTCACCTTCACCGTCACCGCGTTCGGGATCGTCACCTCCACGCTCGCGCTGACCACCCGGTACTGGGCGCTGGCCTGGATCTCCGCCGTCGGCTGCGGGATCTCCGTGGTCAACGGCGTGTGGGCGGTGTGGAGCCGGCAGACCGTGGCTCCCGAGGGCGTCGAGGGCCCCGGTCCCGGTCTCGTCCTCGCGGTGGTCGGGGTGGTGCTGCTGACCTTCACCTGGGCCCGCATCTCCCTCCAGCGCCGCTGACCTCTCGAAGATCCACATCCGGGCAGCAGATCGCTCGGATTCCGGACGTCCCGGTTCCCGGGCGTGGATCATGAGCCGAGGGCGCGGAGGATCGCGGCGACCACGAGGTTCGGGTCGCTGAGGTCGTGCCAGGTGAAGCGCAGGACCGTCCACCCTGCCGCGACCAGGGCGTTCTGCTTCGTCCGGTCGGCGCGGAACCGCTCGACGTCGACGTGCCAGGCCCAGCCGTCGAACTCGACCGCGAGCCGCGCCTCGGGGAACGCCAGGTCCAGCGTCCAGCACCCGAACGGCAGCGCCCGCACCCAGCCGCTGATCCCGGCGGCGCGCAGGAGCCGAAAGAGCGTGCGTTCGGCCGCCGAGTCGGCACGATCGACCGCCGGGACGAGCACGGCGCGCAGGCCCGCCGCCCCGCCGCAGCCGAGCGCACGTCGATAGGCCTGCAGGACGTCCTCGAACCGGACGTGGCGCTGCAGGGCGCGGTCGAGGAAGGAGCCGCCTTCCGGCAGCACCGCCGCGGTCTCGAGCGCGGTCAGCGGCAGCGCGGTGAGGCGGACACCCCGGCGTCGGGTCAGGTCATCCGGTGCGAGGTCGCGCCGGCGCACGCGGATGCCCGGCGGCGGCCTGGGCGCCCGGCGGCGGGGCACCGTCACCGGCACGATCACGGGCGGACGGTCCAGCAGCCCCAGCCACCACGCGGCCGCGGGCCCGAACACCGCGCCGTCGGGTGATCAGCCCGTCCCGCGTGGCCAGGAGGCGGGTCAGGGGTGTCGAGGGCACACCGAGAGCGTGCGATCCCGGACCCGGCCGGCGGCGCGTTTCCGCCGCTCCGTTCGCTCGCGTGAAGCCGACATCCACGTCCGGGCAGCGAAACGGTCGGAAATCGATCGTCCCGCTACCCGGACGTGGACCACGGTCCGGAGTTCAGCCGGATCAGCGGTCCTGGACGGACTGCTCCGCGGTCTCCAGCCACTCCCGCCACTGCGCGGCCTGCGACTCCGCCTGCTCGGCCCGGCGCTTGTCGCCGGCGGCGCGGGCCTTCTCGGCCTGGGCCTCGAACTGGGCGACGCGGTCACGGAACTGCGCAACGCGGGCCTCGGCCTCGGGGTCGGTGCGGCGCCACTGGCGGTCGGCGGCCTCGCGGACGGCCTCCTCGACGGCCCGCAGGCGCTGCTCCAGCGGCCGCATGTCCTCGCGCGGGACCTTGCCGATCTCCTCCCAGCGCTCCTGGACGTGGCGCAGCGCGAGCCGGGCGGCGTCGGGGTCCGAGGTGTCGATCTTCTCGGCCTCGTCGAGCAGCGAACGCTTCGCGTCGGCGTTGGCCGCGAACTCGGAGTCCCGTTCGGCGAAGACGGACGAGCGGCGCGAGAAGAAGGTGTCCTGCGCGCTGCGGAAGCGGTGCCAGAGGGCGTCGTCGGCGTCCTTCTGGGCGCGGCCGGCCGCCTTCCACTCCGCCATGAGGTCGCGGTAGCGGGCGGCGGTGGGGCCCCAGTCGTCCGACTCCGAGAGGGCCTCCGCCTCGGCGACCAGCTCCTCCTTGCGCGCCTTGGCCCCGGCGCGCTGGCGGTCCAGGTCGGCGAAGTGCGAACCGCGGCGCCGGTTGAAGGCCTCGCGGGCGCGCGAGAAGCGCTTCCAGAGTGCCTCGTCCGTCTTGCGGTCGATGCCCTTGATGGTGCGCCACTCGTCGAGGATCGCCTTGTAGCGGTCGCCCGCCTGCTTCCACTGCGTGGACTCGGAGGCCATGGTCTCGGCCTCGGCGACCAGCGCCTCCTTGCGGGCGATCGCGGCGTGCCGCTGCTCGTCCCGGGCCGTGCGGGCGGTGGCGACCGCGTCCTCGGCCATCCCGACGAGCTCGTCGAGGCGCTTGTGCAGCCCGTCGAGGTCACCGACCACGGCTGCCTCGTCGAGCCCCTCGCGCAGGGCCTTGGCGCTGGTCAGCGCGTGCTTCGGGTCCCCGCCGCCGGTGGCGAGCCGGGACACGAGCAGCTCGGCCTCGGCGAGCAGGTCGTCGAAGCGGCGGGCGAAGTGGGCCAGGCCCTCGTCCGGGGCGCCGGCCTGCCAGGAACCGACGCGACGCTCGCCGTCGGCGGTTCGGACGAAGACGGCGCCCTCCTCGTCGACCCGGCCCCAGCGCGACGGGTTCTCCGACGCCGTCGCGACGGGCGACGGCTCGACCGGCGGGGCGGCGGGCCGGGCCACCGGGGCGTGCTGGACCGGACGGGTGTGGCCTGCTCCCGGGGGCGGGCCGGGCCGCGGTCCCGGACGGGCGCCGGGCGGCGGGCCGGGCTTGGGCGGCCCGGGCTTCGGCGGAGCGGGCTTGGGTGGTGCGGGCTTCGGCGCGGCGGGCTGCGCGGCGGGCGGGGTGTGCTCGCCCGATGTCGCAGCCGGCGCGGCCTCGCCCGGCGTCGCAGCCGGTACGGCCTCGCCCGATACCGCGGACGGTGTCGGCTCGCCCGATGCCGCGGACGGTGTCGGCTCGTCCGATGCCGCGGGCGGTGCGGCCTCGCCCGGCGCCACGGCCTGCGGTGCGTCCGGTGCGGACGAGGCGGGGTCGGCCGCGGACCGCGCCGCCGGCTGCTCGGTCCTCTCGTCCGCCGGTCCCGTCGCCGTCGGGGGCGTGTCGGGGGTGTCCGGAGCGGGCGCGCTCGCGGCGGTGCCGGGCAGACCCTCCCGCTGCGTCTCGTCCGTGTGCTCGTCCGACACCGTCGTCCTCCCTCGTTCGGGCCCGCCGCGGGGACGGGCGCCCCGCCGTGGAACGCCGGGGCCGTGCACGAACCGGCCGGTCGCGGACGCGCGACCCCCGGTCGGCGGAATTCAAACAGGTCGGGCGGGCGCACGGAACCGCCGCGACCCGGACGAGACCGCGGGCGGCCGCCTGAGCGCGCCGAGTCGCCGTGAATGCGACTCTCCGGCCCCGATCGGTCGCGCAGGGTGACCGGCGGGCGGCGGCGCGGTCGCCGGGGCCGCACTACTGTCGGTCGCGTGCTGTCGCTGGTCGTCGTGCTCCCGCACCCCCCGCTCCTCGTCCCGGAACTGGCTGCGGGGGCGGCGGGCGAGACCGCGGAGCTGCGCGCGGCGGTGTACTCGGCCGCGGCCCGGCTCGCGGGGGCGGCCGCGGACTGGATCGCCGTGGGCGCCGATTCCGGCGGCCGCCGGACCGTCCCGCCCGCGACCGCCGGGACGTTCGCCGGGTTCGGCAGGGACGTCCGGGTCGCCCTCGGACCCGGCGCCGGCGCACCGGACCCGGAGCTCCCGCTGCCGCTGCTCGTCGCCGGGTGGGCCGCCGGCGGGACCGGACGGGAGCCGCGCATCCGCGGCGAGCTCGTCCCCGAGGACACCCCCACCGCCGACTGCCTGCAGCTCGGCCGGGAGCTCGCCGCGGAGGCCGACGCGGCCGACGGCCCTCTCGGGCTGCTGATCGTCGGCGACGGCGCGGCCACCCACACCGAGAAGGCCCCCGGCCACCTCGACGAGCGGGCCGGGCCCTTCGACGCCGGCGTCGCGAAGGCCCTGGAGCACGGCGACCCCGCACCCCTGGCCGCCCTCGACCCGGGGCTCGCGGCGGAGCTGTGGGCGGCAGGGCGCGCCCCCTGGCAGGTGCTCGCCGGGGCCGCGGAGGACCGGGACTGGCGCGGCGAGCTGCTGTACTCCGCCGCGCCCTACGGCGTGGCCTACCACGTGGCGGTCTGGACGCCGGCATGACGAGGCTCGTGGCCGTCGTCGGGCCGACCGCGACGGGCAAGTCCGACCTGGGGCTGGACCTGGCCGAGGCGCTGGGCGGCGAGGTCGTCAACGCCGACGCGATGCAGCTCTACCGCGGCCTCGACATCGGCACCGCCAAGCTGTCGATGGCCGAGCGCCGCGGGATCCCGCACCACCAGCTCGACGTCCTGGACGTCACCGAGACCGCGTCGGTGGCCGTCTACCAGCGGGAGGCGCGCGCCGTCATCGAGACGCTGCTGGCCGCCGGCCGCACGCCGGTGCTGGTCGGCGGCTCGGGGCTGTACGTCCAGGCGGTCGTCGACGAGCTGGAGTTCCCGGGCACCGACCCCGCGGTCCGCGGCCGGTGGGAAGCCGAGCTGGCCGCCGTCGGGGCGCCGGCGCTGCACCGCAGGCTGGCCGAGGTCGACCCCACCGCCGCGCAGAACGTCCTTCCGAGCAACGGCCGCCGGATCGTCCGGGCGCTGGAGGTCATCGAGCTGACCGGGCGCCCCTTCCGGGCGACGCTCCCGGGGCAGCGCACGCCCCGGTACGACGCCGTGCTGATCGGGGTCGACCGGGACACCGCGGAGCTCGACGACCGGGTCGCCCGCCGCGTCGACCTGATGATGGCCGCCGGGCTGGTCCAGGAGACCCGCGGACTGTTGGAGAAGGGCCTGCGGGAGGGCCGGACGGCGTCGCGGGCGCTGGGCTACCAGCAGGTCGTCGCGGCGCTGGACGGCGAGTACGACCTGGCGACGGCCGCCGAGGAGACGGTGCGTGCCACCCGCCGGTTCGTGCGCCGGCAGCGCTCGTGGTTCCGCCGCGACCCCCGCATCCACTGGCTCGACGGCGCGGATCCGGAACTGTCGGCTCTGGCTCGTAGGCTGGTCCCGTGAGCGACGGCATTCCCTTCTCGAAGGGCCACGGCACGCAGAACGACTTCGTCGTGCTGCCGGACCCCGACGGCGCCCTCGACCTCACGCCGGAGCGGGTCGCCGCGCTGTGCGACCGGCGGCGCGGGCTCGGGGCGGACGGCGTGCTGCGCGTGGTCCGCTCCGCCGCACTGGGCGTCGACGGCCCCGAGTGGTTCATGGACTACCGCAACGCCGACGGGTCGGTCGCCGAGATGTGCGGCAACGGCGTCCGCGTCTTCGCGCGCTACCTGCAGCACGCCGGCTGGTTCCGCACCGGGGAGCTGCCGCTGGGCACGCGGGCGGGCGTCAAGGTCGTCTCGCTCGAGGGGGACCGGGTCGCCGTCGAGATGGGCCGGGCGCTGGTCGGCCCCGAGAGCGTCGCGACGGTCGGCGGCCGGGAGTTCCCGGGCGTGGCGGTCGACGTCGGGAACCCGCACCTCGCCTGCGTCACCGACACCGACCTCGCCGGGCTGGACCTGACCGTGCCGCCGGGGCGGGACGAGGCGCTGTTCCCGAACGGGGCCAACGTCGAGTTCGTCGCGCCCGCCCGCGGCGACGAGCCGGTCGCGATGCGCGTGCACGAGCGCGGGGTGGGCGAGACCCGGTCCTGTGGCACCGGCACGGTGGCGGCCGTCGTGGCCTCGCTGCGCGCAGCCGGGCGCGCCGAGGGCCGGCTGCCCGTCGACACCCCCGGCGGCCGGCTGGAGGTCACGGTCCGCGAGGGCGGGGCGTCGACCGTCCTGCACGGTCCGGCGGTCCTGGTCGCGCACGGTGAACTGGATCGATCGTGGTGGGAGACCGCCGGGTGACGCGCGGGAAACGGTCCGACACGGCGACCCGAAACGTGGGACACTCGACCTCACGATGACTGAATCCCCCCTGCGCTACACGCCTGCCGACGATGCTCTCGACCCCTCGCGGGGCGAGATGGAGCTGGAGGAACGATCCTCGCTCCGGCGGGTCGCGGGTCTGTCGACCGAGCTCACCGACATCACCGAGGTCGAGTACCGGCAGCTGCGGCTCGAGCGGGTGGTGCTCGTCGGGGTCTGGACCGAGGGCACCTCCGAGCAGGCCAACGCCTCGCTCGTCGAGCTGGCCCGGCTCGCCGAGACCGCCGGCTCCCAGGTCATGGACGGCCTGGTGCAGCGGCGGAGCAAGCCCGACCCCGCCACCTTCATCGGTTCCGGCAAGGTCGACGAGCTGTCCGTCGCCGTGCAGGCCGCCGGCGCCGACACCGTGATCTGCGACGGCGAGCTCTCGCCCGGCCAGCTGCGCCAGCTGGAGGACAAGCTCAAGGTCAAGGTGATCGACCGGACCGCCCTGATCCTCGACATCTTCGCCCAGCACGCCCGCTCGCGGGACGGCAAGGCCCAGGTCGAGCTGGCCCAGCTGTCCTACCTCCTGCCGCGGCTGCGCGGCTGGGGTGAGGCGCTGTCCCGGCAGGTCGGTGGCCGCGCCGCCGGCGGTGTGGGTATCGGCGGCCGTGGTCCCGGTGAGACCAAGATCGAGCTGGACCGCCGGCGCATCCGCCACCGCATGTCCAAGCTGCGCCGCGAGATCGCCGCGATGAGCCGGGTGCGGGACACCCAGCGCGGCGCCCGCCGCCGCAACGACGTGCCGAGCGTCGCGATCGTCGGCTACACCAACGCCGGCAAGTCCTCGCTGCTCAACGCGCTGACGGACGCGGGTGTCCTGGTCGAGGACGCGCTGTTCGCCACCCTGGACCCCACGACCCGCCGCGCGGAGACGCCGGACGGGCGCACCTACACGCTCACCGACACCGTCGGGTTCGTGCGGCACCTGCCGCACCAGCTCGTCGAGGCGTTCCGCTCCACCCTGGAGGAGGCCGGCCAGGCCGACCTGCTGGTCCACGTGGTCGACGCCTCGGATTCGCTGCCCGAGGACCAGATCGCCGCGGTGCGCAAGGTCCTGGTCGAGATCGGCGAGGAGCAGGGCGGGACCATGCCCCCGGAGCTGCTCGTCGTCAACAAGACCGATGCCGCCGGCGACCTCGCGCTCGCCCGGTTGCGGCACCTGCTGCCCGACGCCGTGTTCGTCTCGGCCCACCGGGGCGACGGGGTGGCGCGGCTCAAGGCCTGCATCGCCGAGCGGCTCCCGCGGCCCGAGGTCGACCTCGAGCTGCTGGTGCCCTACACCGAGGGCGGGCTGGTCGCGCGGCTGCACTCGGACGGCGAGGTGCTCGCCTCCGAGCACACGCCGGAGGGCACGCGGCTGCACGTCCGGGTCGGGCCCGAGCTCGCCGTCGCGGCCGTGCCGTTCGCGGTCGGGGGGACCGGGTCGGCCCCCGCCGAGGGCGACGCGGCAGGCTCGCGGGGTGCGAACGGGACCGCCGGCGAGGGCGCGCGTGCCGAGGTCGGGGCGCGCGTCGCTGCGCGCGGCTGAGCGCGCCGGGGTCCTCGGCGCCGTCCTGCTGCTCACGCTGCTGCTCGCCGTGCCGGCGAGCGCAGCGCGGGCCGGGCCCGAGGACCGCTGCGCGGTCACCGACCGGCGCCTCGTCGAGCTCTCCGGGCTGGCCGTGGCCGCCGACGGCGGCGTCTGGGCCATGAGCGACGGCGGCAGCCGGGTCGCGCTGTACCGCCTCGACCCGGACACCTGCGCGGTCGTCGAGACCCGGACCGCGGCCCTGGACCCGTACGACGCCGAGGACCTCGCGATCGCACCCGACGGCGCGTTCTGGGTGGCCGACACCGGCGACAACGACCGGGTCCGGGACACCGTGGCCCTCCTCGTGCTGCCGCCCGACGGCGCGCCGCGGCTGCACCGGGTGACCTACCCGGACGGCCCGCACGACGCCGAGGCCCTCCTGATCGGCGCGGACGGGGTGCCCGTGATCGTGACCAAGGAGGTCGGCGGCACCGCCGGCGTCTACCGGCCCACCGGCCCGCTCGCCGAGCCCGGGCCCACGCCGCTGATGCGCGCCGGCTCGGCCGGTTTCCCCCGCTCCGAGACCCGGGGTGGCCCGATCGGCGCCCTCGGCGCCTTCACCGTGACCGGCGGGGCGACGAGCGCGGGCCGCGAGGTCGTCGGCCTGCGGACCTACACCGACGCGTGGCTCTACCGCGTCCCGCCCTCCGGCGACCTCGTCGCGGCGCTGCAGGGCACTCCGCTGCAGGTCCCGCTGTCCGACGAGCCCCAGGGCGAGGCGCTCGCGTTCCTCCCCGACGGCACCCTGCTGTCCGGCTCCGAGACCCGCGGCCCGGACCGTGGCCGGCTCCGCGCAGTGCCCGGCGCGGTCGAGGCCACGCTCGCTGCCGCACCCGCGGAGCCCACGGCCGCGCCGCCGCCCCCGGCGACCCCGCCGGAGCCCGCCCCGGAGTGGCTGCCCGCGGCGATCGGCGTCGGGGTCGCGGTCCTCGTGCTGGGGCTGGCCGCCGCCGCGATGGCCCTGCACGGGCGGCGGCGGTCCCGCGTGTGACGAGCCCGTTAAGGGTGCTCCCGGAGGGCCGTCGGCGCGCCCCGCGCCGCCTACGCTGATCATGCCGGGAGGAGGGGTGCCGCGGTGCCGATCGTGACCGCCTACGAGGACACGCCGGGCGGTCACGACGCCCTGGTCCTCGGGGCGCAGCTGGCGCGGTTGACGGGCCTGACGAACGTCGTCGCCACCGTCTATCCGACGGACGGGCTCGGCTACTCGGCGATGGCCCGCGACCCGCGGTGGCGGGAGAAGATCGAGGAGGTCGCCCGCCGGCGGTTCGGCCGGGCACGGGAGCTCATCGGCTCGACCGGGCCCTCCGAGCCGGAGTTCGCCCCGCTCGGGCCGGGCCCCGCGGCGGGGGTGCTCGCCGACCACGCCGAGGAGGTCGGGGCCGCGGTGCTGGTCGTCGGGTCGACGGGCGGGGGCCTGCTCGGCCGGCTCGCTCCCGGCGGCACGGTGCAGCGGCTGCTGCCCTCGGCACGCTGCCCCGTCGGGATCGCGCCGCGGGGTTATCGCCACACCGCCGCGAAGGGGATCACCGTCGTCACGGTCGCCTACGACGGCACGCCGGAGGCCGACCGTGCGGCCGTCCTGGCCGTGCACCTGGCCGGCCGGACCGGGGCCGCGCTGCGGTTCGTGGTCGTCGCGGGTGGCGAGGAGGAGGTGCCCGCCGCGACCGACACCGCGCAGAAGGGGCTCGCGCAGGCGCCGGTGGAGATCGACGCGCTCTACGACGTCGTGATCGGCCGCTCGGTCGCCGACACCCTGGCCGACCTGCCCGAACGCACCGACGTCCTCGTCGTCGGGTCGCGCGGGTACCCGCTCATGAAACGGCTGCTGCTCGGCGGGGTCGCGGGCGTGCTGGTGCGCACCGCCCGCTATCCCGTGATCGTGGTGCCGCCCCCGGACCGCTGACCGGGGGCCGGGACCTCAGAGCCGGCGGAGCACCGCGACGACGCGGCCGAGGATGGTCGCCTCGTTGCCGTCGATCGGCTCGTAGGCGGGGTTGGCCGGCATCAGCCAGACCTGGCCGTCCGTGCGCTTGAAGGTCTTGACCGTGGCCTCGCCGTCGATCATCGCGGCGACGATCTCGCCCTGCTCGGCCACGGGCTGCTGGCGCACCACGACCCAGTCGCCGTCCGTGATGGCGGCCTCGACCATCGAGTCGCCCTTGACGTTGAGCAGGAAGAGCGTGCCCTCGCCGACGATCTCGCGCGGCAGCGGGAACACGCTCTCCACCGCCTGCTCGGCCAGGATCGGGCCACCGGCGGCGATGTTGCCGAGCAGCGGCACGAACGCCGGCGCCGGCCGCTCCGCGCGGACCTCGGCGGCCTCGGAGCCCTCGGAGTCCTCCTCCGGGCTGCGCACGTCGACCGCGCGGGTCCGGTTGGGGTCCCGCCGCAGGTACCCCTTGCGCTCCAACGTCCGGAGCTGGTGGTGCACCGACGAGGTGGAGGTCAGCCCCACCGCGTCGCCGATCTCCCGGACGCTCGGCGGGTAGCCGAACCGCTCCACCCAGTCCCGGATCACCTCGAGCACCTTGCGCTGCCGGGGGGTGAGGCCCACCGGGTCCGCCGGCGGGTCCGGGAAGGCGCGCACCTGTCCGGGCTCCCGGCCGGTCTCGCCGGCTCCGCCGGACTCGTCCCGTGCCATCTGCCTGCCGCCTCCTCGTGTGCCTGTCTCGTGCGCTGTCCGCGTCGTCGGGTCCGTCCCGGCCGCGGGACCGGCCCGCTGCCCGGCTCCCGGACGGTCCGTACCCCTCGGCGCCGGACGACCCCGGTCGTCGTGCCCGTTCCGCCGGGCCGTACTCCCGGGAGCCGTACCGGGGCGCCGGGCGGCCGGTGCCGGTAGGGACCCGGACGGCCCGTCCGGCGGGTCCCGCCCGGGCCGTCGGGATCGGACGGTAGCCCGGATCCGGCCGAACGCCAAACACATGTTCGAACGACACGCCGATCGTGTCGGCGCGGACCCGTGACGAGGGGCCGTCGTGATGGTAGAACGTCGCACAGACGTTCGAATCGAACATGTGTGCGAGTTCCGGCCGCTGAGCGGCGCGGACGAGGCGGAAGGGGTCGGCCGTGAACGGCGCGGGGATCGCGGAGGGCGGCGGGGACCACACCGTGGAGGGGCCGGGCGGCCATGCGGGCGGGGGCGCGCGGACCGGCGGAGGCGCCGGCGTGTCGCACGGGGTGGTCGAGGACGTGCGCCGCCGTGAGGACCGGCTCGACCGGCCGGGCGCGCGGGCGAGCCGGGCCGCCGCGGCGTCCCGGTGGGGGAGCGCCGTGGCGACCGTGGGCGGGGAGCGCGAGGCGGGTGCGGCC
>NZ_BSFQ01000036.1 GCF_027922425.1 Pseudonocardia halophobica | reverse complement strand
CCCCGCGGTGCCGGGGCCCGGCGCGCCGGGCCCCGTCGGCCCGGACGTCCCGTCGCGCAGCAGGCCCGGTGGTGGCCGCCCGCCCGCGCCGGACCTCGGCCAGGGCGCGAGCCGGCCCGATCGCGGCGATCGCGGCGACCGTTCCGACCGCTCCGCGAGCGCCCCGCCGCCCGGACGCGCGGGCGGTCCTCGCCCCGGCGCTACCCCCAGCGGCACCCCCGTCGACCCCGGCCGGCCGGGTCCGGGCGACCGGTCCGCCGACCGCGGCCGCGGCGCACACCCGACGCAGGGCGGTCCCGGTGGCCCCTCCGGACCCGGTGGAGCCGGCCGGGGCGACCGTGCGCCCGACCGCCGGACCGGCGGCGATCCGCGGAACCCCGGCCGTCCCGGTGCGGGCGACCCCGGGCGGCCCGACCGGTCCCGCGGCAGCAGGTCCGCCGGCGAGCCCCGCGACCCCCGGGCCGACCCCCGTGCCGACCCCCGCACCCCCGGCGGTTCCGCCGACCGCTCCGCCGACCGCTCCGGCGCCCCGCGCCGCGGGTCCGGGGGCCCCGGCGGTCCTGGTGGCCCCGGCGGTCCTGGCGGCCGCGGCGGTTCCGCGGGCGGCGCGCCGCGCCAGGGCCGCACCGAGCAGAGCCGGAGCGGGCAGAGCCGGACCGACCAGGGACGTGCCGAGCAGGGACGTCCGGAGCAGGGCGGTCCCGCCCGGCCTCCCGGCCCCGGCGCCCCCGGCCGCCCCGGTGGGCCCGGCGGACCCCGGCGGGACGACCGCAGCGCCAGTGCGTCCGCCCGCGGCGGCTCCGGTGCGCACGCGGCCCCGCCCGGTCCCCCGGGGCGCGTGCCCGACCAGGCCCGCCGCTCCCCCTCCGACCCCAGTCGCCCGCCCGGCGGTGCGGGCCGGCCCGAGCAGGCCGGTCAGCCACCCGGGCAGGCCGGTCAGCCGGGTCAGCAAGGGCGGCCCGGCGAGCGCCGTCCCGGCACGCGACGACCCGAGGGCGCCGCGGCCCACCGCACCCGCGCCACCGCGACACCCGACGGGCGCCCGCCCGGCCAGGCCGGCCGGCGCCCCGGCACGCTCCCGCCGGGCGGCAGGCCCACCGACAGCAGGCCCACCGACGGCAGGCCCACCGTCGGCACGACCGGTGCCGCCACCGGCACCCGCACCGGCTCCGACCGCGCCGACACCCGCTCCGGTCCCGACCGCGCCGTTCCCGAGCGCGGCGCCCCGACCCGTGCCCCCGCCCGGGCCGCGGGCGCCTCGGCCGCGGCCCGGACGACCGGCCTCGACGACCCGGCCGCGACCCGTGTCCCCCGCCGCATCCCGGCGAGCGAGGCGGCCGCTGACCGTGCCGCCCGCCGCCGCGCGGAGGCCGGGGACGGCGCCACCCGCACCGGCAGGAACGGCAGCACAGGCAGGAACGGCAGCGTCGGTGGCAAGGGCAGGGCCGGCCGGCGCGGCACGGCCCGCCGCACCCTGCGCGCGGCACTGGCCACCACGGCCGCGTCGACGCTGGTCCCGGGCACGGGGCACCTGATCCTGCGCCGCCGGCGCACGGGCGGGCTCATCCTCGGCCTGTTCCTGCTGGTCCTGGCGGCCGGCGCGGTCGCGGTCCTCACGATGAGCCGGCGGGCGCTGCTCGAGAACGCGGTCTCGACGACGGTCCTCGCCGTCGGCGCGGTCGTCGCGCTCGTCGCCGCGCTCGGCTGGATCGCCCAGATCGCGCGGACCTACGCCCTGGCCCGCCCGCGGGACATGGGCGCCGGGCGGAAGGTCCTGGGCACCGCCGTCGCGGCGGTGCTGTGCATGGCCGTGGCCGTGCCGTTCGGCTACGCGGCCGACCTGGCGAACTCGCAGCGCTCCCTGCTCAACGACCTGTTCAGCGGCGGGGCCGGCGGCACCGCGGCCGCGGAGGCGATCAACAAGCCGCGGCTGAACGTGCTGCTGCTGGGCAGCGACGCCGGCCCGGACCGCACCGGCACGCGCACCGACACGATGATGCTGGCCAGCATCGACACGAGGACCGGCCGCACGACGATCTTCGGGCTGCCCCGCAACATCCAGCGCGCCGAGTTCCCGCCGGGGTCGGCGATGGCCGAGAAGTTCCCGAACGGCTTCCACGACCCCGCGAGCCCGCTGTCGGGCGACTACCTGCTCAACGCGGTGTACGCCTACGCGCACAACAACCCGTCGCTCGCCCCCACCGGCCCGACGAACGACATCGGGCTGAACCTCCTGCAGTCGTCGATCTCGTACATGACGGGCCTGCCGATCGACTACTTCCTCGAGGTCAACATGGCGGGCTTCTCGACGATGATCGACGCGGTCGGCGGCGTGACGGTCGACGTCGGCCCGGTGCCGCTGCCGATCAACGGCGTCACGGCCGACGGCCGGCACGTCAAGCCGGACGGCTACATCCAGCCCGGGATCCAGACGTTGAACGGCGAGGAGGCGCTCTGGTTCGCGCGCTCCCGCCGCGACAGCAACGACTACCAGCGGATGAGCCGCCAGCGCTGCCTCATCCAGGCGGTGCTCGAGCAGAAGAGCCCGACGGACCTCCTGGCCAACTTCCAGCAGGTGGCGCAGGCGACCAAGGACAACGTCGACACGAACATCCCGCAGGCGGTGCTCCCGGCCCTGGTCTCGCTGGCCGGCGAGGGTTTCACCCTGCAGAGCATCTCGTTCGACCCGAGCCTGCCGGACCCGAACGAGGCCGACGGCAAGTTCGACACCTCGCGCCCGGACGTCGAGTACATGCAGAAGGTCGTGCAGGACGCGATCAACCCGCCGCCCGCCGCGGCGGCCCCGCCCACGACCGCCGCCGCGCCGAGCACGGCCGAGACCCCGGAGACCTCGGGCTCGGACGAGACCGCGGCGGGCACCGCCGCCCCGACCTCGCTCGCCGACTCCTGCGCCGCCGCCGCGGGGCCCACGGCCGGCGAAGGCGGGAGCGGGTCGGGCGCGGAGAGCGGCGGCGAGGGCGGCTCCGGGGGCAACTGAGCCCCGGGACCCCGCCGGGCGCGCCACGCCCGGGGCCCGCCCATTACCCTTTCCTGGCGCGGTCCTGCGACGACGCCCGGGCTGCGGTACACCAGACACCGGTACGAACCGGGCACCGGCACGCCCGGATCCACCGGACCGGAGCACCAGAGGGGCAGACGGACGTGAGCAGCACTGGGGACACCCCCGCCCGCGAGGGCCGAACGAAGGTCGTCGTCGTCGGCGGCGGGTTCGGCGGGGTGCGCGTGGCGAAGGCGTTGGCCCACGCCGACGTCGACGTGACGCTCCTCGACCGGACCAACCACCACCTCTTCCAGCCGTTGCTGTACCAGGTGGCGACGGGGATCCTGTCGCCCGGCCTGATCGCGCCCGCGCTGCGCCGGGTGGTGAAGACGCAGTCCAACACCCGCACCCTGCTCGCCGAGGTGTTCGACATCGACGTGCAGGCCAAGGTGGTGCACGCCCTCGCGCCGAACGAGCAGCGCCTGGACCTGCCCTACGACTACCTGGTCGTCGCCGGCGGGGCCACGCACGCCTACTTCGGACACGACGAGTGGAGCCACTACGCGCCGGGCATGAAGAGCATCGAGGACGCGCGGATGCTCCGCAGCCAGATCCTCGGCGCCTACGAGCTGGCCGAGGTCGCGACGGACGAGAAGGAGCGGGACGCGTACCTGACCTTCGTCGTCGTCGGCGCGGGCCCGACCGGCGTCGAGATCACCGGGCAGCTCGCCGAGCTGGCCCGCTACGTGCTCCCGAAGGAGTACCGGACGATCGACACCCGCTCGGCGAAGATCATCCTGCTCGACGCCGCGCCGTCCGTGCTCCCGCCCTTCGCGCCGAAGCTGCAGAAGTACACCCAGCGCCGGCTGGAGAAGATGGGCGTCGAGGTCCGGCTCAACACTGCGGCCACGGACATGGACTACGACTCGATCACGGTGAAGGGCCCGGACGGCGTCGACACCATCACCGCGCGCACCAAGATCTGGGCGGCCGGCGTGCAGGCCTCGCCGCTCGCGGCGATGCTCGCCAAGGTCACCGGCACCGAGACCGACCGGGCCGGGCGCCTCGCCGTCGACCCGGACTGCAGCCTCCCGGGTGCCGAGGGCGTCTATGCCATCGGCGACATGGTCACCACGGTGGACCGGCTGCCCGGCGTCGCGCAGGTGGCCATGCAGCAGGGCACCTACGTCGGCAAGCTGATCGCGAAGCGGGCCAAGGGCGACCACACCACGCCCGCCCCGTTCCACTACTTCGACAAGGGCAGCATGGCCACCATCGGCGCCCGCCAGGCGGTCGCCGACGTGCGCGGGTTCAAGATCACCGGCTACCTCGCCTACCTGCTCTGGTGCTACGTGCACGTCATGTTCCTGATCGGCTGGGGCAACCGGCTGGGCACGCTCTACAACTGGGTCCGCTCGCTGCGCTACGCGCGCAACCGCGGCCACCGGCTCATCAGCATGACGGGCGCGAAGGCGGTCGCGAAGCACCACGAAGCGGCGTGACCCGGGCGGCCCGGTTGGAGATCGCCGGGCCGCCACCTACCGTTCGCTCGTGACCCCGTCCATGCAGGTCCTGATGCGCGAGGCCGAGCGCGTCTGGGACGACTTCTGGTCGGCCGTGTACGAGCGGGGCGACGTCGCGTCCGCGGCGGCCCTGCTCGCCCCGGAGGCCGTGCTCGTGGACATGCCCGCGATGACCGGCGGCAACGACCGGGCGGAGATCGAGCGGCACCTCGCGGGCACCGTCACGCCGCACCTGCCCGCCGACCTCGCGCGCCGGCGGATCTCCCGCACGGTCGACACCCGTGGGCTCGTCGACGAGCTGCGGTGGACCTTCACGCACGACCGCGAGCTGCCCTGGCTGCTCCCCGGGATACCCCCGACCGGCCGTCCGTTGCGGGTCCTGGCGGTCTCCGTGGTGGCCGTCCGGCAGGGTCGGATCGCGTCCGTCCGGACGCTCTGGGACGACGTTCGGCTGCGCCGTCAGCTCGCCGCGGGCTGACCGTCCGACGCCCGTAACCGGCCGTTCGCGGTTCCGCGACACCGTTATAGAGCCTTTCGAGCCTCTGAACTGGGGGTTCCCCGCGTGCCGCCCTCGGTGTTCTGCCACGCTATGGGCCACGCTGTACCAGGAACGACCACCGACGCACCCCCGAGCGGGTGGTCGATGGGAGAGGAGAGGAGCACTCACCATGGCACTGCCCGCACTGACCCCCGAACAGCGCCAGGAGGCGCTCAAGAAGGCCGCGGCGGCCCGTACGGCGCGCAAGGAGCTCCGCGACAAGATCGCGAAGGGCGAGGAGACCATCCCCGCCGTCCTCGACCGGGCCAAGTCCGACCAGATCGTCGGCAAGACCAAGGTCGCGGACCTCCTCAAGAGCCTGCCCGGCTACGGCCCCGCCAAGGTCTCGGCGCTGCTGGAGCGCACCGGCATCGACGCGTCCCGCCGCGCCGCCGGCCTCGGCGAGCGTCAGCGCCAGGCGCTGCTCGACGCCCTCAAGTGAGCCGCCGGGCGTCCTGACGCCCGCGACTCCCCGCACCCGGTCCGGCCTCCCGCCGGGCCGGGTGCGGCGTTCTCTAGGGTGCGGGGCGTGGAACTGATGGTCGACGTCGCCCCGGGCGTGCAGCTGTGGGCCGAGGAGATCCCCGGCCCGACGCCGGACGCGGAACCGCTGCTGCTGGTGATGGGCGCGAACGCGTCGGGGCTGGCCTGGCCGGACGCGCTGCTGGACCGGCTCGCCGAGCGGCACCGCGTGATCCGCTACGACCACCGGGACACCGGCCTCTCCACGCACGCCTTCGACGACGCCCCCTACGCGATCCGCGACCTCGCCGCCGACGCCCTCGCGGTGCTCGACGCGTTCGGGATCGAGCGGGCGCACGTCGTCGGGATGTCGATGGGCGGCACGCTCGTGCAGCTGCTGCTGCTCGACCACCCCGACCGGCTGCTCACCGCCACGGTCCTCTGCACCGCCGCCCTCGGCGCGTACGGCGACCCCGAGCTGCCCGGCCCCGACCCGGCCCTGCTGCGGCTGTGGGGCGAGTTCACGGACGACCGGGACCTCCAGGGCGAGCTGGCCTGGCGGGTCGAGCACTGGCGGCTGCTCAACGGCACCGGCACCCCGTTCGACGCCGAGGGCTTCCGCGCGCTGGAGGAGCGGGTCGTCGCCCACTCCGGGCGGGTGGACAACCCGGCCGCACACGCCGTCGCCGACACGGACGGACTGGACCGCGGCGCCGAGCTGGCCGGGGTGACCGTGCCGACGCTCGTGATCGAGGCCCCCGAGGACCCGGTGAACCCGCCGCCGCACGCCGGCCACCTCGTCCGCGCGCTCGGCGCCGGCCGGCTCGTCCGCGTCCAGGGCATGGGGCACGCGCTCAACCCGACGGTGGTCGAACCCGTCGCCGCGGCCGTCCTCGCCCACACCCGTGAGTGCGCACTGCCCCTCTAGCGGCACTCCGCACGCACGACCCCGGCTGAGCTGGGCCGATCAGCGACGCGCCCAGCTGTACCGCCGCTCCGGCCGCCCGGTGCCGCCGTACCGCAGCCGCACGGTCACGGCGCCGGTGTCGACGAAGTGCTCCAGGTAGCGCCGCGCGCTCACCCGGGACAGCTCGGTCCGCTCCGCGCACTCGCTGGCCGACAGGTCGCCGTCGGCCGCGCGCAGCACCCGCTCCACCAGCTCCGCCGTCGGCGCGGTCAGCCCCTTGGGCAGCCGCGCCGCCGTACCGGTCCCGCCGCCCGGGCGGTCGTCGCCGAAGAGCCGGTCGATGTCGGCCTGACCGGCCCGGTCGAGGCTCGCCAGCCGCCCGCGGATCCGCACCGCCCGCTCCACCTGCTCCTGCAGGGCCCGCGAGTCGAACGGCTTGACCAGGTAGTGCAGCGCGCCGCCGTGCAGGGCGGCGGCGACCGTGGCGCTGTCGTCCGCGGCCGTGATCACCAGGACGGACGGGTCGTCGGGCGCGCCGGTGCGGAGCTTGCCCAGCACGTCGATGCCGGACATGTCCGGCAGGTAGACGTCGAGCAGCACGAGATCGGGCCGCAGCCGCGCGGCCAGGTCGAGGGCCTCGGCGCCGCGGTGCGCGACGCCCACCACCTCGCAGCCGGGGATCCGCGCGACATAGCCGCTGTGCACCTTGGCGACCATGAAGTCGTCGTCGACGACCAGCACCCTCATGCGCCCACCTCCGCCCGCTCCGGCTGCAGCGGCAGGACGGCGGTGAAGGTCGCGCCCCTGCCGTCCGGACCCGCCCCGCCGCTCTCCACCGCCACCCGGCCCCCGCGGCGCAGGCACACCTCGCGCACGATCGCGAGCCCCAGCCCGCGCCCGCCGGCCGGACCGGCCGCGGCCGCCTCCGCGGCCTTGGTCGTGAACCCGTGCCGGAACACCTCCTCGGCCAGGTCCGACGCCACCCCGGGGCCGGAGTCCCGCACCCGCACGTGCACCGCGCCCTCCCGCTCGGTCAGCCCGATCTCGACCCACCCTCCCGCCGGGCCGACGGCGTCGAGCGCGTTGTCGACCAGGTTGCCCAGCACGGTGACCAGGTCCGCGCCGAGGCCCGGGTCCGCCTCGGCCGGGTGCAGGTCCGTGTCCTCGGCCAGCCGCAGGCGCACGCCCCGCTCGGTCGCCAGGCTCGCCTTCGCGACCAGCAGCGCCGCCGCGGCCGGCTCCCCGACCCGCGACACGACCTCGCGCCGCCAGCCCTCCGCCGCCGCGACGATCCCGCTGACGAACCGGCGCACCTCGTCGTGCTCGCCGAGCTCGGTCAGCCCGGCGATGGTGTGCAGCCGGTTGGTGAACTCGTGCGCCTGGGCGCGCAGGGTGTCGGTGAGCGTGCGGGAGGCGTCGAGCCGGTCCTGCAGCGCGGTCAGCTCCGTCCGGTCCCGCAGCGTGACGACGGCGCCGACGCCGCGCCCGTCGACCTGCACCGGCATCCGGTTCAGCACCAGGACCCGCCCGCCGTGCAGCACCAGCTGGTCCTCCCCCGCCGCGCGCCCGGTGAGGACGTCGGCGAGGCGCTGGTCGAGGCCCAGCCCGTCGACCTCGTCGCCGACCTGCGCCGCCGGCAGCCCGAGCAGCTCCCGCGCGGCCGGGTTGAGCAGCGTCACCCGGCCCTCGGGATCCAGCCCGACCACTCCCTCCTTCACGCCGAGGAGCATGGCCTCGCGCCGCTGCACCAGCTCGACGATCTCGTCGGGTTCCAGCCCGAGGGTCTGCCGGCGCACCCGGCGGGCCAGCAGCAGCGACCCGGCGACGCCCAGCGCCAGCTCCAGCCCGAGCAGCGCCGCGACCTCCCCGCGGGCCGGGGCCAGCGCCTCGACCAGGGTCGGCGCGCGGATGCCGGCGGACACCACGCCCACCACCTGCCCGCCGTCGCCGATCACCGGGACCTCGGCGACGACGGTCCGGTCCGCGGCGCCGGTCCAGGCCCGGCCGGCGAACGCCGTCGACTCCCCGACCTCGAAGGGGATGCCCAGCTCGGCGGGGTCCGGCGAGCTCCGGACGACCCGGTTCGCGTCGACGACCACGATCCGGTCGGCACCGGAGAGGTTCTCCGCGCTGCGCGCGAAGCTGGCCAGCAGGTCGACGTTCCGGTTGACCAGGCCGGCGCGGATCCCGGGCGTGGCGGCGACGTCCTCGGCGACCGACAGCATCCGCCGGCCCTGGGTCTCCCGGAACGCGGCGTCGGACTGCACGGCGGCGAGCGCGGCCACCGCCGCGAGCAGGATGGCCACCACCAGCAGCTGCCAGACCAGGAACTGGCGGGCCAGCGGGCGTCGGCGCACGCGGCCAGCCTAGGCGGGGGCGGTGCCCTCCGGCGCGTGTACAGAACGACCACAACCACCGTTGCGGACACAAGCGCGACAGCGGGAACCCGCGCCCCGCACGATGAGCGCCACAGTCCACTCGACGGGGAGGGATCGACACCGATGTCCGTCCGGGAGAAACCGACACGCGGCCTGTCCGCCGCGCTGGCGGTACTGGTGGCCGCCGCCGCGGTCCTGCTGGTGCCGCCCGCCGTGGGCGCCCTGACCGGCGGGGGTGACGGCACCCAGCTGCGCGGCCTGCGCGTGCTCGTCCCGAACTCCCCCGGCGGCGGCTACGACGTCACGGCCCGCACCGCGGCCAAGGCCATGGAGGACGCCGGGCTCACCGGCCCGGTCGAGGTGTTCAACCTCCCGGGCGCGGGCGGCACGGTCGGGCTCGGGCGCACGGTCAACGAGAGCGGCAACGACAAGCTCGTCATGTCGATGGGCCTCGGCGTGGTCGGCAGCGTCTACACCAACGACTCGCCCTCGACCCTCGCCGACACCACGCCGATCGCGCGGCTCACGCAGGAGACCGAGATCGTCGTCGTCGCGAAGGACTCGCCGTACACGTCGCTCGGGCAGCTCGTCGACGCATGGAAGGCGGACCCGGGTGGGGTCCCGGTCGGCGGCGGCTCCTCGCCGGGCGGGCCGGACCACCTGGCGCCGATGCTGATGGCGAAGGCGGCCGGGCTGCCCCCGAAGGACGTCAACTACGTCTCCTATGACGGCGGCGGCGAGCTCCTCGCCGCGGTCCTCGGCGGCAAGGTCGCGTTCGGCGTCTCCGGGCTCGGCGAGTACGCCGACCAGATCGACGCCGGGGAGCTGCGGGTGCTGGCCGTGACGGCCGGCGCCCCGGTCCCCGGCGTCGACGCGCCGACCCTGAAGCAGGCCGGCCTGGACGTCGAGTTCACGAACTGGCGCGGGATCGTCGCCCCGCCCGGGCTGTCCGACGAGGGCCGGGCAGACCTCGAGGCGGCCTTCGACGAGCTGCGGCGCAGCCCGGAGTGGGCGGAGGCGCTGGAGCGCAACGGCTGGACGGACGCCTACCAGCCCGGCCCCGAGTTCGGGGCCTTCCTGGAGAGCGAGAACGAGCGCGTGGCCGGGGTGCTGCGGGAACTGGGGCTGACGTCATGACCGCCGTGGAGGAGAAGGCTCCCGCGCCGCCGCGGGAGAAGCGGGGCTGGTTGAAGGAGCACTCCGAGCTCGGGGTGTCGCTGCTGTTGTTCGTCGTCGGCGTGCTCGTCGTGGTGGACACGCTGCTGGAGAGCGGCGCGGGCAGCGACTCCGACCCGCTCGGCCCGCGGACGGTCGCGCTGGTCCTCGGCGGGGCGTTGCTGCTGCTGTCGGTGCTGCTGACCGTCGACGTCCTGCGCGGCGGGCACGGCGAGGCCGAGGCCGGCGAGGACATCGACCTGTCGACGCCGCCGGACCTGCGCACCGTCGGGATGCTGGCCGGGTTCCTGATCGCGACCGCGGCCCTGATCCCGCTGCTCGGCTGGCCGATCGCCGGCGTCGTCCTCTTCTGGGGGGCCACGTACTCGCTGGGCTCGCGCACCTACCTGCGCGACCTCCTCATCGCCGCCGGCGTCTCGGTCGTGACCTGGGTGATCTTCGACGGCCTCCTGGGCGTCGACCTGCCCGGCGGCCCGCTCATGGGGGTGTTCGGCGCATGATCGAGTCGCTGACCAGCCTGATGGGCGGCTTCGGCGCCGCCCTCACCCCGGCCAACCTGCTGTTCGCCGCGATCGGAGTGCTGCTGGGCACCGCGATCGGCGTGCTGCCGGGCATCGGCCCGGCCATGGCGGTGGCGCTGCTGCTGCCGGTGACCTACGCGTTCGACCCGACCGGCGCCTTCATCATGTTCGCCGGCATCTACTTCGGCGCGATGTTCGGCGGCTCCACCACCTCGATCCTGCTCAACACCCCGGGCGAGAGCGCGTCGGTGATGGCCGCGCTCGAGGGCAACCCGATGGCCAAGTCCGGGCGGGGCGCGCAGGCGCTGGCCACGGCCGCGATCGGGCACTTCGTCGGCGGCCTGCTCGGCGTGATCGGGCTGGTGCTGCTGGCGCCGCTGGTCGCGTCCGTCGCCGTCGACATCGGCGCCCCGGACTACTTCGCGGTGATGGTGCTGGCGTTCGTCGCCGTGACCTCCGTGCTCGGCAGCTCGCGGATCCGCGGGTTCGCGGCGCTGGCCATCGGCCTCACGATCGGGCTGGTCGGGCTCGACCCGCTCAGCGGGCAGCCCCGGCTCACCTTCGGCGTGCCGCAGCTGGCCGACGGCATCGACGTCGTCATCGTCGCGGTCGGGCTCTTCGCCGTCGGCGAGGCCCTCTGGGTCGCCGCGCACCTGCGTCGCGGGCAGCAGGAGGTCATCCCGGTGGGGCGGCCGTGGCTGTCCCGTGGCGACGTCAGGCGCGCGTGGAAGCCGTGGCTGCGCGGCCCGTTCATCGGGTTCCCGTTCGGCTCCATCCCGGCCGGCGGCGCGGAGATCCCGACCTTCCTGTCGTACGTCACCGAGCGGCGGCTGTCGAAGCACCGCGACGAGTTCGGGTCCGGCGCCATCGAAGGTGTGGCGGGCCCGGAGTCGGCGGCCAGCGCGTCCTCGGCGGGGACGCTGTCCACGATGCTCACCCTCGGGCTGCCGACGACGGCGATCGCCGCCGTCATGCTCGCCGCCTTCCAGCAGTTCGGGATCCAGCCGGGCCCGCTGCTGTTCCAGACCGAGCCCGACCTGGTGTGGACGCTCATCGCCAGCCTGTTCGTCGGCCTGGTCCTGCTGCTGGTGCTGAACCTGCCGCTCGCGCCGGCCTGGGCGAAGCTGCTGCGGATCCCGCGGCCGTACCTCTACGCGGGCATCCTGTTCTTCGCCTGCATCGGGGCGTACGCGGTCTCCGGGCAGGCCGTGGACCTGCTGGTCCTGCTGGGCATCGGCGCGGTCGGGTTCGTGATGCGGCGCTACGGCCTGCCGGTGCTGCCGGCGATCATCGGCGTGATCCTCGGGCCGGACGCGGAGCTGCAGCTGCGCCGCGCCCTGCAGATCGCCGACGGCGACGTCAGCACCCTGGTCTCCACGCCGATCGCGATCACCGTCTACGCCGTGATCGCGCTGCTCCTGCTGTTCCCGCTGGTGCGCAAGGCCCTTCCGGCCCGGACCGCCCGGCCGGCCGACCCGGACCGCGAGCGCACCCCGGTCTGACCCTGGTCCGTCCGGGCGGTTCCCCGCCGCGCCCGTTCACGCCCGCCCCCGCGATCGCCAGGATCGCGGGGGCGGGTGGCGTGTGGAGGTGGACGTGCGCACGGAGGCCGACTGGCTGGAGTTCACGGCGGCGCTGTTCGCCGAGCCGCTCACCGAGTTCCCGCTGGAACGGGTGGCGGTGATGCTGCGGGACACCCTCGACGCGGGCGCGGTCACCACCAACGACCCGCTGCCGGGCGGCGGCCTGCGGACCGGCCTGTACCCGTCCGACGCCGATCTCGACGGGGCCCGAGCGGAGATCGAGGCCTGGCGCGCGTCGCCGGAGATCCGGCACCACCCGCTGGTCCGCTGGTACGCCTCGACCGGGTCCCGCGCCCCGGTGCGCCTCGCCGACGTCCCGGCCCGTTTCGCGCGCTCGTTCGGCGAGGGCCGGTCGCTGCTGCGCCGCGGGCACGTGCCCCACCTGCTCGCCCTTCCCTACGGCGGCGGGCGCAAGCCGAGGACGCTGGTGCCCGGGCGCGCCGACCCCTTCTCCGAGGCCGAGCTGGCCCTGGCCGGCCGCGTGGCCCGGCTGGTCGACGGGCTGGAGCGGCAGGCCCGCGCGTACGCCGCCGCGTTGTCCGGCGTGGGGCCCGACGGCATCGACGCCGTGCGCGCGATCGAGCTCACCCCGCGCGAGCTGGCCGTGCTGGGGCTGCTCTCCGAGGGCGTGACGACGCGGCTCATCGCGCGCCGGCTCGGCATCGGCGAGCGGACGGTGCACAAGCACCTCGAGCGCTGCTACCTCAAGCTCGGCGCCTCGGACCGGATCACCGCGGTGCTCCGGGCACAGCGCTTCGGGCTCGTCGGGGCGAGGTGAGCGCAGCGTCGCCGCCGGTCAGGCGGGAAGCTTCTCCCCCGCCTCGACGGCCACGGTCAGGGTGTTGCCCTCCGGCGGCAGCGGGCAGGTCGCGAACGCGGTGAAGGCGCAGGGCAGGTTGACGACGCGGTTGAGGTCCACCCGCAGCGTCCCGTCCGGGCCCGGCTCGCCGGCCTTGAGGATGCGGCCGCCGCCGTAGGTGGTGTCGCCCGAGGTGGCGTCGCGGAAGTGCAAGGACAGGCCGGCGTCCTTGCCCGCCAGCGCGACCAGCTCCTGCGGGGTGCCGTCGACGCTGAACCGGACGGTGCCCACGGCGATCGGGAAGTGGTTCAGCCCCTCGACCACCGCGCCGACCGTGATCCGGTGCGGCTCGGCGTAGGGCTCGAAGCGGGCGTCGACCACCCAGCGCTCGTCGACCGGGAAGGCCGGGACGCCGGAGAAACCGGTGCGGGTGGGCGCCTGCGGATCGCGCACCCGCAGGGCATAGGTGTCCGTGCGCCGGGCGACCTCGATCTTCCGGTCGCCCGCGGTGACCAGGGCGCCGGGCAGGCCGTCCCGCGGCACGAGCCGGACGGTGCCGTCGACCGGCGCGCCCCGGGCCACGAGCCCGTCGGCGGCCGTGGCGGTCAGCTCCACGCCGCCGTCGCCGGTCGCGCGCCAGGTGCCGGGGACGCCGTCGAAGGTCGTGGGCGTCTCGGTGATCCACTCCAGTGCGGTGAGGCTGAGCCAGCCGTGCGGCGTGCGGAGCTCCTCCTCGCGCACGGCGTGCCAGGTGTCCCAGTCCTGCTGCAGGGTGCTCTCCGTCGTCGTCACCTCTGGCCGAACGCCCCACGGCCCGGCCGCATTTCGTCGCCGCGACGATTCCCGCGGTGTGGATCGCCCGCTGTGCCGATCGGCCCGATTGTCCGGACGGGTTCGCGATGTGGGAGGCCGTTTGACCCGGCCGGGTCGCGTCTGGTGGGCTCGTCCCGTGGCCACGATCCTGCTGACGCGCCGGCGTCACGTCGACCACAAGCGCGTGCACTCCTGCGCCTGTCGCTGACCCGCCTCCCCGCGCGTACCGACATCCCCTTCTTCCCGCAGGAGCACAGCTGTGTCCTCTTCCCCCGACCTCCCCGCCGAGCCGCTGAAGTTCGCCTACTGGGTGCCCAACGTCAGCGGCGGCCTCGTCACGAGCACGATGGAGCAGCGCACCGACTGGGGCTACGAGTACAACAAGAAGCTCGCCCGGACCGCGGAGGACAACGGCTTCGAGTACGCCCTGTCCCAGGTCCGGTACATGGCGTCGTACGGCGCCGACCACCAGCACGAGTCCACGAGCTTCTCGCTCGCCCTGCTGCTCGCCACCGAGCGGCTCAAGGTCATCGCCGCCGTGCACCCGGGGCTCTGGCACCCGGGCGTGCTGGCGAAGTGGGTCGCGACGGCCGACCACCTCTCCGGCGGCCGGGCTGCGGTGAACGTGGTGAGCGGCTGGTTCAAGGACGAGTTCACCAGCCTCGGCGAGCCCTGGCTGGAGCACGACGAGCGCTACCGCCGCTCCGAGGAGTTCATCCGCGCGCTGCGCGAGATCTGGACCAGCGACCACGCGGAGCTGCGCGGCGACTTCTACCGGATCCACGACTTCGATCTGAAGCCCAAGCCGGTCGAGGTGCCGGGCCGGGCGCACCCGGAGATCTTCCAGGGCGGCAACTCCACCGCCGCCCGTCGGAACGGCGGCCGCGTCTCGGACTGGTACTTCTCCAACGGCAAGGACTACGACGGCTTCACAGAGCAGGTGCACGAGGTGCGCGGGCACGCCCGCGACGCCGGACGGCCGGAGACCGGCCCGGGCGCGGTCCGGTTCGGGCTCAACGGCTTCCTCATCGCCCGTGACACCGAGCGCGAGGCGCGCGAGCAGCTGCGGGAGATCGTCGCGAAGGCCGACGTCGAGGCCGTCGAGGGCTTCCGGTCCTCGGTGCAGCAGGCGGGCGCCTCCACGGGCGACAAGCGCGGCATGTGGGCGGACTCGACCTTCGAGGACCTCGTCCAGTACAACGACGGCTTCCGCACCCAGCTCATCGGCACGCCGGAGCAGGTCGCGGACCGCGCGATCGAGTACAAGCGGCGCGGGGCGAACCTGCTGCTCCTGGGCTTCCTGCACTTCCAGGAGGAGATCGAGTACTTCGGGCGGCACGTGCTGCCGATCGTGCGCGAGAAGGAGGCGGAGCTCGCCGCCCGCCAGCCCGCTCTCGTCGCGGGCTCCTGAGCGGGTGCCGCGCTCGTCCCGGCGCGGCACGGTCACGGCGGGGTCGGCCCACGCCTGGCTGACCCGCCGCCGCCACATCGACCACGCCCGCGTCGTCACGCAGTCCTGTCCGGGTCATCCCGATCGCATTATGGAACCATAACGCAATTGCAGCCCCCGTTTTGCCGCGTTATGGAACCATAATGCGATTTCAGGGCCCGAGTTCGCGCGTTGTGGATCCATAACGCGATCCTCTGCTGATCCTTCCGCGTGCCCGGCGGGCCGCGTTCCGGTGCCCGCCCGCTGCGGTCGTCGGTGTTCCGTCCCGGCCGCCGCATTGCCCTGCACCCGCGGGTCGCCGCTGCACGCACCCGACACCTACCGACAGGACCCGTCATGACCACGCTCGAGAACCGTCCCGAGACCCGATTCCCGACCACCCCCGCGACGCCCGACGAGTGGCTCGCCCGCGCCCGCGAGGTGCGCACGGTCCTCGCCGAGGGCGCCGCCGCCCGCGACCGCGCCGGCGAGACCCCGCACGCCGAGGTCCAACTGCTCAAGGACGCCGGCCTCGTCACCCTGCTCGGCCCGGTCGAGCACGGCGGCGGCGGTCAGGAGTGGCCGCTCGCCTACCGGGTGATCCGCGAGGTCGCCGCCGGCGACGGCTCGATCGGTCAGCTGCTCGGCTACCACCTGCTGTGGTTCTGGGCCGCCCGGCTCGTCGGCACGGCCGAGCAGATCGAGGCCGTCGAGTCCGAGGCCACCCGCAACCAGTGGTTCTTCGGCGGCGCGGTGAACCCGCGCGACGAGGACGTCGTGATCCGCGACGCCGGCGACCACATCGTCTACAACGGCCGCAAGTCCTTCTCCACCGGCAGCAAGGTTTCGGACGTCACGGTGTTGGAGGGCGTGCTCGACGGCACGGAGACGCACATCTTCGCGATCGTGCCGAGCCAGCAGCCCGGCATCACGTTCCACGACGACTGGGACAACATCGGCCAGCGGCTCACGGAGAGCGGCAGCGTCACGATCAGCGAGGTCCAGGTGCCGTGGGACCAGGCCGCGGGCTTCCGGGAGAAGGCGTTCGAGCCGCGGGTCTACAACACGCTCAACGTGCCGACGATCCAGCTCGTGTTCGTGAGCTTCTACCTGGGCATCGCGCGCGGCGCCCTGGAGGAGGCCGCGGAGTACACCCGCACCCGGACCCGGCCGTGGCTGCACGGCGGGCAGGAGCGGGCCGTCGACGAGCCGTACCAGCTCGACCTGTACGGCGACCTGGCGTCGAAGCTCTGGGCCGTCGAGGCGCTGGCCGACCGGGTCGCGGAGGAGGGCCTGGCCATCCACCGCAACGCCTGGGAGGTCACGCCGCAGGAGCGCGGCGAGCACGAGCTCCGGGTGGCGGCCGTCAAGGCGCGGGCCACGGACGTCGCGCTCGAGGTGACCGGCCGGGTGTTCGAGGGCCTGGGCGCCCGGGCCACCGCCACGGAGCTGGGCTTCGACCGCTTCTGGCGCAACGTCCGCACCCACACCCTGCACGACCCCGTCGCCTACAAGCGGCGCGAGGTGGGGGCGTTCCTGCTGCGTGACGAGCTGCCCGAGCCGACCTGGTACAGCTGACCCACCTCGTGAGTGGCGATAGTCGCTATGGCGACTATCGCCACTCACAGGGGTCAGCCGACGCGTTCGCGGTCGTTCTCCGGCAGGCCGGCGCGGCGTTCGGGGTGCGGGGTGCGCAGGCGTGGGAGGAACCGGCCGGTGCGGGCCAGGTAGTTCGCGTACTCCTCGCCGAGGGCCTGGGTGAGGCCCGGCTCGCGGACCGCGCGGGCCTGGATCTGCACCGCGACCACGATCAGCAGGGTGGCCAGCACCCCGAGCATGGTGGGCGCCATGACCAGCCCGCCGGCGGTGGCGACCATCATGCCGGTGAACGCGGGGTTGCGGACGCGGGCGTAGAAGCCGCTGCTGGTCAGGGCCAGGTTCTGGCCGCGCCGGCGGGCCGTGCCCATCTGGACCAGCGACGCCAGCACCACGGCCACGCCGAGGAGCAGCAGCCCGACCCCGACCACGACCCAGCCCGGCGAGCTGAACACGGCGATCGGCTCGATGACGTCGAACGCGACGAGCAGCGGGGCGACCAGGCCGAGCAGCAACGCGACCGCGAACAGCGCCCGGGACCACCAGGCGGGCGATCCGGGCCCGGTCCGCATCGGCGAGCGGCGCGCGCCGGCGCGGGCCCAGCGCCGTCCGACGCCGACCAGCACGCAGGCGACGACCCCGAGGCCGACGGCGAGCCAGGCGGCGAGGTTGTGGTTCAGCGTGGCGGAGGCGACCTCCCAGGCGCCCCGCCCGGTGAGCTGGCCGATCGCGTCGGCCAGCAGCACCACGCCGAACACGACGAACCCGGCCGCGGCGCCGTAGCGGATCGTCCGCTCGGGCAGCCGCTTGCCGAGCTGCCGGCCGACGACGATCGCCAGCGCGTCGGCCGCGACCATGCCGAGCGTCGACCCGAGCCACACGCCGAACCAGCCGTGCTGGGTGGCCAGCGTGATCGTGGCCAGCATCGTCTTGTCGCCGAGCTCGGCCAGGAAGAACGCCACCGACGCCGCGACCACCGCCGACCGGGCCTTGCGGTTGACCTTCTCCTGCTCGTCGTCGGAGAGCGAGTCGCCCTTGAGCGTCCAGGCGCCGAACCCGAGGAACGCGACGGCCGCGACCAGCGCGATCCAGCCGGTCGGGATGGTGGCGCCGAGGCCGTGGCCGACGGCGACGGACACGAGGTGCACGACCGACGTGGCGATCGTGATGCCCAGCAGCACGGGCCAGGTCTTGTAGCGTGTCGCGAACGTCAGTGCCATGAGCTGCGACTTGTCGCCGAGCTCGGCCACGAAGATCACGCCGAAACTGATCAGGAACGCCGCGAGCACGTCCTGCATCGCCACACAACCCCTCGATCTCGGGCCGGATCGAGGGAACGGGGTCTCTTCGATCCGACGTGAACCGGATCGAAGGTCTCGCTCGCCTGGTGGTGGTCAGGCCCCGCAGCCGGGCGATGTGGATCGCCAGTATGTCGACCGCGGCGTTGAGAGCTACTCCCCTTCGCTGCGGCCGAACCTACCTCATCGATCCAGTCCGCTCGACACCCGGTTGCGAGCCCGTGAGGTAGTTCACTCGGGTTCTCGACGGGCGCACAGTGTCGTACGTTCGTTCAGATAGCTCTCGAGTGGACGCGGAGGAACCATGCCCGAGGCCGTCATCGTCGACGCGGTGCGCACCCCGATCGGAAAGCGCAACGGCTCGCTCGCCGACGTCCATCCCGCCGACCTGTCGGGGTACGTCCTGCGGGCGCTGCAGCAGCGCACCGGCATCGACCCCGAGGTGATCGACGACGTCGTCTGGGGCTGCGTGAACCAGGTCGGCGACCAGGCGGCGCAGATCGGCCGGTACGCCGTGCTCGCCGCCGGCTGGCCGGAGACCGTCCCCGGCGTCACCATCAACCGGGCCTGCGGGTCCAGCCAGTCCTCCTTCGACTTCGCCGCGGGCATGGTCATGGCCGGCCAGTACGACGTCGTGGTGGCCGGTGGCGTCGAGGCCATGACCCGGGTGCCGCTCGGCGCGGGCCGCGACCTCGGCCGCCCGTTCGGTTCGCTGGTGCGCGAACGCTACGAGGCCGACCTGACCAGCGGCGAGTTCCCGAACGAGGACTTCAACCAGGGCATCGGCGCCGAGCGGATCGCGAAGAAGTGGGGCTTCACCCGGCAGCGCCTCGACGAGTACTCGTCGCGCAGCCACGAGCTCGCCGCCGCCGCGATCGACGCGGGCGCCTTCGACGGCCAGCTGGTCCAGGTGCCCGGGCTGCCGGAGTTCACCGCGGACGAGGGCCTGCGCCGCGGCACCACCGCCGAGAAGCTGGCGAAGCTCAAGCCCTCCTTCCGCGAGGACGGGGTGATCCACGCGGGCAACGCCTCGCAGATCTCCGACGGCGCGTCGGCCACCCTGATCACCACACCGGAGAAGGCCAAGGAGCTGGGGCTCACCCCGATCGCGCGCTACCACTCCGGCGCGGTCTCCGGCGCCGACCCGCTGATGATGCTGACCGGGCCGATCCCGGCCACGCAGAAGGTGCTGAGGAAGAGCGGCCTGTCGATCTCGGACATCGGCGCCTTCGAGGTCAACGAGGCCTTCGCCCCGGTCCCGCTGGCCTGGCAGGCCGAGCTGGGTGCGGACGACAAGGTGCTCAACCCGCTCGGCGGGGCCATCGCCGTCGGCCACCCGCTGGGTGCCTCCGGCACGATCCTCATGACCCGGCTGCTGCACCACATGCGGGACCGGGGCATCCGCTACGGCCTGCAGACCATGTGCGAGGGCGGCGGCACCGCCAACGCCACCATCGTCGAGCTGCTCTGACCGGAGCCCGGTAAGGGGTCCTGCGGGGCCCCTTACCGGAAACGGTGCCGTACTGCACGGCCTTTCCCAGGGCGAGCACAGGCAGATCTCAGCTTCAGGGCGCAGAGTCTGTGGCATGACCGACGAGCAGCGGGGTCACTCCCGGCCCGATGGGGACGTTGCGCACAGCACCGACAGCACCGTGAGCACCTCCGCCGGGGACGCCCCGACCCAGCAGACCGACCCGACCCGTTCCTACGGCTCGCCGTACGCCTACGGCCGCGGCTCCGTCTACGGCACGCCCGGCTACGCCCAGACGAGCGGGCACGGCGGTGCCGACCAGGGCACCCGCCCCTACGGCAGCCCCGCCTACGGCCCCTACGCCCAGCAGGGCGTCACCGACCCGCAGGCCGCGACGACCGGCGGGCCGAACGACCCGCCGCCCGGCGGGCACACCTCCTTCCTGCACGACGACCGCCCCCGCAAGCCCTCCCGCCCGTGGGTGGGCATCGTCGCGGCCGCGCTCATCGCCGGCCTCGTCGGCGGCGGCGCGGGCTTCGGCGGCGCCTACGCCCTGCTCGACCGGGGCAGCTCCGCCAGCGGGGTCACCCTGTCCGGCCAGCCGGCGTCGAACGCCTCGAACGTGCAGACGAACGGCACCGTGCAGGCCGCCGCGGCGAAGGCCAGCCCCAGCACGGTCGACATCCGCGTGACCACGGGCCAGGGCGCGGCCGAGGGCTCCGGCGTGATCCTCACCTCCGACGGCGACGTCCTCACCAACAACCACGTCGTCTCGGGCTCGACCGGGCAGATCCAGGTCACGCTGAACGACGGCTCACAGCACTCCGCCTCGATCGTCGGCACCTCGCCGAGCTACGACCTCGCCGTCATCAAGCTCGACGGCGTCTCCGGGCTGACCGCGGCCGAGCTCGGCCGCACCACGGACGTGGCGGTCGGCCAGCAGGTCGTCGCGATCGGGTCGCCGCAGGGCCTCGAGGGCACCGTCACGACCGGCATCGTCAGCGCCCTCAACCGCACGGTCCAGGTGCAGGGCGAGGACGGCTCCGGCGTCGTCTACAACGGCCTGCAGACGGACGCCCCGATCAACCAGGGCAACTCCGGCGGCCCGCTGGTGAACCTCGACGGCCAGGTCGTCGGCATCAACTCGGCGATCGCGACCGCGGGGCAGAGCAGCGGCAGCGTCGGCCTCGGCTTCGCGATCCCGGTCGACCAGGCCCGCCGGGTGGCGCAGGAGATCATCGACTCCGGCAGTGCCACCAAGCCCGTGCTCGGCGTCCAGGGCAGCACCCGCTCGTCGGGCACGGAGAACGGCGCGACCGTCGCCGCGGTGACGGACGGCGGCCCGGCGGCGGCGGCCGGGATCAAGGCCGGTGACGTCGTCACCAAGGTCGGCGACTCGACGGTCAGCGACTTCTCCGACCTCGTCGCCCGGATCGGCTCCTACGCCCCGGGCGACAAGGTCACGCTCACGGTCGGCACCGGGTCCGCGGCCCGCACGGTCGACGTGACGCTCGGCAGCACCAAGGACACCGGCGCCACGACCAGCAGCGGCGGCACCAGCCAGGGCGGCGGCAGCAGCAACCCGTTCGGCCAGCTCAACCCGTTCGGCGGCAGCTCGCCGTTCGGCGGCGAGGGCAACGGAAGCGGCAACGGCGGCGGCTGAGCACCAGACCCCGGCCGCACGCGCGGCCGGTCCGGCGCGGGCCGGGCGGGGATCCCCTCCCCCGCCCGGCCCGTCCCGTTCTCAGCCCTTCAACCACGCCTTGACGGCGTCGGTGTCCGCGCCGAGGGCCGGCGGCGTGCGGCGGTAGTCCGGCGGGGTCGCCGAGTAGTCGACGGGGTTGCGGACCCCGCCGGGCCCGCCGCCGGGGTGCACGACCGGGGCGAGGCCGAGGCTCTCCGCGAGCTCGATGCCCTGGTCCACGGTGTTGATCGGGCCGCAGGGCACGCCGGCCGCGCTGAGCACGTCGAACCACTCCTGCGCGCCCTTGGTGGCGAGCTTCTCGAGCAGCAGCGGGCGCAGCTCGTCGCGGTGCCGGGTGCGCTCGACCATCGACCCGAAGCGCGGGTCCTCCAGCAGCTCGGGTGCGTCGACGGCGCCGCAGAGCCGGCGGAACTGGTGGTCGTTGGCGGCGATCACGATCAGCTCGCCGTCGCCCGTGGGCAGCGGCTCGTAGGGGAACAGCGAGAGGTGGGCGTTGCCCATCCGCTTCGGCACCACGCCGCCCGCGACGTACGCCGAGGTTTGGTTGACCAGGCTCGACAGCGCCGCGGACAGCAGGTTCGTCTTCACGTGCTGGCCCTCGCCGGTGGCGTCGCGGTGCCGCAGCGCCGCCAGGATCGCGACGGCGGCGTGCAGCCCGGTCATCACGTCGAACACCGCGACGCCCGCCCGGTACGGCGTGCCGTCCGGGTCGCCGGTCAGGCTCATCAGGCCGGACGTCGCCTGGATCAGCAGGTCGTAGCCGCCGAGCTTCGCGCCGCCCGCGTCGCCGAACCCGCTGATGGAGCAGTAGACGATCGACGGGTTGGTCCCGCGCACGGTGTCGACGTCCAGGCCCCACCTCGCGGTGGAGCCGGGCATGAAGTTCTCGATCAGCACGTCCGCGCGGGCCGCGAGCTGCTGGGCGACCGCCAGGTCCTCGGGGTCCTTCAGGTCGAGGACCACCGAATGCTTGTTGCGGTTGATCGACAGGTAGTAGGTGGCGACCGGGCCGTCGGGCCCGTCGACCGTGGGCGGCTGCCAGGTGCGGGTGTCGTCGCCGGTCGGGCCCTCGACCTTGACCACGGTCGCGCCGAGGTCGCCGAGCAGCATCGTCGCGTAGGGGCCGGCGAGGACCCGGGAGAAGTCGGCCACCACCACCCCGGCGAGCGGGCCGGTCGGCGTGGGTTCGTCGGGGTCGAGCGGGGGGAGATCAGCCACGGCCCGACTCTAGATACCGGCCCGGGCGCGACGCGAGGTCACGGCCGGGCGGACGGTTGCAGGACCGCTACAGGACCGCGAGCACCACCAGCGCGAGGCCGGCGAGGCCGAGGCCGGCGCCGATCCAGGCCCAGATGCGCTGACCCGTTCGGGCGGAATCGGTCAGCTCCTCCTCGGTCTTCGTGGACATGACGAACGGCGAGCCGTCGCGCGGCGCGCGGACCACGAGCGGGCCGTCCCGGTCGTCGACCTCGCCGAGCACGTACATCCGCGTGCCGGGCCGCAGCACCCACTCGGTGTGCTGGTAGCCGATGGTCTCGTCGCGGTCGCCGCCGGCCAGCGCGCCGAGCACCGAGATCGCCCCGGCCAGCGCGCCCTGCGGCCGGTGGTCGTGCGCGGGCTCGAACCGGTCGACGACGGTCTCGACGCCGTCGGGCCGCCGGCCGCCGTGGTCGACGCCGATCGTGTGCCCGTCGCGCCGCAGCGCCCAGCCGTGCGGGGAGCTGATCTCGGCGACGGTCTCGGTGCGGGTGGTGACGCGGGTGTCGCCGTCGGAGTCCCGGTCGTAGTGCTTGTAGCGGCGCTGGACGCGGTGCGCGTGCCACACGCAGTCGACGCCGGCCAGCTCGGAACGCAGCAGGCCCACCGGCGCCGCCGCCGTCTCGCCGACGACCTCGCACACCTTGCGGAACTGCCCCGGCCCGGTGAGCTCGGCCGAGATGCCCTGCAGCTCGAGCAGCTCGGGCACCGAGAGCGTCTCCGCGGCCGTCATCGCGTGCACCTTGCGCCGGGACCGGCCGGCCCCCCACAGGCAGCCGCCGGCGGCCAGCAGCAGGATGATCCCGAACCAGACCATGGTCGTCGTTCCTCTCGTGAAGCGGTGAGGGGAACGCTAGGGAGCGCGCGGGGCCGGCGGAGGTGTGCTGGCACCACACCCGGTGTGCGGGCTACCGGCGTCGGCGCACGGGGTCCAGCCTCCGCAGCACCAGCCCGGTCGCGACGGCGAGCACCCCGGCCATGCCCACCAGCACCCCGGCGCCGAGCAGCCAGTGCGCGGCGTCGTGCGTCCACAGCGGGTCGGGGCCGCCGCGCGCGACCCGGTTCAGGTCGACGGTCGCCGCACCCATCGCGAAGGCCCAGCGCGACGGGACGAGCCAGGCCAGCTGCTCCAGCCCGGCGTAGCCCGCCACGGGGAAGAGCCCGCCGCTGACCACCAGCTCCAGCATCAGGACCAGCACCAGCAGCGGCATGCCGCGGTCCGCGTTGCCGATCGCCGCCGAGATCACCAGCCCGGCCAGCATGGTCACGACGGTCACGCCGACGACCGCCAGCAGCACCTCCAGCAGGCCCGACCCGAGCACGACGGCCGAGTCGGGCCCGGGTCGTCCCGCCAGCGCGAGCAGCGTGAACACCGCCGCCTGCAGCCCCGTGACCACGCCCAGCACCAGCAGCTTCGACAGCAGGTACGCCGGCATCGACAGCCCGATCGCGCGTTCCCGGACGTAGACCGGCCGCTCCTTGACCAGCTCGCGGATCGCCGCCGCGACCCCCATCAGCGCCCCGCCGAGCACCAGGACCAGCATCAGCTGGCTCGGTTGGACCTCCTGCAGCTCCAGCGCCCGTGTCGTACTCAGCCCGGAGTCGCCGGGGACGAGCCGCGCCAGCGCCGCGAGGACCAGCGGGAGCGCCACGAGGAAGATCGCGTACTGCCGGTCGGCGGCGATCACGGCCAGGTAGCGGCGGCACAGCACGCCCAGCTGCGCGCCGAAGCCCTGCTGGCGCGGCGCCACCTCCGGCGCCGCCCGCTCGACGACCCGCGGCATCCCCGCCGTCGGCTGCGCGACGTACCGCGAGTGCTGCCGCGACTCCCGGTACCGGGCGGCGAGGGTCTCCCCCGGCACCCGCTCCAGCAGCAGGAACATCTCGGCGTAGTCCGGCGCGCCGAAGTACTCCAGCGCCTCCCGCGGCGGCCCGAAGAAGGCGACGTGCCCGCCGGGCGCGAGCACCAGCAGCCGGTCGCAGAGGTCGAGGTTGAGCACGCTGTGGGTGACCACGACGACGGTCCGGCCGCCGCTGCCCGACCGCGTGTCGGACCCGTCGGCCAGCCCGCGCAGCGTCTGCATGACGGACTTGTCCAGGCCCGGGTCGAGGCCGGACGTCGGCTCGTCGAGGAACAGCAGGCTCGGCCGGGTCAGCAGCTCGAGGGCCACGGAGGTGCGTTTGCGTTGGCCACCGGAGAGCGTGTCGATCCGCTGCCCGGCCTGCTCGGTGAGGTTCAGCTCGGCCAGCACCTCGTCGATGCGACGCTCGCGGGCGGCCTCCGGGACGTCGGCGGGGAAGCGCAGCCGGGCGGCGAAGCGCAGCGCGCGCCGGACGGTGAGCTGGGGGTGCAGCACGTCGTCCTGCGGGACGAGGCCGATGCGGTGGCGCAGCTCGTCGTACTCGGCGTAGAGGTCGCGGCCCGCGTAGCGGACCTCGCCGACGTCGGCCGGGCGGGAACCGGTCAGCGCGCGCAGCAGGGTCGACTTGCCCGCCCCGGACGGCCCGACGACGGCGAGCAGGCTCCGGCCCGGCAGCGCGAAGGAGACGTCCCGGAGCAGCGTCCTGCCGGAGTCGGTGGTGACCGAGGCGCCCTGGACGGAGAACCCGACGTCGCCGGTGTCCTCGGCGGAGACGAGCCGGTCGCCCTGCAGCTGCAGCAGCGCGTGCCCGATGCCGACGACGTCCCGCGGGGTGATCTCGGCGGAGGTGACCCGCACGCCGTTGACGAAGGTGCCGTTGCCGCTGTTCAGGTCCACGATCCGCCAGCCCGCGCCGCTGCGGTGCAGCTCGGCGTGGCGGCGGGAGACGAGGAGGTCGTCGAGCACGACGTCGTTGTCCGGCAGGCGCCCCACCGTGAGCCGGGTGGTGAGGACGTGCCGGACCGAGGTCTGCCCGCCCTGCCGGGCCAGGACATCGGCCGGCGCCGGGACCGCCGGTGGCGCCGGGGGTGCGCTCACGGGCAGGACCTGCACGACCGCGGAGTCGGCGGTGTCGCCGAGCCTCACCGAGACCGGGCCGGCGAGCGGAAGGGTGGTGACCCGCCGGCCGTCGACCCACGTGCCGTTGCGGGAGGCGTCGGTGAGCGTCCAGCCCTGCGGGGTGTGCTCCACGATCACGTGCCGGCGCGAGGCTCGCGGGTGCCCGACGTCGAGGTCCGCCTCCGGGCCGCGGCCGATCACGAACGGGCGGCCCGGCGCGACCGGCAGCCGCCGCCCGCCGACGACGATCTCCAGGGCGGGCGGCGTCATGCGCGGACGATATCGGGGCGGACCGGGCGCCGTCACCGATCACGGTGGCGCCCGGATCGTCCGGTTGCGCACGCCACCCGAGTGTGCGCCCCTGGGAGGAGAGGCCGGTAGTGTCCCGGCAAGCTACCCGCCCGTAACCCCGGAGAGTCGACGATGACCAACCTGGCCGCGAACCTCGTCGCGACCGCGCGCGAGCACGGTGACCGCACCGCCGTGAAGCTCGACGAGTACGTCCTCACCTACCGGCAGCTGCACGAGGCGGCGGCCGCCGTCGCGGGGGACCTGAAGGAGCGCGGGATCAACCCCGGCGACCGGGTCGGGCTCGTGCTGCCCAACGTTCCCGCCTACCCGGTGCTGTTCTACGGCGCGCTGCTGGCGGGTGCCGTCGTGGTGCCGATGAACCCGCTGCTCAAGGCGCGCGAGGTGGAGTACTACCTGGGCGACTCGGGGATGTCCCTGGTCTACGGCTGGGACGGCTCGGGCGACGTGGTGCCCGAGGCCGCGAAGGCCGTCGGGATCCCGGGGATCGTGGTGCCCGCGACCGGCCCGGCCGAGCTGGGCGGCACTCCCGCGCCCGAGGCCGTCGAGCGAGCCGACTCCGACACCGCCGTCATCCTCTACACCTCCGGCACCACCGGGCAGCCCAAGGGCGCCGAGCTGACCCACCACAACCTCGACTCCAACGCCCGTACCACGGTCGAGACGCTCATCGAGATCAGCGCCGACGACGTGATCATGGGCTGCCTGCCGCTGTTCCACGTCTTCGGCCTGACCTGCGGGCTCAACGCCGCCGTGGTCGCCGGGTCCACGCTGACCCTGATCCCGCGGTTCGACCCGTCCAAGGCGCTGCAGGTCGTGGCCCGGGACAAGGTCACCGTGTTCGAGGGCGTGCCCACCATGTACGCGGCGATGCTGCACTCCCCCGACGCCGCGAACGCGGACATGTCCTCGCTGCGCACGTGCATCACCGGCGGCTCCGCCATGCCCGTGGAGATCCTGCGCAACTTCGAGTCCACCTTCGGCTGCGAGGTCTTCGAGGGCTACGGGCTGTCGGAGACCGCGCCGGTCGCCTCGTTCAACCAGCCCGGCCGCCCGCGCAAGCCCGGCACCATCGGCTTCCCGGTGCGCGGCTGCGAGATGCGCGTGGTCGACGACGAGGGCCGCGACGTGCCCGACGGCGAGCCCGGCGAGATCGCCATCCGCGGCGAGAACGTCATGAAGGGCTACTGGAACCGCCCCGAGGCGACCGAGGCGGCCATCCCGGACGGCTGGTTCCGCTCCGGCGACATCGCCACCCGCGACGCCGACGGCTACTACACCATCGTCGACCGCAAGAAGGACCTGATCATCCGCGGCGGCTACAACGTCTACCCCCGCGAGGTCGAGGAGACCCTCTACGAGCACCCGGCCGTGGCCGAGGCCGCCGTCGTCGGGATCAAGCACGCCGAGCTCGGCGAGGAGATCGGCGCCGCGGTCGCGCTCAAGCCGGGCGAGGAGGCCGACCCGGAGGAGCTGAAGAACTTCGTCCGGGACCGGCTCGCCGCCTACAAGTACCCGCGCGCGGTCTGGCTGGTCGACGCCCTCCCCAAGGGCCCGACGGGCAAGATCCTCCGCCGCGAGGTCGAGCCGCCGGCGGACGTGTAGGCCCGGCGCCCCCGCTCAGCCGAGGAGGGCGGCGACCGTGCCCTCGGGGTCCGTGACCATCGCGTCGTGCCCCGTGGGCAGGTCCCGCCACTCCCAGGCCAAGTCCTTCACCACCTGGCGGGACGACGCCAGCGCCGGGTAGACGGGCTGCGTGCAGTGGACGTAGGTGACCGGCAGGCCGGCACCGAGCGGGCCGTCGAGCGCCAGCGGTTCGCGGTAGCTGCGCAGCGGGTGCGGGGTCATGCGGCGCTCGACCCACGCGACGTCGTCCGGGTCGGTGACCCCGAAGGCCTCGGCGGGCGGCGGCGGGAGCGCGAGACCGTGGCCGCGCCGCTTCGCGTCGAGCTCCCGCTGCAGCACGACGTCCTCGGGCAGGGCGTCGAACGCGCGCCGCCCCGCCTCGACCACCAGGCCGTCGAGCAGCACGAGCCGCCGGATCCGGTCCCGGGCCCGCTCGGCCGCCCCCAGCACGGGCAGCGCGCCGAAGCTGTGCCCGACGAGCAGGACGTCGGTGAGCTCCTCGGCCTCCAGCACCGCCGTGACGTCGCGGATCATGGTGGTGAGGCCCACCTCCGGGGTGAGCAGGTGGGCGCGCTCCCCCAGGCCGGTCAGGGTCGGGGTGAACACCTCGTGCCCCGCCTCGCGGAGCAGTCGCGCCACCGGGCGCCAGCACCATCCGCCGTGGCACAGCCCGTGCACCAGCACGATCTGCTCACCCATCGCACCCGCCCCCTCGCGACCCGCTCACCCAGCCTGCCACCGCGGCCCGGGCGAGGGCGAGCGTCACTGCACTGCTGTCGGCGCAGCGCTCCTGTCACGCTCGGGAGAATCACCGGCAGCATGATCGGCGCGAGCGGCACATGACGGTCCCTCGACCAACGCTCCTGTCACGCTCAGAAGGATCACCGCCGCGAGGAAAGCGAGCGTCACACCACCGCACCCCACCCAACGCTCCTGTCACGCTCAGAAGGATCACCGCTGCGGGGAACGCGAGCGTCACACCACCGCTCCCCGACCGGCGCTCCTGTCACGCTCGGAACGATCACCGCACCCGGGCGGCCCGCTCCTCCGCCACGTCGGCGACCTGGGGAGCCGGGCGGTCGGTCGCCGGTTCGGGGTGGCCGAGGTCCGTGAGCCAGCCCCGGAACACCCGGTGCAGGTGCTCGGCGCCGACGATCTCGCCGGGGTCGGCGAGCTCCGCAGGGGCGAGGAGGAAGCCGCGGCTCTGCGGACCGCCGAGCCCGCCGTGCGAGCCGACGTGCGGTTCGAAGGGCGACGCGTCGTCGGTCGCCGGGTCGTAGCGGCTGTTGATCATGATGTCGGGGCAGTGCGGGAAGGTGTCGACCCGGCGGACGAGGTCGGGGGCGTGCTCGCCGTAGTCCGCCAGCGGGTCGTCGCCGACCACCGCGCCGCTCGCGAGCCGGTGCACGCCGTCCCGGCCGAGCACCACCGCGCCGTGCTCCCGGCTGCGGACCAGCACGAACCCGATCCCGGGGTGGTCGACGAGCGAGGGCAGCAGGTCGGGGAACTCGCGCTCGATCGTCTCCAGCTCCACCCGCCCCTCGTGCTCGGTGAACGACACCATCGCCACGTGCCCGGACGCGCACACCACGACCCCGGGCGCCGCCCGCACCACCTCGCCCGGCTTCCCGGACTCGGTGCGGTGCTTCGCGGGCGAGGCCCCGGCCTTCTCCACGCGCGCCCGCAGCCGCCTGGCCACGAACCCCCCGCCCGACGAGGCCTCGGCCAGCGCCGCCCCGACCTGCCAGCCCTCCGCGGCCCGCCGGGTGGACCGCTCGGCGGGGGTGCGGCCGAAGAGCCGCCGGCGCGGCCGCGGCGGCGGGGCCCCGCACAGCCGGCCGACGTACTGCTCGATCGACTCGCCGAACCGGTCGGCGAAGGCCTGGCCCTGCGTCTGCCCGTGGTCGGACAGGCACACGACGAGGTACGGCCGCGGCGCGAGCTGCGCGGCGCGGTGCAGCCGTCCGATCTGCTGGTCGATCGTGCGGAGCACCGCGAGCGAGTCGAAGCGCTCGATGCCCGAGTGGTGGGCGACCTCGTCGTAGCCCAGGAAGTCCGCGTAGGCGACGGGCCGGCCCGCGAGCATGTCCTCGATCAGCGCGGACACCACGACGTCCCGCGCAATCACCGTGGTCCCGGGCCGGGCGAGCGGGTAGAGGCCGCCGCGGTGGGTGCGCGGCCGGACGTCCGCCCGCCGCTGGGAGGACGCCTCGACGACCTCGCGCACCGCGTCGACCAGCGCGCCGGCGAAGGTGCGGATGCCGTTGACCGGGTTGGCGAAGTAGGCCCAGTACCCGCCGCCGACGTGGTCGCGCCGCCGCGCCGAGCGCTTGCCGCCGAGCACGGTCACCGTGCTCATCGTGAGGCTGTAGTGCGGGGCGTCGCCGGTGAAGAGGTTGCCGCGGCTCGCCCCGTCGACGGCGAGCAGGCCGCGCCCGTCCGAGTGCCGGCCCTCGATCTCGGCGGCGTCGGCGGGGTGCGCGCACGCCATGACGTGGTCGCGGTCCTTCTCGTACCAGCGGAACCCGAGGATGTCGTGGTTGCTGCCGTGCAGGATCCCGGAGACGCTGGCGCCGGTCTGCGAGCTCCAGTCCGTGGTCCAGTGCTGCAGGGTGTGGCTGCCCTCGGCGAGCCAGCGGGCCAGCGTCGGCATGGTCCCGTCGCGGACGGCGCGGCGCGCGGTGTCGTGGCCCAGCCCGTCGATCTGCAGGAACAGCACCCCGGGCGTCTGCTGCTCCGGGGCCGCCGACCGCCGGCTGCGGCGGACCGCGCGGCGGAAGAACAGCTCGTCCTCGTCGACGGCCAGCAGGCTCGTGGCGACGGCGTTGACCACCGTCATCACCACGACCACCACGAACGCGGTGCGGATGTTCGTCAGCTCCACACCCGGCACGAGCCAGAAGATCGCGAGCACCGCAGCCGCGAGCAGCACGAAGCTGCCGAGGCCGAGGGTGAACAGGGCCAGCGGCAGCGCGACCCGCAGCACCAACGGCCAGACGACGGCGGTGAGCAGGCCGAGCAGCAGCGCGCAGACCGTGGGCTGCCACCAGCCGGCCATGGCGAACCCGGTGAGCCAGACGTCGAGCAGGTGCAGCGCGGCCGTGACCAGGGCCCACACCAGCACCACGCGGGCCACCACGCGCCCGCCGCGCAGCAGCGGCCCGCGCTCGACGGGCGTCGCGCGGTAGTCGCGGACGATCGGGCCGGTCCGGTTCACGGGCGCTCCTGGTCGGTCGGCGTGGGCGGCGGCAGCGGGCCGCGCCGCGCCGGGCCGGCCGCGGGATCGATCATCTCCCCCGGCTCGTCGGGGACGACGTCCGGGGCACGCCGGGCGCGCCGTCGTCGCACCAGCCGGGCGATCCCCGCGGACAGCGCGCCGACCAGGAGCACGAGCACCGCAGCACCGAGCGTGGCCACGAGCGGGTCGTCGAACAGCCCGCCGGAGAGGATGCCGAGCAGGGCGTACGCGACCGCCCACAGCAGGCACGCGACCAGCGCCGACGGCAGGAACCGGCGCCACGGGTAGCCCAGGGTGCCCGCGGCCACGAGCGCCGGGATCCGCCCCGCCGGCACCAGCCGCCCGACGACGATCAGCTGCCACCCGTGTCGCCTGAACCGCGCCCGGGCCCGGGCGAGCTGCTCCGGCGTCTGGCCGCGGGCGACGAAGCGCACCGCCGCCCCACCACCCAGCCGGGCGACCCCGTAGGTCACGACGTCGCCCACGAACGCGGCCAGGGTCGCGGCCAGCAGCACCAGCGGGAGCGACAGGTGCGAGGTCGTCATCGCGACGGCGGCGGCCGCGCCGACGACCGCGCCCGTGGGCACCACCGGGACGACCGACCCGAGCAGGACGCCGCCGATCAGCACCGGGTAGCCGATGGCCTGCGGGTTCGTCCAGTCCGCCGCGAAGGTGCCCGTCACGCGGACATCATTCCCGGTGCCCCTCGCCGTCGAGCGGCACGTCCTGCCCCGGCCGGGCGATCGTGATCGTGCTGGTACTGCCCCGCTCCCGCGCCGCGGCGGCGAACCGGTGCGGTGGGTCGTGCAGCAGCGCCCGCATCCGTGCGCCGTGCCCGGCCGGTGCGCGGGTCAGCCCGGCGACGGCCAGCGTCCCCCAGTGGACCGGGACGGCGAGCCGGGGCCGCAGCACGTCGACGGCCTCGGCGGCCCGCTCCGGGTCGAGGTGCCCCGGGCCGAGATTCGGGCCCCAGCCCCACACCGGCAGCAGGGCGACGTCCAGGCCGAGGGACCCGAGGTCGGCCATCCCGTCGAAGAGGTCGGTGTCGCCGGCGGCGTAGATGCGCAGGCCGTCGGCCTCCAGGACGTGCCCGAGCGCCGGCGACTGCGGCCCGCGGGTGGAACGCGGGCCCCACCGGTGCCCGCTGTGCGCGGCCGGCACCGCGGTGACCCGCACCCCGCCGTCGCGGATCTCCTGCCCGACGTCGATCTCCTCGACGCGCCGCACGCCGCGCCTGCGCACCCACTCGGCCGCCCCGCGCGGCACCACGACCCGGGTGTCGGGACGGAGCAGCCGCAGCGAGGGCAGGTGCAGGTGGTCGCCGTGCAGGTGGGAGATCAGGACGAGGTCCGCGTCGACCCAGTCCTCGGCGCGCAGCGGCGGCACCACGCGGCGCAGCAGCGACACCCGCGGGGTGAGGACGGGGTCGGTGAGGACGACGCGCCCGCCCAGCTCCAGGCGGGTGGTCGAGTGCCCGAGGAAGCGCAGGGCCGGGTGCTGCACGCCCGCCACAGTAGGGGGAATCAGGCCCCGAAGCGGACGGGTTGTCCGGTCGACTCGAGCACCGCCTGCCAGAGGTCGCCGTGCGGGTCGACCTGGTTGCGCTTGCTCACCGCGAGTGGCATCGGGATGTGCACGAAGCGGCGCCGCACCCGCCCGACGACCATCGCCGTGCGCCCGGACATGGCCGCGTGCACCGCCGCCTGCGACAGCCGGACCGTGTACACGCTGTCGTACGGGTTGGCCGGCACGGAGCGGATCGCGTAGCTGGGGTCGATGTAGCGCACCGACGTCTCGATCCCGGCCCCGTCGAAGTGGTCCTCGATGCGGTCCCGCAGGTAGCGGCCGATGTCGCCGAGCTTGCGGTTGCCCGAGGCGTCGGTGGTCGAGCGGCTGGCCTGGGCCGCCTCCAGCAGCTCCTGCCCCGCCCCCTCCGCGACGACGACCACCGCGTGCCCGCGCTGCTCCACCCGCCTGCGCAGGTGGGCCAGCAGGCCGGTGTCGCCCTCCAGGGCGAACGGGACCTCCGGGATCAGCACGACGTCCGCGTCGCTGCGCGCGAGCGCGGCGTAGCAGGCGATGAAGCCCGAGTGCCGGCCCATCAGCTTGACCAGGCCGATGCCGTTGGCCGTGGACTTGGCCTCGACGGTGACCGCGCGGATCGAGTCCGACGCCCGGGAGAAGGCCGTCTGGAAGCCGAAGCTCTGGTCGATGTACGGGATGTCGTTGTCGATCGTCTTCGGCACCCCGACGACCGCGATCTTGAGGTTGCGCTCGGCGATGACCCGCGCGATGCCCATGGCGCCCCGCATGGAGCCGTCGCCCCCGATCACGAACAGGATGTTGATGTGCATCCGCTCGAGGCAGTCGACGATCTCCTCGGGGTCCTGGTGGCCGCGGGAGGTACCCAGCACGGTGCCGCCGTCGACCGCGATGTCGCGGACGTACTGCGGGGTGAGCTCGACCTCGTCGTAGCCGTAGCGGGAGATGAAACCCTGGTAGCCGTTGCGGAAGCCGACGACCCGCCGGACCCCGTAGTGGTAGGTCAGGGTGCGGACCAGGCCGGCGATGACGTCGTTGAGCCCCGGGCAGAGCCCGCCGCAGGTCACGATGCCGGCGCGGGTCTTCGACGGGTCGAAGTAGATCTTGCGCCGCGGCCCGCAGGGCTCCAGGCCCGGCAGCTGGTCGATCGGCACACCGCGGGCGGTCACCCGGGCGATCGTGTCGTCGAGCAGGACGCGGTCGTCCTCGTCGACGTAGTGCTCGGTGGTCTGCCGCGCGTCGAGCAGGTCGAGCATCGGGGAGTCGATGCGGCTCGTGCCGAGCCTGCGGATCTCCAGGTCCGCCTGTGTGACGGCCTGCGTCCGCGAGAAGTGCACGACGTTGTCCGGCGCGTCGGGCGCGCCGGCCGTGATCGCCCCGTCGCCGGTCGCGTCGGCCGTGCTCGCGGCAGGTTCGTGTGCGCTGCTCACCGTGTCCCTCGGTCCTCGCGTGCTGGTGCGTGGTCTGCGTGCTGTCCTGCGCTGCCCGGCACCGGATCGTGACGGTGTGCCGGACGGGCCGGCCCGCGACGGTGGGGACTCCTGACCCGGAAAGTGCGTCCAGCGTGCCCGATCCGGACACGATCCGACAGGTCCGTGCTACGGGATCGGTTCAGACCATACCGAGGACGCGGTCGACGCGGATCTCGATGACCACCCGCTCGGGGTTCGGCCGGGGCACGCGGAAGCGCGCGGCGTAGCGCTGCTCGGCGTCCCGCACGGACTCCGGGTCGTCCCGGACGACGGCGACCCCCTCGAGCGTCGACCAGCGCCGGCCGTCGGTCTGCGACACCGCGACGCGGGCGCCCTCCGGCCCGGCCCCCGCGACGTTGCGGGCCTTCTGCGAGCCGCCGCGGCAGATCACCCGGGCGAGGCCCTCCTCGACGTCGATCGTGACGCCGACCGGCACGACGTGCGGCGTCCCGTCCTTCCGCAACGTGACCAGGGTGCCCAGGTGCCGCTCGGTCCAGAAGGCGCAGAAGTCCGCGGAGACGACGTCGGGGGCGAGGCGGGTGCGCAGGGGGCGTGCGGTCACGCCCGCATCATGCCTCGACGGGTGCCGCCCGCCGGCCGCCCCACCGGACCGCGCCCGCGCAGGCCACGACCACCAGCGCGATCGCGACCGCGCCGACCGGGGTGACGGCCTGCCCCAGCACCAGCGCCCCGGCGAGCGCGGCGACGGCCGGTGAGAGGCTCATCACCACGGCGAAGGTGACGCGCCCCTCCAGCGTCACGGCTGCCCCGAGCGGGCTCCGCGCGATCGCCTCGTAGAAGCAGATGTTCATGCCGCCGAGCGCCAGCCCGTAGCCGAGGACGGTGAGCAGGTCGCCGCGCGTGCGTCCCGGTCGACGCCGCGGTGCTCCGCGGGCGGGTGCGCATCCCCGGCACGCGCGCGGCGCGGCTGCCGGACGAGACGCGGGTGGCGGCGGTGCCGGAGGGCGACGAGCCGGCCGCCCGCGCGTCGCTCGCCCTGGCCGACCTCGTCGGCCGGACCGTGGCGATCAACCGAGTCACCGGCACCACCGCCGCGTCGCTCTGGCCGGCGGCCTCCCGGCTCGAGATCTCCTGGGTGGCCACCACGGAGGACTGGCTGGTGCGGATCGCCTCCGGCGGGGCCGTCGGCGTCACCCCGGCCGCGACCTCGCAGCTGCACCGCTTGCCGGGCGTGGCCTACGTGCCCCTGGCCGACGCCCCGCCCGTCCCGGTGTGGCTGGTCTGGACCGACCCGCCCACGCACCCGGCCGTGCCCCGGCTGGTGGCGCTCGTGCAGGAGGTCACGGGCGGCCCAGCAGGGTGACCGTCCCCGCGGAGCCGTTCACCAGGACCCGGTCGCCGGTGCGCAGCCGGGTGGTGGCGTCCCCGCAGCCGACGACGGCGGGGATTCCCAGCTCGCGGGCCACGATCGCGGCGTGCGAGAGCGGCGCCCCGACGTCCGTGACCACGGCCGCGACCAGCGGGAACAGCGGGGTCCAGCCCACGTTCGTCACGGTCGTCACGAGGATCTCGCCGGGGCGCAGCGCCGCCCCGTCGGCCACGTCGGCGAGCACCCGCACGGCGCCCTCGACGACCCCGGCCGCCCCGCCGAACCCGGTGACCGCGCCGTCCGCGCCGTCCGCGGACACGGGCGGGCGGCCCTCGACGAACAGGTCGGCCCGCCGGTGCGGGTCCGCGGCCCAGGCGAACGGGTCGAACGCCCCGCGGATCACGGCGGGGTACGGCGGCAGGGCGTCGTAGGCCTCGAACACGGCGCGGTTCCGCGCGGCGCGGGCGGCGGGCGCGTCGGCGCCCGGTTCGAGGGCCCGCAGCAGGCCGTCGAGCTCGAGGAAGAACACGGCGTCGCCGAGCCCGGTCACCTCACCCGCCCGCAGCGCCCACGCCCGGAGCACGCCGAACACCCGCACCACCTCCGACCGGGTGCGCTCGCGGCCGCCGGCGGCGCGGATCCAGCGGTCGACGGCCCTCCGCGCGCCGCGCACCCGCCGCGGCTGCTCGCGGCGCAGCCGGTCCCAGGCCTCCTCACGGGCGACGCGCTGGCGTTCGAGCAGCTGGGCGGGGCCGGCGCCGGCGGCCCGCAAGCGCCCCAGCTCGCGCCGCACCCACTCCGGGTCCTCGGCCGGGCGCGGCGCCGAGACCTCGAACTCGCGCGGGCCCCGGTGCCCCCACCGGCGCAGGTACTCCGCCTCGGACAGCTCCCCCACCTCGACCCGGGCCAGCCCGACGACGGGGCCGAGGCTCTCCAGCTCCCCGCCGGTCGCGAGGGCTGCGGCGTCGGCCGGCCCGAGCAGCCGCTCCAGCCGGGCGCGGGCGCCGAGCAGCGCGCGCGGGTCGCTGCGGCCGGCCACCTGCAGCATCGCGCTGGCGCGGACCAGGAGGGGCTGCAGCTCGGCGGTCCATGCCGTCCGCAACCCCGCCGCGTCGAGCCCGGCGACCCGGGCCGCCAGCGCCGCGCAACGGGCCGGGTTGCCCTCGACGTACGCGGCGACGTGCGGTTTCTCCCGGCGCACGGTCCGCAGCACCTCGCGCACCGCGGGCAGCAGGGCCCGTCGCGCCGCCCGGCGGTCGAGCACGGCGCGCGGGACCCGAACCCCGGCCGGGATCCGTCCGAAGGCGCTGCCGACCAGGCGCACGAACAGCCCGCGCGGGACGCCGACCAGGCCGGCCAGCGCCGACGCCGTCGACAGGTCCATGTAGGCACGCCCGCCGATCCGGCCGTACGCCCGCAGCCCCGGCAGCGCCGAGGTCGTCATCGCGTGCGCGGTGAAGATCTCCAGGAAGGACCAGGTCAGCGGGGTGATGGTGCCCGGCACGGCCTCGCCGAGGTTACCGTTGGTCCACAGGTGGTCGCGGCCGCGCGAGTCGTTCCACGGGTCGCGGACCGTGGTGATCGGGCGGGCCTGGAGCAGGGCGAACCGTCCGCCCGCCCACGCCCACTCGACGTCCGTCGGGCCGCCGTACAGGGCCGCGACCCGGCGGCCGAGGGCGACCAGCTCGGCCACGCGCGCGTCGTCGAGCACGGGGACGCGACGCAGCTCCGCGGGCACGGGCTCCTCGACCGTCCCGGCGTCGGTCCGCACGGTCCGCACGGCCTTGTCCGCGGTGCGGCGCTCGCGCACGGCACCGGTGGCGGCGTCGGCGACGACCGCGTCCGGCGTGACGAGCCCGCCCACGACCGCCTCCCCGAGGCCCCACGCGGCGTCGACCAGCATCCGGTCCTCGTCACCGGTCACCGGGTCGGCGGTGAACAGCACCCCGGCCGACTCGGCGGGGACCAGCTCCTGGACCACGACGGCGATCTCGGCGCCGCCGATCCCCGCGCGGTCGCGGTAGGCGACGGCCCGCCCGGCCCACAGCGACGCCCAGCAGCGCCGGACGGCGTCGAGCACCCCGTCGGCGTCGCGGACGTCGAGCACGGTCTCCTGCTGGCCGGCGAACGACAGCCCGGGCAGGTCCTCGGCGGTCGCCGACGACCGGACCGCCACCGGCGGGCCGCCCAGGGCGGAGTAGGCGGCCCGGACGGCGGCGGCGAGGTCGTCGGGCAACGCGGCCGTGAAGTCCTCCGGACGCGGCCGCTCCGGCAGCCCGGCGGCGTAGCCGCGGTAGGCGGCCGTGGTGACGACGAAGCCCGGCGGCACCGGCAGCCCCGCCCGCACCGCACGGGCCAGCGAGGCCCCCTTGCCGCCGGCCGTCGCGAGGTCGGTCGCCCCGGACGCGCCGAGCGGGAGGACGAGGTCCGCCATGCCGGAACCGTAGCGCCCTCCGTATTCCCCGACGACCGTTCAGCGTGAGTTACTTGGCAAAGGCAAGGTTTCGCCTTGCCACGGAGTCGGGGGTCGTGGTCACCTGATCAGGCATCCTCTCGTGGACGGAGACCCACACCTCGTGAGCGCCGATCTGGCCGAATCGCCCGCCTCCGCCGCAACCGCACCGCCCGCTCGCCCGACCGTGGCGATCCTGGTGCTCGCGTCCTGCGGTCTGCTGGTGTCGCTCATCCAGACGATGGTCGTGCCCCTGCTGCCGCAGTTCCCGCGGCTCATGTCGGTCTCCCCGTCGACGGCGGCGTGGCTGGTCACCGCCACCCTGGTCGCCGGCGCGGTGTCCGCGCCGGTGCTCGGCCGGCTCGGCGACATGTACGGCAAGCGGCGGATGCTGCTGATCTCGATCGCGCTGATCCTGGCGGGCTCGGTCATCGGGGCCGCGGCGCCGAACATCGTGCTGCTCATCGTGGGCCGGGTGCTGCAGGGCGTGTCGTTCGGCGTCATCGCGCTCGGGATGAGCCTGATGCGGGACGTGCTGCCGCCCGAGCGGGTCGGCAGCGGTGTCGCGCTGATGAGCTCCTCGCTCGGCGTCGGCGGCGCGATCGGGCTGCCCATCACCGGGCTCGTCGCGCAGTTCACCTCCTGGCGCTGGCTGTTCGCCGGCGCTGCCGTGGTCGCGGTGATCCAGCTGCTGCTCGTGTCGCGACTGGTCCCCGAGTCGCGGGTGCGCACCGGCGGCCGGTTCGACGCCGTCGGCGCCGTCGGGATCGCCGCCGCCCTGGTCTGCCTGCTGCTCGGCATCTCGAAGGGCACGGAGTGGGGCTGGACGAGCCCGACCGTCCTCGGCCTGTTCGGCGCGGCCGCCGTGCTGCTCGCGATCTGGGCGCGCTGGGAGCTGGGTCGCCGCGCCCCGCTCGTCGACCTGCGGGTCTCGGCCCGCCCCGCGGTGCTGATGACGAACAGCGCCACGGTGCTCATCGGCTTCTCGATGTTCGCGACCTTCATGCTCGCGACCCAGATCCTGCAGGCGCCCGTCGAGACCGGGTACGGCTTCGGGCTGTCGCTGCTGGTCGCCGGCGTGGTGCTGCTGCCGATCGGCGGGTCGATGGTCGTCTTCTCGTCCGCCTCGGCGATCATCTCCCGGATCCGCGGGCCGCGGACCACCCTGATCCTCGGCACCGCGCTGCTGGCGGTGGGCAACGTCGGGTTCGCCCTGCTGCCGTCGTCGGAGCTGCTGCTGATCGGCACCGCGACCATCGGTGCGATCGGGGCCACCCTCGCCTACTCCGCGCTGCCTCTGCTCATCATGCGGGCCGTCCCCGAGACCGAGACGGCCGCGGCGAACAGCCTGAACACGCTGATGCGCCAGCTGGGCACCTCGACCTGCACCGCGGTGGTCGCGGCCGTGAGCACCGCGCTCGTGATGGACGTGGGCGGCGAGACGCGGCCCGCCGGCACGGCCTACACCGTCGTCTTCCTGGCCGCGGCGGTCGCCGCGGTGCTGGCGATGGCCATCGCCGCCGTCACGCCGGCGCCCGAGGGCGTCACCGACCCGCGCGACGACCCCGCGCTGGCGAGCCGGGCAGCGGCCTGACGTCTCACCCGGGTTTCTGGCGGCAACCCAGCCGCGCGGCTACCCTGGCGCGCATGACGTCCGCAGCGTCTGCACCGTCGCCCGGATCGGCCTGGACCGACTTCGACAGCGGCACCTGCTCCGTCGCCCGCACGGCGGCGCTGATCGGCGACGCCTGGACCGTGCTCGTGCTGCGGGACATGTTCAACGGCGTGCGCCGGTTCGACGACCTGGCCGCGCACCTCGGCATCGCCCGCAACGTGCTGACCCGCCGGCTGGCCGGCCTCGTCGACGCGGGCCTGGTGGAGAAGGTGCCCTACCGCGAACCGGGCCGTCGCGAGCGCCACGAGTACCGGCTGACGCCCGCCGGCAAGGACCTGCGCGTCGTCATGACGGCGCTGCGGGACTGGGGCGACCGGCACCTCGCCGGCGAGGCGGGGCAGCCCATGGTGATCCGGCACGCCGACTGCGGCGCCGAGGTGCATGCGGAGCTGCGCTGCGAGGCGGGGCACCTCATCGAGCCCCGCACCAAGCTCACCTCCGACCCGGGCCCGGGCGCCCGACTCCGCTCGGTCTGAGGCGCAGTACGGCCCGAGCACACCCCTTCAGGCAAGGCGCACTCCCTCAGCCACACTCCGTCGGCCGGCGCCCTCACTCCCCCCGGGTGTCGCGGCGGAGGGGGTGTTCCGGGGGGATCTCCACGATCCCGATCTTCACGCCGTCGGGGTCGGTCAGCCACATCTCGTCGAGCCCCCAGGGCTCGCGGCGCGGCTCCCGGACGATGGTGGCGCCCCGGTCCGCCAGCTCCTTGTGCGCGGCCGCGATGTCCCGCACCTGCATCCAGAGCGCGACGCCGGTGCGCTCCGCGGGAGGCTCGGCGGCGTGTCCCGACACCTCCAGGAACCCGCCGCCGAGGAAGAACACGGTGCCGCCGGGGAACTCCCGGTAGACGGCCAGCCCGAGCACGTCCCGGTAGAAGGCCGTGGTCACGTCCGGGTCGGCCGGGCGCAGCAGCACCCGTCCGGCGAGGATCTCCATCTCGGCGAGCCTACCCAGCGGAGGGCCGTTCCAGGCGTGCCGCGGGCAGACCGTCGGGCCCCGCGGGCGCGTCGGGGTCGATCCGGAGCGCGGTCATGATGCGCGCGAGGCCGAGATAATGCGCCGCGGTGAGCGCGATCTCCACAATTTCCCGTTCCGAGAACTCGGCCGCGAGTGCCGCATAGTTCTCGTCCGACACTTCCCCGTCACGCACGAGTGCCGCGGCGAATTCCAACGCCGCCCGGCTACCAGGGTCGAAAGTCCCTAGTTCGCCCCGGTCGAGGGCCTCGATCTGCTCGGCGGTGCCGCCCGCGGCGAGCGCGATCGGCACGTGCTGCTCCCACTCGTAGCGCGCCGCGAGCCGTCCGACCTGGAGGATGACCAGCTCGCGCAGCAACGGGTCGATCGCGAGATCGGCGAGGACCGCGCCCCCGAACTTCAGCCACGGCCGGAAGGCTGTCTCGGCGTGAGCGACCATCTGGAAGACGTGCAGCTGGGGCATCTTCGCCAGCGTCGAGGCGACGGCGGGCGGGGCGGTCTCGGGGGTCAGGTACGTGACACGGGCCATGCCCCAGGACCCTAGAGCGGATCGGCACCCGGTGCCAGAACCCCGCGTCCGCCCGCGGCCGGCGTCGTCCACACCGGACGGTGACACGTCGATGATCTGCGCGGACTCCGGGTCCGCACAGCGAACCCACTGGTAAAACCCTTGAGTAGAACTCGCGGGTAACATTTCCTCGGATACCCAACAATAGGGATCAGCAGACGGGTGAAGAGCCAGGTCACGTTCCGATCTCCGGTCAATTCCCGCTACGGTTCTCTCACCGCCGAAGCACGAAACCATCCGGGTCGTCGCGCCGCCGCCCGCCGCGCCGACCTGTGTTTCCGCCTTGTTCGGCCCACGTTTCGATCAGCGTCGCCGCCTGGAGGCAACCGTATGAAGCCGTTCGTGGTCAACCGCCACGGCCGCCTCGTGTTCCCTGCGAACTTCTCGCCGGATCTCGACTTCTCCGTGCTGGACACGCTCGACGGCGCGGCCGCCGTCATCGGCCGGGACTTCGAGTCCAAGGCCCCCACCGGGACCGAGATCGCCGAGCGCGTGGCCCGCGGCGCGTACACCCGCCGGTACGACCTGCTGCGCGACCTCGGCCAGAACCTGTTCTGGGTCAACCGCTGGGCGCTCACCATGTACGAGAAGCGCCCCACCCGCTGGCGCGACCTGCCGCGCACCCGGGACGACGTGTTCCTGCCCGTCGTCACCCCGTGGGTCGACGCCGAGCGCAAGGCCGCCGCCGTCGTCGAGGCCTGGCAGGCGCTGCCCGAGGGCCGGTACCCGGAGGTCGAGGAGCGGCTGTTCGGCCTGCTCAACGACGTGTACGGCAACCGCAAGCACCACGCGACGGACCTCGAGCCCGTGAAGCCGACCGTCGCGGAGTTCCTCGCGGAGCCCGGCGCCCTCACCTTCGTCCTGCCCGACCTGGAGCCGGACTACCCGACCTTCTCCCCGACCGAGATCCTCGACGCCCACGAGGAGGCCCCCGAGCTGGAGGCCCTGTCCCGCTGGGCGATGGTGCTGCACAACCAGTACCCGTGGACCCGGTCGCGGACCGAGCTGCGCGAGGCGTCGGCGATCGGCGACGACGATGTCGTCATCGCGTTCCACCCGCGCACCCGGGAGGTGGCGGCGTTCCTGGACCGGGTCCGCAACGGAGCGCCCGTCCGGACCCGCCCCTCCCGGCCCGCCGTCACGCCCGTCGCGCCGGCCACGCCGCTCGAGCCGGTGAAGGTCGCCGAGACGTTCGCGGTCAGGCCGGCGATCGAGTCGCTGGCGGTCGTGCGCGGCGAGCACGTCTGCGAGAACACGGACGTCGTGCGCAACACCAGCTTCTCCTGGTCGCCGATGAGCGCCGCGGAGATCACGGCGAAGACCGGGATCGAGCGGCGGCGCTACTCCGAGCACGACATCGGCGACCTCGCGCTCGCCGCGGCCGACGCCGCCCTCGCCCACTCCGGCCGCAAGCCGGAGGAGATCGGCGCGGTCCTCGTGGCGACCTGCACCAGCGACCGGCTCATCCCGTCGCTGGCCACCTGGCTCTCCGGCGAGCTCGGCCTCCTGCAGACCCACTGCTCGGCGGACATCGTGGCGGCCTGTGCCGGCCTGCCCTACGGCCTCGCCGAGGCGGTGCGCCAGCTGCAGGAGGTCGGGCGACCGGTGCTGCTGGTCTGCGTCGAGAAGTTCAGCGACAAGATCGGCGGGGTCCGCACCTCGCGCATGATCTTCGGGGACGGTGCTGCCGCCCTCGTCGTCGCGCCCGCGGCGGAGGGGTCCGCGGGCGACGTCGAGGTCCTGCAGACCTACGCGAGCGGCCCGCCCGCCCAGGTCAACTCGATCATCTGGCCGAACCCGGAGTTCGACAACGACATCACGGTCTACGGGCCGGAGGTGAAGGCGCTCGTCGCCCGCTACCTCGAGCAGATGATCGGCGAGCTCGACGCGCTGCCCGGCCCGGCGGGCGGGAAGCTGCTCGACGCGATCGAGCTGATCGTGCCGCACCAGGCCAACCGCACGATGATCGTGCAGCTGGCCGAGAAGGCGGGGCTGAGCGCCGACCAGCTGTACTTCGACATCGGCGACATGGGCAACGTGTCCGCCGCGTCGATCCCGATCGCGCTGTTCGACGCCGTCCGCGACGGCGTCATCGACCGCCCGACGCGGGTCTTCGCGCCCGGTTTCGGGGCCGGCGCGGTCGGCGGCTACGCCGTCCTCACCGTCGACCCCGCCATCATGGCGCCGGAGGTCGTGCTGCCGCCCGCCGTGCGGGACCGGTCGACAACGGTGTTACCGCGGAATCCGGTCGCCGGAACCTCGGTGGAGGATGTCCACGCGGCCTTCGGGGCGTAGCAGGATGGCCCTCGTGAGCAGCTTCTCCCGGATCGCGATCGTCAACCGTGGTGAGCCCGCCATGCGGCTCATCCACGCCGTACGCGAGTGGAACGCCGCGGGTGGATCCCCGCTGCGGACCGTCGCGCTGCACACCGCCGTGGACCGTCGCGCGATGTTCGTGCGCGAGGCCGACGAGGCCGTGCTCATCGGCCCGGACGACCCCGACCACCTCGGTCCGTCGCCCTACCTCGACTACGCGGAGCTGGAGCGCGCCCTGAAGGTGGCCCGCGCCGACGCCGTCTGGCCGGGCTGGGGCTTCGTCTCCGAGAAGGCGGAGTTCGCCGAGCTGTGCCGGGACCTCGGCATCACCTTCATCGGCCCGTCGCCCGAGGTCATGCGCGACCTCGGGGACAAGATCGCCGCGAAGAAGCTCGCCGAGCGCGTCGGCGTGCCGCTCGCGGCCTGGTCCGGCGGCCCGGTCGCCGACCTCGCCGAGGCGCGGGAGAAGGCGGAGACGATCGGCTACCCGCTGATGGTCAAGGCCACCGCGGGCGGTGGCGGCCGCGGCATCCGCAAGGTCACCACGCCGGACGAGCTGGCCGAGGCCTTCGAGCGCGCCTCCTCCGAGGCGGGCAAGACCGCCGGCGACGCGACCGTGTTCCTCGAGCGCGCCATCAGCGGCGGGCGGCACGTCGAGGTGCAGGTCGTCGCCGACGCCACCGGCGACGTCTGGACCCTCGGCGTGCGCGACTGCTCCGTGCAGCGCCGCAACCAGAAGGTCATCGAGGAGTCCGCCTCCACCGCGCTCGACGCCGAGCAGGAGGAGCTGCTGCGTTCCTCCGCCGCCGAGCTGGCCCGCGCCGCCGGCTACGTCAACGCCGGCACCGTGGAGTTCCTCTACGAGCCCAAGGAGCGGCTGCTGTCGTTCCTCGAGGTCAACACCCGGCTGCAGGTCGAGCACCCGGTGACCGAGGCGTGCACCGGCGTCGACATCGTCAAGCTGCAGCTGCACGTCGCGGGCGGCGGCAAGCTGGCCGACATCGCGCCGGAGCCCCCGCGCGGCACCGGCTGGGCGATCGAGGCCCGCCTCACCGCCGAGGACCCGGAGCGCGGCTTCGCGCCCGCCCCCGGCGTCATCGAGCACCTCGCGCTGCCCGCCGGCCCCGGGATCCGGGTGGACACCGGCGTCGCGACCGGGGACGTCATCCCGCCGCAGTTCGACTCGATGATCGCCAAGATCATCGCCTGGGGCCGGGACCGCGAGGAGGCCCGCGCCCGGCTGCTGCGTGCGCTGCGCCAGACCGCCGCGGTCATCGACGGCGGCACCACCAACAAGGCCTTCCTGCTCGACCTGCTGCAGCGGCCCGAGCTGATCGCCGGCGAGACCGACACGACCTGGCTCGACGGGCTGATGGCGCAGGGCTACACCCCGCCGCGCCGGCTCGACGTCGCGCTCCTCGCGACCGCCGTCGAGGCGCACGACGGGCACGTCGCCCGCCAGCAGGAGCGGCTGTTCACCGCCGCCGAGCGCGGCCGGCCCGAGGTCGGCGCCGAGACCTGGCACCAGACCGACGTCCGCGCGGCCGGCGAGTCCTACCGGCTGCGGGTCGCCCGGACCCGCGCCAACCGCTACCGCGTGGTGCTCGAGGTGCCCGGCGGCGCCCCGCAGGCCGTGGACGTCGACGTCGAGCGCTCCGGGCGCTTCGAGCGCCGGCTCACCGTCGGCGGCACCACGTACTCGGTGCTGTCGGCGCCGCAGGACACGGACTACCTCGTCGAGGTCGACGGCGCCGTGCACCGGATCTCCGGTGGCGAGGCCGGCATGGTCCGCGCGCCCGCCCCGGCCATGGTCGTGGCCGTCCCGGTGATCGCCGGGCAGGAGGTCGCCGAGGGCGACGTCGTCGCGATCGTCGAGTCGATGAAGCTGGAGACCGCGCTGCGGGCCCCGTTCGCGGGCACGGTCGCCGAGGTCCTGGTGCCGTCGAACACGCAGGTCGAGGGCGGCACGAAGCTGGTCCGGCTGGAGCCCGCGGCCGACGCCGCCGGCCCCGCCGCGGGCGGCGACCGCGCCGACTTCGCCGCGCTGCTCGGCACCGGTACCGACGAGGACCCGGCCGCCACCGCCGCCGACGCCCTCACCGCGCTGCGCTGGCAGGTGCTCGGCTTCGACGTCGACGAGCGGGAGTCCCGCCCGCTGCTCGCCCGGCTCGACGCCGCGCGCGCCGCGCTGCCCGGGGACGACCCGGCCGTGCTCGCCGGCGAGACCGCCGTGCTGCGGATCTTCACCGACCTGTCCGCGCTGTCCCGCAACCGCCGCGAGTCCGACGAGCCCTCCGACGGCAACGGCAACGGCAACGGCGAGTCCGGCCGCAACCCGCAGGAGTACCTGCACGCCTACCTGCGGTCCCGGGACGTCGAGCAGGAGCAGCTGCCGGAGTCCTTCCGCGCCAAGCTGCGCCGCGCGCTCGCGCACTACGGCGTGGAGCTCGAGGGTTCCGGCACGCAGCTCGAGCCCGCGCTGTACTGGATGTTCCTGGCGCACCGCCGCGCCACCGCGCACGAGCCGGTGATCCTCAACCTGCTGCAGTGGCGGCTCGCGCACCCGGAGTCCCTGACCGGGCTGCCGGCGGCGACCCGCGAGGAGTACCTGCGCACGCTCGACGGCCTGGTGCTGGCCACCCAGCTGCGCCATCCCGTCGTCGGCGACCTGGCCCGCCGGGTCCGCTACCACTCGTTCGACGCCCCGGCCGTCGAGGCGGAGCGCGAGCGTGTGCAGCGCGAGGTCCGCGTGCAGCTCGACGAGCTGGCCGAGCACCCGGACACCCCGGACCGCGCCCGGCGGATCGAGGCGCTGGTCGCCTCGTCCGAGCCGATCCTCGGGGTGTTCGGCACGCGGCACAATGCCGCCCTGCTCGAGGTCATGACCCGGCGCTACTACCGGATCCGGCCGCTGCAGGACCTGCGGATCAGCGAGAGCATCGGGCAGCCGGTGCTCACGGCGTCCTACACGCACCGCGGCAACGACCACTCGGTCCTCGCCACGGTGATCGACAACAACGACCCGCGGCGCGCGCTGGCCGCGGCGAACCAGATGCGGCGCCTGGTCGAGGAGCTGCCCGAGGGGCGCACGGCGCTGGTGGACCTGTACGTGACGTCCACGCACGCCGACGACCGGGGCGACCCGGACGCCCGTGCCGACCGGGTCCGCGCCGCGATCGGGGCGGTGCCGGCGGGCCGGGTGGCCCGCGTCGCCGTCGCCGTGCGGCCGAACCCGTCCGGGGCGCCGGACGCGCTCGCCGACCCGGGCCCGGTCTGGTTCACCTTCCGCCCGGAGTCCGACGGCACGCTCGTCGAGGACCGCACGCTGCGCGGCCTGCACCCGCTCGTCGCGGAGCGGCTCGGGCTGTGGCGGCTCGGCAACTTCGACCTGCGCCGGCTGCCGGCCGAGCCGGACGTGCACCTGTTCCACGCCACCGGCAAGAACGTGCGCGAGGACCAGCGCCTGCTGGCCCTGTCCGACGTCCGGCGGCTCACCGTGCTGCGGGACGACGCCGGCGTCATCCGGTCGCTGCCCGAGCTGGAGCGGGCGATCGACGCCTGCCTCGACAGCCTGCGCAGCGCGCGGAGCCGGGACCCGAAGCTGGCCAAGCTGGGCTGGAACCGGATCCTGCTGCACGTCTGGCCGGTCGTCGACATCCCGTTCGAGGAGCTCGACACGGTGGTCCGGCGGCTCGCCGCCCGCACCGGGTCGCTGGGCCTGGAGCAGGTGCTGGTGCAGTTCCGCGCGGACCGCCCGGGCGAGGCCGGGTCGAACGAGGGGGGCCCGCACGAGTACCTGCTGCGGCTGTCCCGGCCGCCGGGCGCGGGCCTCACCGTCCGGCTCGACGAGCCGCCGACGGGCCTCATGCGCGAGCTCGACGCCTACGCCCAGAACGTGATCAAGGCGCAGCGCCGCGGTGCGGTCTACCCGTACGAGATCATCCCGATGCTGACCGGGCCCGACGGCCGGTTCGTCGAGTACGACCTGGTCGAGGGCTCGGGGGTCGACCCGGTGGCCGAGCCGGTCGAGCGCGAGCCCGGCCGCAACACGGCCAACATCGTGCTCGGCACGGTCACCATGCCCACGGCGAATCAGCCCGAGGGCATGACGCGGGTGGTGCTGCTCGGCGACCCGACGCGGGGGCTGGGCGCGCTGGCCGAGCCCGAGTGCGCGCGGGTGTGCGCGGCGATCCGGCTCGCCCGCGAGCTGGACGTGCCGCTCGAGTGGTTCGCGGTGTCGTCGGGCGCCAAGATCGCCATGGACTCCGGCACGGAGAACATGGACTGGATCTCGCGTGCGCTGCGGGCGATCATCGAGTTCACCCAGGTGGGCGGCGAGGTCAACGTCGTCGTCACGGGGATCAACGTCGGCGCCCAGCCCTACTGGAACGCCGAGGCCACGATGCTCACGCACACCAAGGGCATCCTGGTCATGACGCCGGACAGCGCGATGGTGCTCACCGGCAAGCAGAGCCTGGACTACTCCGGCGGCGTCTCGGCCGAGGACAACTTCGGCATCGGCGGCTACGACCGGATCATGGGCCCGAACGGGCAGGCGCAGTACTGGGCGCCGGACCTGGCCGGGGCCGTCGACGTCCTGTTCCGGCACTACGAGCACACCTACCGGGTGCCCGGCGAGCGGTTCCCGCGGCCGGCCCCGACCAACGACCCGGTGCAGCGCGACGTCACGACCGCGCCGCACGAGGGCGGGGAGTTCACCACGCTCGGCGAGATCTTCTCGCCCGAGACCAACCCGGGGCGCAAGAAGCCCTTCGACATCCGCTCCGTGATGCGCGGCGTGGCCGACCTGGACCACGCCCCGCTCGAGCGGTGGGCGGACATGCACGACGCGGACTCCGTCGTCGTGTTCGACGCACACCTGGGCGGCCAGCCCGTGTCCCTGCTCGGCATCGAGTCGAAGCCGATCCCGCGGCGGGGCGTGCTGCCCGTCGACGGGCCCGAGCAGTTCACCGCGGGCACGCTGTTCCCGCGCTCGTCGAAGAAGACGGCGCGGGCGATCAACGCGGCGAGCGGCAACCGGCCGCTGGTGGTGCTGGCGAACCTCTCCGGGTTCGACGGCTCGCCGGAGTCCCTGCGCTCGCTGCAGCTGGAGTACGGCGCGGAGATCGGCCGGGCGATCGTCAACTTCGACGGCCCGATCGTGTTCTGCGTGGTCTCCCGCTACCACGGCGGGGCGTTCGTGGTCTTCTCCGCGACGCTCAACGACCACATGGAGGTCGCGGCCGTCGAGGGCTCGTACGCCTCCGTGCTGGGCGGCGCGCCGGCCGCCGCCGTGGTGTTCGCCGGCGAGGTCCGCAAGCGGACCGCCGCCGACGAGCGGGTCACGGCCCTCGAGGCGCGCATCGCCGCCGCCGTCGAGGCCGGGTCCGACGCCGAGGCCTCCCGGCTGCGCGCCGAGCTCGCCTCGGTTCGGGCCGCCGTCCGCTCGGAGAAGCTCGGCGCCGTCGCCGAGGAGTTCGACAGCACCCACTCGATCCAGCGGGCCCAGCGCGTCGGGTCCGTCCACAAGATCGTCGATCCGCACCAGCTCCGGCCGTACCTCGTCGACGCCGTCCGCCGGGGCATCGCACGCACCCTCGAGGAACTGGAGACCTGATCATGACCTCCGCCGCCCCCGCTCCGCTCGCGACCGACACCCACCCCGAGCCCCGCGTCGCCCTCGTCACCGGTGGCGCCCGCGGGATCGGGGCGGCGATCACCACCGCCCTGGCCCGCTCCGGGGTGCACGTGGCCGCCGGCTACAGCTCCAACTCCAAGGCCGCCAACGACCTGGCCGAGAAGCTGCGCGCCGAGGGCTGCTCGGTCTCGGTGCACCAGGGCAACGTCGGTTCCCCGGAGGACTGCCAGCGCTACGCCGACGAGGTGCTCGCGGCCCACGGGAAGATCGACTACCTGGTCAACAACGCGGGGATCACCGTCGACAAGACGGTGCGGCGGATGACCGTCGAGGACTGGCACGCGGTGCTGCGGATCAACCTCTCCGGCGCGTTCTACATGACCAAGGCCGTGCTGGACCACATGTCCGGCAACGGCTTTGGCCGGATCGTCAACATCAGCTCGGTGATCGGCGAGTCCGGCGCCGTGGGCCAGGCGAACTACGCGGCGTCGAAGTCCGGCCTGTTCGGGTTCAGCAAGAGCCTGGCGCAGGAGGTGGCGCGCAAGGGGATCACGGTCAACTGCGTGGCCCCGGGCTACATCGAGACCGAGATGGTGGCCGCGGTCCCGGAGAAGGTGCTGGAGAAGCTGCTCGCGAACGTCCCGGTCGGGCGGCTGGGCCAGGCGCACGAGATCGCCCGCGCCGTCCAGTTCCTCCTCGACGACGACGCCGGCTACATCACCGGCAGTGTCGTCGCGGTCAACGGCGGGCTGGACATGTAACTCCCTGCTCAGGCGAACGGCGCTCTCGCTCGTTCCCGGTGAGCGAGAGCGCCGTTCGCGTTCTCTCATCAGTTCTGACGATCGCCGGCGGGAGCGGTAACAGGAGCAGCAGGTTGCGCCGAAAGGCCCAACGTGACCACCTCTTCGCAGCCGCCGCAGGGCGGGCAGCCCCAGTACCCCGGCCCGTACGGGCCGCCGCAGCAGTACGGCCAGTACCCGCAGTACGGCCAGTACGGCGCCCCGCAGCAGCCGTGGGCGCAGGTACCGCAGCAGTACGCCCCGGTCCCGCCGTCCGCGCCGCAGCCGCGCAACGGCCTCGGCACCGCCGGCTTCGTGCTCGGCCTGCTGGCCCTGCTGTTCGCCTGGATCCCCTTCGTCGGCGTGATCGGCTGGCCGCTGTCGATCCTCGGCCTGATCCTCTCGGGCTTCGGCCTGCAGCGCGTCACCAGCGGCAAGGCCGACAACAAGGGCCTCTCGGTCGCGGGCATCGCGCTGTCGGCGATCGCCCTGCTGGTCTGCATCCTGTGGGCCACCGCCTTCGCCAGCGCGGTCAGCGAGACCTCGACGTCCTCGGGCACGGTGTCCGGCGCGGCCCCGACGGCCGCTGCGGGCGCACCGGCCGCAGCGCAGACGGTGAGCTTCGGGCAGACGTACACCTACAAGGACGGGCTGGCGGTGACGATCGCGGCGCCGGCCGACTTCACCCCGTCGCGGTTCGCCGCGCCGCAGAACGTCGACCGGGCGGTCCTGCTGACCGTGACCGTGCAGAACGGCACGACGCAGAACTACGACGTCAACACCTTCGGCAACGGGCCGAATGTGACCTTCGACGGCGCGAAGGCCGAGGAGATCACGGACCTCGACCAGCTCCAGCTCGCCGAGTCCGCCACCGTCCTGCCCGGCAAGAGCTACACGTACGAGAAGGCCTTCGCCGTCGGCTCCGGCACCGGTGAGCTGCAGGCCGAGTGGACCCGTGAGGTCTTCTCCGACCCCGTGATCTTCATGGGCCGGGCCTGACCCCCGAGCCCGTCACCGGGCCACACCGGGTGGTCACGCACCGGCCCGGTGACCACGGACGGCGTCCCCGCCTCCCGCGCGGGGACGCCGTTCGGCGTTCTCTACCGCCGGCAGAGGTTCTTGGCGGCGAGGATGCGCTCGACCGCGCGGTCGTTGTCCACGGCGGCGATCTTCCCGGAGTCGAGGGCCTGCTGGAGGGTGTCGAGGATCGGGGCGACCGGCTCGACGTTCGACGACAGCGCAACGTCCGCGCCCGCCGCCAGCGCCGTCAGGCTCGCCTGCGGCAGCGTGAACCGGTTGCTGACGGCCTTCATCGCGCCCAGGTCGTCCGTCATGACCACGCCGTCGAACCGGTACTCGTCGCGCAGCAGCGTGTAGGTCGCCGGGGTGAGCGAGGAGGGGAGGTCGTCCGTGAGGCCCGGGACGTCGAGGTGCCCGACCATCACGCCGACCCGATCGTGGTCCAACTGCGCCAGCAGGTCGGTGTACGGCTTCAGGTCCGCCTGCCGCAGCTGGTCGAGCGGCGGCACGGAGACGCGGCCCTGGTGCGAGTCGCCGCTGGAGTGCCCGTGCCCGGGGAAGTGCTTGAGCACGCCGTAGACCCCGGCCTGCCGCAGTCCCTCCTCGAAGGCGCCGGCGTAGCGGGTGACCACCGCGGGGTCGTTCGAGAAGGAGCGGTCCCCGATCACCGAGGTGGCCGGCTGGTCGCTGACGTCGACGTCCGGCGCCAGGTCCCAGGTCACGCCGCGCGCCGCCAGCTGCCGGCCGCGCTCCTCGGCGAGGGCGCGGACCTGCTCGGGGGTCTTCCTCGCCATCGCGCGGGCGCTGGGCAGCTCGCCGTCGAGGTCGTCGATGCGCTGCACGCGGCCGCCCTCGTCGTCGACGGCCACGGCGACCGGGAGGTTCCCGGCCTCCTGCACGGCGTCGAGCGCCTTGTTCTGCAGCAGGGCGTTCGCGTTGCCGCCCAGGAAGATCCCGCCGACGTGCGAGTCCCGGACGATCTTCGCGGCACCGGCGGGGTCGGCGGCCTCGACGCCGACCATCAGCCGTTGGGCCAGGCGGTCGCGCGGGCTGAGCGCCTCGACCATGGAGACGCAGGTGGGGCGTGGGTCGGCCGGCTCCGGCGCGGCCTGCGGGTCGGGCGCGGCCTGCGGGTCGGGCGCGACCTGCTGCTGAGGCGTCTGCTCAGCGCGGGCGGAGAGCGCGACGTCCGGCGCCGCCCCGGTGATCACGCCGATCCCCGCCAGCAGCGCGCCCACCACGAGCCCGGCGCTGAGGACCGAGACCGCCCGGCGGCGCCGACGCGGCGGGCGCGGCCGCTCGGGGGCTTCGGGCGCCAGGTCTCCGGGAGGGAAGCTCTCGATCCGCATCGCACCCCAGTGTCCCTGCCGCGCCGGGCCGTCCCGCACACCCCCGCCCCGCGCGTCGCGACACGGCTCAGCCGAGCGGGGGAACCTGCTCCCCCACCGGCGGCGGCTCGGGCGGGGTGCCGTCGCCGAAGGGGCGCCCGCCCAGCTCCTCGCGGTGGTGCGGGGTGAGCCAGCCGGAGAGGTCCGGGCCGGCCGGCACGATGCCCGTCGGGTTGATCTCCTTGTGGACCCCGTAGTAGTGCTGCTTGATCTGGGTGAAGTCGATCGTGTCGCCGAAGCCCGGGGTCTGGAACAGGTCCCGCGCGTAGGCCCACAGCACCGGCATCTCGGTGAGCTTCTGCCGGTTGCACTTGAAGTGGCCGTGGTAGGCGGCGTCGAAGCGGACGAGCGTGACCCACAGCCGCACGTCCGCCTCGGTGATCGTGTCGCCGACGAGGTAGCGCTGGTCCGCGAGCCGGTCGGAGAGCTCGTCGAGGCGGTCGAACAGCGCCGTGTACGCCCGCTCGTACGCCCCCTGTCCCTTGGCGAACCCGGACTTGTACACGCCGTTGTTGACATCGTGGAAGATCTGCTCGGAGATCTCCTCGATCTCGTCGCGGTACTTGTCCGGGAACAGGTCCGGCGCGCCCGGGCGGTGGTACGCCGACCACTGGGTGGCGAAGTCGAACTCGAGCGCCTTGTAGTCGTTGGTCACGACCTTCCCACCGGCCACCTCGACGACCGCCGGCACCGTCACGCCCTGGTCGTAGCCCGGCACCGCCTTCTCGTAGGCCTCGCGCAGGTACTCGATCCCGAGCACCGGGTCCTTGTCGTCGGGGTCGAGGTGGAAACGCCAGCTCCGGTCGTCGTGCAGCGGGCCGGCGATGCCCAGCGAGATCACCGGCTCCAGGCCGTGCAGGCGGCGCGAGATGATCGCGCGGTTCGCCCACGGGCAGGCCCGCGCCCCGACCAGGCGGTAGCGGTCCGGCTCGACGGGCCACGGCGACGACCCGTCCGAGGTGATCCGCTCCTGTACGCCGAGCGGCTCCCGCACGAACTCGTCCGTGCTCGACTGGGCGGCGCCTGCGATGTCGGCCATACCTGGAATCTAGGTCCTCCCGGCCCGTCCCGCCGTGTGGTCGAATCCGACCATGGTCGCCGCGACGGAGCTGTCGGATCTGGTACGCCCCGGGATGCGGGTGGCGCTCGGCGACGGGTGCGGCACGCCGCTCGCCCTGCACGGCCCGCTGAGCCGGGCGGCCGAGGGCAAGGGGGTCCGGCTCGTCGTCGGCTGGATGCCCGGCCTCGCGCCCGACCTGGACCCCGAAGCCTTCGCCGACATCCGGGTGCTGATGGGCGGGCCCGGCGTCCGACGCATGGTCGAGGCGGGGCAGGCGCACGTCGTCCCCTGCCGGCTGTCCGCCGTCCCGGCCCTGATGGCCGGCGCGCTGAGGCCCGACCTGCTCGTCGCGACCCTGGTCCGCGGCCCCGACGGCCTGCACCTCGGCGCCGAGGCCTCCTACCTGCGCGGGCTCGTCGACGCCGGGGTGCCGGTGGCCGCCGTCGTCTCCACCGCCGCGCCGCTCGCCGAGGTCGGCCCGCCGATCCCCGAGGAGCAGGTCACCGTGCTCGGCGAGACGGACGCGCCCCCGATCGAGATCCCCGACGCCGTCCCCACCCCGGCCGACGAGATCGTGGCGCGGCACGTCGCCGGGCTCGTCCCCGAAGGCGCGCGCGTGCAGGTCGGACCCGGGCGGCTCGCGCAGGCGATGGTCGGGGCCCTCGAGGTGCCGGTGCGGATCGACTCGGGGCTGCTGCCCGATCCGGTCGTCGACCTCGACGCCAAGGGCCTGCTGCTCGACGAGCCGGTCGCCGCCTACCTCTGCGGCACGCGGCGGCTCTACGAGTGGGCCGACGGCCGGCGGATCCTGCACCCGATCGAGGTCACCCACGACATCGGGCGGCTGTCGGCGGCCGGGGCGCCGCCTCTGATCGGCCTCAACGCCGCCCTGGAGATCGACCTCGACGGCCAGGTCAACGTCGAGGGCGTCGGCCGCGCGAGCGCCGGCATGATCGGCGGGCACCCCGACTTCTGCGCCGCGGGCGTGCGGGGCTCCGGGCTCTCCGTCATCGCGATGCCCTCGACGGTCAAGGAGCGGCCCACCCTCGTCGAGCGGCTCTCCCGTCCGGTCACCACGGCCTCGCACGACGTCGAGGTGGTGGTCACCGACCGGGGCGTCGCCGACCTCCGCGGGCTGGACCGGGGGGAGCGCCGCGCCGCCCTGCTGGAGCTGTGGGACGGGGAGGTGCGGTCGTGACGAGCCGGGTGCTCGCGGTGGCCGTCGACGCCCGGGACGCCGCGGAGCTCGCCCGCTTCTGGTCCGCCGCGCTCGGCCGCGGCGAGCCGTTCACCTGGGACGACGCCACCGGCACGACCTACGTCGAGCTTCCCGGCGAGCCGGCGCTGCTGTTCCAGCCGGTGCCCGAGGAGAAGTCCAGCAAGAACCGGATGCACCTGGACCTCGCGCCGCCGGAGGGCACGGGGCAGGGCGAGGAGATCGCAAGGTTGGTCGACCTGGGCGCACGGGTGCTCGACGAGGCGGAGGGCCATCCGGGGGTCGTGCTCGCCGATCCCGAGGGCAACGAGTTCTGCGTGCTCCCACCCCGGTGAGGGCAAAAGCCCAGCTCACCGCGGGTCGTGAGTGGCAACTGCCCCTCTAGCGGCAGTTGCCGCTCACAGGAAGTCGCGCAGGGCGGAGAGGGTGGCGGGCAGGTTCTCCTCCACCAGGAAGTGCCCGGCGTCGGGGATCGCCCGGCCGGTGACGAGGGCGGGGTCGGCGGCGTGGCGGCGCCAGACCTCGGTCGGGGGTTCGGGGTTGCGGCCGACCACGCCCTTCTCGCCCCACAGGACCAGGGTCGGCGCACGGAGCGTCGCGCCCTCGGCGTCGTGTTCCAGGTCGATCGTGGCGCCGGCCCGGTAGTCCTCGAGCATCGCGTGCCGCGCCTCGGGGTCGGCGAAGGCCTTCTCGTACGCGGCCAGGGACTCGGCGTCGTGGGCCGCGAGCCCGCTCCCCCAGCTGCCGAGCAGGCGGTGCAGGTAGTAGATGGGGTCGCCGGCGATGAGACGCTCGGGCACGTCGGCGGGCTGGATGAAGAAGAACCAGTGGTAGTAGGCCTGGGCGAGCGCGCGGTCGACGTGCTCGTAGACGTAGCTCGTCGGCAGGATGTCCAGCAGCGCCAGCTTCTCCACGCGGTCGGCGTGGTCGAGGGCGAGCCGGTGGGTCACGCGGGCGCCCCGGTCGTGCCCGACGACGGCGAACCGCTCGAAACCCAGCTCGGCCATCACCCCGGCCTGGTCGGTCGCCATGGCGCGGAACGAGTAGCCGTAGTGGTCCTCACCGGAGGGCGGACGGTCGGACTCCCCGTACCCGCGGAGGTCGGTCGCGACGACCGTGTGCCGCTCGGCCAGCTCGCGCATCACCGGTCGCCACATCACGTGACTCTGCGGGAAGCCGTGGAGCAGGAGCACCGGAGGGCCCTCGCCGCCGCGCGTCCCGTGGATCCTGACCCCGTCGACCGTGACGTCGAAGGACGTGAACCCCGTCGTGTCCGCCATGGTCCGGACCGTAGCCCGGCCGATCGCCGTCGGCAGCCGGTTCGGCGTCCCCGGACCGGGTCTCGAACACCCACGCCTTGAGCACGGCGAACCGGATCAGCCCGCCGAGCACGCTGGCCAGTGTGACCGCCGCCGTCTCCTCCAGCGGCGTGGCGCCGGGGACGATCTCGTGCAGGACCAGCAACACGGCGGTGCTGTAGCCGGCGTAGAAGGCGACGGTCCCCGCGTCCTGGATGTAGACCCGCCAGCGGTGGGCCGAGGCCCCCTGGAAGGTGAAGCGTCGGTTGATCTCGGTGCTCACCGCGGTGCTGAGCAGCAGCGCGACGAGGTTGGCCGGCACGGCGTCGAGGACCAGCCGCATGAGCAGGTAGAGCAGGGCGTTGACGGCGGTGCCGAGCCCGCCGACCACGCTGTACCGGACCAGCTGCGCCAGCAGCGGGAAGCGCGCCCGGAACGCAGCGGCCCCACGGCCCAGTCCCGCCACGGCACCGGCGGTGAGCTCGGCGAGTACGTGCCCCGGGTGCGTCACCCCGACCGCCCTGCTCGCCGTCACCCGTCCACCTCTTCCGCCGATCCCCGTGACCGGTACCTTTGTCGCATCCCCGCCTGGGTCTACGCCCTTCCTCAGCTGTGCAAACGCTGTGAGGGACGATCTTTCATCCCGACGGGGAGATCCGTGACGGAGTCGTGATCAGCTCTACCCGTCACCGGTCCGTGGCACGCGCGTTGACTGTGTGAGGTCGATCGCCACCCGTCCGGGTGGCGGGCCGGGACATCGACAGGGGGACGGCCGGACATGCGTCGGACGGCACTGGCACTCGCGGTCATCGCGCTCGTCGCGACGGGTGGCGTCGCGGCCGCCACGGCGGCCTCCGCGGCCCCGACGAATGATCCGGCCGTCGCGCACGGCTACTACCTGGCGCAGAACGGGACCGCGTGGGACGGCTCCTGGTCGCCCCAGTCGGACACGCTCGTCGACCCGAAGGTCGGGCACTGCTACGACCTGACGTCGCTGGCCACCGGCCCCGGCGCGGACTGGACGGAGTCGGTGAACCGCACCGACAAGGTCGCCCTGCTGTCCGCGAAGACCTGCGCGCAGCAGCAGGAGGACGCCGAGAACACGAGCGGGGAGGCCGCAGCGGCCGCGCATCAGGCGGCGCGCTGGACCTCCCCGGACTCGGTGTCGCCGGGCTCCGGCGACTACACGTTCCGCTCGGTGAGCTTCGCGAACGTGCCCTGACGAGGGATCAGACCTGCAGGAAGACCGTCTCCCGGTCGCCCTGCAGGTGGATGTCGAAGCGGTACTCCGCCTCCCCGACCTTCTCGGCGACCAGCGTGTCCCGCCGCTCGGCCGGCACGGCGGCGAGGAGCGGGTCGGCGTCGTTGCCGGGCTGGCCGGCGAGGTAGATCCGGGTGACGACGCGGTCGAGCAGGCCGCGCGCGAACACCGACACGTCGAGGTGCGGCGCCTCCTGGGCCTCGGTGTCCAGCGCCGGCAACGCGCCGGGCAGCACGGTCCGGACGCTCCAGCGGCCCGTCTCGTCCGTGCAGCTGCGCCCGAAGCCGAGGAAGCCCGGGACGGAGGGCTCGACGGCCCCGCGCGGGTCGTCGGGGTGGGCGAAGCGGCCGTCCGGGTCGGCCTGCCAGGTCTCGATCAGCCCGTCGGTGATCGGCACGCCGGCGCCGTCGTAGACGATCCCGGAGATCACGATCTCGCCCGGGGTGCCGGGCGGAACGACGTCGGCGCCCTTCGGCCAGTCCAGCCCGAGCCGCAGGTACGGCCCGACGGTCTGGGACGGCGTCAGCGGCAGCTGCTCACTCATGGGGCTCCTCGAACGGGGTCTGCTCGCGGCCGCGCAGCACGATGTCCCAGCGATAGGACAGCGCCCACTCGGGCTGGGTGGTGTCCATGTCGAAGGTCGAGATCATCCGCTCCCGGGCGCCCTCCGGCGCCGACCGGAAGATCGGGTCGAACGCGAACAGCGGGTCCTCGGGGAAGTACATCTGCGTCACGAGCCGCTGGGTGAAGGCCCGCCCGAACAGCGAGAAGTGGATGTGGGCCGGCCGCCAGGCGTTGTGGTGGTTGCCCCACGGGTAGGCGCCGGGCTTGATCGTGGTGAACGAGTACTCGCCGAGCGAGTTCGTGACCACACGGCCGCCGCCGGAGAAGTTGGGGTCCAGCGGGGCGGGCCAGTTGTCGCGCTTGTGCGCGTAGCGGCCGGCGGCGTTGGCCTGCCAGACCTCCACCAGCGTGTCCGGGACCGGGCGGCCGTCGGAGTCGAGCACGCGGCCGGACACGGTGATCCGCTGGCCGAGGGGCTCGCCCTCGTGCTGGCGGGTCAGGTCGTGGTCGTTCGGCCCGATCTCGCCGACGAGCAGCGGGCCGGTGACCTCGGTCAACCGCTGCGGGACGACGATCGGCCGCTGCGTCGGGGCCCGCAGCCCGGTGCTCTTGTACCCCGCGAAGTCCAGCGGCGGGTGGGTGTCCCTCGGCTGCAGGTAGGGCCGGGGATGGGCCAGGGTCATCGATCGCTCCTCTCCGAGCGTCTCGCTGCACGGTGCCTGTCGGCGCGTCGCCCAGCACTGTGGGGCACGGAGCCCTCACCGCTCGACCAGCCTTCCGTTGTGCGGAAGAATGCCCGCTCGTGGCGGGCAGGTCGACGGTGACGGCGCGGGTCCTCGACGTCCTCGGGGCCTTCACCGCAGCCACCCCGGAGCTCTCCCTCACCGAGATCAGCAGGCGTACCGGGCTCCCCCTCACCACGACCCATCGGCTCGTCGGCGAGCTGGCCGCGTGGGGCGCGCTCGAGCGCGGCGAGGGCGGGCTCTACCGGGTGGGGCTGCGGCTCTGGGAGGTGGGTGCGCTGGCCCCGCGCGGGCTCGGGCTGCGCGAGCGGGCGATGCCGTACCTCGAGGACCTGCACGAGGTCACCCGGGAGAACGTCCAGCTCGCCGTGCTCGACGGCGCCGAGGTCGTCTACGTCGAGCGGCTCGCGGCCCGGGACGCGGTGAGCATCCGGTCGCGCGCCGGGTCCCGGTTGCCGGCGACGGCCACGGGCGTCGGGCTGGCGCTGCTCGCGCACGCCGACCCCGAGCACGTCGAGAAGGTGCTGGCGGCGCCCTTCCGCCGCTTCACGGAGCGGACGCTGACCGAGCCGGACCGGGTGCGGCACCTCCTGGGGGAGGTCCGCCGCACCGGCGTGGCGATCAGCGAGCAGCAGATCGAGATGGTCTCCCAGTCGGTCGGGGCGCCGATCCGGGCGGGCCAGGGCCGGGTCGTCGCCGCACTGTCCATCGTGGTCCCGATCGAGGCGAACCCGCACGCCTACGTGCCCGCGGTGCTGGCCGCCGCGCGCGGCATCTCGCGGGCCCTCGGCGCGTCCGCACTCGCCACGCAGCCGTGACCCCGTCCGGGGTTGTGGCGCGCTGGGTGAAGGCGCAACGATCGCCGGCATGGACGTGGTGGAGTACCGGCCGACGCGTGACCAGTACGTCTGGACCTTCGGCGGGGTGGCGCCGTCGCACCGGATCACGCCGGGCACGCTGCTGCGGCTCTGGACCGAGGACGCCTTCTCCGGGCGGCTGACCTCCACGAGCGACCGCCCCAGCGCCGTGCTGAACATGGCCGAGGTCAACCCCCAGACCGGCCCGTTCTTCGTCGAGGGCGCGGAGCCGGGCGACACGCTCGCGCTGCACTTCGTCGACATGACGCCGGCGCGGGACTGGGGCGCGTCGTCGACGATCCCGTTCTTCGGCGCGCTCTCCACCACCGAGCGCACCGCGCTGCTGCACGACCCGCTGCCCGAGCGGACCTGGATCTACGAGCTCGACCGGGCGCGGGGCGTCGTCCGTTTCGCGGCGCAGAGCGTCGACCTGGAGCTCGAGCTGCCGTGCAACCCGATGCTGGGCACGGTCGGCGTGGCCCCGGCAGGGCGCGAGGTGCGGTCGAGCCTGGTGCCGGACCTGTTCGGCGGCAACATGGACACGCCGGAGATGAAGCCGGGCGTGACCTGCTACCTGGGAGTCAACGTCGAGGGTGCGCTCTTCTCGGTCGGCGACGGGCACTACCGCCAGGGCGAGGGCGAGAGCTGCGGCACCGCCGTCGAGGGCGCCATGGACGTCACGCTGATCGTCGAGCTGATCAAGGACACGCCGACGGTCTGGCCGCGGATCGAGTCGGACACGCACTACACCGTCGTCGGCTCGGCCCGGCCGTTGGAGGACGCCTGGCGGGCCAGCCAGATCGGCATGATCGCCTGGCTGGGCGAGCTGTACGGGCTGGACCGGCTCGACGCCTACCAGCTGCTCACCCAGATCTCCGAGTCGCCGCTGGCCAACGTGGTCGACACGAACTACAGCGCGGTCACCAAGATCGCCAAGAACCTCCTGCCCGCCGGGTCGGCGTACGGGGGCATGCACGCCCACCTGCGCGACACGGCCCGCACGATCTAGAGGAGAGACGCGTGGACCTGCAGCTCAGCGGCCGGAAGGCCCTGGTCACCGGCGGGACGAAGGGGATCGGCGGCGCCGTCGTCGACCTCCTGGTGGAAGAGGGCGCCACGGTCGCCTTCTGCGCCCGCAACGCCGACGAGGTGGCGGCCAAGGCGAAGGCGACCGGGGCGAGCGGCCGGGCCCTGGACGTCGCCGACGCGGAGGCCCTCACCGCCTGGGTGCGCGACGAGGGCGAGGCAAGCGGGATCGACATCGTGATCGCCAACGTCAGCGCCCTGGCCATCGGGCCGGGCGAGGAGAACTGGAAGAACTCCTTCGAGGTCGACCTGATGCACACGGTGCGGATGGTCGAGGCGGCGATGCCGTACCTCGAGAAGAGCGACGTGCCGGCGATCGTCGCGGTGTCGAGCGTGTCCGGGCGCGAGGCGGACTTCGCCGGCGGCTCCTACGGCGTGATGAAGGCCGCGATCGTGCACTACATGTCCGGGCTCGCCTTCACCCTCGCTGCCAAGGGCATCCGCGCCAACGCGGTCTCCCCCGGCAACGTCTACTTCGACGGCGGGGTCTGGCAGAACATCGAGCGCACGCAGCCGGAGTTCTTCGCCGAGGCCATGGGGTTGAACCCGACGGGCCGGATGGGAACGCCCGAGGAGACCGCCTACGCCGTCGTCATGCTGGCGAGCCCGCGCGCGAGCCGGATCAGCGGGACCAATCTGGTGGCCGACGGCGCCCTCACACGCGGCGTGCAACTGTAGGGCCGTGCGCGACTTCCGCATCGACGTCCCCGAGGCCGACCTCGACGACCTGCGCGACCGGCTCCGCCGCACCCGCTGGCCGGAGCCGGCCACGGTCGGCGGCTGGACGCAGGGCGTGCCGCTCGACTACGCGAAGGAGCTCGTCGCGTACTGGGCGGACGAGTACGACTGGCGGCGCTGCGAGGCCGAGCTGAACTCGTACCCGCAGTTCACGACGGGTCTCGACGGCGGCGGCGACGACACCGTCGAGGTGCACTTCCTGCACGTCCGGTCCCCGCACGAGAACGCCCTGCCGCTGATCCTCACGCACGGCTGGCCGGGGTCGGTGATCGAGTACGTCGGGCTGATCGACGCGCTGACCAAGCCGGAGGACCCCGCCGACGCCTTCCACGTCGTCATCCCGTCGCTGCCCGGTTTCGGGTTCAGCGGCAAGCCCTCGGTGTCCGGGTGGGGCGTCGAGCGGATCGCGACCGCGTGGGCGCAGCTGATGGACCGCCTCGGCTACGACCGCTACGGCGCGCAGGGCGGCGACTGGGGCTCGATGATCACCGCCGCCCTGGGTACCGGGATGCCCGAGGCCCTCGCCGGCATCCACCTCACGATGCCGCTGGCCGAGGCCCCGCCCCAGGACGAGCGCCGCTCCCTCTCCCGCGAGGAGAAGGAGGCGCTGATGTTCGCCAAGCGCTTCAAGGTCACGGGCACCGGCTACTCGGCCGAGCAGTCCACCCGGCCGCAGACGCTGGGCTATGGGCTCACCGACTCGCCCGTCGGGCAGGCGTGCTGGATCGTCGAGAAGTTCTGGGACTGGACGGACTGCGCCGGGCACCCGGAGAACACGATCCCGCGGGACCGCCTGCTGGACAACGTGATGATCTACTGGCTCACCGCGAGCGCCGCCTCCAGCGCGCGGCTGTACTGGGAGAGCTTCCGCAAACCCCGCATGGACACTGTGGAGGTGCCGACCGGCGCCACGGTGTTCCCGCACGAGATGAGCCGGCTGCCGCGGCACTGGCTCGAGCGCCGGTTCACCGACCTGCGGCACTTCTCGCACCCGGTGGCGGGCGGGCACTTCGCGTCCCTGGAGCAGCCGGAGACCTTCGTCGACGAGGTGCGGACCTTCTTCCGGATGGTGCGCTGACCGAGCGTGGTCGGTAGCGGTCCGGTTGCGCACGTTCGAGTGAGTCGATCTTCCTGACGAAACCTCGCGCCGGGCGACGTGCTCCGGATCTTTCGACTCGCCCGCGGGTGCCGGCACACCCGCCGGGACGTGACACCTCCCGTCGACGGCCTGTGCGAGCAACCTCCGGGGTGTGAGACCGCGCCGTATCGGTCGTGTCGACGCTCGAGGCGGCCGGCGGGGGGTGGGACCTCGCCCTGCGGTTGTGCCGGGCGACCTGGGCGGCCGAACGAGCCGCGAGACTTCCGGCGCCTCTACCCGCCCCGATCGACGCACCTCGGCGGACCGCCGCGCCCGCGCTCACGCGCGCCACACCCGTTCGAGCGCCGCGCACCCCTTCGAACACGACGCTTCCCGCCGAGCACCCCCGCACCCGCCGAGCACGACGCTTCGAGCGCTGCGCCGCCGACTACTCGAACGCCAGCACCGAGGCGGTGAAGCTGTGGAGGTGGTTCCGCCCACCCACCGGCCCGATCTCCCCGGCGGCGAAGAACCCGGCGACCGGGATCTCGCCGAGCTCGGTCCGGACGATCCGCGGGTCGTGGTCGGCGTCGGGGAACATGCCCGCGCCGCGGCCGTTGCACGAGAACAGCAGCGCGCCGCGGACCTGCGGGAGATCGTCGAGCAGGTGGGCGAGGTCCTCGCCCGCGCCGGCGGCGTCGCGCACCTGGAAGCGCACGGTCCGTCCGACCTCGACGACGTCGCCGACCGCCACCGCGCCCGCCTCCGGGTCGATGCCCATCACGCCACGGATGAGGAAGTCGCCGCGGCCGTGCTCGTCGGCGTACTCGTCCATCGCGACGCCCAGATGCAGGGCCTGCGCCGCCTGGTGCCGCTCCTCCGGCGGCAGCGCCTGGACGATCGCGCCGAGCTTCGCGTAGGCCTGCTCGCCGGCCAGCTCCAGCAGAAGGTTCGCCTCCGCCGCGGTCACGATCATCGGCGGCCCGATCGGGCGGCAGCCCTGGCTCACCACGGTCCGGACCCCGGCACCCCGGCCGATCAGCACGCCGGCCGCGCCGCCGTCGAGCACCTCGCCGTCGAGTACGAGTCGGTTGCCGCCGGGCGCCGCGCCGACGCTCGCCAGCCCGCCCATCAACGGCAGGCCCGGGAGCAGCTCGGCGGACCGCTCGAGGTAGCCGCCGACCGGGAACGAGAACGGGTCGACCAGCAGGATCGCCGCCTCCGCGGCGGCTGCGGCCGCCGCGGGTGGCGTGCCGGTGACCTCGATGCCACCGGAACTGCGCCGCGCGCCGAGCCGGAACGTGTCGAGCGGGACGCCGGGCAGGGCCGCGGCGAACACCGAGACCGACGGTTCCTGCTCGACGCCGCGCCCGTCGGCGATCACGCCGTGGGCGGTCGTGCCGATCGCGGCACGGGCGCCCGCCATCTCCATGGCGCGCACGGCGGCCGCGGCCGCCGCGTCGGGATCGCCGCCGCGCCCGGTGGCCACGAAGACCACCAGCAGATCGGGTGCGCGCCCCTCGAAACCGGCCAGCGCCTCTGCGGTCGCGACCTCCGCGGCTCCGCGGAGATCGGGACCGACGGCCAGGCCGTCGCCGAAGATCCTGCCGTCGTCCACGTCGTCCACCTCCCCCGCCACCGCGGGGAGCGCCGGTGGCGACGCAGGAATCGTCGCAGGTCCGGGGCAGCGCGACCAGCCGGTCCGACACGGAAACGGAACGACGAGAGGGCCGCCGGACGTGCCGGACGGCCCTCTCGTGGCGCACGGATGTCGAGCTGCCAGAACGATCACCTACGCCGGGGTCCGCATCGGGCGGACGCGGATCACTCTATCGCAGATGACTTCGACCTGCGAAGAAGTTGCAACAAGGGATAGCGTCGATCACGACCGACCCCGACACGGAACGGAGCACCCCTCGTGGCCCAGTACACGCTGCCCGACCTGCCCTACGACTACGGCGCCCTCGCCCCGCACATCGCGCCGGAGATCATGGAGCTGCACCACTCCAAGCACCACAACACGTACGTCACCGCCCTCAACGGCGTCCTCGACAAGCTCGCGGAGGCACGCGCCGGCGGGAACTTCGACGCGATCGTCGGGCTGGAGAAGACGCTGGCGTTCAACCTCGGTGGCCACGTGAACCACTCGGCGTTCTGGCAGAACCTCTCCCCCGAGGGCGGCGACAAGCCGGACGGCGAGCTCGCCGCGGCGCTCGACGAGGACTTCGGCTCGTTCGACGCCTTCCAGGCCCACTTCACGGCCGCGGCCACCACGATCCAGGGCTCCGGCTGGGCGATCCTCGGCTGGGACCAGCTCGGGAAGCGACTCCTGGTGCACCAGCTCTACGACCAGCAGTCCCAGCTGCCGGCCGGCCAGGTCCCGATCGTGCTGCTGGACATGTGGGAGCACGCCTTCTACCTGCAGTACAAGAACGTCAAGCCGGACTACGTCAAGGCGTGGTGGAACGTCGTGAACTGGGCGGACGCGCAGCAGCGCTTCGCCGCCGCCCGGGCGAGCTGAGCCGCCGGGCCGGGCCCGCACCCCCGGGCCCGGCCCCGTATCACGGGAACCCACACCCCGACTCGCCGGAGGCCGGAACTCCCGCCTCGCGGTGCCGGAACTCCCGACTCGCGGTGCCACAACTCCCGACTCGCGGTGCCACAACTCCCGACTCGCGGTGCCAGAACTCCCGACTCGCGGTGCCAGAACTCCCGACTCGCGGTGCCGGAGCCCGACTCGCGGTGCCGGGACTCAGTGCGGGAGGCCGCCTGCGGCGCGGAGCAGGAGGTGCATCGCGAGGTCGGTGGAGCGCTCCCGGATGTCCCCCCGCGACCCGGGCAGGACGGGGTCGCGGGCGAGGACCTGCCCGTCGGCCGTCGTGACGCAGAAGCAGACGTACCCGACCGGCTTGGCCTCCGTCCCGCCACCCGGCCCGGCCACCCCTGTGATCCCGACGCCGATCGAGGCGCCGAACTTCTCCCGCGCCCCGTCGGCCAGCGCGCGGGCCACCTCCGGCGACACCGCCCCGTGCTCCGCGATCATCTCGGCAGGCACGCCCAGCAGCGAGGTCTTGGCCTCGTTCGAGTAGGCGACCACCCCGCCGTCGACGTAGTCCGACGAGCCGGCGCGGTCGACCAGCCGCGACGCCAGCATCCCGCCGGTGCACGACTCCCCCGTCGCGACGGTGAGCCCGTGCTCGAGCAGCGCCTCCGCGAGCAGCTCGTCCGTGGTCGCGCCGACCGCGCTGACCAGCTGCTTGCGGTGCCGCGCGATCAGCTCGTCGGCCAGCTCGGCCGCGACCGTCTCGGCGCCGGGCAACGGGTGCAGGTCGACCTCCAGCTCCGAGCGGCGAAGGCAGGTCGTCACCTCCACGTCGGACAGGTCCCGGGCGCGCTCGATGTCGCGGAGCGTCTCGGCGATCTCGGACTCGGGCAGGTTGAAGAAGCGCAGGGACCTCGCCTCGGCCCGCGGCACGGTGGCGAGCAGCTCCGCGAAGGGCGCCGCCTCCAGCACGGCCGGCCACATCCCCTGCAGCTCGCGCGGCGGCCCGGGCAGCACGACGACGAGCGGCCCGTCCGGGCGCCGGACGACGAGCCCGGGCGCGGTCCCGACCGGCTCCAGCGCGACGGCCCCCCGCGGCACCATGGCCTGCTTGCGCGTGGCCTCGTCGAGGGCGGGCCCGGCGAACCCGGTGCGCCGCGCCCACCGCGCCACCCGGCGGCCGATCGTCTCCTGCATCGCGGTGTCGAGCTCCAGCTCCGCACCCACGAACGCCGCGACGATCTCGACCGTGATGTCGTCCGCGGTCGGCCCGAGGCCCCCGCTGGTCACGACCAGGTCGACGCCGCCCTCGGTCACCTGGCGCAGCGCGGCGGCCAGGTCCTCCGGCCGGTCCCCGACGAGCACGACCTGTGCGACCTCGAACCCGAGCTCGCCCAGCTCGCGGGCCACCCACGGCCCGTTGGCGTCCCGGACGGCGCCGGTGAGCAGCTCGCTCCCGGTCACGACGATGCCGGCGCGCGGCCGGCGGACCCTCGATCCCTCACCCACGCAAGGACCCTACCCCGGCCCGGGCGCGTCGATCGGCGATCGACACGGAGCGTGATCGCAACCGCGTGAACCACCCGGTGGTGCACCCGCAAGGACGTCACTGACCTGGGGATGTGCTCGTTCTCAGGGTGGTCACAGCGTGCGTGCGGAGACTGGTGTTCGTCCCACCCGGGACGCCCGAACGCCGGGAGCCGGGCCGGGACGGAAGGGACGCGAGATGACGGACGAGCACGGACCCACGTGGGTCGGCGAGACCGACGTCGACGACGTCGCGGGCCTGCACGTCGAGCCCCGCTACACCGCCGCGAGGCTGCTGGTCACCGCGCACGGCGACGCCGTGGGGCAGGTGACCGTGCCGCTGCGCGCCGGCGTGGCCGACGCCGTGACCGTGGCCGACGCGGTCCGCGAGCAGCTCGGGGCCCTGCCGGAGCCGCGGCCGGTGCCGAGCTCCGTCGAGCCGGTCACCGTCGTGATCGCCACCCGCGGGCGCGCCGAGAGCCTGGGCCGCGCGGTGCGCGCCGTGCTGGCCGGCGACCACCCCGCCGTCACGGTGCTCGTGGTCGACAACGACCCGGCCGACGACGCGACCGAGCGGGTCGTCGCCGCCATCGGCGACCCCCGGGTCCGCTACCTGCGCGAGCCGCGCCGGGGCACGTCCGCCGGGCGGAACCGCGGGCTGGCCGAGGCGGAGACCCGGCTCGTCGCCTTCACCGACGACGACACCGAGGTCGACACGGCCTGGGCCCGCCGGCTCGCCGGCGCGTTCGCCGCGGACCCCGAGGTCGTCTGCGTGAGCGGGCCGGTGCTCGCCGCGCGCCTCGACACCGAGCAGGAACTCCTCGCCGACGCAACGCTGGGCTGGGCCAAGGGCTTCCGCCCGCGGACCTTCTCGCTCGCCGCGCCGCCCGCGGACTCGGCGATCTTCCCGTTCGCCCCCGGCCTGCTGGGGATCGGCGCGAACCTGGCCGTGCGGGCGGACGTCGCCCGCGAGATCGGCGGGTTCGACGAGGCCTTCGGCCCCGGCTCCCCCACCCGCAGCGGCGAGGACTGCGAGTTCCTGGTGCGGCTGGTGCTCGCCGGGCACGTGCTGGCCTACGAGCCGGCCGCCTGGGTGCGCCACCACCACCGCAGCGACCTCGTCGGGCTGCAGGAGCAGGTCGAGGGCTACGCGGTCGGCCTGGCCGGCTTCCTCACCAAGGTCGCGCTCTCGCCGCGCGGCCGGGCCGCAGCGCTGCGCCGCATCCCGGCGGCCGTGCGCCGGCTGGGCGCGATCGCCGACCGCGACGCCGGGGTGACGGGTGGCGCCGAGCCCGCCGCACCGGGCTCCGGCCGGCGGCACCGGGCGCTGCTCTCCGGGCCGTGGCTCTACCTGCGCTCCCGGCGCCGCGCGCTGCGCTCCGGCGGGCGGGTGCCGCCGCTCGTGCTCGCGGCCGTGCCCCCGGCCCGCGCGGAGCGCCCGCGCGAGCCGGTGCTGGGCCTGCACTGATCCGGTCGTGAGTGCGAATGGTCGCCAGAGCGACTATCGGCACTCACGGGTGCCGGTGACCCACTCGCGGTCGCTCATCCGCAGCGCGCGGATCCCGACGACCAGCAGGTACAGGCCGAGCAGCGCGCCGCCGACGATGTTGGCCGCCGCGCTGTAGCGCAGCGCCGGCACCATGATCAGGCCGACCGATGCGACGATCGTCAGGGCGAGGCTCCAGTGCAGGAAGCCGGCCCGCCGGCCCGCGACCGCACCGAGCGCCAGGCCGAGGAACACGAGCATGATCGTCGGCCCGCCCAGGAACGCCGCCAGCGGCAGGTTCTGCGCGCCCTCGGACACCTGCACGGCCACGTCGGGCGCGAGGTGCTGGCGGATGGACAGGTCGTAGAAGTCCGTGACCAGCAGGCCGGGCAGGGCCAGCGTCCCGATCCAGGACAGCATCAGGGCCAGGCTGCCGAGCACCCGCCCGCGCCGGCGGGTCATCGCGGCGAGCGCCAGCAGCGTCGGCGTGATCCCCATGTAGCCGAAGAACAGCAGGACCGCCGCGACCTGGCTGCGCAGCGGGTCCACGCTCAGGGAGTCCAGGTAGGCGAGGGTCCCCTCGCCGGTCTCCCAGACCGTCGTCGCGAAGCCCGCGGTGACGAGCAGGCCACCGACCGCCGCCGAGAGGCCGACAGCACGCCGCCGGAAGCCCGTCGCGGGCGGCACGGCCGGGGCGGGCGCGGTGAGGGTGTGGCCGGCGTAGTCGTCGGCCGAGAGGTGCAGGGACATCGTCGGCTCCTTCGGATCGCTCGACGGGAACCCTCGCGGGACGACGCCGCCGGGGCACCGGTGTCACCCTGCGTCCGCGCGGGTGGTCACTGCCCGGCAACGGTGTGGTCGGCACACCCCCGTGCCGCGCGGGGCCCCCTCTAGGCTGGGCGTGTGAAGATCCGAGTGGTCCTGGCGGAGGACAACGCCCTGCTCCGGCACGGACTGGTGCGCCTGATCGACGGCACCGAGGACCTCTCGCTCGTCGGTGCGGCCCCCGACCTGCCGACGCTCACCGCGCTGATCGACGAGCACGACCCGGACGTCGTGGTCACCGACATCCGGATGCCCCCGACCAACTCGGACGAGGGCCTCTCCGTGGCCGCGGACCTGCGCGTCCGCAAGCCGGAGACCGGCGTGATCCTGCTGTCGCAGTACGCGGAGGCGCAGTACGCGCTGACCCTGCTCGCCGACGGCACCGCCCGGCGCGGCTACCTGCTCAAGGAGCGGGTGGCCGACGGGGACGAGCTGGCCGAGGCGGTGCGCCGCGTCGCCGACGGCGGCTCGGTGATCGACCCGACCGTGATCGAGGGCCTGGTTGCGGCGCAGCGGGCGAAGCCGTCGGAGCTCGACGCGCTCACCCCGCGCGAGCTCGAGGTCCTCGGCGAGATGGCGCAGGGCAAGAGCAACGCCTCGATCGCCGCCGCGCTCGTGCTGTCCGAGCGGGCGATCGAGAAGCACACCAACTCGATCTTCTCCAAGCTCGGGCTCTCCGAGGAGCGCGACCTCAACCGCCGGGTGTCCGCGGTGCTGGTCTACCTGCAGAACAGGTAACTAGCATTCGGGGTTGAGGTTTGGACCTCGACTCATTAGTCGACTTGCCTGATTAGCCGATTTCTGGACCACAAGATGCCCTGATCCGTCCCGGCGTGTCCGGCGGTGACGCAGCCTGCTGCGGCCCAGGGATGACCCGAGCGGTTCCACATAGGACACGTTGCCCACCTCCAAGTCGGACCAGTGGTGGGTGGCGGACTTCTCCTACGTGTGGACGTTGGCCGGGTTCTGCTACGTCGCGTTGCTCACCGGCGTCTACTCCCGGCGCATACTGGGCTGGCGAGTCAGCACCTCGAAGGGCACGCCGCTGTTGCTGTCGGTGCTCGAGCAGGCCCTGTTCACCCCGCAGACGAGCGAATGCCGAATTCACCGCCACCGGACTGGTCCATCACTCCGATGCTGGGTCGCAATACACGTCTCTGGCGTTCACGAAGCCCTGCGCGAGGCCGGGATCGCCGGCTCCATCGGCACCGTCGGCGACGCTCTGGACAACGCACTCATGGAGTCCACCATCGGGCTGTTCAAGACCGAGCTCGTCGAGCGCCACCCCCCGCTCCTGGAGCGGACGGGCCGAGTTCGAGCGCGCGACCGCGGAGTGGGTGCACTAGTACAACCACGCCCGACTGCACTCCGCGCTCGGACACGTCCCGCCGCGGAGTTCGAACAGCGCTACCGTGACCTGAACGAGGCTGCCTCGACACCCGAGGTGGCCTGAACCACGCCTCCGACGGAGCCAGGCCGGTTCAGAAGGACCGCGAGGGCGATCGGCCCAACGAGGACTAGGTTCTTACGGCCGCACGATCGCGTGCGTCTCCTCCACGAAGTAGCGGCCGCCCTCGCCGACGGCTATCGCTATCCCGCTGCGTGACATCCTCGATCGCGAGGCGGGGTCGGCCCTCGAAGACCTCCGGGCCGACCCCGCCATACTTCACTCAGAAGCGCGGCTTGGCGGTCGGATGACGCTCGTCACCTACGCAAGAGCAGCGCAGACATCCGTCCGGGAGCCGCTCAGGCTGTAGCTCGTGGTCCTTCCAAAATTGCCCTCCGGGGGCGAGCCAGGCGCGGCAGGCGGGGTGAGCGTGAACTGCACGCGGCCGGTGCTGTACGCCAGTTGCGGCACCCCTGGGTAGCTGTTGGCGACGGTGGTGAACAGGAGGTTCGGCCCGCCTGCGACGGCGGTCAAGGTCCCATCGGAATTGATGGTGGTCCTTGAGGGTCCGCTGACATTGTAGGTGAGCGTCTTGCCGCTTATGTCGTTGGTGACCTTGGCGGTGGCGTTTCCGGTCACCAGACCGTTGGGGCCCGGCCGCAGCTTCTGGTTACTGGTGTAGAGGATCGTGACGGGGAATGAGCAGTACCCGTTGTCACCCGCGGTGTTCCTTCCCTGCAGGTGGAAAGTGGTCACCTCAGCGGCCTGTGCCGTGCCGGTGAAGGCGAAGGCACCGAGCAGGGCCACGGCTGTCGCCAGCAAGGTACGCGAGAGCTTCATGGACGACCTCTCCATTGAGGACTGCGACTCGCGTCTGCGAGCGCGTCAGAGTGTTCGCTCCAGGTCATGTGATCGTCACGCTGGCGAACCAGAAGAAGTGCCTCTTTGATGCAGGTTTGTCCTGTCCTGCCCGATTGGGGCGTATGCGTACAACTACGTATTGCCCGAGCCCGGGTGGTCAGCGTGGCCAGTTGCCCGGATCGACAGGCAGTGGGGACGTCGTGGGTCCACCGGTCCACGACGTCAATCGGTCGACTCTCTCCAGACGGGCCAGCCGCTCATCGGCTCCTCAACATCTGCCGAGGTCCTCGGCCAGGTCCCGCATCCCCTCAGCACGTACTACCTCATCACCACGCGAGCGTGCCGCTGTTGCGGGTGAATCCGTGGTGGCCGTTGCCGAGCGGCTCGGGAACGACAACACGACACTCGTGCTCACGACGTACGGGCACCTCCTGCCGGGGTCGGAGGACCGGACGCGGAAGGCCGTCGACGCGGCGTGGAGCACGGGCCAGGAGGCCTCTGAGCAGGCTCGGACGGCCCAGGGACGGCCCGAGTGATCATGCGCCGGCTGTCCCCGCTGGTCATTGTCCTGGTCTCGGCGCCGGAGTGTCTATGTGCAGAACAGGTGATCGTTCCGCCCTCCGCGCTGCGGGAACGCCGCGGATGGTGCATTTTGCGCGCATGACCTCCCGGATCTCGTCCGGCCGCGTCCACGACCGCGCCGGCTGGGCCTTCCTCTGCCGGGCGATCCGCCGCCCGCACCTGTTCGGCTCCCCGGCGCCGTCCGGCCGCGCGCTCGCCGCGCAGCTCGCCCGCCTGCTGCCCGACTCGGGCACCCCGACCGTCGTCGAGCTGGGCGCGGGCACCGGGGCGCTCACCCGGCAGATCCACGAGCGGCTGCCGGCGGGATCGCGACTGCTGGCGGTCGAGCTGGACGAGGTGCTCGCCCGGCACCTCGCCGCGCACCTGCCCGGCGTCGACGTCCGGCAGGGCGACGCGGAGCGGCTCCCGGCGCTGCTCGCCGACGCCGGCATCACACGCGCCGAGGCGGTCGTGACGTCGCTGCCGTGGACGCTCCTGCCCGCCCACCGGCGCGACGCCGTGCTCGACGCGATCGCAGCCGCCCTCACCCCCGACGGGATGGCGACCGCCGTCCTCACCCGCACCGCGCTGCCGAACCGGGCGCGCGAGCTGCGCCGGGCCTTCGCGGCCCGCTTCGCCGAGGTCGAGGCGATGCCGGTCGTCTGGCGCAACCTCCCGCCGGCGACGGTCCTCGTCGCCCGCCGGCCGCATCCGGCGCACCAGCGCACCGAGCACCGCCCTGATCACCGCTCCGAGCATTCCCGGCCCGATCGGCGGCCCGGGCATCGCCCGCCGGAGCCCGACGCCCGCGCCTCGTAGGCCCGGGAACCCTCGTTCCGGGCACGGCGGCGGGCCGCGGCGAGGGCGTCGCCCGCGCGGGTGTGGGCCTTCTCGCGGACCAGGAGCTCGTCCCGGGCGGCCTGCCAGGTCCCCGGACCGACGACGGGCGGGCGGCCGGGGAGCGTGATCCGGTTCCCGGCCGGGCGTGGCTGCGGGGTCGTCGCGGACGACCCACCGGACCTCGACGCCCGGCAGGCCCGCGAGCTCCTGCCGGTCCTCCGCCGTCGGGACCTCGACGACCGCGCGTCCCCGGGTGTCGACGGGCAGCGAGGCGAGGATCGCGGCGGTCGGACCTGACCAGGGGGGTCGACGGTCACCGCCGCGTGCGGTAGGTCGTCTCGACCACGCGGCCGTCGAACACCCGGGTGCCGACGAGGTCGAAGGCGAGTCGGGTGCCGCCGGTGTCCAGCACCGCGTGCGGTCCGCCGAGGACGACCGGGTGCAGGCAGATCCGCACCTCGTCGACCAGGCCCGCCGCGGCCAGCGAACCCGCGAGGGCCGCCCCGCCCATCAGCACGATGTCCTTGCCGGGGCGCTCCTTCAGCGCCGCCACCTCGGCGAGCACGTCGTCCCGGATCAGGGTGGTGTTCTCGGCGTCGACCCGCTCGAGGGTGCGGGACACCACGACCTTGTCCGTGGCCCGCCACCGCGGCGCGTACGCCCGGTCGTGCGGGTGGTCGGAGACCTTGTCGGCGTTCGGCCAGTAGGCGGCCATCATCTCCCAGACCCGACGGCCGTAGAGCAGCGTGTCCAGCTGGTCGTTCAGCTCGATCGAGTAGGCCGACAGCTCCGGGCCCATCTCGGGCCAGTCGAACTCGCCCTGCGGGCCCTGGATGCGGCCGTCGAGCGAGGTGTGGACGAAGTGGATCAGGGTGCGCACGGCGGTTCCTCCCGCATCCGGGGCGCCCTCGTGGGCGCCGCTCTCGGAGTGGTCGGAGAGGCACCCGCCTTTTCGACACGGCCGCGGAAGATTTTTTTCGCCGGACGACCGGAGGGCCGGCCCGGATGTCCGGGCCGGCCCTCGGGTCGGTGCAGCGGGTCCGTGCTGCGGGGTCAGCTCTGGCGGGTCCCGCAGGTGGCGCAGAAGACCGCGCCGGGGGTGACGGTCGAGCCGCAGTTCGTGCAGCTCCCGGCCTTCGGGATCGAGACGACCGCGGTGGGCGCGGCGGCCTCCTCACCCGACCCGTTGACCGGCTGGGCGGCCGGGGCCGGCGGCGGCGTGGGGGCCGCCGGGGGCTGCGGGGTGACCGGCGTGACCGGCGCACCGGGGCTCACGAACGGGGCGGCCGGCGCGGGGCGCTGCGAGGCCATGATGTCGGCCGGGGTGACGACCGTGGTCGGGCCGTCGGCAGGACCGGTCGGTCCGGTGGGCCGGGCCGGCTGCTGCCAGGCCGGCGCCTGCGGGGCCTGCCGGGCCGGCTGGGGCATCGGCGTGCTCCCCCACGGTGCCTGCGGCATGCGCGGGGCCTGCGCGCCGGACGTCCAGTCCGCGTAGCCGTCGAGGCGCGGGTCGCGCGGGGCCGGGATGTCCGCCACGACGCCCTCGCCGCGGCCCTTGCGCCGGCGGAGCATCGCCACCAGCAGCGCGATCCCGCCCACGACCAGCGCGGCCGCACCGCCGACGATCGTCCAGAACAGCCACGGGGCGAGACCCCACGGGCCGGTGTCGTCGCTCTGCTGCGCGACCGGGACGACCGGGGTGTCGCCGAAGCGCTCCTTGGCCTTCGCGGCCTCGGTCTTGAACTGCTGCGCCTGCCCGTGGTCGGGGTCGACGAGCAGCAGCCGCTCGAAGCCCGCGATCGCGTCGGTGTAGTGGCCGGCGTAGTAGTTCGCGAGCGCGTCACGGTAGAGGGTGTCGTTGGGGCCCAGCTGGTTCTGCACGCCGTTGCGCGCCAGCAGCTCGTTCAGCCCGCCCGCCGGGGCGATGAAGTTGAAGGCCTGGTCGTTGGGCAGGTGGGCGCTGTTGATGCCCAGGACGTCGCCGTCCATGTCGACGGTCGGGCCGCCGCTCATGCCGGGCGAGAGGGAGGCGGAGGTCTCGTAGTACGGGACGCTGCCCATGGTGCGCTTGGTGCTGATCTGGCCGTCCTTGTTGGACGGCTCGAGGGTCGTGTCGGTGACGGCGTCGGCGGCGGCCGGGTAGCCGATCGACAGCACCGGGGTGCCGATGGCCGCGTCCGTGTCGGTCCCGAGCTGCACGGACGGCAGGTCCGAGCTCTCGATCTTCAGCAGCGCGACGTCGCCCTGGGCCGGCGGGCGGAAGTCGACGAGGCGGGCCGGCACGACCTCGCCCTTGGTGCCGCTGCCGGTGCCGGAGCCGATCACGGCCGAGTACTGCGCGTCGATCGGCGAGCCCTTGGCCTGGCCCTCCACGGTCCAGTTCGCCATGCCGTAGGTCATGGCGTCCTGCACGGTCACACCGGGCGTGCGGGCGGCGAGGTCCTGCGCGACCATGGCGATGAAGTCCGCGCGGACGCCGTCGGGGCTGGTCGTGTCGACGCAGTGGCCGGCGGTCGCGATGTAGCCCTGCGGGTTCACGCCGAAACCGGTGCAGGTGGCGTTGAGCGTGAGCGGCTGGCCGTTGTTGTAGTACAGGCCGGTGCCGTCACCGACGTAGGCGGTGAAGGTCTCGGTGAGGTAAACGATCGCCGGGCGTACCTCGGCGGCGGCCTTCTCGGTCGGCGTGGCCTGCTGGGGCGACGCCCCGGGGCCGGGCGGCGCGCCCGGCTCGGCGGCCAGGGCGGTGCCCGCCGTGGCGAGGGTGACCGAGGCCGCGACGGCGACGGCGGCGGCGGCTCGGGCGATGGTGCCGGTCATGGGTGGTCCTCTCGGGATGTGGCGGTCCGGGCCCGTCGGCCCTCGCCCGGGGGCCGTGACCGGCCCGGTGGATGACGAGGGGAACTGTCCCGCCGCGGGGCCCGCGGCGACGAGGGGTTCAACCCGTGAACAGGGGTGGGGCCAGCACCACAGTCACTCCAGGCGGTGGACACCCCGGGCGGCCACCGGGCCGCATCCTCGGCGGACCGGACGCAGGCGGGGCACACTGTCCCGCATGGAGCAACGAGCCGCGTCGACGGCGCGGGTGCGCGTGCTGGTGGTGGACGACCACCGGCCGTTCCGGTTCGCCGCCGCCGCGGTCATCCGGCGGATGCCCGGGTGGGAGATCGCGGGCGTCGCGGAGACCGGCGAGGCCGCCGTCGACGCCGTCGCCGAGATGCACCCGGACCTCGTGCTGATGGACGTCAACCTGCCCGGTATCGACGGCGCCGAGGCGGCCGCGCGGGTCTCCGCCGCCGCGCCGGGCACCCGGACCGTGCTGTGCTCGACCTACCGTCTCGAGGACCTGCGGATCGACCCCGGCGGTCCCGGTATCGCGGGTTACCTGCACAAGGAGGAGCTCGGCGCCCCCGTGCTGCTCGACCTCTGGAACCGGATCAGCACCGCGGCGTAGCCGCGCACCGGCTCGCGGCGTAGCCGCGCATCCGGCCCGCGGCCGGGGACTCACCCGGCCCGGAGCGAGGCGGCGACGGGCTCCCGGGCCATCCGCACCGCCGGCACCGCACCGAGCACCAGCGACCCGACCAGCACCGCAGGGATGATCAGCGCGATCGGCCACACCGGCACCGCGACGTCGGGCGCCACGCCCGTCTGGCTCGCCACCTGCCACCACAGCAGCCGGCCGCCGCCCAGCCCGAGCAGCACGCCGAACGCGACGCCGGGCACCACGGTCGTGCCGGCCAGGACCCCGAGCGCGGCGCGCACCTGCCCCGGCGTCGCACCCAGCACGGACAGCAGCGCGGCGTCCCGGGTGTGCCGGCGGACCGCGCTGATCAGCGTGTGGACCAGCCCCGCCACGGCGACGGCGGCGAGCAGCGTCGCCAGGATCTCGGGCAGCCGGAGCAGGCCGGCGAGGGTGTCGATCTCCGGCGGCATGCCCGGCAGGTGCACCTCGAGCCGTTGCGCGAGGTCGCCGTAGAGCGCGCCCGCCTGCCCCGGCGCGGCCAGGACGTGCGCCGACGCCAGCGGCTGCCGGAAGAGCTCGCGCAGCTGGTCCGGCGTCATCAGCAGGCCCTCGCCGAGCGGCGCGCCGCGTTCGGGCTGCGGGACGGCCACGCCGGTCACGGTGAGCCGGGCCGTGCGCCCGTCCGACGAGGTGACCTCGACGGAGTCGCCGAGGCCGAGCTGCTCGCGCACCGCCACCCGCGCCCCGACGGCCACCTCCCCCGGCACCGCCGGCAGCCGGCCGTCGACCAGCGAGACCGGGATGTCGCCCTTGCGCAGCACGTGGGCGTAGGCGTCGATCTGCCGGGACCGGGCCGGATCGATGGTCACGCGCCCGGTCTCGACCTCGGTCAGCCCGGCGACGCGGGGATCGGCGGCCAGCGCGGCCATGTCCGGCTCGCGGGCGTCGGCGATGGTGAGGTCGGAGGTGAACCCGTACCGGGCGGGGGTGTCGACGAGCCGCTGCAGGCTGGCGCCGAGCATGGTCGACGCGACGATCCCGGCGACCGTCACCGCGATGCCGGTCGCCGTGATCGCGGCGGGCAGGCCGATGGTCCCGGGCACCGTGCGGCCGCGCAGGGCGAGCCGCAGCCCCACGAACAGCGGCGGCCAGCGCACGGCCCAGCGGGCGGGCCGGTGCCGGCCGGCCGGCGGCCGGGCGACGGCCTCGAGCCCGGCCAGCGCCGCGCTGCCGGCCGCGAGGGCGAGGAAGCAGAGCAGCACGACCGCGCCGCCGCCGGCGATCGTGCCCCAGACGGGCCGGAAGCCGGTGTCGGGCTCGAAGCGGGCCTGGCTGCCGATGGGTTCGATGGCGCCGGCGGCCAGCGTCATCCCGGCCGTGACGACCGCCGCCGCGGCCGCGCCCACGCCGGCGGCGAGCACCCGGGCCCCGATGCGCTCGGCCACCGTCATGCCCAGGGCGTTCTCCACCCGCTGGTCGACGGCGCCGCGGGCGTGGTGGCGCACCAGCCCCTGCCCGACGACGACGCACCCGCCCACCGCCACGACCAGGGCGAACCCCCACAGCCCGATGCCGAGCACGCGTTCGGCCGCGGCGACCGCGGGATCGGCGTCCGTGGTCGGGAAGACCGGGATCTCCGGGACGTAGTTGCCGACGATCAACGGCCGCGGCTGGCCCTGGTAGCTGCGGGCGAGGGAGGCGACGAACCGGTCCCGCAGCGCGGCGTCGGCCGCCGCGTCGCCGGTGTAGGCGAGCCGCGCGAACCCCGAGCGACCACCCGCGGCGCCGGCGTTCTGCGCGGCGAAGGCGGGCGTCGACATGGAGTCGCCGAGGGGGCCGTTCCACGACGGCATCCGCCCGATGCCGACGACCGTCATCCGCCGGGTGGCACCCTCCGGCTCGCCGAACCCGACGTCGAACCGCGCGACCTGGCGCAGGGTCAGCATCTTCAGCGTGATCCGGTCACCCACGCGCAGCCCGGCCGCGGCGGCGAGGGGTTCGCCGACGAGCAGCTCGTCGGCCGCCTCGACGCGCGGCGCGCGCCCGGCGACGATCACCGGCGTGACCAGGTCGTCCGGCCGCTCGGGGCCGGCGATCACCGAGGTGTACTGCAGGGTGGGCCCGGCGATCTGCGCGATCCACGCGTAGGCGGTCCAGCTCTCCTCGACGCCGGGCAGCCCGGCGAACCCGGCCGTGACCTCGGGGAGGTCGGCGGGGAGGTAGGCGCGGGCGTCGTCGAGCCCGGTGCGCTCGACGAGGCGCGGGTAGGCGCTGCCGGTGCGGTCCGCGACGACGGCGGCACCGAGCAGGAGCCCGCCGACCACACCGGCGATCAGGCCGAGGACGAGCAGCGCGCGGAACCCCGAGCGCAGCTCCGCCCGGGCGACGGCCCGCATCCCGTGCCAGCCCGCCCCGCTCATCAGAGGGCCGCCAGCGAGGAGACCGCGGGGGTGCGGGCCCGCAGCGCCGGGACCGCCGCGACCAGGGCGGCCCCGAGCGGCACCGCCGCGATGAGCAGCGCGATCGGCCCGACCGGCACGTCGATGTCGCCGCCGACCCCGATCGTCGACGCCACCTGCCACCAGAACAGCCGGGCCACGCCGAGCCCGACCGGCACGCCCAGCAGCACGGCGGGCACCGCGGTCGACGCGGCCAGCACGCCGAGCGTGGTCCGCACCTGGCCCGGGGTGGCCCCGAGCACGGCGAACACGGCCATCTCGCGCGCCAGCCGCCGGGCGCCGACCAGCAGCGAGTGCGCCAGCCCCGTCCCGGCGACGACGGCGAGCACCACCGCGAGCACGTCCGGCAGCCGGCCGAGGTCGCCGAGGTTGCGGATCGCCTCGGGCACGGTCGGCGGGGACAGCTCGAGCCGGCCGCCCAGCTCGGCGGCGAGCGCGGCGGCCGTGCCGGGCCGGGCGTAGACGTGCGTGGTGAGCAGCGGGTGGTTGCGCTCGGGGCTCACCGCGAGCAGCCCGTCGCCGGTGGCGAGGAGGTCCTGCCCGAGCGGGCCGTGGTTCTCGTTGGGCACCACCGCGATCCCGACGACGGTCATCGCGTGCGGGGCGCCGTCCGTTCCCAGCGTGTCGATCCACTCCCCCGCGGACAGCCCGCGCTCGGCGGCCACCCGGGGGTTGACGGCGACCTCGTCCGGGGCGGCCGGCAGTCGCCCGGACACCAGCTCGACGGGCGGGGCGCCCTTGCGGGCGGTGATGCTGACGATGCCGAGCGGGTCGCCGGAGGCGAGCCGGGCGTACGAGGTGTCGGTGATCGCCAGCGCCGCGACCCGCGGGTCCTCGACGAGCGCGAGGACGTCGGGTTCCCGGCTGTCGGCGATCGTGATGTCGGCGCCGCCCGCCCACCGGTCCGGGTTCGCGACGAGCCGGTCGAGGCTCGCCCCGACCGTCACCGTGGCGACGATCCCGGCGACCGCGGCCGTGGCCGCCAAGACCGTGATCACCGGCGGGACGCCGCGCCGGGTGCCCGCCTGGGCGAGCCTGCTGCCGAGCAGCAGGGTGGGCCACCGGCCCAGCGACCCGCCGACGGCGGCGGCCAGCGAGCCCGGCCGGGGCGCGGCCGGCTCGGGCACGGCCAACGCGCGGCGGCGCCAGGCGAACGCGGCCGCGACCGCCGTGACCAGCAGGAACAGCGCCGCGAGCGCGGCACCGCCGGCCACCGCGAGCGCCCACTGCGGCCGGAAGCCCGGCTCGGGCTCGAAGCGGGCCTGGCTGCCGATGTGCGCGAGGACCGCGACGGGCACCACGACCCCGGCGCCGGG
>NZ_BSFQ01000035.1 GCF_027922425.1 Pseudonocardia halophobica | reverse complement strand
GCCGCCGCGGAGCCGGCCCAGCTCGGCGGCGAGGTCGGCGCCGGAGGAGAGGGCGACGGCGTCGAGCAGGGCGACGAGCAGCGGCGCGGCCCGCGACCTGACGGCGGCGGCGCCGTCGTGCAGGGCGCGGGCCAGCCGGGGGTGCAGCCCGAGCCCGGCCATCCGCTCGCCGCGGGGTGTGGCGGCGCCGCCGGCGTCGACCGCACCGAGCGCCCGCAGCACCTCGCGCCCGGCCGCGAGCGGGCCATCCGGCGGGGTGTCCCACCAGCGCAGACCGGACCCGTCCGGGGTGCCCCAGACGGCGAGGTCGAGCGCGAGCCGGGTGAGGTCCGCGGTGCGGATCTCCGGCTCCGGGAAGGGGGCGAGCACCTGCCCCTCGGGCCAGCAGCGGTACGCCTCGCCCGGCGCCTCCCGGCCCGCCCGTCCCGCCCGCTGCTCGGCGACGGCCGCGGACTCCGGGATCGTCACCAGCCCGGCCAGGCCCCGGCGGTGGTCGACCCGCGGGACCCGCGCGAGCCCCGAGTCGACGACCGCGCGCACGCCCGGCACGGTCAGGCTCGACTCGGCGATCGAGGTCGCCAGGACCACCCGCCGCCCGTCGCCGCGCAGGGCCGCGTCCTGCTCCGCCGGCCGCAGCCGGCCGTGCAGCGGCAGCACCGGCACCCCGAGCCCGGTCAGCAGCCCGGCCAGCGCGGCCTCGGTCCGGCGGATCTCCGGCACGCCCGGCAGGAACGCGAGCACCGCGCCGTCCGTCCGGTCGAGGGCCGCGCGGACGCCGCGCGCCACGCACGCCTCGATCCGCTCGCCCCGCTGCGGCGGCAGGTGCCGGACGGCGACCGGGTGGGTGCGGGCCTCGACCTCCACCACGGGGGCCGGCTCGTCGGCCCCGAGCAGGGCCGCCAGGCGGCCGGCCGCGACCGTGGCCGAGGCCGCCAGCAGCGGCAGGTCCGGGCGGAGCCCCTCGCGCGCGTCGAGCAGGAGGGTGAGCAGCAGGTCGGCGTCGAGGTGCCGCTCGTGGCACTCGTCGAGCACCACGGCCCCGACGTCCGGGAGCTCGGGGTCGCGGGCCAGCCGGCGCAGCAGCAGCCCGGAGGTCACCACCTCGACGCGGGTGTCCGTCGAGGTGCGCGAGTCGCCGCGGACCGAGTAGCCGACCCGGCCGCCGACCTCCTCGCCGAGCAGGGCCGCCATCCGCCGGGCGGCGGCCCGGGTGGCCACGCGCCGGGGTTCGGCGACGACCACCCGCCCGTCGACCGCGTCGGCGAGGGCGAGCGGGACGAGGGTGGTCTTGCCGGTGCCCGGCGGCGCGACGAGCACGGCGGCGCCGTGGGCGGTGAGCGTGCCGGTGACCGCGGCGAGCGCCGCCCGGACGGGCAGGTCGGGGAGCGCGCCGGGATCGGCGACCAGGGCGGGCACGGTCCGCAGTGTGCCCGCCGGACCGGTGAGCGCGGGCGGCGGGCATGCGGACGAGCGGGGCGCGCAGGGCTGCGCGAGGGCCGGGTGCGCGGGCGCCCGCACACGCGGCGGGGCCGGAGGGGCCCGCCGGTCCGGGTGGGTCGGTCAGACCTCGGTGCCGCTGTCGGCGCGGCGCTGCGTGGTGGCCTCGACCGCGGCGCGGGCGCGGGCCAGGTTGCGGCCGACCAGGGCGAGGATGCCGACGGTGCCGCCGATGCTCAGCAGCACGGCCAGCGCACCTCCGGCGCCGCCGACCGCGGCCGCGACGATCACCATGATCAGGGCGACCACGGCGAAGACGGCGCGGGCGAGACGGACCTCGGCGGGCGCGGCGTGGCCGGCGCCGGCGGTGTTCTGGAAGCGGTGGTCGAGATCGGGGAACTGGCCGACCAGGCGACGCTCGAGCTCCTCGAGCTGCTGGCGTTCGGCATCGGTCAGGCGCGGGGGGCGGGACTCCGGGACGCTCACCCTTCCTGCATACCCCTGACGTGCGGATCCCGACACTCCAGGGGCGTCCGGTCCGTCACCCGTTCGGTGAACAGGCGTCCGCGCGGGGCGAGCGGCCCGGCTCTATCTTAACGAGCGTTCATCACATATCGTCGCGGCATGAGCACCGCTGCCGACTCGTCCCGGGTCGCGGACGCCGCGCGGAAGGTCGTGCAGGAGCACGACCCGACGAGCGTCCCGACGCGGGAGTTCCTCGCCGCCTGTTTCGACGCCGGCCTCTCCTGGGTCCACTTCCCCGAGGGCCTCGGCGGGCTCGGCGTCTCCCGTGGCCTGCAGTCCGTGGCCGACGGGATCCTGCAGGACGCGGGCGGGCCCGTCCCGTTCGCCCTGAACCCCATCGGCTACGGCATGGCCGCGCCGACCCTGCGTGAGCACGCCCGGACGGACGAGCTCAAGCGCGAGTGGCTGCGCCCGCTCGCGACCACCGAGAACATCTGGTGCCAGCTCTTCTCCGAGCCCGGTGCCGGCTCCGACCTGGCCGGGCTGGCCACCTCCGCCGTCCGGGACGGCGACGAGTGGGTGGTCAACGGGCAGAAGGTGTGGACCTCGCTGGCGCACCGGGCCCGCTGGGCGCTGCTGCTGGCCCGCACCGACCCGGACGCGCCCAAGCACAAGGGCCTCACCTACTTCGTCGTCGACATGCAGGGGCCGGGCGTGGAGACCCGGCCGCTGCGGCAGATGACCGGGCAGGCCGAGTTCAACGAGGTCTACCTGAACGACGCCCGCATCCCCGACGCCCACCGGCTCGGCGAGGTCGGCGACGGCTGGCGGGTCGCCATGACCACGCTGATGAACGAGCGCAGCTCGATCGGCGCGAGCGGCAGCCGGCGCGGCACCGGCACGATCGCCGACGCGGTGGCCCTGTGGGCCTCGCGGCCGGACCTGCACACCCCGGTCCTCGAGGACCGGCTGACGAAGCTCTGGCTGCGGGCCGAGGCCCAGCGGCTGACCTCCGAGCGCTCGCGCGCCACGGCGACGGTCGGCGGCCCGGGCCCGGAGGGCTCGGTGGGCAAGCTCGTGGGCGCCGAGCTGAACCAGCAGGTCTACGAGTTCTGCATGGACCTCCTCGGCCCCGAGGGGATCCTGTACGACGACTACACGATGCGGGACATGGAGCGCACGGACGACTGGCGCGGCCCGCTGCAGCAGCGCTTCCTGCGCTCGCGCGCCAACACCATCGAGGGCGGCACCTCCGAGGTGCTGCGCAACATCCTCGGCGAGCGGGTGCTGGGCCTGCCCGGTGACCTGCGCGCCGACGCCGGCAAGCCCTGGAAGGAGATCCCCCGTGGCTGACCAGCAGGAGACCCGGCCGTTCGTCTTCTCCGACGAGCAGCGGGAGCTGCGCACCGCGGTGCGGAAGTTCGCCGCGGACAACGCCGACGAGCAGACGGTCCGGCGGCTGATGGAGTCCGATCCCGGGTTCGACGCCAAGGCCTGGACGCGGCTGGGCTCCGAGCTCGGGGTACTGGGGCTGTCGGTGCCGGAGGAGCAGGGCGGGGTCGGCGGCACGCTCGTCGACCAGGCCGTCGCCGTCGAGGAGCTGGGCGCGACCCTGTACCCGGGGCCGGTGTTCGGCACCGTCGCGCTGGCCATCCCCGCGCTGGTCGCGGCCTCGGACGGCCCGGTGCGCTCGGAGCTGCTCGGCCCGCTCGTGGAGGGCACCCGGACCGCGGCGGTGGCCGTGGCCGACCGCGCGGGGGCGTTCGACCCCGCCGCGGTCACCGTGCGGGCCGCGCGGGCCGGCGACGACTGGGCGCTCTCCGGGACCGTCGAGCGGGTGGTCGACGCGGCCGCGGCGGACGACCTGCTGGTCGCCGCCACCGGCCCGGACGGCGTGGCGCTGTTCGCCGTCGACGCGACCGCCGGTGGGGTCGAGCGGACCCCGCTGACCACGCTCGACCTGACCCGCCGCCAGGCCACGTTGCGCTTCACCGACGCCCCGGCCCGGCTGCTCGCCGGCCCGGACGAGGCGGAGCGGGTGATCGGCCACGCCCTCGTGGTGGGCTCGGTGCTGCTCGCCGTCGAGCAGGTCGGCGCCTCGCAGCACCTGCTCGACCTCACGGTCGAGTACGCGAAGGGGCGGCTGCAGTTCGGCCGGCCGATCGGCTCGTTCCAGGCGGTGAAGCACCGGCTGGCGGACATGCTGGTCGACCTCGAGCACGCCCGCTCGGCGGCCTACCACGCGGTCTGGGCGCTCGGCGACGGCTCGGACGACCCGGCCCTGGCCGCGAGCATCGCGCAGGCGACCTGCTCCGAGGCCTTCTCGCGGATCGCCGCCGACACCATCCAGCTGCACGGCGGCATCGGCTTCACCTGGGAGTACCAGGCGCAGCTGTACTACAAGCGGGCGATCACCGACGCCGCCCTGCTGGGCAGCGCCGAGCAGCACCGGGCGCGGATCGCGCGGCTGGTGCTCGACACGGCGTCGGGCGACGGCGCCCCGTCGATCGCGACCGGCTGACCCACGCACGAACGAACGGCGCTCCCGCTGTGAAGTGAATGGACTGCAGCCGGGCTACGCGGTCTTGTCGAGGGTGACGCGGTAGCCGAGGTTGTGGAGTTGGCCGACGAGTCGGTCGCGTTGGCGGTCGGTGTTGCGGCGGGTGAAGTAGTCGCCGCCGAGGTCGGTGTAGTCGCGGTCATCGGCCAGCAGGTGCCAGCTGATGACCAGGATGGAGTGGGCGACGGCGATGGCGGCTTTCTTCTTCCCGATCCGGCGGGCGAGGCGCCAGAACTGGGCGGACAGGTAGGTGTCGCGGGTCCGCGCGGCGGCCCAGGCGCACTGGACGAGGATCTCGGTCAGCCACACGTCGCCGTGGGTGGTCTTGCCCGAGCCGCGTTTGCCGCCGGTGATGTTGTTGCCCGGGGCCAGGCCGGCCCAGGACGCCAGGTGCGCGGCGGTCGGGAAACGGGTCATGTCGACGCCGATCTCGGCGATGATGGTTTCGGCGGCCCGTTTCCCGACCCCGATGATGGTGTCGAGCCGGTCACGGGCCCGGACGAAAGGGACCCCGGGCTCGCTGTCCCGGTCGGGCCCGGTGTGGGTGGCGAACAGGGTGTCGACGCGGTCGTCGAGTTGGGCGATCGCCTGCTCCAGGGTGCGCGGTGTGTGCCAGCGACAGCCCGATCAGCAGGGCGTGGTGGTCGGTGAACCGGCCGCGCAGCGCCTTGCGTAGCGCGGGGATCTTCTTGCGGAGCTTGCCCTTGGCCAGCTCGGCGAGCACGTTCGGGTCGCGTTCACCGGTGACCAGGGCGGCCAGCATCGCCCGCCCCGAGACGCCCAGGACGTCGGAGGCGACCGAGTCGAGCTTGATCCCGGCGTCTTCGAGGGTCTTCTGGATGCGTTGACACTCGCTGGTGTGGTCCTGGATGAGCCGTTTGCGGTAGCGGGTCAGGTCCCGCAGCTGCCGGATCACCGGCGGCGGCACGAAACTGCCCCGCAGCAGCCCGTGCTCGAGCAGCTCGGCGAGCCACTCGGCGTCGAGCACATCGGTTTTGCGACCGGGCAGGATCTTCACGTGGTGGGCGTTGACCAACATCAACTCCCACCCCTGGCCCTGTCCCGCACGGTCTTCGAGGACGTACCAGATCGGCTTCCAGTACGACCCGGTCGCCTCCATCGCGATGGCGGTGACCCCTTCGGCGGCGAACCAGTCGGCCATCGCCTCCACCGAGGAGGTGAAGGAGGCGAACGTGCGGGTCTGCTTGCGCCGGCCCCGCCCCTCGGCGGCCGGAGTTCGCACGCAGGCGACCACCTCGTCCTTGCCGATGTCGATCCCCGCGCACCGCTCGATCAGCACGTCCACCGTCGGCCTCCCCGCCGTCCCCGGACAGATCCAGGCGGGGCCGGCGGGGCCAACCGATCAACGACGCTGTGAAGCGTGTACGAGATCAACAGTTCGAGGTGCCGGGAAGGCCCCAGGCGTCAGTCTCAGTACCGGGTTCGCACGCACCAAGCGCGAACGAGCACAGCCGACCCCCACCCCGATTCTCATCCCTCGAGGCGGCCCGGGGTAGGGCCATGACATCTCAGTTGGGTCTGAGCGGGAGCGCCGTTCGTGTGTTCCGGGGCCGGGTGTCAGGACACGATGACGTAGAGCCCGTAGCCGACGATCAGGGCGCTCGCGGCCAGGCACAGTCCCGCGACCGCGGTGCCGGCGGCCGGGCTCAGCCCGCGCCGCCCGGCGGTGGCCGGCTGGCTGCGGGCCGACAGCCCGACCAGGGCGAACGCGAGCAGCGCGATCACGGCGACCCCGACGACCAGCGACACGACGACGACGGTGCCGAGCGCTCCCCAGGCGATGTTCACGGGTTCCTCCCTCGGATCCGTACGGTCTCAGGCCGCCAGCCGCACCGGCGGCTCGGCCGGCTGCGGGGCGGGGACGTCGTTGACGTTCTCGGCGGTGACCGGCTTGCGCCGGGACGCCGCGTAGATCCCGGCGGCCACGGCGACGCCGACGACCGCGACCACGATCGTTCCGAGGGTGCCGCTCGATGCGACCCATGCCGCCGCCGCGCCGACGATCCCGGCCGCGGGCAGGGTGAGGACCCAGGCGATCGCCATCTGCCCGGCGACGCCCCAGCGCACCCCGGCGAGCCGGCGGCCGGCGCCCGCGCCGAAGATCGCGCCGGTGGCGACCTGGGTGGTGGACAGGGCGAAGCCCAGGTGCGAGGAGGTCAGGATGACGGCCGTCGAGGCGGTCTCGGCGGCGAAGCCCTGCGGCGACTCGATGTCGCTGACCCGCTTGCCGAGCGTCCGGATGATCCGCCAGCCGCCGAGGTACGTGCCGAGCGCGATCGCCAGGCCGGCCGAGGCGATCACCCAGAACGGCGGGCCCGAGTTCGGGGCCAGCACGCCCGCGGTGATCAGCGTCAGCGTGATCACGCCCATGGTCTTCTGCGCGTCGTTGGTGCCGTGCGCGAGCGCGACCATCGACGCGGACACGATCTGCCCGGTGCGGAAGCCCTTCGAGACCGTGTCACGCTCGGCGCGTGCGGTGACGCGGTAGCTGATGTAGGTCCCGATCAGGGCGACCAGCCCGGCCAGCACGGGGGAGATCAGCGCCGGGACGACGACCTTCGTGACGACCGTGCCGAAGTTGACGGCGCCGACACCGGCCGCGACCAGCGACGCGCCGATCAGCCCGCCGAACAGCGCGTGCGAGGAGCTCGACGGCATCCCCACCAGCCAGGTCACCAGGTTCCACACGATCGCGCCGACGAGGCCGGCGAAGATCACCACCGGAGTGATCTTGGATTCGTCGACCATCCCGCTGGAGATCGTCTTGGCGACCTCCACGGACAGGAACGCGCCGACCAGGTTGAGCACACCCGCCACGGCGACGGCGACCTTGGGCTTCAGGGCCCCGGTGGCGATGGACGTCGCCATCGCGTTCGCCGTGTCGTGGAAACCGTTGGTGAAGTCGAAGATCAACGCGGTGACCACGACCACGATGACGATGAGGGACAGATCCATGTCGCCGCCCGCTTCTGCAGAGGTATTGCCGGGCGAAACGGTAGGTTCACCGGGTGAACGGAGGGTGAACACAGGGCGAAGGTGAGATGCGGAGCGTGCGCGCTGTGTCACGCGCGACGACGAAACGACGTCACACCGTGCGGTTCCCGGGACTACTCCGTTCGGCCCTGTCGGGAACTACGTACAGACGCGGCGGAGGCGCGGGGGTGCAGTGGATCACCCACCACGGGTGGGCCGACCGACGTGCGGAGGACCCGATGGCCAGGATGATGATCGACTGTCGCACGATGCCGAGCGAGTCGGGCTGCAGCCTGACGATCGCGGGGGAGCCCGAGGAGGTGCTGCGCGCGGCCGTCATGCACGCGGTCGACGTGCACGGTCACACGGACGACGAGGAGCTCCGCGACGGGATCAGCGCCGGCATGGTCCCGGCCCCCGCGGACGTCGGCGCCGAGAGCTTCGTCCAGGTCGTCGACTTCACCAGCGACGACGTCGAGCGCTTCGAGGAGCTCGAGGCCGAGTGGCTCGAGGGGATCGGCGACGGCCGCACGGCCACCTGGTCGGTGATGGCCACCGACCGCGACGAGCCGGGCCGCTACTACCTGCTGGTCGGCTTCCCCGACTACGAGGCCGCGATGCGGAACTCCAAGCACCCGGCGACCCAGCAGATCGCCGAGAAGATGACCGCGATGGCGTCGAACGAGCCCACCTTCCGCAACCTCGACGCGAAGCGGGTCAAGAACTTCTGAGCCCGGACGCCCGGCCGGGACCCGTTCCGGGGCGACGGATCCCGGCCGGAGGAGCACCCTGGGGGCATGGTTGCCTCCATGCGTACCGCGGTGCTGCGGCGGGTCGGGGAGATCGTGCTGGAGGAGCGGCCGGTGCCGGAGCCCGGCCCGGGCGAGGTGCTGGTCCGGGTGGCGGCGGTGGGTGTGTGCGGCTCCGACGTCCACTACTACGAGCACGGCCGGATCGGCGACTTCGTGGTCGAGGCGCCGCTGGTGCTCGGGCACGAGCCGTCCGGCGAGGTCGTCGCGCTGGGGGAGGGGGTGACGCGGGTCGGGCGGGGCACGCGGGTGTCGATCGAGCCGGGCCGCCCGGACTTCACCTGCGCGCAGTGCCTCGCGGGCCGCTACAACCTGTGCCCGCGGATGGAGTTCTTCGCGACGCCGCCGGTCGACGGCGCCCTCGCCGAGTACGTCGTGGTCCACGAGGCCTTCGCCCATCCCGTCCCGGACTCGCTCGACGACGACCGGGCCGCGCTCCTCGAGCCCCTCTCGGTCGGCGTCTGGGCGGCGCGCAAGGGCGGAGTCGGGCCGGGGAGCCGGGTGCTGGTCAACGGCGCCGGCCCGATCGGGCTGGTCGCGGTCCAGGTCGCGGTGGCCGCCGGCGCGGCGAAGGTCGTGGTCGCCGACGTGAACGCGCACCGTCTCGAGGTGGCCGCCCGGCTGGGCGCGACGGCCACCGTCGACGTGTCGCAGTCGAAGCTCGACGGGCTCGAGCCCGAGGTGCTGCTGGAGTGCTCCGGCCATCCCGCCGCCACGCGCGCCGCGCTCGAGGTGCTGGCCCCGGCCGGCCGGGCGGTGCTGGTCGGCAGCGGCTCGGCGGACCTCGCGCTCCCGCTGGGTTCGTTGCAGCGCAGGGAGATCGAGCTGACCGCGACCTTCCGCTACGCCAACACCTGGCCGACCGCGATCGCGCTGGCCGCCTCCGGACGCGTCGATCTCGACGCCCTCGTGACGGGTCACTACGGGCTGGCGGACACGGAGGCGGCGCTCACGGCTCCGGGCCGTGACCGTACCGCGATCAAGTCGGTGATCCGTCCGGGCGACTGAGCTGCGAGAATGCCGGGCGTGGACGTGCGCACGCAGATCCTCGACGCCGCGGTCGAGTGCCTCGCCGCCACCGGGTTCGACGGCACGTCGCTCAGCGCCGTGGCCGGCCGGGCCGGCGTGTCGCGGCCCACGGTGTACCGGCACTTCGGCTCCCGCGAGCAGCTGGTGGAGGCGGCCCTGCTGCGGCTCTCGGAGCAGATCGTGGAGCGGATCTGGGAGAGCGCGCAGGGGGCGGGCTCGGCGGCCGAGCTGGTCGTCGAGACCACCCTGCGCGCCCGCTACGAGTTCCGGACCCAGCCGGCGCTGGCCCCGGTCGCCTTCCCGGACCGCTCGACGTTCGTCCTGGCCAGGGCCAGTCTCTCGGCCGAGGCGCTGGCCATGACCAAGCGGTTCCTCACCCCGGTGCTGCGGTTCCAGCCCGAGCTGGAGGCCGAGCTCGACGAGATCGCCGAGACCGTCATCCGGTTCCTGCTGTCCCTGGTGTGGTTCGACGGCGACGCCGCCGACGAGGACGCGCTGCGCGGCTACCTCCATCGCCGGCTGGTCCCGGCGCTCGGGATCCGGCCGGCCGACGACCCCGTCGCCGCCCGCGCGGGTCAGACCCGGCCGATGACCTCCGCCCCGTAGGCCTCGATCGTCGCCTCGCGGTCGTCGTGCATGGCGTAGATCGCGAACTGGTCGACGCCGAGCGAGGCCAGCTCGGCGAGCCGTTCGCGCTGCGCCGCGGGCGGCCCGAGCAGGCAGAACCGGTCGACGACCTCGTCGGGCACGAAGTCGGTGGACCGGTTCCCGGCCCGGCCGTGGTGGCTGTAGTCGTAGCCGGCGCGGCCCTTGATGTAGCCGGTGAGCTCGGCCGGCACCGCCGCGGAGGTCTCGCCGTAGCGGGTCACCAGGTCGGCGACGTGGTTGCCGACCATGCCGCCGAACCAGCGCGTCTGGTCCCGGGCGTGCGCAGTGGAATCGGCACTGCCGTCGGTCACGTACGCGGGCGCGGCCACGCACATGGTGATCGCGTCGGGATCGCGGCCCGCGTCGGCGGCGGCCGCCCGCACGGTCTTGATCGTCCACTCCACCAGGTACGGGTCGGCGAGCTGGAGCACGAACCCGTCGGCGCAGCGCCCGGCCAGCGCGAGCGCCTTGGGCCCGTACCCGGCGACCCAGACCGGCACGGCCGGCGCGCCCTCGCGGACCCACGGGATCCGCACCTCGGTGCCGCCGAGGTCGACGGCCCGCCCGGCGGTGAGCCCGCGGATGACCTCGATCGACGCCTCGAGCCGGGCCAGTGTGGTCGGCGGCCGGCCCTGCACGCGCATCGCCGAGTCGCCGCGCCCGATCCCGCAGACCGTGCGCGGGCCGAACATGTCGTCGAGCGTGGCGAACAGCGAGGCCAGCACCGTCCAGTCCCGGGTGCCCGGGTTGGTGACCATCGGCCCGACGACCAGCCGCGAGGTCCGCTCCAGGATCCGGCTGTAGATCACGAACGGCTCCTGCCAGAGCACGTGCGAGTCGAAGGTCCAGCCGTGGCCGAACCCGAGCCCCTCCGCCCGCGCCATGAGGTCGACGACCGTCGACGCGGGCGGGTCCGTCTGCAGCACCAGTCCGATGTCCACCGCACTCACTCCGATCAGCGCAGGTACTGGCAGGTGTCGCGGGGCAGGAACGTCCCGTGCCCGGGCTGTCCGAGGTACTCGCCGCCCGCGATGATCACCTTGCCGCGGGAGAGCACCGTCTCGACCTTGCCGGTGGTGGTCCGGCCCTCGTAGCAGGAGTAGTCGACGGCCATGTGGTGCGTGGCCGCCGAGTGCGTGTGCTCCGCGGTGGGGTCGTAGATCACGATGTCGGCGTCCGACCCGGGCGCGATGGTGCCCTTGCGCGGGTAGAGGCCGAACATCCGCGCCGGCGTGGCGCACGCCAGCTCGATCCACCGCCGCCGCGAGATGTGCCCGTCGACGACGCCCTGGTGCAGCAGGTCCATCCGGGTCTCGACGCCCGGGAGCCCGTTCGGGATCTTCGTGAAGTTCCCGCGCCCCAGCTCCTTCTGCCCCTTGAAGCAGAAGGGGCAGTGGTCGGTGGAGACCACCGACAGGTCGTCGTTGCGCAGCCCCCGCCACAGCGCGGCCTGGTGCTCGGCCGGGCGCAGCGGCGTCGAGCAGACGTACTTGGCGCCCTCGAAGTCCGGGCGCGCCAGGTCGTCCGTGGACAGGAACAGGTACTGCGGGCAGGTCTCGGCGAACGCGTTCACGCCGCTCTCCCGCGCGTGCGCGATCTCCGCGAGCGCCTGCTGCGCCGACAGGTGCACCACGTAGAGCGGGGCGCCGGCGACGCGGGCGAGCTGGATCGCGCGGTAGGTCGCCTCGGCCTCGAGCAGCGCGTGCCGGACGTCGCCGTGGTACCGCGGGTCGGTCTGCCCGCGCGCGAGCGCCTGCTCGGCCAGCACGTCGATGGCGATCCCGTTCTCGGCGTGCATCATGATCAGGCCACCGGTCTCGCCGGCCTTCTGCATGGCACGAAGGATCTTGCCGTCGTCGGAGTAGAAGACGCCGGGATAGGCCATGAACAGCTTGAAGCTGCTCACGCCCTCGCCGACGAGCACCTCCATCTCCTTGAGCGAGGACTCGGTGACGTCGGCCAGGATCATGTGGAAGCCGTAGTCGATCGCGCACTTCCCGGCGGCCTTCTCGTGCCAGGCGTCGAGGCCCTCGCGCAGCGACCGCCCGACCGACTGGATCGGGAAGTCGATGATCGTGGTCGTGCCGCCCCACGCCGCGGCGCGCGTGCCGGTCTCGAAGGTGTCCGCGGCGAAGGTCCCGCCGAAGGGCATCTCCATGTGCGTGTGCGCGTCGACCCCGCCCGGGATCACGTACCGGCCCGCCGCGTCGAGCTCGGTGTCGGCGCGGAAGTCCAGCGCGCCGGGCGCGGCCAGCGCGACGACCTTCTCGCCGTCGACGAGGACGTCGGCCACCACCTCGTCGGCCGCGGTGATCACCGTGCCGCCGCGGATCGCCAGGGTGCTCACGACGGGCCTCCCTTCGCCGGAACCGCCGCCTCGAGCGCGTCGACCAGGATCGCCAGCCCCTCCTCGGCCTCGTCGGCGGTGAGCGACAGCGGGGGAGCGATGCGCAGGACGTTGCCGTGCAGGCCGCCCTTGCCGACCAGCAGCCCGCGCTCCCGGCAGCCCTCCAGCACCACGGTGGCGAGCGCCGGCGCGGGGCGGCCGGGCGTTCCGGAGCCCGGCTCGACCAGCTCGACGCCGATCATCAGGCCCTTGCCACGGACGTCGCCGACGACCGGCACCCGGGCCGCCTTCAGCCCGTCGAGCAGGATCGGGCCGACCTTCGCCGCGTTGGCCTGCAGGTCGTGCTCGCGCAGGTGGCGCAGGTTCGCCAGCGCGCCCGCCGAGGTGATCGGGCTGCCGCCGAAGGTGGAGATCGAGTTCGCCGGCAGGTTGTCCATGATCGACGCCGGGGCGATCACGCCACCCATCGACAGCCCGTTCCCGACGCCCTTGGCGAAGGTGACGATGTCCGGCGTGGCCCCATGCGCCTGCCAGCCCCAGAAGTGCTCGCCGGTCCGGCCCCAGCCGGTCTGCACCTCGTCGGAGATCCAGAGGATGTTCCTCGCCCGGAGCACCTCCGCGAACGCGCCCAGCACGCCGTCGGGCCCCGAGGTGAAGCCGCCGACGCCCTGGATCGGCTCGGCGATCAGCGCCGCCACCCGCCCGTCCGTCTGGTCGAGCACGTCCTCCAGGTCCGCGACGCAGGCCTCGACGAAGTCCTCGTCGGACAGGTGCGCGAAGGGCGACCGGTACCGCTGTCCACCGTGGACGTAGTAGGTCTGGAAGGGCGAGAGCGAGGTCGGCGACCAGGCGCTGTTGCCGGTGATCCCGATCGTCGAGAAGGACCGGCCGTGGTAGCTGTTGCGCAGCGCCAGGATCTGGTTCGCCCCGTTGCGGGAGCTGGCCAGCAGCAGCGCGGCGTCGTTGGCCTCCGTGCCGCTGGTGGTGAGGAAGACCTTCGCGTCGGGGATGCCGCTGACCTCGGCGATCTCCTCGCACAGCTCCACCATGGGCCGGTTCAGGTACAGCGTGGACGAGTGGACGATCTTCGCGGCCTGCGCGGCGACGGCCTCGGTGACCGCGGGGAGCGCGTGCTCGGTCATCGTGGTGAGGATGCCGCCGAAGAAGTCCAGGTAGCGGTTCCCGTCCGCGTCCCAGACGTGCCGGCCGGAGCCGTGGTCGAGCTCGATCGGCTCGGCGTAGTAGAGCGCGAGCCAGCTCGGCAGGACCGCGCGGGTGCGGTCGTAGAGCTCGCTCATGACTCCACCAGCGGGCCGTACGCGTCGGGCCGGCGGTCGCGGTAGAAGGCCCACAGCTGCCGGACCTCCTCGATCATGTCCAGGTCGAGGTCCCGGACGAGCAGCTCCTCCTCCGTGCCGGACGCGACGTCGCCGACGAACTGCCCGCGGGGGTCGACGAAGTAGCTGGTGCCGTAGAAGTCGTTGTCCCCGTACTCCTCCACGCCCACCCGGTTGATCGCGGCGACGAAGTACTCGTTGGCCACGGCGGCGGCCGGCTGCTCGAGCTGCCAGAGGTAGGCCGAGAGCCCGCGGCTCGTGGCGCTGGGGTTGAACACGATCTCGGCGCCCGCGAGGCCGAGCGCGCGCCAGCCCTCGGGGAAGTGCCGGTCGTAGCAGATGTACACGCCGACCTTGCCGACCGCGGTGTCGAACACCGGCCAGCCGAGATTGCCGGGCTTGAAGTAGTACTTCTCCCAGAAGCCCTTGACCTGCGGGATGTGGTGCTTGCGGTACTTGCCGAGCACGGTGCCGTCGGCGTCGATCACGGCGGCGGTGTTGTAGTAGTTCCCGGCGCTCTCGATCTCGAAGACCGGCACCACGAGCACCATCCCGGTCTCCCGGGCGAGCGCCTGCATGCGCTGCACGGTCGGCCCGTCCGGCACGGGCTCGGCCCAGCGGTAGTGCTCGGACTCCTGCACCTGGCAGAAGTACGGGGCGTTGAAGACCTCCTGGAAGCCCATGACCTGGGCGCCCTGCTCGGCGGCGGCACGGGCGTACGACTCGTGCACGTCGACCATGGACGCGGTGTCGCCGGTCCACTTGGCCTGCAGGATCGCCGCCCGGACGGTTCGCGACATCGAAGCCCCCCTTCGCGCGGAACGTGAGGCGGTCACCTTGCTGCCGCGACGCCCGCCCGCGCAAGGGGCATCGGTGCCGCGACGCGTGATCGTCACGTCCGGTGCGCGTGCTGTCACCCCGTTGCCGAGTCGTGACCGCGGGAGACCGGTTGGAGGCAGTGGGAACCTGTCGGTAACGCCGCCGTCATGCCAACCTCTCAGGATTCGCCTTCGTCCGGATCACCGGGCGAGCGAGGGGGGCACCATGGGGAGCACGCGGAGGCTGCGCAGCGCGGCGTCGGCCGTCGCCGCGTTCGTCCTGCTGGTCGTGCTGTGGGAGCTGGCCAAGCTCGTCCTGCCCGACGCCGGCGTGACGGTCGGCGGCACCCGGATCCTGCCCCGGACCGACGACGCCGCGATGCCGCATGTGTGGACGGTGCTGGCCCGGCTGGGCGCCCCGGAGGTCGCGGGCGCCGCGGAGCCGCGCGCGGTCGGGGCGGCGATCGCCTCGGGCGCGCTGTTCACCCTCGGGCTCGCGCTGGGCGGGCTGGTCCTCGGCGGGATCGCCGGGGTGCTGCTCGCGGTGCTCATGCAGCGGTTCGCCGTCGCCGAGAAGGCGGTGCTGCCCTACGTGATCGCCTCGCAGACCGTCCCGCTGATCGCGATCGCGCCGCTGGTCGCGGGATGGGGCGGCAAGATCGCGATCGGGGGCTGGGCGTGGGAGCCGTGGGCCAGCGTCATGGTGATCTCCTCCTACCTCGCCTTCTTCCCGATCTCGGTCGGCATGCTGCGGGGGCTGACCTCGCCGCGGGAGGCGGACGTCGAGATGTTCCGCAGCCTGGCCGCGGGCTGGTGGACGACGCTGGTGCGGCTCCGGCTGCCCGCGTCGGTGCCGCACCTGGTCCCGGCCGTGCGCCTGGCGGCGGCCGCCGCGGTCGTCGGCGCGATCGTCGCGGAGATCTCCACCGGCACCCGCGGCGGGATCGGACGGTTGATCATCGAGTACGCGCAGTCCGCCACGGGCGACCCCTCGCAGATGTACGCCGCCATCCTCGGTGCGGCCGTCCTGGGCCTGGTGGCCGCGGGCGCGGTCGGGCTGCTGGAGCTGGCGCTGCGGCGGTACCGGGGGAGCGTCGCGTGAGCACGGAAAGGAATGCGGAGACGAACGCCGCGGGGAACGCGGGGATCAGCGCCGTCGAGCTGCAGGGGGTGGACAAGACCTTCGGCGTCGTGCGGGCCCTCGCGGGTGTCGACCTGACGGTCGCCGCGGGGGAGTTCGTCTCGCTGATCGGCCCGTCCGGCTGCGGCAAGTCCACGTTGCTGCGGGTGGTCGCGGACCTGGTGGAGCCGACCGCCGGGACCGTGGCCGTCGCCGGCACGAGCGCCCGGCAGGCCCGGCTCGACCAGCGCTACGGCATCGCGTTCCAGCAGGCCGGCCTGCTGGACTGGCGGACGGTCGCCGAGAACGTCGAGCTGCCGCTGCAGGTCCACGGGGTCGGCAGGGCGGAGCGGCGGCGCCGGGCGGTGGAGCTGCTCGAGCTCGTCGGGCTCGCGGAGTTCGCGGGGGCCCGGCCGGCCGAGCTGTCCGGCGGCATGCAGCAGCGGGTCGCGATCGCGCGGGCGCTCGCGCCGAGCCCGGGGCTGCTGCTGATGGACGAGCCGTTCGGCGCCCTCGACGAGATGACCCGCGAGCGGATGCAGGCCGAGCTGCTGCGGATCGCCGGGGAGACCGGCGCCGCGGTGCTGTTCGTGACGCACTCGATCCCCGAGGCCGTCGTGCTCTCGGACCGGGTCGTGGTGATGTCGCCGCGGCCGGGGCGGATCACCGAGATCGTCGCCGGGCGCCGTCCGCCGGTGGCCGGGGACGACCTCGTCCCCGACACCGTGGAGGACGTCCGCGAGACCGCCGCGTTCTTCGAGGCGGTCACCGCGGTGCGGGAGGCGCTGCGCAAGGGCGCCGCGACCGAGGGGCACGCGGAATGAGCGCGGAATCGAGCGCGCTGTGAGCGCGCCGGTCGGGGGTGCGGCCGCCGCGGGTGGCGTCGGTGCGGTGGCCGGGCCGGGCCGCCGGTTCCGCGGCGTCTCGGTGATCGTCGCGCCGGTGGTCTTCGGGGCCGCGGTCCTGGTGGTCTGGCAGCTGGTCGTGACGGTCGGCGGGCTGCCGGCCTTCCTGCTGCCCGCGCCGACCGCGATCGCCGAGCAGATCGGCGCGCAGTTCCCGGTGCTCCTCGAGACCGCGGCCGTCACCGGCGGGAACGCGCTGGTCGGGCTGGTCCTCGGGTTCGTCCTCGGGGTGCTGCTCGCGATCCTCGCCGCCGGCGTTCGGGTGGTGTCGGACCTGGTCACGCCGGTGGTGCTGGCGGCGAGCGCCATCCCGATCGTCGCGCTGGCGCCGGTGTTCACCACGATGTTCGGCTCCACCACCGAGATCCCGCGGCGGCTCGTCGTGATGGTCGTCGTCGTGGTGCCGGTGTACGTGTCGACCGCGCGCGGGCTCCGCCAGGTCCGCCCGGTGCACGACGAGCTGATGGTCGCCCTGGCGGCCACCCGCCGTCAGTACACCCGGTTCGTGCGGTTGCCCGGGGCGATCCCGTACGTGATGACCGGCCTGCGGCTCGCCGCACCCGCCGCCGTGATCGCCGCGATCGTCGCGGAGTACTTCGGCGGCCTGCAGAACGGGCTGGGCAGCCGGATCTCCGCGGCCGCCGCCAACACCGCCTACGCCCGCGCGTGGGCCTTCGTCGCCGCCTCGATCGTCCTGGGGCTGCTCTTCTTCCTCGCCGGGCTGCTCGCCGAGCGGCTCGTGACCCGCAACCGCCCCGGAGGTGCCTCGTGAAGAGACCCCGTTTCGGCCGCACGGCCCTGGCGGCGATCGGCGCCGCCGCGGCCGTCGTGCTCGCCGCCTGTTCCACCACGCCCGCCGGCCAGCAGGCCTCCGGTGGCGCCACCACCGCGGCCGGCGGTCTGCAGCCGGTGACCCTGCAGCTGCAGTGGTTCACCCAGGGCCAGTTCGCGGGCTACCTGGCCGCGATCGACCAGGGCTACTACCGGGAGAAGGGGCTCGACGTCCGGATCAAGGAAGGCGGTGTCGACATCGTCCCGCAGACGGTGCTGGCGCAGGGCCAGGCGGACTATGCGATCGCCTGGGTGCCCAAGGCCCTCGCCTCGCGGGAGCAGGGCGCCGCGATCACGGACGTCGCGCAGATCTTCCAGCGCTCCGGCACCCGGCAGGTGGCGTTCGCGGACAAGGGCATCACCCAGCCCGGGCAGTTCGCCGGGAAGAAGATCGGCAACTGGGGTTTCGGCAACGAGTTCGAGCTGTTCGCGGGCATGACCAAGGCCGGCCTCAAGCCCTCCGACGTGACGCTCGTGCAGCAGCAGTTCGACATGCAGGCGCTGCTCTCGGGCGAGATCGACGCGGCGCAGGCCATGTCCTACAACGAGTACGCGCAGGTCCTCGAGGCGCAGAACCCGGCGACGGGGCAGCTGTACCAGCCGTCGGACTTCACGGTCGTCGACTGGAACACCGACGGCACCGCGATGCTGCAGGACGCGATCTGGGCGAGCACCGACAAGCTCTCCGACCCCGCCTACCAGGACCGGACGGTGCGCTTCGTCGCGGCGTCGATCAAGGGCTGGGCGTACTGCCGGGACAACGTCGCCGCCTGCCGCGACATCGTGGTCAAGGCCGGGTCGAAGCTCGGCGCCAGCCACCAGCTGTGGCAGGTCAACGAGGTCAACAAGCTGATCTGGCCCTCGCCCGCCGCGGGCGCCGGCACGATCGACCCGGCGGCCTGGGCGCAGACGGTGAACGTCGCCCGTACCGCGGTCAACGCCGACGGCCAGACCGTGCTCACCAAGGACCCCGACCCCGAGGCCTACAGCAACGACTACGTGACCAAGGCGATCGACATGCTCAAGGGCGAGGGGGTCGACGTCGTGGGCACGAGCTACCAGCCCGAGACCGTCACCCTCAACCCCGGCGGCAACTGACCGCCGGCTGCAACGACGATCCGCTGAGACGGGGCGCCCGGGCGAGCGGCCCGGGCGCCTCGCGGCCTCCCGGAGCTGCTGTCCGCGAGTCGCGAGTTCCGGTAGCGCGAGTCGCGAGTTCCGGCAGCGCGAGTCGCGAGTTCCGGCAGCGCGCGGGTTGATCAAAGCCTCTCCACACATGATCGGCGACTGCGTGCAGCGGGGACAGCTCGACCAGCCGCACGTGCACACCAGTGGCGATCATCAGGTGCTGTCGGCACAGTCGTGCGGCGCGGCTGGTGCCGTAACTAGCGCTTCCGTGCAGTGGTGGCGGGTCAAGGAGCCCTGCGCGCACACCTTCGGCGATCACCGAGACGAGACGCGCCTGTCGCACTGCCCCGGCCGACTCGCCGCCGACCTCCGCTCGTAGTCGAGCGAAGCGCTGCCCGGAGCTGCCGCGCAACGCCTCACACACCCCGTCCGCCGGCCCTCGGCGTTCTCGCAGACTGCACTGACCAGGCGATCTGAACGAGTGTTCTGTACGCCACACCTCCGGGCGGTCAGAACTGACTGTTTCGCTGCTACGGTGCGGGGAAGGCGACGGCGCTCCGCGCGGGCACCGTCGGCAGCAGTCCGCTGCGACCTCACCCGCGAGACAAGGAGCTCGACCGTGCGTGATGCAGTCATCGTCGAAGCCGTGCGCACCCCCGTCGGCAAGCGCAACGGCGGCCTGTCCGGCATCCACCCCGCCGACCTGTCGGCGCACGTCCTGACCTCGCTGGCCGAGCGGTCGGGCGTCGACCCCGCCGTGATCGAGGACGTCATCTGGGGCTGTGTGTCCCAGGTCGGCGAGCAGACCATGGACATCGGCCGCACCGCCGCGCTCGCGGCCGGGTTCCCGGAGACCGTCACCGGCGTGACCGTGGACCGCCAGTGCGGGTCCTCGCAGCAGTCCGTGCACTTCGCGGCCGCCGGCCTGATCGCGGGCCAGTACGACGTCGTCGTGGCCGGTGGCGTCGAGTCGATGTCCCGGGTGCCGATGGGCTCCTCGTCCAACGGCCAGAACCCGTTCGGCGAGAAGTTCCTCGCCCGCTACGACGGTGTCTTCCCGAACCAGGGCATCGGCGCCGAGATGATCGCCGAGCAGTGGGGCTTCTCCCGCACCCAGCTCGACGAGTTCGCGATCGGCAGCCACGAGAAGGCCGCCGCCGCCCAGTCCTCGGGCCGGTTCGAGAGCCAGATCGCCCCGGTCACGCTGCCCGACGGCACCGTGATCAGCCAGGACGAGGGCATCCGCCCCGGCGGCTCGGTCGAGGGCCTGGCCAAGCTGAAGACGGTCTTCAAGGAGGACGGCGTGATCCACGCCGGCAACGCCTCCCAGATCTCGGACGGCTCGGCCGCGCTGCTGATGACCACGTCGGAGAAGGCCGCGGAGCTCGGCCTCACCCCGATCGCCCGGGTACACACCGCCGTCCTCGCCGGTGCCGACCCGGTCATCATGCTGACCGCGCCGATCCCGGCCACCCAGAAGGCGCTCGCGAAGTCCGGCCTCAAGATCGACGAGATCGGCGCCTTCGAGGTCAACGAGGCGTTCGCCCCGGTGCCGATGGCGTGGCTGGCGGACATCGAGGGCGCGGACGTCAAGGCGCTCAACCCCAACGGCGGTGCGATCGCCCTGGGCCACCCGCTGGGCGGCTCCGGCGCGCGGATCATGACCACGCTGGTCCACCACATGCGCGACAACGGGATCCGCTACGGCCTGCAGACGATGTGCGAGGGCGGCGGCCAGGCCAACGCCACCATCCTCGAGCTGCTCTGACCCCCATTCGTCGAGGGCGCGGCGCCGACCGGTGCCGCGCCCTCGTCACTTCCCCCACCGAGCTGGAGGTTCCTCACCCCATGGACATCACCGGACAGGTCGCGCTCGTCACCGGCGGGGCCTCCGGTCTCGGCCTCGCCACCGCCGAGACCCTGCTCGACGCCGGCGCGTCGGTCGTGATCGTCGACCTGCCGTCGTCGCAGGGCGCCGAGATCGCCGAGAAGCTGGGCGAGAAGGCCCGGTTCGTCGCGGCCGACGTGACCGACGAGGCACAGGTCACCGCGGCGCTCGACGTCGCCGCCGAGCTGGGCACGCTGCGCGTCGCGGTCAACTGCGCCGGCATCGGCAACGCGATCAAGACCGTCGGCAAGCAGGGCGCGTTCCCGCTCGACGCCTTCACCAAGGTCGTCACGGTCAACCTGATCGGCACGTTCAACGTGATCCGGCTGGCCGCCGAGCGCATCGCGCAGACCGACCCGGTCGACGGCGAGCGCGGCGTCATCATCAACACGGCCTCGGTCGCGGCCTTCGAGGGCCAGATCGGCCAGGCGGCCTACTCGGCGTCGAAGGGCGGTGTCGTCGGCATGACGCTGCCGATCGCCCGCGACCTCGCGAGCGCGCAGATCCGGGTCAACACCATCGCGCCGGGGCTGTTCGAGACCCCGCTGCTGGGCGGCCTGCCCGAGGAGGCCAAGGAGTCGCTGGGCAAGCAGGTGCCGCACCCGGCCCGGCTGGGTAAGCCGAGCGAGTACGGTCTGCTCGCCGCGCACATCGTGGCGAACCCGATGCTCAACGGCGAGGTCATCCGCCTCGACGGCGCCATCCGCATGGCCCCGCGGTAGGGAGTTCCCGACATGAAGCGCACCCTCTACGACAGCGACCACGAGGCCTTCCGGGAGTCGTTCCGGAAGTTCGTCGAGGTCGAGATCGCCCCCCACGACGAGCAGTGGAACCGGGACAGCATCGTCCCGCGGGAGGTGTTCGCGAAGGCGGGGAAGAACGGCTTCCTCGGCATGGACGTGCCCGAGGAGTACGGCGGCGGCGGGGTCAAGGACTTCCGCTTCAACGCCGTGGTCATCGAGGAGCTCATGCGCGCCGGGTGCGGCGGCTCGGGCCTCGGCCTGACGCTGCACAACGACATCTGCATGCCGTACTTCCTCACCTACGCGAACGAGGAGCAGAAGAAGCGCTGGCTCCCCGGCATCGTGTCCGGTGACCTGATCACCGCGATCGCGATGACCGAGCCGGGCATCGGCTCCGACCTCGCGTCGATGTCGACGACGGCTCGCCGCGAGGGCGACCACTACGTCGTCAACGGGGCGAAGACCTTCATCACCAACGGGATCAACGCCGATGTGGTGATCACCGCGGTGAAGACCGACCCGTCGCAGAAGCACAAGGGCATGTCCCTGCTCGTGCTCGAGCGCGGGATGGAGGGCTTCGAGCGCGGCCGCAACCTCGACAAGCTCGGCCAGCACGCCCAGGACACCGCGGAGCTGTCGTTCACCGACGTCCGGGTCCCGGTCGCGAACCTGCTGGGCGAGTCGGAGGGGCAGGGCTTCACGCAGCTGGTCACCAAGCTGCCGCAGGAGCGGCTGTCGATCGCCGTCGCGGGCGTCGCGGCCGCGGAGGCCGCGCTGAACTGGACCCTGGAGTACGTCAAGGAGCGCAAGGCCTTCGGCCAGCCGATCGGCTCGTTCCAGAACTCCAAGTTCGTGCTCGCCGAGATCGCCACGGAGGTCGAGCTGGCCTGGCACTACGTCGACGACTGCATCCGCGCGCTCAACGCGGACGACCTCACCGCGGTCGACGCCAGCAAGGCCAAGTACTGGTGCACCGAGCTGCAGGGCCGGGTCGTCGACCGCTGCCTGCAGTTGCACGGCGGCTACGGGTACATGAACGAGTACCCCATCGCGAAGGCGTACGCGGACGCCCGGATCACCCGCATCTACGGCGGCACCACCGAGATCATGAAGGAGGTCATCGGCCGTTCCCTCGGCCTGTGACCTCGCCTGTGACCTCATGACGGGCACCGAACCCAGGACCCGGGCGCAGCGCACGAGCGACAGCCGCGCCCGGATCCTGGACGCCGCGGTGGCCGCCCTCGTCGAGGGCGGCTACTCCGGCGCCACCACCCTCACCATCCAGGCCGGCGCGGGCGTCTCCCGCGGACGCCTGCTGCACCACTTCCCCTCCCGCGACCTGCTGCTGGTCGCCGCCGCCGGGCACCTCGCCGCCAAGCGCGTGCAGGACACCGAGGACCGCCTGACGCGCCTGCTCGACGAGGAGGGCACCCGGGACGTCCGCCGGCGGGCCGACCGGGTCGTGGAGCTGCTGTGGGAGAGCTTCTCCGAGCCCCACTTCTGGGCCGCGATCGAGCTGTGGACGGCCGCGCGGTCCAACCCGGACATCGCCGGGGCGCTGCGCCCGACCGAGCGCGGGCTGGGGTCCGCGATCCGCGAGTCGATGGCGCGCATGTTCGGCGAGGAGCTCGCCGGGCACCCGCGCTTCCGCCAGCTCCGCGACATCCTGCTCACGAGCATGCGCGGAGCCGCCCTGACCTACGCCTTCGATCCGCGCGACCACACCACCGATCCGCTGGTGGCGCAGTGGAAGGACCTGGTCAGGACGTTGCTGACCACCTGACGCCACATCTCGGACGCACCGTCGCCCGCCCGGGTTGCTTCTTCGTGGGGAATCCGACTTCTCGCAGCGGAGCCGTAACGTCGCGGGATCTCACTGAGCGTGGTCAGCACGCACTCACCTGATCACGCAGGGTCGAGCTGGTTGACAGTTGAACGCGTGTATAACATCGTTATGACTCGCCTCAGTGACCTCTCAGCCACCCTCTGGTGACCGTCCGGAAGGGACCTCGCTAGCTTCTCGACATCCCGATCGGTCACGCAGAGCAACCCCTTTGTCGTACCGGACGGGTGGTCATGAGAAACCTGAGAGGGGAGACCTCCATGCAGATGCGCACCACCGTTCGTCGGACGGCGACGGTCGGGGCACTGGCCCTCCCGTTCGCCCTGGCGGCGTCCGGGATGGCGTTCGCGGGCGAGTCGGGCGGGCACGGACACGGGCACGGGCACGACTGCGACGGCGCCGGTCCGGTCGCGACCCAGGACGGCGGGCTGCTCGGGCTCGACGGCGGCGTGAACCCGGGCCTGAACGTCGGCGGCGTGCTGGGCAACGGGCCCACCACGCAGCAGGTCGTCCAGGCCGACCAGGCCAACTCGGGGATCGTGCAGTCAGGCGGTGGCTGCACGAACCCCGGCGCGGAATCGATGGTCGGCTACGCAGGCTCCGCATTCCAGAGCAGGGACCTCGTGGACGCGGCGCTCGACGTGAGCCCGGGCGTGAACGTCGGCGGCATCGGCGGCGGCCCGGTGAGCCAGTCGATCAGCCAGGTCGACCGGTCCAACTCCGGGATCCTGCAGGACGGGCCGGGTGCCGGCGGGTTCGCCTCGCAGCAGGGCGGCCTGCTCGGGCTGGACCTGGACGTGAGCCCGGCGATCAACATCGGCGGCATCCTCTCGGGGTCGACGCAGCAGTCGATCGCCCAGGCGGACGCGTCGAACTCCGGGATCGTGCAGGGCTGAGGGCCCGCCCGGGAACGCTCCGCCCGGGTCCTGCGCGACGGTCCCGGGCGGGGCTCCGGCCGGTCCGCCCGAGTGCTCGGCGGTGGGCGCTCGGGCGGGCCGGCCCCCGGAGACCGCTGTCCACGGCCGGACCAGCGGTTTCCGGTCCGACGGCGACGGAGCGTGGCGACGCGGGATCCGGATCACCCACCCGGAGCCGTGAGTCCCGGAGATCGGAAAGTTAGCCTGCCCTGAGTAAAGAGAGGCTTGCCGACCGTGCCTGACGCCGGGCACCGAGAGGACACGATGACCGTCGCGCCCACGAACACCCCCGACCACCCGCGCGCCGAGCGGGCGGCCGACGGCGTGGAGGTGGTCGACGTCCTCGGGATCGGGTTCGGGCCGTCCAACCTGGCGCTGGCGGTCGCGCTGGCCGAGCGCAACGCCGCGGCGCCGCCGGACGAGCGGCTGAGCTACCGGTTCGTCGAGCGGCAGGAGCGGTTCGGCTGGCACCGCGGGATGCTCCTCGAGGACGCGACGATGCAGATCTCGTATCTCAAGGACCTGGTCACGCTGCGGAACCCGGCCAGCCCGTTCACCTTCCTCGCCTACCTGCACGACCGGGACCGGCTCGTCGACTTCATCAACTACGGCAGCGCGTTCCCGACCCGGCTGGAGTTCCACGACTACCTGGAGTGGGCGGCCGCGCGGTTCGCCAACGTGGTCGAGTACGGCGCCGAGGTCACGGAGGTCGTGCCGGTGGAGGGTGAGGGGACCGTCGAGCTCGCCGAGGTGGTCGGCTTCCGCTCCGACAGCGGGCCGGTGCGGATCCGGGCGCGCAACGTCGTGCTGGCCCCCGGACTCACGCCGAACGTCCCGCGCGGGGTCACGCTCGGGCCGCGGGTCTGGCACAACCGCGACCTGCTCCACCTGGCTCCGCAGCTGCGCACCGCCGCGCGCTGTGCGGTGGTGGGCGCCGGGCAGAGCGCCGCCGAGACCGTGGACTACCTGCACCGGACCTACCCGGACGCCGAGGTGCACGCGGTGTTCGCCCGCTACGGCTACAGCCCGGCGGACGACAGCTCGTTCGCCAACCGGATCTTCGACCCGGCGGCGGTCGACGACTTCTACGCCGCGCCCGACCCCGTCAAGAAGATGATCATGGGTTATCACGCGAACACGAACTACTCCGTGGTCGACCCGGACCTGATCACCGAGCTGTACCGGCGGCACTACCACGAGCGGGTCGCGGGGCGGGAGCGGCTGCGCTTCCACAACGTGTCCCGGGTGGCCGACGTGGTCGACACCGGCGAGCGGGTCGAGCTCGCGGTGGAGTCGCTGATCGACGGGGCGCGGGACGTGCTGACCGCGGACGTCGTCGTCTACGCCACGGGGTACCGGCCCACGGACCCCTTGTGGCTGCTCGACCCCGCCCTCGCCGCCGCGTGCACCCGCGACGACGCCGGCCGCCCCGAGGTCCGCCGCGACTACCGGCTGACCACGGGCGCGACCCCGCAGGGCAGGCCCGTCGACGTCGGGCTGTTCGTGCAGGGCGCGACCGAGCACACCCACGGCATCACCTCGACCCTGCTCTCCACGGTCGCGGTGCGGGCGGGGGAGATCGCGGCGGCGCTGGCCGGCGCGACCACCCCCGCCCCGGCCCGGCTGCCGGCCTGGGAGACTGCCTAGCCGAGGACCTCGGCCAGCTGCGGGGAGACCTCGTCCGCCGCGTACGGCAGGCTCAACGGGCTGGAGTAGCCCAGCGCGCCGGCGAACGGGGTGGTGTAGCCGCCCATGTTCACGACCCGGCCCTGCTGCACGGCGTTGAGGTTCTGGAACACCGGCGAGTCGTACTGCTCCTGCGTGCGGCCCATCGACACGATCACGTCCTGGTCGAGCGGGCCGAGCGTCTCCGGGCTGAGCGTCTCGGTGGTGGCCGGGACGGTGAAGCCCAGCCCCGTGAACAGCTGGGCGCGCAGGTCGTCCGTCCCCAGCTTGTACGGGGTGCCGTCGACCATGAAGTCCATGGCCAGCGTCCTGCCGGCGAACGACGGCGCGGCGGCGTCCTTCAGCTTCTGCTCGGTCTCGGCGATCACCTGCTCGGCCCGGTCGCTGCGGCCGAGCGCCTGCCCGGTGATCCGGGTCTGCTCCTGCCAGGTGGCGGCGGCACCCTCACCGTTGGCCGTCGGCTGGGCGACGGTCGGGGCGATCGTCGACAGCCGCTCGTAGGTCGGCTGGTCGATGAACGAGTACACCCCGAGGATCAGGTCGGGCCGGAGGCTCGCGATCGTCTCGAGCGGCAGCTCGCTCGACGCCAGCGGCACGGGCCGGGCACCGTTCTTCGCCGCGGCGGCCCAGGGCCGGTTCTGCCAGTCGAAGCCGCCGAAGAACTCCCGCTCGGCCAGCGGCACCACGCCCAGGGCGAGCGCGAAGTCGCCCTCGTTGAAGCCGATGGTGACGACGCGCGTCGGCTCGGCCGGGATCGTCGTCTCGCCGTAGGCGTGCTTCAAGGTCACCGGGAAGGCGTTCTGCGCCGCGGCCGACGTCTCGGGCGCGCCGGACGAGGGGGCCTGCGAGGGGCTGGAACAGGCGGCGGCCACGAGGGCGGTCAGGGCGGCCGCGGCGAGCGCCCGCAGGGCGGTGCGCCCGGCGCGGCGGCCGGGGCGGGGGACGTGCGACATCTGGGTCCTTCCAACGACGATCACGATCCCGGTGAGGTTTGCCTAACCAACTGATCGTGTCAATTCAGGCGGCGTGCCCGATTCGTGTCGCGCAGTGCTGCCCGTGCCGCCGCCCGGGGTCGGTCCTGTCGATCAGTGCCGCTCCGCCCACGCCGCCCACAGCCGCGCGTACACGCCGTCCGCGGCGACGAGCGCCTCGTGGGTGCCCTGCTCGACGATCCGGCCGCCGTCGAGCACCACGACGTGGTCCGCCCCGGCGGCCTGGGTGAGCCGGTGGGCCACGGTGATCGCCGTGCGCCCGGCCAGCGCCCGCTCGGCCGCCGCCTCGAGGACCCGGGAACCGGCGCTGCCCGCCTCGGCGGTGGCCTCGTCGAGGATGGCGACCGGCGGGTCGGCCAGCACGAGCCGGGCCAGCGCGAGCTGCTGGGCCTGCACCGCGGTGAGCGCGTGCGCCCCCGCCCCGACCACGGTGTCGAGACCGTCGGGGAGGGTCTCCGCCCAGCTCAGGGCGTCGACCGTGGCGAGCGCGGCGCGCAGCTCGGCGTCGGACGCGCCGGGCCGGGCGAGCCGCAGGTCCTCGGCCAGCGGCCCGGCGAACACGTGCACCTCCTGCGTGATCAGCGCGATCGTGCCCCGGACGCCGGCCGGGCCGAGCTCGGCGAGCGGCACGCCGCCGAGGTCGACCGCCCCGCGGGTCGGCTCGTGCACCCCGGCGAGGATCGACGCCAGCGTGGTCTTGCCCGCGCCCGACGCCCCGACCAGCGCGACCCGGGTCCCGGCCGGGACGTCGAGGTCCACGCCGTGCAGCACCGGGTGCCCCTCGACGTAGGCGTGCTCGAGCTCCTTGGCGCGCACCCCGCCGTCGATTGGGACGCCCGGCTGCTCGGGCTCGGTCTCCGGGTCCAGCGAGGCGACGCCGACGATCCGGGCCAGGCTCGCCGCCGCGGACTGGGCGACGTCGAGCAGGAAGAGGACCTGGTTGACCGGCCCGAACAGGTTGATGAAGTACAACGCGGCCGCACTCGCCGCGCCGACCGTGGCCCCGCCCGAGCCCACCAGCAGGAAGCCCGCCCCGAGCACGCCCGCGACCCCGACGAACTCGGCGGCGTTGAGCCGGCCGAAGAACCGGGTCTGCAGGACGACCACCCGGCGGTTGAGCTCGACGACCTCACCCGCGCGCTCGCGGATCCGCACGGCGCGGCGGTCGTGCAGCCGGAAGGCGCGCACGGTCCCGATCCCGCCGACGGTGTCGAGCAGCTCCTGCTGCTGCGCACCCCCGGCGATCCGCTCGGCCGCGTAGACCTTCTGCGAGCGGCCGAGGTACCAGCGCGCGGTCCACACCTGGATCGGCACGGCGAGCAGCGCGCCGACGAGGAAGCGCCAGTCCAGCGCGGCCAGGCCCACGAGGGTGAGCAGGATGATCAGCGCCGCCCGCGCGAACTCGGGCACGGCCTCGCGGACCGCCTCGCCGACCGTCGTGACGTCCGTGGTGACCCGCGCGGTGAGGTCGCCCGAGCCGGCCTCCTCGAGCCGGCCGAGCGGCAGCTCCAGCGCGCGGGCGACGAACCGCTCGCGCAGCGTGGCCAGCATGGTCTCGCCGACCCGGGCGAGCAGCCGCAGGCCCAGCACGGCCAGGACGCCCTGCACGATCGCGACCACGACCAGCAGCAGCACCGGCGCCGTGAGGGCTGCCGGCTCGCCACCGCCGACCACGAGGTCGACGATCCTGCCCAGCAGGGGAGCGGTGACCAGGCTCGCCGCCGCCCCGGCGACCAGCGCGAGCACGGCGGCGACGGCCCGTCCGCGGTGCGGCCGGGCCAGCTCGCCGATCGCGGCCCGGACCGCGCGGCCGTCGGCGACGGGGAGCAGTCGGCGTGTGCTCACGCGAGCACCAGGCCGCGGTAGGCGGGGTCGCCGGCGAGCAGGTCGGCGTGCGTGCCCTCGGCCCGCACCCGTCCCTCGTCGACGACGACGACGCGATCGGCCACCGCGAGCAGCGTCGGGCTCGTGGTGAGCAGCAGGGTGGTCCGGCCCGCGCGCAGCAGCCGCAGCCCCTCGGCGATCCGCGCCTCGGTGACCGTGTCGACCGCAGTGGTCGGGTCGTGCAGCACCAGCACCGGGGCGTCGGCGACCAGCGCCCGGGCCAGCGCGACCCGCTGCCGCTGCCCGCCGGACAACGACCGGCCCTGCTCGGTGACCGCGGTGTCCGCGCCCTCGGGCAGGCTCTCGACGACCTGGTCGGCACCCGCGGCGGCCAGCGCGGCGGCCGGGTCGCCCGGCCCGCCGGCCCGGACGTTGTCGGCGACGGTCCCGGCGAACAGCGCCGCCTCGTGCGCCGCGACCAGCACCACCGCGCGGGCCTGCTCCGGCGGGTACGCACCGAGCGGGACCCGGTCGAGCTCCACGCTGCCCTCCTCGGGATCGGTCTCGCGGGCCAGCGCGGCCAGGAGCGCGGTGGCGGCCGCCGGATCGGCGACGACCCCGACCAGCTCTCCGGCCGGGACGTCGAGGTCCAGCCCGGTCAGCGGCCCCGCGCGCAGGCCGCGCACGGTGAGCGCGCCGGGGGAGTCCTCGGGGACGGGGCGGTCGCCGGGCGCGACGGCCGGCGGCGCCGACAGCACCTCGGCGATCCGCTCCGACGAGGCGCGCGCCTGCGCGAGCCGGGCGTTGACGAAGCCGATCGTCTCCAGCGGCCCGACGAGGAACTGCGCGAGCCCGACGGCGGCGACCAGCCCGCCGACGCTGAGCTCGCCGGCCAGCGCGAGACGTCCGCCGACGAGCGCGACCAGGGCGAGGAACAGGCCGTTGAGCAGCAGGACCGCGCCCTGGAACCACGCCTGCGAACCGGTGGCCCGCAGGGTCGCGCGCAGGGCCGCGCGGCTGGTGCCGGTGTAGCGGTGCACCGCGGCCGGCCCCGCGCCGATGCCCTTCAGCACGCGGATGCCCGCCACGAGGTCCGCGGCGACGCCCGACGCCTGGGCGGCCCGCTCCTGCTCGGGCCCGCTCCGCTTCTCCAGGGGGCGGCCCAGCAGGTGCAGCAGCAGGAGCAGCGGCGGCGTGCCGAGCAGGATCAGCAGCCCGAGCGGGAGCGAGATCCGCAGCAGCGCGACGGCGGCGACCACGAGCGCGGTGCCCTGCGCCAGGAGCAGCGGCAGCCCGAACCCGAGCCCGGCGACCCGCTGGGTGTCCGAGGTGGCCACGCTCGCCAGCGCACCCGGGAGCCGCCCGGACTCGGCGCCGCCGCGCGGGTCCAGCACCCGGTCGGCGATCCGCAGCCGCAACCGGCGGTCGGTGTGCCGCTCGGCGTGCCTGGCCCGGCGCGCGCCGAAGCGGTAGCAGTTCGACAGGAAGAGGAAGTCGAGGCCCAGCACGAGCAGCCACAACAGCATCGCCCGCAGGTCCCCGCCGGCGACGCCCTGGTCGATCACGACACCGACCAGGACCGGGACCAGCGCCTCGCCGGCCTGGTGCCCGCAGAGCAGCAGCACCGCCGCGAGCACGTGCCACCGTTCGGCCCGGATCGCTCCCCATCGGACGGACCGCCCGGTGATCTCCCCCGTCATGTGGGGAAGGCTAACCTCACCCACCGACGCTCTCGGGGTGCCGGTGGTCGTCAACGCACTGTCCGTTCGGGTCTTCTCCGGCCCCGTCCGCCGTGGGTAGCGTCGGTGCTCCTGCCCGTCGACGTGCGAGGAGATCATGTCCGACCTCACGACCCTGCGCGCGGTGAGCGGCCTCCCCGCCGACCCGCCCGCGCTGTCCGCGTCCACGCTCGTCCTGATCGACTGCCAGAACACCTACACGCGCGGCCTGATGGAGCTCGAGGGCGTGCAGGCGGCTCTCGACCAGGCCGAGGAGCTGCTCGACCGGGCCCGCGCCGCCGGCATCCCGATCGTCCACGTCCAGCACGACGCCGGCCGCGGCACGCCGTACGACGTGCGGGAGGAGATCGGCGCGATCGTCGCCCGGGTCGCGCCGCGCTCCGGCGAGGCGACGGTGGTGAAGCACTACCCGAACTCCTTCACCGGCACCGAGCTGGACACGCTGCTCAAGCAGCACCCGGCCCGCCCGCTGCTGCTCGCCGGGTTCATGACGCACATGTGCGTGAACTCCACCGCCCGCGGCGCCTTCAGCCTGGGCTACGCGCCCACCGTGGTCGGCGGCGCCACCGCCACCCGCGCGCTGCCGGGCACCGGCGGGGGCCCGGAGGTGTCGGCCGCCGCGCTGCAGGCGGCGAGCCTCGCCGCGGTCGCCGACCTGTTCGGGGTGGTCGTGGCCGACCAGCGGGAGATCCCGGACTAGGCCTGCGGTCCTCAGCGGTCTCCCAGGATCGCGGGAAACGATCCCGGGGCCGGCGCCGAATGCGTGTACGCAGGCCGCTCCGGTCCCGGGACGTGCCTGCCGCTGCCCTCGCCGAGGAGGTCGCATGACGCAGGTCCGACCCCGCACCCGGACGCGCCTGCGGTGGGTGCTGCCGGTCGTCGTCCTCGCCGTGCTGGCCGGGTGCACGGCCACGGGTCCGGCGCCGGGCCCGGCCGTGCCGGTCGTCGACGGGCAGCTGGCCCAGCAGCTCAAGGGTGCGGTGACCGACGCGGGAACCGTCGTGCACCTGCAGGAGCTCCAGGGGATCGCCGACCGGAACGGGGGCAACCGTGCCTCGCCCGGCCCCGGGTACGTGGCGAGCGTCGACTACGTCACCGGCGTCCTGCGCGACGCCGGGTACGACGTCGCGACGCCGGACTACCCGTTGTCGCGGCGGCGCGGCGGCGAGGACGGCCGGACCACGGCGCAGAACGTCGTCGCGCAGACGCGTACGGGCGATCCCGCCCACGTCGTGATGATCGGCGCGCACCTCGACTCGGTGAAGGAGGGGCCGGGCATCGTCGACGACGGGTCCGGGGTGGCGGCGCTGCTGGAGATCGCGACCCGGCTCGGCTCGTCGCCGGCGGTGCGCAACGTCGTCCGGTTCGGGTTCTGGGGCTCGGAGGAGACCGGGGCGCAGGGGTCGACGGGCTACGTGACGAGCCTGTCCGACGAGGAGCGCGGGAAGATCATGCTGTACCTCAACGTGGACATGATCGCCTCGCCGAACGGTGGCTACTTCGTGCAGGGCGGGACGGGGGACGAGGTCTCGGAGGCCGGCCCCCCGGGCTCGGCGGCCGTGGCCGACGTGCTCGCCGCCCAGCTGGGCAGCACGGGGGTGGACGTCGAACGCATCAAGTTCGTCGGCGACGACGAGACCCCCTTCGTCGCCGCCGGCATCCCCTCGGCGGGAGCGGAGAACGGCGACCGCCGGAGGAAGAGCGAGGAGCAGGCCCGGACCGACGGCGGGCAGGCCGACGAGGTCTACGACCCCTGCTACCACCAGGCCTGCGACCGGCTGGAGAACGTGAACCGGACGGTGCTGGACCGCTACCTGCACGCGCTCGCCGGCACCGCCGCCCACTTCGCGACGTCGCCGGAGACGATCTCCTGACCCGGATCAGCGGGTCAGCTCGGCCCACAGCACGTCGAGGTGCTCCGGGCCCGTGCCCAGGCCGCCGATCGCCACGCGGATCGCGTAGCGCCCGTCGATCGTGGTGTGGGTGAGGAAGGCGCGCCCGCTGGCGTTGACGCGCTCGAGCAGGGCGCGGCCGGCGGCGTCGTCGGGCTCGCCGTCGGGGCCGAGGACGTGCAGGCAGACCAGGGCGAGCGAGGGCGGCGCGGCCAGGGAGAACCGCGGGTCCGCCTCGACCCGCGCGGCCAGGTCCTGCGCCAGCGCCACGTGCCCGCGGATCCCCTCCCGCAGCCCCTCGAGCCCCGCGCCCTGCACCACCGCCCAGAGCTTGAGCGCGCGGAAGCGGCGGCCGAGCGGCACCTGCCAGTCCCGGTAGTCGACGACCTCGCCGGAGTCGGTCGCGGCGTTGCGCAGGTACTCCGGCGTGATCGACAGCGCCGCCGGCAGGGCGGTGCCGTCGCGGACCCACAGGAACGACGCGTCGAACGCCGTGGCCAGCCACTTGTGCGCGTCCGTGCAGACCGAGTCGGCCAGCTCCGCGCCGTCGAGCACGTGCCGGAACTCCGGGCAGAGCGCGGCCACGCCCGCCCAGGCCGCGTCGACGTGCACCCACGCGCCGCCCGCGACCTCGCAGACCTCGCGCACGGGGTCGATCGCCCCGGTGCCGGTGGTGCCGACGGTCGGGCACACCAGCACCGGCCGCAGCCCCGCCGCCCGGTCCTCGGCGAGCATCCCGCCCAGCGCCTCGGCGGACATCGCGAGCGTGCCGGGGGAGAAGGGCACGGTGCGCAACGCCCGGGACCCCAGCCCGGCCACCCGCACCGCTTTGGCCAGCGACGAGTGCGTCTCCGCGGTGACGTAGACGCGTTCGGTGCCGTCGACGCCGGTCTCCCGCCACTCCGGCGACGCCCGGTGCAGCGCGGCGAGCAGCGCCACCAGGGCCGCCGACGACGCCGAGTCCTGCAACGACCCGCCCCCGCCGCCGGCGAAGGTGAACGTCTCGCCGAGGCCGAGCGCCCGGGCGAACCCGTCGACGAGCACCTGCTCCACCTCGGTCCCGGCGGGCGAGGTGGACCAGAGCATCCCCTGCGCGCCGAGCCCGCCGGAGGCGAGGTCACCGAGCAGCGACAGCAGCGAGGCCTGCGCGGGGAAGTAGCCGTAGAACCCGGGGTGCTGCCAGTGCAGCGACCCGGGGACCACGACGTCGTCGAGCAGGTCGGTCAGCGCCACGCCGAGGTCGTCGGCGGGCTTGTCGGGCAGGTCCGCGGGCAGCGCGGCGCGGATCTCCCCGGGCCGCACCGCCGGCCGGACCGGCAGCTCCGCCAGCCCGGCGCGGTGCGCGGCCACCCAGTCGACCAGCGCGTGGCCGAGCCTGCGGAACTCCTCCGGATCGAGATCGGGCACCCCGGCAACCTAGGTCGTGAGCGGCGAGCGTCGCCACTCACGCGCCTCACACCGCGGGCTGGGAGACCAGCGAGCCCGCCTGGTTCTGCTCGCGCAGCGCGGTCTTGAGGACCTTGCCCGAGGGGTTGCGGGGCAGGGCCTCGACGATCGCGACCCGGCGCGGCCGCTTGTACCCGGCGAGGTGCTCCTTGCAGTAGGCCTCGATGGACTCGACGGTCGGCGGGTCGGCCGGGTCCGCGGGCACGACGACGGCCAGCGGCGTCTCGCCCCACTTCGGGTCCGGCACCCCGATCAGCGCGACGTCCCCGATGCCCGGGTGGCCGGCCAGCACGTTCTCCACCTCGGCGCAGTAGATGTTCTCGCCGCCGGAGATGATCATGTCCTTCTTGCGGTCGACCACGTAGTAGTAACCGTCCTCGTCCTGGCGCACGAGGTCCCCGGAGTGGAACCAGCCGCCGCGGAAGGCCTCGGCGGTCTCCTGGGGCTTGTTCCAGTACCCGCTCATCACCAGCGGGCCGCGGTAGACGATCTCGCCGATCTCGCCGGGCGCGACGTCGTTCATCTCGTCGTCCACGACCCGGACCTCGACGTTCGCCATCGGCGTCCCGACCGAGCCGATCTTGCGGATGGAGTCCGCGCCGCGCAGCAGCGTGGTGACCGGGCTGCACTCGGTCTGCCCGAAGGACGTGGTGACCTCGGCCTGGGGGAAGGTGTCGATCATCGTCTGGAGCAGGGTGGTGGACGCGGGCGCCGCGCCCCAGGAGATCCGGGTCAGCGCCGAGAGGTCGCGGTCGGCGATGCCCGGCACCGCGCAGATCGCCGCCCACTGGGCCGGCACGCAGAAGCAGGAGGTGACCTGCTCCCGCTCCAGGATGTCCAGCGTCTCGACCGGGTCGAAGTTGCCCGACTTCGGGATCACGACCGTGCCGCCCGCGGTGATCGCGATGTGCGAGCCCGCGACCCCGGCGATGTGGAACAGGGGCGCCGCGGACATCGACACCCCGTGCCGGCCGGTGCCGCCGAGGTGGGCGATGTTGGAGAACGAGTGCAGGTACAGGTTGCGGTGGCTGAGCATCGCGCCCTTGGGCCGCCCGGTGGTGCCGGACGTGTACATGATGAAGGCGGTGTCGTCGTCCGAGTTCGGCAGCTCGACGTAGTCCGGCGACGCCGCGGCGAGCACGTCCTCCAGGTCCCCGCCGATCGTGATCACCTGGCGGACGCCCGGTGCCTTCTCCAGCGCCTTGTCCAGCGTGGGCGCCAGGCCCGCGTCGACGATCACCGAGACGGCACCGGAGTCCGTGAGCGCGTACGCCACCTCGTCCGCGACGAGCCGGAAGTTGATCGGCACGCAGATCGCGCCCGCGCGGAGCGGCGCGATGTAGGCCTCGAGCAGGTCGGCGCTGTTCAGGCCCAGCACCGCGACCCGGTCGCCGGGGGTGACCCCGCCGGCGGCGAGGGCGTTCGCGAGCCGGGTGATCCGGTCGTCCGACTGGGCGTAGGTCCGTCGGACGCCGGCCCCGGCGTCGACGAACAGCACGGTCTCGGGGGTCACGCGCGCCCAGCGCGCGACGATGTCGCTGAAGCTCATGCCACGGCCGACGATGGCGCCTGACTGCGTCGTCATGCCGCACAGCCTGCCCAATTGAGCGAACGTTCGGCAAGGTCCGTTCGGGCCGGAGCGGGACCGAACAGGTCAACGGCTCGAGGCCGCGGGAGCCGGGCGCCGCCGACCTGTGCGATCAGTGCGGGTAGCGGTCCCGCAGCTCCTGCTTGACCAGCTTGCCGGTGGGGGTGCGGGGCAGGAAGTCGGTGAAGTCGACGCTGCGCGGCGCCTTGTAGTGCGCGATCCGCTCGCGGACGAAGGCGATCAGCTCGCGCTCCAGCTCCGGCCCGGCGTCGACCCCCGGCGCGGGCTGCACGATCGCCTTGACCGACTCGCCCATCTCCGGGTCCGGCACGCCGATCACCGCGACGTCGAGCACCGCGGGGTGCGTGACCAGCACGTCCTCGACCTCGCGCGGGTAGATGTTCACACCACCCGAGATGATCATGAACGCCTTGCGGTCGGTGAGGAAGAGGTAGCCGTCCTCGTCGAGGTAGCCCAGGTCGCCCGTGGTCGTCCAGGTCGGGTGGTCCGGGTGGGTCGCGCCGGCCGTCTTCTCCGGGTCGTTGTGGTACTCGAACGGCCGCTCGTCCCGCTCGAAGTAGATGGTGCCGACCTCGTACGGCGCGAGGAGCTTGCCCTCGTCGTCGCAGATCCGCACGGTGCCGAGCCCGGCCCGGCCGACGGTGCCCGGCCGCTCCAGCCACTCCGGCGAGCTCACGAACGTGATCCCGTTGGCCTCGGTGGCGGCGTAGTACTCGTGGAGCACCGGGCCCCACCAGTCGATCATCGCCTGCTTGACCTCGGGCGGGCAGGGTGCGGCGGCGTGGATCGCGACCCGCAGCGACGCGTGGTCGTACCTGCGTCGGGTCTCCTCGGGCAGCTTGAGCATGCGGACGAACATCGTCGGCACCCACTGGCTGTGCGTGACCGAGAAGCGCTCGATCGCGGCCAGCGCGGCCTCCGGGTCGAATCGCTCCATCACGACGGCGGTGCCGCCGATCGCCTGGACCGTGGCGCAGAAGCGCAGCGGCGCGGCGTGGTACAGCGGCGCGGGGGAGAGGTAGACGGTCTCGGTGTCGAAGCCGTACATCGGCCCGAACAGGTCGATGTAGGTGTCGCCCGGCTCGTCGACCGAGGAGTCCGGCAGCGTCGGCTTGATGCCCTTGGGGCGGCCGGTGGTACCGGAGGAGTAGAGCATGTCCGCGCCGCGGGGCTGCTCGGGCAGGGGCTCGGCCGAGACGCCCTCGAGGGTCTCGTCGTAGTCGGCGTAGGCGTCCGAGCCGGGGATCGGGCCGCCGAATGCCAGCCGGACGTCGACGGAGACCTGGTCGCCGATGGCGGCGGCGAGCCCGGCCACCCCCGCGGACGCCAGCAGCGCCTTGGCGCCGCAGTCCGTGACGATGTAGGCCGCCTCGGGCGCCGAGAGATGGTGGTTGACCATCGTGACGTAGAGACCGGAGCGGCGGGCGGCCCAGTAGATCTCGAAGACCCGCGGAGTGTTCTCGGTGACGACGGCGATCACGTCGCCGCGGCGCAGCCCGGCCTCGTGCAGGTACCGGGCCAGGCGGGCGGAACCCTCCTCGAGCTGGCGGAAGGTCAGCGTCTCGCCGCTGCCGGCCATCACCACCGCGGGCTTGTCGGGTGTCGTGGCGGCGTGCGTGCCCGGGTACATGTCCGTCCTCTTCCTCGATCGACGTCCTGCTGTCGGAAGACCCGATCCTGGCAGACGATCGCCGGCGGCGGACGGAGGTGAGGCTCATCTCGCTCGGGGAGCGGGGCGCGGGCGGCGGGGAGGTGCCGGAGAGGCTGCCGCGCGGTCCCGGGCGGCTCAGGCGGAGGCCGCGGGCGGCTCCGTGCTCTCGAGGGACGGCGCGCCGGACCCGGCGCAGCGCTGTGCGGTGACGACCGTGCCGCGCGCGGAGAACCGGTTGTGCAGGCGCAGGGTCGACTCGGGGGTGACGTGCTTCAGTCGTGCGCAGACGGGACAGGTGCCGTAACCGTTCGTGACCTTCTCGCTCACGTCTCGTGCCTCTCTTCCTCTCCCGTCACCGGGTCGGGGTACCGGTGCGGGTCGGAGGAGTCTACCGGGCGAACGGAACGCGACGGCATCACCGCGACGGGTGGGAAGATCCTCACCGGACGTGCAGGTCGGCTCTCGGAGCGGAACGGGCGCCGTTCCGTGCCCGCGCGGGAACGGTGGGCGACGACCGGGAAATGGCGGGGTCGGCACGGTTCGGGTGACGAAAGACTCGCCCTTGTCACCGAACCGTGACGGATGTTCCGACGTGTGCTCAGTGGGCCGCGTGGTACGCGTCGAGAACATTGGACGGGATCCGGCCGCGCTCCGAGATCTTCATCCCCTGTGCCACCGCCCATTCCCGAATCGCCTGGTTCTGCTGGCGGTCGGAAACGGGCCGCGAGGCCGGTGCGGGCGCGCTGCCCGACGCCCGCCGGCCGGAGGTACGGCGAGCTGCGGCAATGAACGGCGCCAGCGCCTCGCGCAGCTTCTCGGAATTCTTCGCCGACAGGTCGATCTCGTACGACTTGCCGTCGACGGAGAACTCGACCTGCTCGTCCGCCTCGCCGCCGTCCAGGTCGTCGATCAGCGTGACCGTGGTCTGCTTCGCCACGTTCCCTCAGCCCTTCTGCTCACCGGGCTCCTGCCCCCACCGGGCTCCACGCGGGCAGGAAGCATCGCCCGGTGCGGTGTCCGGGTGCTTTCCGGGAGCGGAGTGGATCGGCGTGCGGAACAGGAGAATGCGTCGCCGTCGACAATAAAGGAAGGCGCCGCGGAAAGTCGATTCGGGTCCCCTGTTCCGCGGGCGCGCGTCGCGCGGATCACCCCTTCGGAGGCATCCGGCGGGTTTTGCGGAGCCCGATCCCGGGGGGACCGGCGGGATCCGCGGTAATGGCGCCGTTCAGGCGACCGGCGTCCACCAGTCCGCGGTCGGCGGCGGGCCCGTCAGGTCGATTCGCTGGCCCGGAACGGGCAGCGCGAGCGGGATTCCGGCCGTTTCCGCGGCGGCCCGCAACCGGGTCACGGGCTCCGACCAGGGATGGAGGCCGAGATTGAAGGTCGCCCAGTGCACGGGCAGCAGCACCCCGCCGCGGAGATCGCGGTGGGCGGCCACGCTTTCCTCCGGATTCATGTGGATGTCCGGCCACAGATCCGCGTAGGCGCCGATCGGCAGCAGCGTGACGTCGAACGGTCCCCAGCGCTCGCCCGCCCGGGCGAAGGCGGCGGTGTAGCCGGTGTCGCCGCCGAAGTAGGCCCGGTGCCGCGGCCCCGCGACGGCCCACGAGGACCACAGGGTGGTGTCGCGCCGCAGGCCCCGGCCCGAGAAGTGCCGCGCCTCGGCGCACGTGAGGGTCAGCCCGGCCACCTCGGTCCGCCCGTCCCAGTCCAGCTCGACGATCCGGTTCTCCGGCACGCCCCAGGCCCGCAGGTGCGCCCCGATCCCGAGCGGCACCACGAACGGCGCCGAACCGTGCCGCGGGTCGGCGACCAGGGCGCGCACGGTGGGCAGGTCGAGGTGGTCGTAGTGGTCGTGCGAGATCAGCACGGCGTCGACCGGCGGCAGGTCGGCCAGCGGGACGGGGGCCGGGTGCAGCCGGCGCGGTCCCACCAGACGGGAGGGCGACACCCGCTCGCCCCACACCGGGTCGGCGAGCACCCGCCGCCCGTCGATCTCGAGCAGCACGCTGGAGTGCCCGAACCAGGTCACCGCGAGGTCTCCGGCGGGTCCGCCGTCCGGGCGGTTGAGCGGGACCGGGCGGGTCGGGCGGCCGGCCCGGCGGCCGACGACCGCGCGCAGGGCGGCCGGCACCGTGCCGGACGGCAGCCCGGTGCCGGGCTCGGTGTTGCGGAAGCGGCCCTCCCGGGCGTGCGCCGACCCGTCGGCGGCGCGGCGCAGCTCCTCGGGCGTCGCGCCCATCGCGCGCGGGATGCCCCACGCGGCCGCGCCGGCCGCGGCGAGTCCGCCGGTGGCGGCGAGGGCGAGAGCGGTCAGCACCCCGGTGCGGAGGGGGAGCGGCGTCGGGCGGGCCACGCCCTACAGGGTACGAGCGCGCCGGGCGGGAGATCGCCGGGCGGTCTCAGCCCGCTCCCAGCCGGCGGCCGCGGGTTCGGCCCGGCCGCGCGACCTGCGCTCCCGCGCGACCGGGCCGGGAGGCCGTCAGCCCGTCCGCAGCGCGGTGAGCGGGGCCGCCAGCTCCCGCCACTGGTCCTCGGGCACGCCCCGCTTCTCCGCCGGCAGCGCCTGGACGGCGACGTGGTCGGCGCCGGCGTCGAGGTGCGCCTGCACCCGGGCGACCACGGTGTCGACGTCGCCCCAGGCCACCAGGGCGTCGACGAAGGCGTCGGACCCGCCGTGGGCCAGGTCGGACTCGTCGAACCCGAGGGTCTTGATGTTGTTCACGTAGTTGGGCTGGGCCAGGTAGGTCGCGGTGTAGCGGCGGCCGATCTCGCGGGCCTTCGCCGGGTCCGTCTCGAGCACGACGGCCTGCTCCGGGCAGAGGAGCGGCTCCGCGCCGAGGATCTCGCGCGCACGGGCGGTGTGCTCGGGCGTGACGAAGTACGGGTGTGCCCCGTCCGTCCGCTCGCCGGAGAGCTCCAGCATCTTCGGGCGCAGGGCGGCGAGGACGTACCGGACCGGGGTGGTCGGCCGCTGGGCGGTGTACGGCGCCGCGTCGATGCCGTCGAGGTACTCGCGCATCGCGGTGAGCGGCTTGTCGTACTGGTGCCCGCGCAGGCCGCTGACCAGGTTCTGGTGGCTCACCCCGAGCCCGATCAGCACCCGCTCCGGGTAGGCCTCGGTCAGCGCCTTGGTGGCGCAGGAGGTGGCGACCGCGTCCCGCGCCCAGATGTTGGCGATGCCCGTCGCGCCGACCAGCCGCTCGGTCGCCGACAGCAGCATCGACAGGTGGACGAAGGGGTCCCGGCCGGCGACCTCGGGGATCCACACGGCGCCGTAGCCGAGGGACTCCAGCTCGGCCGCGAGCTCCCGGGCCCGCGCGGCCGGCACGACGTCGAGCGCGCCGGTCCACAGGCCGACGGCGGGGAGGGCGAAACGTGATCTCGTGTCCGTCACCCTCCGGACTCTAGGGTCGGGTCGTGAGCACCTCTACTGCGACGGAGCACCGGGTCTCGACCGAGCGGCGCGGCCGGGTCCTCCTGATCCGGATGGAGCGGGCGGCCAAGCGCAACGCCGTCGACGCGGCCATGACCGCCGCGCTCGACGCCGCGCTCAACGAGCTCGAGGACGATCCCGAGCTGTGGTGCGGCGTCCTCACCGGCGGGCCGACGGTCTTCTGCGCCGGCACGGACCTCGCGGGCGGTGCGGGTGAGCGGACCGCGCGGGGCGGCAACTACGGCGTCGTCCGGCGGGAGCGCTCGACGCCGCTGATCGCGGCCGTCGAGGGCGTGGCCTACGGCGGCGGGTTCGAGATCGTGCTGGCCTGCGACCTGGTGGTGGCGGGCCGGTCGGCGCGGTTCGGGCTGCCGGAGGTGGCGCGCGGGCTGGTCGCGAACTGCGGGGCGCTGTTCCGGGCGCCGCGCCCGCTGCCGCTCAACGTGGCCAAGCAGATGCTGCTCACCGGGCAGCCCCTCGGCGCGGACCGAGCGCACGAGCTGGGCCTGGTCGCCGACGTCGTCGACGACGGGGGAGCGGAGGCCGCCGCGCTCGCCCTCGCCGAGCAGGTGTGCGCCAACGCCCCGGTGGCGGTGCGGGCCACGCTGCGGGCGGTCGAGACCGTGGCGGGGGAGCCCGACGAGCGGGGCTGGGCCGCCACCCGGGAGGCGACCGAGGCCGTGCTCGCCTCGGCCGACCGGCAGGAGGGCGTGGCCGCGTTCCTGGAGAAGCGCGAGCCGCGGTGGACCGGTCGGTAGCCTGGCGATCATGACGGACGGGGCACGGCGGGACGAGCTGGTCCGGCTGCTCCAGGCCTACGCCACCGAGTCCGCGCGGCTCGCCCAGGCCTTCTCCGAGCAGCACGGCCTGCACACGACCGACCTGCACGCGCTCATCGCGGTGCTCAACGCCGACCGGGTCGGCGAGCCGCTCACCGCGGGCCGGCTCGGCGCCCACCTCGGCCTCTCCTCGGGGGCGACGACGGCGCTGGTGGACCGGCTCGAGCGGCACGACTACGTGCGCCGGGACCGGGACGAGCGGGACCGCCGCCGCGTGGTGCTGCGGTACGGCTCGGCCGCGGCCGGGATCGGCCAGGCCTTCTTCGGGCCGCTCGGGGCGGGGATGGACGCGATGCTGGAGGGCTACGACGAGGCCGAGCTGGCCGCCGTCGCCCGGTTCCTGTCCGGGGTCACGGAGCTGGTGGCGCGGCGGCGTCGGGAGGTCGGACCGCTCGCCCCTTCCTGAGGGATCGGCTGTGTGCGCCTTCCCGTTGCGCACGGGCGGCACGCCGGGCGAGGCTCACCGTCGTGAGCAACGCCGCCGACACCCCCGACACCCCCGCCCCCGATCCCGCCCTCCTGGACGCCCTGTCGTTCGAGCCGCTGACCCCGACCGCGTACCTGGATCGCGCCGCCGCGGCGCACGGCGACCGGATCGGGGTCGTCGACGGGGACCGGCGGTGGACCTACGCCGAGCTGCACGAGCGGTGTACGCGACTGGCCGGGGGGCTGGCTCCCCTCGCGGACGGCCGGCCGGTGGCGGTGCTGGCGCCGAACACCCACGTCCTGCTGGAGGCGAACTTCGGGGTGCCGTGGGCGGGGGTGCCGCTGGTCGCGGTGAACACCCGGCTCTCGGCCGGCGAGGTGGCCTACATCCTGCAGCACTCGAAGTCCGCCGTGCTGATCCACGACCCGTCCTTCGACACGCTGGTCGACGACGTGTTCGCGCAGCTCGACGCCCCACCGCACCGCATCCGCTCCGGTGCCGAGTACGAGGCGCTGCTGGACGGCGCGGAGCCGCTGCACCGCACGCCGTCGGACGAGCGGTCGCTGCTGTCGATCAACTACACGTCGGGGACGACGGGCCGGCCCAAGGGCGTGATGTACCACCACCGCGGGGCCTACCTGCAGGCGGTGTCGATGGTGGGCCACACCGGGCTGACGCCGTCGAGCGTGCACCTGTGGACCTTGCCGATGTTCCACTGCAACGGCTGGTGCTTCCCGTGGGCCGTCACCGCGGCCGCGGCGACGCACGTCTGCCTGCCCAAGGTGGACCCGGCGGAGGTGTGGCGGCTGATCCGCGAGGAGGGCGTGACGCACCTGAACGGGGCGTCCACGGTGCTGTCGATGATCGCGTACGCCAAGGACGCGTCGCCGTTGCCGGAGGGACACACGGTCCGGATCGCGACGGGCGGGGCGCCGCCGTCGCCGGCGATCCTGCGGCGGATGGGGGAGCTGGGCTTCGAGGTCACCCACCTGTACGGGCTGACCGAGACCTACGGGCCGGCGATGCTGTGCGACTGGCGCCCGGAGTGGGACTCCCTCGACGCGGAGGCGCAGGCGCGGCTCAAGGCGCGGCAGGGCGTCGGGAACATGATCTCGTGCGCGGTCCGGGTGATCGGCGAGGACGGCGCCGACGTGCCCGCCGACGGCACCGCGACGGGCCAGATCGCGTTGCGCGGCAACAACCTGATGCTGGGCTACCTCGACGATCCGGAGGCGACCGCGGCGGCGGTGCCGGACGGTTGGTTCCGCACCGGGGACATCGGCGTCGTGCACCCCGACGGGTACGTGGAGCTTCGTGACCGCTCGAAGGACGTGATCATCTCCGGCGGGGAGAACATCGCGTCGGTCGAGGTGGAGCAGGCGATCATGGACCACCCCGCGGTGCTGGAGGCGGCGGTGATCGCGGTGCCGGACGAGCGGTGGGGCGAGGTCCCGGCGGCGTACGTGACGCTGCAGGAGGGCGCGTCGGCGACCGAGGAGGAGATCGTCGAGCACGTGCGCGGGCGGCTGGCGCGGTTCAAGGCGCCCAAGTCCGTGACCTTCGGCGAGCTGCCCAAGACCTCCACCGGCAAGATCCAGAAGTTCGTGCTCCGCGACAAGGCGTGGGCCGGGGTGGAGCGCCGGATCCAGTGAGCGGACGGCGCTCTCGCTCGGTCCCATTGAGCGAGAGCGCCGCTCGTGCGGGCACGGTCAGGTGCTGAGCTTGCTCATCGTCCTCCACTCGTCCCACGGCACCGCCCAGTCGTAGATGTCGCCGTCCTGGGCGGACAGCGGGACGCTGCTGCCGGTCACCTCGACGGGGTCGCCGTACATCGCGGTGTCGAAGTAGGCCTTGGCGTTGGCGATCGACAGGTTGATGCAGCCGTGCGAGATGTTGCGGCGGCCCTGCGCGGACTGCGAGGCCGGGTTGGCGTGGATGAACTCGCCGTTGTTGGAGATCCGCACCGCCCAGTACTCCGGCATGTTCACGTAGCCGTAGTCCGGGTTGGACATCAGGACCTTCTCGGACTTCGCCATGACGATGTGGATGCCGCTGCGGGTGACCCGGCGCGGGTCGCTCTCCAGGCCGTAGCTGGCGGGCAGGTCCATCACCTGCTGGCCGTCCCGGATCACGACGATCCGGTGGCTGTTCTCGTCGGCCTTCACGATCTGGCTGCGGCCGATGGTGAAGTGGGTGGTCAGGTCGGCGGAGCCGTAGCCGGCGGTGCCGAGGTCCTTGCCGTACAGCGGCACGACCACCGAGACCTGTGTGCCGACCGGCCAGTACTCCTTGGGTCGCCAGTGCACCCGCGAGCCGCCCCAGTCGTCCGGCAGCCAGGCCCAGGCGCCCTCGACCGGGGTCGACGTCGTGATCCGCAGCCCGCGCTCGACCTCCGCCTTCGCCTCGTCGGACAGGTCGCGGTTGAAGCGGATCGCGACGGGCGCGGCGATGCCGACCGTCGCGCCCTCGCCGATGTTGCTCGAGGCCTTGACCAGGCGCGCCGGGGCGACGGTGGTGAAGGAACCGGCCAGCGGGGTGACCGCGCCGTCGGGCGCGACCATCGAGCCGCTCCAGGTGTAGGTCTCGTGGTAGGCGAGCGGCGCGGTGGCGGTCCACTGGGCCTGGTCGCCGGAGTAGCTGCCGGGCAGCGTCTCGCCGTCCGAGTCGGTGAGCGCGACGTCCCGCAGGGTGCCCGCGCTCGCGGACGCCCGGGCGGCGCCGAGGGGGTGGACGTCGGCGGTGCCGGCGGCGGGCTGCAGCTCGAGCCGCGGGACGATGGCCGCAGGGGCCTGCGGCGCGGCGGCCGCCGAACCGTTGTGCGCAGCGTCGGCATTGGCACTCGCGCAGGCCGCGACGAGCCCGGCGGACACCCCGAGCGCGACCGCCCCCGCCAGGATGCGGCGCACGGCACGCCACTGCACCGATTTCACGGCTCCCCCTCGCGTCACACGAACCCCACGATCATCATGCCAACGGTCGGTGAGGATCCGGAGCGGAGCGTGATTGCGATTCGATAGCGTTACGGGAATCACCCGAACGGCCCAGGGGAATGGGACGGCGCCATTCCGGGCGGATCGTCCGGATCCCGAATCACCCCTTCGCGCGGCCCGCGAGCAGCGTCGCGATCCGGAAGAGTGGGCCGGCGGCGGGGCATCGCGGTCAGTGACGGGGTGTGTCGCGACCACGGGCGTCGGCCTGTCCAGGGGCGCGGCGCCGGCCCGACCACCGAACCGGCGGCAGGCCATGGTTGGCCCGGCGCCCCGGGTGGTACCCGGCGCCCACTGCGCCACGTCGGTCGCCACGTCGGTGCGCCGCCGGGGCGCAGGGCGGCGCGGGTGTCGCACCGCGGGAGCGGGGGCGCCGGCGGGAACCACCGGTGCGCCCGGGACGACCGGAGGTGACGGGAGCATGACGTCGGGCGAGGGTGGCGAGGTCACCGGAACCAAGGACAAGGACTACAACCTCATCTGGTTCACCGAGCAGTGCCTGAACAACGCGCTGCGGCTGGAAACCTACGTCCAGGACGCCGAACGCGACGGCGACGGCGACCTGGCCGAGTTCTTCCGGCGGGCGCAGGGGGAGAGCCGCAAGGGCGCCGAGCAGGCCAAGCAGATGCTCGGGCGGCGGCTGGCCGGCTGACGGGACCGGACGCGAGAACACGGTCGCCCGGCTCCGCTCCACGGGGATCCTCGACGAGCGGGTCGTGGCGACCGTGTCCGCTGCCGGGACAGGGGGGTCCCGGAACACCTGCGCGACCGGGTCAGCGGAGGCCGAGGGTGCGGTAGCGGCGGCGCCGGCGGACCAATCGGTCGACGGGGGAGAGCGGGAGCAGGGCGCGCAGCTCGGACTCCACCGCGTCGGCGACCCGGCGGGCGAAGGCCTCGGGCTCGTCGGCGGCGTCCGGGAGTTCGTCGACGATCGTGTCGACCGCGCCCGCCCGCAGCAGGTCGACGGCCCGGACGTGCTGCTGTGCCGCCACCTCGGCCGCCTTCTCCGGCGTGCCGTGCACGATCGTGCTGGCGCCCTCGGGCGGCAGCGGGGTGAGCCAGCCGTGCCGGGCGGCGATCACCCGGTCCGTCGGCAGCAGGGCGAGCGCGGCGCCGCCGGTGCCCTGCCCGAGCAGCACCGAGACCGTCGGGACGGGGAGCTCGGTCAGCTCGCCGAGGCAGCGCGCGATCTCACCGGCCAGGCCGCCCTCCTCGGCCGCCACCGACAGCGCCGCCCCGGTCGTGTCGATCACCGAGACCACCGGCAGGCCCAGCTCGGCGGCCAGCCGCATGCCGCGCCGCGCGGTCCGGAGCGCGCCCGGCCCGAGCGGTTCCGCGGCCTGCGGCCGCCGGTCCTGCCCGAGCAGCACGCACGCGACGCTGCCGAACCGCACCAGCGCCAGCAGCAGGCCGCGCCCGGCCTCGCCCTCCCCGGTCCCGGCCAGCGGGACGACGTCCGTGGCCGCCAGCCGCAGCACGTCCCGCACCCCGGGCCGCTCCGGCCGCCGGGACCGCTCGATGGAGCCCCAGGCGTCCTCGTCCGGACCGGTGGGCTCGCCGCGGGCCGGCGCCGACGGGGGCAGCCGCATCGGGTCGACGGGGTCGAGCATCGCCAGCACCCGTGCCGCGACGCCGGCGAGCCGCTCCGCGGGGAGCACCGCGTCGACGATCCCGTGCCGGTGCAGGTTCTCCGCCTTCTGGACGCCCTCCGGGAACTGCTCGTCGTACAGCGCGGAGTACACCTTCGGCCCCAGGAACCCGACGAGCGCGCCGGGCTCGGCCACGGTGACGTTGCCCAGCGAGCCCCACGAGGCGAACACCCCGCCCGTGGTCGGATGCCGCAGGTAGACGAGGTACGGCAGGCCCGCCGCCTTGTGCGCGGTGACCGCCGCCGAGATCGCCGCCATGCGCAGGAACGCGATGGCGCCCTCCTGCATCCGGGTCCCGCCCGACGCCGTCGCGGCCAGGAGCGGCAGGCGCTCGTCCGTCGCCCGCTCGATCGCCCGGATCAGCCGCTCGGCGGTGGCCACGCCGATCGACCCGGCGAGGAACGCGAACTCGCTGCACACCACCGCGACCCGCCGGCCCGCGATCCGGCCCTCGCCGGTGATCACGGCCTCGTCCACGCCGCTGCGCTCGTGCGCCGCCGCGAGCTCGGCCCGGTACTCCGGGGTGTCGGCGACGAGCGGCACGGGGGCCGGCGTGGTGTCCCAGGACCGGAAGGTCCCGTCGTCGAGCACGGTGTCCAGCAGCTGGCGCGAGCGCGGCGTCACGGGGTGAGCCTGCCACCCGCGAGGGCTCCCAGCAGGACCGTGACCACCATCGGGGGCCCACCGTCGGCGCTGACAGGAGGCTCACAGAAAGTCCTCACGGACCCCACACGACCGGCCCGCACAGTAGGCGTATGACCGCCACGGCGACGCACCGGCGCGCAGCCCTGCGCACCCGGGTCGAGGGTCGGCGCGGCAGGCTCAGCAGGCCCGGCACCCGGCACTCCCTGCGCGCCCGGCTCGTGGCCGCGGTGATGCTCCTGCTCGCGACCGTGTGCGCCGTCGTGGGGCTGGCGACGGCGATCGCGCTGCGCCACTTCATGCTCGACCAGCTCGACGACGACCTCGTCTCGGCCGGCGGCCGGTTCGTCTCCATCCAGAACGGGGCCGGCCCCGGGGGACCGGGCCACCCCGACGACCGCGGTGGGCGCGGCGCCGACTTCGGTGCCGACTTCCTGGGCCCCGCCCAGGCCCCCCGCACGGTCGGCGCCACCATCGTCGCCGGGCAGGTCACCGACGCAGTGGTCACCGACCGCGGCGGATCCTTGCAGCAGGTGCCCGCCGACGCCCTGGCCACACTCGCCGCCGTCCCGACCGACGGGCACCCGGTGAGCGAGGACCTCGGTGACCTCGGCACCTACCGGCTCCTCGCCTCGGTCGACGGTTCGGGGACGGTGCTGGTCACCGGCCTGCCGCAGGCGGACGTCGACCACCTCACGGAACTCCTCGTCGTCGCCGAGTCGATCGTCATCGGGCTCGCGCTGACCGGGGCCGGGGTGGCCGGCGCGATCGCCGTCCGGCGCGAGCTGCGGCCGCTGGAGCAGGTTGCCGAGACCGCCGGGCGGGTGTCCGCGCTGCGGCTCGACAGCGGCGAGGTCGAGCTCCTCGAGCGCGTCCCCGCCGCGCACACCGACCCGGGCACCGAGGTCGGGCAGGTGGGCGCCGCGCTGAACCGCATGCTGGACAACGTCGCCGCCGCCCTGGACGCCCGGCACGCCAGCGAGGTCCAGCTCCGCCAGTTCGTGGCCGACGCCAGCCACGAGCTGCGCACCCCGCTCGCCGCGATCCGCGGCTACGCCGAGCTGACCGCCCGCGACCGCACCCTCTCGCCGACCGTCGCGCACTCGTTGTCCCGGATCACCTCGCAGGCCGAGCGCATGTCCACGCTGGTCGAGGACCTGCTGCTGCTCGCCCGCCTCGACGCGGGCCGCCCGCTGGAGCGGACTCCGGTCGACCTGACCCGCCTGGTGCTCGACGCCGTGTCCGACGCCGGCGCGGTCGGCCCCGACCACCGGTGGCGGCTGGACCTGCCGCCGGAGCCGGTGGTGGTGCTCGGCGACACCCTGCGGCTCACTCAGGTGGTGACGAACCTGCTGGCCAACGCCCGCACCCACACCCCGGCCGGCACGGAGGTGACCGTGGGGTTGCGGACGCCGGCCGACCCGGCCGACCGTGCCGTGCTGGTCACCGTCTCCGACACCGGCCCGGGGATCCCGCCCGCGCTCGCGGCGCACGTCTTCGAACGGTTCGCCCGCGGCGACGGCTCCCGCTCCCGCGACCGGGGCAGCACCGGCCTCGGCCTGGCGATCGTGCAGGCGGTGGTGGCCGCACACGGTGGCACGGTCTCCGTGGCCAGCCGGCCCGGCCGCACCACCTTCACCGTCCGGCTCCCCGCGCCCGCCATCCCCGTCCCCGACGGCCCGACCATCCCGCTCCCCGCCCTCGCCACCCCGTGAGCGGCAACTGCCCCTAGAGGGGCAGTGGCCACTCACGACCCCGGATCACCAGCGGGTTCCGGGTCGACCCGTCGAGCGGTGCCCCCGGCCACCCGGTGGTCCTACGGTCGGCTCATGGTCGACCAGGAGGCGGACCGCCCGCGCGCGGCGGACCCGCGGGTCGCGGCCGCGGTGATCGACGTGTTCGTCTACGTCGTCGTGCTGAACCTGTTCATCGAGTACCTGCCGCAGGTGCTCAGCGAGACGTTCACGCTGTCGTTGCTCACCGCCGTCCTGCTCAAGCTGGTCCTCGAGGTGGTCGTGGCGGGCAAGGACCGGGCGAAGGCCCGCTTCCGGGCCGCGTCGGGCCCGGCCGGCAAGGTCGTGGCCGGGCTCGTGCTGTGGCTGGTGCTCGTCGGCAGCAAGTTCCTCGTCCTGGAGGCCGTCGACCTCGTGTTCGGAGCGAGCGTCTCGCTCGGCGGCTTCTTCTCCGTGACGCTGCTGATCCTCGTCCTGCTGCTGGCCCGCGCCGGCGTCCGCCGCCTGCTCGGCGCCCTGGGTTCCGCCGCGACCGTCTCCTAGCGTGCTCGGCCGGGGCTCAGACCCTGCGGGCGTCACCCGGCCGACGTACCCTTTCGCGCACATCGTGCCCGGCTGTACTGATCACGGCGGATCACCCTGGAGTGCGGATGAGCGAGACCGGCCAGCAGACCACCACCGGCACACGCCATCGGCTGCCCGTCAGAACACTCGTCGCCGCCTCCATCGGCAACGCGATCGAGTGGTACGACTGGACGATCTACGCGACGTTCTCGATCTACTTCGCGACGCAGATCTTCCCGCCCGGCAACGAGGCGCTGGCCCTGATCAGCACGCTCGCCACCTACGCGCTGGCCTTCTTCTTCCGGCCGCTCGGCGGGTTCCTGCTCGGCCGCTTCGCCGACGTCCGCGGCCGCCGCACGGCGATGATGCTGACCATCCTGCTGATGGCCGGCGGCTCGCTGGTGATCGCGATCCTGCCGACGTTCTCGATGGTCGGCTGGCTCGCCCCGGTCCTGCTGCTGCTCGCCCGCATCGCGCAGGGAATGTCGCTGGGTGGCGAGGTGTCCAACGCGTCGGCCTACCTCGGCGAGGTCGCCCCGCCCGCCCACCGCGGCCGCTACTCGTCCTTCTTCTACATCTCCACCGGCGGGGCCGTGCTGATCGCGAGCGTGCTCGGCGTGATCCTCTCCGGCTCGCTGTCGGAGGACCAGGTCTCCTCGTGGGGTTGGCGGATCCCGTTCGTCGTCGGCGGCCTGCTCGGGCTCCTCGGGCTCTGGCTGCGCCGGGCGATGCCGGAGACCGAGCAGTACGAGACCAACAAGGCCAAGGCCCAGACGATCCGCAACCCGCTGATGGTCACGCTGCGCGAGCACCCGAAGGCCGTCGGCCAGCTCGTCGGCTTCACCCTGCTCTCGACGCTCTGCTACTACACCTTCTTCTCCGCGCTGACCCCGTACGCCACGAAGTCCCGCGGGGCCGACCCGTACGACGTCTTCCTCGCCCTGTCGATCGCGACGGGACTGTTCGTCCTGCTGCAGTACCCGATGGGCGCGCTGTCGGACCGGATCGGGCGCAAGCCCCAGCTCCTCTTCTGGTCCGCGGCGACCGCCCTCCTCATCGTGCCGCTGTCCGCCCTGGTCCGACCCGGGTTCGTCGGACTGCTCGTGGTGTTCTGCGTGGGCCTCGGGCTCTACACGATGATGACCTCGATCGCGCCGGCGATCATGAGCGAGCTGTTCCCGACCGAGGTGCGCGGGCTGGGCATCGGCGCCTGGTACAACCTCACGGTCGCGCTGTTCGGCGGCACCGCGCCGCTGATGATCCAGTGGCTGGGCGGGGCGTTCTTCTGGTACGTCGCCGTCGGCGCGGTGATCGCGTTCCTGACCGTGCTCACGCTGCCCGAGACGAAGGGGACCGTCCTGCGATGAACCGTGCGAGGGTGGGGACGTGAGCCAGCCCGCGAGCTACGACGTCGCCGCCCTCCGCACGCAGTTCCCCGCGCTCAAGGCCGGGACCGCGCACTTCGACGGGCCCGGCGGCTCGCAGACCCCCGAGCCGGTGGCCCGCGCGGTGTACGAGGCGCTGACCTCCCCCGTCGCGAACCGCGGCACCGTCACCAAGGCCGAGCGGCACGCCGACGGGATCGTCCTGCGGGCCCGGGCGGCGATGGCGGACCTGCTCGACGCCGACCCGCGCGGGATCGTCTTCGGGCGCAGCATGACCCAGCTGACCTTCGACCTCGCGCGCACGCTGGCCGAGACGTGGCGACCGGGGGACGAGGTCGTCGTCACCAGGCTGGACCACGACGCCAACATCCGGCCCTGGGTCCTGGCCGCGGAGGCCGCCGGCGCGACCGTGCGCTGGGCGGACTTCGACCCGGAGACGGCCGAGCTCACCGCCGCGGACGTCGCCGCCGTGCTGTCGCGCCGCACCCGGTTGGTCGCGGTGACGGGGGCGTCGAACCTCGTCGGCACGATCCCGCCGATCGCCGAGATCAGCGCCCTCGCGCACGACGCCGGGGCCCTGACGATGGTCGACGGCGTGCACCTCACCGCGCACGCCGGGATCGACGTCTCGGAGCTCTGCGCGGACTTCTTCGCCTGCTCGCCGTACAAGTTCCTCGGCCCGCACTGCGGGGTGCTCGCCGCCCGGCCGGAGCTGCTGGAGGAGCTGCGCCCGGCGAAGCTCGCGCCCAGCAGCGACGCCGTCCCGGAGCGGTTCGAGCTGGGCACCCTGCCCTACGAGCTGCTCGCCGGCACCACGGCCGCGGTCGACTTCCTCGCCGGGCTCACGGGCTCGCAGGCGGACCGGCGCACCGCGCTGCTCGAGACGATGGGCGCGATCCGGGCGCACGAGGAGCCGCTGCGCATCCGGATCGAGCAGGTGCTGGCGGAGCTCCCCGGCGTCCGCGTGCGGTCCCGGGCGGCCCACCGGACGCCGACCCTGCTCGTCGAGTTCGCCGACAAGCACCCGGCCGACGCCTACCGCTACCTCGCCGAATGCCGGATCAACGCCCCGGCCGGCTCCTTCTACGCGCTGGAGGCCAGCCGCCGGCTCGGGCTGGGCGACCACGGGTCGCTGCGGATCGGCCTGTCCCCGTACACGGACGACTCGGACGTCGACCGGCTCCTCGACGGCCTGGCCTCGTTCGTGGCCCTCCCGTGAGCGGCAACCGCCCCTAGAGGGGCACCTCGCACGCACGACCCCCGATGACCTGCGGCGGATGAGCCGGGGATCACATCACCGGTCCCGCGCACGCGGGTGCGGCCGGAGATCGCCGCGGCCCGCCGCGTCCACGGAGGACGCGCGCGGGCCGCCGGACGGCCGGATGGCAGCCCCCGGTCGGGTGCGGCTACGGTCGCCCGCGGCGCGGCCGGCCGGCCGCCCGGGACCAGGGGGTTCTCCTATGACGACCGCAGCCGCGCTGGGCGAGCTGCTCATGAGCCGCAGCCTCGACGACCCCGAGCTGCAGGCCGCCACCGACGCCGTGCCCGACGAGCGGGTCCTGCCCGACGTGCACGTGCTCAAGATCGGCGGGCAGAGCCTGCTCGACCGGGGCCGCTCGGCGGTCTTCCCGGTGGTCGAGGAGATCGTCGCCGCGCTCCCGCGGTACCGGCTGCTGATCGGCACCGGCGGCGGCACCCGCGCCCGGCACGCCTACGCCCTGGCCGCCGAGCTCGGCCTGCCCACCGGCGTGCTCAGCGACATCGGCTCGGCCGTGGCCGGGCAGAACGCGACGATGCTCGGCCACCTGTTCGCCAAGTACGGCGTCCCGGTGGTCGGCGGCGAGGCGATGGCCGCGCTGCCGCTGCGCGTCGCCGAGGTCGGCGCCGCGATCTTCGCCGGCATGCCGCCCTACGACATGTGGCAGCGCGTGCCGGCCGAGGGCGTGATCCCGCCCTACCGGACCGACGCCGGTTGCTACCTCGTCGCCGAGACCTACGGCTGCGCGTCGATGACCTTCGTCAAGGACGAGGACGGCCTCTACACGGCCAACCCGAAGACGGACCCGTCGGCCACCCTGATCCCGGAGATCACGGTCGACGAGCTGATCGCGCGGGACCTGCCCGACCTCGCCGTCGAGCGCCCGGTGTTCGACCTCATGCGGAACGCGCGGTTCGTGAAGAAGATCCAGATCGTCAACGGCCTGAAGCCCGGCCTGGTCACCCGCGCGCTCGCGGGCGAGCACGTCGGCACGATCATCACGGCGGAGGGCTGATCATGACCGAGCACAGCAAGGACGTCCCGTCGCTGCTGGCGCGGCAGACGCTGCTCGACCGCGACCTCGTCCGGCCGGTCACCTCGCGCCCGGTGACCCGGCTGCTGCCCTGGCTCGACATCGTCGTGATCGGCGGCGGCGCGATCGTCGACCGGGGGCGGGACGCGATCCTGCCCCTCGTCGACGAGCTGCGCGGCGCCTTCGGCGACCACCGGATGCTCATCCTCACCGGCGCCGGCATCAGGGCCCGGCACGCCATCGGCGTGGGCCTCGACCTGGGCCTGCCCACCGGCGCGCTGTCGGAGCTCGCGGCCACCGAGGCCGAGCAGAACGGTCACCTGCTGGCCGCGCTGCTCGCGGCCGACGGCGTGTCCTACGTGCCGCACGGGACCGTCGCCCGGCAGCTGGCGGGGCACCTGGCGGCGGCCCCGGCCGTCGTCTCCAACGGGTACCCGCCCTACGGGTCCCACGAGTTCCCGGCCGTGGTCGGCAAGCTGCCGGTGCACCGCACGGACGCGGGTGCGGTCCTGCTCGCCGACGCCTTCGGCGCCCAGCGGCTGATCTTCGTCAAGGACGTCGACGGCCCCGGCGGCCGCGTCCCCGCCACCACCCCGGACCTGCCCGTGGACCGGCTGGCCTGCGAGCTGCTGCCCACCGCCAAGCACGTCCGCGAGTTCCGGGTGGTCAACGGGCTGACCCGGGGCGCGCTCACCGACGCGCTGGCGGACAAGGAGACCGGCACCGTCGTCCACGCCTGAACCCCACGGGCGAGCGGCCCTCTTGCTCACCAGGTCCGAGCGAGGGGGCCGTTCACTCGTGCTCAGGCCAGCCAGCCCGGCCGCACCAGGCCGGTCTCGTACCCCAGCACCACGAGCTGCGCGCGATCCCGCACGCCCAGCTTCACCATCGACCGGCTGACGTGCGTCTTCGCCGTGGCCGGGCTGACCACGAGCTTCTCGGCGATCTCGTCGTTGGACAGCCCGGCGGCGACCAGCGCGAGCACCTCGCGCTCGCGGCCGGTCAGCGCGTCGAGCCGGCGGTCGGGTGCGGGCGGGCGGGACCGCGCGGCGAACTCCTCGACGAGCCGGCGGGTCACGCCGGGGGAGAGCAGCGCCTCCCCGGCGTGCACCACCCGCACCGCGTGCAGCAGCTCGGCCGGCTCGGTGTCCTTGACCAGGAAACCGCTGGCGCCGGAGCGCAGCGCCTCGAAGATGTAGGCGTCCTCGGCGAAGGTGGTCAGCACGACGACCCGGACCCCGGCCAGCCGCGGATCGGCCACGATGTCCCGGGTCGCGGCCAGCCCGTCCCGCCCGGGCATCCGGATGTCCATGAGCACGACGTCGGGTGCGGTGTCGCGGCAGACCCGCAGCACCGCCTCGCCGTCCTCGGCCTCGCCGACCACCTCGAGGTCCGGCGCGGAGCCGAGCAACGCCCGGAACCCGGCCCGGACCAGCGCCTGGTCGTCCGCCAGCATGACCCTGATCACCCTGTCTCCTCCTCGGACCGCGCCCCGACCGCCCCGACCGCCGCGCCGCCGGAGCCGGCGAGCGGCAGCACCGCCTCCACCCGGAACCCGCCGCCGGGCGCGCGCCCGTGGCTCAGCGTGCCGCCCAGCGCGGTGGCGCGCTCGCGCATCCCGACCAGCCCCGTGCCGCCCTCGCCGGGCCGTTCGGGCGGGCCCGCGCCGTCGTCGTCGACGACGACCCGGAGCGTGCCGTCCGCCGCGGTCACCTTCACGAGCGCACGCCCGGCGCCCGCGTGCTTGCGGACGTTGGTCAGCGCCTCCTGCACGATCCGGTAGGCGGCGAGGTCGACGCTCCGCGGCAGGGCGCGGACGTCCGCGTCGACCGAGGTGCTGACGGCCAGCCCGGCGGCCTCGTTGTCGGCCACCAGCCGGTCGAGCATCCCGAGGCCGGCGGTGGGCGCACGCGGCGGCTCCTCGTCGATCCCGCGCAGGACGCCGAGGGTGGAGCGCATCTCGCGGAGCAGGTCCCGGCTGGCGTCCTTGATCGTGGCCAGCGCCCGCCGGGCCTGCTCGGGGTCGTCGTCGATCAGGTAGAGGGCGACGCCGGCCTGCACGTTGATCAGCGAGACGTGGTGGCCGAGCACGTCGTGCAGCTCCCGGGCGATCCGCAGCCGTTCCTCGCCGGCCTGCCGCCGCGCGGTCTCCTCGCGCGCGGCCGCGGCCTGGGCGCGGCGCTCGCTGCGGGCCCGCCACAGCTCGCACCCCGCGACGTACGCGGCCAGCCACGCCAGCCAGCCCAGCCGGCCCTCGAGCCCGGCCGCGCCGCCGCGGACCACGATCTGGATCGCCAGGCCGGCGAGCACGGCGACGCCCGTCGTCACGTAGGCGACCCGCCGGTGCCCGCGCAGGATCGCCTCGGCCAGCGCGACCAGCGAGGGCACCACGACCGGCCCGAACGGGTAGCCGAGCGCGAGGTAGCCGAGCAGGACCGCGGTGCAGCCGACCAGCACCGCGGGCGGGTGCGCCCGGCGGACGACGAGCAGCAGCGGGCCCAGCACGATCAGGGCGATCCCGAGCGCGTCGACCGGGCGGGCCGTCGGCACGAAGCGGGACGCGTTGAGCGCGGCGACCAGCCCCACGACCAGCCAGGCGGCCGGGGTCAGGACGGTGTGCGGCACGCTCTGCCACGAGCGCCGCAGCAACCCGACCCACCAGGACACACCCGCACCCTAGAGCGACGCACGCCCCGGACGCGTCGGTCGGCGGGGGACCGGCGGCGTACTCCGCGGGGCGTACGCCGCGGGCCCGCGGCCCCCCTCCGGCGGCAGCACAGGTCCCGCCCGCGGGCCGACGTGCGCGTCGCCGCTCCCCGGCACCGTGGAGGCACACCACGAGAACACCTGGGGGACAGCATGAGCGAGAGCACCGATCACACCGGCCACACCGCCCGCCTCCGCACCGACGCCGCGCTGCGGCTCTCCGACGCCGACCGCGAGGCCGTCGCCGACCGGATCCGGGCGGCCGCCGCCGAGGGACGGCTGACCCTCGAGGAGGCCGACGAGCGCCAGCAGGCCGCCTACGCCGCGAAGGTCGAGGCGGACCTGATCCCGCTGACGGCCGACCTGCCGGCCCCGCCGCCCCCGCCGCCGGGCCTGCGGACCCTTCCGCCCGACGCCCGGCGCCGCCTGGTGATCCACGCCGGGATCGGCCTCGCCGTGGTCCTGCTGGTCCTGGTGCGCTGGATCGTCGGCCCGGTGTCGTTCTTCTGGCCGGGCGGGCCGATCTTCTGGATCGCCGTGAGCATCGCGGCGCACTACTGGTTCGCGACCCGCCGCCGATCCGGCACCACCTGACCTCGTGAGTAGCGATAGTCGCTCTGGCGACTATCGCCACTCACAGGGGTGGTTGTCCGTAGGTCCGCAGCTTCTCGCCGACGGCGGCCAGCTCGTCGTCGGCGAGGAGCGTGGGCTCCCCGAGCAGCCTGGCCTGGTGGTAGAGCCGGCACAGCCACTCCAGCGTGACGGCCCGGTCGTAGGCCCGCGCCAGCGTGTCGCCGCACGTCGTGGCGCCGTGGTTGCGCAGCAGCACCGCGCTGCGCCCCGCCATCGCCCGCACGCTCGCCTCGGCCAGCTCGACCGACCCGTACCGCTCGTACGGTGCGACCCGCACCGGCCCGCCCAGCTGCATGACCAGGTAGTGGATGCCGGGCAGCTCGTCGACCACCGTGGACAGCGCCGTCGCGTACAGCGGGTGCGTGTGGACGACGGCCCGCTCCGCCGTGCCCGCGTAGACGGCCAGGTGCATCGGCAGCTCGGACGAGGGCAGCGGTCCGTCCTCGACCGGGCGCCCGCCGAGATCGACCACGCACACCCCCGCCGGGGTCAGCGCGCCGTAGTCGACGCCGGTCGGCGTGATCGCGACGAGGTCCCCGCGCCGCTCGCTCACGTTGCCCGAGGTGCCGACCGTGAGCCCCGCGGCGGCCATCCGCCGGCAGCACTCCACGATCCGCACCCGCTCGTCCGCCAGCAGCACGCCGTCTCCTGTCACGCTCCGTCATCCGGTCCGGAGCGATGGTAACCGTCCGTGGTGCGGTGGGTACGCCGCTCGGCGCGCCGGGGGCCGGGCGAACGGCGGGATACGACCGTCCGTCGCGTGATCGACTCCGTCCGTCGGAACGCGAAGCGATCATGGTGGGACGGCCCGTCACCTGATCGTGGACCCGTCGTTCATCCGATCGTGCACAGCGCGTCGGAGTCCTCCCCGGTCCACGCCGCCGCCCCCGCCAACCGGTCGTGGGCTGCGTGATGGCGAACCACACCCTGCCCCCGCGGATCCGCCGGTCCGCCTCGCGCTCCGGGCGTTCGCGGTCCGGCCTCGTCCTCTGGGCCGGCTTCGGCGTCGTGGCCCTGCTGGCGATCGTCCTGGTCGTCGGGCTGCTGCTCGGCGGCGCCCCGTCGCCGGTCGCGCAGCAGGGCGGCACCGCCGCCGGCGCCGACCCGGTCGCCGCGGCCGTCGACCCGGCCTCGCTGCAGGAGAGCACCACCTACACCACCCTGCAGGGTGCCGTGCCCGACCCGGCGCCGCAGGAGACCACGGACGGCCGGGTCGCGCACCCGGTCCGCGAGACGGTGGTCCACGACGCGCCCGGCGGCACCCCGATCGCCCGCATGCCCGTGACGCAGATCGGCGACACGTGGCTCCCGGTGATCGCGCAGCAGGGGGAGTGGGCGCAGGTCCTGCTGCCCTCGCGGCCCAGCTCGTCGACGGGCTGGCTGCCGCTGGCCGACCTCGACGTGAAGACCACGCCGTACCGCATCGCCGTGCACCTGAACTCCATGAAGCTCGCCCTCTACGAGGACGGCGCGAAGCTCGCGGAGTGGACGGTCGGCATCGGCAAGCCCTCGGCGCCCACCCCCACCGGCCGCACCTTCCTGCTCGGCGCGTTCAGCGACGACCAGCAGCAGTACTCCCCGGTGATCCTGCCGCTGGGCACGCACAGCCCCACGCACGACACCTTCGGCGGCGGCCCGGGGACCGTCGCCATCCACACCTGGCCGACCGACGACGTGCTCGGCACCGCCACCAGCGACGGCTGCATCCGCGTCCCCGCGGACGCGCTGCGCCAGCTCACCGAGGTGCCCCTGGGCACGCTCGTGACGATCGACGAAGCATGATCCAGAAAGGGACCCGACGCGTGAAGACCTCCAAGTTCGCCGGTGCCGGTGCGGCCGCGGTGGGTGCGGCCACGGCCGCGGCGGTGCTGCTGCTGGGCTCCACCGCCGCCGCGGCCGAGCCGTCCGTGGACTCGTCCGCCTCCGTCTTCCGGACGGACGGCCTGCTGTCGATCAGCCCGAGCCCGTACGCCGAGTCCCGGGACGGCGAGCACGACCGGCAGAGCGTCGCCGACGTGACCGCGCTCCCGCTGCACGGCAAGCCCGGCATCGGCCTGTCCGCCCTGGTCGCCGAGGCCGAGGGTCACCGGGCCGAGGCGACCGTGGCGAAGGTGAACGTGCTCGACGTCCTCAAGGCCGAGGCGTTCCGGACCTGGTGCGACGGGGCGGACGGCGGGTCGGCCGGGGTCGACCTCGTCAACGCGTCGATCCTCGGGACACCGGTGAAGGCGCCCCTGGAGGAGGAGCGGTTCGACGTGTCCCCGCTCCTGCGGATCACGCTCAACCAGCAGGACCGCGACGACGACTCGATCACGGTCACCGGCTTCACCCTCACCCTGGTGCCGGGGCAGGACCGCGCGCGCGACCTCACCGACAAGGAGCAGGAGATCGCGCCCGACCTCGTCGGCCTGGTCACCGGGCAGCTGCCGGACCTGCGGAAGACCCCGCTGAAGACCGTCGACGACCTGCTCCGGGCGCTCTCGCCGAAGGGTGACCTGCTGAAGATCACCGTCGGGTCCGCGACCTGTGCGCTGGAGGCGGACGAGGAGCACGACGAGCCGGCGGTGAAGAAGCACGAGCCGGAGCCCGGCGAGGCGCCGCGGCCCGAGGTCGTGCAGAAGAACCTGCCCGTGACCGGCTGACGGGGGCCGGACGGGAGGTCGGGGGCCGGGCCCGCGCGTGGGGGACGCGCGGCCCCGGCCCGTGCCCGTGGGCAGCTCAGGTGTCGCGGGCGGCGTCGGATGCCGCGCGCTTGCGCCGCTTGCCCTCGTGCATCGCCTGCACCCGCGCGACGGGGATCGCGTGCCCCTCCTCGAGCAGGTCGGCCGGGAGCTCCTGCGGCGCGGCCAGCGCCTCGGTCCAGGTGGACCGGCCCGCCAGCAGGTCCGGCGCGGTGCGGAGGGTGAAGTCTGTGGGGGAGACCGCGTCGAGCTCGTCCCAGGCCAGCGGGAAGGACACCGGCAGGCCGGGGCGGATGCGCGGGCTGTAGGCGGCGACCACGGTCGCGCCGCCCGCGCGGGTGGAGTCGACGAAGACCTTGCCCTCGCGTTCCTCGCGGAGGAAGGCGGTGGTGGCGATGCCCGGGTCGAGCTTCTCGGTCCGCGCGGCGAGGGCGCGGGTGGCGGCCGCGGCGTCGTCGAACGGGGTCGGCGCGAGCGGGACGACGATGTGGACGCCCTTGGAGCCGCTCGTCTTGAGGGCCCCGGTGAGCCCGGCGCCGGCGAGCGCCTCGCGTACCAGGTGGGCCACCGCGACGACGGCGGGGAAGCCGGCGCCCTCCGGCGGGTCGAGGTCCAGTACGAGCTGCGACGCGTGCGACGCCCCGACCGTGAACAGGGCCGGGTGGTACTCCACGGCCCGCTGGTTGGCCAGCCAGAGCAGGGTCCGCTGGTCGTCGCAGAGCGCGTACCGGACCTCGCGGCCGGTCTGCGAGCGGATGACCGTGCTGCGCACCCAGTCCGGGGTGTAGCGGGGGAGGTTCTTCTGCATGAACGGTTCCTGGCCCGGCCGCACGCGGATCACCGAGAGCGGCCGGTCGGCCAGGACCGGGACCAGCCGGTCCGCGACGGCGTCGAGGTAGTCGACGAGGTCCCGCTTGGTCGCGTCGTCCCCGTCGACGAGCGGGGAGTCCAGGCTCGAGAGCGCGACGCCCGCCCGTTCCTCGCCCGCCGTCACGCCGGCCCCCTCATGAGCACCTCGTCATGCAGGCATCATGGCCCGGCGCGCGGCCGGGGTCACGCGGTGGCGCCCTCCGGGTGGACGGAGTGCTCCCCCTCCGCGAACTCCTCGACGATCTTCGCGCAGAAGGCGTCGAGGTCGCCGGGGTTGCGGCTGCTGACGAGCCCCTGGTCGGTGACGACCTCCTCGTCGACCGGGTTGCCGCCCGCGTTGCGGATGTCCGTCCGCAGGCTCGGGAACGACGTCAGCGTGCGGCCCTTCACCAGGTCCGCCTCGACCAGCGTCCACGGCCCGTGGCAGATCACGCCCACCGGCTTGCCGGCGGCGAACACGTCCTTGACGAACGTCAGCACGTCCTGGTCCATGCGCAGGCGGTCCGCGTTGACCGTCCCGCCCGGCATGATCAGCGCGTCGTAGTCCGACGCCGACACCTGCGACGCCAGCTTGTCGACCGGGTACACCCCGCTGGGCGAGATGTCGGAGTTCATCGACTGGATGGCGTCCTCGGAGATCGACACGATCTCGGTGGTGGCCCCGGCGTCCTCGACCGCCTTCCGCGGCTCGGTCAGCTCGACCTCCTCGACGCCGTCGGTCGCGAGGATCGCGACGCGCTTGCCGTCCAGTGCACCCATCGTGGCTCTCCTTCCGGCCGCGGTGCGCCCGCGGCCTCGTGGCGGCGATACCCGTACGGACGTCCGCTACACCCCGCACAGGGCGCCGCGGTGTGCCATGGTGGGGGCCACGCACGTTGAGCAGGCAGCGTCGCAGCCGCCCCCGCGAGCCGCGGGACCACCGACGAAGGGGTCGACGTGCGCACCTCCGCCGAACCGTGCAGCGAACCGGTGATGGCCCTGTTGCGAGTGAAGGCGCCGGCCGACGTGGACCCGCACGTCCTGGAGGCCGCCCTCACCCGTGCCCTCTGCACGGACGCCGACCGCCCGCTCACCGCCGAGCTGGAGTGGGTCCCGGCCTGGCGGCCCGCCCCGCGCGCCGCGAAGCGGCGGTTCGTGTTCGTCGCCGTGCTGCGCGGGTCGCGGCACAAGGGGGCCGAGGAGCTGGCCGCGGCCGCGGAGCGCTCGGCGAAGCGGGCGCTGAAGCGGATGTTCGGCAAGTCCACCAGCGCGAAGGCGCGACCTGCCGCGGATCCGGAGGTCGCGACCTTCTGGTGTGCCTTCCGCGGCACCCCGCACAAGGTCACCGCCTGACGGCGCGGGCCCTCAGGCCGGTTGCTCGGCGAGCCGGTGCGGGTCGGTCCGCAGCCCGTCGCGCACCAGCCGGGGCAGCGCCCGCCGGTGCCGGACCAGCTGCGCCACGCCGAGCAGCGCATACACCCCGGAGAGCACCAGCGACACGGTGTGCACGGTCTCGGTCGGCAGCGAGATCGACGTCGCGAACTGGATCGCGAACAGGACGACGAGCGCCAGCGCGCCGCGCCAGGTCAGCCCGAGCGTGACCAGCAGGCTCACCGCGAAGAAGGACTGTGTACCGGTGAGCAGCAGCTCGACGCGCTGCTGGTCGTCGAGGGGCAGGCCGTGCAGCGAGCCCGACGCGATCGCGAACACCAGCGGGAGTGTTCCCACCAGCAGCGTCCACTGGTTGACCTTGCTGGAGAGCAGCGTGCCGAGCGAGTCGCCCGCCTTGAGCCGCTTCGCGTACAGGCAGGCGACGATCAGCTCGGGGGCCTCGCTCGCCAGCGGCGCCACCCACTGGACCAGCACGAACCGGTCGACACCCAGCTCGGACCCGGTCTGCACCAGGCCGTCGGCGAAGTGCTCGGCCGTGGCCAGGATGATCAGCGCGGCGATGACGAAGAGCGCTCCGTAGATCCAGCGCCGGGACACGGCGGGGCGTTCGGCGACCCACTTCGCGCTGCCGTGCAGGTCGGGTTCCTCCGCGGGGAACCGGGCGAGGCGGATCGCGTAGGCGACGAACACGGCGACGAGCACGAGCGTGTCGATCAGCGTGAGGGTGCTGCGCAGGGGGAGCGAGAGCGAGTAGAGGGTGGCGACGCCGAGGAACACGACCTCGGCGGACAGGGTGCGCGGGAGCCGCACCCCGGCGCGGTCGCCCTCGTGCCCGCCGCCGTCGTCGTCCCGGCGGCCCCGCTTGCGCGCGGCGAGGATCGCGACCAGCACGACCAGCGGCCAGCCGATGCCGACCAGCACCCGGTTCGCGCCGGTCATGTTGGCCAGCGCCAGCGAGCAGGGGTTGCTGCCGCCGGGATCGGGCGCGCAGTGGCCCTCGGCGGCGAAGATCTCGCCCGCCCGCATGGTGAAGACGAAGTCGACGGCGTACTCGGGAAGCACCGCGAGCAGGGCCAGGATCGCGAGCGCGAGGCCGGCGCTCATGTCGACCTGTGCGGCCTCGCCGGCCCAGGACAGCACGAACGCGGCACCGACGATCGCCAGCCCGTAGACGGCGACGGCGGCGGGGGCGGGGAGCTCGGGGTGCGGGAGCCCGAGGAGGCTCGCCGCGCCCAGGTAGAGGCCGGGGAGCGCGACGACGACCGCGGCCGTCAGGGCCAGGGGCGGACGCCGCCCGGGGGAGTTCGAACGCGCCACGGGTCAGCGCCCGGCCACCGGGACGAGCACGACCGGGCAGCGGGCGTGCTCGGTGCACCGCCGCGCGACGTCGTCGAGCCGGCCGCCGATGTGCCCCAGCACCAGCAGCTGGGCCGCCGTCGCGTGCGCGAGCAGCACGGTCGCGGGATCGCCGCGCTCCGCCACGGTCCGCACCTCCACCTCGTCGCCCGTGGCCCCGAGGGCCTCGTCCAACCAGCCCTCGTGGTCCTCGGCGAGGGGGACGACGTCGACGACCACGTCCCGCGTCCGGGCCTCGGCCACCGCCCAGCGCAGGGCGGCGCGGGACTGCGGCGAACCGTCGAGCCCGACGACCAGGGCCCCGAACGGCGTCTCCGGTGCGGGCGTCGCCAGGGTCTCCGGCGGGGCGTCGGGGCGCAGGGCGTCGTGCCGGTCGCGGGGATGGAACCCGGTCTGCGGGTCGTGCTCCTCGCGGCGCCCCGGGACGTTGCCCGGGTCCGACAGGGTCGGGATCATCGCGCTCTCCTGCGGCGTTCGGTGGGCGTTCGGCGGGGCGGTGGGTCAGTCGGACGGCTCGGCACCGGGCCCGTCCGGGGCGTCGCCGCCCGGCTCGACGTCCTGGCGGTGGGCCGGGCGGGGGTCCTCCTCCTCGTCCCGGCGCTGGTCGACGCGGTGCCCGACCACCTCCTCCTCGAGCCGGTCGACCGTCTCCTCGGTGCGGGTGGGGTCGGTGGGGTCGGGGGCGTCGGCGGGGTTCTCGGGCCGCTCGGTCATCGCGTGCCTCCGTTCGTCGGGGTGGGGAAGCGCGGCGGGCCGGTCGGCCCACCGGGGTAGGTGCCGGGCCCGCGGCGGCCCCGCCTGCGGCGTTCGCGGCGGGTCGCGGCGGCGGTGCCCTCGGGGTACCCGGCCTTGATCGCCCGGTGCTCCGCGGCGGCCTCGACGAACGCCAGGGAGTAGAGCAGGCCGATCACCGTGCCCATCACGACGGCGGTGGCGCGGATCGCCGGGGAACCCGGGACCAGCAGGTACAGGGCCACGCCGAAGGGCGCGATCTGCACGACGGACCGGACCAGGTGCCGCAGCACCCAGGTGGGGGCGGTGACGTCGTGCAGCACCCAGGTCCGGTGCCGGGCGGGGAGCCCGGCGCCGAACGCGTAGGCCAGCCAGCGCAGGGGGCCGGGGCGCACGATCTCGGTCATCGCACGGGGTACCCGGTGCGGGCGCCCCGAACCGCCGCGGGCTCAGGCGGCGAGCTCGGCATGGACGGTCTTCCCGGGGTCGTCGGCGTCGTGCAGCTCGTAACCCCAGTCCCGGCACACCGCCTGCACCACGAGCAGTCCGCGGCCCCGGGAGGATCTCGGGTCCATCCCGCGCGGCTCCGGTACCTCCCGGCACCCGTCCCGGACGAACACGTGCAGCACCCCGGGCTCGCGGTGCAGCGTGATCTCGAAGGGCGTGCCGGCGTGGTCGACGACGTTCGCGACCAGCTCGGTCACGACGAGCAGCACGTCCTCGGCGGTCTCGCCCTCCACGCGCCACGCCTCGAGCACCGGTCCGAGCCTCCGGCGCACGCCCGCCGGCGCATCGGGAGCGGGACCGTAGCTCCAGCACACGTGGCCGCCGGCGGCGTCGCCCTCCGTGGTCGCCGTCCCGATCGAGGTCATCCCGCACCCCCTCTCCCCGTCGTCACCACCGTTCGGTCGGGGGCGTACCCCCTCGGCCCCCGCGACATACGCACCGGCCGCGATCGACTTGACACGGCGTGCCACCGGCCCATCGCGCTCACCCGATCGTGTGAAACGGACGAAAGCGGGTACAGGGGAGGGGCACCGGCCGAGGCGGGAGGAGCGACGGATGTCCGTGGCGGCGACGGTCACCGACGAGACCGAGGACTGGAACACCCGGCACCGGGCCGAGGGTCCGCTGAACCGTGCGGACCGCAACTTCGCGGAGCTGCTGCAGGAGCTCCGCGTGGTGTTCACCGGCGTGCAGATCCTGTTCGGCTTCCTGCTCACGATGTCGCTGAGCGAGCGGTTCAAGGAGCTCGACGCAATGCAGCACGCCCTGTTCGTCGCCACCCTCGCCGGCGCGGCGGCGTCGTCGACGCTGATCGTGGCACCCGTCGCCGCGCACCGGATCCTCTTCCAGCGCAACCGCAAGCGCGAGCTCGTCCGGGCCGGGCACCGGCTGGCCATGGCCGGGCTGGGCAGCCTGGCACTGACGCTGGCCGCCGGACTGATGCTCGTCCTGGACATCGCGGTCGGACGGCTCGCGGGGATCGTCGGCACGGCCGCCCTGCTGGGCGCCACGGTGGTGCTGTGGGTGCTCTTCCCGCTGTACCTGCGCCGGGACGCGCGCGCCGCCCCCGCCCTGGCGGATCCGGAGGCCTGATCCGCGGTTCGCGGGTTTCCGCGGCACGGCCCGAGGTATCCGCCTCCCATGTCCACCAACGTTCTGGAGAGCATCGACGTCGAGGTCCCGGTCAGCACCGCGTACAACCAGTGGACGCAGTTCGAGTCGTTCCCCCGCTTCATGGGCGGCGTGGAGCGCATCGAGCAGCTCGACGACACGCGGACGCACTGGGTCACGAAGATCGCCGGGGTCCAGCGCGAGTTCGACGCGGAGGTCACCGAGCAGCACCCCGACGAGCGCGTGGCGTGGAAGTCGGTGACCGGCCCGCAGCAGGCCGGCGCCGTGACCTTCCACCGCATCGACGAGACCCACACGCGGGTCACCCTGCAGCTCGACTTCGAGCCCGAGGGCGTGGTCGAGAAGGCCGGTGACGCGCTCGGCATCGTCGGTAAGCAGGCGAAGGGCGATCTGAGCCGTTTCAAGGAGTTCATCGAGTCGCGCGGTGCCGAGGAGGGTGCCTGGCGCGGCGACGTGAACCGCGCGCCGCAGCAGGGGGAGACCCCGCCGCCTCCGGCCTGACGCACGCACGAGTTCGACGGCCCGTCCCGTGTGGACGGGCCGTCCGCGTTCTCGGCGTGTGGCCGGCGGCGGCGCGGGGTACGTGCCCGGCATGAGCGGCACGAAGAAGTCCGACCGCAAGCCCGCCGAGCTCGGCGACGACCTGCCGGGCGCCCTGAAGCTCGCGTACAAGCCGGTCGGCCTGGTGTCCGGCATGATCGGCGGGCTGATCGCCGGGCAGGTGTTCGCCCTGGTGTGGAAGCGGGTCTCCAACGAGCCGGAGACCCCGCAGCCGCTGTCGCGCGACTACGGGACCAAGGAGGTCCTGATCGCGGCGACGCTGCAGGGCGCGATCTTCGGCCTGATCAAGACGGCGGTCGACCGGTACGGCATGAAGGCCTACCACCGGTTCGTCGACAAGCCGCGCCCGGCGACGCGCTGACCCGACCGGCACGACGCGGCCCGCCCGGTGACACACACCGGGCGGGCCGCGTCGTCGTCACCGGGGCCGGGGCCGGGGTCAGACGACCTCGTTGAGCTTCCCCGTCGAGACGTCGAAGACGAACCCGCGCACCGAGTCCTTGCGCGGGACGAAGGGGTTGCTCCTGATCCGCGCGACGGACTGGCGTACGTCGTCGTCCAGGTCGGCGAAGGCCTCGGCGGACCACTGCGGCGTGATGCCGGTGTCGTCCTGGATCGACTTCCTGAAGTCGTCGTCGGTGAAGGTCAGCATGCCGCAGTCGGTGTGGTGGATGAGGATGATCTCCTCGGTGCCGAGCAGGCGCTGGCTGATGGCCAGGGAGCGGATCTCGTCGTCCGTCACGACGCCGCCGGCGTTGCGGATGACGTGCGCCTCGCCCTCGTTGAGGCCGAGGATGCGGTAGACGTCCAGGCGGGCGTCCATGCAGGCCACGACGGCGACCTTCTTGGCGGGCGGCAGGGGGAGCGGGCCGGAGAAGGTCTCGGCGTAGCGGGCGTTGTTGGCGAGCAGGTCGTCCGTCACGGACATGGGGTCTCCAGGGTTCGGCGGTGCTGTCGGCGGGGTCGCGGAGCTCGTATCCGCGACCGGGACACGAGACGGCCGCGCGGCGGCCGGCACTGCCCGGAGCGGGCAGGGGCGCCTACGCGGCCCGGGGACAGAACTCGTCGAACTGGCACACGCGGCGGCTCGGCCAGAAGAACTCGAGCCGCATGCGCATCACGCGATGAGTCAACCGCACCGGGAGGAGGCCCGGCAACCCGCTGCGTCCCACCCGTTCGGGCCGGTCAGGGGGCCGTGTCGCCCCGCCGCCACCACCGGACCCGGGCGTCCTTCCGGTCGGCCGGGGCGACGGCCGGGCCGGGCCCGCCCGGCGGCGAGGACCCGCGGACGTCGGGCCGCTGTCGGCGTGCTCCGTGCCGGTCTCGGCGACCGCGGTCCGGCCGTAGTGCCGCGCCACCAGCCCCGTCGACAACCCGTGGATCACGATGCTCGCGACGACGGTGACCACGGTGACGGCGAGCACGAAGTCCTTCTGCGGCCCGGCCAGGTCGATGAACGCGAGCATGCCGAACACCAGGGTCGCGATGCCCCGGGGCCCTGCCCACCCGAGGACGAGCCGGTCCTTCGCCGAGACGTCCGTACGGATCAGGGCCAGGACGACCGGCAGCATCCGGGCCACGGTCAGCGCCAGCAGCGCGTACAGCACGACCTGCCAGGTGATGGCCCCGCCGGCGAGGGTCTGGTTGACGATCGCACCGAAGATGAACCACAGCGCCAGCGAGAGGAGCGTGCCGACGTCCTCGACGAGGTGCAGGGTCCCGGGCGGCAGCCGGCGGGCCGCCGGCTCGAAGAACACGCCGGCGACGAACGCCGCGACGAAGCCGTTCCCCTCGACGAGGGCTGCGGCGCCGTAGGCGAGCAGCGGCAGCGCGAGCACCCCGATCCGCAGCGCGGACGACTGGGTCCAGCCGGAGTCGAGCGCCCGGTGCAGCACCCGCGCGGCCGCGGCACCGACGACCGCACCGGCGAGGATGGCCATGGCCAGTGACGGGAGGGCGTGCACCGCGGCGTCGGCCAGCCCCTCGCCGCCGACGGCGGTGGCCCCCGCGAGGGCGAACAGGAAGACCGGGGCGATGAGGCCGTCGTTGAGGCCGCTCTCGGCGTTGATCACCTGCCGCAGCCGCTCCGGGATCCGCCGGTCCCGGACGACGGCGATGGCGGGCGCGAGGTCGACCGGCATCACGACGGTGGCGAGCACGAGGAGGAGCCACCCGCCGGCGCCTTCGAAGAGGACCGCGCCCCCGAACCACGCCACCACCAGCGAGAGGGGGAGGGCGATCAGGAGGAGCCGCAGGGTGAGCCGCGGCTGTCGGCCCAGGATGCCGCCGGGGATCTCCGTGGCGTCGGTGAACAGCAGGATCGCCAGGATGCCCTCGACGACGTGCTCCGCCGACTCGATCTCGACGTCGAAGATGAACACGGGGTTCGGCCCCGCCGTGAGCGCGACGCCCGCGGCGAGCATCGCGAACGGCATCGTGACGCTGAACCGCGCGAGCCTGCCGGCGACGAGCGCCCAGGCGAGCAGGATCAGCATGATGACGACGAGCGCGAGCATCGGTCCCCCAGGCGTCGGCCCACCGGCGTTCGCCGGGAGTGTGGCACCCGGCTGTTCGTGGCTCCACGGCCCGGCGTGACGGGTGATCTCCGCCCGGTCTTCCGTGCGGCCCGTCCGGGTGGCATTGTGACGCTGACGTCACACTCTCATTCGGGGCCGCCCGCCGGGGCGGCCCGCTCGTCGACACGGAGGGCGCCGCGATGAAGCCGCGCATCGGCACGACCCTGGCCAGCACGACCGACGCCACGACCGTGGTCGTGGTGCGGTGGGGGGACACGGACGTGGAGGTGACCTGCGGGGGCGCGCCGATGGTGGACGCGAAGGGCCCCGAGGCGGGCACGACGCACCCGGCCGACCCGGACCAGCAGGCGGGCACGCAGATGGGCAAGCGCTACGCCGACCCCGACCTCGGCATCGAGCTGCTCTGCACCAAGGCCGGTGCGGGCACCCTCGCGGCGGGTGGTGCGCCGCTGCCGCTCAAGGACGCCAAGCCGCTGCCGGCGTCGGACTGAGGCGGCGCGGTGAACCTGTCGGTGCTGCTGGACATGGCCGCCGAGGGCTTCGGCGACCGCGTCGTGGTGGGTACCCGGGCCGAGGGGCTGACGGCCGCGCGGGTCCGGGAGCTCGCCGCGGGGGGCGCGACCCTCGTGGCCGAGGCCGGCGCGGACGCGGTCCTCTACCTGGCGGTCAACGGCCCGGCTTTCCCGGTCGCGCTGTTCACCGCGGCCCGAGCCGGGGTGCCGCTGGTGCCGGTGAACTACCGCCTGGGCGCCGCGCAGCTCGACCACCTGGTCGCGCAGCACCCCAAGGCGCTGGTGATCGCCGACGCCGCGCAGGCCGCCGTGGCGGAGCGGGCCGGGCTGGGGTTCCGCACCCCGGCCGAGTTCCTGCGGGACGCCGCCGCGGCCGCCCCGGCGGAGGAGGGGTTCGTCGACCCGGACTCGGCCGCGGTGGTCATCTACACCTCGGGCACCACGTCGGCGCCCAAGGGTGTGGTGCTGCGGCACGCCAACCTGGTGTCGTACGTGCTCGGCACGGTGGAGTTCGCGGCCGCCGAGGAGACCGAGGCGGCGGTGATGAGCGTGCCGCCGTACCACATCGCGGCGGTGTCGAACGCGCTCACGAACCTCTACGCCGGCCGTCGGGTCCTGGTGTTGGAGGCGTTCACCCCGGCCGGCTGGGTCGACCTCGTGCGGACCGAGGAGGTCACCAACGCGATGGTCGTGCCCACGATGCTCGCCCGGATCATGGACGAGCCGGGCCTGGACCGGGCGGTGCCGTCGCTGCGGTCGCTGGCCTACGGCGGGGCGGCGATGCCGCGCCGGATCGTCGAGCAGGCCCTGGCCGAGTGGCCGCACGTCGGGTTCGTCAACGCCTACGGGCTCACCGAGACCTCCTCGACGATCACCGTGCTCGGCCCGGACGAGCACCGGGCCGCGCTGTCGTCGTCGGACGAGGCGGTGCGCGCCCGGTTGTCCTCGGCCGGCCGGGCGGTGCCCGGGATCGAGATCGAGGTCCGCGACGAGGACGGCACGCCGGTGCCGGCGGGCACGGCGGGGCGGATCTGGGTCCGCGGGGAGCAGGTGTCCACCGAGTACGCCGGCCGCGGCTCCTCGCTCGACGGCGCGGGCTGGTTCGACACCCGCGACCAGGGCCGGCTCGACGCCGAGGGGTACCTGTTCGTGGAGGGCCGGGTCGACGACACGATCATCCGCGGGGCGGAGAACATCGCCCCGGCCGAGATCGAGGACGTGCTGCTGGCCCACCCCGGCGTCGCCGACGCCGTGGTCGTGGGGGTGCCGGACGAGGAGTGGGGGCAGCGGATCGAGGCCGTGGTCGTCGCCCGCCCGGGCACCGACCTCGACGACACCGCCCTCGACGCGCTGCGCGAGACCGTCCGGGCCACCCTGCGCAGCTCGAAGACCCCGGACCGCATCACCGCCTGGCCCGAGATCCCCCGCACCCCGACCGGCAAACTGCTCCGCAGGGACGTCGTCGCCGGCCTCGCGCCGGCGGAGCAGATCCGTTGAGCGCCGGGAGGTCGTGGTGAAGATCGACACCAGCCTGCCCCTCGCCGGGCCGGCCGACCCGCGCGAGGCCGCCCGCCACGCCGAGGAGGCGGGGTACGACGGCCTGTGGGCGGCCGAGGTGAAGCACGACCCGTTCGTCGCGCTGACGCTCGCCGCGACCGTCACCGAGCGGGCCGAGCTCGGCACGTCCATCGCGCTCGCGTTCGCCCGCAACCCGATGAGCCTCGCCGCCACCGCCAACGACCTGCAGGTCCTCAGCGGCGGGCGGCTGCTGCTTGGGCTGGGCACGCAGGTCAGGGCGCACATCACCCGGCGGTTCTCGATGCCCTGGTCGCAGCCGGCCGCGCGGATGCGCGAGTTCGTGCTGGCCCTGCGGGCGATCTGGGAGTGCTGGGCGGACGGCACCCGGCTGGACTTCCGGGGCGAGTTCTACTCGCACACCCTGATGACGCCGATGTTCGTGCCGGAGCCGCACGGGTTCGGCGCCCCGAAGGTGCTGCTCGCCGGCGTCGGGGAGGCGATGACGCGGACCGCGGCCGAGGTGGGCGACGGTTTCCTTTGCCACGGGTTCACCACCGAGCGCTACCTGCGCGAGGTCACCGTGCCCGCGCTGCGGCAGGGCCGCGGGGGCGAGCTCGGCGACTTCCAGCTGGTCGGGCTGCCGATGATCGCGACCGGGCGGACCGAGGAGGAGCTGGCGCGGGCGGTGGCGGGCGTGCGCGCGCAGATCGCCTTCTACGGCTCCACGCCCGCCTACCGCGGGGTCCTGGACCTGCACGGTTGGGGTGCGCTCGGCGAGGAACTGCACGGGTTGTCGAAGCAGGGGGAGTGGGAACGGATGGGAACCTTGATCGACGACGACGTGCTCGACGCCGTCGCGGTGGTGGGCGAGCCGGAGGAGATCGCCCCCGAGCTGCTCCGCCGCTACGGCGACCTCTTCTCCCGCTGCTCGCTCTACACGCCCTGGGACGCCGACGCCGCGCTCGTCACGGGGATCGCCGCCGACGTGCGCACGGGTGCGGCCGAGGAGGGACAGGCATGAGTGTCGTCCGGACCGAGGACCGCGGCGCGGTCCGCATCGTCACGATCGACCGGCCGGAGGCCCGCAACGCCTTCGGCGGCGAGGTGATCTCGCAGCTGTACCGCGCGCTGGTCGAGGCGGACTCCGACGACGGCGTGCTCGCCGTGGTCCTGACCGGGGCCGACCCGGCCTTCTGTGCCGGCGTCGACCTCAAGCAGGCCGCGGCCGAGGGCGAGGCCTACTTCCGCCGGCACCGGGACGAGCCGGTGATCGCGCAGACCGGCCGGATGCGGAAGCCGATCATCGGCGCCGTCAACGGCGCCTGCTTCACCGGCGGCCTCGAGCTGGCGCTGGGCTGCGACTTCCTCGTCGCCTCCGAGCGGGCCGTCTTCGCCGACACCCACGCCCGGGTCGGCGTCCGGCCCGGGGGCGGGATGACGGCCCGGCTCCCGAGCGTGGTCGGGATGGCGTGGGCGCGGCGGATGTCCTTCTGCGGCGAGGTCGTCGACGCCGCGCTGGCCCTGCGGATCGGCCTGGTCACCGAGGTCGTACCGCACGAGCGGCTGCTCGACCGGGCCGTCGGGCTCGCGACCGCCGCCACCGAACCGCCCGCGGACGTGCTGCAGGCGGTCAAGCGGATGTACGTCGAGGGCTCGGGGGCGCCGGTGCAGGCGGCCCTGGAGACCGAGCGGGCCATCGCCGAGGCCGGTTCCACCGACCTGGCCGCGCTGGAGGAGCGACGGCGGGCGGTGACCGCCCGCAACCGCGCGCAGCTCGCGCGGTGAACCCCCGTCAGTGCTCCAGCACCAGGCAGAACGGGTGCCCGGCCGGGTCGAGGTAGACCCGGAAGTCCGTCCCGGGCTGCACCTCGTGCTTGCGCGCGCCGATCGCGAGGACCCGGGTCTCGCCCTCGTCGAGGTCCGGGACGTCGAAGTCGAAGTGGGCCTGCTGCGGGTGCGCGTCGCCCGGCCAGTCCGGGGGCGTGTGCCCTGGCGCGAGCTGGAAGGCGAGCGTGGCCCCGCCGCCGGGGACGAGCTCCACCCACTCGGTGCCGGGTGCCTCGTCGCCGGGGCGGATCGGCCAGCCGGTGAGCGCGGAGTAGAAGCGGGCGAGGCCCAGCGGGTCCCGGGTGTCGAGGGCGGCCACGGAGAAGGTCGCGATGCCGGTCATGGGCCGACCGTAGATCGGCGCGGGCGTCCGGCCCAGCGAGTTCCGCCGTCGTGGGGAAGGGTGGCGGCATGCACGACCGGTGGATCGACCACGCGATCTGGTGGCACGCCTACCCCCTCGGCTTCGTCGGCGCCGAGCGCGACGCGCTCGCGCCCGGCAGCCCCGTCGCGCACCGGCTCGGCCGGTTCGAGCCCTGGCTCGACCATCTCCTCGAGCTGGGGTGCTCCGGGCTGGCCCTCGGGCCCGTCTTCGCGTCGGAGACCCACGGTTACGACACCGTCGACCACTTCCGGATCGACCCCCGCCTCGGCGACGACGCCGACTTCGACGCGTTGGTCGAGGCTGCCCGCTCCCGCGGCGTGCGGCTGCTGCTCGACGGCGTGTTCAACCACGTCGGCCGCTCGTTCGCACGGTTCCGGGCCGCGGAGGAGGGCGATGCCGACGCCCGGCGCTGGTTCCGTTGGGAGGGCGACGGGCCCGCCACGTTCGAGGGGCACGGCCGGCTGGTCGCCCTGGACCACGACGAGCCCGCCGTGCAGGAGCACGTCGCCGCCGTCATGCGGCACTGGCTGGGCCGCGGCGCCGACGGCTGGCGGCTCGACGCCGCCTACCAGGTGCCGACGGCGTTCTGGCGGGCCGTGCTGCCCGGCGTGCGCGCGGAGTTCCCCGACGCCTGGTTCGCCGGCGAGGTGATCCACGGCGACTACGCCGCGATCGTCGCCGAGTCCGGGATGGACTCGGTCACCCAGTACGAGCTGTGGAAGGCGATCTGGAGCGCGTTCAACGACCGCAACCTCTGGGAGCTGGCCCACGCCCTGGAGCGGCACTCGGCGATGGTGGAGTCGTTCGCGCCGCTGACCTTCGTCGGGAACCACGACGTCACGCGGCTGGCGAGCCGGCTGGACCGCACCGAGCACATCGGGCACGCGGTGGCGGTGTTGATGACCGTCGGGGGTGTGCCGAGCGTCTACGCGGGCGACGAGCAGGCCTTCACCGGCGTCAAGGAGGAGCGCGAGTTCGGCGACGACGCCGTGCGCCCGCCCTTCCCGGACACCCCTGCCGAACTCGCCCCGTTCGGGGCTCCGGTGCAGGAGCTGCACCAGCGGCTCATCGGCATGCGCCGCCGGCACCCGTGGCTGGTCCGCGCCCGCACGACCGTCGAGCACCTCACCAACACGACGATGGCCTTCCGCTGCAGCGGTTCCGGCGGTGAGCTCGTCACCCTGCTGTCCGTCGACGACGAGCCCCGGCGTTTCCCCGACGAGCTCGGCGGGCAGACGCTGGAGGACGCGCAGGGCGGCACGCCCGACGAGGCACTCCTGCTCCCGCCGCACTCGTGGCGCGTGCTCGCCCCCTAGAGCTCTCCGGGAGGAACGATGACCGCAGTGACCGTGCTCGGGACCGGGATCATGGGCGCCGGGATGGCCACCAACCTGGCGAAGGCCGGCCTGGAGACCACTGTGTGGAACCGCACGCGGGACAAGGCGCGCCCGCTCGCCGACGCCGGGGCCCGGGTCGCGGAGGACCCCGCCGAGGCGGTGTCCGGCGCGGACGTGATCGTCACGATGCTGTTCGACGCCGACTCGGTCGCCGAGGTCATGGAGCGCGCGCTCCCCGCGGCCGAGCCGGGCGTGACCTGGGTGCAGACCGCGACGGTCGGGCTCGACGGCACCGAGCGGCTGGCCGCGCTGGCCGGCGAGCACGGCGTCGCGTTCGTCGACGCGCCCGTGCTCGGCACCCGCCAGCCCGCCGAGGCCGGGCAGCTGGTGGTCCTCGCGGGCGGGCCGGCGGAGGTGCGCGCGGCCGTCGCCCCGGTGTTCGACGCCATCGGCTCGCGTACGGTCTGGGTCGGCGACCGTCCGGGGGACGGGCACCGGCTCAAGCTCGTCGCGAACTCGTGGGTGCTGTCGATCGTGACCGCGACCGGGCAGGCCGTCGCACTGGCGCAGGCGCTGGGGATCGACCCGCAGCAGTGGCTCGACTCGATCGCCGGCGGGCCGCTCGACAGCGGGTACGCGCAGCTCAAGGGCAAGGCGATGATCGCGGGCGAGTTCCCGCCCGCCTTCGCGCTCGACGGTGCGGTCAAGGACTCCGGCCTGATCGCCGAGGCGCTCGCCTCCCACGGTGTCTCCGACGGGCTCATGAACGCCATGCACGACCGCTTCGCCGCCGCCGCGGCCCGCGGGCACGCCGACGAGGACATGGCGGCGGTGCTGCACGGCTTCCGGGAGGAGTGAGCCGGCGCGAACCGCGCGGAACCGTCGAGAACTGCCCATCGTGATCACGCGTGCACGGACAGTGGAAATGTGTCCGGAATCGTGCTGCGGACCATTCGCGAAAGGGGTTACCGGTTCGTTAACATCCCTCCGGCCGTCCGGCAGCGGAGGGCGCGCGGCCTAGGCTGGCCGCGCGTCGGGACACCGGTGTGGACGGCACGGCACGGAGAAGGCGGTGGTGGGCAGCATGATCGGCGGTACACCGGGGCCGGTTCCCCGAGCCTGCGCTCCCGCGTGAGCGCGAACACCGGCGACACCGCCTGGGTGCTGGCGAGCGCCGCCCTGGTCATGCTGATGACCCCGGGCCTCGCATTCTTCTACGCCGGAATGGTGCGGGCGAAGAGCGTCCTGAACATGCTGATGGCCAACGTCGTCTGCCTCGTGGTGGTCGGCCTGGTGTGGGCCGTGGTCGGCTTCGACCTGACCTTCGGCGACGACGGGGGCCCCGGCCTGATCGGCTCCATCGGCACGGCCGGTGACCACTGGTCGGTCACGCAGCTCGCCGGGTTCGCCGGCGACGGCGTGCCCTGGCCGGGCGCGCACGCGGTGCCGGTGCTGGCGTTCGCGATGTTCCAGCTGATGTTCGCGGTGATCACGCCCGCGCTGATCTCCGGCGCGGTCGCGGAGCGGACCCGGTTCTGGCCGTGGGTCGTGTTCGTGGCGCTGTGGAGCGTGCTCGTCTACGCCCCGGTCGGCCACTGGGTCTTCGCCTTCGACGGGTTCCTCGCGCCCGACGCCGTCGGCGGGTGGATCGCGAACCGGCTGCAGGCCGTCGACTTCGCGGGGGGCACCGTCGTGCACATGAACGCCGGCGCCGCGGCGCTCGCGCTGGCCGTCGTGCTGGGCCGGCGCAAGGGCTGGCCGGACGTCGTCGCCCGGCCGCACAACCTGCCCTTCACCGTGCTGGGCGCGGCGCTGCTGTGGTTCGGCTGGTACGGGTTCAACGCGGGATCGGCCCTGTCCGCCGACGGCCTCGCGGCCATGGCCTTCGCCAACACCACGGTCGCGACGTGCGCGGCCGTGCTGGCCTGGCTGCTCGTCGAGCAGCTGCGGACCGGGCGCCCGACCACGCTCGGTGCGGCGTCCGGGGCCGTCGCCGGGCTCGTCGCGATCACGCCCGCCTGCGGGTTCGTGGACCTCTGGGGCGCGATCGCGATCGGCGTGGTCGCCGGCGTGATCTGCCCGCTGACCTGCGCGCTCAAGTGGCGGTTGCGGCTCGACGACTCGCTCGACGTCGTCGCGATCCACCTGGTCGGCGGGCTCGTCGGCACCCTGCTCGTCGGCGTGTTCGGCACCACCGCCGTCAACGCGGCCCTGCCCGCCGACGGCCTGGTCCACGGCGGCGGGTTCACCCAGCTCGGCCGGCAGGCGGTCGCGGCCGGGGTGGTCGCGGGCTACTCGTTCGTCGTCACCCTCCTGCTCGGCTACCTGATCCGCGTCACCATCGGGTTCCGGGCGTCGGCGGAGGCCGAGGCGGGCGGGCTGGACCTGCACGAGCACGCCGAGACGGGCTATGACGTGACCGCCACGCGCAGCGGCGTCGGTCCCGAGGGCGGCGCGGACGGTCGCGTCCCGCCCGGACCGCTGCCCGTGCCGCGGCACGCCACCGACCCGGGCCGCATCCCGGTCCAGGCCCCGCCGATCCTCCTCGACCCGCACCGGAACCGGGGCGCCGATCCCCGCCACTCCCGCGACCTCGGCCACGCCTCCCGGGGCGTCCCCGCGCCCCGCCGCGAACAGGGCTGAGGACGCATCCGGCGGCGTCGGACGCGCAGCGTGACCACTGTCACGCCGGTCGAAGGACTTCGGTCGGCGCCATTCGGTAGGAGCGCGGAATTGCCGGGCGCATTCGTGCGCGGCTGAGTGGTACTCGCCCAGGTACACAATGGAAAACGTCGGGCGGGTCGCCTCTCGTGCTTCCCGCAGTGGCTGAGCGGACCGTGCGCGAACGGCTGCGCTGAGCGTACGACCTGCCTCACCAGAGGTGATCACGACACTCCATATCGTCGCGAAATGGTTGCGTGGCGGATTGCCGCACACGACCGACGCGCCCCTACCCGAAAGGTGTGTGAGGATGCCCTAACAGGTCCGAGGGGTGGAGCGAGGAGGACGGGGAATGCACACGACGCCGAGTCGCGGGTGGACGGCGGGCGACGTTGAGTGACACGTCCTGTGCCGACCGCGCCCGCGCGGGCACCGATCACGAGGACCGCGCCGCCCGGATGGTGCACGCCCACGACCACGCGACCGTGCTGCCGGTGCGCGCGGACGGGGTCGCGGCGCTCGGGACCCGGGTGCACCTGCTGGGCGCGGGGGTCGAGCGCGTGGTCGAGGTGGTCGCGCGCCGGCAGCGGATGCGCTCCACCGAGGTCCACGCACTCGTGGTGATCGCGGCCGCCGAGTCCGCGGGCGTCCCCGCGACGCCCGGGGAGCTCGCCCAGACGCTGCGGCTGACCACCGGTGCGATCACCGGGATCGTCGACCGGCTCGTCCGGTCCGGACACGTCCGCCGCGACCCGGACCGCGCCGACCGCCGCCGGATCCGGCTGGGCTGCCGCGAGGCCGGCCGTGCCGTGGCCGCCGAGCTGCTCGACACCCTCGGCCACCGGGCGTCCGGTGTGGTCGGTGCGCTGAGCGCGGACGAGCTCGCCGTCGTCGACCGGGTCCTCGGCGAGCTCGCGACCGCCCTCACGGCCTACCTGCTCTCCCCGGAGGCCCGCGGGGAGCCCTGACCGGCGTTCACCCGCAGCTGATCGCCCCACCCCGTTCCGCGTCCTACGCTCGGCCCCACCACTCCCGACCGCCCACCGACGGAGGCCGCATGCCCCGGACCGCGCTGACCATCCCGGCCCCCGACGGCGAGTGCGCCGCCACGCTGCACACCCCGGAGGGGGAGGGGCCCTGGCGCGGCGTGCTGATGTACCCGGACGCGGGCGGGGTGCGGGAGATCTTCCTGGGGATGGCCGACCACCTCGCCGATCTCGGCTACGCGGTGCTGCTGCCGGACGTCTACTACCGCGCGGGCGGGTTCGAGCCCTTCGACGTCGCGACGCTGTTCAGCGACCCCGCCGAGCGGGCGCGGATGGGGGAGCTGGCCCGGCCGCTGACCGCGCAGGCGATCGGGGCCGACGCGGCCGCGTACGTCGACGCCCTGCTCGCCCGGCCCGAGGTCCGCGGCGACGCCGTCGGCACCACGGGCTACTGCATGGGAGGCCGGGCCGCGCTGATCGCGGCGGGTGCGCTGGGCGGCAGGGTCGCGGCCGCGGCGTCGTTCCACGGCGGGCGGCTGGCGGTGCCCGACGACCCGGACAGCCCGCACCACCGCGCCGCCGACGTCCGGGCCACGGTCTACGTCGCCGGGGCGCACGACGACGCGTCGTTCGGGCCGGACCAGTTCGCGCTGCTCGACGAGGCCCTCACCGCGGCCGACGTGCGGCACACCCTCGAGACCTACCCGGCCGGGCACGGCTTCGCGGTCCCGGACAACCCCACGCACGACGCCGACGCCGAGAAGCGGCACTGGGCCGCCCTCGCCGACCTCTACGCGGCCGCGCTGCCCTGACGCCGCTGCCCTGACGCCGCTGCCCTGACGCCGCTGCCCCGACGCCGCTGCCCTGACCGCCGCTCCCGGTCAGCTCGGCAGGTCGGCCGCGGGGAAGGGCCGGCGCTCGTCGAACCGCAGGGACAGCCGACCGGCGGCCCGCCAGGCGCGCGCCACCAGGTCCGTGTCCTCCTCGGTCACCAGGTTGCCCATGACCCGCAGCGCGACCCGCATCAGCGGGGTCGAGCGCATGCCGACGGGGCCGGCAAGCGGGAGCAGCCTCGGGATCGTGAGCAGGCCGGCGAGCCGGCGGGCGATGGAGAAGGCCTGGCCGTAGTGCCCGCGCAGGGTGGCGGGCCAGGCCCGGTCGAGGTCCTTCTCGCTGGCCGTCAGCTCCGCGACGAGCCGGCCGGTCTCCAGGCCGTAGTCGATGCCCTCGCCGTTGAGCGGGTTGACGCAGCCCGCGGCGTCGCCGACCAGCGCCCAGTTCGGCCCGGCGACCCCGGACACCGCCCCGCCCATCGGCAGCAGCGCGGAGCGGACCAGCCGGACCGGCCCGTCGAGCTGCCAGTCCTCGCGGCGCAGGGTCGCGTAGTGCTCGATCAGCGACTTGAGCTGGACGCCCGCGGGGCGCTTGTCGGTCGCGAGCGTGCCGACGCCGATGTTGACCTCGCCGGTGTGCAGCGGGAACACCCAGCCGTACCCGGCGAGCACCTCGTTCTCGGTGCCCCGCAGCTCCAGGTGCGAGGAGATCCAGGGGTCGTCGTGCCGGCCCGAGCGGATGTAGCCGCGGGCGGCGACGCCGTAGGCGGTGTCCTTGTGCCACTCCCTGCCGAGCACGCGGCCGAGCGTCGACCGGGCGCCGTCGGCCACGACCAGCCGCTCGCAGCGGATCGTGGCGCTCCCGCCCTCGGCCAGCGCGAACGTGACGCCGGAGACCCGCTCGCCGTCGCGTTCCACTCCGACGGCCTTCGCGCCCTGCACCGGCACGGCCCCGGCCTCGAGGGCGACCTCGCGGATGCGCGCGTCGAGCTCGGTCCGGGCCACCGCGCTGCCCTCGGAGGGCAGCGACCCGCCCGGCCACTCCAGCAGCAGCTCCTGCCCGAAGCCCGCCGCCCGCAGGCCCCGGTTCGCGCCGTGCCCGCGCACCCACTCGCCCAGCCCCAGGCGGTCCAGCTCCGCGATCGCGCGGGGGGTGAGCCCGTCGCCGCAGGTCTTGTCCCGGGGGAAGACCGCGGCGTCGGCCAGGACGACGTCCAGACCCTGCCGGGCGGCCCACGCGGCAGCCGCGGACCCCGCCGGCCCGGCCCCGACGACGAGCAGGTCGGTGGACCCGGGGACGGGGCTGGGATCAGGCGCCATGCCACCAGTGTGACAAGCGGAGATCGGTACCGAGGAGCAGGGCGGGCGGGGTCACAGCACGCAGGCGGCGACGCCCGGGCACCCCTTCGGCCCGGGCGTCGCCCCGACTCGCGCGCTCAGACCTCCCGGGCCCGGGCGGCGACCCGCATCGAGGCGGCGGCCGCGCTGCCGGTGAGGGTGGCGACGGCGAGTCCGATCACCAGGTGCACCGCGGCGAGGGCGAGTGCCGCGCCGAGGGACGCCGTGGTGACGAAGGGCAGGACGACGGCGACCGCGGTGCCCAGCCCGACGATCCAGCCCAGGTACTCCAGCGGCCGCGGGGTCGAGAGCAGCAGCAGGTGGGCGATGCCGGTGGCGGCCAGGGCGGCCGTCGCGGCGAGGGTGCAGAGCAGGACGATCCCGGCCGTGCCGAAGGTGCCGGTGACGAGGGCGTGCGCCCCCGGGACGAAGCCCGCGACGACCCGCACGACGAGCGCGCCGACCAGCCCGGCCAGTGCCGCGACCACGGCGGTGGCGAGCCCGCCCGACCACAGCCGGCCCGCGTCGGCCGCGGGCCGGGCCGGGCGCGGGGACGGGATGCGGCGGGTGGGGTAGACGGTCTCCGGGGTGACGGCGAATCCGTAGGGGGCGGTCATGGCGAGCCTTCTTCCGGCCTTGCGCGGGTGGTTCCCGCGGCACGGGAGAAGGGTCGCGCCGCGGCGCGGCCGGCACCGTCGGGCGACCGGACGGCCCGCGGGTCGATCCCGGTGTCGGGCGATCGGGGGACGGCGGGGTCGGCCGGCCGGTCAGGCCCGGGCCGGCACCTCCGGGGCGGTGGGGAGCAGGGACCGCATGGCCAGCACGCCGAGCACCGGGCCCGGGAGCAGGACGAGCAGCGCGGCCGGCCACCCGCCGGCGGCCGCGACGAGTGGGACCACCTGGATGCTCACCGCGGTGAGCAGGAAACCCAGCGCGGTCTGCGTGGTCAGCGCGGTGCCGACGTACCGGCGGTCGGCGACGTCGCTCAGCGCGCCGGTGAACACGCCGGAGTCCGCGACCACCGACGCGCCCCACACCGCGCAGAACACGACCAGCCCCGGCGTACCGGCACCGATCATCACCGGCGAGAGCAGGCAGCACGTGCCGCTGACGGCCAGCGCGGTGATCGCGACGGGCGCCGGCCCCACCCGGTCCGCCACCCGGCCGGCCACCGCGCAGCCCACGGCGCCCGCGAGGCCGGAGGTCGCGAACACGACCAGCTCGATCGGCAGCCCGCGCGGCTGGGTGGTCGCGGCCGGGGCGGCGGCGAGGTAGGCCGGCAGCCAGGTCCAGAAGGCGTAGAGCTCCCACATGTGCCCGAGGTAGCCGCACACCACGAGCCGCGGCCCGCGTTCGCGGAGCATCCGCACGGCGTACCGGCTGTGGGGCGGCGGCGCGGGCGCGTGCCCCGGGCCGGGCCGGACGAGCGTGGCGGCGAGCAGCGCGGCCAGCAGGCCCGCCGCCGCGGCGCCGAGCAGGACGCCGCGCCAGGGCAGGGCCGGTCCGGCGAGGCCGCCGAGCAGGTGGGGGAGGGCCGAGCCGAGCGTCAGGGCCCCGACCAGCACACCGAGGTCGCGGAACCGGCTCCCCGGCCCGGACCAGGACGTCGTGAGCTTCATGCCGACCGGGTAGACCCCGGCGAGGAGGACGCCGGTCAGCGCGCGGAGGGCGAGCGCGGGCCCGGGAGAGTCGACGACGGTGGCCAGCACCAGCGTGCACACGGCGGCGCCGAGCGCGGACCAGGCCAGCAGCCGGTGCGGGCGCACCCGGTCCGGCAGCGTGAACACGGCCGAGGTGACCGCGCCCGCGACGAACCCGAGTTGGACCGAGACCGTCAGCCAGACGACCGTGGCGTCGCCGATGCCCCACTCGACCCGCAACCGCGGCACCACCGCCGAGGCCGAGAACCACACCGCGAGCCCCAGGACCTGGACCAGCGCGATCGCGGCGCGCGGGCCGGTCCACGCGGGAACACGGTGGCGGGCGACCCGCATCGGTCCTCCGTAAGGTTGTTGATGTTCGGGACGAGGTGTTCCGGACGCCCGCGACGGCAGGGTGTGGCTGATCGGTTCTTGTCGTTGGTGGCTT
>NZ_BSFQ01000034.1 GCF_027922425.1 Pseudonocardia halophobica | reverse complement strand
GGACCAGCGTGAAGTAGGTCTCCCCGTGCTCGGCCTGGTAGTCGGGGAAGACCTTGGTGCCGCCGTAGATCGACGACCCCTCCGGCATCGACGGGTGGGCGATCTCCTCGAGGCTCTGCTTCTCGAGATCGGTCAGGTCGGCCATGTCGGCTCTCGTCCTTCCGGGACAGTGGTCGATCGGGTGGTGGAGCGGTGGAACCTCTCGCGGGTCACGCCACGGTGCGTGGCGCGACCCAGTCCTCGTCGGCGAGCCCCATGTCCTTGCGGACGGCCTCCGGGAACGTGCTGGTGGGTGTGCCGGCGAGCCAGAGCAGGCCGTCCGCCGGCGCGCCGCGGCGGCGGACCTCGACGATCGTGCGGAGCAGGTGCTCGGCGTCGTCGGCGACGCCGGAGAAGCGGCCGGAGCCCCAGGTGTACTGCCAGGGCAGGCCGAGGAAGTACAGGCCGGGCCGGCTGGTGACACCGCGCTCGTGCGTCGGGTAGCCGCGGCCGTCGAAGATCGGTAGCTCGATCCACCGGTTGTCCCGGCCGAAGCCGGTCGACCAGATCACGGTGGAGATGCCGGCGAGGTCGAGCTCCGCCGGGTCCTCGGCCTCGGGCCCGGGCTCCCAGACGGGGGCGCGGCGTCCCTCGACCGGCGCGTCGATCCCGCGGGCCTCGATCCAGGCGTCGATCGAGTCCTTGATCCCCTCGGCGACGGCGTCGGCCCCGTCGAGGTTGGACCGCAGGTCGCCGGCGAACCGCAGCCGCCCGTGCGCGATCCCGAGCAGCCGGCCGTGCAGGCGCATGCCCTCGAGCGCGAAGCGTCGCAGGTCGATGTCCCGCCCGCCGTCGCGGCCGGTGACGTAGTGGTTCGTCCTGTGCCGCACGGCCTCGACGTCGGCGAACCGGTCGATGCCCCTGGTGTAGGTGCCCATGTCCGACAGCCAGGCGACGCAGTCGCGGCCGCGGTAGAAGCGCGCCACCCGTGGCGCCGTGCCCGTCGCGAGGTGGACGGTCCGGCCGGCCAGGTGCAGGTCCTCGGCGATCTGGCAGCCGGACTGGCCCGTGCCCACCACCAGGACCGCGCCCTCGGGCAGCTGGTCGGGGTTGCGGTACTCCGAGGAGTGCAGCTGGGTCACCGTGTCCGGGAGGCGCTCGGCCATCCGCGGCACCCGCGGAACCTGGTACGGCCCCGTCGCGACGACGACCTGGTCCGCGGTGAGCGTGCCGCGCTCCGTCGCGATCGCGAAGGACCCGTCCGGGCGCCCCCGCAGACCGGTCGCGCCGACACCCTCGACCAGCGGCGCGTCGAACGAGGCGGCGAACTTCTCCAGGTAGCCCACGATCTCGTCCCGGACCATGAAGCCGTCCGGGTCGGGCCCGTCGTAGGCGAAGCCCGGGAGCCGGCACTGCCAGTTCGGCGTGACCAGGCAGAACGTGTCCCAACGCCGGGTCCGCCACTCGGTCGCGACCCGGTCCCGCTCGAGGACGACGTGCTCGATGCCCTCGCGGGCGAGGAACCAGCTCATGGACAGGCCCGCCTGCCCGCCGCCGATCACGACGACGGCGTGGTGCGTCCCGTCCAGCTCCTGCTCCGCCACGCGGCACAGTCAAGCGAGGTGCCGTGTCCGGCACGTTTCCCCCGGAACACGGCCGTGTGAGGCGCTGTTACCGCCGGATTGCCTCCTGGGCCTGACGCCGGCCGAGGCGCGAGTGCGAGCGGCCGTACACGAAGTAGACCACGAAGCCGAGCACCATCCACCCGAGGAACCGGACCCAGGTCTCGACGCTGAGGTTCAGCATCAGCCACAGGCACGCCAGCACCGACAGGATCGGGACCAGCGGGACGAGCGGGGTCCGGAAGGCGCGGTGCAGGTCCGGACGCGTCCTGCGCAGGATGATCACACCCACCGACACCAGCACGAACGCGAACAGCGTGCCGATGTTGACCATCTCCTCCAGCGCGCCGGCCGGGAAGAAGGTGGCGACGAGGGCGACCACGGCGCCGACGAGCACGGTCGCCCGCACCGGCGTGCCGTGGCCGCCGGTCCGCGCGAGCCCGCTGGGCAGCAGGCCGTCCCGGGACATCGCGAACAGCACCCGGATCTGCCCGAGCATCAGCACCATGACGACCGTCGTGAGGCCGACGAGCGCGCCGACCGAGATGATCGCCTCCGCCCACGTCACGCCGAGCTCGCCGAACGCCGTGGCCAGGGTGGAGTTCTCGTCGAGCTGGGTGTAGCTGACCATGCCCGTGAGCACGAGCGCGACCGCCACGTACAGCACGGTCACGATGGCGAGCGAGCCGAAGATGCCCCGGGGCAGGGACTTCTGCGGGTCGCGGGTCTCCTCGGCGGTCGTGGCGACGACGTCGAACCCGATGAACGCGAAGAACACCAGGGAGGCCGCCGCGAGTAGGCCGTAGATGCCGTAGGTGCTGCTGGCCCCGCCGCCGAACAGCGAGAGCAGGGACTGCGTGAACCCCGAGTCGCCCTCGCCGCCGGGCGCCGCCGGCGGGATGAACGGGGTGTAGTTCTCGGCCTTCACGTAGGCGAAGCCGACGACGATCACCAGCAGCACGATGCCGACCTTGATGACCGTGAACACGGCGCTGACCCGGCTGGAGAGCTTCGTGCCGATGGCCAGCAGCGTCGCGAGGACGGCGACCAGCAGGAGTGCGCCCCAGTCGAAGGCGAAGAAGCCGCCCAGGGAGAACGAGGTCGGGACGTCGAGCCCCGTCACCGACAGCACCTGGTGCAGGTACTTCGACCAGGCCTTGGACACCACGGCCGAGCCGACCGCGAACTCCAGCACGAGGTCCCAGCCGATGATCCAGGCGACCAGCTCGCCGAAGGTGGCGTAGGAGAACGTGTAGGCGCTGCCGGCGACCGGGACGGTCGAGGCGAACTCGGCGTAGCAGAGCGCGGCGAGCCCGCAGGCGATCGCGGCGAGGACGAAGGCCAGCGAGACCGACGGCCCCGCGACCGTGCCGGCCGTGCTCGCGGCGAGCGTGAAGATGCCGGCCCCGACCACGACCGCGACCCCGAAGACGATGAGGTCCCAGGTCGTGAGGTCCTTGCGGAGCCTGGTGTCCGGCTCGTCCGTGTCCTGGATGGACTGTTCGACGGACTTCGTCCGCCAGATCCCCCGACGCTCACCCACGGTCGCCATGGCCAGGGAGATTACGGCCGCGTGACTCGTTCGGCACCCGCTGGCGGAACGCGTCCGCACGAACGGCACACCCGTGCGGACCTACCGCACGGGGGTGCCGCTCGTGCAGGGATCAGGCCAGGATGTCGGCCACCGTGCGGGACTCGAGGCCGTGGGCGCGGGCGACCTCGGCGTTGGTCAGCTCGCCGGCGTGCGTGGACAGGCCTTGAGCCAGGGCGGGGTCGCCGCGCAGCGCCTCGCGCCAGCCCTGGTCGGCCAGCCGCGTGATGTACGGCAGCGTGACGCTGGTCAGGGCGTGGGTGGAGGTGTGCGGTACCGCGCCGGGCATGTTGGCCACGCAGTAGAAGACGGTCTCGTGCACCCGGAAGGTCGGGTCGGCGTGCGTGGTCGGCCGGGTGTCTTCGAAGCAGCCGCCCTGGTCCACGGCGATGTCGACGAGCACCGCGCCCGGCTTCATCCGCGCGACGAGGTCGTTGGACACCAGTGTCGGGGCCTTCGCGCCCGGCACGAGGACCGCGCCGATCACCATGTCCGCGTCGAGCACGGCGTGCTCCACGGCGTAGGCGGTGGAGTGCACGGTCTCGACCCGGCCGCCGTAGCGGGCGTCGAGCGCGCGCAGCTTGTCGACGTCGAGGTCCAGCACGGTCACCCGCGCACCCATTCCGACGGCGATCTCCGTGGCGTGCGAGCCGGACACCCCGGCCCCGAGCACCACGACGTGCGCCCGCGGCGCGCCGGGCACGCCGCCCATCAGCACACCGCGCCCGCCTGCGGCGCTCATCAGGTGGTAGGCGCCGACCTGCGGCGCGAGCCGGCCCGCGACCTCGCTCATCGGCGCGAGCAGCGGCAGCCTCCCGTCGACGGTGCGGACGGTCTCGTAGGCGATCGCGGTGGTGCCCGCCGCGAGCAGCGCGTCCGTGCAGGCGCGCGACGCGGCCAGGTGCAGGTAGGTGAACAGCGTCAGGTCGCCGCGCAGCCGGTGGTACTCGCTCTCGACCGGCTCCTTGACCTTCAGCAGCAGCTCGGCGGAGTTCCACACGGCGTCGGCGTCGGCGAGCAGCTGCGCGCCGGCGGCCTTGAACTCCTGGTCGGGGATGGACGAGCCGACGCCCGCCCCCTGCTCGACGACGACCTCGTGGCCGCGCCGCACCAGCTCGTGCACGCCCGCCGGCGTCAGGGCGACCCGGAACTCGTTGTCCTTCACCTCGCGCGGCACCGCGATGCGCATGACCCGTCCTCTCCTCCTGGTGTCCGGCTGAGCGACCGGCTGCCTGCACCCAGTATCGAAGAAACAGCGTCTCCGTAGGAACAACACCGCAGGAGATTCTGTACTCTGCGTTCGTGCCCGAAGGATCCACGCCGTCGTCGGCGCCGAGGCCCGGTCGGCCGAACGATGTGCGGCCGCCCCTCGACCCCGTCGACCGCGCGATCCTCGCGGAGCTCGAACGTGACGCCCGGATACCCAACAACGCGCTCGCCGAACGCGTCGGGATCGCGCCGTCGACCTGCCTCACCCGGGTCCGGGCGCTGCGCGAACGCGGTGTGATCAGGGGTTTCCACGCCGACGTCGACCCGGCGGCGACCGGGCGCCCGCTGCAGGCGATGGTGTCCGTGCGGCTGCAGGCCGCGGCGCGCCGCCGGATGCGGGAGTTCGAGGAGTTCGTGACCTCGCTGCCCGAGGTGCGCGACTGCTTCTTCCTCGCCGGCGTGGACGACTACCTGCTGCACGTCGCGACCGCCGACTCCGCCGCGCTGCGGGACTTCGTGGTCGAGCTCAACGGGCGGGAGCAGATCGCCAACACGCAGACCAGCCTGATCTTCGACCACGTCCGGCCCCGGCGCGGATACTGACCCGGCCCTACCGTGGCGTCGTGCCCACCCCGCTCCGTCTCGACGAGATCTTCCCGCTACCGCCGGACGCGGCGGTCGCCCGCCTGCTGGACCGCGACCTCTACGCCGACCGGCTCGCCGCCGTGGGCGGGCCCGGCGCCGGGCTCGTCGCCTTCGAGCGCGAGGGCGACCGGCTGCGCGTCGTGCTGCGTCAGGGCGTGCCGGCGGGCGCGCTGCCGGCCTCGGTCCGCCGCTTCCTCGCCGGGGCGCTGGTGCTGGAGCGCGAGGAGCGCTGGCGGATCGCGGACGAGCGGGCCGACGGCGAGTTCACCCTGTCCGCGTCCGGTGCGCCGGCCGGCGCCGCGGGCACCCTGACGATCGGCGCCGACCCGGCCGGCAGCGCGCTGCACATCGACGGCGAGGTGGAGGTGCGGGTGCCGCTGCTCGGCGCGGCGATCGAGGCCGTCGTCGCCGAGCGGGCACTGGCCCTGATGACCGAGGAGATGCGCTGGACCGCGGAGCGGCTGGGCGGGTGAGCCCGGCTCAGGCCTGCTGCACGCGCGAGCGGTCGAGGTCCGGCTCGAGGTAGATCACCCGCGCGTCCGGCACCGCCGTGCGCACCCGCACCTCCGCCTCGTCGATCGCGCGGGCCACGGTCTCGATCGACGAGCCGGGCGCCAGGGCGAGCTTCGCCGCGACCAGCAACTCCTCCGGGCCGAGGTACTGGGTCTTGATGTGGATGACGCGCTCGATCTCCGGGCCCTTCTCCAGCTCCCCGACGATCGTCGACAACACCGGCCGCGCGGCGCCCTCGCCGATGAGCAGGCTCTTCATCTCGACGATCAGGATGATCGCGATGACCCCGAGCAGGGTGCCGATGCAGAGCGTGCCGACGGCGTCCCAGACCGGGTCGCCGGTGAGGACCGAGAGCCCGACACCGAAGAGCGCGAACACCAGGCCGACGAGCGCGCCGGTGTCCTCCAGCAGCACCACCGGCAGCTCCGGCACCTTCGCCTGCCGGATGAACTGCCACCAGCTGCCGTTGCCCTTGAGCGGGCGGGACTCCTTCATCGCGGTGCGGAAGGAGAAGGCCTCCAGCCCGATGGCCACCACGAGGATGATCACCGCGACGATCGGCGACGTCAGCGGCTCGTGCGACTCCAGCTTGTGGATGCCCTCGTAGATCGCGAACACCGAGCCGAGCGTGAACAGCAGCAGCGCCACGACGAACGAGTAGAAGTACCGGTCCCGGCCGTAGCCGAACGGGTGCTCCGGGGTCGCGGCGCGGCGGGCCGTGCGACCGCCGAGCAGCAGCAGGCCCTGGTTCGCCGTGTCGGCGACCGAGTGCACGGCCTCCGCGAGCATCGACGACGACCCCGTGACGAGGTAGCCGACGAACTTCGCGAGTGCGATGCCGGCGTTGGCGCCGAGCGCCGCGAGGATCGCCTTGGTACCGCCGTGTGCCGACACGTTTCGCCCCTTCGGTCCGGATTACGCCGCGGAAGGATATCCGGCGGGGCCGCGGTCAATCGCGGGCGCTCACAATCCGTCGCTGGCGAGGTGGAGCTGGGTGCCGGGCGCCGCGCTCTCGACCTCGACGCCGCTGTCGCCGGCCGCGAGGAACAGGGCCGCACCCTTCGGCAGCTCGAGGATCTCCGACCCGGCCCGGACGCACGCCTTCCCGCCGGTCGCCAGCAGGATCCGGGCCCCGCCGTCCGGCACCGGGAGGCTGCCGGTGAGCCCGTCGCCGGACGACCAGGTGCGCAGCAGGAACTCCTCGGCCGGGGTGTCGTACCGGGTCCACGGGCCCTCGGGCTGGCCGGAGTGCACCGGCGGCGGCCCCGAGGTGAAGTCGAGGACGCGCAGCAGCTCCGGGACGTCGACGTGCTTGGGCGTGAGCCCGCCGCGCAGCACGTTGTCCGAGTTCGCCATCAGCTCGATGCCGGCACCCGCCAGGTAGGCGTGCAGGTTGCCGGCGGGCAGGAAGAGCGCCTCGCCCGGCGCCAGGACCACCCGGTTGAGCAGCAGCGCGGCGAGCACACCGGCGTCGCCGGGGTAGCGCTCGGAGAGCTCCAGGGCGGTGCGGGCCTCGCGGGCCCAGTCCCCGCCGGCCGCCGCGAGCGCGACGGCGCCCTTCTGCAGGGCCGGGACCAGCTCGTCGAGCATGGACTGGGGCAAGGTGATCCAGGTGGTGAACAGCGCGCGCAGGCCGTCCGGACCGGGCTGGGCGGCCAGCAGCTCGACGTGCGCGGACAGCTCGGGCACATCGAGCGCGCGGAGCAGGCCGAGGGTCTCGACCGGGTCCCGGAAGCCGACGAGCGCGTGGAACTCGGTGAGCGCGCAGATCAGCTCGGGCTTGTGGTTGGCGTCCCGGTAGTTGCGGTCCGAGGCGTCGATCGCGATGCCGGCGGCGTTCTCCCGGGCGAACCCCTCGCGCGCCTGGTCGAGGCTCGGGTGTGCCTGCAGGCTCAGCGGCTCGTCCGCGGCGAGGACCTTGAGCAGGAACGGGAGCTTCCCCTCCCACCGGGCGCTGCGCTCGGCCCCGAGGAGCCCCTCCGGGTCGCCGGTCAGCACGTCGAGCAGCGACGAGCGGCCCCCGTCGGGGTGCACGATCCGCGACGGGTCGCCCGGGTGCGCGCCCAGCCACATCTCCGCCTGCGGATGCGGAGACGGCACCGACTCGCCGAGCAGGTCGGCGATGACCGTGCGCGATCCCCACGCGTACGGCCGGACCGGGTTCTCCAGCAGCTCCAAGGCACTTCCTCGCTTCGTGCGGCGGTCGGCCCGTCAGGCCGGTTCGATGGCCCGGGTGGCCAGGCCGAGGTAGACGGCGGCGATCTCCAGCCGGGAGGCCAGCAGCGCGGTGCGCAGCAGCACCGCGTCCCGGGTGCCGCGCGGGACCTCGTCGACGGGGTGCTGCAGGTCGGCGGGCCAGCCGCGGCCGGTGCGGCGCACCGCGACCTGCCCCGGCTCCTCCTCGGCGGTCGCGAGCAGCACGACGCGGACCGGCGGCGAGTCGGGCCCCGGGTCGTCGAACGGGTCACGGAAGATGTCCTCGCCGCGGTCGGCCAGGTCGACGGCCCGGCGCAGCGCGGTGGCCGTGGCGGCCTGGGCGATGTCCGCGGCGTGTGCCACCACGCCGGCGTGCGTGGCCAGGGCGGTCGCCCCGTGCCCGGCGACGGCGGTCGCGGCCGGGTCGGCGCCCCAGAGCAGCGGGGTGCGCTCGGCCAGCCGCAGGGCCAGCGACTTCGCCGGGTTCATGAACGGTTCGTGGTTCGGCTGGTTGCGCTCCGCCTCGGCGTCGAGCGCGTCCGCCAGGGGGTCGAGGGAGGGGTCGAGCCCGCCCGGCCACAGCCCCAGCGAGGAGACGACGGTCAGCGCGACGGCGAGCGCGCGCGGCAGGTCCAGTGCGGGCGGAACCGGGATCCGGGGTTCGACGAACCGGGCGCGGCCGGCGCCCGCGGACGCCACCGGGCCCTCGGCCGGTGCCGACAGCACCACCTCGGCCCCGCGCCCGACCGCCCGCGACACCGACTCGGCCAGCTCGACGTCCGCCGGGTCGGCGGAGTGGGCCAGCACGACGTCGAGCGGACCGATCCAGCCGGGCACGACGTCGGCCACCACGATCGGCACCGGGCACAGCGACCCGAGCAGCGCCCCGACGATCTCCGCCGCCGCGCCCGACGAGCCCGGGCGGCGCAGGAACACCAGCGCCCGCGGCCGGTGCCCCGCCAGGTCGGCGACGCCCGCCTCGACCGCCGCCTGTGCCGCGGAGCGGACCTGGGCGCCCGCCGTGGCCGCCGCACGCAGCACGCCGCCGGTGTCCGCGGAGGCGAGCGCGACGGGGTCGCCGAGCAGGGTGTCGTCGAGCACGATCGTCACCCGGCGTTTCCGGGGTGCTCGGGGGCGGGCGCGTCCTCCGGAGGGAGGGCCTCGTCGAGCAGCAGCACCGGGATGCCGTCGACCACCGGGTAGCGGCGGCCGCAGGCGGTGCACACGAGATGCTCCCCCGCCGGCGTCAGGGGCGCGTGGTCCTCCGACGGGCAGGCCAGGATCTCGAGCAGCTGGGGGTCGAGCTGTACGGCCACGGTTCTCCTCACCTCACGTGCCGTTGATGCTGCCAGGGCGCGGGCGGGCGCGCCGCATCCGTCCGGGGTACCCGCGCGGCGGTGATCGGCTCGTCGCGGTCCCGGGCGAACGGGCGCCCGCCGCGCTCAGGCGCGGACGATCGCGAGGACCTCGTCCCGCAGCGCCGCCACCGCGGCCTCGTCGGCGGCCTCCACGTTGAGCCGCAGCAGCGGCTCGGTGTTGGAGGCGCGCAGGTTGAACCAGGAGCCGTCCGGCAGGGCGACGGTGAGCCCGTCGAGCTCGTCGAACTCCACGCCCTCGCGGGCCCCGTAGGTCTCGCGGACGGCGGCGACCCGGTCGGCCTGGTCCACCACGGTGGAGTTGACCTCGCCGCTGGCCGAGTAGCGCTCGTAGACGCGCATCAGCCCGGACAGCGGCTCCTGCTGCTCGCCCAGCGCGGCCAGCACGTGCAGCGCGGCCAGCATGCCGGAGTCGGCCTTCCAGAAGTCCTTGAAGTAGTAGTGCGCCGAGTGCTCGCCGCCGAACACCGCACCGGTGTCGGCCATCGTCTGCTTGATGAACGAGTGGCCCACCCGGGTGCGCACCGGGGTGCCGCCGTGCTCGCGGACGATCTCCGGCACGGCCCGGGAGGTGATCAGGTTGTGGATCACCGAGCTGCCGGGCGACTTGGCCAGCTCGCGGACCGCGACCAGCGCCGTGATCGCGCTCGGGCTCACCGGCTCGCCACGCTCGTCGACCACGAAACAGCGGTCGGCGTCGCCGTCGAAGGCCAGGCCGAGGTCGGCCCCCTCCGCGACGACGGCCTTCTGCAGGTCGACCAGGTTCGCCGGGTCCAGCGGGTTGGCCTCGTGGTTGGGGAAGGTGCCGTCGAGCTCGAAGTACAGGGGCACGACGTCGAGCGGGAGGCCGCCGAGCACCTCGGGCACCGTGTAGCCGCCCATGCCGTTGCCGGCGTCGACCACCACGCGCAGCGGCCGGATGCCGCTCAGGTCGACGAGCCCGCGCAGGTAGGCGGCGTACTCGGCGAGCAGCGTGCGCCGGCGGACCGTGCCGCCGCCGGGCCCCTCGGGCACCCCCTGCTCGACGGCCTCGCGGATCGCGGCGAGCCCCGTGTCCTGCCCGATCGGGGTCGCGCCCGCCCGGCAGAGCTTGATGCCGTTGTACTTCGCCGGGTTGTGGCTGGCGGTGAACATCGCGCCGGGCACGCCGAGGCTCCCGGCGGCGAAGTAGAGCATGTCGGTGCTGGCCAGGCCGATGTCGAGGACGTCGAGCCCCTGGGCGGTCACGCCCTCGGCGAAGGCGGCCGCGAGCCCGGGCGAGGAGTCCCGCATGTCGTGGCCCACCGCGATCTCGGTGACCGCGGGGTCCTCCGCGCGCAGCAGCCGGGCCAGCGCCGCTCCGACCTCACGGACCGTGCCGGCGTCGAGCTGCTCGCCGACGACGCCGCGGATGTCGTACGCCTTGACGATCTGGGAGAGGTCGGGCACGGGTCCGGAGCCTAGCGGGCGGGCCCGACGGCCCGCGGGACGGCCGCGACGACGCGCACCGGACGGGCGACGGACGGTGACGGCCCGTGAGTCCGGGGGTCAGTCCTCCGGCGGCGTGGGGAGCACGCGCAGGTGACCCCGCCGGCCGGTGGTGGCACCGGGACCGGCGGTGACGGTGGGCGAGGCCTCGATGGGCCGGTCGACCCGGCCGGCCTCGCGGACGGCCTCGGCCAGGGCGGTCAGGTCGTCGTCCGTGTGCTGCGGCGGCGCGAACTCGCCCTCGAAGCGGACGACCTCCCAGCCGCGGGGGGCGGTGAGCCGGTGGGCGTGCGCGGTGCACAGGTCGTAGGTGTGGGGCTCAGCCTGGGTGGCCAGCGGCCCGACGACCGCGGTCGAGTCCGCGTAGACATAGGTGAGAGTGGCCACCGCGAGCTCGGTGCAGCCGCTCCGCGAACACCTCCGGACACTCAGCACGCCCCCGACGATAGCCCCCCGCGCGCACGGTTCCCGACTGCGACGCGCGGGGCGGCCCCACCCGCCCGGGCGCGGTACGGACGGGCGACGCCGGGCGGCCGCACCGGCACGGCGCGGGCCCGCCGGGTCGTACTATTCGACGGGTGACGACCGCGCGCCGCATCCCGCGCCGCTCCCCCCGCAGGCGAGACCGCCGGGGCCGGGGACTGCGCGGCCTGCTGTACCCGGTGACCACGCCCTCCTTCCGCACCCGGGCCGAGCGGTTCGACGCCCGCGTGCTCGAGGCGCTCGAGCCGATCGAGCTGCGCTGGGGCCCCGAGCTGGTGGACCTGGACCTGGCGGTCGACGAGGTGCCGGAGGTCGAGCGGACCTCGCCCGAGGAGGTCGTGTGGGGCACCGGGGTGCTCGCCGACGCGGGCGTCCCGCTGGCCCAGCTGGTGCCGGCGGGCGTCGACCAGGCCGGGCTGCCCTCGCGGGCGCGGATCGTGCTCTACCGGCGCCCGCTGGAGGCGCGCGCCCGCGGCGGCGCCGATCTCGGCGAGCTGCTGCACGAGGTGCTGGTCGAGCAGGTGGCGGAGTACCTCAACATCGAGCCCGACGCCGTCGAGGGCGGGGCGGACTGAGGGCACCTGGCGCCGAGGGCGGCCCGGACGCGCGAGAGCCCGGACCGTCGCCGGCTGCGGGCACGCAGCCGGACACGCGTCCGGGCTCGAACGAGGGCGGGCCGCATCGCCCGCCCTTCGGGTTCCTCTCCCGGCGCGCTGCGTACGCCGGGAGGGGATGTCGTGGTGAAGTTGTCCGTCGGACCCCGGCCTCAGCCGGCCGCCCGTCGCAGGCGACGACGCTCCCGCTCGGAGAGCCCGCCCCAGATGCCGAAGCGCTCGTCCTGCGCCAGCGCGTACTCCAGGCACTCGGCCCGGACGTCGCACCCCGCGCAGATGCGCTTGGCCTCCCGTGTGGAGCCGCCCTTCTCGGGGAAGAACGCCTCCGGATCCGTCTGCGCGCACAGTGCGCGTTCCTGCCAGTCCTGCTCGCCGTCGTCCTGACCGTCGACCAGGGTGTCGATCAGGCGAAGCCCCTCCGTGGGGCCGATCCCGAAGTTCTCCGGAGCGCCCACCGTCGCTCCGATCGGGTCGCCGATCGTGCCCGCCCCCGTGACGAACACGGTGTCCGTGAAAACGTCCACTCGCCCACCTCCCCGCGCCCGGCGAATGACACCGCTGTAAGTACAGCGGTGTCGGTCGGTTCACCGCAACCCGGGGCTGCCGACCGGGTGACGGGTTCCACCCCTTCGGACACCCGTTCGGCAGAATGGGCAAGTGCGCGGAGTCTCCAATCGAGTCAGCCCGTGGTTCCTGCTGCTCCTGGCGGTGACGGTCGTCGGCGGGGTGCTCTGCGTCGTCGGGACCGAGTCCGCGCTGCAGGGGTCGATGGTCCTGCTCACCACGGGCGTGGTGCTGCTGGTGCTCGGCGGGTGGTGCGTCTCGCTCTGTCTGCACGAGTTCGGGCACGCCTACGTGGCGCACCGCGGCGGGGACCACAGCATCGAGAACCGCGGCTACCTCACCCTCGACATCCGCCGGTACGCCAACGTCGGGCTCTCCTTCGTGCTGCCCGTGGTGTTCCTGCTGCTCGGCGGCATCCCGCTGCCCGGGGGCGCGGTGTGGATCAACCAGTGGGCGCTGCGTTCGCGGGGAATCCGCTCGTTCGTGTCCTTCGCCGGCCCGGCCACCAACCTGGTCATCGGGATCCTGCTGAGCCTGGCGGTGATCTTCGTCCCGATGAACGAGGGGCTCGCGGTCGGGCTGTCCTGCCTCGCGCTGATCCAGATCCTCGCGTTCGTGCTCAACATCCTGCCGGTGCCCGGCCTCGACGGGTACGGCGTGCTCGAGCCCTACCTGTCGCCGCAGGCCCAGCAGCTCGGCCACAAGGTGCGCCCGTGGGCCCCGCTCGTGCTGTTCCTGCTGGTCCTCGGGGTGCCCGGGGTGTCGCGAGTGCTGTTCGGGGTCGGGCAGTTCCTCTTCGCCCTGATCGGCGGCGACGCGCAGTACGCCGCCGCCGGCTACAGCCTGCTGCTGTTCTGGCGCTGACCCGCCGCCGGCCCGTCAGCCGCGGGCGAGGGCGACCATCGCCGGCACCGTGTCCGACTCCGGCGGCAGCCCGTCGAGCGGCCACCAGGCCAGGTCGACCGACTCGTCGCTGATCGCGGGCACCGCCCCGGCCGGCGCGCGCACCAGGTAGCGGACGTCGAGGTGCCGGGTCGGCACGCCGAGCGAGCAGGTCACGGGATGGACGTCGACGTGCAGCGGGTGCTCGGCGATCTCCAGCCCGGCGATCCCGGACTCCTCGGTCGCCTCCCGCAGCGCCGCCGCCCGCAGCGACGCGTCCCCCGGCTCGCAGTGCCCGCCGAGCTGGATCCACCGGCCGACGCGCGGGTGCAGGGTCAGCAGGGTGTGCTCCCCCGCCGCGTCGACCACCAGCGCCGATGCGGTGAGGTGCCCGGCCGCGCACTCGCGGGCACACGCGTCCTCCGGGCGGGCGAGGCAGAAGGCGATCAGCGCCTGCTGCAGCGCGGCCTGCCCGGCGTCGGGCGGCGACCACGCGCGGAGCTCCTCGACGGCGACGGCCGGGCTCACCATGCGGGCGTCTCCCCCGCGGGGACGGGGCTCACCATTCGAGCAACCCCGCGGCCGGGTCGGCGGGCGGGCGCGGGTGGGCCGCCTCGAGCGGCACCCCGAACGCGACGGCACCGAGCGGCTGCCAGTCCTCCGCCAGCCCCAGCTCGGCCCGCACCACCTCGGGCGCGAAGATCGTGGACCCGACCCAGCACGAGGCCAGGCCCTCGGCGGCCAGCGCCACCAGGAACGACTGCACGGCGGCCCCGCCGGCCACGGTGAACATGTCCCGCTCGGCCGCGCGGCGGGCCTCGTCCGGGTAGGCGTGCGCGCCGTCGCCGGTGCGGAAGGGCAGCACCAGCTCGGGCGCCCGGCGCAGCAGGTCGCCCCGCGCGAGCCGGCGCTCGACCTCGTCCGCCGGACGTCCGTCGGCCTCCAGATCGGCGCGCCAGCGCTCGCGCAACGCGTCGAGCAGGGCGGTGCGCCGGGCGGGGTCGCGCAGCCACACGAACCGGAACGGCGTGCTGTGGTGCGGCGCGGGCGCGGTCAGCGCGACGCCGACGGCCCGGCGCACCGACTCCGCGGGCACCTCCTCGGGCGCGAAGTCCCGGACGCTGCGGCGCAGCAGCACGGCCTCGCGCCGGCCCTGCGCGAGCGCCTCCTCGGTGCCGAGCCAGAACAGGTCCTCGTCGATCGGCCGGACGAGGTCCCGCGCCGTCGAGCCGTCCTCGCGCACGCCGAGCCCGCGCACCACCGCGACCGGGGTCCCGCCGAGCTTGCCCTTGACCAGGTCGGCGGCGCCGGCCACCTCGTCCGCCAGGGCGACCTCGGTGACCAGCAGCTCGTTGCCCTCCGCGTCGACCGCGCCGCCGTAGCGGTGCAGCACGGTGAGCCCCGCGGACCCGATGGCGACGTCCGTCTGCCCGACCCGCCACGACCGGCCCATCGTGTCGGTGACGACCACCGCCACGTCGACGCCGAGCCGCTCGCGCAGGCCCTCGCGCAGCCGGGCGGCGCTGGCGTCGGGATCGACGGGCAGCAGCGCCAGCTCGTCCCGCCGTACGTTCGACCCGTCGACGCCGGCCGCGGCCTGCACGATCCCGAGCTTCGACGCGACGATCAGCGTTCTGCCGCGGCGGGCCAGGACCCGCTCGGTCTCGCCCTCGACGAGCCGGCGGCGCAGCTCGTCCCGCTCCTCGGGATCGATCGGCGCCGGGACGAGCCGGCCCTCGGCCTTGGAGAAGATCTTGCTGGTGACCACCACGACGTCGCCGGACTCCAGCCACGGGGCGGCCTCGGCGAGCGCGGCGGTCACGTCGTCCCCCGGGCGGAACTCCGGCAGCCCGGGGACCGGCAGGATCCGCAGCCCCTCGGCGGCGCCGTGGTCGGGGACCGGCGACGGGGCGGGCAGAGCGCTCACGGGGTGACCCCGGCCAGCTCGAACGCCGCACGCGCCATGTCCGCCGTGGCCTCCACGTCCGTCATCAGCAGGGGGACCGCCCGGGTCTCGGCGCCCTCGATCTCGGCGGAGTCTCCCGAGTGGACCAGCCAGCCGTCGAGCAGGCCGCCCTTCGCCCGCCCGCCGTAGTGCCGGCCGACGGCCTCGGCGGTGGTCTCGACCCCGATCGCCGAGAGGCACGCGTCGGCCATCCCGCGCAGCGGCCGCCCGCCCACGATCGGCGACAGCCCGACGATCTTCGCCTTGGTGCCGACCAGCGCCTGCGGCATGCCCGGGACCTGGATCATCGTGCCGATGCTGACCACCGGGTTCGACGGCGCGACCAGCACCACGTCCGCGTCGGCGATCGCCTGCGCCGCGGCCGGCAGGACCTTCGCCTCGTCCGCACCCACCGACGCGAACCGGTGGGCGGGGAACTTGGCCTGGTGGCGTACCCACCACTCCTGGAAGTGCACCGCGACCTGCGGCGGCGCGTCGTCGGCCGGTTCCGGGTTGTCGATCACCACGTGCGTCTCGACCCGGTCGTCCGTGGCGGGCAGCAGCCGCACGCCCGGCTTCCACCGGTGGCACAGCGCCTCGGTGACCTGCGAGAGCGGGTAGCCCGCGCGCAGCATCCGGGTGCGGACCAGGTGCGTCGCGACGTCCCGGTCGCCGAGCCCGAACCAGGTGGGATCGGCCTCGTAGGCGGCCAGCTCGTCCCGCACCGCCCAGGTCTCCCCCGCCCGGCCCCAGCCGCGCTCCGAGTCGATCCCGCCGCCCAGGGTGTACATGCAGGTGTCGAGGTCGGGGCAGATCCGCAGGCCGTGCATCCACACGTCGTCGCCCACGTTGACCACGGCGCTGACCTCGTGCGGGCCCTCGCCGGGCCCGACGGCCGGCAGCCCGAGGGCGGCCTTCACGCCGAGCAGGAACCGGGCGCCGCCGACGCCTCCGACCAGGACGGTGACCTTCACGGCGCCAGGCTACGTCGGACCCCCGACAACCGGCGCAGAGGCTCGCTCCCCTCGGTGCAGAGGCTCGCTCCGCTCAGCCGGGGAGGACCTCGGTGACGGCCGCCACCACCTCGTCGGACTCCGGCTCGGTACGCGGCCGGAAGCGGGCCCGCACGGTCCCGTCCGGGGCCACGAGGAACTTCTCGAAGTTCCACTGGACGTCCCCGGCCTCGCCCGCCTCGTCGGCGGTGGCGGTCAGCGCGGCGTAGAGCGGGTGCCGGCCCGGCCCGTTGACCTCGACCTTCTCCGTGAGCGGGAAGGAGACGCCGTAGGTGGTGGAGCAGAACGTGGCGATCTCCTCCGCCGTGCCCGGCTCCTGCCCGGCGAACTGGTTGCACGGCACGCCGAGCACGGTGAACCCGCGGCCGGCGAAGCGCTCCTGCAGCCGCTCCAGACCCTCGTACTGCGGGGTGAGCCCGCACTTCGAGGCGACGTTGACGACGAGGACGGCCTTGCCGCCGAGGTCCGGGAGGGCGCCGCCGTCGAGAGCGGAGAGCGCGGCGATCGGGGAGTCGAGAAGGGCCACGCCCACGAACGTACCCCGCGACGATCTACATCTCCCGGTAGTCCCGCGGGCTGAAGCGGGGCCCGAAGCGCGGGCGGCGGAACCCCGAGATCTCGACGTACCGCACCGCCCGGTGCCGCTGCGGCGCGTACGGGGCCAGGACCTCGAGCATCCCGACGTCGTCGAGCGGGCGGCCGACCAGGGCCCAGCCGACCACGGTGGGGATGTGGAAGTCCCCGAAGCTGACGGCGTCGGCGTCGCCCCACGCGCGCTGGGCCACCTCGGCGGCGGTCCACACCCCGATACCGGGGATGCGGCGCAACAGGATCCGGCCCTGCTCGCCGCCCAGCTCGACCGCCTTCTCCAGCCGGTGCGCGACCGCGGCGGCGGCCCGGATCGCCCGCCGCCGGGCCGAGTCCACCCCGGCCCTGTGCCACTCCCAGTCCGGGACGGAGCGGATCTGCGCGGGCGTCGGCGGCACGCGCATGCCCCGCGGCATCGTGCCGGCCGGACCGGGCGCGGGGTCGGAGAACCGCCAGCAGAGCTCGCGCCAGGAGCGCCGCGCCTCGATGCCCGTGACCTTCTGTTCGAGGATCGCGGGCACCAGCTGGTCCCACACCCGGCGGGTGGAGCCGAGCCGGATCCCGGGCAGGCGGCGGGCGGCGTCGGCGATCAGCGGGTGGTGGGCGACGAAGGACTCGGGCTCGTCGTGCGCGCCGAGCAGGGCGGGCAGGCCGTCGAGCTCCCACCGCGCGCCGGGCCCCCAGCCGGCGGCGACGACCGTGCCGTCGCTGCGCCGGGACATCCGGACCGTGGCGGGCCCGTCGGGCGTGGTGGAGACGCGCCAGATCGCGGAGCCCTCGCCGACCGAGCGCCACGACGGGTCACCCCGCCCGCGACGCAACGGGGCGAGCACCCCGGCGAGGTCGAGCCGGAAGTCCGGCCGCCACTCGCGCTCGATCACGCGACCACGGTAACCGCAGCCCGAAGGCGGTCGTGAGTGCCTACTGCCGCTCTAGGGGCAGTAGCCACTCACGGAGTCAGACGTCGGCCGAGAACCGGACCCCGTGCGGCGGCAGCTGGACCTCCGGCCACACCCGCACGCCGCCCTTGAGCTCGCAGTGCGCCCCGATGACCGCCCGGTCGCCGATCACCGCGTCGCGGACGTGCGCGCCCGCCTCGATCCGGGCGCCGGCGCCGACCACGGAGCTCTCGACGACCGCGTGCGGCTCGATCACCGCGCCGTCGAAGACCATGCAGCCCTCGACCTTCGCGCCCGCCCCGATCACCGCGTCCCGCCCGACGGCGGTGCCGCCGAACACGAACGCGTCCTTCGCCACGGTGGCACCGGGCAGCACGATCGACTCGCCGGCCGGGCCGGGCAGCGCCGCCGAGGGCGCCACGCCGCGGACCAGGTCGGCCGAGCCGTGCACGAGGTCGGCGGGGGTGCCCATGTCGCGCCAGTAGGCGTTGTCGACGTGCCCGCTGACCCGGGCGCCCGCCTCGAGCAGCCCGGGGAAGGTCTCGCGCTCCACCGACACCACCCGGCCCTGCGGGATGTCCTCGATCACCGAGCGGCGGAAGACGTAGCAACCGGCGTTGATCTGGTCCGTCGGCGGGTCCTCGGTCTTCTCCAGGAACGCCTGGACGCGGCCGTCGGCGTCGGTGGGCACGCAGCCGTACGCGCGCGGGTCCTGCACGCGGACCAGGTGCAGGGTGACGTCCGCGTCCGTGCGCCGGTGGGTGTCGACGACGGCGGTGAGGTCGGTGCCGCACAGCACGTCCCCGTTGAAGACCATGACGTTCTCGGTCGTCAGGTGCTTGGCCACGTTGGCGATCCCGCCGCCGGTGCCCAGCGGCTGGTCCTCCACCACGTAGGTGAGCTCGAGGTCGAGCGACTCCCCGTCGCCGAAGTGCTCCTCGAACGTCTCCGCGAGGTACGAGGTGCCGAGCACCACGCGCCGCACGCCCGCGGCGCGGATCCGGGAGAGCAGGTGGGCCAGGAACGGCACGCCCGCCGTGGGCAGCATCGGCTTCGGGGCCGACAGGGTGAGGGGGCGCAGGCGCGTGCCCTTGCCCCCCACGAGCACGACGGCCTCGACGTCGTCCAGCACGAACGGTCCTCTCGTCAGCCGGCCGGTCCCCCCGGTCCGGATCTCCGGTCTCACACTGCTGGTCTCACCGGGTGGACGTTCGTCCACGCGCCTGCGTTGCCCGGGCTCGCACCGCGAGTCCGGCCCGCACCGCCGCCCGGATCGGGGCGTTGCGGGGGCCCGGGTGCCGGTCGGCGAGGTAGCGGTAGGCGCTGCGGTGGTGCTCGGCGAGCATCCGGGCCGACACCTCGGGCTTCGAGGTGGAGACCCCGCCGGTGTGCACGACCTCGGCGGTCGGGACGTAGACGTTGAGCCAGCCGGCCCGGCCGAGCCGGTCGCCGAGGTCCACGTCCTCGAAGTACATGAAGTAGCGCGGGTCGAACCCGTCGACCGAGTCGAAGGCGCTGCGGCGCACCAGGATGCACGAGCCGGAAAGCCAACCCGCCGTGCGCTCGCCGATCGCCGCGGCGGCCTGCCGGTAGGTCTGCGTCCAGGGGTTGCCGGGCCAGACCCGGCCGAGGACGGCGTGTCCGGCGCCGTGGCCCAGCGAGGGCAGCAGCCGGGCCGAGGGGTAGACCGTGCCGTCGGGCTCGCGGATCAGCGGTCCGAGCGCGCCGGCGCGCGGCCAGCGGCCGGCGGCCTCGAGCAGCGTGTCGATCGCGCCCTCGCCCCAGACCAGGTCCGGGTTGGCGACGACGACCCAGCCCACCTCGGGCCCCAGCCCGGCGACGGCTCGGTTGGCGGCCGTGCCGTAGCCGACGTTCTCGCCGATCCGGAGCAGCTCCACACCGTCGCGCTCCGCCGCGCGCTCCGGGGCGCCGTCGACGGACCCGTTGTCCGCCAGCACGACCCGGGGCGGACGCGCGGTCGCCGCCTTGAGCGAGTCCAGGAAGGCCTCGAGCGTGTCGCCCGGTGAGTACGTGACGGTCACGACCGCGAGCTCGTCCCCGTACGTGCGGACCGCCGACTCCATGGCGGGTCACCCTAACGGGCCCCCGGGGGCCGGTCGGTGCGGGGACCGGGGGCCGACCGATCGGGGCCGGGGACTCAGTCGTCCGCCGGGTCCTCGCCGTCGAGCTCCGCGAGGGCCTCGGCGGCGGCCCGGTCGCCCCAGGTCACCGCCATCTCCAGGTACCAGCGCGCCGCCTCGGGCCGCCCGGTGTCGAGCAGGAACCGGCCGATGGTCCAGGCCCAGCCCGGTTCGTTGTGCCGCTCGGCCTCGCGGTACTCGCGGTCGGCCCCGTCGAGGTCGCCGCGGGCGACGAGGAACGCGGCGTAGGCGGTGTGGGCGCGGACGGCGCCGAGCTCGCCGGCGCGCCGGTAGAGGGACTCGGCCTCCGCGTCCCGGCCCTGGACGGCCCGCACGTCCGCCAGCGCGACGAGCGCGTCCGGCCGCCGTTCGTCCGCGTACCGCTCGGCGGCCACGACGGCTGCGGCGAGGTCCTCCGCCTCGAGGTGCAGCGCGACGAGGTTGTCCGGCGCCTGCGGGTCGCCCGCCTCGGCGGCGTCGGTGAGGACCCGGACGGCCTCGGCGAAGCGGCCGTCCGCCCGCAGCAGCAGGGCGAGGTCGTTGGCGGCGGGGAGCTCGCGCTGCGCCACGGCGAGGCGCAGCACCTGCTCGGCCCGCGAGTGGTCGCCCAGCTCGGCGAGCGCGACCCCGAGCCGCCCCGCGAACTCCAGGTGCCCCTGCTCCACCAGCGGCGCGAGGAACTCGATGGCTGCGGTCCAGCTGCCGCTGTCCAGGTAGGCGCGCACGAGCAGGTCCGCCGAGCCCGGTTCGCGCGAGGCGACGGCGCGGCGCAGCGGCTCGACCGCCTCCCAGGCCCGGTGCTGCTCCAGCAGCGCCCGGCCCGCGGCCGTCAGCGGCCCCTCCGGCGGCGGCACGGGGATGCGGTGGACGGCGTCGGTCCGGGCCGCCTCGTCGGGCTGTGCGGTCATGCGGGGGCCCCTCGCGACGTGGAGATGTGAATGGTCTCACTCCCCCGGTGGTCCGGCAGGACGGGGCGGTCCGTCACGGAGATGATCACGCGTAGGTCCGAACGGGTCACCCTCCGGGGTGGACGATCGCCCAACGGTGATCTCGAGCCGCCGACACGCCGGGCGACGCGCGCGATCATGCCTCCGGATGCTGCACCCTCTAGGGGCGGCCGGGTGGCGGCCGCGGGGGTCCGGACCCGAACCGGGCGCGAGGTGAGGAGGTGGAGTGGACCCGACGTCCGGTGGCCGCTCCTCCTCGGGCGGGCCGCGGCGCGAGCGCCGCGCCGGCGCCTCCGCGCTGTTCGGCGAGGGCGGCGCCCTGACCGGCGGCGGCCCCGACCGTCCCCCACGGGCCCGCGCGACCGGCTCGGCGGGGCGGTCGGACGTCGCGCCGGAGCCGCGCTCCGAACGCGGCACGGGCTCCGCGGCGGGGTACTCCGCCCGGTCGTCCCGGGACGGGGGCTCCACGGCGGGCCGGGCGGGTTCCGGGCGAAGCGGTTCCTCCGGCGCCTCGGCCCGTGACCGCGGCTCCGGCGACCGCTCGTCCTCCGGCTCCGGGAGCGGCCGCCCCCGCTCGACCGGCTCGGGTCGCGACGGTTCCGCCCGGGATGGCTCGGGGCGCGGCGACGGGTCCGTCCCCCGCGGACGCCGGACCGGCTCCGACCGGGACGGGGAGCCGGGCGGCGCGTCCGCGCGGTCGAGCTCCGCCCGCACCTCGGCCCGCCGGTCCACTCCCGACCGCGACGAGCCCCGCAGGCCCGTTCGCCGGGCCGTCGTCGAGCCGCCGCCGCGCCGGCCCGCCCGGGACGTCTCGCGGGGTGCGGCACCCACCCGTCCCCCCACCCGCACGCGCCCGCGCACCCCTCCGCCGGCGCGGCCCCGCCCCGCGACCGCGCCGCCCGGGCGGCCGCCCGGCCGGTTCGTCCGCCGGACCCGGATCACGCTGTGCGTCCTGTCCGCCCTGGTCGTGGCGGTCACGGGCACGGCGTGGGGCCTCTACCGCGACCTCACCGCGGGCCTGACCACGACCAACGTCATCACCGGCGGCTCCTCCGGCGGCGAGCAGAACATCCTGCTCGTGGGCGTCGACAGCCGCACGGACGCGCAGGGCAACCCGCTGCCCGACGACGTCCTGCGCACCCTGCGCAGCGGCGCCGAGTCCGGCGTCCTCAACTCGGACACGATCATCGTGCTGCACATCCCCGCCGACGGCGGCAGCGCGACGGCCTTCTCCATCCCGCGGGACAGCTACGTCGACATCCCCGGCTACCGCAAGGACAAGATCAACGCCGCGTACCCGGCCACCAAGGCGCTCAAGGCCGAGGAGCTGGTGAAGTCCGGCGTCACCCAGAAGGACGCCGACCAGCAGTCGTCGGCGACGGGGCGGACCGCGTTGATCGACACCGTCCAGGACCTGACCGGTCTCACGATCGACCACTACGCCGAGATCAACCTGCTCGGCTTCTACAACCTGACCCAGGCCATCGGCGGGGTCGACGTCTGCCTCAGGGCCCCGGTCGACGACGAGTTCTCCGGCGCCCGCTTCGCCGCCGGCCCACAGACGATCTCCGGCGCGGACGCGCTGGCCTTCGTCCGCCAGCGGCACGGCCTGCCCGAGGGCGACCTGTCCCGCATCCGCCGGCAGCAGGTGTTCCTCGCCGCCGTCGCCGACAAGATCCTCTCCAGTGGCACGCTGACCGACACCGGCACGCTCTCCGCGCTGATGGACGTGGCGAAGAAGTCGCTCGTCATCGACTCCGGCTGGGACCTGCTCGGCTTCGGCCGGCAGGCGTCGGACATCGCCGCGGGCAACATCGACTTCGTGACCATTCCGACGCAGGGCGGCGCGAACAACGAGCGCGGCGACGTCGTGCTGGTCGATCCCACGCAGGTCCAGCAGTTCGTCGAGCAGCGGACCGCGCCGAAGGAGGAGCCCGAGACCACCGCGGAGGCGCCGGTCGCGTCCACGGTGGACCCGGCGACGGTCACTGTCGACGTCGGCAACGGCTCGGGCGGTACCGGCCTCGCGGCCCAGGTCGCCGACCGGCTCGGCGGGGCGGGCTACCTGCGCGGCACGGTGGAGAACTCGGACAGCCGCTCGACCTCCGTCGTCCGCTACGCCCAGTCGGACGGTGACGAGGCCGCCCGCGCGGTGGCCGCGCAGCTCGGCGGGATCGGCGTCGAGCAGGCCGACGGCGTGCGGTCCGGGCACGTGCAGGTGCTGCTCGGGACCGACTTCGCGGGCTCGTCCGCGGCGGCGACGACGGGGACGACCGGGGCGACGACCACGACCGGCGGCTCCTCGACCTCCGCGCCCGCGCCGACCTCCGAGGTCAACGCGGGCGGCGTACCGTGCATCGACTGATCGCCCGTACCCGCGAAGGACGTCCGTGTCGCTGACCGCCACCCTGCTCGACCCGATCCTCGCCGCCGCCCCGGCGCGGCCACTGATCACCTTCTACGACGACGCCACCGGCGAGCGGATCGAGCTGTCCGCGGTCACCACGGCGAACTGGGTGGCGAAGGCCGCCAACCTGCTGCGCGACGAGTGCGACGTCGAGCCGGGCGGCAGGGTCGCCGTGCTGCTGCCGGCGCACTGGCAGACGGCGTCGGTGCTGCTCGCGGCGTGGTCGTGCGGGGCCGAGGTGGTCGGCGAGCCCGCCGAGGCGGACCTCGTGCTGTGCGACGCCGGGCGGCTCGACCTCGCGCTCGCCGCCGAGCCGTCGGGCGGGGTGGTCGCCCTGTCCCTCGACGCGTTCGGCCGCGGGATCGACGGCCTGCCGTCCGGGGTGATCGACTTCGCCACCGAGGTCCGGCTGCACGGCGACGAGTTCGTGCCCTGGGAGCCGGTGCCCGCCGACGCCCCCGCCCTCGACGGCATGCCCGCCTCGGAGGTGGCCGCCCGCGCGGCGGCGCGGGCCGCCGCGCTGGGGCTCTCCGGCTCGGAGCGGGTGCTGTCGACGCGGGACTGGTCCGCGCGCGAGGACCTGGTCGACGGCCTGCTCGCCGTCCTCGCCGCCGGTGCCTCCCTCGTCCAGGTCGCCCACGCCGACGCGGGGCGCCTGGAGCGCAAGTACGACACGGAGAAGTGCACCGCCCGGCTGTGACGGCGGGCGGGCTCGGGGAGGGCCCCGCAGGTGGGCTGGCTACGGTGGGGTGATGACCAGCGCCCCCGCCCAGAGCGTGACCGCCTCCGACGTCGACGCGGCGGCGGGGCGGTTGCGCGCGGTGATCGGGCCGAGCCCGCTGCAGCTCTCGGCGCGGCTGTCCGACGCCGTCGGCGGCGAGGTGTGGCTCAAGCGCGAGGACCTGCAGCCGGTCCGCTCCTACAAGATCCGCGGCGCCTACAACCTGATCGCGCAGCTCTCGCCGGAGGAACGCGAGCGCGGGGTGGTGTGCGCGTCCGCCGGGAACCACGCCCAGGGCGTCGCGTTCGCCTGTGCGCGGCTGCACGTCACGGCCCGGGTCTACCTGCCCCGCACCACCCCGCGGCAGAAGCGGGACCGGGTCGCGCGGCTGGGCGGCAAGGTCGTGGAGGTCGTGGTCGTCGGCAACACGTACGACGACGCCGCCGCGGCCGCCGCCGCCGACGCCGAGCAGACCGGCGCCACCCTCGTCCCCGCCTTCGACGACCCCCGCACCGTGGCCGGCCAGGGCACGGTCGTCCGCGAGGTGCTCAGCCAGCTCGCGGACCCGCCGGACCAGATCATCGTCCCGGTCGGCGGGGGCGGGCTGCTCGCCGGCACCCTCGTCTACCTGCGCGAACGGCACCCCGACGTCCGCGTGATCGGCGTCGAGCCGGCCGGCGCCGCGAGCATGGCCGCGGCCCTGACGAAGGGCGAGCCGACCACGCTGGCGGAGGTCGAGCCGTTCGTCGACGGCGCCGCGGTGCGCCGGGTCGGTGAGACCACGTTCCCGATCGTGCGCGAGGCGTCGATCGCGGTCGACGCCGTGGACGAGGGCCGGATCTGCGTCGAGATGCTCGCGCTCTACCAGAGCGACGGGATCATCGCCGAGCCCGCGGGCGCGCTCGCCCCGGCGGCGCTCGGCCAGCTGGACATCCCGCGCGGCTCGAGCACGGTGTGTCTGCTCTCCGGCGGCAACAACGACGTCAGCCGCTACGCCGACATCGTCGAACGCGCCCTCGTGTGGGAGGGCCGCAAGCACTACTTCCTGGTGGAGTTCCCGCAGGAGCCGGGCGCGCTGCGCCGCTTCCTCGACGACGTCCTCGGGCCGGACGACGACATCACGCTCTTCGAGTACGTCAAGCGCAGCAACCGGGAGACGGGCCCCGCACTCGTCGGGATCGAGCTGGGCGACCCGGCCGACCTGGAGCCGCTGCTGGCCCGCATGGAGGCCTCGCCGCCGCAGATCGAGCCGATCCCCCCGGACTCCCCGCTGTTCCGCTTCATCCTCTGACGAGCGTTATGGAACCATAATGCGTTCAGGAGCCAGAAATGAGCGCATTATGGAACCATAATGCGCTCATCACCCTGGATTATGCGCATTATGGTTCCATAGTGCGGCTGGTCAGCGGAGCAGGGAGCGCGCCATCACCATGCGCTGCACCTGGTTGGTGCCCTCGTAGATCTGCGTGATCTTCGCGTCGCGCATCATCCGCTCCACCGGGAAGTCCCTGGTGAAGCCCGCGCCGCCCAGGAGCTGCACGGCGTCGACCGTCACCTGCATCGCGGTGTCCGAGGCCAGGCACTTGGCGGCCGACGAGATGAAGCCGAGGTTCTTCTCGCCGCGCTCGGCGCGCGAGGTCGCGACGTAGACGAGCTGCCGCGCGGCCTCCACCTTCATCGCCATGTCGGCGACCATGAACTGGATGCCCTGGAAGTCGGCGATCGCCTTGCCGAACTGCTTGCGCTCCTTGATGTACGCGATCGCCTGGTCGAGCGCGCCCTGCGCGATGCCGACGGCCTGCGCGCCGATCGTCGGGCGGGTGTGGTCGAGCGTGGCGAGCGCGGTCTTGAAGCCCGTGCCCTCGGCGCCGATGATCCGGTCACCGGGGATGCGGCAGTCCTGGAAGTAGATCTCCCGCGTCGGCGAGCCGGCGATGCCGAGCTTGCGCTCCTTCGGGCCGACCTCGAAGCCCGGGTCGTCCTTGTGCACCACGAACGCGGAGATGCCGTTGGCCTTCTTCTCCGGGTCGGTCACGGCCATGACCGTGTACCAGGTGGACTCGCCGGCGTTGGTGATCCAGCACTTGGTGCCGTTGAGGACCCAGTCGTCGCCGTCACGGCGGGCGCGGGTCTTCATCGAGGCCGCGTCGGACCCCGCCTCGCGCTCGGACAGCGCATAGCTGATCATCGCCTCGCCGGCGGCGATCGACGGCAGGACCTGCTTCTTCAGCTCCTCGGAGGCCGAGAGCAGGATCGGGACCGAGCCCAGGCCGTTGACCGCCGGGATGAGCGACGACGACGCGCACACCCGCGCGACCTCCTCGATCACGATGCAGGCGGCCAGCTCGTCGGCCCCCTGCCCGCCGTACTCCTCGGGGATGTGCACGGCCTGGAAACCGGCCTTGACCAGCGCGTCCTTGGCCTCGTGGGGGAAGCGCGCCTGCTCGTCCACCTCCGCGGCGTGCGGCGCGATCTCCTTCTCGGCGAGCGCACGCACGGCGTCGCGGAGGGCCTCGTGCTCCTCGCTCAGCCGGTAGGCGTCGAACTCGGCGTTCAGCATCTCTTCTCCCACGTCGGTGTGTCCGGGTGCGTCCACTCTAACGGCACTCCGTGCCACATAACAACGCCCCTGCTACCCTCCGTGCCATGTCCAACGTCACTTCGCGCCGCGGCCGTTCGGCCGAGGGGCGCGCGGAGGTGCGTCGCGACCTCGTCACGGCGGCGGTGGACCTGTTCACCGCGCGGGGCTACGACGACACGACGGTCGACGACATCGCGGCCGCCGCCGGCGTCGGGCGCCGGACCTTCTTCCGGTACTTCAAGGGCAAGGAGGACGCGGTCTCCCCCGACCACGAGCTCGGGCTCGCCCGGATCGCCGAGGTCTTCGCGACCGCGCACCCCACCGAGCCGCTGCTGTCGGTGGTGCTGCGGGCCGGGGAGACGGTGTTCGACCTCTACCTGTCCGACCCGGGAACCGCCCGGAAGCGGTTCGCGCTGGTCCACGAGGTGCCCGCGCTGCGCGACCGGGAGGCGGCCATGGTGCACCGCTACCGGCGGCTGTTCACCAAGGAGCTGGCGGCGCGGCTCGCCGACGTCGAGGACGGGGACCTGCGCGCGGCCGTCACCGGGGCGGCGGTCGTCGCCGCGCACAACCAGGCCCTGCGCCGCTGGCTGGCCGACGGCGGCACGGCCGGGGGCACCGAGGCCTGCCGGGCGCACTTCCGCAAGGTCGCCGGCATGCTGCCGCTGGAGCAGGCGCCGGACCTGGAGCAGGTGGCGCGCCGGCTGGAGCGCGCGGCCCGCTCGCTGGAACGCCGCACCAGCTGAGCCGGACGGCCGATTCCCGGTCCGGGCGGGTACGCCACGATCACCCGGTGAGCGAGATGAGCCCCGACGAGTACCTCGACGCCGTCGACGAGAAGCGCCGCGCGGACGTCCGGGCCCTCGACGCCCTGATCCGCGAGGAGGCGCCGGGCCTCGACCGTGTGGTGCAGCGCGGGATGCTGGGCTACGGCCCCTTCCGCTACCGCTACGCCACGGGGCGGGAGGGCGAGGCCGCGCTGATCGGGCTGGCCGCGCAGAAGCGGTACCTCTCGCTCTACGTGCTCTGTGCGGTCGACGGCCGGTACCTGGCCGAGACCTACGCCGACCGGCTACCGGGGGCGTCGATCGGGAAGTCGTGCGTGCGGTTCACCGCGCTCGGGAAGGTGGACGAGCAGGTGCTCCGCGAGCTGGTGGCGGAGGCGGCGGGCATGGGCCCGCGGGACGCGGCCGGGGTCTGACGGCCCCCGGACATGAGTGATCCCCGGGCCGCAACCCCGTCGGAACGGGGAGCGCACGCCGAGCTGGACTGGGCTCGGGCCCGGGGAACACTGGTGACCGCCTGGGATTCGCCGGCACCTACCGGCTTCCACTGGCCGTCAGGAAGACGTCCTGTTGGTGCCTAGCGGACAGCCACCTCACGAGTCCTGTCGCTAATCAACGTCGGACCACCTCCCTTCTCGTGTACCGCCACCCTACGACTGCGGGGCGGCCGCGCGCCACGAAATTGGGGAGTGTGATCAGGAGCCCGGCCCGGAGGCCTTCTCGCGCAGCGCCGCGTCCTTCTGCAGCACCATCTCCTCGAGCGCGGACTGGAAGCTCTCCATCCGCGCCCGCAGCTCCGGATCGGCCGCGGCGAGGATCCGCACGGCGAGCAGGCCGGCGTTGCGCGCGTTGCCCACCGCGACCGTCGCGACCGGTACGCCGGCGGGCATCTGCACGATCGACAGCAGCGAGTCGAGCCCGTCGAGCACCTTCAACGGCACCGGCACGCCGATCACCGGCAGCGGGGTCGCGGCGGCGACCATGCCGGGCAGGTGGGCGGCGCCACCGGCCCCGGCGATGATCACCTGGATCCCGCGGCCCGCGGCGTCCCGGGCGTAGTCGAGCATCCGCTGCGGGGTGCGGTGCGCGGAGTACACGCCGACCTCGTACTCGACGTCGAACTCGGCGAGGGCGGTCCCGGCGGCCTCCATGACCGGCCAGTCCGAGTCGCTGCCCATGATTACGCCGACGCGGGCGCTCACACCCGTGCTCCCGCCTCGGTGGGAGCTCCGGCCGCCGCGGCCCCGTCGTGGACCGACCAGCCGTCCGTCCACTCCGCGGTGGACAGCCACTGCGCGGCGAGGACGGCCTTGCGCCGGGTCTCGGCGAGGTCGGTGCCGAGGACGTTGACGTGCCCGACCTTCCGCAACGGCCGCTCGCCCTTCCCGTAGAGGTGGACCTTGACGTCCGGGAACCGGGCGAAGAGGTGGTGGATGCGCTCGTCGACGCTCATCTCCGGCGTGCGGTCCGCGCCGAGCACGTTGGCCATGACGACGACCGGCGCGGTCATCGTGGTCGTGCCCAGCGGGTAGTCGAGCACCGCGCGGAGGTGCTGTTCGAACTGCGACGTCCGGGCGCCCTCGATCGTCCAGTGCCCGGAGTTGTGCGGGCGCATCGCCAGCTCGTTGATCACGAGCCCGGAGTCGGTCTCGAACAGCTCGACGGCCAGCAGCCCGGTGACGTCGAGCTCCTGCGCGATCCGCAGGGCGAGCGACTGGGCCTCGAGTGCACGCTCCTCGGCCAGGTCCGGCGCGGGCGCCAGGACCTCGACGCACTGGCCGGCCTCCTGCACCGTCTCGACGACGGGCCACGCGGCGGCCTGCCCGAACGGCGAGCGCGCGACCTGCGCGGCCAGCTCGCGGCGCATGGTGACGGCCTCCTCGGCCAGCAGCGGGGTGCCGGCGGCCAGCAGCTCGCGGACGAGATCGGGATCCGCGTCGCGCAGGAACCAGACGCCGCGGCCATCGTACCCGCCGCGGGCGGCCTTGAGGACGACCGGCCAGCCGTGCTCGGCGGCGAACGCGTCGACCTGCTCGGGCGTGGTGATCTCGGCGAAGGCCGGCACCGGGAGCCCCATCGCCGAGAGCCGACGGCGCATGACGAGCTTGTCCTGGGCGTGCTGCAGGGCGTCGGGGTGCGGCCGCACCGGCACGCCGTTCGCGACCAGCGCGCGCAGGTGCTCCTGCGGCACGCCCTCGTGGTCGAACGTCAAAGCGTCGCAGCCGACCGCGAGCGCCTCGAGCGCGGCGAGGTCGTCCGCCCCTCCCGGCACGACGTCCGGCGCGACGAGGGGCGCGGGCTCGTCCGGCTTGACGGCCAGGACCCGCAGCGACTGGCCCAGCCCGATCGCGGCCTGGTGCGTCATCCGGGCCAGCTGGCCCCCGCCGACCATCCCGACGACCGGGAAGTCCCGGCGCGGTGCAGAGGTGCTCACGGTCGGAGAAGCCTACCCACCGACACGCGGGAGACCCGGGCCGGACGCCGGTGCGCTGCGTGGCTCTGGCACGATCGATCGAGTGTCCCTGGTCGAGACGACGCTGGCGCTCATCCCCGAGCCCTTCCGCGGCATCGCCATCAAGCACCGGGAGCTGCTGAAGTTCGCGATCGTCGGCGGGGCGACGTGGGTGATCGACACGGTGGTCTTCCTGGTCCTGAAGACCACGGTGCTGGACACCAAGCCGCTCACCGCCAAGATCATGGCAGTGCTGGTGGCCACCATCGTGTCGTACGTCATGAACCGCGAGTGGTCCTTCCGGACCCGCGGCGGCCGTGAGCGTCATCACGAGGCGCTGCTGTTCTTCGTCGTCAGCGGCCTCGGGGTGGCGATGTACTCCGCGCCGCTCGCCGCCTCGCGCTACCTGTTCCACCTGCAGGTGCCCGAGGTGTCGCTGCTCGCCCAGGAGGTCGCGGACTTCGTCAGCGGGCAGATCCTCGGCACGCTCGTCGGCATGGCGTTCCGCTGGTGGGCCTTCCGCCGGTTCGTGTTCCCCGACGAGAACGTGCGCCGCCAGGTCACCGTCCCCGAGCACCTCGACGAGCTGGGGCAGTAGGCCGGCTCACCAGTCGATCGCGCCCAGGAAGCCGAGCAGCGCGGCGTTCACCTCCGCCGGGCGCTCCTGCTGCACCCAGTGCCCCGCGCCCTCGACCAGGACCTCCCCGCGCAGGTCGTCGAGATACTCCCCCTGCCGGTCCGGCGGCGTCATCCGCAGCACCGGGTCGGCGTCGCCGGCCACGAAGAAGCTCGGCGCCGCGACGCGCGCTCCCGCGAGCTCGGGCGTGCGCTCCCAGTTGCGGTCGAAGTTCCGGTACCAGTTGATCCCGCCGGTGAACCCGGTGCGCGCGAACTCCGCGGCGTAGTGGTCGAGCTCCTCCTGCGTGAGCCAGTCCGGCAGGGACTCCGGCTGCGGCAGCCGCTCGACGATCCCGCGGCCGTCGTCCGCGCCGATCAGCCTCGTCCCGTCCCCGGCGACCAGGCCGCTGAGCATGCCGCGCATCGTGAGCGCCGGGTCCTCGGCCATCTCGGCGTCGGCGACGCCCGGCTGTTGGAAGTGCAGGATGTAGAAGAACTTTCCGGCCAGCTTCTCGCGCCAGATCTCCGTCGGCGGCCGCTGCGCGCGCGGCACGAACGGCACGCTCATCCCGCAGACCCCCGCGACCCGCTCGGGGTGCAGCAGCGCCAGGTTCCACACGACCATGGCGCCCCAGTCGTGCCCGACGAACACGGCCCGGTCCTCGCCGAGGTCGTCGAGCAGCGCGACGAGGTCGCCGGTGAGGTGGTGGATGTCGTAGTCCTCCACCCGCTCGGGGCGTGACGAGCCGCCGTACCCCCGCTGGTCCGGCGCGACCGCGCGGTAGCCCTCGGCCGCGAGCGCCGGGATCTGGTGCCGCCACGAGTACGCCAGCTCCGGGAAGCCGTGCGCCAGGATCACCGGCCGGCCCGAGCCCTCCTCGGTGACCCGCAGCCGCACCCCGTCGCCCACCTCGACCGTCCGCTCCGCCATACCCGCACCGTAACCGAGCGGGCGTTCAGGTAGTGGTGGCTCGGACGGGCGACGGCCGGAGTTCGACGCGAGCACACCCCTCCGACCCCCGTCGCACACCCGCCGGCGCCGCGCCACACCCGGTCGACGGCCCGTGGGAGGACCGAGCGGGGCGGAGTGGTGCCCCTCGCCACCCGACCGCCGGGCCCGCCCCGCGACTCCTACCGCGGGGTTGCAGCGGGACGGGGTGGGCCGACCACGTCGTCGGCGCGGGCGGCGGGGAGGAAGATCGTGAAGGTCGGGGGGCGGGCGCGGGAGAGCTCCAACCGCCCACCGTCCGCCTCGACCAGCGCGCGGGCCAGGGCCAGCCCCAACCCGGTGGACGACTGCACCGAGACCCCCCGGTCGAACACGTGCGGCACCAGCTCCTCCGGGATCCCGGCGCCGGTGTCGCTCACCTCCACGACCAGCATGTTCGCCCCCTCCCGCGCGGAGATGGTGACGGTGCCGCCGCCGTGCTGCAGGGCGTTGTCGACGAGGGCGCCGACGGCCTCCCGGATCCTGGCGGGCGTGACCCGGGCGAGCAGGCCTTCCGGGACCCGCAGCTTGAGCCGCCGCCCGGCGGACTCGAGGGCGGGGCGCCACTCGTCGGCCACCTCGGTGAGGCCCGAGCGCAGGTCCATCGGCTCGGCCCCCGCGGCGCGCGCGGCGCGGGCGGCCTCCAGCAGCTCGTCGAGCACCTCGGAGAGCTTCTCGGTCTGTTCCAGGGCGGCGAGGGCCTCGCGGCGGGCGCTGGGGTCGGGATGGGTGGAGAGCTCGTCGAGCCGCAGCGTGAGTGCGGTGATGCGGCTGCGGAGCTGGTGCGAGACGTCGCCGACCAGCGCACGCTCCCGCTGCACGAGATCGGCGAGGGCGCCCGCCGAGGTGTCGAGCACGTCGGACACCCGGTCGAGCTCGGGGATGCCGTGGCGGAGCGGGGTGCGGCGGAAGTCGCCGGCGCCGAGCCGGGCGGCCCGCTCGGCGACGTCGAGCAACGGTTCGGCCAGCCGTCGGGCGGTGACCGTGGCGACCACCGCGCCGGTCCCCACGGACAGCACGACCAGCAGCATGACGATCACCACGACCTGGAGCTGCTGGGTGCGCATGACGGAGATCGGCTCGGAGAGCGTGATCGTGCCGCCCTGGCCGAAGGGCAGCGACTCGGACAGGATGTCCGGGCTCTCGACGGTGCCCACCCGCTGGACCGGCACGCCGGGGAGGTCGACGACGAGCTCGCCGCCCGCGGGCACGGCCAGGGCGATCGCGGCCGAGTCGAGCGGGGTGCCCGGTGGCTTGTCGTCGAGGCGGTCGTCGATCTGCTCGAGCCGCTGGATGAGCTCGGCGCGGGTGAAGTCGTCGACCAGCCGCCAGGTGGTGAAGGCCAGCGGACCGCCCAGGACCAGCGCCGTCACCGCGACGACGAACAGCGTCGAGAGCAGGATCCGGCGGCGCACGCGTCAGCCGTGGTTGAAGCGGAACCCGACGCCGCGCACCGTCGCGATGCGCCGCTCGCCGCCGATCTTGCGGCGCAGCCAGGACATGTGCATGTCCAGCGTCTTGGAGGTCTTCATGTCGGGGTCGTTCCACACCTCGCGCAGGATCTCCTCGCGGGTGACGACCTGCCCGGCCCGCAGCAGGAGCACGCGCAGCAGCTCGAACTCCTTGTTCGCCAGGCCGACCTCCTCGCCGTCGACCAGGACCCGGCGGCCGGAGAGCTCCATCCGGACCCCGCCGACCTCGACGGTCTCGGGCGTGAGCCGGCGCAGCAGGGCGCGGACGCGGGCGAGCAGCTCGGCGAGGCGGAAGGGCTTGCCGACGTAGTCGTCGGCGCCGGCGTCGAGGCCCACGACGAAGTCGACCTCGTCCGTCCGCGCGGTGAGCATCAGCACCGGTAGGTCGGGGAAGTCGGGCCGCAGCCGGCGACAGACCTCGAGCCCGTCCATGCCGGGCAGGCCGAGGTCGAGGACCAGCAGGTCGACGTGCCCCTGCCGGACGGTCTCCAGCGCGGTGGTGCCGTCGGCGGCGACGTCCACCTCGTAGCCCTCGCGCTGCAGGGCGCGGGAGAGCGGCTCCGCGATCGCGGCGTCGTCCTCCGCCAACAGGACGGTGGTCACGCCGGTGAGCTTAGGCCCGTCCGCACCCGGGCACGCGTGGCATGCTCCCCGCCCGTGACCTCCACCGGGACCGATTCGGACACGCGGGCGGATCTCGCCCTCGCGCTCCAGCTCGCCGACATCGCCGACGCGATCACCCTGCCGCGCTTCCGCGCCACCGACCTCCGGGTCACGCGCAAGCCGGACCGCACGCCCGTGACCGACGCCGACACCGCGGCCGAGGACGCCCTGCGCGCCGCGCTGGGCGGGCAGCGGCCGGGGGACGCCGTGCTGGGCGAGGAGCGCGGCGGCTCGCTCGACGCGCTGCCGCCGAGCGGGCGCGGCTGGGTGCTCGACCCGATCGACGGCACCAAGAACTTCTCCCGCGGGATGCCGGTGTGGGCCACGCTGATCGCGCTGACCGAGCACGGCCGGCCGACGGTGGGCGTGGTGAGCGCCCCGGCACTGGGCCGGCGCTGGTGGGGCGCCGCCGGCCACGGCGCGTGGACGAGCGACCGCCCGGGCGGGGAGTCGCGGCGGATCTCCGTCACCGGCGTGGCCGACCTGGCCGACTGCTACGTCTCGACCACCGACCTCAACACCTTCCGCGCGCACGGCCTGCTCGACGGCTGGCTCGCGCTCACCGGGGCCTGCTGGGAGACGCGGGCCTTCGGCGACTTCTGGCAGCACTGCCTGGTCGCCGAGGGCGTCATCGACCTGGCCGTGGAGCCGGAGGCCAACGCGTGGGACCTCGCCGCGGTGCAGCCGATCCTCGAGGAGGCCGGCGGCCGGCTCACCGACCTGCAGGGCCGGCCGGGCTTCGCCGGCGGCAACGGCATCGCCTCGAACGGCCTGCTGCACGACGCCGCTGTGACGATCCTCGGGGCGGGCTGAGGCCGGGCGCGGGTTAACGTTCGTTCATGCCGGATGCTTCCGAGATCGCGTTCGAGGACCTCACGCCGGGCCGGGTCTTCGACTTCGGTTCCGTGACCGTCGACCACGACGAGATGGTCGAGTTCGCCCGCCGCTTCGACCCCCAGCCGTTCCACCTCGACGAGGCCGCGGGCAAGGAGTCGATCTTCGGCCAGCTCGCCGCGTCGGGCTGGTTCACGGCCGGGCTGTGGATGCGGCTCTACGTCGACGACCTCCTGCTGCGCTCGACCGCCCTCGGCTCCCCCGGCGGCGACGAGATCGCCTGGCCGGCGCCGGTCTTCGCGGGCGACGAGCTGTTCGCCTCGCTCGAGATCCTCGAGGCGCGGCGGTCGTCGTCGAAGCCGTGGATGGGCCTGATCACCCTGCGGGCGTGGATGCGCCGGGGCGCCGCGGACAGCGAGGACGTGGTCTACCGCGCCCGCTTCACCGGGATGTTCGGCTCCCGGGACCAGCCCCGCCCCTGAGCCCGTCGACCACACGACGGGCTCAGGGATCGGCGATCGCGTGCATCCCCGGCTGCCAGCACGGCCGCCGTCGCACGCGCATGACGATCATGGACCTCAGGCGCCGGAGAGCGCCTTGACCACTCGGGAGGGCGACGGGCGGCCGAGCTTCCCCGCCATCCACACGCTGGTCGCGACGAGGGCGTCGAGGTTCGCGCCGTGCGTGATCCCCAGCCCGTCGAGCATCCAGACGAGGTCCTCGGTGGCGAGGTTGCCGGTGGCGGACTTCGCGTACGGGCAGCCGCCGAGCCCGCCGGTGGAGGCGTCGACCGTGGTCACGCCGCGGCGCAGGGCGGCGAGGGTGTTGGCCAGGGCCTGGCCGTAGGTGTCGTGGAAGTGCACGGCGATGCCGTCGACGGCGACCGACGCCGCCACGCACGCGTCGATCACGGCCTCGGCGTGCCCGGGTGTGCCGGTGCCGATGGTGTCCCCCAGCGAGAGCTGCCAGCAGCCCATCTCCATGAGCCGGCGTCCGACGGCCGCGACCTGTGCGGGCTCGACCGCGCCCTCCCACGGGTCGCCGAAGGCCATCGAGACGTACGCCCGCACCCGCATCCCGTGGTCGAGCGCCCGCTTCACGGTGGGTTCGAACATGTCGAACTGCGAGTCGAGGGTGCGGTTGAGGTTCTTCGCCGCGAAGGTCTCGGTGGCGCTGGCGAACACGGCGACGTGGTCCACCCCGGCCTCGATCGCACGGTCCAGGCCGCGGTCGTTGGGCACCAGGACGGGGTAGTCGACGCCCGGCCGCCGGTCGAGCGCGGCGAGCAGCTCGGCGGCGTCGGCCAGCTGCGGGACCCACTTCGGGTGCACGAAGCTGGTGGCCTCCAGCGTGGTCAGGCCGGCGTCGGCGAGCCGCGACAGGAACTCGGCCTTCACCTCGACCGGCACGACGGCCTTCTCGTTCTGCAGCCCGTCCCGCGCGCCGACCTCGTAGATCGTCACGTGCGCGGGCAGCCCCGCGGTGGGCACGGTCATGGGCAGCTCAGGCATCGTCGGCGACCTCCTGGTAGAGCAGCGAATGCACCTTCTCGACGGCGGGGACGTCCGTGAACTCCAGCGGCTCGTCGGAGGCCGACTCGATGACGAGCGTCCCGCACCCCAGCATGCGCTCCGCGACGGTGTGCCGGAACTGCACGGTGTTGATCCGCGACATCGGGATGTCCATGCCGCTGCGCGAGAGGACCCCCTCGCGGACGAGCACCCGGCGGGTGGTGACGACGAAGTGCGTGGTCCGCCAGCGCACGAACGGCAGCACCGTGAACCGCCCCACCAGCACCGCCGCGACGACGGCGAGCGCGACCCAGGCGACGAGCGCCCAGCTCTGCGCGCTCACCAGCGCCGCGAGGAACGACGCCGCGCCGACCACCACGAGGAACACCAGCACCGGGAGCACCAGCATCTTCCAGTGCGGCCGGGTGTGGAGCACCACCCGCTCGCCCTCGACCAGCAGCTCGTCCGGATAGGCCACGCACCCACCGTATCCGGGGGATCACGCGTCGGGACGGTCCGCCGGCCGCAGGTGCACGATGTCGCCCGCCGCGATCGCGCGGCGGTGCCCGTCGGGTTCGAGGACGAGCAGGTGGCCCTGCGGGTCGACGTCCTCCGCGATGCCGACCAGCGCCGAGCCGCCGGGCATCTCGACCCGCACCTCGGACCCGAGCGAGAGGCAGCCGGCGCGGTAGTCGCCGCGCAGGCCCGACTCGTCGGCGTCGCCGGCCGCGGCGCGCCAGGCCGACTCGCGCTCGGCGAGGTTGCGCAGCAGCGCGACGAGCAGCTCCGAGCGGTCCACCCGGCCCCCCTCGGCGGCGAGCGACGTCGCGGTCTCCGGCAACGTCCCGGCCGGGGCGTCGACGTTGATCCCCATTCCGAGGACGACGCCCGGGCCGCCGCCGGACACCGGCGTCATCTCGGCGAGGATCCCCGCGCCCTTGCGGCGGTCGGGGCCGAGCAGCAGGTCGTTGGGCCACTTGAGGCCGGCGGCGACGTCCGGCGCGACGGCCCTGACCGCGTCGAGCAGCGCGACGCCGGCGAGCATCGGCAGCCAGCCCAGCCGCTCGGCCGGGATGCCCTCGGGCCGCCACAGCACGCTCACGGCGATCCCCGACCCGCGGGGCGCCTCCCAGGTGCGGTCGAGCCGGCCGCGGCCCGCCGTCTGGTGCTCGGTGACCAGCACCGAGCCGTCCGGGGCGCCCGCGAGGGCGGCCGCCATCAGGTCCGCGTTGGTCGAGCCGGTCTCCTCGACGACGTCGAGCCGGGACCAGCGCCCGGCGGGGCCGAGCAGGGCGTGTCGCAGCGCGTGCTCGTCGAAGGGCTGCGGCGCGGGGGTGCTCACCGCCGGAACCTATCTCCGCACGCGCCGCCCTTCCCGGCCCGAGGCGTGGTGAAGGCGCCCGACGGTGCCGGAGGCGCGTCCGGTGCGCCGAGCGGCGCGCCGAGCGACCGACCGGCGGCACACCGGCCGACCGGGCCCGACCGGGGTGACCGGCGGGAACGTGACGCAGACCGCTCCGCCGGGCGGCCCGGGCGCGTAACGGCCGGGTTAGGCTCCGCAGCCATGAGCGCTGCAACGGAGCCGATGGGGGACCCGTCGAACGCCCCGGACGTCGAGCCGGACGTGCACACGACGGCCGGCAAGCTGGCCGACCTGTACAAGCGGTACACCGAGGCCCTGCCCTCCGAGGCGGCGGCGGAGCGCCAGCACGCGAAGGGCCGGCAGACCGCCCGCGAGCGGATCGACCAGCTGCTCGACCCCGGCTCGTTCGTCGAGCTCGACGCGCTCGTGCGGCACCGCTCCACCAACTTCGGGATGCAGGAGAAGCGCCCCTTCGGCGACGGCGTCGTCACCGGCACCGGCACGATCGACGGCCGCCCGGTCGCCGTGTTCTCCCAGGACGCCACCGTGTTCGGCGGCTCCCTCGGCGAGGTCTACGGCGAGAAGATCGTCAAGGTCATGGACGTGGCCGCCAAGATCGGCTGCCCGGTCATCGGCATCAACGACGGCGGCGGCGCCCGCATCCAGGAGGGCGTGGTCGCCCTCGGCCTCTACGGCGAGATCTTCGTCCGCAACGTGCGGGCCTCCGGCGTGATCCCGCAGATCTCGCTGATCATGGGCCCGTCGGCGGGCGGCGCGGTGTACTCCCCGGCGCTCACCGACTTCACGGTGATGGTCGACGAGACCAGCCACATGTTCATCACCGGCCCGGACGTCATCAAGACGGTCACCGGCGAGGACGTCGACATGGAGGAGCTCGGCGGCGGCCGGGCGCACAACTCCAAGTCCGGCGTCGCGCACTACCTCGGCTCCGACGAGCAGGACGCGATCGACTACGTCAAGGAGCTGCTGAGCTTCCTGCCGTCGAACAACCTGTCCGAGCCGCCGACCTACCCGGCGCCCGAGCCCACCGCCGGCTCGATCGAGGACGGCATCACCGACACCGACCGCGAGCTCGACGAGCTCGTCCCGGACTCGGCGAACACCCCCTACGACATCCGCGAGGTCATCAGCCGGGTGGTCGACGAGGGCGAGTTCCTCGAGGTCCAGGAGCTGTGGGCGCCGAACATCGTGACCGGCTTCGCCCGCGTCGAGGGCCGCTCGGTCGGGATCGTGGCCAACCAGCCGACCCAGTTCGCCGGCTGCCTCGACATCGACGCCTCCGAGAAGGCCGCCCGCTTCGTGCGGACCTGCGACGCCTTCAACATCCCGATCCTCACCTTCGTCGACGTCCCGGGCTTCCTGCCGGGCACCGACCAGGAGTGGAACGGCATCATCCGCCGCGGCGCCAAGCTGATCTACGCCTACGCCGAGGCGACCGTCCCCAAGGTCACGGTGATCGTCCGCAAGGCCTACGGCGGCGCGTACGACGTCATGGGCTCCAAGCACCTCGGCGCCGACGTCAACATCGCCTGGCCCACGGCGCAGATCGCCGTCACCGGCGCCTCCGGGGCCGTCAACATCCTGTACCGCAAGGAGCTCAAGGGCCTGGAGGGCGACGAGCTCGCCGCCAAGCGCGCCGAGCTGCAGCAGGAGTACGAGGACACCCTCGCCAACCCCTACATCGCCGCCGACCGCGGGTACATCGACGCGGTGGTCCCGCCGTCGCACACCCGCGGGTACGTGGGCCGCTCGCTGCGGATGCTCGCGACCAAGCGGGAGCAGGGCCCGGCCCGCAAGCACGGCAACATCCCGCTGTGAGTGGCGATCGTCGCCAGGGCGACCGTCGGCACTCACGAGGCGGAGAGGTGCGGGGATGAGCGAGAACGTCGAGGAGAAGACCCCGGAGGAGCGCCGCGCGCTCTTCCGGGTCGTCAAGGGTGACCCGACGCCCGAGGAGCTGGCGGCGCTGACCGTGGTCCTCGCGGCGGCCGCGAGCGGTGGCGACACCCCGCCGCCGAAGGCGCGCGACCTGTGGTCGAACCCGGCGGACCGGGTGCGCCGGCCGCTCGACGTCGGCCCGGGCGCCTGGCGCGCCTCGGTGCTGCCCCGCTGATCCTCCCCCGGTACGGACCAGCCGAGCACGGACCCGGAAGGCCCCGAGAACGACGACGGGCTCCCACCCGAGCGGGTGGGAGCCCTGTCGCCGAGGAGCGGGGTCCGTGATGAAGACGCGCGCCGGAGGATCCCGGCGCGTCAGCCCGCGACGGCCGTGCGCGACAGCGCGTGCTCGACCAGCGCCACCAGCGACCGGAGACTCGAGTCGGCCTCGCGGGCGTCCATCCACAGCACCGGAGTCTCCGGTGCGAGCGCGAGCGCGTCGCGCACGTCGTCCTCGGAGTGCGCGTCCGAGCCCGGGAACCGGTTGACCCCGATGACGTACGGGATCCGCCGGTCCTCGAAGTAGTCGATCGCCGGGAAGCACTCGTCGACCCGGCGCAGGTCGACCAGGACGACTGCGCCGACGGAGCCGCGCGCCAGCTCGTCCCACATGAACCAGAACCGGGACTGCCCGGGCGTGCCGAACAGGTACAGGATCAGCGACTCGTCGACCGTGATGCGTCCGAAGTCCATCGCGACCGTGGTCGTGGTCTTGTCCGGCACGGCGACGGTGTCGTCGACGCCGACCGACGCGGAGGTCATCGCCTGCTCGGTGAGCAGCGGGGGGATCTCCGACAACGACCGCACGAAGGTCGTCTTGCCCACCCCGAAGCCACCGGCCACGAGGATCTTCAGCGGGTACAGCTCACGCCGATCGCGCACGGAGCCCCTCCAACAGTCTCTCCAGGATCTCGGGGCCGGGGGCACCGTCGCCCCCGACCTGCGGCAGGTGCACCGCGACGTAGCCGGCGTCGGCGAGGTCGCCGACCAGCACCCGGGCCACGCCCACCGGCACCTGCAGGGCCGCACCGATCTCGACCAGCGAGACCGGGGCCGCGGCGAGGCCGAGGATCGTCCGGTACTCCAGCTGCAGGTCGGCCGCGTGCCGGCCCGAGTGCGTGACCGTCACGAGCGCCTCGACGGGCAGCTCCTTGCCGGCCGAGCGGGTCCGCCCGCCGGTGACCGCGTAGACCGGGACGACCCGGCCCGCCCGTCTGACGGGCTGGTCGTCCGCCGTTCCGTCCCGCACCTCAGCGGCCCGCCGGGGTGCGTGGCGCCGGGGTCAGCGCGTGGCCGACCCGCGACGCCAGCAGGGTCATCTCGTAGCCGATCATGCCGATGTCGCAGGCGCGCTCGGCGTGGACGGCGAGCGTCGCCCCGCGGCTGACGGCGGTGACGAACAGGTAGCCGCCCTCCATCTCGAGGATGGTCTGGCTCACCGCACCGGAGCCCAGCAGCTGGGCGGTCCCGTTGGCCAGGCTCACCAGGCCGGAGGCCGCGGCGGACAGCTGGTCGCCGAGGGCCTCGCCGACACCCGGCGAGGAGGCGAGGCGCAGCCCGTCGCCGGAGACGACGACGGCGTTGACGACGCCCGGGACGTCCCGGGTGAACTCCACGAGCAGCCAGTCCAGCCGGCCGGTCGACGTGCTCACGGGTTGGTCCTCCTGTCGGTGATGTGCTGGTCGTGCTGGTCGTGCATCCCGGTCCCGTCGAGGCCCTGGTCGGCGACGGCCTGGGCGGCCTGCCGGCTGGCCTGGTAGCGGGACAGGGCCTGGGCGGCATCGGCGCTGGGCCCGGCCGGGGCGGCGGGCGCCGCCGGGGCGACGGGCTCGGCCGTGCCACCGCGCAGCTCGGGGGCGAGCGACGCCTGCGGGACGCGGCGCCGCAGCCCGCTGGAGCCGGTGGCCGGGGGCCGGAGGCCCTCAGCCGGCGCCGGGCGGGGGGTCGGGATCGGGACCCGGGTGGTGTCGGTGCCGTCCGTGTCGCCGGCGCGGTCGGTGGCGCCGTCGGTCCGCTCGGTGGCGCGGTCGGTGGCGCGGTCCGGCTCGTGGCCGTCGGCGCCGTTCCCGTTCGCGTGCCCTGCGTGCCCGTCGGTGCCGTTCGCGCGGGCGTCGGGGGTCGGGCCGGCGGAGGTGGCGCCGTCGCCCCCGAGGAGGGCGTGACCGTTCCTGCCGGTGCCGTTGTGGCCGACGGTGCCCTGCCCGAGGCCGTGGGCGCCGTTCCCGTTGACACCGTTCCCGTTGACACCGAGGCCGTGGGCCCCGTTCCCGTTGGCACTGCCGTGGGAACCCCCGTTGCCACCGAGGCCGTGCCCGTTGTGGCCGGCGCCGTTCGGGCCGTGGCCGTTGAGCCCGTTGAGCCCGTTGGCCGCGTGGCCGGTGCCGTTCCGGCCGGACCGGTCGTCCCCGACCGGGCCGGGGACACGGTCGGCGGGCGCCGGGTCCCACCAGCCCGACCAGTTGCCGCCCGGCACGGCCGGGATCGGCGCGGACCGGGTGACCGGCAGCGCCGCCGGGGTGGCGGGCGAGGCCGGCGGGGTCGCCGACGCGGCCGGGGCCCGGCGCGCGACGGGGGTCGGCCGGTCCTGCGGGGTCGCGGGGGCCGGCGGGGTCCAGGCCGGGGCGGTGGCGGCCGCGATGCCGGGGAGCGGGCTGCGCTCGGCGGTCGCGGTGGCCTGGGCGCGGCGGGCGTGCTCGGCCGGCGGCTGCTCGTGCACCGCGGTGGCCCGGCGGGTCTGCTCCGGCCCGCTGCCGATCCCGGCGTGCGGCCCGGCCTGCGGGTCGGACACGAAGAGCGCCGCGGGGAGGACCACGACGGCGGTCAACCCGGAGCCCGGCGTGGTGGACAGCGACACCTCGATGCCGTGCCGCGCCGCGAGCCGCGCGACCACGTGGAAGCCCAGCCGCTGCGACACCGAGAGGTCGACCTCGCGGGGCCGGATGAGCAGCTCGTTGGCCGCGGCCAGCTCGTCGTCGGGCATGCCGACGCCCCAGTCCTCGATCGTCAGGATCTGGCCGCCGATCTCGGCCCGCTGGGGGCGGCTCCGGATCGTCACGGCGGTGTCCGGCGGGGAGAAGCGGACGGCGTTCTCGGTGAGCTCGGCCAGCAGGTGGGTCAGGTCGGCGACGCTGTGGCCGGCGACCGCGATCCGGTCGTCGACGGAGAACTCGACCCGCTCGAGGTCCTCGGTCTCGGCGATCGCCGCGCGCACGACGTCGCGCATCGACACGGGCGCCGACCAGACGCGGGGCGGCTGCTCGCCGGAGAGGACGAGCAGGCTCTCGGCGTTGCGGCGGACGCGGGTGGCGAGGTGGTCGAGCTTGAACAGCTCGGCGAGCGCGTCGGGGTCCTGCTCCTTCTCCTCGAGCTGGTTGATGATGTCCAGCTGCCGGTAGAGCATCGACTGGTTGCGGCGGGCCAGGTTGACCAGCATGTCCGAGGTGAACTGCCGGCGGCCGATCTCGGCGTCGGCGCGGACGAGCTCGCGGCCGAGCTCCTCCTTCTCGTGCTGCTCGTCCTCGGTGATCCGCCAGAAGATCACCATGCCGACACAGGCCAGCAGTACCGCGCCGGCGTGGATGCCGCCCCACAGCCACGGGTCACGCTGCGCCGCGGGGTGGTTGAAGATCAACGTCGGGTAGAAGATCGTCCCGATCCCGTGCGAGACGCCGGTGAGCAGGATGTTCCAGAGGAACGGCACCCAGTCCTGGTACAGCGCGATGAAGCCGATGATGATGAAGAAGTGGAAGTGCGACTCGATCGTGCCGTGCGTGACGGCCACGAGCGCGATGGAGCACCACACCAGCCCGGCACTGACGCACGAGGACGCGACGCGCCGCTGCGTCACGAAGTGCCCGACCACCAGCAGTACGACGACGGGCGCGATGGCGGCCCCGAGCACCAGCCCCAGCGGGTTGCCGAGCAGCCACCCGAACAGGAACAGCACGGGGATGTGGGCCGCCAGGACCCACTGCAGCAGAAGATGCCGCCTGCGGAACGACGCCTCGTCGAGCGTGTTGCCGCGTGGCAGCCAGTCCAGCAGCCTCGTCATTCGTCGGCCACCCTCTCCGTCGCTTCGTCCAGCTCGTCGCGCGTCGCCGGCAGGCCGCTCACTCTCGGCCCCGGGCCCGTCCGGGCAGTCATCCGTTCGGGTCGGGGCCCCGCCGGATTTCGCACGCGTCGACGGCGGAAGGTACACGGAGCGTGTCCCGGGCATGACTCGATCGCGTGCGAACGGGCGGTCAACGCCGTTGCGGACTGCCGATCGTCGCGGGATCCGGGCCTTTCGCCCCTGTCCGAGGTGAACCGGACACCGCCGTTCGGCAGAGTGCGGTGCCCGGTCCGGGGCCGTTGCGACCGCCGGGCTCAGACTGCCGACCACTCGCCGCGAAAGAGGTTCATCCGGCGAGAGAACGTCCGGGACGGTCGTTGGACCGCCCTCCCTGTGAGCCCGCGGAGGCGGTCGATAGGCCCTTCGGACGCGTCCGGCACCGGGACGCCGGGAGGGCGACCGCAAGTGAGCACACGACCCCGAAGCGCGGCGAATTCACCTCTTCGGAGCAGCGGTCGAGGTACCCGAGGTGACCGCTCGGCGACTCACCGCGTCCACTTCGGCGTGTCGGCGTGCGGAAGCTCGGGCCCGCAGGACCCCTGACCACCTGCGACGACGTTCTCGCTCGCGGGTCGGGTACCTCCGCCCGGAGTCGATCTTCTCGGCCGATCGGCCCAGTCGATCACCCGCACGACCGAGGTAACGTGCCTTGCGGTCCACGTGCAGCACCGGGGGGCAACCCGCGCGCGGTCGTGGAGACCGCGGTGCAGCGTGGCGCCCGGTCGGCAGTGCTCCCCCACTGGTCGATCACCCGGAGAAGTACGTGAGAATCCTGCTGCTCTGTTCGTCCTACAACGGGCTGACCCAGCGCGTCTGGACGGAGCTCCGCGAGGACGGTCACCACCTCGACGTCCGCCTCGCGCACGACGAGGCCGCGATCCGCAAGGCCGTCGAGACCACGCGACCCGATCTGGTGCTCTGCCCGTTCCTCAAGGAGCGGGTCCCCGAGGACGTCTGGCGGGGTCAGCGGGTCGTGGTGATCCACCCGGGCCCGCTGGGCGACCGCGGCCCGTCGTCGATCGACTGGGCGATCACGGACGCGGAGCCGGTGTGGGGTGTCACCGCGCTGCAGGCCGTCGAGGAGATGGACGCCGGCCCGATCTGGGGCCACCGGACCTTCCCGATGCCGGCCGAGCCGCCGCGCAAGTCCGCCGTCTACAACGGACCGGTCGCCGACGCCGCCGTCGAGCTGGCGCGCGAGGTCGTGGCGAAGGCGCAGGACCCGGCGTTCGAGCCGCAGCCCGCGGAGTCCTTCGGCGACGCGGTGATCGGGCGGCTCCGGCCGACCATGAAGCAGACCGACCGGGTCTTCTCCTGGGAGGACCCGACCGACCACGTGCTGCGCCGCGTGCGGGCGGGCGACGGGGCGCCGGGCGTGCGCTCGGAGCTCGCCGGCGTCGCGCTGTCGGTGTTCGACGCCCACCGCGGCTCCGCCACCCCGGGCGCCCCCGGCTCGATCGCGCTGCGCCGGCACGGCGCCCTCCTGGTGCGCACCGGCGACGGCGCGGTGTGGATCGGGCACGCCCGGATCCCGGGCGGGGTGAAGCTGCCCGCCGCGACCGTGCTGGGCGGCGCCCTCGAGGGCGCCCTCGACGAGGTGCCGGAGTCGCTCGAGCGGCCCACCGGTCCGTCGGACGGCTACCGCGAGATCAGCTACCGCCGCGTCGGCCCGGACGGCTGCGTGGGCGTGGTGCGCGCCGATCTCTACAACGGCGCCATGTCGGCGAGCCAGGGCCACCGGGTCGCCGCCGCGCTGCGGCACGCGGCCGCCCAGGACACGAAGGTCCTGGTCTTCGAGGGCGGCGAGATCTTCTCCAACGGCATCCACCTCAACGTCGCCGAGGGCCGCCCCGACGCGACGGTGGAGAGCTGGCGCAACATCAACGCGATCAACGACGTCTGCCGCGAGCTGCTCACCTGCACCTCGCAGCTCGTCGTGACCGCCGTGGGCGGGCCGGCGGGCGCCGGCGGCGTGATGATGGCGCTCGGCGCGGACACCGTGCTGCTGCGCCGCGGCGCCGTGCTCAACCCGCACTACCGGAACATGGGCCTGACCGGCTCGGAGTACTGGACCTACGCGCTGCCGCGGCGGGTCGGGATGGCCGACGCCGTCCGGTTCACCCGGGACTGCCTGCCGGTCGGCGCGGCCGAGGCGCTGCGCACCGGCCTGGTCGACGAGGTGCTCGAGGGCGACCGTACGGCCTTCGACGAGCAGGTCGTGGAGCACGCGGTCCGGCTCGCCACCGGCGACGGGTACGCCGCCGCCCTGGCCGCCAAGCAGGCCGCCCGGGAGGCCGACGAGCTCCGCCGCCCGCTGGAGACCTACCGGGTCCAGGAGCTCGCCGAGATGAGCCGGGACATGTTCGACGACCGTTTCGGCTACGCCCGGCTGCGGCACGAGTTCGTCGCGAAGGCCAAGGACACGTCGTTCGACGACCCGACGATCGCCCGCTCCGTCCGCGAGGCGACGGCCGAGGTGGAGGCCCCGCCGGTCGTGGCGGAGATCGCGGGCTGACCTCCACCCCCGGGTGGAGCTGCCGCTCCACCCGGGATCGACCCGCGGATCGACGACCCGCGGCGGCCCCCGGAGCACGCTCCGGGGCATGGACCTCGCCTCGGGGAACCCGCTGGTCACCGCTCTGCTCGTCGGGGTGCTGCTCGTGCTGGTCGTGGCCCGCCAGCTGACCGACCGGCCCACACCGCGGCGTGCGATGTTCGTGCCGCTGGTGCTGACGGTCCTCGGCGTGCTGACGCTGCTGGTGCTGCGCGCCCGGGTCGCCGCGGCGGCCGGCGTTGACGGGGCCGGGTCGCCGCGCGCGAGGATCGGGGGGTGATGCTCGACGCGGCCGGACCCGGGTCGCGGCCCTCCGTCCTGCGGCGGGCCGCGGCCCTGGTCTGGCTGCCGATCATCGTCGCCGCCGCCTGGGCCGGGACCCCACGGCTGCCCGTGACCCCGCTCGCGGTGGCGGCCACGGCGCTCGCGAGCGCCGGCTGGGTGATCACGGCGGCCCGCATCGGGCGCCCCGGCTGGGACCCCGCCGGGCTCGTCGCGACGGCCGCCGGCGGCTGCCTCATGGCCGCCCTGGCCGGGAGCTGGTCGGTGTCGGTGGCCTTCTGCTTCGTGGCCGTCGGCGCCGCGGGGGCCCGGCTCGGCCGGCTCCCCGCCGTCGCGCTCGCGGCCGCGGTGGCCCTGGCCCTCGCGCTGACGATCGCGCGCGGCGAGCTGACGGAGTCGCTGCTCGTCACGCTCGGGATGGCCAGCGTGCTGCTGCTGGGGATGAGCCGGCGGGACGCGCACCGCCGCGCGGAGGAACGCGAGCTCGCCCGCGCCGCGGAGACCCGGGCCGCCGAGGAGCACGCCCGGGCCGCGGCGCTGGCCGAACGCGCGCGCATCGCCCGCGACGTGCACGACGTCCTCGCGCACTCGCTGTCGGCGCTGTCGGTGCAGCTGCAGGGTGCGCGGCTGATGCTGCATCGCGACGGCGCGCCCGCGGACACCGTCGCGCAGGTGGAGCGGGCGCAGCGGCTCGCGACCGAGGGCCTGGCCGAGGCGCGCCGGGCCGTGCACGCGCTGCGCAGCGGACCCGTCGACCTGCCCACCGCGCTGCGGGTGCTCGCCGCCGACCATCCCGGTGCCACCCTCGACCTGGCCGACGACCTGCCGGCGGTCTCCCCGGAGGCCCGCGACACCCTCGTCCGGACCACGCAGGAGGCCCTGTCCAACGCCCGCAGGCACGCCCCCGGTGCCCCCGTCACGGTGCGGCTCCGGCCGGCGGGCGGGGAGGTCGAGCTCGAGGTCACCGACGTGACCGGCGCCCGTCCCGACCCCGGGGCCGGCGGCTACGGTCTGGTCGGGATGGCCGAGCGGGCGGCGCTGGTCGGCGCCCGGCTGGACGCGGGACCGACGGAGGACGGATGGCGGGTGCGGCTGAGGGTCCCGGCTGCGCCATGACACTGCGGGTCGTGCTGGCCGACGACCAGCGGATCGTCCGGGACGGCCTGGTCACCCTGCTCGGCCTGCTGCCCGGGATCGAGGTCGTCGGGGCGGCCGCGGACGGCGCCGCCGCGCTGGAACTGGTCGCCGAGCACGCCCCCGACGTGCTGCTCACGGACCTGCGGATGCCGGGCGTCGACGGGGTCGAGGCCACCCGGCGGGTCCGCGCCGAGCACCCGGGCACCGCGGTCGTCGTCCTCACCACGTACGTCGACGACGAGGCGGTGGTCCCCGCCCTGCGCGCGGGCGCCGTGGGCTGGCTCTCCAAGGACGCCGACGCCGAGGCCATCGGGCGGGCGCTCCGCTCGGCCGCCGACGGGCAGACCACGCTGGACCCGGTCGCCGCCGCGCGGCTCGTCGGCGGGTCCGCCCCGCCGCCGGCGGCCGCTCCGGGCGCCCTGCCGGACGGGCTGACCCCGCGCGAGGCGGAGGTGCTGACGCTCATCGCCGAGGGCCTGTCCAACCAGCAGATCGCCCGCCGGCTGGTCGTCGGCGAGGCGACGGTCAAGACCCACGTCAACCACCTGTTCGCCAAGGCGGGGCTGCGCGACCGGGCCCAGGCCGTGAGGTACGCCTACCGGCACGGGCTCGCGGGCGGGTGATCCGCGCCCGGTGAGCGGTGCCCCGGCCTGACCGCGCACGGCCGCACGGGGCGCTCGTAGAGTCGCCGCGTGCGTCTGGTCCTCGCCTCCGCCTCCCCCGCCCGGCTGTCCGTCCTCCGCGCGGCCGGCCTCGATCCCCTCGTCCGGGTCTCCGACGTCGACGAGGACGCGCTGCTCGCCGCGATCCCCGGGGCGCCGCCGGCGGAGAAGGTGACCAAGCTGGCCGGCGCGAAGGCCACCACCGTCGCCCGCACGCTCGACGGGACGGCCGACGGGACGGCCGACGGGGCCGTCGTCGTCGGCTGCGACTCGATGCTGCTCATCGACGGGGAGCTGGTCGGCAAGCCGCACGACGTCGACACCGCGCGCACCCGCTGGAAGGCGATGGCCGGGCGGACCGGCGAGCTCGTCACCGGGCACGCGGTGCTGCACGTCGTCGACGGGGACATCGAGCGGGTCGCCGAGGGGCACGCGACCACGACCGTCCGGTTCGGCACGCCGACCGACGCCGAGCTGGAGGCGTACCTGGCGACCGGCGAGCCGCTCGTCGTCGCCGGTGCCTTCACGCTCGACGGGCTCGGCGGCTGGTTCGTCGACGGCATCGACGGGGACCCGTCCAACGTCATCGGGATCAGCCTGCCGCTGGTGCGGCGGCTGCTGGGGGCGTTGGGGATCTCCCCGACGGACCTGTGGACAACTCCCCCGGAGGACTGACGACCGGCGGCGGAGCGGCGGTCGCCGGGACTACCCTCGCGGCCATGGCTCCCACTGACCCGGACCCGAAGTTCGCCGAGTACGCCCACCCGGAGCGGCTCGTCACCACGGCCTGGCTGGCCGAACACCTCGGCGACCCGGACGTCGTCGTCGTCGAGTCGGACGAGGACGTGCTGCTCTACGACACCGGCCACATCCCGGGCGCCGTCAAGGTGGACTGGCACACCGAGCTGAACCACCCGGTCACGCGGGACTACGTCGACCCCGAGGCCTTCGCGCAGCTGTGCGGCGAGCGCGGCATCGCGCGCGAGAGCACCGTCGTGTTCTACGGCGACCGCAACAACTGGTGGGCCACCTACGCGCTCTGGGTGTTCCGGCTGTTCGGCCACGAGGACGTCCGGATCCTCGACGGCGGGCGCGCCAAGTGGGCCGCCGAGGGCCGCGAGATGACCACCGAGCAGCCGAAGCCGACCCCGGTCGAGTACCCGATCGTGGAGCGGGACGACATCGCGATCCGCGCCTTCAAGGAGGACGTGCTGGGCCACCTCGGCGGCCAGCTCGTCGACGTCCGGTCCCCGGGCGAGTACTCCGGCGAGCTGCTGCACATGCCGGACTACCCGCAGGAGGGTGCGGTCCGCGGCGGCCACATCCCCGGCGCGTCCAGCGTGCCGTGGGCCCGCGCGGCCAACGAGGACGGCACGTTCAAGTCCCGCACGGAGCTCTCGGAGATCTACGAGGACGAGCAGGGCCTGGCCAAGGACGCGCCCACGATCGCCTACTGCCGCATCGGCGAGCGGTCCAGCCACACCTGGTTCGTGCTGTCCTACCTGCTCGGGTTCGAGGGCGTCCGCAACTACGACGGCAGCTGGACCGAGTGGGGCAACTCGGTGCGGGTCCCGATCGTGCAGGGCGCCGACAAGGGGTCCGTGGAGAAATGAGCCTTCCTCCCGCCCTGGCGGAGCTCGTCGAGGACTTCGAGGCGGTCGGTCCGAAGGACCGCCTCCAGCTCCTCCTCGAGCTCAGCCAGGAGCTCCCCGATCTGCCCGACCGGTACGCCGACGCGGCGGGGTCGATGGAGCAGGTGCACGAGTGCCAGTCGCCGCTGTTCCTCGCCGTCGAGGTCGACGAGGACGCGGACCGGCGCGTGCACCTCTTCTTCTCCGCCCCGCCGGAGGCCCCCACCACCCGGGGCTTCGCCGGGATCATGCACACCGGCCTGGACGGCGAGCCGGCGAGCGAGGTGCTCGCGGTGCCGGACGACTTCTACACGGCGCTGGGCCTCACCCAGGCCGTCAGCCCGCTGCGGATCCGCGGCATGGCGGCGATGCTGGCGCGGATCAAGAAGCAGGTGCGGGCCGCGGTCGCGGGGTGAGGACCGGCCGGTCGGTCGCTGAGGGCTCGCTGAGGCGACGGCGGGCCCGCGAACCCTAAGCCTTCGTCAAGAACGTTCCGCAGTGGCCTGCGCCACCCCATGCTGTCGGTGTCCCACAGGACGACCGACCGGGGGGTGGTCGTGATGGCGGTACTCGCAGCACCGGGAGACACCTGGGGCGTCGATGGCCCCACCTTCCTGTTCCTCTACCTGGTCCTCGCCGCGGCGGTGCTCGTCGCGGCGACGCGGGCGCGGCGGCGGATCGCCGGGGCCGGGCGCACCACCGCCGCGGACCGGACCGGTCCGCTCTCCGGCCGCCCCCAGGACGTGGCGTACCTGCACGGCGGCCCGGAGCTGGCCGTCTGGTCCGCGCTGAGCGCCATGCACCTGTCCGGCACGATCGCGACCGCCGGGCGCGGCGTGGTCCAGGCCGTCGGCCGGCCCGAGACGCGGGCCACCGAGCTCGAGCGGGCGATTCACGCGACGGCGACCTCGCGGACCCCGCAGCACCGGCTGCGGTTCCACGGGTCGGTCGCCGCGGCGCTCGACCGGATCCGGGAGCGGCTCGTCGCCGAGCAGCTCCTGCTGTCCGAGGCCCAGCGCGACCGCATCCGCCGGATCGGCGGCTGGATGCTGGCGGTCGCCGTGTTCGGGCTGGTCCGGATCATCGCCGGGGTGGCCGACGCCCGGCCGATCGGCTTCCTCGTGGCCGCGACCGTCGTCGTCGCCGTGATCGGGCTGGTCCAGCTCGTCCGCGTGCCGCAGCGCACGGCGACCGGGCAGCGCGCCCTGGAGTTCCTCCGCGACAAGCATTCCGACCTGTCGCCCAGCATGAAGCCGGACTGGGTGGCGCACGGCGCCGGGGCCGCGGCGCTCGGCGTCGGGATCTTCGGCATGGGCGCCCTGTGGGCCTCCGACCCCGCTTTCGCCGACGAGCTGGCGGCGCAGAAGGCCGCGGCCGCGACCGGCGGCTGGAGCGGTGGCTACTCGGACTCCGGCAGCAGCAGCTGGGCCTTCGGCGGCGGGGGCGACGGCGGGGGCGGCAGCAGCTGCGGCGGTGGGGGCGGCGGAGGCTGCGGCGGTGGGGGCGGCGGTGGCTGCGGCGGCTGAGGGCCCGCCGGGTGTGCTCCCCGCGCCGGTGGCCGGCCTCGGTGTCGGCTGGCGGCCCGAGATCGCCGGGGTCGTCGCGAGGCTGCCCGACCTCGGGTTCTGCGAGGTGATCGCGGAGTCGCTCGACCTCCGGCACCCGGACCGTCCGCCCGCAGGTCCGTCTCGAGGGGTGACGGACCTGCGGGGCCGCGGGATCCCGGTGGTCCCGCACGGGGTGCGGCTCGGCCTCGGGGACGCCGAGGGCGTCGACCCGGGCCGGGTCGCCCACCTGGCCGCCTGCGCCCGGGCGCTCGACGCGCCGTTGGTGAGCGAGCACGTCGCGTTCGTCCGGGCGGCTGGCCGCGAGGCCGGGCACCTGCTGCCGGTGCCGCGCACCCGCGAGGCGCTCGACGTGCTGGTCGAGGGTGTCCGCCGCACGCAGGCCGAGCTGGAGGTCCCGCTCGCCCTGGAGCCGATCGCGGCGCTGTTCGACTGGCCGGACGACGAGTACGCCGAGGGCGACTTCCTCACCGAGCTGCTCGACCGCACCGGTGCGCTGCTGCTGCTCGACGTCGCCAACGTCCACGCCAACGCCCGCAACCGCGGGCAGGACCCGTCCGCCGTCCTCGACCGGATGCCGCTCGGTCGGGTGGCGTACGTGCACGTGGCGGGCGGGGCGGTCCACGACGGGCTGTACCACGACACGCACCTCGACCCCGTCCCCTCGGCCGTGCTCATGCTGCTCGAGGAGGTGCGCGAGCGCGGCGCCGCGCCGGCCGTGATGCTGGAGCGGGACGGCCGCTACCCGCCCGCCGCGGAGCTGCGCGGGGAGCTGGCGGCGATCGTGGCGTCGGCGCGGCTGGGGCCGATCCCGTCGGCGCCCTCGGAGACGGTCCCCTCGGCGTCGCCGGAGCCGGTCCCGTGAGCGCCGGCGGGGCGGGCCCCCTGAGCGCCGGCGGAGCCGGTCCGACGGGCGCCGGCGATCTCGCCGCACGGCAGGCGGCCCTCGTCGCGGCCCTCGTCGACGGCGCCCCGGACCCGCCCGGCTTCGCCGCCGACCGGCTCGCCGCGACCCGGGAAGCGTTGCTGCGCAAACGGTCCGGCCAGGCCGCCGCGGCGTGGCCGTTGCTCGCGGCCGGCCTCGGCGCCGACTGGTCCGCGTTCGCCTGCGCGGTGCTCGCCGGGCGTCCGGTCTCGGGGGCGTTCCGGGACGGCTGGGACGTCGCCCTGGCCGCCCGATCGGCGGATCGGCTGACCGAGGGCGCCGGCCGCGAGCTCGCCGCCCGGGAGCGGACCCACCGCTACGACGGCGTCCGACCGCCGCGCCGCCGGCTGATCACGCAGGTCGCCGGGCTCTTCCGGCGCTGATCCACGTTTCGGCACGCCCCTCCCGGGGAAGGTTCGGGCGCGGAGAGACGGTCAGCCGTGACCGTTCGATGACGGATGCCACATCCGCTCGCGTTCGGTGTTCGCTGGGTGAACTCCTAGACTCCGCGGTAACCAACGCGCCGACGCAACGGAGGTCGGCCGCGAGCCACGAGGAGACCGAACGTGCCTGAACTGCGCAAAGTTCTCGTCGCCAACCGCGGGGAGATCGCCGTACGGGTGATCCGGGCCGCACGGGACGCGGGCCTTGCCAGTGTCGCGGTCTACGCCGACCCGGACCGGGACGCGCTGTTCGTGCGCCTGGCCGACGAGGCCTACGCCCTGGGCGGCACCACCGCCGCCGAGTCCTACCTCGACTTCGACAAGGTCATCGGGGCCGCGAAGCAGGCGGAGGCGGACGCGATCCACCCCGGCTACGGCTTCCTGTCGGAGAACGCGGACTTCGCCCAGGCGGTGATCGACGCCGGCATCACCTGGATCGGCCCGTCGCCGGAGTCCATCCGCGACCTCGGCGACAAGGTCACCGCCCGGCACATCGCGATGCGCGCCGGCGCCCCGCTCGTCCCCGGCACCGCCGACCCGGTCTCCGGCGCGGACGAGGTGATCGAGTTCACCAAGGAGCACGGGCTGCCCGTCGCGATCAAGGCGGCGTTCGGCGGCGGCGGGCGCGGCATGAAGGTCGCGCGCGAGGAGAAGGAGATCGCCGAGCTGTACGAGTCGGCGGTCCGCGAGGCCACCGCCGCCTTCGGTCGCGGCGAGTGCTTCGTCGAGCGCTACCTGGACAAGCCCCGGCACGTCGAGACCCAGGTGCTGGCCGACACCCACGGCAACGTCATCGTCGTCGGCACCCGCGACTGCTCGCTGCAGCGCCGCTTCCAGAAGCTGGTCGAGGAGGCCCCCGCGCCGTTCCTCACCGAGGAGCAGCGCAAGACCCTCTACGACGCCTCCAAGGCGATCGTGAAGGAGGCCGGCTACTACGGCGCCGGCACCGTCGAGTTCCTCATCGGGCAGGACGGCCTGATCACGTTCCTCGAGGTCAACACCCGGCTCCAGGTCGAGCACCCGGTGTCCGAGGAGACCTCCGGCCTGGACCTGGTGCGCGAGCAGTTCCGCATCGCCGAGGGCAAGGAGCTCAACCTCCTCGACGACCCGGAGCCCCGCGGGCACTCGATCGAGTTCCGGATCAACGGCGAGGACGCGGGCCGCAACTTCCTGCCCGCCCCCGGCACCGTGGAGTCGATCGCCTACCCGGCCGGCCCGGGGGTGCGCGTCGACGCCGGTGTGGAGGCCGGGTCCGTCGTCGGCGGGCAGTTCGACTCGCTGCTGGCCAAGCTGATCGTGTCCGGCTCGGACCGGAACCAGGCGCTCGAGCGCTCCCGCCGCGCCCTGGCGGAGTTCCAGGTCGGCGGCATGGCGACCGTGCTGGACTTCCACCGGCTCGTCGTGTCCGACCCGGCCTTCGCGGCCGACCGCGAGGAGGACTTCACCGTCCACACCCGCTGGATCGAGACCGAGTGGGACAACACGGTCGAGCCCTTCACCGGCGCGGCCGAGGCCGACGAGGAGACCGCGCCGCGGCAGAACGTCGTCGTCGAGGTCGGCGGCAAGCGCGTCGAGGTCTCGCTGCCCGGCGACATCTCCTTCGGCGGCGGAGGTGCCGCCGGCGGTGCGGCCAAGGCCAAGCCGCGCAAGCGCGGCGGGGGCGGCGGTGGGGCCAAGGCCTCCGGCGACGCCGTCACCGCCCCGATGCAGGGCACGATCATCAAGGTCGCGGTCTCGGACGGCGACACCGTCTCGGCCGGCGACCTGATCGTGGTCCTCGAGGCCATGAAGATGGAGAACCCGGTCACCGCGCACAAGGACGGCACCGTCACCGGCCTGTCCGCCGAGGCCGGCTCCTCCATCTCGCAGGGCACGGTCGTCTGCGAGATCAAGGACTGACCCGTGAGTGCCGAGTGCCCCTAGAGGGGCACTCGGCACTCACGACCCCGTCCGACCTGCAGCGATGGAACCCGTCGAGATCAACGCCGGGACCTGGTACCTGCGCGCCCTGCGCGCCGACGACCGGGTCACCGACGTCCCCGCCCTCACCGAGGCCGGCGTGCCCGACGCACTCGCGCACGTCCGGCTCCGGGCCGCGCGGTGGTCGTCGGACACGGGGTGCTCGTGGGCGGTCGCCGAACCGACGACCGGCGAGATGCTGGGTGAGATCGCGCTGACCGGGCTCGGCACCGACACCCCGGAGATCACCTGCTGGGCGCTGGGGCGCGCCCGCGGCCGGGGCATGACGTCGACCGCGCTGGGCGCCGTGCTGCGCTTCGCGGCCGGCGGGCTCGGTCTGGAGCGGATCCGGTGCGGCGGCTCCGGCCCGGCCGCCGCCCGGCTCGCGGCGCGGTCCGGTGCGCCGGATCTGCTGATCATGGATTGACGTCACCCTCGGCGTCGGGTTGACTCCTCAGCGCCAGGTTCGACCGTGTTCGGCGCGCCTGTGCTGCACAAGTACACAGCGCCCGACACGCACCCGTGTGATCACCCCACGGGGCCCGGTCCCTCCGCCACGCGGCCAGGACCGCGCCGCGGATCCCGCCCGACACGAGGCCACCTCGTCGCGGGCACGTCCTCGACAACCACTCGAGAACCAGGATCCGTCATGCCCCCCGACACCCCGTCCGACCCGACGACCGTGTTCGTCACGACCCACATCCACACCGACGGGCCCATCCCGGGCCCGCACTCCCTGCTCACCCTGACCTCGGCGGCACATCGCGCCGACGGGGTCCCGACCGGGACGTTCACCGCGAACCTGCGGGAGCTGCCCGGCGCCACCCTGCATCCGGCGTCGCTGCAGGACTGGCGCACCCGGGCCGGGGACTGGCTCGCCACCCGGCGGGCCGCACGTCCCCCGGCCCTCGCGACGATCGCCTACGCCCGCTGGGTGGAGCGGCTGCCCGGCCGCGCGGTGTTCGTCGCGGAGCCCCACACGCAGGACTACCTGTTCGTCTACTGGTACCTGCAGCGCTTCGCCGGTGAGTGGCCGTTCGCGGGGAGCCTCTCCGCCGCGTCGTCCCCGATCCGGTCCGCGCGGGCGGCCGAGGCGTGCGTCCTCGCGTCGTGCCGCACGGGGCCCGGCCCCGGTCTCGCCGCGGCGGGCTGAGCCGACATCGCGCCCCCGGTGGACACCGTCCGCCGGGGGCGCCGTCGTGGTCAGTCGCGGTGCGGGCGGACCTCCGGGCGACCGAGGATCGCCCCGCCCACGCCGGCGAGCACCGTCAGCCCGGCGACGATGATCGAGACGAGCCCGAGGCCGCTCAGCAGCAGCCCGACGCCCGCGGACACCGCACCGACGGCGAGCCCGGCGCGCGGCACGGCGGCGCCGTGCAGCTTCGCCGTGACCAGCCGGGCGGCGCCGGCGGTCAGCACGATCGCCAGGATCGCCGCGGCGCCCGGGAAGGAGGGCAGGAACACGAACAGGAGGTCGTCGGCGAGCTGCCCGGCGACCCCGGCCGCGACCACCGGCAGGACCGGCACGCGGGTGGGGACGGGAGTGGTCATGCGTCCACGGTCCGCCGCGCTGCAGGCCGCGAAATCGGGGATGACCCCGACTCGTCCCTTAGTCCAGGTCGCTGTGCTGCATGAGCTGCCGGCCGGCCTCGGTGATCGAGCCGGACAGCGAGGGGTAGACGGAGAAGGTGTGGGCGAGGTCGTCGACGCCGAGCCCGTTCTGCACCGCCATCGCGATCGGCAGCACCAGCTCGCTCGCCACCGGGGCCACGACCACGCCGCCGATCACCACGCCCGTCGCCGGGCGGCAGAACAGCTTGACGAACCCGCGGCGCAGCCCGCGCATCTTCGCGCGCGGGTTGGTGGCCAGCGGGAGCATCACGGTGCGGGCCGGGACCTCGCCCGCGTCGATCGCGCGCTGGCTGATGCCGACGGTCGCGATCTCGGGGCGGGTGAAGACGTTGGACGCGACGGTGCGCAGCCGGATCGGCGCGACGCCCTCGCCGAGGGCGTGCCACATCGCGATGCGGCCCTGCATCGAGCCGACCGAGGCCAGCATGAGCAGGCCGGTGCAGTCGCCGGCGGCGTAGATGCCGGGCACGGACGTGCGCGAGACCCGGTCGACCGGGATGAACCCGCCGCGGTCGGTCTCGATGCCGATCTTCTCCAGGCCGATGTCGCGGGTGTTCGGGACCGACCCGACGGTCATCAGCGCGTGCGAGCCGTGGACGACCTGGCCGTCGGCGAGGGTGACGACCACGCCGTCGCCGTCGCGCACCACGGACTCGGCGCGGGCCTTCGGGAGGATGTCGACCCCGCGCTCGGCGAAGACGTCCTCGAGGACGGCCGCGGCGTCGGCGTCCTCGCTAGGGAGGACGCGGTCCCGGCTGGAGATCAGCGTGACCTTGCAGCCGAGCTCCACGTAGGCGGAGACGAACTCGGCGCCGGTGACGCCGGAGCCGACCACGATCAGGTGCTCCGGCAGCTCGGGCAGGTCGTAGAGCTGGCGCCAGGTGAGGATGCGCTCGCCGTCCGGCCGGGCCGAGTCGAGCACGCGCGGGGTGGCGCCCGTCGCGATCAGCACGGTGTCGGCCGCCAGCTTCTCGACGGTCCCGTCCTGGTGCCGGGCCTCGACGGTGTGCGGCTGGCGGCCGCTCGTCTCGTCGAGGAAGGAGGCGGCGCCGTGGATGATCCGGACGCCCTCGCTCTCCACGCGGGCCCGGATGTCGGCCGACTGGGCCAGCGCCAGGCCCTTCACCCGGCCGTTGACCTTGGGCAGGTCGACGCCGGCGGTGTTGCGGTCGAGGAGCACGCCCAGGTCCTCGGCGCGGTGCAGGTCCACGCGGACCGCGGCGGAGGAGATGAAGGTCTTGGAGGGGACGCAGTCGTGCAGCACGCACGCGCCGCCCATGCCGTCCTTCTCGACGACGGTCACGTCGCTGCCGTGCTGGGCCGCGACCAGCGCCGCCTCGTACCCGGCGGGGCCACCGCCCATGATCACGATGCGGGTCACCGTACGCACGCCCCTCCGCGAGACAGCAGATCCGACGGCCGGTCCTGGATCGATCCGACCGGTGCGGACGCCGCCCGGCGCCCGTTCATACCGTACGCGTGTCCGCCGAGCGGTCCCGAAGGACCCGGACGAGGCGGGCGCCGTTACCCTGTCCCCGTGCCGCTGTACGCCGCCTACGGGTCGAACATGGATCCGGGCCAGATGAAGGAGCGCGCCCCGCACTCGCCGATGGCGGGCACCGGGTGGCTGATGGGCTGGCGCCTGACCTTCGGCGGCGAGGACTACGCCTGGGAGGGCGCGCTCTCCACGGTGGTCGAGGACCCGACCTCGCAGGTGTTCGTGGTGCTCTACGACGTCCCGGACCACGACGCCGCCCAGCTCGACCGCTGGGAGGGTGGCGAGCTCGGGCTGCACAAGAAGCTCCGGCTGCGGGTGCAGACCCTCGAGGGCAGCGTGCTCGCCTGGATCTACGTGCTCAACGCCTACGAGGGCGGCCTCCCCAGCGCCCGCTACCTCGGCGTGATCGCCGACGCCGCGGAAGCCGCCGGCGCCCCGGACGACTACGTCACCGAACTCCGCAACCGCCCGAGCCAGAAGAGCGTCTGACCCGGAGACGTTCCGCGAGTCGCGAGATCTGACACCGCGAGTCGCGAGCAGTCGTCATCGCCGTCCTCGCCGGAAGGTCCCTGACCATCCACACCCGGGTGGATCTGTCCACAGCCTCGACGCTCATCTGCTGATCAGCACGCTACGGCGGCACGGTTTGAGCATGACCACCTCCGAACCCGGGACCCATGGCGCGCGCCGCAAGTCGGACGTCCGACGTCAGATGGGCGATTCCGCCATGCGCGGCGCCCTGAGATCCGGCGAGCTCCACGCGCAGTGGCGCGGTGTGCTCGTCGCAGGAACGCGCACGGCCGATCCTCTCACCGTCGCCGCTGCCGCCTGTTCCTTCGCCGGGCCCGCGGCCGTCATCAGCGACTGGACGGCGACCTGGCTGCACGGCTGCACCGCCGTCGACCCACTTCCGGTCCACCTCACCGTGCCGTCCGGACACTGGCTGCGCGCACGTCCCGGCCTCGTGGCCCACAACGGTCTCCTCCTGTCCGACGACGCGGTCGAGATCGACGGGCTTCCCGTGCTCGCTCTCGATCGGGTGCTGGCCGATCTGTTGTGCCGCGACCGGCCGCAGGACGCGCTTGCAGTGCTCGACCAGGCGTTGGCCGCGGTCGCCCCGGCAGAACGAGAGGCTTTCCGGCAGCGCGTCGGCGAGCGGATCACGAACCGCAGCGACCCCCGTGGGCGACGCAGGGCGGCGCAGCTGCTGGACCTGGCCACCGGGCTGACGCTCTCGCCGGCGGAGAGCCGGATGCTGTTCAGGCTCGTCGACCTGGGATTTCCGGTTCCGCAGGTCAACCTGCCCGTGCACGACGCGAGGGGCGAGGTGCTGTTCCTTCTCGATCATGCCTGGCCCGAGTACCGCATCGCAGTCGAGTACGACGGTCATGCGGCCCACCTCGGGCGCGAGGACGAGGATGCCGCGCGGCAGGCCGAGCTGGAGCGCCGCGGCTTCATCGTCGTCCGTGTCCGGGCGGCCGACATGCGCGACCTCAGCCGGGTCGAACGCGAGCTCGACACGGCCTTTCGTGCGCGCGGGCTCACCCTCAACCGGAAGATCGGCACCCTCCAGCCGCGCAGGCACCGAGAGCAGCCCTGACACCCGAGCGAGAACTCCCGACTCGCGCTGCCAGAACTCCCGACTCGCGGGGATTACGCCAGGGCCTGTAGGGCGCTGTTCACCAGGACGCGGACGCCGAAGGGGAGGGCGCGTTCGTCGAGGTCGAAGGTGGGCTGGTGGATGTCCTTCATCGGACCCACCCCCGGCCACACCCCCAGCCGCGCCATCGCGCCCGGCACCTTCTCCAGGTACCACGCGAAGTCCTCGCCGCCGCTGGACTGCTCGGTGTCGGCGGCGGCGTCGGGCCCGCCGGTGATGATCGCGGCGTCGCGTAGCATGCCGGAGCTGACGGCCTCGTTGACCACCGGCGGCACCCCGCGGATGTGGTCGATCACGTACCCGACGCCGAGCGGCGCGAGGACCGCCGCGACCAGCGCGCGGAACTTGTCCTCGAGCTCGCTCCAGGTCGCGTGGTCGGCCGTGCGCAGCGTGCCGCGCAGCACGCCGTGCTGCGGGATCGCGTTGGCGGCCTCGCCGGCCTGCACCGCACCCCACACCAGGACGGTGCCCGAGCGCGGGTCGACCTGGCGGGTGAGCAGCAGCGGGAGCTGCGTGATCAGCAGCCCGAGCGCCTCGACGAGGTCGGCGGTCAGGTGCGGACGGGCGGTGTGCCCACCCGGCGACGTGAGCCGGATCTCGACGAGGTCGCAGGCCGACGTGATCGGCCCGACCCGGGTGCCGAGCCGGCCCACCTCGAGCCGCGGGTCGCAGTGCAGCGCGAAGATGCGCTCGACGTCGTCCATCGCGCCGTCGGCGACGACGTCGATCGCGCCGCCGGGCTGGACCTCCTCGGCGGGCTGGAACACCAGCCGCACCCGGCCGGGGAGCGAGGGCGCGGAGGCGAGCGCGAGACCCGCACCGAGCACCATCGCGGTGTGCGCGTCGTGCCCGCAGGCGTGCATCACGTTGGGCACGGTGGAGGCGAACGGCAGCCCGGTCTCCTCGCCGAGGGGCAGGGCGTCGAGGTCCGCACGCAGCGCCACGCAGCGGTCGCCGCGGCCCACGTCGCAGACGAGGCCGGTGCCGCCGGGCAGGGTGCGGGGCTCGAGCCCGGCGGCCATCAGGCGGCGGGCCACGAGGGCGGTCGTACGATGCTCGTCCCGCCCGAGTTCGGGTACGGAGTGCAGCGACCGGCGGACGGCGACGACGTCGGACCGGTGGGCCGAGAGCCACTGGTCGAGCCAGGCCGGGCCGGTGCCCGCACCGAGGTCGGTGACCACCTGGTCACCGCTGGTCGCGAGCTCGGGGTGCGCCTCGAGCAGGGTCACCGGACATCACCGGCTCGACCCGCCCCTCGAGGGCTCTTCGCTCTCTCCTGCATTGGTCCATGGTGCTCACCCGGTCAGCGGTGTACCAACCCGAAACCGGGCGTTCACCGGGTATCCGCGCCGAGGGGTCGGCGATCTGCTGCGGACGGCGAGCCTGTCCGTGACGAGCGGTTGTCGCAGGTTGCGACGAACGGGCGGCCCTGCCGTTCGGCGACAAGAAAGGGGCTGCACAGCGTCGTCACCCGGTCACGTGACGTGCCCGTTTGTGCTGGTCCCGGCCCCGTCCGGGTCGTCCGCAGGCGCACCCGCCCGCACACGTGTGCGGGTCGTCGCCGACAATGGTCCCGTGTCCACGCAGGAAGACGAGCAGCCGGGCCGCGTCGTCGGCGACCGGTACCGCCTCTCCGCGCAGCTCGGCAGCGGGGCGATGGGCACGGTCTGGTCGGGGTACGACGAGGTCCTGCGCCGCCGCGTGGCCGTCAAGGAGCTGAAGGTCCCGCGCGGGGTCCCGGAGCGCGAGGCGCTCGGGATGCGCGAGCGGATGCTCCGCGAGGCGCGCGCCCTGGGCGGCCTGTCGCACCCGAACGTGATCACGGTGTTCGACGTCGTCGACGCAGCCGGCGAGCCGCTCGTCGTCCTCGAGATGGTCCCCTCCCGCAACCTCGCGACGCTCATCTCCGAGCAGGGCCGGCTGAACCAGCGCCAGGCCGCCGCCGTCGGCTACGCCACCGCGGCGGCGCTGCGGGCCGCGCACCGCGCCGGGATCACGCACCGGGACGTCAAGCCCGGGAACGTGCTCGTCGCGCACGACGGGCGCATCAAGCTCACCGACTTCGGCATCGCGCGCAACGCCTCGGACGCGCCGATGACCACCGCCGGGCTCGTCCTCGGCTCCCCCGCCTACATCGCCCCCGAGGTCGCGATGGGCGGCGCGGTCACCCCCGCCGCGGACCTCTGGGGCCTGGGCGCCACGCTGTTCGCCGCGATCGAGGGCCGCCCGCCCTACGACGTCAAGGGCGACCCCGTCTCCACCATCACCGAGGTGGTCGACGGCGAGGTGCCCCGCCCGCGGGAGCACGGGCCCGTCGCCGAGGTCATCGCGGCGCTGATGGTCAAGGACCCCGACCAGCGGATGCCGCTCGACGAGGTGCGCCGCCGGCTGCGCCCGCTGCTCGACGACCCGGACGACCCGCTCTACCCCGGCTCGCCCGACGCGCCGACGGCCTTCTCCGCGATCGCCGCGCGCCCGGAGGCGGTGCCGGAGCCGAGGGTGGCCGCGTCGGGCCCGGTCCCGGCGTCGGAACCGTGGGGCGGCACCCACGGCCCCGCCGGCTCGACCCGGCTCCCGGCGGCCGACCCGCAACCCGCCGCGCGCGGCCTCGCCGCCTCGCCCGGCCCGCTACCCACCCCGACGGGTGCCCACGCGCCGGCCCGTCCGCCCGTCCGCCCGACAGCCGGACCCGCCGCCCGCTCCACCACCGCGATCTCGATGCCGACGCGCTGGGCCCTGCCGCTGGCCGTCGCCGGGGCGCTGCTCGTCCTGCTCGGGGCGGCCGGCGGCTACAGCGTGGTCCGCTCGCTCGCCGGGCAGTCCCCGTCCTCGACGGTCACGGTCACCACCGACCGCAGCCCCACGACCGTGCACAGCGACCCCGCCGGGTGGAGCGTCGCCGTGCCCTCGACCTGGGCGCAGTACCGCGACGGCGACACGAACCCCGTCGTCCGCTTCGTCTCCGCCGACGGGTCCGAGGCGATGGCGGTGTGGAAGGCCGGGTCGGAGGACGAGGTCACCGCCGGCCTCACGGCCCCGCACCTCGGGGTCGACGCCGTCGACGTGACGCCCGCCGAGCCCGCCGCCGGTGCCCCCGACGGCGTCCGCGAGCGGCGCTACACGACCACCGAGGGCGCCCAGCAGCGCACCACGGTCCTGCGCACCGTCCCGGCGGCCGACGGGCTGTGGGCCCTGTCCCTCACCGTGCCGGCCGAGCGCGCGGGCGACCGGTCCGCCGCGCTGTTCACCGCGCTCGCCGCGACCTTCACGACACCGGGCGCCGGTTGATCACCCGTAGTCTGCGGGCATGAGCATCGCGACGGAGGCCGCACAGGCGCTGGCCAACGCGACCGGGGTGGACTCGCACGACGTCGCGGTGGTCCTCGGCTCGGGGTGGCGGCCCGCCGCGGACGTGATCGGGACCGGGTCGGACGTGCCGATGGCCGGGCTGCCCGGGTTCGTCCCGCCCGCCGTCGAGGGGCACGGCGGCACGGTGCGCACGCTCACCATCGGCGACCGCCGGGTCCTGGTGCTGCTCGGCCGTACGCACGGCTACGAGGGGCACCCGGTCGAGGCCGTGGTGCACGGCGTCCGGACGGCCGCCGCCGCGGGCTGCCGCACGGTCGTGCTGACCAACGCGGCCGGCGGGATCCGGGAGGGCATGTCCGTCGGGCAGCCGGTCCTGATCAGCGACCACCTCAACCTCACCGCCCGGTCGCCGCTGGTGGGGCCGCGGTTCACCGATCTCACCGACCTCTACTCGGTCCGGCTGCGCAAGCTCGCGCGGGAGATCGACCCGTCGCTCGAGGAGGGTGTGTACGCCGGGCTGCCCGGCCCCCACTTCGAGACGCCGGCCGAGATCCGCATGCTGCGCACGCTCGGTGCCGACCTTGTCGGCATGTCCACGGTGCTCGAGGCGATCGCCGCCCGCGCCGAGGGCGTCGAGGTGTTCGGGCTGTCGCTGGTCACCAACCTCGCCGCCGGGATGACCGGCCAGCCGCTCGACCACGAGGAGGTGCTGGAGGCCGGGCGCGCCTCGGCGACCCGGATGGGCGAGCTGCTGCGCGAGCTGGTCGCGCGCGCCTGACATGGGTCTCGACCCCGCGCTGCGGGACGCGGCGATGCGCTGGATCGCCGACGACCCCGACCCCGCCACCCGCGCGGACCTGCAGAAGCTCCTGGTCGACGCGATGACCGGCGGCGGCAGCACCGCCCTCGCCGACGCCCTGTCCGGTCCCCTGCGCTTCGGCACCGCCGGGCTGCGCGGCCCGGTCCGGGCGGGACCGTCGGGCATGAACGTCGCCGTGGTCCGGCGCGCCACCGCGGGCCTGGCCGCCTGGCTGGTCGCGCGGGGCGCGCGGGGTCGCACGGTCGTCGTCGGGCGGGACGCGCGGCACGGATCGGAGGCGTTCGCCCGCGAGGCGGCCGGGGTCCTGGCCGCGGCCGGGTTCGCGGTGCACGTCCTGCCCGGGGCGACGCCGACCCCGCTGCTCGCGTTCGCGGTGCAGCGCCGGGGCGCGGCGGCCGGGGTGCAGATCACCGCCTCGCACAACCCGCCGCAGGACAACGGTTACAAGGTCTACCTCGGCGAGGGCGTGAGCGACGCCCCCGGGGCCCAGCTCACCTCGCCCGCCGACGCCGAGATCGAGGCCGCGATCGGCGCCGCGGCCGCCGCCGTCGCGATCCCGGCCGACGGCCCGACGACCGTCGACGACCCGACCGAGGAGTACCTGGACCGGGTGGCCGGGCTCGGCACCGCGACCACCGGCCTGCGGATCGCGTTCACCCCGATGCACGGGGTCGGCGGGGCCATGGTCGTGCACGCGTTGGCGCGCAGCGGGTTCACGGACGTCCACGTGGTCGGCGCGCAGGCGGCGCCCGACCCGGACTTCCCGACCGTCGAGTTCCCGAACCCGGAGGAGCCCGGGGCGACCGACCTGCTGCTCGCGCTGGCCGCGGAGGAGAAGGTCGACCTCGCGATCGCCCTCGACCCCGACGCCGACCGCTGCGCCCTCGGCGTCCCGACGCCCGCCGGCTGGCGGATGCTCACCGGCGACGAGACCGGCGTCCTCCTCGGCGACCACCTGCTGCGCCGCCGCACCGGCCTGGTCGCGACCACCGTGGTGTCGAGCTCGATGCTCGCGAAGGTCGCCGCCGCCCACGGCGCCCCGTCGGCCGAGACGCTCACCGGCTTCAAGTGGATCGTCCGCGCCGGGCCGGGCCTCGTCTACGGCTACGAGGAGGCCCTCGGGTACTGCGTGGACCCGGAGGCGGTGCGGGACAAGGACGGGATCGCCGCGGCCGTGCTCGCCGCCGATCTCGCGGCCGGACTGAAGATCGCCGGGCTCACCGTGCTCGACCGGCTCGACGAGCTCTCCCGGGCCCACGGCGTGCACCGCACCGTCGGGATCTCGCTGCGGATGGCCCCCGAGCAGCGCGACGCCGTCATCGCCCGGCTGGCCGGCGCGCCGCCGGAGGGCTGGAGCGCCGACCGGCCCGCCCCGGACGTGCTGCGCCTGCGGAACGAGGGGGCACGGGTCGTCGTGCGCCCCTCCGGCACCGAGCCGAAGCTCAAGGCCTACCTGGAGATCGTCGAGCCGCCGACGGACGACGTGGACGCCGCCCGCGCCCGCGCCGACGGGCGGATGGCGGCGCTCCGGGAGGAGTTCACGGCCCTCATCGGGTAGGACGGGCGGCGTGGCAGTCCTGCTGATCGTCCACCACACGCCCTCGCCGGCCACCCAGGAGCTGCTCGACGCCGTGGTCCGCGGCGCCAGCGACCCCGAGATCACCGGGGTGGAGGTGCGCCGCCGGGCCGCGCTCGCCGCGACCGCGTCGGACCTGCTCGAGGCCGACGGCGTGGTGCTCGGCACCCCCGCCAACATCGGCTACATGTCCGGGGCGCTGAAGCACTTCTTCGACCAGGTCTACTACGTCTGCGGCGACGACACCCGCAAGCTCCCGTACGGCCTGTACGTGCACGGCAACCAGGGCGTGGAGGGCGCGGTGAAGGCCGTCGGCGCGATCGCGTCGGGCATGGGCTGGGAGCAGGTCGCCGCCCCGGTGGAGGTCATGGGTCCGCCGGACAAGGCGGCGCTGGAGGCGTGCTGGGAGCTCGGGGCGACGGTGGCCGCGGGGCTCAGCGAGTGACGGCCGCGGCCGGGACCGGCGGCACCGGCGCCGCCCGCCGCTGCGCCAGCCAGCCCTCGACCTCCGTGGTCCACATCGCGGCGATCTTGCGGTAGCCCCCGGCGTTGGCGTGCAGGCCGTCGACGAAGTCCCCGGCGGACAGCAGCGACGAGGTGTCCACGAACTCCAGGGAGTGGCCGAGCGCGCGGTGCCGGGCGACGACGTCCGGCGTCAGCCGCGCCAGCACCGCCCGCTCCGTGGCCCGGGCGGGCAGCGGCGCCCAGATCCCCGCGACGATCACGTGCGTCTGCGGCGCGGCGGCGAAGACCTCGTCGAGCAACGCGTCGAGCCTCGCCGCGGCGACGCTGCCCTTCGCACCGGAGTTCACGTCGTTGGTACCCATGTGCAGCAGCACGACGTCCGGGTCGGCCTCCGCCACCCAGGCGCCGACCGCCGGGATCATCTTCGCCAGCGTCCAGCCGGAGTGCCCCTCGTTGTCCGGGTCGGCCATTCCCGCCGGGCCGTTGTGGCGCGAGCCCACGTAGTCGACGCGGATGCCGTCCGCGGCCAGCTCGGCGAACAGCGGCGCGCGGTACCCGGCGGTGGCGGGGCTGCCCACGCCCTCGGTGCTCGACGCACCGAGCGGCATGACCCGCAGCATCGCCTTCGGCCCGGCGCCCTCGCCCGCGGTGCGCACCCCCGGCAGCGTGCCGCCCTCGTCGGCCGGGATCCCGGCGATGACCAGGCCCGCGACGAGCATCGCGGTGAGCTGCAACGGAACCCGCCAGCGGAGCCCCCCGAGCCAGCCGCGCATGCCGCCCTCCCGATCGGGCGCGCCCCCGACCGGCACGACCCACGAGAAGATCTCCCGAGCGGCCCCGGGTGTTACTCGCTCGCGGCGGTCGGGCCGGCGCGGCTTCGTCACACACCCGTGTCCGGACCGTGACCGCACCGTGAACGGGCGGGACCCCGGGGAGGAGAGGTAGCCTCCGCCGGTGCCCCGGCCCAAGGTCCACGACGAGGTCTTGCGCGACAGGCTGCGCGCCCGTGCGGCGGAGCTGCTGAGCGCACACGGCGTGACCGGGCTGTCGCTGCGCACGCTGGCCGCGGACGTCGGGACGTCGACCACGGCGGTCTACGCGCTCTTCGGCGGCAAGCCCGGCCTGGTGAAGTCCCTCGTCGATGACGCGTTCCGGCGGCTGCGCCGGACGCTCACGGCGGTCCCGCCCACCGCCGACCCGGCCGAGCAGCTGGTCGCGCTCGGCGAGGCCTACCGCGCCGACGCCCTGCACGACCCGCACCTCTACGACGCGATGTTCGACCGCGACCAGCTCGACGCCGAGTCCCGCGAGCTGCAGGAGGCCGCCTTCACCCCGCTCGTCGAGGCGGTGGAGCGGGCGGTCGACGCGAAGGTGCTGCGGCACGACGCGCACCCGCCGACCGTCGCGCTCGGGCTCTGGTCGGCGCTGCACGGGCTGGTGTCGCTCCAGCTGCACGCGCACACCCCGGACGCGGTCGACGACCCGGCGAAGGGCTTCCCGGTCGTCCTGCGCGCGGTGGTCGACGGCTGGCGGGCGTAGGAGGCGGCAGCAGGTCGACCTTGCTCCGCCCCCGTCCGGACGGGACCCTTCCCGCACGGCTCCGCGGGTGGGGTGAGCGGCATGGAGGGCACGGGCGACGGCACGCTCGAGTTCGGCATCCTCGGGCCTGTCTGCGTCCTCGACGGCGCCGGCGTGTCGCAGCCGCTGGGCTCGCCACGCCGCCGGGCCGTGCTCGCGGCCCTGGTGCTCGCCGACGGCCTGCCCCTGACCGTCGCCGAGCTCGCCGACCGGATCTGGGACGGCGTCCCGCCGCCGACCGCCGCGACGATGGTGCACTCGGCCGTCTCGGGTCTGCGGGCGGGCCTCGGACGCGGAGCGGTCCTCAGCCGCGGGGACGGATACGTCCGCGGACCCGGCCGCATCGACGCCGACCTCTTCGAGCGGCTGCTCGCGGAGGGACGTCGCGCCCCGCCGGCGCGCGCCGCGGCCACGCTGACCTCGGCGCTCGGCCTCTGGCGGGGGCCGGCGCTGCACGACGTCGAGCGCCCGTTCGCCCGCGACGCCGCGGCCCGCCTCGACCGGCTCCGCACCGACTGCGCCGACCTGCGGGACGAGGCCGAGCTCGCGCAGGGCCGGCACCGCGAGATCCTCTCCGCGCTGGAGGAGCGGGTCGCCGAGGACCCGCTCCGGGAACGGTCGACCGCGCTGCTGATGCTCGCCCTGTACCGCAGCGGCCGGCAGGCGGACGCGCTGGCCGCGGCCCGCCGGCTCCGCGCCGTGCTGGCGGAGGAGCTCGGCCTGGAGCCCGGGCGCGAGATCGCTCGGCTCGAGACGGCGGTCCTGCGGCACAGCCCGGAACTCGATCTTCGCCCTCCGGTGTGGGGCACGCTGTCGTCGGCGGTGAGCAGCTTCGTGGGCCGGGACCGCGAGCGGCGCGAGCTGGCCGTGCTGCTCGCGGCGCACCGGGTGGTCACGCTGACCGGGCCGGGCGGGGTCGGCAAGACGCGCCTGGCCGCGGAGGTCGCCCGTGGCCTGGGCGTGCCGGTCCATCTCGTCGATCTCGTCCCCGTCGCCGATCCGGCCGAGGTGCCCGAACGCGTGGCCGACGCCCTCGGGGTGCGGGGCGGTCCGGGCTCGACATCGCTCACCGCGCTCCGCGACGCGCTCGACGGGCGGGACGACCTCGTGCTGCTCGACAACTGCGAGCACGTGCTCGACGGATGCGTCGACGTGGTCGAGCGGACCGGGGCCCGCCTCCTGGTGACCAGCCGCGAGGCCCTGCGCGTCCCGGGTGAACGGGTGTACGTCCTGCCGCCCCTCGGCCTGGCCGACCCGGGCGCGGACTCGCGGACCGCGGCGGGCTGCGAAGCCGTGCGGCTGTTCACCGCCCGCGCCCGGCCCGGCGCGGTGGCGCCCGCCGACGTGGCGCTGGTGCTCGACGTCTGCCGCCGGCTGGACGGCCTGCCCCTGGCGCTCGAGCTCGCCGCGGCCCGGACGACGTCGCTGGCCCTGCCCGATCTCGCCGCCCGGCTGGCGTCGGCCCGTCTGCTCACGGCCCGCAGCACCGACCCGCGGCACCGCAGCCTCGCCGCGACCCTGTCCTGGAGCCACGACCTGCTCGCGCCCCCGGCGCGGCGGCTGCTGGCCCGGCTGTCCGTCTTTCCCGGTGGCTTCGACCTGCGCGCGGCCGAGGTCGTCACCGGCGCGGGAGCGCCCGGGGCCGGCGAGGTCGCCGAGTTGCTCGACCGGCTCGTCTCGGCCAGCACCGTCCAGGTCGACGGCGGGCGGTACCGGCTGCTGGCGACGACCCGCGCGTTCGCGGCGCAGCGGCTGGCCGGCTCGGCGGAGGAGCCGGATGCGCTGCGCCGCCGGCACGCCGGGTACTTCCTCGAGCTGGCCGAGGAGGCGTCGGCCCACCTCTTCGGGCCCGACGCCCCCCTCTGGCTGGACCGCCTGCACCGGGAGCGGGAGAACTGGCGTGCGGCGCTGGACTGGGCGTTCGAGGCGGACCCGGCGACGGGGGCGCGGCTCGTCGGATGCCTCTGGCACTACTGGGATCTGCGGGGGACCCGGGAGGAGGGGCTCCGCAGGGCCTACGCCGGCCTCGCCGCCGTGACCGGACCGCCGCAGCGCCTCCCGCTCCTCTCCGCCGCCGTGCTCTTCCACGTCGGACGCGCCGAGTTCGGTCCGGCGACGCGTCTGCTCGAGGAGCAGCGGGACCTGGCCCGCACCTGCGGGGAGCCCGGCTGGGAGGGCGACGCGCTCGGGATGGCCGCCACCGTCGCCTGGGCGCACGGCCGGAGCGACGAGGCACGCGCCCGCTACGAGGAGGCCGTTGCGGCCTCGCTGCGCGGCGGCGACGTCTGGCGGGCGGCGCTGGAGGAGGCACAGTTGGCCCGCCTGCACCGGGACCGCGGTGCGGAGGACGACGCCCGCGCGCTCGCCCTGCGTGCGCTGGCCCGCGCCGACGGTCTCGGTGAGCCCCTCGCCCGTGGCCTCGCGCTCGACGTCCTGGCATCGGTCGAGCACCGCTGGGGCTCCGCGGCGGAGGCGTCCCGGCTCGTCGAGGCGGCGCTCGCGGAGTACCGCAGGGTCGGCTACCGGGAGGGCGAGGCGTCGGCGGCGCTCCTGGCGGGACGGGTCGCGGCCGACCCCGGACGGGCCGCGGAGGCCTTCGGCGAGGCGCTGGCCCTCTTCCGTCGCATCGGCCACCGGGCCGGCCGGGCGGCGGCGCTCGAGGGCCTGGCCGGGTTGGACCCCGGGCGCGGTGCGCACCTGCTCGCCGAGGCCGCGGCGCTGCGGGCCGCGATCACGGCGTCGGGATGAGCCGCCGATTAGCCGGTGCCGGCACTCTCGGGCCACCACGGACGGGGAGGCACGATGACCAGCACGAGCAGGCTGACGGGCGAGCTGACCGGCACGGTGCTGCGGCGGGGGGACGCCGGCTACGACCGGGCCCGCGCGGTGTTCAACGGCATGATCGACCGGCGACCGGCGGTGATCGTCGGCTGTCGGGAGCCCGGCGACGTCGCCCGAGGGATCCGGTACGCGCGCGAGCACGGCCTCGCGCTCTCCGTGCGTGGCGGCGGGCACAACGTCGCCGGTACCGCGGTGTGCGAGGGCGGGCTGATGCTGGACCTGTCCCCGATGCGCACCGTCGAGGTCGACCCCGACGCACGGACGGCCCGTGCCGGAGGCGGGGCGCTGCTCGGCGACCTCGACGGCGCCACCCGCGCGTTCGGCCTCGCCACTCCGCTCGGCGTGATGTCCGGGACCGGGATCGCCGGACTCACCCTCGGCGGCGGCCTCGGCTGGCTGGCCCCGAGATACGGCCTGAGCTGCGACAACCTGATCGATGCCCAGCTGGTCACCGCGGACGGCACCCTGCTCGACGGCGTCGACGACGACCTCCTGTGGGGCCTGCGGGGCGGGGGCGGCAACTTCGGCGTCGTCACGACCTTCACCTACCGGCTGCACCCGGTCGACACCGTGCTCGCCGGGGCCCTCGGGTTCCCGTGGGAGGCCGCGGGCGAGGTCCTGCGTGCGCACGACGACCTCGTCGCCACTGCACCCGACGAGCTCGCGACGGCGGTGTCCCTCGCGTGGGGCCCGTCCGGCCGGCCGGCGCTGACGATCGCGTTGTGCTGGTGCGGACCGCCGGGGGCGGCCGGGCCCGTCCTGCGCCCGCTCCGGCGACTGCACCCGGACCTCGACGCCGTCGCGGAGCAGCCCTTCGCCGACTGGCAGCGGGTGCCCGACGCCGGCTACCCGCCGGGCCGCCTGCACTACTGGCGCTCGGCCTGTCTCCGGCACCTCACCGACCCCGCGATCCGCACCCTGCTCGAGGTCACGGAGGCCATGCCACCCGGCGACAGCGGCATCGGCCTGCAGGGCCTGCGCGGGGCCGCGGCCCGGGTCGCGCCGGGAGCGACCGCCTTCCCGCACCGGGCGCCGCAGTACGACTTCCTCGTGCTCGCCCAGTGGCCCGATCCGGCCGACTCGCCCCGGCACGTCGCCTGGGCCCGGGCCGCGTCCGCGGCGATGCGCCCGCACCTCGAGGCCGGGGTGTACGTCAACAATCTCGGGGCGGAGGGTCGGGACCGGGTCCACGCCGCCTACGGCACGAACTACGCGCGGCTCGTCGAGCTCAAGCGGCGCCTCGACCCCAACAACGTGTTCCGCGCCAACCAGAACGTGGTGCCCTGACGCCCGCTCAGACCGCGCCGAACTGCCGGTCGCCCGCGTCGCCGAGGCCGGGGACGATGAAGGCGGAGTCGTTGAGCCGCTCGTCGATCGCGGCCGTGACCAGCTGCACCGGGAGCCCGCTGGCCTCGAGCGCCCGGACGCCCTCGGGCGCGGCGAGCACGCAGACGGCGGTGACGTCGTCGGCGCCCCGGGCCGTCAGCAGCTCGACCGTGTGCACCATCGAGCCGCCGGTCGCGAGCATGGGGTCGAGCACGAACACCGGGCGCCCGACGAGCGAGGCCGGCAACGACTCCATGTACGGGGTGGGGAGGTGGGTCACCTCGTCCCGCGCCACGCCCACGAACCCCATCTGCGCCTCGGGGATCAGGTTCTGCGCGGCGTCGACCATGCCCAGCCCGGCACGGAGCACCGGCACCAGCACCGGCGGGTTCGCGAGCCGGTGACCGGTCGTGCGGGCGACCGGGGTGTGCAGCGGGAAGTCCGCCACCTCGAAGCCGCGGGTCGCCTCGACGATCAGCAGCAGCGTGAGATCGCGCAGCGCGGCGCGGAAGGCCGCGTTGTCCGTGCGCGCGTCGCGCATCGTGGTGAGCCGAGCCCTGGCCAGAGGATGGTCGACGACCCGCACGTCCATGGGCCGGACAGTAGCGGGAGCTGTACCGATTCCTCAGGGCCGATTCCTCAGGGCCGATTCCTCCGGGCCGATTCCTCAGGGCCGATTCCGCCGGGCCGATTCCTCAGGACCGATTCCTCAGGGGTGCGCCCGCCCCGGTGTGGCGCTCGCCCACGTCCACCGGCCGTCGGCCCCGGGCCGCGCCACGATCCGGTCCTCGAGCACCGGGTCGCGCTCGTGTTCCAGGCAGCCGGTGGCCGCCCAGCAGTCGATCCGGATCTCCGCGGCGGTCGCGTCGAGCCGCAGGAAGCTCTTGAGCATCGGCGGCCGGTCGGTGTCGTAGAGCACGGAGGTCCAGTTCTCCGAGCGCCCCTTCGGCCCGCCCAGCACCCGCTCCGCGGCCCGCCGCGCCCGCGGCGAGATCTCCGCCGGCGGGGTGCCCGTACGCGGCGGCGCGATCCCGATCCGCTCGGCCATGATCGTGGTCGCGTCGGCCGGCGAGACGACGGCGGTGCCGGTCCCGAACCGGCGCAGCGCGTCGTAGCGGCGGCTGAAGTGCGCGAGCGAGTCCCCGCGCAGCGGGTAGCAGCGGAAGTCCTCCTCCGTGCACTCCGGCGCCAGCACGTCGACGTTCGGGATCGGGTGCGTGGCGGAGAGGTAGGCCCCGCTGCCACCCGCGACGAGGTGCAGGATCTCCCGGCCGTCGGCGAGCCGGACCGGGTAGCGCTGGTAGTTGTGGTCGTCGCCGCCGATCACCGCGACGACGGACGCGCGCGGGTCGCGCACCAGCTCCGCCACCGTGCCGCCGTCCTCGATCGGGCAGGGGTGGTGTTCGGCGTAGGTGATCAGGGGCTTCCCCGTGAGCACGATCGTCGGTCGGTCGGCGGCGAAGAGGCTGTCCCGCAGCCACTCCCCCTGCTCCCGGTCGAGGGCCCCGCGGATCCCGGTGTCGATGAGGACCAGCCGGACCGGGCCGGCGTCGATCGCGCAGTAGGGTCCGGGCTGGAGCGCGCGCTGCGCCTCGGCCGGCCGCCACGCCCGCGCCGCCTCGAGGTCGGAGGTGCGCCCGCGCGGCCCGCGGCGCCACAGCAGCCTGCGCAGGAACGCCTTCCACCCCGTGCCGGGGTCCGCGGGCGCCGCCTCCTCCGGCGGGGTGCCGCAGAACCAGCTCATGAATCCGGTGAGGCCGTCGTACCAGTCGTGGTTGCCGGGCAGGCCGTAGATCGGGCCCGGGTGATCCGCGTAGGGGCGGGCGAGCTTGGCCGCGTACTCGCGCAGCCCGCCGGCCGGGTAGACCACGTCCGACACGACGACCGCGAGGTCGGTGTCCCCGGCCACCCGCTGCAGCACGGGGACCACGCAGTACTGCGAGGCGTCGCCCTCGCCCGGGTCGCCGAGCAGCGCGACCGCGATCGAGTCCCGCCCCGCGAACCGGTCGACGAGCCGGGCGGGATCGGGCCCGCGCTCCGCATCGAGCCGGCGCAGCCACTCCCGGCGCATGTCGTCCGTGGGGTCGCCGAGGAGGCGGACGAGCCGGTCGTTGCGGGACCGCCACAGCGGCGCGGGACGCAGCCACGACAACCGCGCGCCTCCCGGGACGGCGGCGATCCCCGTGCCAGGATGCTCGCAGCCGTAGCCGGTGTTGGCCTCGTCGAGCCGGGAGGGGTCGTGCACCCGGTGATCGTCGCAGGGATGCCGCTCCCCTCGACCACCCGCCGGTCCGGGTGGGGACGACCGCGGTTTCGTCACCCTGAGTCCCCGTCCGTGCGCCCCGTGCGGCCGTCCGCGGTACCTCGTGTGCACCGCGCGGACGACCCTCGATCCGGTCCCCCGGCCACCCTGGGCACACGAGACACCATGATCGACTTCTCGGGGCCGATCTCAATCACGCGGCGTGCCCGACCCCCGGAGGTGACACCAGTGATCAACTGGATCGTGCGCGCATCGCACCGGGCTCCGCACCGGCCGTGACCACAGGTGCCATTTATCTGACCCGAACGGGTGGTATGGCACGAACACTGTCACGCCGGAGCCGTCGCCGACGCTGTACTAGGTGACAAGGAGGTGATCCGGTGCCGGAGAACACGACTTCGGACGAGCAGACCCTGGTGGCTGCCGCCGAGAAGCTCACCCAGTGCGACGGGTACGTGGTGCTCGCCGTCGACCCGCAGACCGGGGAGGTGGACGCGCACGGGCCGTTCGACGGGCTGACCGCGACGGTGAAGGCCGACCAGCTGCGTCGGGACTTCGACCGCGGCGGTCTGGAGGACGTCACGGTGGGCGTCGTCCGTCTGCACAGCTCGACCTGACGTTCCGGGCCGGCACCGGCCGCCCGCCCGCACCGCGGGCGGGCCCACCGGTTCCCCGGCCCCGTGAGGAACCATCGGTGCCGGACCCGGCACCACGCTCCCCCGACGCTCCCCGGCACGAGGGCGACACCCCCCGAACCGGATGCGCCCCTTCGGGAACCGGCCGTCCGGACCCTCCTCGCGCGTGCATGCCCGGGACCGGCCGGCGGGCGGTGCACGGACGGGGCGGCACTCCGGTGCCGCCGCTAGCATCGCCGCCGTGGCAAGCGACATCGTCCCGATCCAGCTGTCCCTGACCGAGGGCGACCTCGTCACCCTCTGGGCGCCCCGGTGGCGCGAGGACGGCGAGGAGTGGGAGGCCTTCCTCGGCGACGACGACGCGGTCTTCGCGTTCCCGGAGGTCGCGCGGCTCGCGGCGTACGTCCGCACGGAGACCGAACACGACCTCGCCGACCACCCGGCCTGGTCGGCCGTGCCCACCCTGACCGTCGCGGAGCTGACCCCCGAGGAGACGCGCCGCTTCGACGTCATCGGCGTCCCGGAGCTGGTCGCCGAGGAGCCGGACACCTGGACGATCGGCGAGCTCGCCGAGATCACCGCGATGGTCCGCTCCTTCGCCGACGTCTGCGACCTCGAGGAGGTCACGGCCGTCCTCGACTCGGCCCCCGGCTTCGGGCTGCTCGACCAGGGCACGCTGCCGTTCGCCGGGCGCGAGGGCCGCCGGCTGTGGACCCAGCTCGCCCAGACCGTGCAGGACCACTGGGACGAGGTCGTCGACGCGCTCGACGCCCTGATCGCCACCCCCGAGGTCGACGCCCGTGCGCTCGCCGGCGCCGAGAAGGAGGCCGAGGCCCTCGCCGCCCGGATCGCCGACGCGGAGTCCGCGATCGGCGTCGACGACGTCGAGGGGGACGACACGGACGACGAGACCTTCGAGGAGGCCGCCCGCGAGCGCGCCGACGAGGAGGCAATCACCGAGCAGGTCGCCGAGGACGAGGCCGAGCTCGCGGAGGCCGAGGCCGAGGGCCCGGTCGGGTTCTGGGAGGAGATCGGGATCGACCCGATCCGGATCACCACGTCCGCGGGCCAGTGGGTCACCCTGCGCTGCTACCTCGACGACAAGCCGGTGTTCCTCGGCTCGGGCGGACGCGTCGACGTCTTCGACTCCGAGCGCGCGCTGGCCCGCTGGCTGGCCGACGGCGGTAAGGACGACAACGACCTCGCCGCCGCCTCGACCTGGCAGGACGTCCTGGACAAGGCCGCCGTCGGCGAGCTCGACGTGGTGGTCGACGACCTCAACGACTACGTGCTGGTCGGGATCGACGACGACATCGCCGAGGGCACCCTGCAGGTCGACCCGACCCAGCTGGACCTGGCCGCCGAGCTGGTCCTCGACGTCGCCGAGTGGGCGGGCGACCCCGAGCCGGCCCGCGCGCTGGCGGAGTCCGAGAGCCTGGGCTGGCTGGTGTCCTTCGTGATCCGGCCCAACCCCACCCGGCTCGCGCCCAGCCCGCCGTTCGACACCGAGGCCGCCCGCTGGCGGGAGCTGGTGCACGCCACCGAGGCCCGCCTGCACCACCGCTGAACCGTGAGTGGCGATAGTCGCTATGACGACTATCGCCACTCACGACCGTTCAGGACACCAGGGCGTCGTAGCCCGGCTTGAGCACCTCGTCGATGATCGCCAGCCGCTTGTCGAAGTGCAGGAACGCGCTCTTCATGGCGTTGATCGTCAGCCAGCGCAGGTCCTCCCAGCCCCAGCCGAAGGTGTCGACGAGCGCGGCCATCTCCGAGGTCATGGAGCAGCCGGACATGAGCCGGTTGTCCGTGTTGACCGTGACGCGGAAGCGCAGGTCGCGGAGCAGGCCGATGGGGTGGTCGGCGAGGCTGGTCGCGGCGCCGGTGTGCACGTTCGACGTCGGGCACATCTCCAGCGGGATCCGCATGTCCCGCACCCACGCGGCGAGCCGGCCGAGCTCGGCGGTCCCGTCCGAGCGGACGGTGATGTCGTCGACGATCCGGACGCCGTGCCCGAGCCGGTCCGCCCCGCAGAACTGCAGCGCCTCCCAGATCGACGGCAGCCCGAAGGCCTCGCCGGCGTGGATGGTGACGTGCGCGTTCTGCTGCCGGACGTAGTCGAACGCGTCGAGGTGCCGGGTGGGCGGGAAGCCCTTCTCCGCGCCGGCGATGTCGAACCCGACGACCCCGGCGTCCCGGTACCGCACGGCCAGCTCGGCGATCTCCTGCGACCGGGCGGCGTGCCGCATGGCGGTGAGCAGGCAGCGCACCGTGATCCCGCGGCCCGCGGAGCCGCGCTCGAAGCCCTCCAGCACGGCCTGCACCACGCCGTCGAGGTCCAGGCCCCGCTCCACGTGCAGCTCGGGGGCGAAGCGGATCTCCGCGTACACCACGCCGTCGGCCGCCAGGTCCTCCGCGGCCTCCTGGGCGACACGCACCAGCGCCTCGCGCGTCTGCATCACCGCGACCGTGTGGCCGAACGTCTCCAGGTAACGTTCCAGTGACCCGGAGTGCGCGGCGCCGAGGAACCACCCGGCCAGCTCCTCGGGGTCGCGGGTGGGCAGGCTGTCGTACCCGACGGCGTCGGCCAGCGCGACGACGGTGCCGGCCCGCAGGCCGCCGTCGAGGTGGTCGTGCAGCAGGACCTTCGGGGCGGAACGGATCGAGTCCGGGGTGAGCGGGGCGGTCACCGGGGCACCGTATACCCCCTTCCGACCAGGCCGGATCGGGCGAATCAGGCCGGACGGGTGCCACCCGGTCGGCCTAGTGGTGACTCCGTGTCTGCCGGTTTCGCGGGCTCGCTACCCTCAGTGCAGCGTTCCCCGCTCCCCCATCCGGATCACAGGAAGCACCAGGCGCCAATGAGCGATAACTCGACGATGTCGTTCGACCGGATGCGCGGCATGCTCATGCGCGCGGCCGAGATCCGCGACTCCGAGCAGCAACAGGTCTTCGACTCCCTCGACGAGATCCACGCGCGGCTCTCCGCCCTCGACGCGCTGGGCACCGTCCGCAAGCGGCTCACCGAGCTGCCGGACCGCACCGAGGTCGGCGTGCTCGCCGAGCGCCTCGACGAGACGGTCCAGAAGGTCGACGCGCAGGAGGCCGTGCTCGCCTCCGTGCTCCGGGCGATCGAGTCGCTGCCGGACAAGCTCGCCAAGCCCTTCGCCCAGCTCGACGGCCGGCTCGACGGCATGGCCGGGCGCCTCGAGGGCGTCTCCGGCCGGATGGACGGCCTCGACGACCGGCTCGGCGGGCTGCACAAGCGGCTCGACGACCTGGACAACCGCCTCGACCGGCACGAGATGCGGCTCGACGCGATGCCCAACGCGGTCGCGACGCCGATCCGGGAGCGGGTCGACGGCGTCGAGAAGATGGTGCGCGAGCAGCTCGACGGCGCCCTGCGCGCGATGGACGAGTCCAACGAGGGCGTCCGCAACCTGCTCGGCGACACGAGCGTCGGGCTGCACCGCCGGCTCGAGGACCTCGCCGGGCGGCCCGCGGTCGACCCGACCGAGGCGCTCGACTCGCTGGCCGAGCGGCTGGAGATCCTCGCGGGCCGGCTCGAGGCGGTCGCGGGCCGGGTCGACGCCGTCGAGAACGGGCTGGGCGAGAAGCTCGGCGAGCTCACCGGCGCGGTCGACGAGAAGATCGCCGCCCTGGGCAGCTCGGTCGACGGCCGGTTCGGCGACCTCGACTCCGTGCTGCGGGCCCGCCCCGACACGACCTCGGTCACCGCGCTCGTCACCAAGGCCAACGAGGAGTCCGAGCGGCGCAACGCGGGCCAGCTCGACGAGGCCATGGCCACCTTCGCCGAGCTCATCCTCGGGCGCGGCCACGGCGGCCCCGCCCCGACCCCGCCGCCGCCCCCGCGCCCGGCGCAGCGCCGGTCCACCCGCAGCCGCGCCACGGTGAAGAGCACCTCCAACGGGCACGCCTCCGCCACGGACGTCACGGACGACCCGGACGACTGAATCCGGCGCACCGGAGCCCCCGTCGCAGACCGCGGCGGGGGCTTCCGTATTTGCGGCCCGGTGACCGACCCTGTCACTCATATCTCGTGAACGAGAGCGCCGTTCGTGCACGAGGGAACGCGATCGGGGGCGCCCGCCACCCCCTTTCGATAGTCCGGACGTGACCTCCCGGTGACCTCGTCGTTGAGTGGCCCAGGGCCATACAGCCATTCGGGGCACATCACGCACGGGTGGCTGATCCACCATATGGCCCAGGAGGAGCCGATGGTGTCGAATCCACTTGCCCAGAGTCCACTCGCTAAGGGCGCCGCCCCGAGCGCTGCCCAGTCCGGCCTCGGCAGTTCCACCGTGACGGTCACGGTGTTCGCCGCGTTCGTGCTGCTGACCCTGGTCGTGGTCTTCCGGGCCGCCCGCGCGAATCAGACGGCGGCGGACTACTACACCGGTGGCCGCGCCTTCACGGGCGCGCAGAACGGCGTCGCCCTGGCCGGTGACTACCTGTCCGCCGCCGCGTTCCTCGGCATCGCCGGCACGGTCGCCGTCTTCGGCTACGACGGCATGCTCTACGCGATCGGCTCGTTCGTCGGGTGGCTGTTCGCGCTGCTCCTCATCGCGGAGTGGCTGCGGAACACCGGCCGCTACACGATGGGCGACGTCCTGAGCTTCCGGCTGCGCCGCCGCCCGGTCCGGGCGGCGGCCGCCACCTCGACCCTGCTGGTCTCGGTGCTCTACCTGATCGCCCAGATCGCCGGCGCGGGCGGGCTCGTCGCCCTGCTGCTCGGGATCACCGGGAAGGCCGGGCAGGCGCTGGTGATCGCGGTCGTCGGCGGCCTGATGATCGTCTACGTGCTGGTCGGCGGCATGAAGGGCACCACCTGGGTCCAGATCCTCAAGGCCTGCGCCCTGATGGTCACCGGGCTCGTGCTGTCCTTCTGGGCGCTGGGCCGGCACGGCTTCGACGTCTCCGCCCTCCTCGGCCAGGCGACCGAGACCAGCCCGCAGGGCGACAAGGTGCTCGCCCCGGGCCTGCAGTACGGCCGCACCGAGCTGTCGAAGATCGACTTCATCTCGCTGTCGCTGGCCGCGATCCTCGGCCCGGCGAGCCTGCCGCACATCCTGATGCGCTTCTACACCGTCCCCGACGCCAAGCAGGCCCGGAAGTCGGTCGTGTGGGCGATCTGGCTGATCGGTGCGTTCTTCCTGATGGTGCTGGTCATCGGCACCGCGGCGACCGCGCTCGTCGGGCCGGAGACGATCATGAAGTCGCCCGGCGCCTCGAACTCGGCGGCGCCGCTGCTGGCTTTCCGGCTCGGCGGCGAGCTGCTGCTGGGGATCGTCGCCGCCGTCGCCTTCGCGACCATCCTCGCGGTGGTGGCGGGCCTGACCATCACCGCGTCGGCGTCCTTCGCCCACGACGTGTACGCCAACATCGTCAAGCGCGGGAGCGCCGCACCGGCCGAGGAGGTGCGGGTCGCGCGGCGGACGGCGCTCGTCGTCGGGGTGCTGGGGATCCTGGGCGGCGTCGTGGCGATCGGGCAGAACGTCGCGGTACTGGTCGCGCTCGCGTTCGCCGTCGGCGCGTCGGCCAACATGCCGTCTCTGGTCTACTCGCTGTTCTGGAAGCGGTTCACCACCAGCGGCGCGCTGTGGAGCATGTACGGCGGCATGTCCGTGGCGGTCGTCCTGGTCGTGTTCTCCCCGGCGGTGTCCGGGGCGCCGACGTCGATGCTGCCGGACGTGGACTTCGCCTTCTTCCCGCTGGCCAACCCGGGGATCGTGTCCATCCCGCTGTCGTTCCTGCTGGGCGCGCTCGGGACCTGGTTCGGCCGCCGCGACCCCGTCGACGACCGGCTCCACGCCGAGATGGAGGTCCGGGCGCTGACCGGGGCGGGCGCCCCGCGCGCGACGACCGAGGCCGACACCGACGAGACCCGGCCGCTCCCGAGGACGGCGGCGCACTTCGAGCCGCCGACCACCGCCCGGCACCGGGCCCGGCAGCCGATGCTGTGACCGCCTGTGAGTGGCGATGGTCGCTCTGGCGACCATCGCCACTCACGAGCCGTCAGCGTCCGAGACGGCCGGGGAGACGGCGCCAGAGCGGGTCGAGCTCGGTGAGCTTCAGCAGCTTCATCCCGACCAGCAGGATCGGCGTGGCGACCACCAGCGCCACGGCCAGCACCAGCCAGGCCGTGCCGGCCGACCCGCTGCCCACGGCGGCCTGGACCGCGAGGCCGGCCAGCCAGGCCACGAGCCCGGCGGCGACCGAGGCGGCGAGGGTCCGCCAGAGCGTCGAGAGCACCTCGCGGCTGCGCACGTGCCCGAGCCGGCGCGCGATCACCCACTGCCCCAGGATCGCGCCGAAGACGAACGACAGGCTATTCGCCGCGACCAGCCCCAGGACGACGTCCTCCGGGGGCAGCAGCACCGGGCAGAGCAGCAGCATCGGGATCTTGAACGCCACGATCCCGACCATGATCAGCGTCGGGGTGCGGCTGTCCGTCATGGCGTAGAAGACCCGCAGCTGCAGCAGCGTGATCGCGTACGGCAGCAGCCCGAAGGCCGACCAGGCCAGCGCGGTGCCCAGCTTCGCGGCGCCACCACCCGCGTTGCCCGCGCCGAGGGAGAACAGCGCGAGGCCCACCTCGGTGCCGAAGAAGGTCAGCAGCACCGAGATCGGGACCAGGAAGACCGTCGAGAGCCTGCTGCCGAGGGACAGGTCGGACACGACGTCGTCGAACCGGTTCTCCGCCGCCGCCCGGCTCATCCTGGGCATCAGCGCGGTGAGCAGCGAGACCCCGAGCACGCCGTACGGGACCTGCAGGAGCAGCCAGGCGTTGGAGTAGATCGCGTAGGCGCCGGGGTCCGAGGCGGTCGCGACGCGGGTGGTGACGATCAGACCCGCCTGCCCCACCAGCACGTACGCGACGACCCACAGCGCCAACCCGCCCGCCGACGACAGTCGCGGGTCCCAGCCCCACAGCGGCCTCAGCGACACCCCGGCCCGGCGGATCGCGGGCAGCAGGACGAGCGCCTGCACCGCGATGCCCAGCGTCGTCCCGATGCCCAGGACCAGCAGCTTCGTGTCGCCCATCCGGACCGGGTCGAGACTGATCTCCCCCGGCACCAGGACGTAGACGACGAGCACGGCGAACATGACGACGTTGTTCAGCACGGGCGCCCACGCGAACGCCGCGAACCTGCCCTTGCTGTTCAGGATCGCGCCCAGCAGTGCGCCGATGCCGTAGAAGAAGATCTCCGGCAGCAGCAGGACGGCGAACGCGGTGGCCAGCTCGGGGTTCGCCGTGTCCGTGGTCTGGCTGCCCATGTAGAGGGCGACCAGGGGTCCTGCCGCGAGCATGGCGACGAGGGTCGCCACGAGCAGGGCGGCGCCGGCCATGGTGACCAGGCGACGGGTGTAGGCCTCGCCGCCGTCGGCGTCCTCCTTCTGGGCGCGGACCAGCAGCGGGATCATCACGCTGGTCAGCACGCCGCCGATGAGGAACTCGTAGACGATGTTCGGCAGCGTGTTCGCGATCGTGTACGAGCTGTTGACCAGGCCGAACGACAGCACCGCGGCCAGCGCGATCTGGCGCAGGAAGCCGGTGACCCGGCTCGCCAGGTTCGCGACGGCCATCATCGAGCTCGACCGGGCGAGGGACTGGCCCTTCGGCGGACCGGGCTCGGCTTTCGCCCGGCCGTCGACGGGCGCGATCACGTCGGTCGGCCGGTCGAGCGGGGCCATCAGCTCGGTGGGGTCGTCGAAGTTGCCGCCCGGCACGCGCTGCCACGGCGGCGGGACGGGCCGGCGTTGCGGCCCGCGGGTCACGGCGCCCGGGCGGGGGCGGTCCGCCGCGGGCCCGCCGTGCACCGGCGCCGTCGCGTCGGGGTCGGGCGGGTTCGGCCAGGGGCCGGGTCCCGACGGGCGGGGCGGCGGCCCGGGGCGGCGGTCGGGCGGGGACTGGTTCGGGGGATGCGGACCCGGGCGGCCGGTGGCCCGGGCCTCCTGCCGCGCCGTTCGCTCCCGTGCTGTGGGCCAGGGCGCGGGCTGAGCGTTGCCGGGCTGGGCGTTGCCGGGCTGAGCGGGACCGGGCTGAGCGGGACCGGGCTGGGCGGGACCGGGCCGGGTCGGGGCGGGCTGGGTGACCGCAGCGTGATCGGGGCCCGGCTGAGCGGTGCGCGACGGACCCGGGCCGAGTTGAGCCGGGCCGGGTTCAGCCGGGCGGGGTTCAGCCGGGCGGGGCGGCGGGCCTGCCGGGCCGGGTCGCTGCGGACCGGACCGGCTCGCGCTCGGACGCCCCGAGCTGGGCGGCCCGTCGGGCCGGCCGGGAGCAGGATGGCCCGGGCCGGGGTGCGCGGCGCCCGGGCCGGGATCCGCTGCGCCGGGCTGCCCCGGGCCGCGGCCCGGCTCGTCGAGGCGGCGGGTGTCGAACCACCCCACCGCGGGCCGTCCC
>NZ_BSFQ01000033.1 GCF_027922425.1 Pseudonocardia halophobica | reverse complement strand
GGCGGGCCGAGGCGGAGCGGCTCGCCCGGCTCGTCCCCGGGGCGCGGGCGGCCCGCGGCGCCGGACGCGGGGAGGCCGCACTGGTGGCGGGCCTGGCCCATCCGGAGCGGATCGCACGACGGCGGTCCGGGGAGGCGCCGGTGTTCCTCATGGCGGGCGGCACGGCCGTCGAGGTCGCCGACGCCGAGCTGGGCGCGCAGGAGTGGCTCGCCGTCGCGGTCGCGGACCGCACGCCCGGCGCGGTGCACGGGCGGGTGCGGCTGGCCGCGGCCGCCGACCGGGCGCTCGCCGAGGAGGTGGCCGCGACGCTGCTCACCGAGGCCGAGGAGGTCGCGTGGACCGACGGCGACGTCCGCGCCCGGCGGGTCCGCCGGCTCGGCGCGATCGTGCTGGAGGAGCGTGCGCTGCGCGATCCCGACCCGGCCCTCGTCCGCGAGGCGCTGGTCGCCGGGCTCCGCGCCGAGGGCACGGGCCTGCTGCGCTGGTCGGCCGCGGACCGGGCGTTGCGCGCACGGCTCGCCTTCCTGCACCGCACCCTCGGCGGCGACTGGCCGGGCGTCGCCGAGGAGGACCTGCTGGCCGGGGCCGCCGACCCGGCGGGCTGGCTCGCGGCGCCGCTGGCGTCCGCGCGGCGCCGCGCCGATCTCGCCGCCGTCGACGCCGGGGCGGCCCTGCGCGGCCTGGTCGGCTGGCCGCTCGCGGGCCGGGTCGACGAGCTCGCCCCGGAGCGGATCACCGTGCCGAGCGGGTCGCGGATCGCCGTGGACTACTCCGGCGACCGCCCGGTCCTGCCCGTCCGGGTGCAGGAGGCCTTCGGGTGGACGGCCACGCCGCGGATCGCCGGGGTCCCCGTCCTGCTGCACCTGCTCTCCCCCGCCGGACGGCCCGCCGCCGTGACCGACGACCTGGAGTCCTTCTGGGACACCGGGTATCCGCAGGTCCGCGCCGAGCTGCGCGGCCGCTATCCGAAGCACCACTGGCCGGAGGACCCGCGCGCGGCCACGCCCACGCGGCGCACGGGCCGGAACCGGCCGGCGGAGTAGGACGCGGACCTGCAGTGCGTACGCTGTTCGCGAAGGAGGTGCGCATGCCGTCGCCGGACCTGATCTGGATGCGCCCGGAGGGCTCCGGCGTCGGGCGGCCGGCGGGCCGCAGCCGGGCCGAGATCACCGAGGCGGCCGTGCGGGTGGCGGACCGCGACGGGCTCGCGGGCGTGTCGATGCGCCATGTCGCCGCCGAGCTGGGCACCGGCGCGGGCTCGCTCTACCGGTACGTCGAGACCCGCGAGGACCTGCTGGACCTCATGGCCGACCACGTCGCGGGCGAGTACCGGCTCGGCGCCCCGACCGGCGCGTGGCTCGACGACCTGGTCGACGTCGGCCTGCAGGCGCGGGAGATCCACCGCCGGCACCCCTGGCTGCCCGGGCTGGTGCTCACCCGGCCCGTGGCCGGCCCGCGCGGGCTCGACCTCACCGAGCACGTCCTCGCCGTGCTCGCCGACCACCCCGCGCCCGACGGCGACAAGCTGGTCGCCCTGGCCATGCTCCAGGCCGTGGTGGCCGCGGCCGCGCAGGCCGAGGCCTCCCCCGTGGACGCGAGGCGCAGCGCCCGGTTCGCGGCCCACGTCGTGGCGCAGGGGAACCATCCCCACCTGGCCGCGCTCGACCCGGGGCCGGCCGGCGGCGACCCGCTGCCGACCGCGCTCCGCAGGATCCTCGCCGGGCTCCTGCCCGTGGTTCCTTAGGCCGCGCCGCGGGCGGTCACTCGCCCCCGTCGCCCTTGGGCAGGCCCTCGTAGATCTTCTTGCAGTCCGGGCACACCGGCGAGCCCGGCTTGGGCGAACGCGTGACCGGGAACCGCTCCCCGCACAGCGCCTCCACCATGTTGCCCAGGACCGCGCTCTCGGCAATCTTGGACTTCTTCACGTAGTGGAACATCTTCGGCTCGTCCGAGCCGGTCGAGTCGGTCCCCTGGGGCCGGGTCTCGACGTCGGGCAGCGTCTGGGTGGGCATGTGCTCCATGATGCCCCACGTGCCCGACCTCGTGCTCTCACCCGCCGTCCGCGCCGCACTGGGATCGGGGGGTGCCGTGGTCGCGTTGGAGAGCACGCTCCTGGCGCACGGGCTGCCCGCACCCCGCAACCGCGAGGTGGCCGACGAGCTCGAGGCCGAGGTGCGTGCCGCGGGGGCCGTGCCGGCGACGATCGCGGTGCTCGACGGGCGCCCGCACGTCGGTCTGGAGGCTCCCGAGCTGGACCGGGTGTGCGCCGGCGGGCTGGAGAAGCTGTCGGTGCGGGACCTGGGCGTCGCCGCCGGGCTGGGCGGCTCCGGCGCGACGACCGTCGCCGCGACCGCCCGGCTCGCCGCCCTGGCCGGGGTCCGGGTCTTCGCCACCGGCGGGCTCGGCGGGGTGCACCGCGACGCCCGCGAGACCTGGGACGTGTCCGCGGACCTGCCCGCCCTCGCCGTGACGCCCGTGCTGGTGGTGTCCGCGGGGGTGAAGTCGATCCTCGACGTCGGGGCCACCCTGGAGGTGCTGGAGACCTCGTCGGTGCCGGTCCTGGGCTACCGCACCGACCGCTTCCCCGGCTTCTACCGGCGCGACGCCGGCTTCCCCGTCCCCTGGCGGGTCGAGTCCGCCGCCGAGGCCGCAGCGGCCTGGCGGGCGCACACCGTGCTCGGCCCCGGATCCGGGATGCTGCTCGCGCAGCCCGTTCCCGAGGCCGACGAGCTCGACGCCGCCCTGCACGAACGCCTGCTCGCCGACGGCCTGCGGCTGGTCGCGGAGCGCGGGATCACCGGCAAGGACGTGACGCCCGCGCTCCTGGAGCACTTCCACGCGGCCAGCGACGGCGCCAGCCTGGCCGCCAACGTCGCGCTGGTCCGCGCGAACGCCCGCCTCGCCGCTGAGGTCGCCGTGCAGCTCGCCAACTGAGCGGCGGGCTGCTCAGGTGCTGTTGCCGCTCTCGATGACCGGGTGTTCCTTCGACTCCAGCTCGAGCCGCTCGCCCCGGTACCGGTTGACCTTCTCCGTCTTCAGCGGCAGCCGGTCGTTCGCGATGAGCACCGCGATCCACGGCAGCGGGATCGAGATGACCAGCAGCGTGACCGCGAGCCACGGGATGTGGTAGAAGACGGCGGCGAGGATCATGAACGGGATGCGCATCCCCATCATGATCTTGTAGCGTCGCTTCCGGGTGGCGAGCTCCTCCTCGTAGGAGCGCTGCGCATCCGTGATGAGCACGGGATCGGAGTCCCGTCCCGTCGAGCGACTGGGTTCGGTCGTCACCGGACCACCTCCTTCCCCATCGTGTCACTCGCCCCGACGGTACGCGCGTCGACCCGGCAGCGGATTGCGTTGCGCAACACTCCCGGGACGGACCACCCCGTCGGCCCACAGGCGATGCCCGACCTGCCCCGATCGGGCGGTGCTCGAGCAGTGACCGCTCGACCGGGTCAGCCCGCCCGCCCGGGCTCGGGACCGGCGCCCTCGGACTCGTCGTGCGCACCGTGGGCGTGCAGCCGCACCGGCCCGACGGCCTCCTCGGACACGACCTCGAGCAGCCGCTTCGCCAGCCCGCCCGAGATGCGGTAGCGCACCAGCCTGCCCTCCCGGTGCGCGGTGACCATGCCGTGCGCGCGCAGCAGTCGCAGCGCGTGCGAGACCGCGCTGTCGCTCATCCCGACGGCGACCGCGAGGTCGGACACGCAGAGGTCGCCGGCGTGCTGCAGCGCCAGCAGGATCGAGAGCCGGTTCACCTCACCGAGCGCGTCGAGGACGGTGGCCGCGTGTTGGACCTGCTCGGTGTCGGCGAGCACGGCCGTCGCGTCGCACACCTGATCCGGGTCGATGACCCGCATCTCGCGGCGGTCGGTCGGGACCTTGTGCACGGGGTCGATGCTACTGCGGGTCGATCACGGTGCGGGGCGTGTCCCGCGCCGCACTCCGCGGTCCGCTGCCTCCCCGCCTGCTCCCCCGCCTGCTTCCCCGCCTACTTCCCGGCCTTCTTCGCCGCCTTGGCCGCCTGCTTGAACTCGCGGACCCTCTCCAGCGACCCGGGGTCGCGGACGTCGGCCACGGACCGGAACGAGCCCTCCTCGCCGTAGCTGCCGGCGGCCTCGCGCCACCCCTCCGGCGTGACCCCGCGCTGCTTGCCGAGCAGTGCGACGAAGATCTGCGCCTTCTGGGTACCGAACCCGGGCAGCGCCGACAGCCGGCGGAACAGCTCCCTGCCGTCGGCCGCGTCGGACCAGATGCCGGTGACGTCGCCGTCGTAGCGCTCGACGATCGCCTGGTGCAGCGCCTGCACGCGGCCCGCCATCGACCGCGGGTACCGGTGCAGCGCGGGCTTCTCGGCGAAGACCTCGACCAGCTTCTCCGGGTCGTACCCGGCGATCTGCCCCGCGTCGAGGGTGTCCGTGCCGAGCCGGCGGGCCAGTTCCGCAGGCGCGGCGAACGCCCGCTCCATGGGGATCTGCTGGTCGAGCAGCATGCCGGTGAGCAGGGCCAGCGGGTCGCGGTCGAGCAGCGCGTCGGCGGCGGCGTCCTGGGAGAGGCTCAGCACGGGGCCACGGTACCGGGTGACCTGCACGAACCGGCATCGGTGAGGATGGGTCCCGATGAACGCCGCCGCTCCCTCCCCGGCACTGCCCGACGATCTCTGCGCCCGGCTGCGGGACACCCTGCTGGAGCAGGGCTTCACCACCACCGGCGTGCGCGACCTGCTCGGTGCGGGGCCCCACGCGGCCCTCACCCGCGGCGAGCCGGAGGCGGCCGCCCGCGCCACCCGCGAGGCGGGCGGCCTCGGCTCGCTGGTCCGGCTGTTCCTCCTGGGCGGCACCGAGGCCGCGCCGCCGCTGCCCGGGCTCGACGCGCTCGTCGCGGGCGGGCTTCTCACCCGGACGCCCGACGGCGTGCGCGCGGCGATGGACCTGCGCCCCTACGGCGAGGAGGACGCCAGTGGCGAGGCCCTCTGGTACGTCCTGTCCGACCTGGACACGCCGGCGGCCCGGCAGGACCGCGACCACGTGACGGGGGTCGGCGGGGCGTCGCTGACGCTGGCGTCGTCGCTGGTCCGGACGGCGGTGCGGGACACCCTGGACCTCGGGACGGGGTGCGGGGTGCAGGCCCTGCACGCGAGCCGGTTCTCCGGGCGGGTCACGGCGACCGACGTCGCACCGCGGGCCCTGGCGACGGCGCGGGCCACGCTCGCCCTGTCCGGCGTGCGCAACGTGGACCTCGTCGAGGGCCCCTGGCTGGCGCCGGTGTCCGACCGGCGGTTCGACGCGATCGTCTCCAACCCGCCGTTCGTGCCCGGCCCGGCGCGGGTCGAGTACGTGTACCGGGACTCGGGCCAGGCCGGCGACGCCGCCCTGGCCGGGCTGCTGCGCGACCTGCCCGCCCGGCTGCGGCCCGGCGGGCGCGCCCAGCTGCTCGGCTCGTGGCTGCACGTCCGCGGCGAGGACTGGCCGGACCGGGTGCGGTCGTGGGTCCCGGAGGGTTGCGACGCGTGGATCGTGCAGCGCGAGGTGACCGACCCGGCGCTGCACGTGGGGACCTGGCAGCGCGATGCCGGCCTGGACCTGTCCGCGCCCGCCACCCGCGCGCAGGCGGCGGCCTGGCTGGACTGGCTGGAGGCCGAGCGCGTCGAGGCCGTGGGGTTCGGGTTCCTGCTGCTGCGCACGGTGCCCGACGGGCGGGCCCCGGAGGTCGTGGTCGAGGACCTGCCGGGCGAGCTCGCCGACCCGCTGAACGCCGAGATGGCGGGCTGGCTGGACCGCGTCGACTGGCTGCGGAACCACGCCCGCGACGAGGCGCTGCTGGGCGCCCGGCTCACGCTCTCGCCGAGCGCGACCCTCGAGCGCTACGCCGTGGCCGGCGACGAGGGCTGGTCGGACGCGGGCGCGGCGGTCGTGCTCGCCGACGGGCCGCAGTGGCGGCACGAGGTCGACGAGCCCGCCGCCGCGCTGCTCGCGGGATGTTCGGGCGCGCTGCCCCTGGCGGAGCTGTTCGCGCTGCTGTCCTTCGCCCACGACCGCCCGGTCGACGCCCTGGTGCAGGCCGCCCTGCCCGCCGTGCGCGAGTTCGTGCGGCACGGCGTGCTGCTCCCCGCCGGGGCCGCCCGGTGAGGGCGGTCGCCTCGCGGGTCCGCGGCGCCTCGGTCGCCGTCGACGGCCGGACCGTCGGCGTGATCGAGGGCGAGGGCCTGCTCGTCCTGCTGGGCGTGACCCACACCGACGGCGACGAGGACGTCGAGCGGATGGCACGCAAGCTCTGGGAGCTGCGGCTGCTCGAGGGCGAGCGGTCGTGCGCCGACGCGGGCGCCCCGCTGCTCGTGGTCAGCCAGTTCACGCTCTACGGCGACACCCGCAAGGGCCGCAGGCCCTCGTGGTCCGCCGCGGCCCGGCCGGAGGTGGCCGGGCCGGTGGTCGACGCCGTGGTGGCGGCCCTGCGCGCACGGGGTGCACACGTGGAGACGGGCCGCTTCGGCGCCGCCATGGCCGTCGCGTCGGTGAACGACGGCCCGTTCACGGTGATCGTCGAGACCTGACCCGCAGGTCAGACGGTCGGCGTGGTCTTGCGGGTCGCGGTGGTGCGGGCCTTGGCGGAGACCTTGTCCGCCTGCTCGCCCACGGTCTCGACGACCTGCACGCCCGCCTCGAGCACGCTCTTGGCGAAGTCGCGCTGGCTGGCGAGGACCTTCTCCGCCGCGCCGTACGAGCTGTCGAGCAGGCTCTGCGCCTCGGCCGCCGAGGGGCGGAACGACGTGAGCGAGCCGACGGCGTCGGTCCAGGCGTCGAACGCGGAGCTGACGGCCTCCTGGCCGCGCTTGGCGAAGTCGGTGAGCTTCTCGCTGGTGCCGGCCATCCCGGCCTCCCTTCCTCTGCCCCTTCGTGCGGGGCGGGTGTCTCGGAGAGTTCTGGTGGCGCACGCCGATCGGCGTCGCGCTACCTAAACTACGCAGCGGCGTTAAGTATGTCAATCAAAGCTGGTCGTGGGCCGGGTCACGGCACGAACCGGCGCACGTCAGGACTCCAGGAAGCTCCGGTACACCCCGAGCAGCGCGGTCTTCTGCTCCTCGGTCAGCCGCGACTCCGCGCGCACGGCCTCCTCGACCGAGCACGGGCCGGCGGGGGCCTCGTCGGCCGCGGCCTCGGCGCGGCCGTTCGCCGCGGCTGCGCCGGCCCCGGCTCCCCCGCCCCAGCCGGCCTGTTGCAGCAGCTGCTCGGTGTTGAGGTGCAGCGCGTCGGCGATGGAGTGCAGCACCTTGAGCGACGGCTGGTGCAGCCCGCGCTCCACCTGGCTCAGGTAGGCGTTCGAGACCCGGGTCATGGAGGCCATCTCGCGCAGCGAGAGCTTGGCCATCTGGCGCTGGGCGCGGATGAACCCGCCCAGCGCGTTGACCTGATCGGACCAGCCCCCGTCCCGCACCCGGTCCTCGGCCGGACCGGCACCGCCACCCGTCGTCATGCCCCCAGTCTTCCCGATCCGGGGCCGCGGTGTCGCGGCCCCGGTCGACGGGACGTCAGCTCCGCAGCACGTAGGTGCCCGGCGCGTCGCCGAGCGGGGGGTGCGCGTCGGAGCCCAGCGACGGCGGGGCGACCTTGTCGCCGCCGTGCTGCTCGGCCCAGTTCGCCCAGTCCTCCCACCAGCTCGCGCGCTGCTCGGTGGCGTCGTCGCGCCAGTCCTGCGCGGTCTCCGGCAGCTCGGACTGCTCGGTGAACCAGTGCCGCGACTTCGGCGAGGGCGGGTTGACGACCCCGGCGATGTGCCCGGAGTTCGACAGCACGAACCGCACGGTGCCGCCGAGCCGGCGCGCACCCAGGTAGACCGACTCCCACGGCGCGATGTGGTCCCGCTCGGCGGTGATGACGTAGGCGTCCTGGCGGACGTTTTGCAGGTCCAGCCGCTCGCCGGCGAGCTCGAGCTTGCCCTCGGCCAGCTCGTTGCGGATGTAACAGGTGCGCAGGTACTCGGCCTGCATCTCGGCCGGCATCCGGGTCGAGTCGGCGTTCCAGGTGAGCATGTCGAACGGCTCGGGGTCGCGGCCCTGCAGCCAGTTGGCCTCGACGTAGCGCCACAGCAGGTCCGTGGCCCGGAGCAGGTCGAAGGTCATCTTCATGCTCGAGGCGGGCAGGTACCCGTCCTTGCGCATGGTCCGCTCGAGCCGGGCGACGGTGGCCTCGTCGGTGAACACGCCCAGGATGCCCGGGCCGGTGAAGTCCAGGAGGGTGTTCATCAGGGTGAGGCTGTTGACCCTGTCGTCGCCGCGGGCCGCGAGCCACGCCAGCATCGACGCCGCGATCGTCCCGCCGAGGCACAGCCCGGCGACGTTGACCTTGGGCGCACCGGTGATCTCCTGCACGACGTCGAGCGCGGCCAGCGGCCCCTCGAGCAGGTAGTCGCTCACCGTCAGGTCGCGCAGCGTCGAGTCCGGGTCCCGGTAGCTGATCATGAACACGGTGTGTCCGTGCTGCACGGCCCACTCCACGAGGCTGCGCCCCGGGGCGAGATCCATGATGTAGAACTTGTTGATCCACGGTGGGCTCATGAGCAGCGGGATCGCGTGGACCTGCGGGGTCTGCGGGGCGTACTGGATCAGCTCGATCAGCCGGTTGCGGTAGACCACCTTGCCGGGGGTGGAGGCGAGGTGCTCGCCCACCACGAACTCCCCCGGCGTGTTCTGCCGGGGCAGGCCGCGGTTCTGCACGAGGTCGCGCAGGGCGTTGCGGGCGCCGCGGACCAGGCTGCGGCCGCCGGTTTCGAAGGCCTTCTGCACCATGCCCGGGCTGCCGGCCGGCCAGTTCGGCGGCGCGGCGGCCTCGATGAGCTGCGCGACCAGGAAGTCGATCTTGCGCCGGGTCACCGGCTCGAGCTCGAGGCCCCCGGCCAGCTCGCGGAGCCGGGTGGCGAGGAGCGTGTACTCCTGGCGGCACAACCAGTACCAGGCGTTCTCCTCCCAGACCGGGTCCTTGTAGCGCGGGTCGCGCTCGGAGAGCACGGCCGGGCCGGCCGTCGTCGCCCCGACCGCGCGCAGCGCCCCGACGGCACCGGCGCGGGACGCGTCGAGGCCCCAGCCGAGGCCGACCTTGGCGGCGGTGCCGGGGTGGGTGGCGACCGCCTTGGCCGCGCCCGCGAGCGCGGGCACGAAACCGATCGGGTCCAGTCGGGCCGCGACGGTGCGCGGGTCGAGCCTCTCCTTCACCGCGTCCGCGACCGAGCCGACCACCCGGCGCGCACGCTCCTCGGCCCCTGCCCGGTCGGACGGCGCGTCCGTTCCGGGCGCGTCCGCGGCCGGCGGGACTGCTGCGAGTGTCTTCCTGGACGTCATCGGCGGTGGCCTCCCCCTTGAAACGGCTTGTGCCCGCCCCGGGCCGATCGGGCTCTCCGGCGGGCGGTCGCCCCATGGTGGGGGGTACTCCCCGGTAGCGGGGGGCGACAGATCCACGTCACTTCGTAAGCCCCGTCACCTGCGCTTGGCATAGCAAGCACTACTCCCGGGTAGGTCCCCGGTTGCTCGGGATACCCACCACGACTTACCGTCGAGTAGCACACGACGGTCGACATCACCGGCGATGGGAGACGACCTATGACCAGCGCGCTGTCCGGAGACACGGGCGAGAGCACCCTCGAGCGCATCGGCACCGAGGAGCTTGCGGGCACCCCGGTCGGCGGCCCCGCCGCCGACCACCCCTACCGGTTCCTCCTCCGCTACGGCACGGAGACGGCGGCGCGCAGCCTGGCCGAGGCCGGCAAGGCGGCCGGCGCCGCCTGGTGGTCGCTCGCCCGGCGCCCGTGGTCGGCCCCCGCGCGCACGGGCCTGTGGTGGACGACCGTGCTCGACCGGGCCGAGCCGCGTTGGCACCTCCCGCACCGGATCACGCTCGAGACGGACTTCGCGGTACTGCGGGACTTCACCGCGGACGAGGACCGCGCCGACCCCGTCGTCCCCACGCTGGTGCTGCCGCCGCAGGCGGGGCACAGCTCGACGGTCGTCGACTTCGCGCCGGGCCAGAGCCAGCTGACCGCGCTGCGCGAGTCCGGGCTCACCCGGCTGTACTCCCTCGACTGGCGCCCGGCCACGCCCGCGACCAAGCGGGTCACCATCACGGACTACATCGAGGTCATCGACCGCTCCATCCGCCGGATGGGCGGGCGGGCCAACCTGGTGGGCGACTGCCAGGGCGGCTGGCTGGCCACCATCTACGCGACCCTGCACCCGGAGCGCGTGCACACGCTGACGCTGGCGGGCGCCCCGATCGACTTCCACGCGGGCGACTCGGTGATCGCGGCCTCGACGCAGGCCCTCGCCGGGAGGTTCGGCCTCGCGCCGTACCGGGCCCTGGTCGCGGCCAACGGCGGCACGATGGCCGGCGCCGCGGTGCTGGCCAACTTCGTGATGATCCAGCCCCAGGCGGAGATCGGCCGCCAGCTGCGCCTGCTGGCCGACGTGGACAACCCCGCGCACGTGCAGCGCTACCGCGTGTTCGAGGACTGGTTCAAGCACACCCAGGACATCCCGGGGGCGTTCTACCTCTGGCTGGTCGAGAACCTGTTCTGGCGCAACCGGTTGGTGCGCGGCGAGCTCGAGGTCGACGGCCGCCCGGCCCGGCTCGACGCGATCTCCTGCCCGCTGTTCCTGCTCGCGGGTGCCACGGATCACATCACCCCGCCGCCGCAGCTGTTCGCGATCGCCGACCACGTGTCCACGCCGGCGGAGTCGATCACGAAGCGGGTGGCGGCGGGCGGCCACCTGGGCCTGTTCACCGGGCGAAACGCCCTGCACCGGGACTGGCCGGCGCTCATGGCGGAGGTCCGCGCGCTCTCGACGAGCGGCATCTCGGGCGTCGCCTGACGCAGGAGGACGTTCCCGGCATCCGTCACCCGCACGGCGGATGCGCGGAGCCGGGAACGTTTATCCGCACCCGTGCGTTCAACCCTGTAGAACCCCGGCGGAGGGCCTTTCCCACCGGCGAACCGCCCGGGTCGCGTTAGGGGAGGAACGTCCATGACAGTGGCACCGACGGTGGATCCCGCACTGGACCCTGCACACACCGGATCCGCACGCCGGAGCACCGGTAGCGATTCCGCGACGGCGCCCACCCGGCGCCGCGCGCCGGCTCGCGTTCCCGGCCAGCGTACCTCGTCCTCGCGCTCCGGCGCCGTGAAGAAGTCGGCCCGTGGGCGCACCACGGCGGTCCCGGCGTCCCCCGAGGCGCCGGAGGAGGTCACCGAGGAGACGGTGGACGAGGTCCAGGAGACCGTGCGACCGGAGCTGACCGCCGAGGATCTCGACGCGCAGAGCCCGGCCGCGGACCTGGTCCGCGTGTACCTGAACGGGATCGGCAAGACCGCGCTGCTCACCGCGGCGGAGGAGGTCGACCTGGCGAAGCGCATCGAGGCCGGCGTCTTCGCGACGCACGTGCTCGACACCGCGCGCGCCGAGGGCCGCGAGCTCGACGCCGCCTACGCCCGCGACCTGCGGGCCGTGGTGCGGGACGGCGAGCGGGCCCGCAACCACCTGCTCGAGGCGAACCTGCGCCTGGTCGTCTCGCTGGCCAAGCGGTACACGGGCCGCGGCATGCCGCTGCTCGACCTCATCCAGGAGGGCAACCTGGGCCTGATCCGCGCGGTCGAGAAGTTCGACTACGCGAAGGGCTTCAAGTTCTCGACCTACGCCACGTGGTGGATCCGGCAGGCGATCACCCGCGGCATGGCCGACCAGGCCCGCACCATCCGGCTGCCCGTGCACCTGGTGGAGCAGGTCAACAAGCTCGCCCGGATCAAGCGGGACATGCACCAGCGCCTCGGCCGCGAGGCCACCCACGAGGAGCTGGCCGCCGAGTCCGGGCTGCCCGAGGAGAAGATCGCGGACCTGCTCGACCACGCGCGGGACCCGGTAAGCCTCGACATGCCGGTCGGCAGCGACGAGGAGGCCCCGCTCGGGGACTTCATCGAGGACGACCAGGCGGCCGACGCCGAGAACACGGTCATCTCGCACCTGCTGCACGACGACCTGCGCCGGGTGCTCGGCACCCTGGAGGAGCGCGAGCAGGCGGTGATCCGGATGCGCTACGGCCTCGACGACGGCCAGCCGCGCACGCTGGACCAGATCGGCCGCCGCTTCGGGCTCTCCCGCGAGCGGGTGCGCCAGATCGAGCGCGAGGTCATGGCGAAGCTGCGGGTCGGCGAGCGGGCGGACCGCCTGCGCGCCTACGCCAGCTGACCGCTACGGACCGACCGACACACGGCGCACGCGGCCCCGCACCCCGATCGGGTGCGGGGCCGCGTCGCGTCCGTGGCCGGGCCGCACGGGCCCCACGCGGACGGGGCCGACGCCGCCCACCGGGCTCCCCACGAGCGGTGACGCCGCCGGCCGGTGATCATTCTGGGACCGGGCCCGCCCCGAGCCCCGGCGACAGGCGGGCCCGATCGGTGGATCTCGCCCCGCCGCCCGCGCCGGGTGTGTCACACCGCCCTGTCGCGAGGCATGGAGATCCGGCCGGACGCTGCCTAGGCTCGGGGCATGCCGAGTACGACGGAGACTCCCCAGCCGGTGACCCCCGAGGCGATGCGCGACGTCCTGGGGCACTTCGTGTCGGGCGTCGTCGTGATCACCGCGCAGGGACCGGACGGGCCGCTGGGCTTCACCTGCCAGTCGTTCGCCTCGTTGTCGCTGGACCCGCCGCTGATCTCCTTCTCCCCCGCGCGCACGTCCTCCACCTGGCCGCGGATCCGCGAGGTGGGGTCGTTCTGCGTGAACGTGCTCGCCGAGGACCACCAGGAGTACAGCAACGGGTTCGCGCGCTCCGGCACGGACAAGTTCGCCGGCGTCTCCTGGAACTCCGCTCCCTCCGGCTCCCCGGTGCTCGAGGGCGTGAGCGCCTGGATCGACTGCACCCTCTGGAACGAGTACGACGGCGGCGACCACACCGTCGTCCTCGGCCGGGTCTCGGACCTTGGCGCCGATGCCTCCCGGCTGCCCCTGCTGTTCTACCGCGGCGGCTACGGGATCACCCCGCCCGCGGTCAGCGAGTCCGAGGAGACCAGCTGACCGTCCGGCCCCGCACCCCGCCGCCGGGCCGCCGGCGGCTGGGGTAGGCCGAGCCGCGCCGGGAGCTCCACGACCGACCCGAGGACGTCGTGGGCTCCGGCCGCCCGCAGCCGCGCGGGCGTGTGCGCCCCGCTCTGCACCCCCAGCGCCAGCCCGGCGCCCGCCCGCGCCGCGGCGGTCATCCCGGCGGTCGAGTCCGCCACGACCACGCAGTCCGCGGGCTCGGCGTCGGCCGCCTTCGCGGCGGCCAGCACCAGGTCCGGCTCGGGCGACCCGCGCCCGCGGCTGCCCGCCGGCGCGAACAGCAGGTCGGCGGCCAGGCCCGCGCGGGCGACCAGCACGTCCCGCGTCTCGGCACGGACCCCGCCCGCCAGCGCCACCGTGGTGCCGGCCTCGCGCAGTGCGGCGATCGCCGCCCCCGCCCCCGGCACCTCCCGCACCCGGCCCTGCGCCGCCGCGTCCCGCAGGTGGGCCTCGTAGGCGTCGGCCGCGAGCCGCGCCCGCCGCAGGTCGCCGTCGAGCAGGTCGGCGAAGACCCGCAGGACCGGGCGGTCGGTGGTCGCTCGGGCCTGCCGCTGCAGGGCCGGGAACCGCGGGCCGACGACCGGCACGCCGACCGACACGAGGCCGCGCCGGACCGCGTCGAGGACCAGGCCGCCGTCGACGATCGTGGTGCCCACCAGGTCGAGGACCGCCAACCGCATCGGAGCACTCCATCGCGCCCGGGTGAGCGGTGGGCGGACGGCGGGCGGCGCCCGGGTGAACGCCTCACCTCCCGCGGGTGTCCCCGTCCTGGTCGGCGCCGGGGGCGGGCGCGTCCGGGGCGGCGGCACCGGCGGTCCGGGCCGCCATCACCCCCAGGCTGAGCAGCAGCCGGTCGCGCGGCTCGGAGATCCGCCGCCCCGTCACGGCCTCGATCCTGCGCATCCGGTAGATCACGGTGTTGCGGTGGCAGAACAGCGCCTGCGCCGCGTGCGTGGGCGAGCCGCCGTGCGCGAGCAGCGCCTCCAGCGTCTCCAGCAGGACCGCGCGGTCGGCCTCGGGCAGCGCCGGCAGTCCGCCGAGCCCGGCGTCGAGGACCCGCGGCAGCAGTTCGGGGCTGTCGGCGAGCAGCGCTTCGGGCAGCCGGTCGTCGAGCACCGCCAGGCCCGGCCCGGCCAGCGTGCGCAGCGCGGTCCGGGCCATCCGGTAGGCCGCGTCGGCCGCGCCGAGGTCCGCGACGGCCGCGGACAGCCCCACCCGGCCGGCGACCTGCGCCTCCAGGATCCGCGGCACCTCCCCCGCCCGCCGCGCCGACGGCGCGACCAGCCCCACCAGCTCGTCCTCCCGGAGCATCCAGAACGAGGCGATCCGGTGCGCGGCCAGGGTCTCGTGCGGGTCCCGCAGGGGGTCGCAGCCGGCCCGGTCGATCCCGCCGACCACGCACAGGACCGGTCCGCCGGACGGCAGCCCGAGGATCGCCGCGGCGTCGCGCGCGAACCCGGGATCGCGGCCCCGCCCGGCCAGCAGCGCGTCGAGCGTGGCGCGCCGGCGGCCGAGGTCCCGGCCGCGCATCCGGTGCTCCTCGTGGCGGTACGCGTCGACGAGCAGCGCGGAGCTGCCGTCGTTGGTGCGCAGCACGAACCCGGCCGCGTCGAGCAGGCCGGCGTCGTAGGCGCCGTCGAACCGGGTCCGCGAGGCCGTGCGCAGCGCATCCCAGAGGATGCGGCAGCCGAGCCGGTAGGCGTGCAGCACGGCCTCGAGCGGGACGCCCTGCCGCGCCCGCTGCCGCCCGGTCTCCCGCGTGGTGTCGCCGGGGTCGACGCCGTCGGGCACCGCGTCGGCCAGCACCTCGATGCCGCGCAACAGGTTCACCCGGCAGGCCTGGCGCAGCTCGTCGACCAGGTCGAGCTCCAGGTAGCAGCGCTCGTGCCGCAGGACGCTCAGGGCCAGCCGGTCGGCGAGGGCGTCGAGCTCGTCGAACAGGGCGGCGCCCAGCACGCGCAACGCCTCGTCGGCGGCCTCGTCGAGGTCCCGGGCGGTCCGGTGGCGTTCGGTCCCGTGCCGGTGTGCCCCGGGGTCGTCGGCGCGGCGGCCCGGGGCGCGCCGCTCCTCGTCGACGGGACGCACCCGGCCACTGTGCAACAGGTCACAACGGGTCGTCCACCCATTCGGGCGTTCCGCCCAGGATCCGGACACGGATCCTGGGCGCCGCGCCCATGGCCTTCGCTGGTCGCGGCGCCCAATCTGGAGCCCCGTCCGAGTGATCCCCCTCACTTCGGGTAACCGGGTGCCCGTCCCGCCATGCACCCCGCCCGACACCGCCGTCGCAGCCCGGGAGGCCCGCCCGTGACCGCACCGCCCGCCGATCCCGCCCCCGGTCCCGGTTCCCCCGTCGCGGGGAGCGGCGGCGACGACGTCCTCTTCGCCGTCGACGACGTCTCGGTGCGGTTCGGCGGACTGGTCGCCCTGGACCAGGTCTCGCTCGCCGTGCCACCCCGCGGTGTGCACGGCGTGATCGGCCCCAACGGCGCGGGCAAGACCACCCTGTTCAACGTCTGCTGCGGCTTCGTGCGGCCGGACTCCGGCACCCTGCGCTGGCACGGCGCCGCGGTCCGCCGGCTGCGCCCGCACCAGCTGGCCGGCATGGGGATCGCGCGCACGCTGCAGGGCGTCGGGCTCTTCCGCGGGCTCACCGTGGCCGAGAACGTCATGGTCGGGGCCGACCGGCACCGCCGCGCCGGGTTCCTCTCCGGCCTGCTGGCCCTGCGCCGCTCGGACCGCGACGAACGGGCGCTGCGCGAGCGGGCCCTCGCCGCGCTCGGCGAGCTGGGCGCGGCGCACCACGCCGACCAGCTGCCCGGCAGCCTGCCGTACCCCGTCCAGAAGCGGGTCGCGCTGGCCCGGGCGCTGGTCGCCGAGCCCGAGCTGCTGCTGCTCGACGAGCCGGCGAGCGGGCTGGGTGGCGACGAGATGGACGAGCTGGGCGACCTGTTGCGCGGCCTGGCGGACCGGATGGCCGTGGTGCTGGTGGAGCACCACATGGACCTGGTGATGAGCGTCTGCGACCGGATCACGGTGCTGGACTTCGGGAAGGTGGTCGCGGAGGGCCCGCCCGACGACGTCCGCGACGATCCCGCCGTCGTCGCGGCCTACCTCGGCGAGGAGGCCCACCGGTGAGCGCGCCGGCCACCACCGCCGCCCTGCGGGTCACCGGACTGACCGCCGGGTACGGCCCCGTCACCGCGCTCGACGGCGTCGACGTCGCCGCCGAGCCGGGCCACATCACCGCCGTGCTCGGGGCGAACGGCGCGGGCAAGACCACGTTGCTGCGCACGGTCTCCGGCCTGGTCCCCGCCCGGTCCGGGAGCGTGCACGCCGGCGACGTCGACCTCACCGGGGCGGCGCCGGAGAAGATCGCCCGCGCCGGGATCGCGCACGTCCCCGAGGGCCGCGGCGTGATCACCGAGCTCACCGTGGAGGAGAACCTGCGGCTCGGCGCGCTGCTGGGCAAGGCCCGCGGGCGCGCCGACACCGCGATCGACGACGTCTACACGATGTTCCCGCCGCTGGCCGAGCGCCGCCGCCGGGACGCCCACACCCTCTCCGGCGGCGAACGCCAGATGCTGGTGATCGGCCGCGCCCTGGCCTGCGGCCCCGACGTCCTGCTGCTCGACGAGCCCTCGCTGGGCCTCGCCCCGCGGGTCGTCTCCCAGATCTTCGAACTGCTCCGCGAGCGGGTCGAGGGGTCCCGGCTCGCGGTGCTGCTCGTCGAGCAGAACGCCCGCAGCGCCCTGTCGGTGGCCGACGTCGGGGTGGTGCTGAACCTCGGCCGGGTGGTGGCGAGCGCCCCGGCCGCCGAGCTCGCCGCCGACGACGCCCTCCGGCACGCCTACCTGGGCTTCTGACCACGCCGCCGACCCGCACGACGGGAGGAGACCCGTGCTGCAGTTCGTGAACACCCTGCTCACCGGCCTGGGCCAGGGCGCGGTGTACGCCGCGTTCGCGCTGGCCCTGGTGCTGATCTGGCGGGCGACCCGGGTGGTGAACTTCGCCCAGGGCGCGATGGCCGCCTTCACCACCTACCTCGCGCTGCTGGTCGTCGAGTCGACCGGGAGCTGGTGGGTCGGGCTGCTCGTGGCCCTCGCCTGCGGCCTGGTACTGGGCGCCGGCGTCGAGCGCGTGGTGGTGCGCCGGGTCGGGCCGCACAACGAGCTGGGCGCGGTGATCGTGACCCTCGGCCTGTTCGTGGCGCTGCAGGCGCTCGCGTCGATCCTCTTCGGCGCCCAGTTCCGGTCCTTCCCCGCCCCGGCCGGGCTCGAGGGCTTCTCGGTCGGCGGCGTGACGGTCGCGCTCACCCCGAGCATGCTGATCACGATCGGCGCGGTCGCCGTGGTGCTGCTGGGCCTGGTCGCGCTGTTCCGCTTCACCGACGTCGGCCTGCGGATGCGCGCCTCGGCGTTCGACGGCGAGGTCGCCCGGCTGCTCGGCGTGCCGGTCGGGCGGATGCTCACCCTCGGCTGGGCGCTGGCCGCGCTGGTCGGCTCGCTGGCGGGCGTGCTGATCGCGAGCGGCAGCCTGGTGTGGCCGGCGTACATGGACACCGTGATCGTCAACGGGTTCGTGGCCGCCGTGCTGGGCGGGCTCGACTCCCCCGGCGGCGCCGTCGTCGGCGGGCTGGCGATGGGCGTGATCCTCGCGCTGGTCACGGGCTACGTGGGCGCCGACCTCGTGCCGCTGGCCGCGCTGGCCGTGCTGGTGGCGGTGCTGCTGGTCCGGCCGCAGGGCCTGTTCGCCCGCACCGCGGCGCGGAGGGTCTGATGGCCACCCCGGTGCGGCCGACGGAGAAGGCCGGCTCGGCACCGCGGTCGGGCCGCGAGCCGGGCCGCTGGGCGGGGCTCGCCGCCCGCCTGCGGCCCCGGGCCACCTTCGCCCGGCACGCCCTGCTCGCCCTCGTCGCACTGGTCGTCGTCGTGCTCCTGCTGGAGCTCACCGGCCCGTTCCGCAACTCCCAGTTCGCGACCATGTCGTACTACGCGATCGCCGCCGCGGGACTGACCGTCCTGACCGGGCTCAACGGACAGATCTCGCTCGGGCACGGCGCTCTGATGGCCGTCGGGGCCTACACGGCCGGCCTGCTGCTGCCGGCCGGGATCCCGCTGCTGGTGGTGCTGGTGATCGCCGCGGGCGTCACGGCGGTGGTCGGCGTGATCGTCGGGGCGGCCGCGTCCCGGCTCAAGGGCCCCTACCTGGCCGGCGCCACCCTGGCGTTCGCGGTGGCGGTGCCCGGCCTGGCGATCCACTTCGACGAGGCGCTCGGCGGCGAGCAGGGCCTGGCGGTCCCGTCGCCGCGCGCCCCGGAGTGGTTCGCCGACGCCGTCTACTTCCTGTCCGCCAACGAGACCAGCAGCGCCAAGTACCTCGCCTACGTGGGCTGGACCGTCGCGATCGTGGCGTTCCTGCTCCTGGCCAACCTGGCCGCGAGCCGGATCGGCCGGATCTGGCGCGCGGTGCGCGACGACGAGGTCGCGGCCGAGCTGGCCGGCATCCGGCTCAGCCCGGTGCGGGTGCTGGCGTTCACGGTGAGCGCCGCGTGCGCGGGGCTCGCGGGCGGCGTGCTCGGCGTCGTGGTCCGCCTCGCCGCGCCGACCGGCTTCACCATCGTGCTGTCGATCTCGCTCCTCACGGCGGTGGTCCTCGGCGGGCTCGGCAGCCTGTTCGGCGCCGTGCTGGGCAGCGCGCTGCTGGTGTTCCTGCCGCCCGCGGTGACCAACCTCGGCGCCTCGGCCGGGCTCAGCGACGTGCAGTCCGCGCAGCTGGCGCCCTTCGTCTACGGCGCGGTGCTCATCCTCGTCATCCTGCTCGCGCCCGGCGGCGTGGTGGGGACCGTGCGCGCCCGGTGGCACGCACGCACGACCGCTCCGGCCGAGGCGCCGGAGGAGAGGACAGGGAGGTCCTGATGCGCAGGTCAAGGCGGGTGCGGGCGCTGGTGGCCCTCGCCCTCGGCGCCGTCCTGGCGCTCGCGGGGTGCGGGGCGGGCGGGCGGCCCGACTCCGGCTCGGGCGGCGGCGGACAGAGCGAGGGCTCGACCGTCGGCATCACCGCCGACTCGATCAAGGTGGGCTCGCACTTCCCGCTCACCGGGGTCGCCGCGCCGGGCTACAGCGAGATCCCGACCGGCACCAAGGCCTACTTCGACTGGGTCAACGCGCACGGCGGCGTCAACGGCCGGAAGATCGACTACGTCTTCCGCGACGACGCCTACAACCCCACCCAGACCAGCCAGGTCGTCAACGAGCTGGTGCTGCAGGACCAGGTCTTCGCGATCCTCGGCGGCCTCGGCACCCCGACCCACGGCGCCGTGGTGGACTTCCTCAACACCGAGGGCGTGCCCGACCTCTTCGTCTCCTCCGGCTCGCTGCTGTGGGACCAGCCGCAGAAGCACCCCATGACCTTCGGCTGGCAGCCGGACTACGAGGTCGAGGCCAAGATCCTCGCCGACCACGTCGCCAAGACCTTCCCGCAGGCGCGGGTCGGCCTCTTCCTGCAGAACGACGACGTCGGCACGGACGCCGAGCGGGGCATCCGCCGGTACCTCGACAAGCAGATCGTGGCGGTGGAGCGCTACACCCCGGGCAACACCGACATCGGGCCGCAGATGTCGGCGCTGCAGGCCGCGAACGCCGACCTCGTGATCGGGTTCAACGTGCCCTCCTACACCGCGCTGACCCAGCTGCAGGGCCAGAAGCTGAACTACAAGCCGCAGTGGGTGTACAGCAACATCGGCGCCGACCCCGTGCTCGTCGGATCGCTGCTGGGCCGGTTCTCGCAGGGCCAGGTCACCGACAACGCGCTGCTCAACGGGATCATCACGGACGAGTACCTGCCGCGGGCGGACAACCCTGCGGACCCGTGGACCGCGCAGTTCGACGCGATCTGGAAGGCGCACGGCGACGGCGGCGCCCTGTCGAACTTCCGGATCTTCGGCATGTCGCAGGGCTACGCGTTCGTCCAGGCGATGCTCGCTGCCGGGCCGAACCCGACCCGCCAGGGGCTGGTCGAGGCGATCGAGAAGGGCGGCACGCAGTTCCAGGGCCCGTGGGCCGCGCCCTACCGGTTCACCGCGGACAAGCACAGCGGGATGTCCGGGGTGAAGGTCGTGCAGGTCACCGGCCAGACCACGAAGGCACTCACGCCGGTGCGCACGACGAGCAACGGCGACGCCCCGATCCAGGACGAGACCGCCGGGGAGACGCCCGTCCCGCCGAACGGGATCCCGACGAACCCGGGGGCCTGACGGCACCTGTCGTGACCGCGGGAGCGTGAGGGGCCGGCCGGGGGACGCGCACCCCGGCCGGCCCGTCACGGGTTCGGCCAGCTGTTCTGGGTGCAGCCGTGCAGGCCGAGGGTCTGCTGCTGCATGACGGGCGCGGGCAGCCCCGGCCCGGGGCAGGTGACGTGCCCGTGGCCCAGGGCGTGCCCCACCTCGTGGTTGACCAGGTACTGCCGGTAGCCCGTCGGGTTGTCGGCGTACTCCGCGGTCGCCTCCACCCAGCGCCGGAAGTTGAGCACGACCAGGTCCTGGTTGCGGCAGGACACCTCGCCCGCCGTGTCCAGCGGGGCGCAGAGCCGGTTCGTGGTGCCCGGGGTGGCGAGCACCAGGTGGATGGCCGCCTCGCCGTCCGTGCGCGCGAAGGAGAGGGTGCCGCCGGCACCCCAGCCGCGCGGGTCGTTCAGGGTGGTCATCACGAAGCCCGCGAACTCCCCGGGCTCGACGGGGAGCCCGGCCTCGACCGCGACGCTCAGGGTGCGGACCGGGGCCGGTCCCGGCGCAGGCGTCGAGCCCGGCACCACGACGAGGTTCCCGCTCCCGTCGGTGGGCACCTCCCGCGCCGTCAGGCCGGCCTGGACGTCGTCCGTGGGGAGGGCCGAGGTCGTCGGGGTGGGGCTCGGTGTGGTCGGCAGGGGGGTGCTCTGGGCGGCCAGCGCGGCCGAGGGGGTCACCGTGGGGGGTGGCGCCGCCGCGGAGGTCGTCGCGGTGCGCTCGGCCGGATCCGCGGCCAGCTGGTTCACGCCCGGCTGGGCGCAGGCCAGCAGCAGGCAGAAGGGGAGGCACAGGAGCGCCGCCACCCGTCCGCTCCGCGGGCGGAGGGTCGGGGCGGGCGCCGCTCCAGGTGATGGCACGGCGGGGAGCCTGCCATCACCGGGCCGTCGGCGCGCGCACACCACCGCGTGTCACATGATCGTGACCGGCGGGCGGGGCGCGTCAGGCGGCGCGCCGGACCTCGTCGTGCTCGGCCATGATCCGCAGCGCGGCGTCCGGGTAGTCGGCGACCAGCCGCTCTACCAGGTCCTCGCGACCCTCCTCGACGGCGGAGTTGACCGCCGACACGTACTCGTCGTGCAGCAGCCGCAGCCGCGCACGCACGCGCTCACTCATCTCGCTCCTCGTGTTCTTGAACGTTCCAGCAGTGTCAACGGCGGCGGGCCCGGACGTGTTTCGGATTCCGGCCCAGCTCACATCGTCAGTTCTGGGGAACTCCGACGGCGGCTCCCGACCAGCCGATGGCCGGCGCGACGTGCCGCACGATCGTCTCGAGGATGTGGGCGTTGTACTCCACGCCCAGCTGGTTCGGGACGGTGAAGAGCACCGTGTCGGCCTCGCGGACCGCCTCGTCGGCGGCGAGCTCGGCGGCGAGCCGGTCGGGCTCGCCGACGTAGGTCCGCCCGAACCGGGCGCGGACGCCCTCGAGCAGGCCCACCTGGTCGCCCTCGCCGTGGGTCCCGAAGAACCGGCGGTCGAGGTCGGTGGTCACCGGCAGCACGCTGCGGGACACGGAGACCCGCGGCGTGCGCCCGTGGTCGTGCCCATGGTCGTGCTCGGCCCAGGCGGCGCGGTAGGCGCGGATCTGCTCGGCCTGCAGCCGGTCGAACGGCTCGCCCGTGTCCTCGGACAGCAGGGTCGAGCTCTGCAGGTTCATGCCCCGGCCGGCGGCCCACACGGCGGTCCCCCGCGTGCCGGAGCCCCACCAGATGCGCTCGCGCAGGCCCGGCGCCTGCGGCTGGACCGCCAGCCCGGCCCGCACCCCGGATCGCTGCGGGTCCGTGGTCGCCACCGCGGCGCCGTCGATCGCGGCGAGGAACAGCTCGGTCTTCGCGCGGGCGAGGTCGGCGGCGGTCTGCCCGTCGCCCGGCCGGTACCCGAAGGACTCGGCGCCGTTCAGCGCGATCTCGGGCGACCCCCGGCTCACGCCGAGCTGCAGCCGCCCGCCGCTGATCAGGTCCGTGGCCGCGGCCTCCTCCGCCATGTACAGCGGGTTCTCGTACCGCATGTCGATCACGCCGGTGCCGATCTCGATCCGGTCCGTCCGCGCGGCGATCGCGGACAGCAGCGGGAACGGCGAGGCCAGCTGCCGCTCGAAGTGGTGGACGCGCACGTACGCGCCGTCGACGCCGAGGTTCTCGGCCGCCTGGGCGAGCTCGATCGACTGGAGCAGGGCGTCGGCGGCCGACCGGGTCCGCGACCCGGGTGCGTCCTGCCAGTGCCCGAAGGACAGGAACCCGATCTTCGTCGTCATGCCCCGCGCAACGCTCGTTGCGCATTCAACCTTCCCGCGTCAGCTGGTGAGGTTGAGCTCGAACGAGTAGCGGCTGGCGCGGTAGAGGTGCGAGCCGTACTCGACGGCCTTGCCCGCGGCGTCCCAGGCGGTGCGGGTCATGGTGAGCAGCGGCGCGCCGCGGGCCTCGTCGAGGATCCGCGCCTCCCCCGCGCTCGCCACCCGCGCGCCGACGACCTGGTTGGCCATGCGCGGGACGTGCCCGGCGGCGCGCAGCAGGTCGTACAGCCCGTTGCGCTCCAGGTCCTCCCGGCGCAGCCGGATCACGTCGACGGGTACGGCGTTGTGCATGAGCGCCAACGGCTCGTCGCCGGCGAAGCGCAGCCGCTCGATCCAGGTGACCTCGGCGCCGAACGGGATCCCGAGGGCCTCGGCGATCTGGTCCGGGGCGGGCCGCACCTCGAACTCCCGGATCTCCGTGCGCGGCGCCTGCCCGCTCTTGAGCAGGTCGTCGTACAGGCTCGACAGCTCGACGGGGCGGCGGACCTTGGGGTGCACGACCTGGGTGCCCACGCCGCGCTTGCGCACGAGCATCCCGCGTTCGACCAGGTAGGAGATGGCGCGGCGCATCGTCGGCCGGGAGACCCCGAGCCGGTCGGCGAGCTCGACCTCGTTCTCCAGCCGGGAGCCGACGGGGATGTCACCCTCCTCGATCTGCTGCTGCAGCCTCGTCGCGACCTGGTAGTAGAGCGGCACGGGACTCGTCCGGTCGAGGGTGACGTCCGGGACCAACGCTCCGCTCGCCTGTCGGTCCACTCCGTCACCGCTCCTTCCATGTCCTGACAAAATATGTCAGGACAAACCATTGACGTACAGCGCTGACGAGCGTACACCTATCCCCGGTGTTCGGAGTCACAACGAATTCGATCACCCACCCGGCAACGGCTGCCGGGTGCCACCCGGCGGAGGGACACGTGGCGATGCGGCTCGTGAGACTCGGTGCGTGAGGCCGTGCTGTCGGACCTCGTGCGCACCCGCGCGCACCGGCCCGACGCCGTGGCCGAGGCCGCCGCCGCCCGTCGTCGCCCCACCTCGCCCTTCGGCGAGCACGGCCGGCTCATGATGGTCGCCGCGGACCACCCCGCCCGGGGTGCGCTCGGCGCGGGCGACCGCCCGATGGCGATGGCCGACCGCGCCGACCTGCTCGACCGGCTGGCGCTCGCCCTGTCCCGCCCCGGCGTCAACGGCGTGCTCGGCACGCCGGACGTCCTCGAGGACCTGCTCCTGCTGGGCGCCCTCGACGACAAGGTCGTCGTCGGCTCGATGAACCGCGGGGGCCTGGCCGGCACCGCCTTCGAGCTGGACGACCGCTTCACCGCCTACGACCCCGCGAGCATCGCCGCCGCCGGGTTCGAGGGCGGCAAGATGCTCCTGCGGATCGACGCCGACGACGCGGCCAGCGTCGCCACGCTCGAGTCCTGCGGGCGTGCGGTGTCCGGCCTCGCCGGGCACCGCCTGATGGCCATGGTCGAACCGTTCCTGTCCCGCCGTATCGACGGCCGGGTCCGCAACGAACTCACCGTGGAAGCGATGACCCGGGCGATGACCGTCGCCGCAGGTCTGGGCACCACGTCGGCCTACACCTGGCTGAAGGTGCCGATCGTCGGGGACGGCGGGGAGGACATGGCGCGGGCGATGGCCGCGACCACCCTCCCGGCGGTGATCCTCGGCGGGGAGGTGGCCACCGACCAGGAGGCCACCTTCGCGACATGGAGCAAGGCGCTCGCCCTGCCCACCGTGCAGGGGCTGGTCGTCGGCCGGTCCCTGTTGTACCCACCGGATGACGACGTCTCGGGGGCCGTCGACGCCGCGGTCCGGTTGCTGTAGAAGCACCGCACCACACCACTCACCGTTGAGAGTTCGGGAAGGACAAGGATGTTCCGATCAGGCAAGCGGGTCGTCGCCCTCGTGGCGGCCCTCGCGGGAGCGGCGCTCGTCGCGGCCGGTTGCAGCAGCCAGGGCGGTGCGCAGCAGAGCAACACGAACGCCACGGCGCAGCGCTACACGATCGCGATGATCACGCACGAGCAGCCGGGCGACTCGTTCTGGGACAAGATCCGGGCGGGCGCCGAGCAGGCGGCCAACGAGCTCAACGTCGACCTGAAGTACTCGAACAACAACGACGCCGGCCAGCAGGCCACGCTGGTCCAGAACGCCATCGACTCCAAGGTCAACGGCATCGCCGTGACCCTCGCGTTCGCCGACCAGGTCGGGCCGGCGGCCCAGAAGGCCGTGCAGGCGGGGATCCCGACCGTGGCGTTCAACTCGGGCATCAACGAGTACCAGAAGTACGACATCCCGATGTACTTCGGTTCCGACGAGGACCTGGCCGGTCAGTCCGCCGGCCAGCGGCTCGCCCAGGCCGGCGGCGGCAAGGCCCTCTGCGTGGTCCAGGAGCAGGGTTCGGTGGCGCTCGAGGCGCGCTGCGCGGGCGTGAAGAAGAGCTTCCCGAGCACGGAGAACCTGCAGGTCAACGGCGCCGACCTGCCGTCGGTCCAGCAGACCATCGGGGCGAAGCTGCAGCAGGACCCGTCGATCACCGACGTCGTCACGCTGGGCGCGCCGTACGCGCTCGCCGCGCTGCAGGCCAAGACGGACGCGGGCAGCCAGGCCAAGGTCGTGACCTTCGACCTGAACGCGGACGTGGCCAAGGCCATCCAGAGCGGCCAGATCCTGTTCTCGGTCGACCAGCAGCCCTACGTGCAGGGTTACATGGCCGTGCAGTCGCTGTGGCTCAACCTGACCAACGGCAACGACCTCGGCGGCGGCAAGCCCGTGCTCACCGGCCCGTCCTTCGTCGACAACACCAACATCAGCAAGATCGCCGACTACGCGGCGAAGAACACCCGCTGACCCGATCCGCCCGTGGGGGCCGCCACCCGGCGGCCCCCGCGGGCGGGACCCGATCCAGGAGCGTCCAGCGATGAGCTCACCAGTCGCGACCCCGCCGTCGCCCCCGTCCACGCCCTCGACCGGCGCCGAGCCCGTGCGCGTGCAGCGTTCCCTCGGCGCGCGCATCCTCTCCCGGCCCGAGGTCGGTTCCCTCGCCGCGGCGATCGCGATCTTCGTGTTCTTCTTCGCGATCGCCCCGCCCTTCCGGACCGCCGAGGCCTTCTCGACGATCCTCTACTCCGCCTCGACCATCGGCATCGTCGCGCTCGGCGTGGCGCTGCTGATGATCGGCGGCGAGTTCGACCTGTCGTCCGGCGTCCAAGTCACCACGGCCGCGCTGGCCTCGTCGATGATCAGCTACCAGTTCTCGCTCAACGCCTGGGTGGGCGCGCTCGCCTCGCTGGTCATCGCGCTGGCCATCGGCTTCCTCAACGGCTGGCTGCTGATCAAGACCAAGCTGCCCAGCTTCCTGATCACGCTGTCCACGTTCTTCATGCTGCAGGGCATCAACCTCGGCGTCACCAAGCTGCTCACCGGCGCCGTGGCCACCCAGAACATCTCCGACCTCGACGGGTTCGACTCGGCCAAGGCGATCTTCGCCGCCGACGTCAACCTCGGCTTCGTCAACGTCAAGGTCTCGGTGTTCTGGTGGATCCTGTTCACCCTGGTCGCCACCTGGATCCTGCTGCGCACCAGGACCGGCAACTGGATCTTCGCCGTCGGCGGCAACCAGGACTCGGCCCGCGCGGTCGGTGTCCCGGTCGCCAAGGTCAAGATCGGCCTGTTCATGGGCGTCGCGTTCTGCGCCTGGTTCCTCGGCCAGCACCTGCTGTTCAACTTCTCCACCGTGCAGGCCGGCCTCGGCGTGGGCAACGAGCTGATCTACATCGTGGCCGCGGTCGTCGGCGGCGCGCTGCTCACCGGCGGCTACGGCTCGGCCATCGGCGCCGCGATCGGCGCGTTCATCTTCGGCATGACCACGCAGGGCATCGTCTACGCCGGTTGGGACCCCAACTGGTTCAAGACCTTCCTGGGCGTCATGCTCCTGCTCGCGGTCCTGCTCAACCTGTACGTCAAGAACTCCGCCTCGCGGCGCAAGTGAGGATGTGACTCGGATGACCGACACGATCATCGAACACGCCGACCACAGCCTCGAGGTCGGCACCCCCCTGGTCGAGATGGAGGGCGTCGGCAAGACCTACGGCGCCATCCGGGCCCTCGAAGGGGTCAACCTGACCGTCAACGCCGGCGAGGTCACCTGCGTCCTGGGCGACAACGGCGCCGGCAAGTCCACCCTCATCAAGATCATCTCCGGGTTGCACCCGCACACCGAGGGCACGGTCAAGGTCGACGGCGCCGAGGTGCACTTCGGCAGCCCCCGCGAGTCCCTCGACCACGGCATCGCCACCGTCTACCAGGACCTCGCCGTGGTCGGGCTGATGGAGGTGTGGCGCAACTTCTTCCTCGGCTCCGAGCTGCGCAAGGGCAAGTTCCCGGGCGCCCCGCTCGACATCGCCGCCATGCGCGAGATCGCCGACTCCGAGCTGAAGAAGATGGGCATCTTCGTCAAGGACATCAACCAGCCCATCGGCACGCTGTCCGGCGGCCAGCGCCAGTGTGTCGCGATCGCCCGCGCGGTCTACTTCGGCGCCCGGGTGCTGATCCTCGACGAGCCCACCGCCGCGCTGGGGGTCAAGCAGTCCGGCGTGGTGCTCAAGTACACCGCCGCCGCCCGGGACGCCGGCCTGGGCGTCGTGTTCATCACCCACAACCCGCACCACGCCTACATGGTCGGCGACCACTTCATCATCCTGAAGCTCGGCCGCCGGGTGCTGGACAAGAAGCGCTCCGAGGTCTCCCTCGAGGAGCTGACCGCCGAGATGGCCGGCGGCCAGGAGCTCGCCGAGCTCGCCCACGAGCTCAAGCGCTGACCCGCGCACCTGCGGCCGGTCCCCGCCCGGGGCCGGCCGCAGCCGTGTGCGCCCCTCCCCCGAAAGGCGTTTCCCCTTGAGCACCCTCCGCATCGGCCTCGCCGGCCTCGGCCGCATGGGCCGCATCCACGCCGACAACCTCGCCGGGCGGTGCTCCGTCGCCCGGCTCGGCGCCGTCTACGACGCCGACCCCACCGTCGCGCGGGAGGCGGGCGAGCGCTACGGCGTGCCGTGGACGACGAGCTTCGAGGAGCTGCTCGCCCACCCCGCGGCCGAGGCCGTCGCCATCGCGACGCCGACCGGCGCGCACGCCCCGATGACCGTCGCGGGGGCGCAGGCGGGCCGAGACGTGTTCTGCGAGAAGCCGATCGCCCTGGACCGGGCGACGACCGTGGCCACCGTCGAGGAGGTGCGCCGGGCCGGCGTGCAGTTCCAGGTCGGCTTCCACCGGCGCTTCGACCCGGACTGGGCCGCCGTGGCCGAGCGGATCCGGGCGGGCGAGCTGGGCGAGGTCGCGCTCTTCCGCAGCTCGCTGCGGGACATGGCGTCGCCCCCCGCGTCGTTCCTCGCCGGGTCCGGCGGCTTCTTCCGCGACGTCACCGTGCACGACCTCGACGTCGCCCGGTGGCTCGTCGGCGAGGTCGTCGAGGTGACCGCGCACGGCGCCGCCGTCTCCGACCCGGAGGGCTTCGCGGCCGTCGGCGACGTCGACACCGCCGTCGTGGTGCTCCGCTTCGCCTCCGGTGCGCTCGGCGTGATCGACAACAGCCGGGCCTCCGGCTACGGCTACGAGTGCTCCACCGAGGTCATGGGCAGCCGGGCCACCGCCCGCATCGACAACCCGTACCGCCGCGGCTACGAGTGGCGCACCCCCGGTCTGACCAGCCGCGACCTCGTCGCCGACTTCCAGGAGCGCTACCCGCTGGCCTACGCCGCGGAGCTCGACGGCTTCGCCCGCGCGGTCCTCGACCGCTCCCCCGTGCAGGTCTCCGGCGAGGACGCCCTCGCGGCCTTCGACCTCGCCGAGGCCGCGGACGAGTCCTGGCGGACCGGCCGGACCGTCGCGGTCCGGTACACCGGCACGGGCTACGCACGGGCCTCCGTCAGCGAGGTGAGCGCGTGAGCGGGCTGCGGATCGGGCTGCTCGGCGCGTCCCGGATCGCCGACGAGGCCGTCGTCCGGCCCTCGGCGACCACGCCGGACCGGCTCGTCGCCGTCGCCGCCCGGGACCGCGGGCGGGCCGAGGAGTTCGCCCGCCGCTTCGGCGTCGAGCGGGTCGTCGAGGACTATGCGGCGCTGCTCGCCGACCCCGAGGTCGACGTCGTCTACAACGCGCTGCCGAACGCCCTGCACGCGCCGTGGAACCTGCAGATCGTCGCGGCGGGCAAGGCCCTGCTCGCCGAGAAGCCCTTCGCCGGCTCCGCGGCCGAGTGCCGTGAGGTGCGCGAGGCGGCCGTCGCGGCGGGCGCGCCCGTGTTCGTCGGCTACCACTACTTCCACCACCCGCTGTACCGGCGGCTGGCCGAGGTGGTCGCCGCGGGCGCGATCGGCGAGGTCACCGCCGTCGAGACTCGGATGCGGATGCCGGCGCCCCCGCCCGACGACGTCCGCTGGTCCCTCCCCCTCGCCGGCGGCGCACTGATGGACCTCGGCTGCTACGCGGTGCACACCCTGTTGATGATCGCGCCGTCGCTCGGCGGCGCGCCCGTACTGGTGGACGCGCGGGCGGGCGAGCGCTCGCCGGGCGTCGACGAGTGGGCCGACGCCACGTACCGCTTCCCGGGCGGGGCGGAGGGCCGGATCCACTGCCACATCGCCGCGCCGGGCTGGGAGATGTCGCACCGGGTCGTCGGGACCCGCGGCGAGGTGCTGGCACCGATGTACGCCCTGCCCCACCGCGACGACCGGCTGATCGTTCGGGTCGGCCACGACGAGCGGGTGGAGCGGCTCGGCACCACCCCGACCTACGACTTCCAGCTCGCCGCGCTGCGGGGGTACCTGACCGGCACCGCTCCCCTCCACCGCGGCGCCACCATGGACTTCAGCGTGGAGATCGCGGAGCAGCTCGACGCGATCTACCTGGCCACCGGCCTCCCCCTCCGGCCGGCGGGGGTGGCGGTGGCCTGAACGCTCATACCCGCTCGCGTTGTGGAACCACAGTGCGCTCAGATCGGCCGTGAGATCGCATTATGGAACCATAATGCGCTCGATCTGGGGCCGAGAGCGCGTTATGGAACCACAATGCGGCGCGCTCCGCTCCTGCACGGGTACTGAGGTGCTCAGTCGGAGGGGCGGAGCGCGGCGGTGGTGCGGCGGACCGTGAGGTAGGGCTCGAGGACCTGCTCGGGCCCCGCCTCCCCGCGCCCGCCGTCCAGCCGCGCGACCACGGCCTCGACCGCGCGGCCGGCGAGGCCCGCGGTGTCCTGCCCCACCGTGGTCAGGCCGACGTGGGCCATGCGGGCGAGCGGGTCGTCGTCGTAGCCGACCACGGAGACGCGGCCGGGGACGTCGATCCCGTTGCGGGCCAGTGCGTCGAGCAGTCCGACGGCGGTGCGGTCGTTGAACGCGACGACCGCGGTGGGGAGATCGCCCTCGGCGAGCAGGGCCTCGGCGGCGCGGATCCCGATGATCTCGGTGCCCGCGGGCGTGCCGCGGCCGGGCAGCACCCGCGGCTCCAGCCCCCGGGCCGCCATGGCGCGCAGGTAGCCGTCGCGACGGTCCTGGGCCACCGTGCCGGGACCGCCGTCGACGTAGGCGATCGCGGTGTGCCCCAGGCCGTGCAGGTGGTCGACGGCCAGCGCGGTGCCGGCCTCGTCGGCGGTGCGCACGACGTCGGGCCGCGTCCGGTCCGGGCCCGGCGGCGGGTCGAGACGGCGGCAGAGCAGCACCAGCGGGACCGTCGCGGCGAGCTCGCTGAGCCGGTCGACGGGCGCGTCCGGGCCGATGAGGACCAGCGCCTCGCAGCGGGAGTCGAGCAGCGTCTCGACCGCGCGGTCCTCGCCGCGGCTGCGGGTGATGGTGGAGAGCACGAGGTCGTAGCCGCGGGCCTCGGCGGCGTCCTGCAGGTGCTCGGCGACGTCCGCGTGGAAGGGGCTGCGGACGTCGATGAGCAGGCCGATCAACCGGCTGCGGCGGCGGGCGAGCAGGCTCGCGGCCCGGTCGGGCCGGTAGCCGAGCCGCTGCGCCGCGTCGAGCACCCGGGCGCGGGTCTCGGCGCTGGGGCCGGGCGCGCCACGCAGCACGAGGGAGACCGAGGCGGGCGAGACGCCCACCGCGGCGGCCACGTCGTCGAGCCGGACCCGGCGACCGCCGTTGCCCGCCATCCCACCTCCTCGGCCGCGCGTCGTCCCGCGGCCCCCGTATCGAAGCACGCCACCCGCCCGCTCCGCGGACGAGCGACCGGCCGCTCGCCCAGACCTACTCGACGAGAGCGCCGCTCGTGCATCCGGGACGCGCGCGGGGGGCCTTGACACCACCCCGCCGCGGCCTGGACCATACTCGTGTTTGAAGCGCTTTAAAACCTCGGCGCTCCCGGCGGCCCGACCCGCCCCCCGATCCCGGAGGACCTTCGATGACGAGCTCCGTCCGCCCGCACGCGCCCGTGTGGCTCGACCCGGCCGACGCCCGCCTCGACGACCTGCGCACCGTCGTCGAGCAGGGGACCGATCCGGCCGCCTTCCCCCTCGCCGAGGTCGTCTCCGGCGTCACGGTCTACGACGGCGAGCGGCTGCGCCGCGAGGCCGCCGGCGACGGCCGCCGTGCGGTCCAGGCCGAGCTGGTGCGCGCCCTCCTCGACGGTCCCGGGATCGTCGTGATCACGGGCGCCTACCCCGACCGGGCCGTCGTCGACCGCGCCACGGACGCCTTCTTCGTGCTGATCGAACAGCAGAAGGCCACCGGTGCCGCCGTCGGCGACCACTTCGCCGCGCCCGGCAGCAACGACCGCATCTGGAACGCGCTGGAGAAGCTCGCGGTCGCCGACCCGGACACCTTCGCCACCTACTACGCCAACGACCTCCTGGCCCTGGTCTCCGAGGCCTGGCTCGGCCCGGCCTACCAGATCACCTCGCAGGTCAACGTCGTGAACCCGGGCGGGAAGGCGCAGTCCCCGCACCGCGACTACCACCTCGGCTTCATGAGCCCGGCCGGCGCGGCCCGCTACCCCGCCCACCAGCACGCGCTCACCCCGGCGCTGACGCTGCAGGGCGCCGTCGCGCACTGCGACATGCCGGTCGAGACGGGGCCGACGCTCTACCTGCCGCACTCGCAGAAGTACGCGCACGGCTACCTGGTGGCCGAGCACGAGGAGTTCCGGGCGTTCTTCGCCGAGCACCACGTGCAGCTGCCGCTCGGGTGCGGCGACGCCGCGTTCTTCAACCCGGCGCTGCTGCACGGCGCGGGCACCAACCGGTCGGGCGACGTCCGGCGGATCGCCAACCTGCTGCAGGTCTCGTCGGCGTTCGGGCGAGCCATGGAGTACGTCGACCGCGGCCGGGTGTGCCGCGCGGTGCTGCCCGCACTGCGCCGGATGCGGGCGGCGGGCGCCGACGAGGCGCAGCTGCGCCAGGTCATCGCGGCCTCGGCCGAGGGCTACGCCTTCCCCACCGACCTGGACCGCGACCCGCCGGTCGACGGGCTCGCCCCGCCGTCGCAGGCCGACCTGCTCACCGAGGCCGTCCTGCTCGGCCACGACGACAACACCTTCGCCGCGGCCCTGGCGGCCCATTCCGCCAAGCGAGGCTTCTGAATGCTGCTCGAGGACAAGGTCGTACTGGTCAGCGGCGGGACGGCGGGCGTCGGCGCCTCGGTCGCCCGCGCCGCCGCCCGGGCCGGCGCCTCGGTCGCCGTCACCGGCCGTCGCCGGGAGCCGGGCGAGAAGGTGGCCGCCGAGCTGCGCGAGCTGGGTGCGGCCGCCCTCTACCGGCCCTGCGACGTCGCCGACCCCGCGCAGGTCCGCGCCGCCGTCGACTCCGTGGTCGCCGAGTTCGGCCGGGTCGACGGGCTGGTGAACGCGGCGGGCCTCACCGACCGCGGCAGCCTCGTCGACACCACCCCGGAGCTGTTCGACCGGCAGATCGCGATCAACCTCAAGGGCCCGTTCTTCGCGATGCAGGCCGTCGTGCAGGACATGCTGCGGCGCGGGGCACCCGGCTCGATCGTCAACATCGGGTCGGAGGCCGCCCACGGCGGCGCGCCCGTCCTGGCCCCGTACGTCGCGGCCAAGGCCGGGCTGGCCGGCCTGACGAAGAACGCCGCGCACGCCCACCGCTTCGACCGGATCCGGATCAACCAGCTGAACATCGGCTGGACGGACACCGAGGGCGAGGACCTCACCCAGCGCCGGTTCCACGGCGCGGGCGACGACTGGCGCGAGCGCGCCGCCGAGCGGCTGCCCGCCGGCCGGCTCGCCGACCCGGACGAGATCGCCGGGATGGTCGTCCTCCTGCTCTCCGACCGCAGCGGCGTGGTCACCGGGTCCGTCCTGGACTGGGACCAGGCCGTGATCGGCGCCCACGACTGACCCGCCCACCACCGACTCCGCCCCACCACCGACTCCGCCCCACCACCGACCCCGTCCACGACGGACCGAGAAGAGGCACACCGATGTCCGCACCCAAGATCGCCGGCGCCCCCATCTCCTGGGGCGTGTGCGAGGTCCCGGGCTGGGGCCACCAGCTCACACCCGAGCGCGTGCTCGCCGAGATGGCCGAGGTGGGGCTCGTCGCCACCGAGTTCGGCCCGGACGGCTTCCTGCCCGACGACCCGGCCGCCAAGGCCGCCACGCTCGCCGCGCACCACCTCACCGCGGTCGGCGGCTTCACCCCGACGCTGCTGCACCGGCCCGACCACGACCCGGTCCCCGGCGTCGAGGCGCTGCTGCCGAGCTACGCGGCGGCCGCGGCCGGCACCCTCGTCCTCTCCGCCGACACGGGCCTGACGGGCTACGACTCCCGCCCGGAGCTCGACGACGGCGGCTGGAAGACCCTCCTGGTCAACCTCGACCGGATCAGCGCGGTCGCCGCCGCGGCGGGCATCGAGACCGTGCTGCACCCGCACGTCGGGACGATGGTCGAGACGGGCGACGACGTCCGGCGCGTGCTCGAGGGCTCGTCGATCGCGCTGTGCCTGGACACCGGGCACCTGCTGATCGGCGGAACCGACCCGGCCGAGCTGACCCGCCAGGCCCCGGAGCGGGTGGCGCACACCCATTTCAAGGACGTCGACCTCGGTCTGGCCCGCCAGGTCCAGGACGGCCGCCGGACGTACACCGAGGCCGTCCGGGAGGGCATGTACCGGCCGCTCGGCACCGGCGACGTCGACTTCGGCTCCATCGTCGCGAGCCTGCAGGGGCGCGACTACCAGGGCTGGTACGTGCTGGAGCAGGACACGATCCTCACCGAGGCACCCACCGGCGTCGGCCCGGCCGCCGACGTGCACACCAGCGTCGAGCAGCTCAGGAGCCTGCTGTCCCGGCCGTGACGGACCGGCCTCGCCCCGTGCGGGTCTGACCGGGTCACGCCCGGACCCGGGTCCCGGCGGCGAGGAGGGCGGCGGCCGCGCCGGTGCCGGCGAGCAGCACGAACAGCTCGGGGTAGCCCCCGAGCGCGGCCGCCAGCGTGGCGCCCGCCCACGGGGCGACCGCGGTCGCGGTCATCGCGGGGGCGGAGAGGATGCCGCTGAGTCGCCCGTAGTGCGCAGCGCCCCACCGGTCGCTCACGGCCGTGGCCTGCAGAAGGGTGAAGATCCCGCGCGCCGCCCCGGTCAGCATGGCCAGCGCGACGAGCAGCGGGACCGGGCCGGGCGCCAGGCCGAGGAGCAGGGTGGTCGCGCCGAGCGCACCGAGCACCAGCACGGACCGGGCCCGCGCCGGCATCGCCGTGAGCCGCCGGTAGCCCAACCGGCCGAGCACCTGCCCGACGCCGCCGAGGCCCAGCGCCCACGCCGCCGTGCCGGTGGAGAGGCCGCGCTCGAGCAGCAGCGGGACCTGGTTGACCACCACCGCGAACGCCGTGAAGGCGCCGAGCCCGACCGCGGCCGTGACCAGGACGAACGGTCGGCTGCGGGCGATCGGGCCGGGGTCGGTGTGCAGGCCGTCGACGGGCGCGGGTGCGTCGGGCCAGGTCCCGCGCAAGCCGAGGAGGTGGGCCGGGACGGTCACCACCAGGAGCACCCCCGCGAGCACGAGGTAGGCATCCCGCCAGCCGAGGTGCCCGAGCAGTGTCGCGGTGAGCGGGGCGAACACCGTGCTGGCCAGCCCGCCGAGCAGCGTCACCGCGGTGAGCGCGGTGACCCGCCGCGGCCCCCACCAGCGGGTCAGCGCGGCGAACGCCGGCGGGTAGAGCGTCCCGGCCATCGAGATCCCGGCGAGCAGCCAGGCCCCGAGGAACGCGGGGAACGAGGGCGCGAGCGCGATCCCGACGACCGCGGGCACGCCGACCGCGGACGCCGCCGTCATGATCCACCGCGGTCCCCAGCGGTCCAGGGCGCGGCCGAGCGGGATCCCGACCAACGCCGACGTGACCAGCCCGGCCGAGAAGGCCCCGGTGACGGCCCCGATCGACCAGCCGGTCTCCCGGGACAGCGTGGGCGCGAGGACCGGGAAGGCGTAGTAGAGCACGCCCCAGCTGGTCACCTCGGTCACACAGAGGACGGCGAGCACCCGGCGCAGCCCGCTGCGCCCGAGCTCCGCCGTGCCGTCCACGCCCGCCACCCTGCCTCGCCCGACGCGGACCCGCAGGACCGGCCACGGCAGGACGGGCGGGCGTCAGCGCCCCGTCAGGCCGGGAGACGCGCCGCGATCTCCGCCAGGTACGCCTCGGCGAGCGCCTCCGTGGTGGCGCGGTCGAGCCGCACGGTGTCCCCGGCGGCGAGGCGGTCAGCGCATCCGGCGCGCCGAGGCCCCGGCGCCGGCCACCAGGCTGCTGATCACCAGCCCGATCACCAGGTGGATCACGGAGTTGGCCACCCGCTCGCCGATCGGCGCGGAGCCGAGCAGCGGGAGCAGGGCCGCGACCACGGTCACCAGGCCGACGATCCACGTCAGGTAGGTCATCGGCCGCGGCGTGGAGACGAGCAGCAGGTGCGCGAGGCCCGTCGCGGCCAGCGCGGCCACCGCCGACAGGACGCAGAGCAGCACGGTGCGCGAGTCGCCGAGCGCCCCGGAGCTGGCCGGTCCGTTGAAGGCGATGCGCAGGACCGCGCGCACGATCAACGTCCCCACCATCGCGACCAGCGCCGCGACGATCGCCGTGGCGATGCCCGCCGCCCAGAGCCGGCCCGCGTCGACCGAGGGCTTCGGCGCCCGCGGCGGCTCGTACTCCTGGGCGTACTGCGGGTCGCCGTACTGCTCCCCGTACTGCTGGTACTGGTCGTGGTCGGGGAGCCGCCGGGTCTCGTCCCCGCGGTCCCAGGTGCCGTACCCGCCGCCCGATCCGTAGCCGCCGGCCATCCCGTTCCCCTCGCCGCACCGCCGTCGCTGTCTGCCGCGCCAGTCTGTCGGCGCGGGGCCGGAGCGGCCAAGGCGCCACGGCGCCACGACCGGGTGGGTCTACGCTGGGTCCGTGTCCGCCCCGACCCCGCCCGGCTCCGCGCTCCCGGGTGCCACCCTGCAGCCCCCGAAGCTCCTGCTCGGGCTGGTCGCCGCGGCGGCCGTCGCGCACGGCGGCCTCGCCGTCGTGGGCGGGGCCCTGTGGGCGCAGGTGCTCTCCGCCGTCCTCTGTGCGGCGGGGCTGGTCGCGGTCGCGTTCCTCGTCGCGCGGCCGGTGCCGCACGTCGTGCTGGGCACCGCGGTGCTGGGGATGCTCGGCGTCGCGAGCTTCCTGGGCGTGCTGGGCGCCGCCCTCGCCACCGGCGGGCACCCGGTGTCCGGCTGGGTCGGGCCGTGGGGCATCGCCGCGGTGATCCTCGACTCCTCGGTGGTCCGGATCGCGGCCGCCGTGCTGCGCCGCGCGGAGAACGCGGGTCGCGCACGGCCCTGAGCCGTGCGATCTGAACGTCACACACCGGTTACCTGCCGAGTACACCCGCTGCGCATGCTCGTAGCGTGATCGGCGCTGCTGCGGAGGGTCCGCTGATCGGGTTCCGGGTGCTCGGCGGGGTCGAGGCGTGGCGCGGCGGCGAGCGGGTGGAGCTCGGCGGGCCCAAGCAGCGGGCGGCCCTGGCCTCCCTCGTCCTGCGCGCGGGCCGGGTCGTGTCCCTCGAGCAGCTGATCGACGACCTGTGGCCCGCGGACCCGCCGGCCCGCGCCGCGGCAACCGTCCAGGTCTTCGTCTCGAACCTCCGCCGCGCGCTGGAGCCCGACCGCCCGCGCGGCGCCCCGGCGACGGTGCTGGTCACGGCCGCGCCCGGGTACCGGCTGGCCGTCGACCCGGCGGCGGTCGACGCGCACGCGTTCGCCCGGCTCGTCGACGAGGGCCGCGCGGCCCTCACCGGCGACGACCCCGAGCGGGCCGCCGAGCTGCTGGCCCGGGCGGCGGAGCTGTGGCGCGGCCCGGCGCTCGCCGACCTGCCCGACGCGCCGTTCGTGCGGGTCGAGGCGGCCCGGCTCGACGAGCTGCGCCTCGGCGCCGCCGAGGACCGCGCCGACGCCGAACTGGCGCTGGGCCGGCACACCGCGCTCGTGCCCGAGCTGGAACGGCGGGTGCACACGCACCCGCTGCGGGAGCGCTCCCGCGCCCAGCTGATGCTGGCGCTCTACCGCTGCGGACGGCAGGCCGACGCGCTGGGGACCTACCGGGAGGGCCGCCGGGTCCTGCGGGACGAGCTGGGCCTCGACCCCGGCACCCGGCTGCGCGAGCTGGAGCAGGCGGTCCTGCGGCACGACCCGGGCCTGATCTGGGAGCCCCCGCGCCCGGTGGTCCTGCCCGCGGCCGGCCCGTCGGCCGGTCCCGGCGCCGACGAGCCGGGCCGCGTCCTCGTCGTCGACGACAGCGGAACGAACCGCCGGATGCTGGTGGCCGCGCTGACCGAGCTCGGCCACGAGGTGCACGCCGCCGAGAACGGCCGGCGTGCGCTGGAGCTGTTGCCCGACGGCGGTTTCGACGTCGTCCTGCTCGACCTGCTGATGCCCGTGCTCGACGGCTACACCACCCTGGCCGCGATCAAGGCCGATCCCGCACTCGACCACCTCCCGGTGATCATGGTCTCGGCGGTTCCGGACCTGGAGAGCGTGGTGCGCTGCATCGAGCTGGGGGCCACGGACTACCTGCCGAAGCCGTTCAGCGCTGCCGTGCTCCGGGCCCGGATGCGCTCCTCGCTGACGTTGAAACGGCTCCGCGACCGCGAGCGCGCGGAGCTCGCCGCCCTGCGCAGCGAGGTCGACCGGGTGCGCGGCGGGGCCGACCGGCGGTGACGCGTCGTGCCGGCCGCCGGACGCTCACCCGGCTGTTGACCCTCGGGCTCGGGATCGGCGGGGCGCTCCTCGCGGTGCTGCTGCTGGTCAGCCTGCTCGCCGAGCAGAGCATGCAGGACGCCACGGAGGCCGAGGCCCGCCGGTCGGAGTCGCTGCAGCTGGCCTACGAGCTGCGCCAGACCTCCGACGACCTCACGCGGATGGCCCGCTCGTACGTCGCCACCGGCGAGCCGCGCTACCTGGACTGGTTCCGGGAGATCCTGGCGATCCGCGCCGGCACCGCGCCCCGGCCGGTGGGCTACGACGGCATCTACTGGGACGTCGTGAGCGACACCGGACAGCGGCCGACCCCGTTCGCCCCGCCGGACTCCTTCGCCACGCTGGCCGCGCGCGCCGGCTTCAGCGCGCAGGAGCAGGCGCTCCTCGCCACCGCCCAGGCCCGTTCCGACGCGCTGGCCCGGATCGAGGAGCAGGCGTTCACGCTGGTCGCGGCGGGTGCGGCGACCCCCGACCCCGACCGGGCCCGCGCCACGTCGATGCTCTACGACCCGACCTACCTGCACGCCAAGGCCGAGATCATGGGGCCGATCGGGCAGGTGCTCTCGCTCGTCGACACCCGGACGGCGCAGGAGACCGCGCAGGCCACGGGGCGGGCCCGCGACTGGTCCGCGGCCGCGGTCACCACGGCCGTCCTGTTGCTGGCCGGCATGGCGGTGCTCGTCGTGGTGACCCGGCGGGACGTGCTGCGGCCGGTCGCCGAGCTCGACGCGGCCACCGCCCGGATCGCAGCGGGCGAGGCCGACGTCCGGGCCCGGGTGGCGGGCGTCGGCGAGGTCAGCGCGCTGGCCCGGCGCTTCAACGGCATGGCCGAGCGCGTCCGGGCCCGCACCGCCGAGCTGCGGCTGCTGCACCGGGTGGCGGCCACCGCGCACCGGGCCACCGACCTCCCGACCGCCACCCGCGAGGTGCTGGCGCTGGTCTGCGCCCACACCGGCTGGACGCGGGGCCGCGCGTCGTTCGCCGACGGCACCTCCCTCACCGAGCACGGCGACCCGCCCGCCGGCGCCGGCCCACGCGAGCGGGTGCTGGCCACCGGCGAACCGGTCTGGCACCCCGGCCCCGACGGCGTCGCCGTGGCCCTCCCGGTGCGCGCGGCGGGCGAGGTCGTCGCGGTCGTGGAGTTCGTCGCGGCCGGCCCGGCCGAGCCCGATCCCGCGCTGCTTGCCCTGCTGTCCGACGTCGCGGCGCAGCTCGGGCAGGTGGTGGAACGGGTCCGGACCGCCGACGCCCTGCGCGCCGCCGCCACCGCCGCGGAGAGCGCCAACCGGGCGAAGAGCGCCTTCCTCGCGACGATGAGCCACGAGATCCGCACGCCGATGAACGCCGTGATCGGCATGTCCGGGCTGCTGCTCGACACCGACCTCGGGCCCGAGCAGCGCCGCTTCGCGGAGATCGTCCGGGACAGCGCGCACGCCCTGCTGCTCATGATCAACGACATCCTCGACTACTCCAAGATCGAGGCGGACCGGCTCGAGCTGGAGCGGCGGCCGTTCCACGTCGCCGAGTGCATCGAGGGCGCCCTGGAGCTGGTCGCCGCCGACGCCGCCGCCACGGACCTCGAGCTGCTCTGCGTGGTCGAGCCCGGCACCCCGTCCGGCCTGGTCGGCGACGTGACGCGGGTGCGCCAGGTGCTGCTGAACCTGCTGAGCAACGCCGTGAAGTTCACCGACCGGGGCGAGGTCACCGTGACCGTGGGCGCCCGGCCGTGCGGGGGCGGGCACGAGTGGCGGTTCACCGTGCGGGACACCGGCGTCGGTATCCCGGCGGACCGGCTGGGGTCGATCTTCGAGGCGTTCACGCAGGTCGACGCGTCGACCGCCCGGCGTTACGGGGGCACCGGCCTCGGCCTGGCGATCTGCCGGCGGCTGGCCGAGCTCATGGGCGGGTCGGTGACCGCGGAGAGCACCCCCGGCGCCGGCACGTCGGTCACCGTGACCGTGCAGGCGGAGGCCGCCGAGGGCGTGCGCCGCGATCCCGTGCCCGACGCCGGCCGCGCGCTCTCCGGCCTGCGCGCCCTCGTCGTCGACGACCATCCCGGCAGCCTCCGGCTGCTGCGCCGGCGGCTCGGGGCGTGGGGCATGCAGGTCAGGGACACGACCTCGGCGGCCACCGCGCTGCACTGGCTGGACGAGGGCCGCCGGTTCGACGTCGCCGTGCTCGACGAGCGCATGCCCGGGCTCGACGGCCCGTGCCTGGCCGCGGCGATCCACGCGCGGCCCGCGGGCGCGGGGATGCCGCTGGTCCTGCTCACCTCGCTCGGCAGCCTTCCGCCCAGCGACCGCACCGGGATCGCCGCCGTGGTGAGCAAGCCGGTCCGGCCCGCCGCGTTGTTCCGCGCGCTCGCGGACGCGCCCGCCGACCCGGTGGCGATCGCGCCCGGGGGCGTCGCGCCGCGGATCCTGGTCGCCGAGGACCACCCGGTCAACCAGCGGCTCGTGTCGCTCCTGCTGACCCGGCTCGGGCACCGCGCCGACGTGGTCAGCAACGGCCTCGAGGCCGTGGCCGCGGTCCGCGACCGGCACTACGACGTGGTGCTGATGGACGTCCGGATGCCCGAGCTCGACGGACTCGGGGCCACCCGCCGGATCCGGGCCGAGGCCGAGGTCCGGCAACCGTGGATCATCGCGGTGACCGCGGAGCCCGGCGGCCGGGACACCTGCCTGGCCGCGGGGATGGACGACCACCTGACCAAGCCGCTCGTGGCCGTCGAGCTCGCCGAGGCCCTGGCCCGCGCGCCCGGACCTTCTCCGCAGGGCACGACAGCACCCGGCCCGCTCGACCCGGCGGCGCTCGACCGGCTGCGCGAGCTCGTCGGCGGCGACGCGGACACCCTCTCCGGGCTCGTGGCGGACTTCCTCGGCGAGACCCCGCACCTCGTGCACTCGCTGCGGGCCGCCGTGGCCGCCGGCGACCCGGAGACCGCGCAGCGCGCCGCGCACACCCTCAAGGGGCTCGGCGACACGTTCGGCGCCACCGCGATGGCCCGGCTGTGCCGGCGCGCCGAGTCGCGCGGGCTCGCCGAGCTGGGCCCCGTCGTCGAGCAGATCGCGGGCGAGCACGCGCGGGTCGCGGCGGCGCTGCGCGGGGTCTGACCTGATCGGGCGGCACTTGGCGGTCGTTTAGCGCGGGGCTGTTCCCTGTCGTCGGGGTCGGCGCAGCCCCCGCCGGCGCGCACCCGGGTGGGCCGCCGGAGATCACCACCGAACGTCACTCCGCGAACGGACGATGTCCGGAAAGGCAGCCGCATGAGCATCGAGAACCGGGAGGCGAGCGCCGCGCCGGCGGCGACCGCCGACGTCGGCACCGCCGCGAAGGAGACGCTGGAGGACTACACCCTCCGCTTCGCCCCGCGCAGCTACCGGAAGTGGTCGACGGGGGTCGTCGGGGTCACGGCGCTGGGCGGCATCGCCTACCTCGCCGACTTCGCCATCGGCGCCAACATCGGCATCTCCTACGGCACCACCAACGCCCTCTGGGGCATCGGTGTGTTCGCGGTGGTCATCTTCGCCACGGGCTTCCCGCTGGCCTACTACGCCGCGCGCTACAACCTCGACCTCGACCTGATCACCCGCGGCTCCTGCTTCGGCTACTACGGCTCGGTCGTCACGAACGTCATCTTCGCGACGTTCACGTTCATCTTCTTCGCCCTCGAGGGCTCGATCATGGCCCAGGGCCTCGAGCTCGGGCTCGGCATCCCGCTCTGGCTGGGCTACGCGCTCTCGACGCTCATCATCTTCCCGCTGGTCGTGTACGGGATGTCCCTGCTGTCGAAGCTGCAGCTGTGGACCACCCCGCTGTGGCTGGTCCTGATGGTCGCGCCGTTCGTCTACCTGCTGGTCAGCCACCCCGACTCGGTGGGCTCCTTCTTCGCCTACCAGGGCGAGAACGGTCAGGGCACGCCCAGCCTCGGCGCCGTGATGCTGGCCGCCGGCGTGTGCCTGTCGCTGATCGCGCAGATCGCCGAGCAGATCGACTACCTGCGCTTCATGCCGCCGAAGACGCCCGAGAACTCCCGGCGCTGGTGGACCTCGATGATCCTCGCCGGCCCGGGCTGGGTGTTCTTCGGCGCGATCAAGCAGATCGTCGGGCTCTTCCTCGCCGTGTACCTGATCGCCAACGTGGCCGACGGCGCCGCCGTCGCCAACCAGCCGGTGCACCAGTTCCTGGAGATCTACCGCGACCTCCTGCCGCCGTGGCTGGCGATGACGCTCGCGGTCGTCCTCGTCGTGATCTCGCAGATCAAGATCAACGTCACCAACGCCTACTCCGGCTCGCTGGCCTGGACGAACTCCTTCACCCGGGTCACCAAGCACTACCCGGGCCGGCTGGTGTTCCTCGGCGTGAACCTGGTGATCGCGCTCGTGCTGATGGAGGCGAACATGTTCGACTTCCTCAACACGATCCTCGGCTTCTACGCCAACTGCGGCATGTCCTGGGTGGTCGTGGTGGCCGTCGACATCGCGGTCAACAAGTACGTGCTGAAGCTGTCGCCGATCACGCCCGAGTTCCGGCGCGGCATGCTCTACGCCGTCAACCCGGTCGGCTTCGGCTCGATGATCGTGTCCGCGGGCGTGTCGATCCTGGTGTTCTTCGGGGTCTTCGGCGCAGCGATCCAGCCCTTCTCCCCACTCGTCGCGATCGGCCTGGCCGTGGTGCTGCCGCCGCTGCTGGCGATCGCGACGAAGGGGAGGTACTACCTGCGGCGCACCGACGACGGCCTCGACCTGCCGATGTTCGACGAGCACGGCAACCCGTCGGGCGAGGTCCTGCACTGCCACGTCTGCCGGCAGGACTTCGAGCGCCCGGACGTCACGAAGTGCGAGACCCACGACGCGGTCGTGTGCTCGCTGTGCCTGTCCACGGACAAGGTGGGAGATCACGTCCTGCCCGCGTGAGGGGCGGGTGGCGGTCGTCGCGCACGTGCGGCGGCCGCCACCCGGGCGTGCGCGGGGCAGAATCCCCCGCGTGCCCCGCGTGATCAGATTCCACGAGCTCGGCGGACCCGAGGTGCTGCGCGTCGAGGACCTGCCGGTCCGCGCGCCCGGCCCCGGCGAGGTCCGCATCCGGGTCGACGCCGTCGGCCTGAACCGGGCGGAGGTGAACTTCCGCCGCGGCACCTACCTCGAGGACCCGCGGCTGCCGGCGGGGCTGGGCACCGAGGCGGCCGGTGAGATCCTCGAGGTCGGGCCGGACGTCGCCGGCTGGGCCCCGGGCGAGGCCGTCAGCGTGGTCCCGGCGTTCTCCCAGAACGACTACCCGGTCTACGCCGAGGAGGCGGTGGTGCCGGCCGCGGCGCTGGTCCGGCGGCCGGCCGGGATGGACGCCGTGACCGGCGCGGCGGTCTGGATGCCGTACGTGACGGTGTACGGGATGGTCGCCGAGATCCTGCGGGTCCGGCCCGGTGACCGGGTGGTGGTCACGGCGGCCGCGAACAGCATCGGCGTCGCGGCGCTGCAGGTGCTGCGGTACCTGGGCGCGGTGCCGGTCGCGACCGTCCCGGCGCCCGGGCCGGAGGCGGCGCTCCGCGAGGCGGGCGCGGCCGAGGTCGTCGTGACCGGGGCGTACGAGGGCGACGGCCGGGAGGTCCCCGGCGGCGGCTCCCTCGCCGACGCCCTCCGTGCCGCTCTGGAGCGGGCCGATCCCGGCGGGTCGGCAGGCGCCGACCTGGTCCTCGACGCGGTCGGCGGACCGCAGGTCGGCCAGCTGGTCGCGGCCTGCGCGCCCGGGGCGAGCGTGATCGTGCACGGCGGGCTGTCCGGGCTGCCCACTCCCCTGCCGGGCGGCGGGTACGCGGCCGTCTGGCTCCGCCGCTACCGGGTCTTCGAGATCACCGGCGACCCGGCCGCGCTGCGCCGGGCGGTCGCGTTCGTGCGGTCCGGGCTGGCGTGCGGGGCGCTGCGGCCGGTGGTCGACCGGGTCTTCGACTTCGACGACGTCGCCGCCGCCCACACCTACCTCGACTCCCCCGACCGCGCCCCCGGCAAGCCCGTCCTCCGCGTCCGGTAGTCGGACGGACGAAGGGCGCTCTCGCTCGCTAGGAATGAGCGGACGCGCCGCCCGCTCACGACGTTCAGCCCGCCAGCCATTGCTGCACGCGCTGCTGGTTCGCCGCGAGCCACTGCTTGGCGACCTGGTCGGCGGGCTGCTTGTCGATGTCGACGCTCTTCTGCATGGCCTCGACGTCAGCCACCGGGATCTCGAACTTCTGCAGCATCGCGTAGAACTTCGGCGTCTGCTGCTGCAGGGTCGTACTCGCCGCGGTCCAGGCCGAGTAGTCCGGCATCGCGCAGGCGCCGTTGCCCGTGGTGAAGCAGTCGGGCCGGTACGGCGTGGGCTCGCTCAGCTGGGTCATCTGGAACTGCGTGAACACCCAGTGCGGGTGGTAGAGGTACACGAGGATCGGCTTCCTACTGTCGTACGCCCGCTTCAGCTCCGCCAGCTGGGCCGCCTCGCTGGAGGTGACCTGCTGCAGGGTCAGGCCGTAGCCCGCGAGCCGCTTAACGTTCTGCTGCGTGGTGATGAAGCTCGGGTCCGCATCGACGAGCTTGTTGCCGAGCGCGGCGGCGTAGTTGTTGAGCTGCGTGACGCTGGTGAGGCCGGTGAGCGGCTGCCCGGGCTCCGTGGCGTAGGTGGGGACGAACCAGCCCTGGGCGGCGCCGCCGTAGGTCTGGTGCACCAGGCTCATCCGGTCCTTGGCCTTGTCGGCCAGCTGCTGCTGGTTGGGCAGCGCGACCTCGGCGAGCAGGTCGATGTCGCCCCGCTGTGCGCCGGCCCACGCCGGGGCCGGCCCCAGCGTGGTGGTGTCGATCCGGGAGACCCCCAGCTCCGGGTGCTGCGCGGCGACCTCGGCGAGGATCGCGTTGGTCAGCGTGGCGGCGCTCCAGGGGAACTCGCCGGCCTTGACCGTCATCCCGCCCCCGGAACCGGACCCGGAGCCCGATCCGGAGGTGCTGCCCCCGCCGCAGCCGGCCAGTACCGTCGCGGCGACTTCGAGCGCACCGAGGACCACACCGGCGCGGCGACGTGCTGATGTCCGCAACATCGGCCGTTCTCCCCTCCCCCGCGGCCGGCACGCCGGGTGCGTCCGGACCAGGATGGGAGCTTTCTACCCGAACCCGTGACGCAGGTAACACCTCTCCGGAACGGCCCGCACGGGTTCAGGCCCAGGCGCGGGCGCCGCGGGCGGCCCAGTACTGCTCGGCGGGCTCGGCGAGGTCGAGCAGCTCGTCCTCCACCTCGGCCGGGATCTTCAGCCCGGTCGCGGCCACGTTGCTCGCCACCTGCGCGGGGTCGACGGCGCCGGAGAGCACGATCCCCGCCCACGGCTCGGCCAGCACCGCCGCGAACGCCAGCCGGTCCACGCTGGTGCCCAGCTCGTCGGCCAGGTTGGCGACCCGGTCGTCCCGCGAGTCCGTCGCGCCGCCCGGCGCCAGCCGCCCGTTCGCGACGGCCTCCTTGACGATCACCCTGGCGCCCGCGTCCGCGGCCTCCGCCAGGGCCGGCCCGACCGACGGCTCGAGGATGTTCCAGGTGCTCTGGAACGAGGTGAACAGCGGCTCGCCGTCCACGGTCACGTCGAGCGCCCGCCGCACGGCCTCGGCCTGCCGCGGCCCGGACGTCGAGATCCCGACCCGGATCCCGTGCTCGCGCAGGTCGGCCATCGCACGGTGGAGCTCGGCGTCGTCGAGCGCGCCGGTGTCGAGCGTCGCCGAGTGCACGTGGTAGACCGCGAGCCGGTCCCCGAGCAGCGCCAGCGACTCCGCGGACTGCTCGGCGAACGCCTCGACCGAGTGGTCCTTGACCTCGTGTGTTCCGGAGACGGAGCCTGCGGAGTCGACCATCGGCACCCCGTCGAGCCGCCAGTCGCCGACGTACCGGTACCCCCACTTCGACCCGATCTCGACGTCCGTCGTGTCCGGGCGGGCGGCCAGCCAGCCGGCCAGGAACTCCTCGGCCCGGCCGTAGGACCGGGCGGCGTCGACGTACCGGATCCCCGCCGCGTAGGCCGCGTCGAGCACCGCCCACGTGCGTTCGCGCAGCGCCTCGACGTCCCGCGCGTCGCCGAGGTCGCGCTCCCGTCCGGCGGTGATGTACGCGGGCCGGCCGACCGCGGCCAGCCCGATCCCGATGCGGCGTACGGAGGTCACGCCCCCACGCTGCCACATCAGCCGGCCGCGATGCCGTGACGACGCCCTTCGAGGTGCACCGGCCCGCCGCGGAGTTGCAACGGCGCTGCAACCCTTGATCCCCGTGCCGCGGGGGGCTTCAGTGGAGTGGCACGCACCACACGGGAGACGGACAGGGAGGTCCGCATGACCCAGACCCTCGAACCGGCCGCCGCCACCGGGGCCCGCGAGCGGGTCGACACGTGGCTCGCCGACTTCGAGGCCGCCCTCGCGGCCCGGGACGCCGAGCGGGCGGCCGGCCTCTTCGCGACGACGTCGTTCTGGCGCGACCTGGTCGCGTTCACCTGGAACATCAAGACCGTCGAGAACCGCGACGGGATCGCGGACCTGCTGCGGTCGACCATGGAGTCCACGGACGCACGCAACTTCCACGCCACCGAGGAGCCGACCGAGGCCGACGGCGTCGTCGACGCCTGGATCGCGTTCGAGACGGCCGTGGGCCGGGGCCGCGGGCACCTGCGGCTCACCGACGAGGGCGCCTGGACCTTCCTCACCACGCTCTACGAGCTGAAGGAGCACGAGGAGCCCCAGGGCGAGCGCCGGCCGATGGGCGCCGAGCACGGCGTCAACCGCGAGCGCGTGACCTGGTCCGAGGCCCGTCAGGCCGAGGTCGAGGAGATGGGCCGCACCCGGCAGCCGTACGTCGTCGTGGTCGGCGGCGGGCAGGGCGGCATCGCGCTCGGCGCGCGGCTGAAGCAGCTCGGCGTGCCGCACGTGGTCGTCGACCGGTACCCGCGGCCCGGCGACCAGTGGCGGGGCCGGTACAAGTCGCTCTGCCTGCACGACCCGGTCTGGTACGACCACCTGCCGTACATCGACTTCCCGAAGAACTGGCCGGTCTTCGCGCCGAAGGACAAGATCGCCGACTGGCTCGAGATGTACACGAAGGTCATGGAGGTCAACTACTGGTCCTCCACGACCTGCAAGTCCGCCTCGTACGACGAGGAGGCGAAGGAGTGGACGGTCGTCGTCGACCGTGACGGCGAGGAGATCACCCTCCACCCCCAGCAGCTCGTGCTGGCCACCGGCATGTCCGGCAAGCCGAACGTGCCGCAGCTGCCCGGCCAGGACGTGTTCCGGGGCGAGCAGCACCACAGCTCGAAGCACCCGGGCCCGGACGCCTACAAGGACAAGAAGGTCGTGGTCGTCGGGTCGAACAACTCGGCCTTCGACATCTGCGGCGCGCTGTGGGAGGTGGGCGCCGACGTCACGATGGTGCAGCGCTCCTCGACCCACATCGTCAGGTCCGACTCCCTGATGGACCTGGGGCTGGGCGACCTGTACTCGGAGCGCGCGGTCGCCGCCGGGATGACCACGCAGAAGGCCGACATGACCTTCGCGTCCATCCCGTACCGGATCATGCACACCTTCCAGCAGCCGGTGTACGCGGCGATCAAGGAGCGGGACCAGGAGTTCTACGACCGTCTGGAGGCCTCCGGGTTCCGCCACGACTGGGGCGACGACGACTCCGGCCTGTTCATGAAGTACCTGCGCCGCGGCTCGGGCTACTACATCGACGTCGGTGCGGCGGACCTCATCGCCGACGGAGAGGTCAAGCTGGTGCAGGGCCAGGTCGTCGAGCTGACCGAGCACACCGTGAAGCTCGACGACGGCACCGAGCTCGAGGCGGACCTCGTCGTCTACGCGACGGGGTACGGCTCGATGAACGGCTGGGCCGCGGACCTCATCAGCCCGGAGGTCGCCGACAAGGTCGGCAAGGTGTGGGGGCTGGGCTCCGACACCACCAAGGACCCGGGCCCGTGGGAGGGCGAGCAGCGCAACATGTGGAAGCCCACCCAGCAGGAGGGGCTGTGGTTCCACGGCGGCAACCTGCACCAGAGCCGCCACTACTCGCTCTACCTGGCGCTGCAGCTCAAGGCCCGGCTCGAGGGGATCCCGACCCCGGTGTACGGCCTGCAGGAGGTGCACCACACCGGCTGAGCCGACGCGGTGCCCGGCGGCGGGGCGAGTGGATCATGTGAGTCGATCTCCGCCGCCGGGTATCCCGCGTCACATGCATGCCGAACTCCTCGTCGTCGGCGGCGGGCCGGCCGCGCTGGCCGCCGCCACCAGCTACCGCGACCACGGGGGCGAGGGCGCGGTCGTGCTCGTCTCGGACGACACCGCGCCGCCCTACTTCCGGCCGCCGCTGTCGAAGGACTACCTCCGCGGCGAGTCCGAGGCGGGCGACACGGAGCTCACCCCCGCCACCACCTACACCGACCGCGGCATCACGTTGCTGCTGCGGCAGATGGTGACCACGCTGCACGGTGAGGAGCGCGCCGCGCAGCTGTCCGGCGGCGCGCGAATCACCTACAAGGCCTGTGTCCTGGCCACCGGCTCCGCGCCCAAGCCGCTCCCGGTGCCCGGCGCCGACGCGCCCGCCGTCGCCATGCTGCGCTCGCTCGACAGCGCCAAGGAGCTGCGCTCGGCCGCCCTCACCGCCCGCAGCGCCGTCGTGGTCGGGTCGGGGTTCATCGGCTGCGAGGCCGCCGCCTCCCTGGCCCGCCGGGGGCTGGACGTGACGGTCGTGAGCACCGAGGACCTGCCGCAGGAGAAGCGCCTCGGCGCCGACGCCGGCCGCCGGATCGCCGGCTGGCTCGCCGAGGACGGCGTCACGCTGGTCGGCGGCGCGCAGGTCGAGGCGATCGAGCCGCTGGGCGACCCGGACGAGCGTCCGCGCCGGGTCCGGGTGTCCGGGCGCGCCCCGCTGGAGGCCGACCTCGTGCTGGTGGCCGGCGGAATCGACCCGCACGTCACCCTCGCCCGCGCCACCGGCGCGCGGGTCGAGCAGGACCGCGTGGTCGTCGACGAGCACATGCGCACCTCGCTGCCGGGCCTCTACGCCGCCGGCGACGTCGCCTACGCGCGCAACGCCACCGCGGGCCGCCACCTCGTCGTCGAGCACTGGGGCGAGGCGGAGGCGATGGGCACCGTCGCGGGCGGGGTGGCCGCCGGGGCCGACCTGCGCTGGGACGCCGTGCCGGGCTTCTGGACCGAGATCGGCGACCGCACCCTCAAGTACGCCGCCTGGGGCGACGGCTACGACCACGACCGGCTCGTCGACCACGGCGACGGCGCCTTCACCGTCTGGTACGCCGACGAGCAGGGCCGCGCGGTCGGGGTCGCCACCCACCGGGCCGACGAGGACTACGAGCGCGGCGAACAGCTCGTCGCGGCCGGGGAACCGGTCCCGGACGTGGCAACGGTCACAGAGGAGTAGCAGGCGGACGACCCTCCGGGTACCTCCCTGTTGATCGTTCTGCGGTTCGACAGGGAACCCGGCGCGCACGCGACGCACCGCGGGCTCCCCAACGGAGGTGCGTGTGTCACTTCTGTCCGCCGGCACCGGCCGGCCGACGCCCGTGCCGGACGCGGCCCGCCCCGCCGAAAGGCTGGCCGCTCTGCTCCGCGCCGGCGGGCTGGAGCTGCCGCCGCCCGGGCAGGGCGCGACCGGCGTCCGCTGGGCCCGGCTGGCGGCGTGGGGCCGGGAGAGCCTGCCGCTCGCCCGGCTCGCCGAGGGCCACACCGACGCCGTCGCGATCCTGCGCGAGGCGGGCGCCGAGCCGGTGCCCGGCACCCGGTACGGCGTGTGGGCGGCCCGCTCGGGCGGCACCGGCGCCGAGCTGGCCGGGGCGGCCGGGTCGTGGGTCCTGCGCGGACGGGTCCGCTTCTGCTCCGGCGCCCCGGATCTGGAGCGGGCGCTCGTGGTCGCCGCCGCGCCCGGTGGCAGCCGGATCGTCGACCTGGACCTCTCCCGCCCCGGGATCCGGCGGCACCCCGACTCGTGGCACGCGGCCGGGATGCGCGCGAGCGACACCCTCGACGTGGACCTCGACGACCTCGACGTGACCGACCTGGTCGGCGAGCCCGGCTTCTACACCGAGCGGCCCGGGTTCTGGTGGGGCGGCGCCGGTGTCGCGGCCGTCTGGCTGGGCGGCGCCGCCGGGATCGTCGACGAGCTGCGGGAGCGCCTGCGCGAGAAGGCCGATCCCCATCAGCTGGCGCACCTCGGCGAGCTGCACGCCGGGCTCGAGGCGGTCGACGCCCTGCTCACCCGCACCGCCGACACCATCGATGCCGACCCCAAGTCCGCCCACCGCACCGCCGCGTGGACCGCCCGCGCGGCGGCCGAGCGGCTCTGCCGGACGGTCCTCGACCTCGCCCCGCGGGTGGCCGGGGTCGCCGCGCTGGCCGGCGGGCTGGCCGACCGGCTCGCCGACCTGGGGATGTACGTCCGTCAGCACCACGGCGAGCGGGATCTGGCGGCGCTGGGTGAGGTGGTCCTGGGCGAGGCGGTCCCGGGCGAGGCCGCGCCGCGCGGAACGGGGCCGGGCGGAACGGGGCCGGGCGGAACGGGGCCGGGCGGAACGGGCCCGGGCGGAACGGGCCCGGGCGGAACGGGGCCGGGCGGAACGGGATCGGGCGGGGCGGGTCGGGCCGTGTCCGGGGAGGAGCGGTGACCGCGACCGTCCCGGGCTGGGCCGAGGCCCTGGCCACGCACGCCCCGCCCGCGATGGACCCGGCCGTCGGCCGGCTGGTCGTCGTCGCCGCGCACCCGGACGACGAGACCCTGGCCGCCGCGGGGTTCCTGCGCGCGGTGCACGCCGCCGGCGGCACGGTGGAGCTGGTCGTCGCGACGGACGGCGAGGCCGCGTTCCCCGACGCCCCGCCCGCCGACCGGGCCGCGCTGGGCCGGACCCGGCGCGCCGAGCTGCACGCCGCCCTCGAGGCCCTCGGCGTCGGCGACACCCGGGTCACCTGGCTCGGCCTGCCCGACTCCGGCCTCGCCGATCGCGAGGACGAGCTGACCGGCGCGCTCGCCCCGCTGCTGCGCTCCGCCGACGCCTGCCTCGCGCCGTGGACCGGCGACCCGCACCCGGACCACGCCGCCGCCGGCCGCGCCGCCGAGCGGGCGGCCCCGGTGCGCACGCACCGCTTCGCCTACCCGATCTGGATGTGGCCCTGGATGCGGCCGGACGACCCGGCGATCCCGTGGGCCACGGCGTGCGAGCACCGGCTCGACGAGCCCGCCCGCCGGGCCAAGGCCGCGGCCGTCGAGCGGTTCACGTCCCAGCTCGCCCCCGCCCCGGGCGGCGGCCCGCCGATCCTGCCGCCGGACGTCCTGACCCACTTCGCCACCGGCCGGGAGCTGTTCTTCCGGGTCCCCCGCCCGGACAGCGCCCCGGCCGAGCGGTTCGCCGACCTCTACGCCGGCGGCACGGACCCGTGGGAGACCCGCACCAGCTGGTACGAGGAGCGCAAGCGCACCATCGTCGCCGCGTGCCTGCCGCACCGGCACTACGCGCACGCCGCCGAGCCGGGCTGCGGGCTCGGCGGGCTGACCCGCGTGCTGGCCGGGCGGTGCGACGCGGTGACCGCCTCCGACTACACCCCGGCCGCCGTCGCCGCGACGCGCGACGCGACCGGCGGGTTCCCCGGCGTCACGGTGCTGGAGGCCGCCCTGCCCGACCCGCGGGCGGTGCCCGACGGTGTCGACCTCGTGGTGCTCAGCGAGGTGCTCTACTACCTCTCCCCCGCCGACGTCGACGCCGTGACCGACCGCCTCGCCCACGCGCTGGTGCCGGGCGGGGACGTGGTGCTGGCGCACTGGCGGGGCTGGCCGGCGGAGGCCCCGCAGGACGCCGCCGCCACCCACCGCAGGCTCCTCGGCGACCCCCGCTTCGACCTCCTCGTCGAGCACGTCGACGAGGAGTTCCTGCTGCACGTCCTGCGGCGCTCGTGAACGGCCCGTACGCCGCGTTCGCGCCGGGGGGCGGGCCCGTCGAGGCCGTCGAGGCCGTCGCGGTCGTGGTCCCCGCGCGGGACGAGGCGGAACGGCTCGGGTCGTGCCTGCGCTCGGTCCGCGTGGCGCTGGCGGGCGCCGGGCTGCCCGGCGCGATCTGCGTGGTCGCGGACCGGTGCACGGACGGGACCGAGATGGTCGCGGCCCCGCACGCCGAGGTCGTCCGGAACACGGCGGCGCGCACGATCGGCGAGCTGCGCACCCTGGGCGCGCGACGGCTGCTGGCCCGGCTGCCCGCCCGGACCTGGCTGCTCAGCACCGACGCGGACACCGTCGTTCCGCCGAGCTGGGTCGCCGACCACCTCCGGCACACCCGGCGCGGGGCGGACGCGGTGGCCGGCGTCGTGGACCTCGACGACCCCGAGGTGTTGCCGGCCGACGTGCTCTGCCGCTACACGGACCTCGTCCGCGCGGGCACCGGCACCGACCGGCACACCCATGCCTACGCGGCGAATCTCGGGGTGCGGGCGGAGGCGTTCGTGCGGGTCGGCGGCTTTCCGGCGGTCCCGTCCGGCGAGGAGCACGCACTGCTGGCACGGCTGCGGGCGGCGGGGTACCGGGTCGTCTCCCCCACGGACGTCCGGGCGCGGACGAGCGCGCGGACCGAGGGGCGCGCGGTCGGTGGCCTGGCGGACCTGCTGCGCGGGCTGGGCGCGTGACCCGTCAGGCGGGGCGCTCGAGGTCCTCGAGCGCGCCGACGAGCTGCAGCTGGCCGTCGACGCCCGTCACCTGCATCGGACGGAGCACGACCCGGCTGCCGCCGGTGATCACGTAGAGGGCGGTGCCGACGGCCTCGGCCGCGCGCTGGGTGCGGACGAGCGCCGCGAGCCCGCGGGAGGCGAGGAAGCGGACGCCCGACAGGTCGACGACCAGGTACCTGGCCGTGCGGACCAGGTCGATCGCGGCGTCTTGGAAGGCGGCGGCCTCCGCCGCGTCGATCTCGCCGCGCACCGCGAGCACCCGGATGCGTTCGCCCGCGCGGCACAGGTGCAGCTCGATGCCGCTGCCGGGCTCGTCGAGTCGTTCCCAGTCGCCGGCCGCACCGCACCATGCCGCGACCTCGGGCAGGTCCGGCGGCAGGCCCGGCGCGGGGCCGGTTCCGGCACACTCGGCACTGTCTGGAGCGGGGCACACGGGATCTCGTCCTCTCGGCGTGGGAGCAGGCTTCTCGACTCCGGACCAGTGTGCCCACGACCGTACCTCCCCGCAGCCGCCCCGGCGCGACGGCGACCATCCGGATGCGCGATCGTTCGTCACGCGGAGGACGGTTGGGCGCTCCGTCCGGGGGAACCCGGGCCCATGCCGACCGAGCCCACCCCCGATCCCGCCGAGGCGCCCGGGCGTGTCTTCCACCGGGACCGGGAGGACCGCATGGACCACGGCGACCCGCGCGAGCGCGCCGGTTCGCCGGAGCCCTCCGCGCCGTCCGAGGAGACGCCGCGGGAGCGCGAGGGCGGCCCGAACTCCGGCGCGAGCGGGGACTGGCGGGAGGAGCCGCCCCGTTAGGCCGTGCTCACCGCTGGCAGCCGGGGCACCACCAGGTCTCCCGGCCGTGCGGCGTGCGCGCCGCGGGCCGGAAGGCGACGGGGGTGCCGCAGCGGTGGCAGGGCCGGCGCGCCCGGCCGTAGACCCAGTGCGGGTGGCGCGGGTCGCCGGTGGTGACCTGCCGCGGGTTGGTGGCGACGGCCTCGCGCAGCCGCGCCCGGGCGTCGTCGAGCAGGGGGCCGACGTCGACCTCCCCGATCGGCCGCCACGGGTTCACGCGGTGGAGGAAGCACAGCTCGCCCGCCCACATGTTGCCCAGCCCGGCGACCCGGCGCTGGTCCAGCAGTGCGGCGATCGCGGCGGTGTCCGGGGTGGCGCGCAGCCGACGGGCGGCGCGGCCGTCGTCGAAGTCCGCGGCCAGCAGGTCCGGTCCCAGGTGCCCGACGACGCGGGCCTCGTCCCGTGTCAGGACCAGGTCGAGGACGGGCAGCGCGACGCCGGCCAGGGTGCGGCCGTCGTCGAGCCGGAGCAGGACGCGGGCCTCCACCGACCGCGGCAGCCGCTTCCCGGGGCCGAGCACCGACCACGACCCGCTCATCCGCAGGTGCGAGTGCAGGGTCAGGCCGGCCGACGTCCGCATCAACAGGTGCTTGCCGCGCGGCAGCCAGGCCTCGATGCGCTGTCCGGACAGGTCGGCGAGGGCGAGGCGGGGATGCCGGAAGGCGCCGCCGACGACCGTGCGGCCCGCCGTCGCCGCGTGCAGCCGGGCGGCCAGCCGTGCGATGGAGTCGCCCTCGGCCACGCCCGCACGCTACGCGCCCCGTCCGCCACGCGCGCCGGACGCGTCGTACCGGCGGCCGGGTGACTCACTTTGCTCCATCCGGCCGGTGCGGAACCCGGCTCCGTGCTGTGATCGTCGGCGGACGTCGACACCGATGTGGACGGGAGCGCGGATGCTGCGTGCAGCGGAATGCCTGATCGAGGCCGAGCGGGTGCTGAACCAGGTGCTCGACGGGGTGGCGCCGGACCAGTGGCGCATCCGCGTCCCGCCGCTGCCCGACGGGCCGGAACCCGCCCGGCCGACCCCGCTCGACGCCCTGGTCCGCCACCACGTCCGGGCCAACGCGGCATTGCCGGACCTGCTGGCCGGGCGCGAGCCGGAGGGCGCGGCCGAGCTCGCCGACCTCACCGACCTCGAGCACCGGCGGGACCTCCCCGCGCTGGCCCGCGAGGTTTCCGACAAGGCGTGCGCCGCGGCCGCGGCCGTCGCCGACCCGACGAGGGCCGCCGGCGACGGGCTGCCCGCCGGGGAGCTGCTGTGGCGGCGGGCGGTCTGTACCGCGTTCACGGCGCACGAGGTGTCGGTGCACCGCGGCTCGGTCAACCCGCTGACCGAGGACCTAGCCCGGGCGCTCTGGGAGCACACCGAGCCGGAGGCGGCGCGCTGGCGCGAGCTCGGCCTGTTCGGCGAGCCGCTGACGCCGGTGCCCGCGGACGTGTCCTGGCGCGACCGGTTCCTCATGCTCGCCGGCCGCGACCCGCACCCCCTCTGGGACCGCTAGCGCCGCTCGCGCCAGGCCCGCTCGAACGGCAGCCGCCACGCGTTCGGCGCGATCAGCTGGTGGATCGCATTCGGCCCCCACGACCCGACGGGGTAGTTCTTCGCCGGCGGCGGGTCCTCCAGCAGCGGCATGGACCGTTCCCACAGCGACTCGATGCCCTCGGCCGTGGTGAACAGGGTGTGGTCGCCCCGCATGGCGTCGAGGATCAGCCGCTCGTAGGCCTCGAGCACGTCGCCGGCGGACTCGGTCTCCTGCGTGGAGAACTGCATCGACAGCTTCTCCAGCCGGAAGCCCGGCCCGGGCCGCTTGCCGTAGAACGACAGCGAGACCTTGGAGGAGTCGGCGAGGTCGAAGGTGAGGTGGTCCGGGCCCTGGGTGCCGACGCCGGACCCCGCCGGGAACATCGTCCGCGGCGCCTCCTTGAACGCGATCGAGATGATCCGCTGGCCCTCGGCCATCCTCTTGCCGGTGCGCAGGTAGAACGGCACGCCCGCCCAGCGCCAGTTGTCCAGGCCGACCCGGAGCGCGATGAACGTCTCGGTGTCCGAGTCGCGGGCGACGCCCTTCTCCTCGCGGTAGCCGCTGTACTGGCCGCGCACGACGTCCCACGGGTGCACCGGCAGCAGCGAGCGGAAGACCTTGTTCTTCTCCTCGCTGATCGCCCGCGGCTCCAGCGCCGTCGGCGGCTCCATCGCCACGAACGCCATGACCTGCATCAGGTGCGTGACGACCATGTCCTTGTAGGCGCCGGTCGACTCGTAGAAGTTGGCCCGCTCGTCCAGCCCGAGCGTCTCGGGGATGTCGATCTGCACGTGGTCGATGAAGTTGCGGTTCCAGATCGGCTCGAACAGGCCGTTGGCGAAGCGGAACGCGAGGATGTTCTGCGCCGCCTCCTTGCCCAGGAAGTGGTCGATCCGGAAGATCTGCGACTCGTCGAACACCTTGTGCACGTAGTCGTTCAGCTCGATCGCGCTGGGCAGGTCGTGCCCGAACGGCTTCTCCATGACCACCCGCGAGCGGTCGACGAGGTCGGCGTCGCGCAGCATCGCGATCACGGCCTGGGCCGCCTTCGGCGGCACGGACAGGTAGTGCAGCCGCTGCACGTCCTCGCCGAGCCTGGCCTCGGCCTCCTTCACCGCGGCGGTGAGCCCCTCCGGCCCGGCGCCCTGCGGCACGTAGGTCAGCCGGTCGGCGAACCGGGCCCACGCGTCGTCGTCGGACTTGTGGGTGCCGAAGGACTGCACGGCGGTGTGCGCCAGCTCGCGGAACTGGTCGGTGGTCATGTCCTCCATCGCCGTGCCGACGATGCGGACCTCGGGGGCCAGCGACGACTCGCACAGGTACGCGAGGCCGGGGAGCAGCTTGCGCTTGGCCAGGTCGCCGGTGGCGCCGAACAGCACGATGACGTGCGGCTTCAACGGCTCCTGGTCGCGGCGGAAGGGGCGCGAACCGGGACCGGGGTAGGCGATCGTCTGAGGGCGGGACTCGGGCACGCGGGGACTCCTCGGGAGACGGACCGGTGGGCACGCGACGTCGCGGCCGACCCTAGCCCTTCCCGCGCGCGCCGTCCCGCTGCGTGATCGGCGGGGGTGATCGAACCGCGTGCGCCGTCGGGAGTCGGGCGGGGTGCGGGGTGGTCGGCGCGGTACCGCGCGCGGATTGGGCGGGCACCCGGCACGATGCGGGCATGAGCACGGAGCGGGAGCACGATCTGGTCGTCTTCGGGGCCACGGGGTTCGTCGGGGCCCTGCTGGCCGGCTACCTCGCGGGCGCCGCCCCGGACGGCGTGCGGATCGCGCTCGCCGGGCGGTCGCGGGAGAAGCTGGAGCAGGTCCGGGACGGGCTGCCGGAGCGGGCCCGGGACTGGCCGCTCGTCACCGCGGACTCGACCGACCCGTCCTCGCTGGCCGCGCTCGCGGGGTCGGCGCGCGTCGTCGTCACGACCGTGGGGCCGTACGCGCAGTACGGCCTGCCGCTGGTCGAGGCGTGCGCGCGGGCCGGAACCCACTACGCCGACCTGACCGGCGAGGTGCTGTTCGTCCGCGAGGCGATCGACCGGTACGACGCCGTCGCCCGCGGGACCGGAGCCCGGATCGTCCACTCCTGCGGGTACGACTCCATCCCCTCGGACCTCGGCACCCTGCTGCTGCACGAGGCCGCGGGCGTCGAGCTGGGCCGGGTCCGGGCGGTCGCGACGGCCCGCGGCGGGTTCAGCGGCGGGACGCTCGCCTCCCTGCTCGGGCACGTCGAGAGCGTGGCGGGCGACCCGGCGGCGCGGCGGATCGCGCTACGACCGCACTCGCTGAGCCCCGACCCCACCGCCGAACCCGCACCGGACCAGCCGCGCGACGCCGGCCCGCCCCGCCGCGAGCCGGACGGCTCCTGGACCGCCCCGTTCGTCATGGCGCCGTTCAACACCCGGATCGTGCGGCGCAGCAACGCCCTGCAGGACTGGGCCTACGGCCGCGGCCTGCGCTACGAGGAGCGGATGGCGGCCGGGCGGGGGCTCGCCGGTGCGGCGGCCTCGGTCGCGATCACCGGGGCGATGGGGGCGATGGTCGGCGGCGCGGCCTTCCCGCCCACCCGGGCGCTGCTGGAGCGCGTGCTGCCCAAGCCGGGCAGCGGGCCGAGCGAGCAGGCGCGCGCCAAGGGCTTCTTCCGCCACGTCCTCACCGGCACCACGGCCGACGGCCGGACGGTCACCGCCAGGGTCGCGGGCTCGGGCGACCCGGGCTACGCCGCCACCGCGGTGATGCTCGGCGAGAGCGCACTCTCCCTCGCCCTCGACACCGACCTCCCCGACCGCGCGGGCTCCCTCACCCCCGCCACGGCCCTGGGCCACACCCTGATCGAACGCCTCCGCAAGGCGGGCCACACCTACGAGGCGCCCGCGGACTAGGGCACGCGCTCCCGAGCCTCCAACACGCGTGAGGGATCCATGCCGCTCTCCTCGCGCCCCGCCGTCCCTCCCCTCCCCCACCCCCTCCCGCTCACCCCTCTCGCCCTGTAGCGTGCGTCACCGTCGGAAGGAAATGACGATGACGTCACGTTCGCAGTCGTTCGACCACCCCCTCGCGGGCCTGCGCGTCCTCGAGGCCGGGGACACGCTGGCCTCGGCCTACGCGGGCCGTCTGCTGGCCGATCTCGGCGCGGAGGTCGTGCTGCTGGAGGCCCCCGAGGGCGACCCGTTCCGCACCCTCGGCCCGTTCGCGAAGTCGGTGCCCGACGCCGAGCGCAGCGCCTCGTTCGCCTACTTCCACGCGGGCAAGCGCTCGGTCGTCGCCGAGGATCCCGCGGTCCGCCTGCTGGCCGCCCGCGCCGACGTGCTGCTCCGCTCCACCCGTGACGGGTCGGACCTGATCGGCGACGACCTCGTCGCCGAACTGGAAGCCGCCCGCCCGGAGCTCGTCGTCGTCGACCTGTCGACCTTCGGCCGCACCGGCCGCGACGGCCCCCACCCCACGAACGACCTGCTCGCGCTGGCCGCGGGAGGCCTGCTGTCGATCAACTCGACCACGCTGCGCGGCCCCGACCCGCTCCCCCTGCGCTACCGCGGCGAGCTGTCGAGCGTGCACGCGGCGTGCGGCGCGGTGCTCTCCCTGCTCGGCGCGCTGGTGGAGCGCCGGCGCAGCGGGCTGGGCCAACGGCTCGACGTCTCGCTGCAGGCCTCGGTCGCGAGCGTGCTGGCCACCGCGATGTCGCGCTACCACTACACCGGCGAGATGCCGGTGCGGCAGGGCAACCGCAGCGTCGGGCCGTGGGGCTTCTACCCCTGCCGCGACGGCACCGTGCTCATGCAGATCACGCGCGACGAGGAGTTCCGCCGCCTGGTCACCATGCTCGGCTCGCCGGACTGGGGCACGTTGGAGATCTTCGAGACGACCGCGGGCCGCGACGAGAACGCCGACGTCCTCGACGTGTTCGTCGGCGAGCACCTGGCGGAGTTCACCCTCGCCGAGTTCCTCGAGCTCGCGAGCGTGCACCGGATCGCGGCGGCGCCCATCCACGGCGCCCGGGACATCCTCGGGTGGGACCACCTCGCCGCCCGCGGGTCCCTCCCGCCGGTCGCGCTCGGCGGCGCCCGCGGCGAGTCGCTGCCGACGCCCGGGCGGCCCTGGCGGGTCGACGGCACCGTCCCGCCGCCCCGCGAGGCCGCGCCGGCCCACGGCGAGGCCGACGCCTCGTCGCTCTGGTCCGGTCCCACCGAGCACCCGGCCGGCTCCGGCACGCCCGCCGAGCGCCCCCTCGCCGGGGTGCGCGTCGTCGACCTGACCGTGGTCTGGGCCGGACCGTTCGCCGCGATGCAGCTGGCCCACCTCGGCGCGGACGTCGTGCGGGTGGAGACCGGAACCCGGCTCGAGACCACCCGCGGCCTCGGTCCGTACGCGGACGGCATCGTCGGCGTCGACCGGTCCGGCTACTTCAACCAGTACAACCAGGGCAAGCGCGGCGTGGCGCTGAACCTGAAGACGGCGCGCGGCATGGAGCTGCTGCGCGGGCTGATCGCGACCGCCGACGTCGTGATCGACAACATGAGCGCCGGCGCGCTGGCCCGGATGGGCCTGCCCTACGACACGCTCAAGGAGATCAACCCGCGGATCGTCGCCGTCTCGATGACCGGCTTCGGCGAGTCCGGCCCCTACCGGGACCGCACGGCCTACGGCTCGCTGATCGACGCGCTGAGCGGCATCGCGTCGTCCAACGGGGACGTCCGGGGTGGACCGACGGACCTGGTCATGTCGCTGCCCGACCCGATGGCCGGGATCACGACCGCGATCGCGACGGTGGCCGCCCTCTACCAGGCACGGGCCTGCGGCGAGGGCGTCCGCGTCGAGACGGCGATGTTCGAGGCCTGCCTCGCCGCGTTCCCGTGGCCGGTGCTGTACGCCGGGGCCACGGGCGGCGAGGTGCCGGTGATCGGCAACCGCGACGAGCTGGCCAGCCCGCACGGCACGTTCCGCTGCGCGGGCGACGACGAGTGGGTCGCGATCGCCTGCGAGGACGACGCCCAGTTCGCCGCCCTGGCGGTCGTGCTCGGCTCCCCCGAGCTCGCCTCGGACCCCCGCTTCGCCACGCTCGCGGCGCGCCGGGTGCACGAGGACGCGCTCGAGGCGCTGGTGACCCGCTGGACGGAGCAGCGGACGCCGGCGGAGGCGGCGAAGGCGTTGCAGGCGAAGGGGGTCGGGGCCGAGGCCGTCGCGCGGGTCGACGAGGTCTACCGCTCCCCCGTGCTCGCGGCGCGTGGCTTCTTCCCCGAGACCGTGCACGCCGTGATCGGCCCCCGCCGGCTGCCCTCGGTCGGCTGGATCGCCTCGCGGAGCGCGATGGGCCCGCAGGGCGCCGCCCCCGCCCTCGGCCAGCACACCCGCGAGGTCCTCACCGAGATCCTGGGTCTGTCCGACGCCGAGCTGGACGCCCTGGAACGCGAGGGCGTCACCGTCTGACGCCGCCGCGCCACCCACGGCCGCGACCGACCGTGGGTGGCGCGCGGCTGTGCCACGATCACCCGCATGACCGACGCGACGACGCGGGCCACGGAGCTGCGGGAGCACTACGGGCGCGCGGACCTCTGCCTGGCCGCGGAACTGTGCGACCGGCACCCGGCCGGGGACGTGGCGGCCACGCTGGTGGCCGGGGACCTGTCGGCCGTCGACCTCACCCACGGCGAGCTGCGCGAACGCTCCGAGCGGCTCGCCGCCGGCCTCGCCGGGCTGGGGGTCGGGCCCGGTTCGCGGGTGGCGACGCTGCTGCCCAAGACCGCGGACCTGCTCGTCACGGTGGTCGCGGTGCTGCGCCTGGGCGCGGTCTACGTGCCGCTGTTCACCGCCTTCGCCCCGCAGGCGATCGCGTTGCGGCTCACCGCCTCCGGCACCACGGTCGTGATCACGGACGAGACCCAGCGGCCGAAGCTCGACCCGGGTGAGGACATGCCGGCCGACGCGCGGTGGACCGTCGTCACGGTCGGGTCGGCGGACTGGGACCGGCTCGCCGGCGCCTCCCCCACCGGCGCGCCCGCCGCCGTCGTCGGGCCGGACGGCGCGATGGTGCAGCTCTACACCTCCGGCACCACCGGCAAGCCCAAGGGCGTGATCGTCCCGGCGAAGGCGCTGGCGTCGATGGTCGCCTACCAGGAGCTCGCGCTCGACGTCACCGCCGACGACGTGTTCTGGAACGCCGCCGACCCCGGCTGGGCCTACGGGCTCTACTACGCGCTGCTCGCCCCGCTGGCCACCGGCCGTCGCACCCTCCTGCTGAACGCCGGCTTCTCCGCGAGGTCCACGTGGGACGTGCTCGGCCGGTTCGGCGTCACGGCGTTCGCGGCCGCCCCGACCGTCTACCGCGGGCTGCGCGCCTCCGGGACCGCCCCGCCCGAGGGGTTGCGGCTGCGCACCTGCTCCAGCGCGGGCGAACCGCTGAACCCGGACCTCGTGACGTGGGGCCGCGAGGTCCTCGGCGTGGAGATCCGCGACCACTACGGGCAGACCGAGCTCGGCATGGTCGTCGCCAACGCCTGGCACCCGGACCTGCGCACGGAGATCCGGCCGGGCTCGATGGGCCGACCGCTGCCGGGCTTCCGGGTCGCCGTCCTCGCCGACGACGGCTCCGGGCAGGAGGTCCCGCCGGACACCCCCGGGCGCGTCGCCCTCGACGTGCCGGCCAGCCCGCTGCTGTGGTTCGAGGGCTACGCGGGCGGCGTCCGCGGCGACCGGTTCAGCGAGGACGGCCGCTGGTACCTCACCGGCGACGCGGGCCGCGCCGACGCCGACGGCCACCTGTACTTCTCCGCCCGGGACGACGACGTGATCATCATGGCGGGCTACCGGATCGGCCCGTTCGACGTCGAGTCCGTGCTGTCGACGCACCCCGCCGTCGCCGAGGTCGCCGTCGTCGGGATGCCGGACGAGCTGCGCGGCGAGGTGGTCGAGGCGTTCGTGGTGCTGCGCGAGGGCGTCGAGGCGACCCCGGACCTGCCGGACGAGCTGGCCCGGCTGGTCCGGACCCGCTACGCCGCCCACGCCTACCCGCGCCGGGTCCACCTCGTCGACGCCCTGCCCAAGACGCCCAGCGGGAAGGTGCAGCGCTTCCTGCTGCGGCAGCAGGGACGGTAGGTCCTCACTCGGTCTCGTCGAGCTCCCCGAGCATCGCGCGCAGGACGCGCAGGGTGGCCTCGACGTCGTCGCCCGTGACCCGCCCGGCCAGCGTGCGCAGGCGCGCGTGCTCCCACTCGGTGATCGCGCCGATCGTGCGGTGGCCCTCGGGGGTGAGCCGCACCAGGCCGGAGCGGCGGTGGGCGGGGTTGTCCACCCGCTCCACCAGCCCGGCCTCCCGCGCGTCGTTGACCATGCGCTGCACGAACTGCCGGCTCAGCGACTGCGCCCGGCCCATCTGCGGCACGGTCATCGGGCCGGTGCGGTGCAGCAGGTCCAGCACGGCGCGCACGCCCGCGGACACCCCGGCACCGGGGCCGTCGGCCTCCACCTCCCGCAGCACCCGCCGGTACAGCGGGCCGACGACCAGGTAGACCTCGGCGAGCCGGTCCGCGAGGGCGTCGGGATCCGTCATCCGCCCGTCCGCCACCCCGCCCATGCCTCGGCGAGCAGCTCGTGGCTGCGGACCCGGTCGGCGTGGTCGGTGGTGATGGTGGTGACCAGCAGCTCGTCCGCCCCGGTCACGCGGGCGAGGGTGGCGAGCCGCTCGCACACCGTGTCCGGCGCGCCGACGAACTGGGTGTCGACGCGGTCGGCGACCCCGGCCCGCTCCTCCGGCGTCCACTCCCGGGCGCGCGCCTCGGCCGGCGTCACGTACGGCCGGGCCCCGAGGCCGGTGCGGATGTCGAGCACCCACTGGCCGTAGGGCGCGGCGAGCTCGCGGGCCCGCTCGTCCGTCTCCGCGACGACGACGTCCGCGGACACGATCACGCGCGGCTCGGCCACCCGGCCGGGCCGGAAGGCCTCGCGGTAGGCGGCGACGGCGTCGAGCACCAGGTGCGGCACGAGGTGGTAGCTCGCCGCGAACGGCAGCCCGTACTGCCCGGCCACCCGCGCGCTCTCCCCCGGCGTCGAGCCGAGCACCACGACGTCGACGTCGGCGCCCTCCGCGGGCGTGACGTGCAGCGGTTCGTCGCGCGGGCCCCGGGCGGTCCCGGCGAAGTAGGCGAGGATCTCGCCGACCTCCCGGCCGTAGTCCGGCGGCTCCTGGTCGGGGTCGAAGCCGAGCAGCTCGGCGAGGCAGCCGTACAGCCCCAGGTCCGACGGGACCTTCCCCGGCTTCGGCAGCAGCAGCCCGTCGACGGTGCGGGTCTCCGGCGGGCGGCCGCCCGGGCGCCCCGTGGGACCGTTCCTGATCAGCCGCAGGATGCGGTGCAGGTCGAAGCGCCCGAGCCCGACGTCGATCCGTCCGGGATGGACGGCGGCCACGGTGCCGAACTGCTCGGCGACCTGCACCGGCCGGGTGTGCGGCAGCTGCACCGCGCCGGACCCCACCCGGATGCGCTCGGTCGCCGCCGCGATCAGGGCGACCAGCACCGGGGTGGACGAGGACGCGACGCCGGTGACGAGGTGGTGCTCGGCCACCCAGTAGCGGTGGTAGCCCGCCGCCTCCGCCGCCCGCGCGAGGTCGATCGAGTTCCGCAGCGCGTCGCCGGGCGTCCCGCCCGCGGGGACGGGCGAGAGGTCGAGGATCGACAGCGGGAGGCTCACCCGCGGGCCCCCTCGAGCACCTCGGTGAGCACGGCCGCCCACCGGTCCGGCGCCTCCACCGGTGAGAAGTGACCGACGCCGTCGAGCGGGCGCAGGTCCACCTTCTCGAACCAGTCGTCGAGCCGGTCGGCCCAGGCGCGGGGGAACAGCGGGTCGTGCTCGGGCCACAGCACCGTGGTCGGCACGGTGATCCGGTTCGCCGGCGGCTCCTCGGCGAGCGAGCGCGCGATCATGCCGGAGCCGCTGCGGTACCAGCCGATCGACGCCGTGAACGCCCCCGGCGGCGAGTACCGCTCGGTCAGCCGGTCGAGCCGCTCCTCCTCCACGGTGAAGTCCGGGCCCGACCAGTGCTCCCAGAAGTGCCGCAGGTAGGCGCGCACCGCGTCGGGCCGGCCGTCGATCACCTGCTCGGGCAGCCCGAGCCGGTGGAAGTGCTGGTACCAGAACTCGGCCGCGGCCTCGGGCTCCAGCACGCGCCGGCCCGCACCCGGCAGCGGCGGCGCGAGGACCAGCGCCGCGACCCGGTCCGGGTGCTCGGTGGCCAGCGTCTGCGCCACCCGGCTCCCGACGTCGTAGCCCGCGACGACCGCGCGCTCGAGGCCGAGCTCGTCGAGCAGGGCGAGCGCGCTGCGGGCCTGACCCGCCGCCGCGACGTCGCCGCCCTCGTGCTTGTCCGACTCGCCGAACCCCCGCAGGTCGGGCCACACCACGTCCGCCGTGCCCGCGTCGGCGAGCAGGTGCGCGACGGCGGCCCAGTCGCCGCGGTCGCCGGGCCAGCCGTGCAGCAGCAGCACGGGGCCGCCGGTCCCGGCCCGCTCGTAGGCGAGCGCGTAGCCGTCGGCGTCCGGGGTCGTTCGTGTCGTCCCTGCCACGCCCCGGACCTTACGACGTCGTCTTCGGCCCGGCCCGCGGTTAGTGTCGTCGGTGTGGTCCCCGGGGTACTGACGCAGCGGCGGTGGATCGACCGCTGCCTCGTCACGACCACCGGCTGTCGCGCCCGCTGACGCGCACGCCCCTTCCTCGACCCGTCCCCAGGGAGAGCTGTCGGATGACCCCCCTGCACCTCGCCGTCGCCCTCGAGGGCACCGGCTGGCACCCCGCCTCGTGGCGCGAGCCCGAGGCCCGCCCCGCCGCGTTGTTCGACGCCGGCTACTGGGCCGACCAGGTCCGCGAGGCCGAGCACGGCCTGCTCGACCTGGTCACGATCGAGGACGGGTTCGCGATCCAGTCCTCGCGCCCTCATCAGCCCGACGAGCGCACCGACCAGGTCCGGGGCCGGCTCGACGCGCTGCTCGTCGCGGCCAGGGTCGCGCCGCTGACCTCGCACGTCGGGATCGTGCCGACCGCCGTCACCACCCACACCGAGCCCTTCCACTTCTCGAAGGGCATCGCGACGCTCGACTACGTGAGCACCGGCCGCGCCGGGGTGCGGGTGCGGGTGTCCACGCGTCCGGACGAGGCGGCGCTCGTCGGGCGGCGGGAGATCGCCCGGGAGGACGCGCCGGAGCTGTTCGACGAGGCCGCGGACTGGGTCGAGGTCGTCCGCCGGCTGTGGGACAGCTGGGAGGACGACGCCGAGATCCGCGACGCGGCGACCGGCCGGTTCGTCGACCGGGACAAGCTGCACTACATCGACTTCGAGGGCCGGTTCTTCTCCGTGCGCGGTCCGTCGATCACCCCGCGGCCGCCGCAGGGGCAGCCGCTGGTCGCCGCGCTCGCGCACCGCGACTACGCCTACCGGCTCGTCGCGCGCTCCTGCGACCTGGGCTTCGTGACCCCGCAGGAGACCGCCGACGTGGCCCCGATCCTGGGCGAGATCCGCCGCGAGCAGGAGGCGGCCGGAAGGGCGGAGGAGCCGCTGCACGTGCTGGGCGACGTCGTGGTGTTCCTCGACGAGAGCGCCGAGGCCGCGCGGGACCGCAAGGGCCGCATGGACACCCGGCTCGGACGCGAGCTGGTCAGCGACGCCCGGATCGTCGTCGGCACCCCCGCCGAGCTGGCCGACCTGCTGCTGGAGTGGCAGGAGGCCGGGCTCGCCGGCGCCCGGCTGCGCCCCGGCTCCGTCGACCACGACCTCGCGCAGATCACCCGCGGGCTCGTCCCGGAGCTGCAGCGCCGCGGCGCCTTCCGCACCGCCTACGAGGCCGACACCCTGCGCGGGCTGTTCGGCCTCGACCGCCCCGCCGACCGCTACGCCGCCTGACCGCCCGGGAGGACACCGCATGCCGCGCAAGCAGATCCACCTCGCCGCGCACTTCCCCGGCGTCAACAACACCACGGTGTGGAGCGACCCGGAGGCCGGCAGCCACATCGAGTTCGACTCGTTCCTGCACTTCGCCCGGACCGCCGAGTGGGCGAGGTTCGACTTCCTGTTCCTCGCCGAGGGGCTGCGGCTGCGCGAGCAGAACGGGCTGATCTACGACCTCGACGTCGTCGGGCGGCCGGACACGTTCACGATCCTGGCCGCGCTCGCCGCCGTCACCGACCGGCTCGGGCTGGCCGGGACGATCAACTCGACCTTCAACGAGCCGTACGAGGTCGCCCGCCAGTTCGCCTCGCTCGACCACCTGTCCGCCGGCCGCGCCGCGTGGAACGTCGTCACCTCATGGGACGAGTTCACCGGCGAGAACTTCCGCCGCGGCGGCTTCCTGCCGCAGGAGAAGCGGTACCTGCGCGCCAAGGAGTTCCTCGCCGCCACCTGGGAGCTGTTCGACTCCTGGCGGGGCGACGAGATCGTGGCCGACAAGGAGACCGGCGAGTTCTGGCGGCCGGGCGGCGACTTCGCGATCCGCTCGGACCAGTTCGACATCCACGGGCGGTTCCCGGTGCCGCGCAGCCCGCAGGGCCGCCCGGTGATCCTGCAGGCCGGCGACTCCGAGGAGGGCCGCGAGTTCGCCGCCTCCGGGGCGGACGCGATCTTCACCCGGCACGGCACGCTCGAGGCGGGCCAGGCCTTCTACGCGGACGTCAAGGGCCGGCTGGCGAAGTACGGCCGCTCCCCCGACGACCTCAAGATCATGCCGGCGGCCACGTTCGTGCTGGGCGACACCGAGGCCGAGGCCCAGGAGAAGGCCCGGCACGTCCGGTACCAGCAGGTCAGCCCGGCCACCGCGATCAAGTTCCTCGAGCAGCTGTGGAACCGCGACCTGTCCGACCACGACCCGGACGGCCCGCTGCCCACCGTGGACCCCGTCGTCGGCGAGAACACGATCTCCCGGGGCCGCGCGAGCGTCCGGATGTACCGGGACCCGATCGCGACCGCGAACGAGTGGCGCGAGCTCGCCGAGGCCAAGCACCTCAGCACCCGCGAGGTGATCATCGAGGTGACCGGCCGGCAGAACTTCATCGGCACACCGGGCCGGATCGCCGAGCTGCTCGACGAGTTCGTGCAGGCGGACGCTTCGGACGGGTTCGTGCTCGTCCCGCACATCACGCCCGGCGGGCTCGACGAGTTCGCCGACACCGTGGTGCCGCTGCTGCAGGAGCGCGGGGTCTTCCGCACCGAGTACGAGGGCACCACGCTGCGCGAGCACCTCGGCCTGAAGCCGGCGCCGACCACCGCGGCGACGGACCTGGGGACCGCCGTCGCGGAGTGACCCTCAGCGCTGGTGCTGGCCGTCGTCGACCTTGATCACCGTGCCGGTGACCAGCTCCGACGCCGGCGAGCACAGGTACAGCAGCGTGCTGTCGAGCTGCTCCGGGGCGCCGAGGCGCTTGCGCGGGAAGGGTTCCGCCAGGCCCTCGGCGTCCGTGTGCAGGCGCTCGATCATGCCCTCCATCATCTCGGTGAGGAAGGCGCCCGGGGCGATGCCGTTGACGTTGATCCGGTGCTGCGCCCACTCCACGGCGAGCACCTCGGTCATCCGATTGAGCGCCGCCTTGCTCACCGAGTACAGCGCGGCCGCGCCGCCGTTGCGGTAGTCGAAGGCGCTCATCGACGAGATGTTGACGATCCGGCCGGGCCGCTCGGCCGCGATCAGCCGGCGGCCCACCTCGGTCGCGAGCAGCCACGGGCCGCGGACGTTGGTGTCGAGCACGGCGTCGACGACCTCGAGCGGCATCCGGTGGGCCCGCTTGGCGTCGGGGACGCCGGCGTTGTTCACCAGGATCGTGACGGGCCCGAGCTCGGCCTCCACACGGTCGACCGCGGCCGGGATCTCCTCCGCGCGCGAGACGTCCAGCTGCAGGGGCAGGCACCGCCCCCCGGAGGCCTCGATCTCCTTCGCCAGCTCCTCCAACCGGTCCGCGCGGCGGCCGGCCGCGGCGACCACGGCGCCGGCGCCGGCGAGGACCTCGGCGAAGCGCCGGCCGAGGCCGGACGTCGCACCGGTGACGAGGGCGACCTGCCCCTCGAGCTCACGGGACACGGGCACACTCCACGGGTGTCGGTGACGGGGCGGACCGACGCTAGGCCGCGGCCCGCGATCTTGTCAAACGTTCGTTCAGGTAACCCGGTTCAGTAGGACGCGCCGTCGGTCCGCGCGGCCACCGAGTCGGATGGTCGGGTACGCGAGCTCCCTCTCCGGCGGCCCGCGTCCCGAGCCGCGGCGTCCTCCAGGATCACGGCGGAGGCGCTGGTGCCGAAGCGGGTGGCGCCGAGCTCGTGCAGCGTGAGCAGAGTGTCCAGGTCGCGCACGCCGCCGGACGCCTTGACCTGCACGGACGAGCCGACGGAGGCCCGCATGAGGGCGACGTGCTCGGCCGTCGCGCCGCCGCCCGCGAACCCGGTGGACGTCTTCACGAACGCCGCCCCCGCCGCCTCGGCCGCGTGGCAACCCGCCACGATCTCGTCGCCGGTGAGGAAGGCCGTCTCCAGGATGACCTTGACCACCCGGTCCCCTGCGGCCCCGACGACGGCGGCGATGTCCGCCTCCACGTCGTCGAGCAGGCCGCTGCGCAGCCGGCCGATGTTCAGCACCATGTCCAGCTCGGCCGCGCCGTCGGCGAGCGCCTGCCGGGCCTCGGCCACCTTCGCCGCCGTCGACGTGGTCCCGTGCGGGAAGCCGAGGACGGTGCCGACCGCGACCCCGCTGCCGGCCAGGGCGGACACGGCGTGGGCGACGTCGGACGGCCGCACGCACACGCTGAACACCCTGTGCCGCTCCGCCATCGCCAGGTCGGCGTCGAGCTGCGCGCGGGTGAGCTCGGGCCTGAGGATCGCGTGGTCGATCATCGCGGCGATCGCCGGGGCGTCGAGGGTCATGCGGGTGCTCCCGGGGAGTGGCGAGCGGGTCCGGGCGACGCTACCCGAGCCGCCCGCGGCCGGACGGGATCGGACGGAGCCGGCACGGGAGCGGGCACCGGAGCGGCAGAGAGCCGGAGGCGCCGCACGGGAGCGGCACCGGAGCGGCAGGGAGCCGGAGGCGGCCGCACGGAGCCGCACCGGGGCGGCGGCCGGCGGAGGGTGGGCCGCCGACCGGCCGACGGACCTTGCCCGCCCACCCCGGCCTCCGTACCTTGCAGCGTCGACGGGCCGTCGACCACCACCTGCGGCCCCGGGCCGACGGGAGGCCGCCAGGATGCCGGAACCGTCCGAGGGAGGCAGGGCCCGCCGGTCCGTGGACCGTGCCCCGCGATCCCTGCACGAACGGCTCGTCGACGTGCTGTGCGACGTCCGCTACCCGGCCGAGCGCTGGGAGATCATCGCGGGGGCCGCGGCCCGGGGCGCCGACCGGGTGACGGCCTACCGCCTCGCCCGCCTGCCCTACCGCACCTACCCGGACCTCGACGCCGTGCTGGCCGGCGTGTTCGCCGCGCAGCCGGCGATGCCGACGATGCCGACGATGCCGACGATGCCGCGGCCCGGGCGCGCCGGGTCCTGACGCGCCCTAGGGCCGCGGCACCTCACCCGACGCGACCACCCCGCCCGCCGCGTCGGCGATCCGGACGCTCGCGACGGCGTCGGCGGGGCTCTCCACGCCCCACCACTCCGTGCCGCCCGAGGCGTCGTAGACGGTGGAGGCGGCCACCGTGCCGTCCTGCCGGAGGAGGTCACAGGTCAGTCGTCCCGGCTGCGTCACGTCCAGGTAGACCGACAGGAAGTCGGGCCGCGACCGGCTCACCAGCACGTCGCCCACGTGCCGGTCGCCCATGAGCAGCGGGGCGGCGACCATGGGCGCCGCCGGCGCGGTCGTCGTGCCGGCGATCCAGCCGCCCGCGAACGCGGCCCCGACCAGCGCGGCGGCCGCGGCGATCCGCCCCCAGCCGGGCAGCCGCCGTCGGGGCCGCACCGGGCCGATCCGGCGGAGCACCCGCTCCTCGAACCCGGCCGGCGGCTCGACCGGTGGGACGAGCGCGCGCAGGCGGTCGTGGACGCCGGCGAGCCGGGCCACCTCGTCGCGGCACGGCGGGCAGGCCTCGAGGTGGGCGAGCACCTCGGCGCGCTCGTGCCCGCCTAGCAGGCCGAGTGCGAGCTCCGGCGCGAGCTCGCGGCAGCGGGTGCAGTCCGCGCCGGTCACGACGGGCCCCGCTTCGGCTCGAGGACCGCCGCCAGCCGCACCATGGCCGTCCGGATCCGGGTCTTCGCGGTGCCCACCGGGATGCCCTCGCTCTCCGCGACCTCGCGGGCCGTCAGCCCGCGGAAGGCGGCGAGCACGAGGGCGCGTGCCTGCTCGGCGGGCAGCGCGCGGATCGCGGCCCGCAGCTCCGCGGCGGACTCGGCCGCGAGGGTGGCGCGCTCCGGGCCGTCCGGGCCGGCGCCGAGGACCTCCTCGAGGGCCATCGGGTCGACGGGGGCGGCGCGGCGGGCGCGCACGGCGTCGATCGCGAGGTGGTGGGTGATCGCGGTGAGCCAGGTGGTCACCGAGCCGCGCCGCGGGTCGAACACCGCGGCGTGCCGCCAGGCGCGCTCGAAGGCCTGCTGCGCGACGTCCTCGGCCTGGCACGGGTCGCCCAGCACCGCCATCGCGACGCCGAAGACCCGGCTCTGGAAGCGCCGCACGAAGGCGACCGACAGCTCGGCGTCCCCCGAGGCCAGGCCGGCGAGCAGCAGGTCGTCGGGGAACCCGTCGACCGGCCTGGCCCGCCACGCCATCCCGCGCCCTCCGGCGCCGGCGCTCAGGCCCGGGTCCGGCCGGCGGCGAAGGACCACACCAGCAGCCACACCGCCCCCACCAGGCAGATCATCGCGAGGGGCACGTGTACCGCCATCACCCCACCGCTGCCCAGGGCGGCCTGCAGGAAGGTCACCACGAACAGGACCGCGGCGAGGATCGGCGGCCACCACGGGCCACCCGTCGCGCGGACGACGAGGAAGGCGGCGATCGCCGTCAGCCCGGTGAGCACGTGCACCACGATCGCGCCGCCGGAGTGCAGCGCCAGGGCGGTCGCGCTGCGGGTCAGGATCTCGCCGGCCGACACCCCCTGCACGACGATCATCAGCACGGACAGCGCGGCCAGGACGCGCAGCAGGGTCACGACCGCCGGCGAGACGGCGGACGCGGCGTGCGAGCGGGTCATGGGGCTCCTCTCGTCGGCCGGGCTCCCCCGGCCGAGGTGCTACGGAAGGATGGGCGCGCGGGATTGCGAGCGCCCGCGATCGTGACCGTCCCGTGACCTTCCCCGGGGCGCGTCGAGAGGGAGCTCAGGGCTCTACGGGGCGGCCTGCGGAGCCGTCAGCTCCTGATGATCATCGCTGTCGAACCGAGCGCCCATCGCCCGCTGTCCCCCGATCGCCCGACAGCGGGGTCGGCCGGGACATCGACCGGCGGACCGACGGTGGCGGGCGGCCTCCCGCAGGAGAGTTCTTCTCGACGGAGCGACCGCCCCGGCCCCACCTCGGAAGGAGAATCCGATGAGCACCACCGACACGATCAGCACCCCCGCCCCGCAGGACCCCCGCGACGCCGACGGCGCCCCGCAGGCGTCCGCCCGCGCCGGAGCCGGCCGCACCGCCAAGGCCCCTGCCGACGACCCGTTCGCCGACGCCCCGTACTCCGAGGCCCTGTACTCCTGGAGCCGGGCCCACGGCGCCTACGTCGGTCCGGACGACCCGGCCGACGTGCCCGGACGGAAGGAGACCTGGCGTCGCGTCGGGTTGACCGTCGGCGCCCTGGTGGTGGCCGCGGGCGTCGCGACCGGCCTGGTCTACGGGCTCGGCTACGGCCACGACGCCACACCGATCCCGGCCGACCCCGGACTCGCCGCCACGGCGCCGGCCGACCCCGGGAGCGCCGCCGCGGCGCCGATGCGCCACGCACCGATGCCGGCCCACCCCGTGACCGGTAACGGCGGGACGAGCGCGAACGGCGGCTCGTCGAGCGGCGGGCACGTCACCCCGCCCGCGCCGCCGGCGCCCTCGGCCGCGATCGAGACCCTGCAGAAGGAGCTCGGCCAGTTGAACTACTACGAGGGCCCCGTCACCGGCCTGATGAACACCCAGACCACGCAGGCGATCACCTACCTGCAGCGCGACGCAGGCCTTCCGCAGACCGGCCAGATGAACGCCGCCACCCAGGCCGCGCTCGCGAAGATGCTGGCGAACGGGAACAACCAGATGAGCGGCAACAGCCAGATGAACGGCGGCAGCCAGATGAACGGCGGCAGCCAGATGAACGGGGGCAGCCAGATGAACGGGATGGGAGGGATGCCGGGCATGTGAGGCCCACGCACGAGGATCGGCCGACGGCCCGCGCAGCCCGCGCGGGCCCGCCGCCGTTCCCGGAGCGGGGCGCACCGATTGAAGGGCGCCTACTCCACCAGTCCCCGCCGCATCGCGACCGCCACCGCCGCCGCACGGTCGGACACGCCGAGCTTCTCGTAGAGCCGCTGGGTGTGGGTCTTGACCGTGCTGACCCCGATGACCAGCTCCTTCGCGACCTGCGGGATGGACAGCCCACGCGCGAAGGCCGCCAGCACCTCGCGTTCCCGTTCGCTGAGCACCGGCCCGTCCGACGCGGCCCGCATCCGGATCTCGCCGGCCAGTCCGGCCGCCAGCTCGGGCGGCACGACGGTCCGGCCGTGGGCGACGTCGAGCACCGCCTGCACGATCTCCGCGCGGCGGGCGTCCTTCGCCAGGTAACCGGCCGCCCCCTCCTGCAGCGCCTGGTAGACCACGGCGCTCTCGGTGTGGGCGGAGAGCAGCAGGATCCGCGTCGGCAGCCCGTCCCGGACGACGGCGCGGACCACCCCGAGGCCGTCGATGTCCGGCATCTCGTAGTCCACCAGCGCGACGGCCGGGGACTCGGCCCGGATCACCTCGAGCGCGGCGCGGCCGTCGCCGGCCTCGCCGACCACCTCGATCCGGCCGCTCTGCACGAGTCCGCGCGCCACGCCGTCGCGGAAGAACGGGTGGTCGTCGGCGACCAGCACGCGGATGCGCGCGTCGCCCCCTCGGCCGGCGGTCACGGGTGAAGCATAGGGAGGATCAGGATGCGGGGACCACGACCGAAGGATGGATGGATGAGCACTCCGACCGGCGCACCCGTCCCGCCGGGAGGGCCCGCGGTGCTGGCGGTGGCCGTCGAGCACGCCCGCCGAGGGGTCCGGCTGCAGGTCGCCCTGCGCTGGGTGCTGGTCGCGTTCGTGGCCCTGACGGTGGCGTTCGTGCCGCCGGCCCACGACGTCGTCACCTGCGTGGTGATCGCCGCCTGCTACGGGCTGTTCGCGCTCGCGATCGCCGTCTGGGTGCACAGCGGCGGCGACCGCGCGGTCCGGCTCGCGTGGGTCGCGCTGCTGGGCGACCTCGTGGTGCTCGCGGTGCTCACCCTGCTCACGGGGGTCTCGACCCCGCAGAGCTGGACCTCCGACGTCGTGACGACGGGGTTCCTCCTGCTCCCGGTGCTGGCCGCGACCCAGCTCCGCCCGCGGGTGTGCGCGGCGGTCGTGGTCCCGACGGTCGTCGTCTACCTCGTCGCGGGGATCGCGACGATGGAGGCGAACCTGGAGCCGTGGAGCTCGCTGCTGCTGCGCACGGCGATCGCGGCCGGGGTGGCGGCGGGCTGCGTCGGGCTCTCCCGGATCCAGCGCTCCCGGGTCGCCCAGATCGGGCGGCTCGTGCAGACCCGCGGCGAGCTGCTCGGCGAGCTCGGCGACCTCGAGCAGCGCGAACGCAGCTCGCTCTCCGAGCACCTGCACGACGGCGCGCTCCAGTACGTCCTCGCCGCGCGGATGGACCTCGACGACGCCCGCGACTCCGGCGACCCCGAGGCGTTCGAGCGGCTCGACCGGGCGCTCACCGAGACCTCCCGGCTGCTGCGCTCCACGGTCGCCGAGCTGCACCCCGCGGTGCTGGCGAAGGCCGGGTTGCCGGCGGCGGTGCGGGAGCTGGCGGCGGCCGCGGCCGCCCGGGGCGGGTTCGCCGCCGACGTCCGGGCCGACGGCTGGCCCGCCGACCTGCGCACGACCGCCGATCCCCTGCTCCACCGGACCGCCCGCGAGCTGCTGGCCAACGTCGCCGAGCACGCCCGGGCCCGCACCGCGGACGTCACCCTGACCTTCCTCGGCGGCCGCGCCCGCATGGTCGTCGCCGACGACGGCGTGGGGATCGGGCCCGGCGCCGCCGGCCCGGGCGGCGGCCACATCGGCCTGGCCTCCCACGCGGTGCGGATCGAGGCCGCGGGCGGATGCCTCACCATCGCCCCGGGCGCCTCCTCCGGCACGGTCGTGACGGTCGAGGTGCCGGCCGACCCGGTCTGACCAGGCGTCAGGTGTCGAACTTCTCCGCGCGGGAGGGGGCGGCCTCGGCGGTGAGGTACTCCAGCGTGCGGGTGAGCTCGAGCAGGCGGGTGAGGCCGGGCTGGAGGTTGTCCAGGTGCAGCCGCGCCCCCACGCCCCGGATGTGCCGGTGCGCCATGAGCAGCGCGGCGAGGCCGTAGGAGTCGCAGAAGGCGACCTCGGCGCAGTCCAGGTGCACCGCGCGCAGGCCCGGGTGTGCGCCGAGGTTCTCGACCAGGACGCGGTTGATCTCGTCGGCGTGGTCGTAGTCGAGGTCGCCGACGATCGTGAGCCGGCCGGTGCGCCGCCCGGCGACCGCCCAGGTGCAGGTGAGTCGCTGCCCCGCCGTCACGCGGACTCCTTCGTGCCGACGAGGGAGGCCGAGAACTGCGCCCGGGCGCCCTCCAGCAGGGCGGTGGCCCGCGGGAAGTCCCGCAGCTCCTCGCCCAGCAGCTCGAGGGCGGGGACCAGGAAGGCCGCCGGCACCGACCGGGCCTCCAGGATCTCCGCGGTCCAGCGGAGGAAGTGGCCGAACAGATCGTCGTCCCCGGTGTAGAGCGAGGTCGCGAGGAACTGCACGATGTGGTCGAGGTCCTCGGCGGTGTGCTGGCGCTGCTGGTCGGAGTAGCGCGCCATCACCGGCAGCTTCAGCTCCAGCCCCGTGTACATCGCCTTGACCAGCTGCGGCGCGGTCCGCGTGACCATCGTGTACTCCTGGTCCGCGAGGTGCGGCAGGTCGTCGATGGCCTGCGTGCTGTTCTCCGGTCGCGGCAGCGGGCCCTCCGCGAGCCGGTCCGCCGCGGCGCGGGCGTCGGGCGCCCAGGCCTCGGCCCCGAGGAGCCGGGCGTAGCGGCCGTCCGAGCCGAAGGCGGCGCCGCCGGCGATCACGGGGACGCCGGTGGCGCGGCAGGCGGTGATGGTGGCGTGCGCGGTGGGCAGCCGGGTCGCGATCGAGCCCGAGATGGCGACGGCCTCCGGGGCGGTGCGGTGCAGGTGCTCCACCAGGTGCGGCGCGGGCACCTGGGCGCCGAGGTAGTCGACCCGGAACCCGCGCAGCCGCAGCACCTCGGCGAGCAGCCGGGCCGGCAGGGCGTGCCATTCACCGTCGACGCAGGCCACAGCGATCCGGCCGCGGCTCGGCCGGGTGCGCACCCGGTGCCCGACAGCGCCGATCACGCGCTCGTCGATGGCGGTGGCGGTGTGCTCCTGCGCCACGCTGATCCGGTTGGCCGCCCACTCGCGGCCGACCTTGCGCTGCACGGCGCCCACGACGTCGAGGAGCACGGCCTCGGGGTCGACGCCGGCGTCGAGCGCGCCCAGCACGGCGTCGGTGGCCGCGTACTCGTCGCCGGCGATCGCGGCGGACCACAGCGCGTCGGCGTACTTGCGGAGGGACTCCTCGGGCCCGGTCGGGGTTCGGGTCGTCGGATCGGTCATGCGGTGTACCTGCCTCGTCCGTGCCCCCCGACCGCGGTCAGGTGCTGCCCGCGGGGAGCCGTGATCGCCAGTACGGCCATGTCGTCGTGCGCGCCGCGGCCCAGCCACTGCGACGCGAGCATCTGCACCCGCTCGACGACGGCCTCGGCCGGCATCCCGGCGCACTCGCCGAGCGCCCGGTGCAGGCGGTGCTCGCCGAACAGCTCGTCGCCGAAGGGACCGCCCTTCGCCTCGGTGATGCCGTCGGTGTACATCAGGCACGTCTCGCCCGGGCCCAGCGTCAGCTCGGCCGTGGTGGCGCCGACGTCGGGCATCGCGCCGATGAGGGTGCCGCGCGTGGGGGCCTCCTCGACGCGCCCGTCCGCCCGCACGACCAGCGGGGCCGGGTGGCCGCCGCAGGTCAGGCGCAGCCGCACCCCGGCGCCGTCCCGGGCGACGGAGGCGAGCACCAGCGTGGCGAACCGCGCGTCGTGGGTGTTCAGCAGCGCGCCGTTGAGCAGGCGCAGCATGCGCAGGTGGTCGTCGGCGAGCGGGAGCAGCGCGTGCAGGGTGCTGCGGATCTTCCCCGTGAGGACGGCGGCGTCGAGACCCTTGCCGCAGACGTCGCCGAGCACGACGAGGGACTCCTCGTCCTCCTCGCTCGCCGGGTGCACGTCGTAGAAGTCCCCGCCGATGCGGTCGCCGTCCTGCGCGGCGCGGTACCGGGCCGCGAACTCCACGCCGGAGAGCTGGTGCACCGTGGGCGGCAGCAGGTCCCGCATCAGCGTCTCGGTGATCGACGCCTGCTGGTCGTACATCCGGGCCGCGGACATGGCCACGCCGGCGCGGGTGGCGAACAGCCGCGCGACCACCTCCTCCTCCTCGCTGAACTCGGCGGCGCCGGCGCCGCGCACGAGGATCAGCGCGCCGGCCGGCACCCCGTGCCCGGGCAGCGGGGTGACGACGATCGAGCCGACCTCGCCGAACCCGGTCGGCCGCAGCCACTCCGGGACCGACATCGGGTCGAGCCAGCGCGAGGGCACGGGCGGGAAGCCCTGCAGCGCCTCGGCCAGGCCGGGGACCTCCTCGGCGTCGACGTCGAGCACGTCGTGCACGACCTCGCCGCCACGGACGGCGGTCACTGTGGGGTACCGGCCGCCGCGCCCGGCGGGGGCCATGACGATCGCGGCGTCGCAGAGGTTCACGGTCGCCAGCGTGACCGTGGTCTCCATGCAGCGCTGCAGGTTCAGCGACCCGAGCAGCGCGGTGGAGACCTCGGTGAGGAAGGCCGTGCGGGCCTGCTCGGTGCGCAGCGCCTCGCGGGCGAGCCGGGTGTCGGTGTCGTCGACGAGCCACCAGGTGACCGTGCCGTCGTCGTGCCGGACGGGGTGGCCCTCGAGGCTGCGCCGGTCGACCCAGCCCTGCGCGGCGCCGCCGGGACTGGGGCCGGGAGTGGGGTCGGCGGCGAGGGTCGCGTGCGACTCGGCCAGCCAGCCGGGGGCGGTCGCGGTGAGGGTCTCGCCGACGCGCACGTCGGGCAGCAGCGTGCGCGCGGCCCGGTTGAGGGCCTGGACGATCCCGGCAGCGTCCGCCACCACGGCCGGGTACGGCGCGGTGTCGATCCGCGCGTCGATCTCGAGGACCGCCGCGCTCGTGGCGTGCTCGGGCTCTGTCACGGGTACGGGAGCGCCGGGGCGGCCCCTTGTCACCTCATCCCGTTCGGGTCGGGTCCGATCAGTGTCGCGCATGCCGATGGCTCTGTCCAAAGGGCACGAACATCGTGCAACCGTGGCGAGCGCCCGGGGATTCCCCGGATCAGCGCCGTCCCGGGGCCACGTGGGCCCACACGACCTTGCCCTCGCCCCGGTCGACGATGGCCCACTCCTCGGCCAGCGAGTCGACGAGCTGGAGGCCACGGCCGCGCGCGGCGCCGGGATCGTGCGGCCGGAGGACGGGCGGCAGCGGTGAGCGGTCGCCGACGGCGATCCGCAGGCCGGTCCGGTCCAGCGTCACGGTGAGCGTGAAGGTGGTCTTGGCGTGCTCGACGGCGTTGGCGGCCAGCTCGTTCACCACGAGCGCGACGTCCTCGGGGTCGCCCGGGAAGGCCCACGCCGCCAGGCGCCGGTCCACCTCGCGCCGCGCGCGGCCCACCATCTCCGGCTCGGGCGGGAAGGTCCAGCTCGCGTCGACCACCGCCGGGCGGCGCTCGGCCCGGTCGAGCGCCAGGTCGAGACCGTGGGCGACGGCGACCCGGTCGGCCACCCCGGCCGCGCGCAGCATCTGCCGGAGCTGGGTGTCCCGGGCCACGAGGGCGAGCCGGGCGTCCGGCCACCCGCCGGCGTCGTGCGCGGCCCGGGCCAGCACGGCGAGCAGGCTCAGCCGCTCGACCCGCAGCTCGTCGAGGTCCACGACGACCCGGTCGTAGCCCTGCAGGAGCCCGGCGAGGTGCGCGACGGCATCGGGTGCGGTCTCGGGGGCGAGCCGCCCGACCAGGTGCACGTGGGCCGTCCCGCCCGCCGCCGCCGTGACCGCGCGCAGCACGGACGAGGCGTCGTCGTGCTCGGGAACGGTCACCCGGCCCCCTTTCCCGTCGCCCACCGTCGCTCTCCCGGTACTCGTACACCTCACCCCAGGCGCTAACGCCTCGTGAGGTCGGGGTTCCCGATCCGGACGACGACCACGCCCGCGTCGTCCGGCGAGCGGCCGTCCGACCGGGCCCGGGCGGCCCCGACGAGCGCCTCCGCGGTCTCCTGCGGCCCGGTGCCGGGCGGCAGGCCGGCGAGCACCGCGGCCAGCCCGGACTCGTCGAACTGGTCGGGGTCGCCCACCCGGTGCGCCTCGGTCACGCCGTCCGTGTAGAGCACCAGGTCGTCCCCCGCGGCGAGCTCGAGCCGCTGCGTCCCGACCGCCGCGCCCGGGGTCAGACCCAGGATCATGCCGCCGCCCGTCAGGTGCTCCACCCCGCCGCCGGCGCGCCGGACCAGGCCCGGCGGGTGGCCCGCACCGGCGATGTCGACCTGCCAGGTCCCGCCCGCCGCGGGCCGGTGGAACGTGGCGTAGGCGGCCGACACGAAGCCGATGCGGCCCCCGAACAGCGGGTCCGCGTACCAGCCGCGGAGCACCTCGTTGACCGTCCGCAGCACGGCCGCCCCGTCCCCGTCCGCGGGCTCGCCCAGGGCCGCCGTGCGGACGGCGGAGCGCGCCAGGGCCGTGGTGCGGGCGGCCGCGGCGCCCTTGCCGCACACGTCGCCGACGACGAGGCCGAATCCGCCGGCGGCGGGCACGACGTCCCAGAAGTCCCCCATCACCTCGACGCCGGTCCCGCCGGGCGCGAAGCAGGCACCGATCGTCACGCCGGGGAGCACGGGCGGCTGCGGCGGCAGCAGGCTGGCCTGCAGGGTCCGGGCCAGCTCCGCGGCCTCGGCGGCGTGCCGCTCGGCCTCCGCGGCTGCCCGCGCGGTCTCGGCGAGCGCCCGGCGCAGGGCGATCTCGCCGCCGGCCGCGCGCGCCAGGCCGCGCAGGCCCTCGCGCTGCTCGTCCGTCCACTCGCGGACCACCCGGTCCATGGCGCAGAAGTTGCCGACGACGTAGCCGTCGGGATCGAGGATCGGCACGCCGATCCAGGCGGCGGCCTCGAACTCCTTGATCTGTGGCAGATCGCGCAGCCGCGGCTCCAGCGACACGTCCGGGGCGTAGATCTCCTCGCCGGCGTCGATCACGACGTGGCACGCGGCGTCGTGGACCGGGGACTCGTACGTCCCGTCCGGACCGGTGATCGCCTCGGGGTACGGCGCGCCCTTGAGGAAGGAGCGCACGTCGTCGACCACCGTGAGCGCGACCATCGGGGTGCCGAGGATGATCGCCGCCAGCCGGGTGAGCCGGTTGAACGCCTCCTCCGGTCCGGTCTCGAACAGACGCGTGGCGTGCACGGCCTCGACGCGACGGGGCGATCCGACGCCGGTCCGGTCCCTGCCGGGCGCGCGGGACCCGCTCACTGCACCCTCATCGTTCGGCTCCTCGTGCGTTGCGCGACCGCACTGGGCTGAACGGTGCTCGGGCTGCGTCGATGTTAGGCGCCGGAGGACCCGCGGCGCGGGCGCGGGGCGGTGATCGCGGTGGTGACGGGGGCGTCACCCCACCAACGGCCGGAAGGTCAGGGCCAGGTGGAGGGTGAGCCGGTCCCTGCCGTCGGCCAGGTCCAGGCCGGTGAGCTGGGCGATGCGCCCCAGCCGGTAGTAGAGGGTCTGCCGGTGCACGGCGAGCGCCTCGGCCGTCCGCTGCGCGTTACCGGCCAGGTCGAGCCAGGTGGCCGCGGTCTCGGCGAGCACCGGGTGCTCGAAGAGCGGGCGCACCGCGGGGTCGATCGCGCCCTCGCGCAGCGCCGGCCGCGGCCCGCAGGCGAGCAGGCGGTAGGGGCCCAGGGCGTCCCACCGCGCCACGGGGCGCAGCCGAGGCACCTCGTGCGCGACGCGGGCGGCGAGCCGTGCCTCGCGGACGCTGTCCCGCAGCCCGACGAGGTCTGCCCGCTCGCCGCCGACGCCCGCCACCAGCCGGGTCTGCTCGACGCCGTCGAGCCGGTCGGCGTAGAGCCGGCGGGCGGCCTCGGCGAGGTGGTCCGCGTCGGTCGACGGCGTCAGCAGCAGCACGGTCGGGTCGGCGGGATCGTCGGTGGCGGTCGCGACGGCCGCCCGAGGCAGCCGCCAGAGGTTGAGCGGGGGCACCGGACCGCCGTCGGCGAGGTGCAGGGCGATCGCGCGGACCGGCACGTCGCGGGCCAGCGCGCCCAGCCGGTCGATCTCGGCGGCCGCGATCTCCGCTGTCGCGGGGTCCCCGGCCAGCAGGTCGTGGGCCCGTTCGGCGAGGTGCTCCCGGGTGCGCGCCTGGCCGGCCATGATCGTCCCGGCCCGTGCGGCGTGCCGCATCACACGGTCGAGCCGCTCGTCGGCCTCCGGCCCGGCGAGCCGCCCGGCGGCGTCGAGCACCCAGACGTAGCCGTAGGTCACGCCGTTCCAGCGCGCCGGCAGGCACACCCGCGCGACGACGCCGAAGCCCGGGTCCGCCGGCGTGCGCACAGGCCGCTCGCTGGTCGCGATGCCGAACCGCTCGAACCAGTCCTGCACCTCGGGAGCGGAGCGGCGGTGCAGGATCGAGCGCTGCCGGACCGGGTCCAGCTCGTCGGGGTGCGCGCCGTAGCAGACCAGGTTGAAGTCCCGGTCCTCGAGGACGACGGGCTCGCCCAGCACGCGGGAGACCTCGTCGACGAGCTCCTGCAGCTCCATCGGACAAGTGTATGAGGATCTGGCCCACAACCTCGGACATCCGGCCATGGGCTCGGGAACGGGAACTCCCTACCGTGACTGCACACCGGCGCCGGTCGGCCCTGCCCGCCGCGCCGGAGGCCGGAAGGGAGACCTGCCGTGTTCAGCACGTCCGTCCTCGCCGTCAGCCGCCGACCGCCGGTGCGTCGCCTCGTGACCGGGGCGCCCGCCGCGCGCCGGGTCGTCGACCGCTTCGTCGCCGGTGACACGCTCGACGCCGCCCTCGCCACCACCGCGGACCTCACCGCCGCGGGCCTGCTCGTCACCCTCGACCACCTCGGCGAGGACACCACCGACGCCGCCCGGGCCGCCGCTATCCGCGACGCGTACGTCGCCGCCCTCGACGGGCTCGCCGCGCACGGCCTCGCCGACCGGGCCGAGGTGTCGGTCAAGCTCTCGGCCCTCGGCGCGGCCCTGCCCGGCACCCTCGCCCTCGACAACGCCGCCGCCATCTGCGCCGCCGCCGACCGCGCCGGCACCACGGTGACCGTGGACATGGAGGACCACACGACCGTCGACACCACGCTGGAGACGGTCGCGAAACTGCGCGCCGAGCACCCGTGGGTGGGCGCCGTCGTCCAGGCCGCGCTGCGCCGCACCGAGGGCGACTGCGCCGATCTCGCCCGGGAGGGCTCGCGGGTGCGGCTGGTCAAGGGCGCGTACGCCGAGCCCTCGTCCGTCGCGTACACGGCGAGGGCCGAGGTCGACGCCTCGTACGAGCGCTGCCTGCGCATCCTGCTGGCCGGCCCCGGCCACCCGATGGTGGCCACCCACGATCCCCGCCTGATCGCCCTGGCCGAGGGGGCCGGCCGCGACCCGGCGACCTTCGAGTTCCAGATGCTCTACGGCATCCGGGTCCCCGAGCAGCACCGGCTCGCGGCCGCCGGGCACCGGATGCGCGTCTACGTCCCCTACGGCGCCGACTGGTACGGCTACTTCGCCCGGCGGCTCGCCGAACGCCCCGCCAACCTGGGCTTCCTGCTGCGCGCCCTCCTCACCCGCTGATCCGTTCTCCGAGGAGTCGATCATGGATGCGATCACCACCGTCCCCGAGCCGGCGAACGAGCCGGTGCACACCTACGCGCCCGGCACGGCCGAGCGCGCCTCGCTCGAGGCCGAGCTCGCCGAGCTGCGCGGACAGCGGCCCGACCTGCCGATGACCGTCGCCGGGAAGCGCCGGATGGCCTCCGGCGCGCGCTTCGACGTCGTCGAGCCGCACCGGCACCGCTCGGTGATCGGGGTGTCGGCCAATGCCACCGACGCCGACGTGGCCGAGGCCGTCGCCGCCGCGAAGGCCGCCGCCCCGGAGTGGGCGGCCCTGCCCTTCGACGAGCGCGCCGCCGTCCTGCTGCGCGCCGCCGACCTGCTCGCCGGGCCCTGGCGGGACACGGTCAACGCGGCCACGATGCTCGGCCAGTCGAAGTCCGTGCAGCAGGCCGAGATCGACGCCGCCTGCGAGCTGATCGACTTCCTCCGGTTCAACGTGCACTACGCCCGCCGGGTGCTCGCCGAGCAGCCGCGCAGCGTCCCCGGCGAGTGGAACCGGATGGACCACCGCCCGCTCGACGGGTTCGTCGTGGCCATCACCCCGTTCAACTTCACCGCCATCGCCGGGAACCTGCCGACGGTGCCCGCGCTGATGGGCAACACGGTCGTCTGGAAGCCCACCCCGACCCAGCAGCTCGCCGCCGAGTACACGATGCGGCTGCTCGAGGCCGCCGGCCTGCCGCCCGGTGTGATCAACCTCGTGACCGGCGACGGGCTGGCCGTGTCCCGCGTCGCGCTCACCGACCCGGGGTTCGCGGGCCTGCACTTCACCGGCTCCACCGCCACCTTCAAGACCCTGTGGCGCACGCTGGCCGACAACCTCGACCGCTACCGCAGCTACCCGCGGATCGTCGGCGAGACCGGCGGCAAGGACTTCGTGGTCGTGCACCCGTCGGCCGACCCGGCGCCGCTGACGACCGCGCTGGTCCGCGGCGCGTTCGAGTACCAGGGGCAGAAGTGCTCCGCGGCCTCCCGCGCCTACGTGCCGCGCTCGCTGTGGCCGGCGCTGCGCGAGGAGCTCGCCGAGGTCACCGCCTCGCTCACCTACGGCGACGTCACCGATCTGCGCAACTTCGGCGGCGCCCTGATCGACGCCCGCGCCTTCGGCCGGGTCCGCACGGCGCTGGACCGGGCCAAGAACACCGCCTCGCTCGAGGTCCTGGTCGGCGGGGGCAGCGACGATGCCGAGGGGTGGTTCGTCGACCCCACCGTGCTCGTCGGCAGCGACCCCGGCGACGAGGCGTTCACCACCGAGTACTTCGGCCCCGTGCTCGCCCTGCACGTGTACGACGACGCGGACTGGCTGCCCACCTTGGAGCTCGTGGACCGGACCAGCGCCTACGCCCTCACCGGCGCCGTCTTCGCCACCGAACGCACGGCGATCGACGACGCCCACCGGGTCCTCCGGCACGCCGCCGGGAACTTCTACGTAAACGACCGCCCGACCGGCTCGATCGTCTCCCGGCAGCCCTTCGGCGGCAGCCGCGGCTCGGGCACCAACGACAAGGCGGGCTCGATGCTCAACGTCCAGCGCTGGACCAGCCCCCGGGCGATCAAGGAGACCCTCGTCCCGCCGACGACCCACACCTACCCGCACATGCAATGACGCACTATGGAACCATAATGCGCTAAGCGACGCCGAAATTGCGCGTTATGGAACCATAATGCGGTCAGTACGGCCCAAGAATCGCATTATGGTTCCATAACGCGGTTAGTCGAGGCCGCCGCGCTTGACGAGCTGGGCGGCGATGACGTTGCGCTGGATCTCGTTGGTGCCCTCACCCACGATCATCAGCGGGGCGTCCCGGAAGTAGCGCT
>NZ_BSFQ01000032.1 GCF_027922425.1 Pseudonocardia halophobica | reverse complement strand
GCGCGGTCTGCTCGGTCGGCAGCCGTGGCGACTCCTACGACAACGCGCTCGCCGAAAGCTTCCACGGGCTGTTCAAGACCGAACTGGTTCGGCCGGGTGGCCCCTGGCGCGGGCTCGACGACCTCGAGCTGGCGACGCTGGAGTACCTCGACTGGTTCAACCACCGCCGCCTGCACGGCCAACTCGGGATGAGCACCCCGGACGAGGCCGAAGCCACCTACTACGCTCGCACACCCCCGCCCGAACACCTCGGAGCGGGACAACCGAGCCTCCACTGAACCCGGGGCGGTTCACCCTGAGCAGGCGGTGTCGGCGATCCGGTTCGCCCACCAGCTCGGCGACCACCCCGATCCGGCGCCGCCCCGCCTGAGGTTCCGGGGGCCGGTCGGACTCAGGCTGGAGTCAGCCCCCACGGCGGCCGCCCGGCGGCCACGCGAATCCGACCGGACTGTCGCTTCAGGCAAAGCACCTTCAAAGCACGACTCGCTCAGCGCCAGCTCCCGGCCCCGTTAACAGTCTCGGCCATGGTCAGGTGGTCGGCCACCGAACCAAGACCGACCATTCCACTCCCCGCGGCCGGTGCGCCGGCCGCGGGGGCGAGCGCGGCGGCGGCCTGGGCGCCGGCCACCCGGTCGCCGGCGGCCGCGGCGGCGCGGGCCGAGAGGCATTAGAGCAGCTCGAGCAGCCTGTCGTCGCGCCTCGTCGCGCACTTCCCGACAACCCTCTCCAGGCCCGATGCTCAGCGTGCTGAGCATCGGGCCTCGGGAGCGTGCCTCAGATGCTGCCGAAGCGGAAGGCCGAGTGTCGGCCCGGGCGCCGGCTATCCTGCTTGGTTCGCCATCGCCGCCCGACCGGCCCAGCAGGCCCAAGCTCGATCGATCGCCACCGGACTGCGCAGCATCTCGCCCGCGCGCTCGATCTCACCATCGGTCAGGTACGTGACCTGCCCCAGCGCCATGGCCTGCAGCTGTAGGGCAGCGTTCTGCTCCATGTAGATCGCGGTCGTGACGATCTCCCGCAGGCTCCGCCCCGCTACCACGCTCCCGTGTCCACGCATCAAGGCCACCCGAGCAGTGCCCAGCGCCGTCGCCAGTGAGCGCCCGGACGCCATCGAGCGCACCAGCATGTCCGTGTCCCCGTCGCCGTCGCGGATGTCCCAAACCGGAACATCCGCCCCGAGCAGTGCGGCCGTGTGCAGTATGGGCCTCAGCGGGACACCGGTGACACCGAACGGGATCACCGAGGGCGAATGGTTGTGGCAGATCGCCGCGACGTCCGGGCGAGCCTCGTATACCGCCCCGTGAATCGCCCGCTCCGCGTAGGGCACGCGGTCGTCGTCATCGGCGCGTTCGCCGTCGAGGAAGAACGCCTGCAGGTCACCCGCGGTCATCTGCTCCGGACTGAGCGAGCGACCGATCACGTAGACGTTCGCGTCGTCCGGATGACGGACACTGACGTGCCCGAACGCGTCGACCACTCCCTCCATGGCCAGGATTCTATTGGCCGCTACCAGGTCTGCCGCCAGCTCCGACGGCAGCGCCGACACCCCCATGAACCGCCTCCTCCATCGATCCGGTTTCCTTACGTGGCACTGTTCTTTAGGCAGTCATACCTGTCAAGTCAGCGGCGTTCGGTCCGGACCGTGCACCGGATGGGCCGCTGCCGGTGGTATTCGACGTTCCGCTTGCCGGTACCTCCGTCCTCCTCGCCCCACAGCAGGGTGACCTCGGCGCCGTCGCGGGCCTCGGCCTCGTCGAGGAAGGCGACGGAGAACCAGCAGCCGAAGTTCACGGTGTAGGCGGCCATGGTCGACATTCCGACCCGGCGATCGCCGATCATCACGGCATCGGCTGGCACACGGGCGTATCTCGGGAGCGGCGTCTCCAGCGACTTCGCTCGGTTCTCCCCGTCGAACAGTGAGCTGCGGTAGGTATCGACGACGTCGTCGTCGTTCCAGATGAGCCACACCTTCTTGCGGTGCGGGCGGTCCACGTCTCTCTCGAGCGCCTCGCGGCCGATGAAGTCGTGGTCGAACCGCACGAGGTGTCCGTATCCGAAGTCGTACGGGGAGACGTAGTAGTCCTCGACGTCCTCGGATGCGTAGCTGCCGCCGATCGACAGCTTCCCCTCGTACCAGTCACCAGGCAGCCACTCCCGGAACGCCTTCGTGCGTTCGCTGGTGTAGATGGCGGGCAGAGGCTGGGCCGGGTAGCCCGTTTCTGTGGCTCCTGTGTAGTAGGCGATGCCACCTGCGCGGACCAGTCCGAACTCCGCGCCCGCCGTGAGCAGCGCGTCCAGCACGGCAGGCCCGTCCTCGGCCGGCCCGAAGATCTCCATGCCCTTCGAGTCGGAGCCAGGCTTCCCGATGACGGTGTGGAACAGGCCCTGCACGCGGCGGCCGGCGATCGTCAGCTCCGTCATGGTGAAGAACTTGGGGAAGGGCAGAGCTCCCCCGTTCACCTTCTCGAGGATGTTCCATGCTTCGGGGCCACCGATCTCGTACCGGTAGAGCCGACGGCCGGTGACGTTGTCCTCGGTGCGCTCGTCGCGTAGGACCTCGACGTTATAGCCTCCGGTCTCTGCCTGGAACTGCACCCAGTTGGCGGCTCCTGCAGGTCCGACCAGGCTCGCTTCCTCTTTGCCGAGGCCGAACAGCACGGTCGTGCCGACCATGAGGCCGTCCTCGGTACACACCACGAGATGCTTCGCCTTACCAGGGCCGTAGGTGGCGAAGCTGTTGGTCCCAGTGTCTGTCAACAGCCTGGTGACGTCGGGGCCGCGGAAGCGGACATCGGTCATGTGGTGGGACTGGTCGAACAGGACGGCCGTCTTCGAGATGGCCTCCTGCTCCTCCTGCCAGTTCGAGTGCACGAGCGGGTACTTGGACTTGAACGGCCCGTGCGGAGCATGCCGCAGCATGCGGACGGGGCCACCCAGTCGAGCGATCTTGGCTTCGAGGCTCTCGCCTGCCATCGTTGTGGTCCTCCTCAGGTCAGGACGTGAATCGACTTGAGCTGCGTGTAGCTCAGCAGCTCGTCGAGCGACTCCTCGCGACCGAGGCCGGAGGACTTGAATCCGCCGAACGGCATGCCGAGGTAGTGCGGGCCGGCGTCGTTGATCCACACCGTCCCCGTCTCGAGCCGCTGGGCGGTGCGGTGCGCGACCCGCAGGTCGTTGGTGTAGACACTGCCGGTGAGCCCGAACCGGACGGAGTTCGCGATCGCCACCGGGTCGTCCGCGTCACCCCATCTGATGACCGAGAGGACCGGGCCGAAGATCTCCTCGGTCGCGACGTGCGACGCCGGGTCGACGTTGTCGAGGATGGTCGGCTCGATGAAGTAGCCGGTGTCGTACTCGGCGGGCCGTCCGCCTCCGGCGGCAACGACAGCGCCGTCGTCGGTGGCCCGGGCAATGAAGTCCAGGACCTTCTCGTACTGCCTCTTGCTGACCAGCGGGCCCTGGTCCATCTCCGGATCGAGGGGGCTGCCGATCGTGTGGCGGGCCAGTAGCGCTCCGATCTCCTTGAGCACCTGGTCCGCGATGGACTCGTGCACCAGCAGTCGTGAGGTGGACCCACAGGACTGCCCGGACCAGGTGAAGTTCATGCCCTTGACCGCGCCCGCCGCGACCTTGGCCGGGTCCGCGTCAGGGAAGGCGATGAGCGCGTTCTTGCCACCGAGCTCGACCGTCACCTCCTTGAAACCGGTGTCGGCGGTGTCGCGCAGGATGCTCTGCCCGGTCGGCTCGCTCCCGGTGAAGCCGATGCGGTTGATCAGCGGGTGCCGGACGAGGGTGCGGGGCACGTCAGGTCCGTTCCCGAGCACGATCTGGAACACACCGGGCGGGAAGACGTCCTTCGCCAGCTCCGCGAGGAGAAGCGCGGACAGCGGCGTGATCTCGGAAGGCTTGAGGATGACGCAGTTACCCGCCACCAGGGGGGCCGCGATGTTCCTTACGGCAAACAGGAGCGGGTGGTTGAAGGGAATGATCTTGGCTACCACGCCCCAGGGCATGCGGGAGGTGAAGTGGACGCCGGTGGGTGTCGCAGGCACCGACTCGCCCTTGATCTCCAGGGCCAGGCCTGCGAAGTACCGCGCGATCGTTGCCGCAGCGCGAACGTCGCCCGCCATCACCCGAATCTGAGCGCCGCCGTCGATCGCGTCGAGCAGGGCGAGGTCGTCGAGGTGCTCTTCGACGACGTCTGCGAGCTTGCGGACGAGCTCGGCGCGTGCGACGGGGCCGCGGTCACGCCACTCCGGGAATGCAGCGTCGGCGTGCTGTACGGCCTCTTCGACCTGGTCGGTCGTCGCGTCCGGCACGGAGGCGATGACCTGCTCGGTGAACGGGCTGGTCACTTCGAGGGTGCGCCCCTCGGGTGCCGGGACGAGCTCGCCGTTGACGAGCATGCGCCACTCTCGGGCGAGCAGCTCGGAGACGCGCTTCTGGTTTTCTGCCTCGGTTCGCATCAGCGAGCACCTGCCTCGACGAGGAGTGGAAGGGTCTGTTCTTGGAACTTGGCCATGTCCTCCAGGTATCGGGGCCAGGAGAGGAGGACGCCGTCGGCGCCGATGTCGGCGAGCTCGATCAGCTTCTCCGCGACGATCTCGCTCGTGCCCACGATGGGACGTCCTGACCAACCGGCGATGAAGTGGTACTTCATCGCCTCCATGACTTCGGCAGGGATCGACTGGTTGTCGCCGATGCCCATGCTGCGCACGAGGTTCTCCGCCCCGGTCCAGTCACCCTTCTCCTGGACGTAGTGGTCGAGGAAGCGTCTGGCCTCCGTTTCCGTGTCCTCCTGGACGACGTAGGCGAGTGTCCAGACGAGGATCTCGCGGCCGTACTCGTCGCGCGCGAGCTTCTTGAACGTGTCGATCTTCGCCTTCACCTCCTCGATCGGCTGTTCACCGAGGCCGGGCTGCACGAAGATCACGTCGCAGTTGCGGGCGCCGAAGTGCATCCCTGCGCCCGAGCCTCCGGCGTTCATGAGCACCGGGCGGGGTCGCTGAACGGGGCCGGGAGAGATCTCGGCCTTCTTCAGGTCGAAGTACTTGCCCTGGAAGTCGATCGGTCCGTCGTGCTCCCACAGCTTGATCATCACGTCGACCCACTCCTGGGCGACGTCGTACCGCTCGTCGTGGGGGCGCTGCTCGATGCCGAACATAGCCATCTCGTCGGAGTTCCATCCGGCGACGATGTTGAGCGCGGCACGACCGTGGGAGATGTGGTCGATGGTCGTGAGCTGCTTCGCGGCGAAGAGCGGGTGCACAGTAGGCACGTGCGAGGTGACGAAGACCCCCGCCTTCTCCGTCGCTGCGCCCACTCCGGCGGCCCAGGCGTAGGGCTCCTGCTGCTCTCCGTTGAAGTTGGTCTCGCCTCCGAACCCGCGCCAGCGGCCGACGGGCACGATGGCTTCGAAGTCCATATCGTCGGCGAGCCGAGCCAGGCTGAGGCCGGCATCCCAGCTGCCGTCGAACACACCGTCGACCGTGGACATCGCACAGCCGCCGCTGACGTTCGTCCCGAACGTTCCCAGGCGTACTTTCCGTTCGCTGAATACCGGGTGCCGGGCGTCGCGCAGTTCGTCTGCGCGAGTGGACAAGCCGTTGGCCACTGCTGACTCCTTTGTGAGGTGGGGCCGCCCGGAGGCGGTCGTGTGAGCGGGACGGACCCGCCGGCATCAGATGACGAACGTCTCGAGCGTCTCGGGGGCGAAGAGATGTGCAGGCTCGGGGGCTTGGACGGCGAGCCCCTGGCTGCGGGAGTAGCGCGTGAACGTCTCGAGCGTCGCGGCGTTGGCCTCGTAGCCGTAGGACCACCAGTCGGCGCCCAGATGCTGCTGCATGAAGGCGTCCTGCGGGTAGGGCCAGGGCAGCATCGAGGTGAGTGCGGCCAGCTCGGACAGCTTCGCGCGGGCGATCTCCTTGCTCAGAGAACACGCCCGGTAGAGCTCTTGCGCGAGCCACGGCTGGCGCTCGTACACGTCGCGCCGGATCACCACGACATGCATGATCGGGAAGATCCCCGTGCCGGCCAGATACTGCTGTTCGACGCTCTCCGGGTCGTCGAACAGCCTGCGCAGCGGACCGGCGGGCCCCATCGCGCTCGGTGTCCGCGCTGAGTACAGCGCGTCGATCTCACCGTCGATCAGCGCCTGGGTGAGGGTACGGTCCGCCGCGAGCGGAACGACGTCGAACTCGGCCGGTAGCGAGAGCTCCACCTTCTCGGTGCGGCCGGGGCTCTCCAAACCCCCGGTCCGGTAGCTCACCTTCGTCATGGGCAAGCCGTGGCGTTCCTCGAAGATGCCGCGGATCCAGACCGCGGCCGTCATCTGGAACTCCGGGACACCGATCCGGCCGCCCGTCAGGTCACCCGGGGTCCGCGCCGTCGAGTCCTCGCGGACGTACACGCCGCTGTGGCGGAAGGAGCGTGACGGGAACACCGGGATCGCGACGAACGGCCCGTCGGGTGCCGTCATGAGGAAGCTGGAGAGGGACATCTCCGCGGCGTCGAACTCGCGGAAACGCATCATCCGGTAGAAGGTCTCCTCGACCGGCAGCGGCAGGAAGTTCAGGTCGACGCCGCGCACCTCCACGGTGCCGTCCGCCAGGGCCTGCATCCGGTCGTACTGCTGGCACGCGAACGTGACACCCAGCCGACTCACTGAGCCGCCTCCATCGCCTTGCGGACCTCGACCGGCGTCCACCAGGGCATGAGGCCGAGGTCCTCGGCGATGATCCCGGACACGATGTAGGAGGCACCACCGGAGATCCCGCCGCCGGGATGCGTCGCCGAACCCGCCATGTAGAGGTTGGGGATGGGGGTCCGGTACCCGAAGTGGTTCCACATGGTCTGGTCGCCGGCGAGTGAGCCGACGAAGATGTCACCGTCGACCATATTGACGATTTCCTTGGTGTAGTCGTTCGGCGTGTAGCACCATGCGTCGACGATGGTGTCGTCGGTGAGGTTGGGCGCGTACTCGCGCCACTTGGCGATGATCTTCTGCGTGATCTCGGCCTTGAGCGGCTCGATGTTCTCGGGATCGCCGCCCGGGGCGTAGGGAACCGCGTACCAGGCGTAGGCGGTGCTGCCACCTTTCGGCGCCTGGGAGGGGTCGAACTGCGTGATGCTTCCGGAGCCGAACGACACCAGGTCCGGGACTCGTCCCTCCGCGACCTGCTGGTGCAGCGTGAACAGCTCCTCCATCGTCTCCGCACCGATGTTGTACTTCAGTGCGTGGTTGATGTTGGGGTTGAACTCTGATCCCACGTACCGCGGCGCCTCGGTCAGCGCGAGGTGGACCCCGAAGAGCCCCCAGGCCGTGTGCTTGAAGCCGTCGACCTTGCGGAGGAACTCGGCGGGCAGCTGCTCCCGTCCCACGAGCTTGTTCCAGGTCTGCGGGACGTCGACACAGCTCGCGACGAACTGCCCAGCACCGACCGTCGTACCATCGGCCAGCTGGACACCCGTGGCCCGACCGCCGTCGACGATGATGCGCTCGACCTCGGCCTTGTTCACGAAGTGGCCACCGGAGCGGATGAACTCCTCCATCAACCCTCGGGCGAGGTTCCAGCTCCCGCCGACGCAGACCTGGTAGCCCGCCGAGAGGTCGAAGCCGCGCACCGCGGCGCCCATCGGGCTCCGCTTCGTCACCGCGTCGTAAAGGACGGTGCCGAACAGCGAGAGCTTGAACAGCATGAGCAGCTGTACCTTCTCGTGCTCGAACAGGTCCTTGACCAGCTCGAGCGGCTGACGCTCGATGATCTCCAAGAAGTCCCGGCCGAGCGCACTCTGTGACAGCAGCGCATCCCGCTCCTTCTCCGGGAGCGGCTCCGAGTAGCGCTCCGCCAGAAAGATGGCGTCGCTGATCCGCTCGGCGCGGAGGTTCCACTCCCGGAACGTCTCCGCGTCCTTATTCGAGAACCTCGCGATCGACGCGATCGTCTCCTCCACGTCGCGGGAGATGACGAGCGAAGTGCCGTCCAGGTGAGGCTGCGCGAACTCGTACTGCGGCGTCACGTAACGCACCGATTCCGACAGGCCCAGATCGCGATACCACGGCGACTCGGTGATGTTGAAGTGGTTGATCGAATGCGGGTTCTGGTAGAAGCCGGGCGGCCCGGGCTCGGTCGTGCTCAGCCCCCCGCCGTACTGGAGCCGCCGCTCGACGATCGCGATCCGGAGACCGAGCTTGGCGAGATAGGTCCCCAGGATCAAACCGTGGTGTCCCGCTCCGACGATCACACCGTCGTAGCTAGTCGGCATCGCCACACTCCCTCAGTGAACTGACTGTTCGGACTTGCGGAACTCTTGTCCATCCTGTCGAACAGATGGCACAGTAGGCACCCGAGCGGGGCAGGTCAACAGAGCCCCGCCGACAGACATCAAGGAAGGCACCATTCATGGCGAGTGAGGTTCTGACGGGCAAGACCGCGATCATCACGGGGTCGGGCCAGGGCATCGGCAGCGAGTTCGCCCGCTCGTTCGCCGAGGCAGGCGCTCAGGTGGTGGTCGCCGACCTGAACGAGGCGAACGCGAAGAACGTCGCGACCGAGCTCTGCGATGGGGGCGGAGTCGCACTAGGCGTCGGGGTGGACGTCACGGACGAGGGCGCCGTGCAGAGCATGCTGGAGGCCGCCGTGGGCGAGTTCGGTCGCATCGACGTACTGGTCAACGGCGCGGCCGTGTTCTCTTCGCTCATCATGCGACCGTTCGAGGAAATCGACTCCGCGGAATGGAGGACCGTCATGGACGTGAACGTGACCGGGGCGTTCCTGTGCTGTCAGGCCGTCGCCCCGGTCATGCGCCGACAGCAGGCCGGAAGGATCATCAACATCTCCTCGGCGACGGTCCTAGGTGGGCGACCGAACTACCTCCACTACGTCACGTCGAAGGCCGCCCTGGTCGGCATGACGCGCTCGCTGGCGCGCGAGCTCGGCTCGTCCGGGGTGACGGTCAACGCGATCATGCCCGGCTCGGTCGAGACGGGGATTCCACGAGACTCGGCACGCCCGGAGGCGGTCGAGAAGACCATCGCGAGCCAATCCATCCCACGAAGGATCACCTCAGCAGACATCTGCGGCTCAGCGGTCTTCCTCGCGTCCGATGCGTCTCGAATGATCACCGGCCAAACGGTCGTCGTCGACGGAGGGACCGAGTTCGTCTGAGCACCTGAGTGACCATGGACTAGCTTCACCATGATGGACGGGAGAATTGCTGAAGTGGCCGAAGCCGACTCCCCCGTCGCCGGCTCCACCAACGGATCGGCGGACAACGCCCTCAAGCTCGTATCGATGCTGGGAGACCAGCAGCAACTCCGGGTGACCGATGTCAGTCGGCACCTCGGCGTCGCACGATCGACCGCTCATCGCCTCCTCCAGATCCTGCAGGCCCATGGCTTCGTCGAGCAGGACAGGGAGACGCGTACGTACCGGGTCGGACCTGCGCTCGTGGCCCTGTCGATCTCGCTCGCCCGGGGTCACGATCTCGCGACCTTGGCCAGGCCCGTCATGACCGACCTGGTCGCTGAGCTGGGCGAGACCGTCCACCTCAGCGTCCTGCGCGGTACCGACATCGTCTTCCTCGAGTCGGTGGTCACCGAGCGGGCGGTGCGTGTCGGGGGGCGTGCCGGCATGACGCGCCCGGCCTACGCCACCGCGGCCGGGCGTGTCCTGCTCTCCGAGGTCGATCTCGAGGAGGTCCACCGCCTCTACCCACACACGCGACTGGAACCGTTGACCCCCCGGACGGTCTCCACACGCGCACAGCTCGACGAGTTGCTCGCCGCCGCGCGGACTGCGGGGTACGCCGCGAGCATGGGAGAGAGCGAGCCAGAGGTCGCCACCGTGGCCGCCCCCGTACGCAGCAGCACCGGGAAGATCGTGAGTGCGATCGCCATCGCCGCCCCTCTGGCCCGCTTCGACGAGCACCAGATTCCCGATATCGCCGCGTCCCTCGTGCGGGCCGCCGGTCGACTCTCCCGTCTGCTCCCCCTCTGAGACCCTTCGCCGTCCGGGTCCCGGCTGTCGCGGGGGCCCGCGTCGCGCTCGGCGGCAGCGAGTCGTCAGGGTCGTGCGTCCGCCGCGCAGATCCCCCGAACCATGGTGGCGGCTGCAACGGTCAGCACTTCTCGATCTCCGCGACGTGCAGGCCGTCGTCGTGCCTCGTGGCGGGGAACTGGTCCCACAGCCGCGCCTCGTGCATCGGGAGAACCCGGCTGACGTTCTCGCCGACGAGCTCGAGCATCTCCTCGGTCACTCGGAGGCAGCGCTCGACGCTGCCCTGGACGCGACCGATCGGCACCAGGGGTTGCGTGCCGTCGAGCCCGCCGAGGTTCTCGTACACATAGGCGACGTCGCCCGCGACGACCCACGGGCGCCCGTCTGCGCCGGTCAGGACGACGTACTGCGATCCCTCAGTGTGACTGGTGAACGCGGGGCGCACGGCGACGCGCGGGGTGACCTGCGCGGCGCCGTCGACCAGCCGAAGCCTGCCCGCGGCGCGTAGGCGGGCCAAGGTGGGCCCGGTGTCGGGGTCGAGACCCGCGCGCAGCCATTCGAGGCGCGGGGAAGCGGTCCACTTCACCGTCCAGTCCTCGACCTCCCGCTCCTGGATCCACACCGTGGCCGAAGGCAGCATCTCGACGGCGCCTGCGTGGTCGAAGTGGTGGTGGGTGAGAACGACGTCGGTGACGTCGGACGGGGCGAGGCCAATCCGGGCAAGCACGACGTCCAGGGGCTGGAAGTCGCTGATCCCCAGGTCGGCCATGAGGCCCCGGGTGTAGGCGTTGTCGTCGAACCCGCAGTCGACCATGACCACACGGTCCCCGTCCCGGACGACGAAGTAGCAGAACGGGAACTCGCGCGCGCCGCCCTCGGCCCCGTAGAGGATGGACGTGTCGGAGTGCGCGCGGGTCACCGCGTACTCGAGCGCCCAGATCACGGGGCGAGCCGCTTCACCAGGGCCGGCAGCTCGCGGGCGCCCGCGCTCGCGCGCCGGGTGACGTCGTCGGCCGCCACCCCGGCGTCGCGCATCGCCTCGTCGAAGATCTCCATGTCGAAGGCCTCGACGGCCGCGAGGTGCTCGACGGTCTCCGGGGTCACCATGGTGTTCAGCAGAGTCAGCGCGACGCTCGACGCGCTGCCGAGCTTCAGCACCTCGACGAGGCGCCGTGGCTGCAGCCCCATTCCGTCCGCGATCTCGACGAGCTCGGCGATGTTCGCCTGATTCATCATCAGAAGGATGTTGTTGAACAACTTGGCAGTCTGTCCGGCCCCGGCCCCGCCCAGGTGGACCACATGCCGGGAGAAGGACCTGAAGACCGGTTCGCAGCGCGCCGCGACATCCGGGGACCCGCCGACCATCGTCGTGAGCCGGTGCTCGCGGGCGGCGGGACGGCCGCCGCTCACCGGGGCGTCGAGTACGTGCACACCGGCCGCCGCACAGAACTCGGTGAGTCGGACGGCATTGGCGGGCGTCCCGGTGCCGTGGTTCACCAGCACCGACCCCGCCCGCAGGCCCGGCAGGAGGAGGCTTGCCACCTCGAGCACGTCCTCGTCGGTGTTGACGCACATTCCGACCACCTCCGACGCGGCAGCGAGCTCGCCCGCCGAGCCGTGTCGGACGTGGGGGACATCGCGAAGCCCGTCGAGCGCCTCCGGCCGCCGGTCCCAGGTATGGAGCGTGAACCCGGCCTCGGCGACGGCAACGGCCATCGGCAGCCCCTGGTCGCCGAGACCGACGAATCCGACGTGCATTCCTTCGAAAGTCACTGCGCTGCCCTCCCTGCGGCCGAGCTACACGGAACCAGCCGGGGAATCGGCTCGCAAACTGCGGATGAGCGCCGCGGAGACAAGGGTGAACAACGCGAGTACAGCTGCATAGATCGACAATGGGATGGAGGTCGTGAAACCGCCGTAGAGGGCCGTCGCGATGATCGGCGCGAAAGCGCCGCCGAAGATTCCGCCGAGCCCGTAGGTGACGGAGGCGCCACTGAAGCGGACCGCGGCCGGAAAGGCCTCGGCGACGAGCGCGGGAACGGGCCCGTTGCCCACGCCGATGAGGATTCCGAGAACCACGCAGGACACGCCGATGAGCACCACCGAGCCCGTGTCGATCAGGGCGTAGAAGACGAACGCCCAGACGACCCAGATGGCGCTCGCGGTCATCACCACGCGCTTGCGCCCGACCCGCTCGGCCAGTGACGCACCCGCGTAGACCGCCGCCGCCCAGGCGACGGAGGTGATCACGACGATGGCGAGCATCGCGCTCGGCGAGGCCAGCTTCTTGAGGGCCACGTAGCTCACGCTGAAGACGAGCAGGATGTTGCCGAGCCCCGAGCAGCCGATGTTGACGCCGGTGGCGAGCAGCAGCGAGCCCGGGTGCCTGCGCACCACGTCGACCAGCGGCATCTTGCGTACCTCGCCACGCTCCTTGACCTCCGCGAACTCCGGGCTCTCCCCGATGCGAACGCGGATGAACAGGCCCACCCCGACGAGCACCACGCTGAGCAGGAAGGGAATCCGCCACGCCCAGTCGGCGAACGCCTCGGCGCTCGTCAGGAGTCGGACGATGAGGAAGACCCCGCTCGAGAGGAAGATGCCGATCGGCAGCCCGATCTGGGGGAAGGCGGCGTAGAGCGTCCGGCGGTTCGGCGGCGCGTGCTCCAGCGACATGAGGACCGCACCGCCCCACTCGCCGCCCACCGCGAAGCCCTGCAGGAAGCGCAGCACGACCAGGATGAGCGGGGCGGCGATGCCGATCGTGGCGTAGGTGGGCAGCAAGCCGATCGCGAAGGTGGCCAGCCCCATCATCAGCACGGACAGCAGCAGGATCCGCTTGCGCCCGATGCGGTCGCCGACGTGACCCATCACCGCCGCTCCGATGGGACGGGCGACGAAGCCGACGGCGAAGGTGGAGAAGGCGGCCAGGGTGCCGACCGTCGGCGACACGCTCGGAAAGAACTGCGGCGCGAACACCAGGCCGGCGGCGGTCCCGTAGATGAAGAAGTCGTACCACTCGATCGAGGTGCCGATGAGACCGGCGAATGCCACCTTCGATGCCTTGGCGGAGTCGGCGGCGTCGGCCGCCCGCGTCTCACCCGCCGAGCCGGAAACGGTGTCCATCGAATCTCCTTTGATCGGTCAAGACAGGCCCAGCGGGCCATCTTCCTTCGGCGAGCTCGATCCGCCGAACCCGTGACCGACGCCCACTCCGGCGTCATACGGTGATCACTCTCCGCCAGGTGCTCAGTACACTGAGCATCTTCCCGATGAATTGTGCCTCAGATCGCTCGAAAGGGAAAGAGCGGAATGGAACATCGCCGGCAGCGCCCGGACGCCCGTGGGCGGGCCGAGGTGTCGACGCCCCGGTTCGCCCGCCCAGGCCCGGTCGACCGCCAGGGGCTGCGCAGCAGTGGTCTGAGGCGGTCGTCTGCTCTGGACCCAGGTCGTCGGGCAGCGCGCAGCCTCCCACGCGGGCGCCTCCTCAGTTGTCGTCATCGAGTCGCTTCGACCGGCACGGGAAGAGACTTGCGACAGGTAAGCCTGTCTGTCAAGGTTCTCCGGCGGCCGCGGTGCGAGAGCGGGTCCGCGCGCCACCACGGCCCCGGCACGCACCTTCTTCGCCGTGCACCGAACGTCCCCCGCGCGGTCCCACCACCGCCACGAGTGCCCCGAGGTGAGCAGATGACGACGACGAGCAACGGATTCGGCAAGGGGGTGCACGCGCTCGCTCCCGCGCTACCGGGATCGGCGGAGGTGCGCACCGTCTTCGGCCGCTACGCGGCGGCCGTCGGCGCCCTCTGTGCCGTGGTCGACGGACGGCCGATCGGCCTGGTGGCGACGTCGCTGGCGGTGGGGGCGTCCTTTGACCCGCCGATGATCACGTTCTCGTGCCGGAAGGAGTCGACCACCTGGCCGATGCTGCGGACGGCGCCCCGGATCGGGGTATCCGTGCTCGGGCAGGGGCAGGCGGCGGTGTGCACCCGGATCGCCGGGCCCGCGGCCGATCGGTTCCGCGGTCTGGACCTGTACGAGACCGCCGAGGGTGCGCTGTTCGTCAAGTACGCGATGACCTGGCTGGACTGTCGGATCTCGGCGGAGATGGAGGTCGGCGACCACGCCGTGGTGGTGCTGGAGCTCATCGAGGTTGGCCACGACCTCGCGACCGAGCCCCTGATCTTCCTCGACGGCGAGTTCCCGGCCCTGCGGCGGCGCTCGACGGCCGTCTGACGGCTGTACGGTCGCGGTGCGGCACCCCCGTCCATGCCGCGGCCTCCTACACTGCGCAGTGTGCTGGGGGATGCTGCGGGGACCGCTCGAGAAGACGGTCGGGCCGAACCGCTGCAGCTGGGCGACCACCCGGGCCACCTCATCCGCAGGCTCCAGCAGGCCCACAAGCTCCTCTGGTCGAAGAACGTCGAGGCGGACCTGACGTCCTCGCAGTTCGCGGTGCTCAATGTCCTGCAGCTGCGGCCGAACATCGACCAGAAGACCCTCGGCGACCACGTCGGGATGGATCGCACCACGATCGGCCAGATCGTGAACCGGCTCGTCCGTGCCGGGCTCGTGGTGAAGATTCGGGACTTCGAGGACACCCGGCGGAACGTCCTGCGGCTCAGCCCGCGCGGTCGCGACCTGCTCTTCGCCACACTCCCCGCCGCCTCGACGGTGAGCGAGCAGCTCATCGCGGACCTCGACGAGCGGGACCGCCGGGAGCTGCTCAGGATCCTTAACATCCTCGTGCGGGCGCACCACGACCCCGTCGATCCCTGACCGGGGCCCGCCGGGGCTCGACCCGCGCCGGGCACGCGCCGCGCAGCGAGCTGAGCAGGACCACCGCTTCGGCGGACCTGAGGTCCGCGGGAGTCAGGACCCGTTCGTGCAGCAGGCCGGCGTCGATCCGCCGGGCCCGCTCCGTGCCGGGCAGGCACCCGCTGCGCAGCGGGGGCGTCCACCACCGCCCGTCGCAGCGCACGGCGACCGTCGCGCGGGTCGCGCCGACGACCTCCCCGGCGCGGTCGACGACGACGACGTCGTCGACGTCGGGCCGGCACAGACGTCGGCGCCGGTACTCCTCGCGCCACGAGGTCGAGTGACGGAACCACCAGGCCGTCGGGTCCACCGGGTCGTCGTCGACGGCCACGGTGAGCGGCATCCCCCAGGTCGGCGCCGGGGCGAGGTCGATGCCGACATGGCCGTCCCGGAACAGCCGCAGCCGCACACGCCGCGGGTCGTCACCCTCGCCGCGCAGGCCCTCGACCAGCCGGGTCTCGACGTGCTCGCGGTCGAAGGCGAAGCCGAGCTCCTCAGCCGAGGCGGCCAGCCGCCGCAGGTGCAGCTCCCGGTTGCGCAACCCGCGGCCGGGTACCAGTCGCATCGTCTCGATCAGGTGCAGCTCTCCGCGCCCGGACAGGATGGAGGTCTTGGTGAGCACCTCGCGGTGTTCGGCTGCGGGGCTCGAGCTCCAGGTGACACCGCTGCCCGTGCCGTACTCGGCCGCTCCGGTCAGGGTGTCGACGACGGCGGTGCGGATCGCGACGCCGAAACGCGCCGTGACGGGCTCCGACGCGGGGCCGAGCCAGCCGATCGCGCCACAGTAGACCCCGCGCGGGGTGTCCTCGAGTTCGGCGATCAGGGCCATGGTCGACGGCTTCGGCGCGCCCGTCACGGAGCCGCAGGGGAATAGGGCGGTGAACAGCTCGACCAGCCCGGTACCGGGGCGCACGGTGGCGGTGACGTCCGAGGTCATCTGCAGCACGGTCCCGTACCGCTCGACCGTGAGCAGCCGCGGGGCCCGGACGGTACCCACCTCGGCGACCTGCGAAATGTCGTTGCGCAGCAGGTCGACGATCATGACGTTCTCGGCACGCTCCTTGGGGTCCGCCCGTAGCCAACGGGCCCGGGCCAGGTCCTCCGCGGCGCTCTGGCCGCGAGCCGCCGTGCCCTTCATCGGGCGCATCAGCACGTTGTCGCCGCGGCGCTCGAAGAACAGCTCAGGGCTCGCGCTCACCACGGCGAAGCGCCCGAGGTCGAGGTGGGCGTTGTAGGAGCCGCGCTGGGCGAGCGCGAGGTCGCGGTAGAGCGCCGCCGGGTCCCCGGCGACCTGTCCGCGCATCCGTACGGTGAGATTGGTCTGGTAGGTCTCGCCCGCGGCGATGCGGCTGCGGACGACGTCGACCGCCCGGCGGTGGCCGGCCGAGGTCCAGTCCGGGGTCCAGGCCGCGCGGTACCCGTCGCCCAGGCGGCCCGCGATGACCGGGACGGACTCCGGGGGCCCGGTTACGCCGAAGAACACCAGCGGCGGTCCTGCGGGATCCGGCGGGGTCACCGCCAGCCCGGTACCCAGCCCCGCCGCCGCCTCGTAGGCGACGTACCCGTAGGCCCAGGCCCCGCGCTCCGTCGCCTCGGCGACGGCGGCCAGCACCGGCACGACCTCCTCAGGCCTCCGGGCGACCAGGCACCGCTCGGGTGCGCCGAACCGCAGCCCGCGGCCCGCCTGCAGGTCGTCGAACCGCGCGCCGGTCACCCGGTGCTCGCCGCGGCAGGCTCCGTGACGTCGTGGAGCGCCGAGAGCAGGTGGAACGACCCGCCCGCCACCAGCGGCACCTCGGGCGCGGTCGCGGCGCACGCCCGAGCAAGAGCGACGACCGGGTCCCGCTCCACGACGGCGCGCAGACCGGCGGCCCGGGCCGCGGCCGCGACCTCGTCGGCCGGGCGGGAGCGGACGGCCGGGTGGTCGCCGCCCTCGGTCGCGAACTCGGTCGCGACCACGAGACCGGCGGCAGGCGCCATCGCCCGCACCGCCTCGTCGAGCCGCTTGTCCGGTTTGAGCGCGAGCACCCAGGTCGCACGCCGCCCCGGGTGCACCTGCGCCAGAGTCGCGGCGACCGCGGCGAGCTTCATCGCGTTGTGGGCGCCGTCGACGACGATCGTCCGGCCGGCGTAGCTGCGGCGCTCGAACCGGCCCGGTAGCGCAGCGCGCGCCAGGCCCTGGCGCACGGCGTCGGCATCGATCCACCACCCGTCGCGGCAGGCGAGCTCCTCCACCGCCCGCAGCGCGAGCAGGGCGTTTCCGGCCTGGTGTCGGCCGGTCAGGCCGAGCGGGAGGCGGCCGCCGTCCGCGGTCCGCAGGACGGTCGTGTGCCGCTCGGTCACGGCCGCGCTCACGGCGGCCGCGGTGTCGACGACCGCGAGGCTCGCCCGCCGCCGGGCCGCGGCACCGGCGATGACCGCGTCGATCTCGGGCCCGTTGCTCGCGCTGACGACCCGGCCGCCGTGGGCGATGATGCCCGCCTTCTGCGCCGCGATCCCCAGCAGGCCCTCCCCCAGCACCTCGGTGTGATCGAGGCCGATCGCGGTGAGGACGGCGAGCTTGTCCCGGCGTCCGATGACGTTCGTCGAGTCGTGCCGCCCGCCGATGCCGGTCTCGATGACGCTGTAGTCGACGCGGTCCGCGAACAGCCCGAACGCGACCGCGTTGGTGATCTCGAAGAAGCTCGGCCGCCCGTGGCTCGACCGCTCCAGCGCCGCGACCGCGGGGCGGACCCGGTCGAGCTCGGCGACGAGGAGCTCGGGCGAGGCCGGTCGGCCGTCGATGCGGAAGCGTTCCCGCAGGCTGTAGGCGTGGGGGGACAGGTGGCTGCCGACCGTGAATCCGTGAGCGCGCAGGAGCTCCGCGACGAAGGTGCACACCGACCCCTTGCCCGCCGTGCCCGCCACGTGGACCGTCGGGGCGGCGTCCTGGGGGTCGCCGAGCAGGCGCAGGAGCAGGCGGGCCCGGGCGGTGCCCACCGGCCTGCGCGGGCCGCCGGCGGGTGCTGCGGGGGTGAGGGCGTAGAGGTAGCGAACGGCGTCGCGGTAGCGCTGCGCCGTGTCGTCCGTGCGGGTGCCGCCTGCCGCCGGGACCCCGCCAGTCCCGTCGAGCATCGTGTTGCTCAGATCCGGAACAGGTCGTCGACGGCCGACGCGAACATGTCCGCTGCGTCGAGGGGCGCGCTGAGCACCCCCTGCTCGAGACCGAACTGTAGGAAGGCGTCCAGGGTCCGGCGGTTGGCCTCGATTCCGTAGGGCCACAGCTCCTCGGTGCTCATGACGCGCTCGACCTCGCGGACGTGCGAGGCCGCCCACGGGAGCGGCCAGAACGACACCGAGCTCTCCCGCGCCCGTGCGAGGCTCCGGTCGCGGGCCTCGATGAACGCCTTGTACAGCGAGCTCAGCAGCCACGGGTTCGCCTCGACCAGGTCGCGTCGCACGGCCACGGCGTGCATGATCGGGAAGATTCCGGTGCCCGCGAAGTACTCCTGCTCCACCTCGCGGGAGTCCTCGAACATCCGGGTGATCACGTCGGGCCGGTCGAAGAAGCAGTCCGGGGCGTGCGCGGAGAGCACAGCGTCGACCTCGCCGTCGACCAGCAGGCCGGTGAGCGTGTCGCCTGGGCGGCGCTCGACGACGATGCCCCCGGGCAGGGACAGCGCCACCTTCTCGCGGCGCCCGGGCTGGTTCACCCCGGCCTGCACCCACGTGATCGACGACAGGTCCACGCCGTAGCGGTGCTGCAGGAGCCCGCGGCTGTACACCGCGGCCGTCTGCGCCCACTCCGGGATGCCAACCCGCAGGCCGGCGAGCCGGGTCGGGTCGGTGAGCCCGGAGTCGCGCCGCACGTAGATCGACGAGTGCCGGAACATCCGCGACGGGAACACCGGCAGTCCGACCAGGCTGTCGTCACCGGCCGCGCGCAGCGCCGAGAACTTGCCCATCGACACCTCGGACACGTCGAACTGCCGGTGGGCGATGAAGCGGTGGAAGATCTCCTCCACCGGCATCTCCAGGACGTTGAGGTCCACGCCCTCGCAGCGCACGGCCCCGGTGGCGAGGTCGCGGACGTGGTCGTAGGCGCCGATCGCCATCGTCAGGCGCAGTCGGGTCATCGGGATGCTCCTTGCGTCGTGCGCCGACCGGGGTCGAGCGCGTCGTGGTGTCGCTCCAGCGCGGACACCAGCCGGAGGGCGTCGGCGGTGGCGCCGGTGTCGTGGACCCGCACACCCCAGACTCCCGCCCGCGCGGCGAGCACGGAGGTCGCGAGCGTCGCCGCGTCCCGGGCGGTGGGTGGGGGCGGCTCCCGGTCCGGCTCGGCCAGCACGCTGCCCAGGAAGCGCTTGCGCGAGGCGCCGAGCAGCACCGGCGGACCGAGCGCGACGATCCGGTCCAGGCCGCGCAGCACGGCCAGGTCGTGCTCGGTGCGCTTGGCGAACCCGAGGCCGGGATCGACGAGCAGCTGCTCGGCCGCCACGCCCGCGGCGCTCGCCGCGTCGAGGCGGGCGGAGAGCTCGCCGAGGACGTCGCCGACGACGTCGGCGGAGTAGCGGGCGCGGGCGGCCATGGTCCGGCTCGGCCCGCGCCAGTGCATCAGCACCCAACGCACCCCGGTCTCGGCGACGACCCGGGCCATCGCCGGGTCCGCGAGCCCGCCGCTGACGTCGTTGACCAGCCGCGCCCCGGCGTCGACCGCCGCCCGCGCGACGCTCGCTCGTGTGGTGTCGATGCTCGTGGGCACCCCGGCCGCGGTCAGGCCGGCGATCACCGGCAGGACGCGGCGAAGCTCCTCCTCGGGCGACACGCGCTCGGCGCCCGGCCGGGTGGACTCGCCCCCGACGTCGACGACGTCGGCGCCCTGCTCGGCCAACGCGATGCCGGAGGCGATGGCCTGTTCCGCGGTGGCGAAGCGGCCGCCGTCGGAGAAGGAGTCCGGCGTGACGTTGAGGATCCCCATGACCCGGCAGCCGGCGTTGGCGCGCACGGCTCAGCCGCCGAACTGTCGGCGGGCGGCGAGCGCGGTGTTGGCCAGCAGCATCGCGATGGTCATCGGCCCGACGCCGCCGGGCACGGGCGAGATGTGGCCCGCCCGCTCCGCGACGGGACCGAAGTCGACGTCCCCGCACAGGCCGCCCGCCTCGCGGTGGATGCCGACGTCGATGACGACCGAACCAGGCCGCACGGCGTCGGCCCCGATCAGCCGCGGCACCCCCGCGGCCGCGACGACCACGTCCGCCCGGCGGCACGTCGCCGCCAGGTCCGCGGTGCGGGAGTGGCAGAGGGTGACGGTGGCGTCCCGGGCCGTCAGCAGCTGCGCCAAGGGGCGCCCGACCAGCTCCGATCGGCCGACGACGACCACCTCGGCGCCGCGCAGCGGGATCGCGTGGTCGTCGAGCAGCCGGAGCACGCCGGCGGGGGTGCAGGGGCGCAGCCCGTCGCGCCCCAGGGCGAGCAGGCCCGCGCTCTGCACGGTCAGCCCGTCGACGTCCTTCTCGGCCGGGATCCGGTCGAGCAGCGCCCGGCGGTCGAGGTGTTCGGGCAGCGGCAGCTGCAGGAGGATCCCGCTCACGAAGTCGTCGGCGGCGAGCTCGTCGAGGACCTTCTCCGCCACCTCCTGCGAGACGTCGGCGGGCAGGTAGCGGTGGAGGTCCTCCATCCCTGCGGCCCGGCAGGCGGTGCGCTTGTTGCGCACGTAGACCTCGGACGCGGGGTCCGCGCCGATCAGCACCGTGGCGAGCCCCGGTCGTTGGCCGGTCTCGGCGACCAGGGCCGCGACGTCGCGCGCCACCTCCTCGCGCACCCGGGCTGCGGAGGCCTTGCCGTCGATGACGACGGCGCCGGTGGTGCCGTGCGGGCTGGTCATGTGCGGCCTCCCTGCGGTCGTGGGGCGGGGCTCACCGGAGCACGACCGTGCGGCCGCCGTTGAGCAGGACCCGGTTCTCGGTGTGCCAGCGGACGGCGTGCAGGAGCGCCCGCGCCTCGGTCCCCCGGCCCCGCGCGACGAGCGCCGCCGGGCTCATCGCGTGGTTCACCTCGGCGATCTGCTGCTCGATGATGGGGCCCTCGTCGAGGTCGGAGGTCACGTAGTGCGCGGTCGCCCCGATGACCTTGACCCCCCGCTGGTGGGCCTGGTGGTAGGGCCGGGCGCCCTTGAAGCTCGGCAGCATCGAGTGGTGGATGTTGATGGCCCGCCCCTCGAGCTCCTTGCACAGCTCGTCGCTGAGGATCTGCATGTAGCGGGCGAGGACGACCAGCTCGACGCCCAGGTCCGCCACCAGCTCGAGCAGGGCCGCCTCGGCCTCCCGCTTGGTCGCGGCCGTGACGGGGATGTGGTGGAACGGCACCTCGAAGCGCTCAGCGACGTGGCGCAGGTCGGTGTGATTCGACACGACCGCCGCGACGTCCAGGTTGAGATCGCCGACGCTGTTGCGGAACAACAGCTCGTTGAGGCAGTGCGCCTCGCGGCTGACCATGACCAGAACGCGCGTCGGCTCGTCCGCCGACACGATCTTCCAGGTCATCGCGTACTCGGTCGCCACGTCGGCGAACGCGGCCCGCAGCGGCTCGACCTCGGCTCCCCCGCCGTCCGCGGGCGCGAACCCGACGCGCAGGAAGAACGTCCCGCTCTCGGGGTCGCTGAACTGCTGGCTCTCGAGAATCGTATGACCCTGCTCGAACAGGAACCCTGAGACCGAGCGGACGATGCCCGGGACGTCAGGGCAGGACAGGGTCAGCACGCACGGCCCGGTCGGCCGATCGGTGGTGGACGGGTTCACTGGATCCCCTCGGACGGTCGGTGGCGGACGGACGCGGTGGCCGGGGGCAGCTCCGCCAGGCGGGCCTGCCGCCATGCCTCGGTCTTCGCGAGCTCATTGAAGGTGAAGAAGTGGAAGCCCTTGATCCCGTTGTCCGACCGCCCGATGGCGGGCGCGAGACCCGACACGAGCCGGTCCGGCGAGTAGCCGCCCGGCAGGAAGAAGCGCCACAGCATGCTCTGCTGCTTGCGCAGGAAGCGGGCGGACTGCCCGAGGCCGAGCCCGGCGGAGATCCGGACGAGCTTCTGCCGGCTCACCGGACCCGGCACGCCGACCCGGATCGGCAGCTCGATGCCGCGCTCGTGCAGCGACCGCGCCCAGCGGACGGTCGTCGCGGGTGCGAAGCACAGCTGTGAGATCAGGAGGTTCGCGTGGCGGGCCTTGTCCCCCAGCGCTCGCTCGATCGCCTCCGCGGGAATGTGCCCGTGGCCCTCCGGGTAACCGCCGATCCCGATCCGGGTGAACGGGTGGTCGCGCGCCTCCAGGGCCTCGAGCAGGGCGAGGGCGTCGGGGTAGGTGCTGGTCGGCCGGTCGGCGTCGCCACCGACGACGAACACGCCCTCCACCCCGGCCTCGGCGAGCCGGCCCACGATCGCGTCGAGGTGGGTGCCATCCTCCACCAGGCGCGCCACCAGGTGCGGCGCCGTGCGGTAGCCGCGGGCCGCGAGGCGCGCCGCCAGCTCGATGGTCGGTTCGAGGCCTTTGGCCTCGGTGGCGGTCACCGTCAGTCGCACGCTCGTCGGGACGTGCTCGAGCACCTGCTCCTCGGTGCCCTTGAACGGAAGGATCTCGTAGCTCGCGTCGGTCAGCGCTTGCGCGAGCGCGTCGTCGGACCGTCGGGCCCGAGGCCTGCGCCCGGTGCCGACCACGGCGCCGCCCCGGCCACTCTCGTCGGCCATCGTCTTCCTTTCCGTCGGATGCGCGCTGCCGGAAGAACGAGGCCGGCACAGCTGCGTGTCGAAGAGGGTCCGGCCGGCGCGCGGGTGAGCGGCGGTCCCGAGCGGACCACCCGACCATAATTTAGACAGGCGCACCTGTCAATAATCGTGGGACCGCGCCGTATGGTGCCGGGGCGACGACGGCCCGGACGGTGCACTGTCGGTGTTCCTCGACGCGCAGCTTGCGCGAGCCGCCGTCGGGCTCGCCCCACGTGATCGTCACCTCGGTGCCGGGCTCGGCGTGCTCGGCGTCGACCACGGCCAGCGACAGCACCGCCCGCGTGTTCGCCGTGTAGCCGCAGAACGTCGACTGCCCGACGAGCCTGCCGTCCGCACCGCGCACCTCGTCGCGTTGCATGAGCACGCCGTAGTCGGCGATCGGCAGATCGAGGAACTTGTACGGCAGCCCCGGCTCGAAGAGCGACCGCATGACGCGGAGCACGTCCTCGGTGTCCCACACGAGCGTCACGCGCTTCTTGGGCGGGGCGGCCGCCACGGCCTCCAGCGCCGCCCGCCCGACGAAGTCGTGGTCGAAGGACACGAGGTGGCCGTAGCCGAGGTCGTAGGGCGTGAGGTAGTAGTCCTCGATCCGGTCCCGACGCAGGCTGCCCGCGAGCTGGAACCGGCCCTCCCAGCCGTCGGCGGGGAGCCACTCCCGGTAGCCGCGCAACTCCTCCCCCGTGTAGATCGCAGGCAGCGGATAGGCGATCCATCCGGTTTCGTAGACCGTGGTGAAGTAGGCCTTGAGGCCGCCCCGGCGCAGGCCGCGCGGGGCGCCCGCCGCAAGGATCGCGGCCCGCACCGCCTCCCGGTGCTCATAGGGCCCGGAGATCTCGACCCCCCGATTGCGCCCTGCCATGCCGTGCCGCAGCACGAGGACCTCGACGCCGGCAACCACCGCCGTCGCCGTCCGGAAGAACGGGATGTCCGGGGTCTCCCCCTCGACGACCTCGTCGAAGATCGCGCCGGCCTCCGGGCCATCGAGCTGGAAGCGGAAGCGGACCCGCCGACCGGTGGGGTTGTCGGCGGTGTTGTGGTCCCGCACGACCGTCACATCCCACCCGCCGACGTGGGCCTGGTACTCGACCCAGTTCAGCAGGGGCATGCTGCTGACCAGCTCGTAGACCCCGCCGGGCAGCGGGCAGAGGATGCAGTCGCCGATGATGCTCCCGTCGGGAGCGCAGCCGATGAACTGCTTGGCCCGACCGGGCGCCAGGTTCGCCAGTCGGTTGACCCCGACCCGGGACAGCAGGGCGAGGGCGTCCGGTCCGGAGAGGAACAGCTCAGGCATGTGGTGGGACTGGTCGAACAGGATCGCCGTCTCGTGCCAGGCCCGCTGCTCGGACCGCCAGTTCGAGAACTCGGCGGGGACGGGGATCTGGTCGGTGCGGGTCCGGATCGCCGGCCCGGGGGTGTCGTTGCGGAGGTGCTCGACGAGGTCCGGGACGGCGTCGACGACGTCCTGCAGCGAGCGCCGACCCCCCGTCACCGCGGCCCCGTCCCCGGCGTCGGGTAGCCCTTGCGGAGCTTGAACGCCTTGACGGCCTCCTTGACCAGCCCGCCGACCGGCATCGCGAAGCGCAGCTTGTCGGCCTCCTGCTGCGCGATGACCATGTCCTTCTCCGCCCACGGCACCGGACGCTCGTCCGCGCGCTCGATCAGAGCGAAGTTCGCCGCGCTGCTGACCACGAGCGCCTCCCGCAGGCGGTCCGGGTCGACGCCGAGCTCCTCGGCGAGGCGCAGTCCCTCGTCGTTCGCGGCGACGCACGCCCAGAGGATCATGTTGTTGACCATCTTGGCGACCTGGCCGCTGCCGAACCCCCCGAGCGCGAACACGTCGGTGGCGAAGGTGGCCAGCACGGGCCGGCAGGCGTCGAGGACCGCCGGGTCGCCGCCCGCGAGCACGAGCGCGGTCCCGCTCTCGACCGCCCGGTCGCTGCGGGTCACCGGCATGTCGAGCAGGTCGACGCCGCTGCCCTCGAGCCGGGCGGCCAGATCGCGCGCGTAGGTGGGCGAGACGGTGGACCCGAGGCCCAGCACCAGGCCCGGCCGCGCACCCGCCAGCAGGCCGTCGTCGCCGAACACGACGGACTCGACCTGCTCCTCGAACCCGACGACGATCAGGACGACGTCGCTCTCCTGCGCCACCTCCTTGGGGGAGGCCAGCCCGCGCACACCCACCTCCTCGGCGCGCCGCACGCTCTCCGCCGACGGGTCGTACCCGACGACGTCGAAACCGCCCGCCACGAGGTGGCGCCCCATCGGCCGTCCCATCGCGCCGAGGCCGAGCACGCCCACCGTCCGGATCGTCATGCCCGCTCCTCCGCCGCCAGGCCGGCGAACGGCGCGCGCAGGCCGAGCCGTTCGAGGCGCGGGAGGATCTCGTCGCGCAGCACCGGGAACTCGTCGATGTAGTTGACGAGCCCGACGGCGACCCCGTCCAGGCCCGCCGCGTGCAGCGCCGCGAGCTTGTCGGCGACCTCGTCGTAGCTGCCCAGCAGGGGAAGGCTGCCGATGCCCGCCATGTGCCGTTCCTTGAGCTCTTGCATGCGGTCGGCCGGGAAGGAGCGCGTGCCCTGCGTCCGGATCGCCACGATGTGCTCGGCCCCCTCCCAGTCGCCGTTCTCGTGGACGATGTAGTGGTAGTACTCCGCGGCCTCCTTCGCGGTCGGCCGGGTGAGCATGTGTGCGCTCGTGTAGCAGCCGATGGGCCGCGGTGCCGCCGCCGCACGCAGGCCCGCGACCTCGCCCGCCACCTTGTTTTGGTCGACGACCGCCATGAACAGGCAGTCGGCGTTGCGGGTGGCGAAGTCCCGCCCCGCCGGGCTCGACCCGGCGCTCATGAGCAGCGGCCGCCGCCCGCCGAAGGGCTTCGGCTTGCTGAGCACGCCCTTGAGCCGGAAGTAGCGGCCGTCGAAGTCGAACGGCTCCTCCTCGCCCCAGATCCGCTGGGCGATCCTCACCCATTCCTCGGTGAAGGCGTAGCGCTCGTCGTGCTCGAGCATCGGCACGTCGAACATGCCGTACTCGCCCTCGTTCCAGCCCGACACGACGTTGAGCCCGAAGCGGCCCGCCCCGATGTGGTGCGCGGTGACCATCTGCTTGGCCGCGAACACGGGGTTGATCAGCCCGACGTGGACGGTGCCGAAGACGTTGAGCCCGCGGGTGGCCGCGAGCAGGCCCGACGCCCAGGTCAGTGTCTCGAACGACGTGCCCTCGGTGTCCGTCTCCCCGCGGTAGCCGAGCCAGCGCCCGATGGGCAGGACGAACTCGAGACCGGCCTCGTCGGCGAGCCGCGCGGCGGTCAGGTTGTTCTCCCAGGAGGGGTGCCAGCGCTCGGGGGCCTTGGTCATCGTGAGACCGCCCGAGCAGTTCATGCCGAACAGGCCGAGCTTGAACGTGTTGTCACCGCGCATCGCGCCGGGCCGGAGTGGAGTGTTCATCGTGGTCCCTTCGTTCCTTCTTGCTCCCGAACGGGGCTGCGGTCAGCCGACGAGCTCGCGTTCGGGCACACCGTCGGTCGAGTCCGCTTCCGCACCGCTCGGGAGGACGATGCAGTCCCCCGGGGTGAAGCGGACGAGGACCCGGTCCCCGGGCGCGTGTCGGTTGTCGGGGGCGTGTCGAACACGCAGCTCGACCCGCCCGGCCTCCAGCACGGACTCGGCGGCGTCGCCGGTGAAGATGCTGCTCTTCACCACGGCCTCCACGGCGTTGGGCGACCGCGGGTCCGCGGTCTCGATGTCCTCGATCGCCATCTGTTCGGGCCGACAGGCCAGTACCGCCGGGCCGCCCCGCCGCACGCCGTCCGCACCCACGACCCCGCGGAGCGGACCGAGCGCCGTGCCCACCGTCACCAGCCCGTCCACGCCGGGCTCGTCGAGCACGTCGCCGTCCCACAGGTTGGTCCGGCCGATGAACGACGCGACGAAGCGCGACGCCGGGCGCCGGTACAGCTCCGTCGGGGGGCCCACCTGGGCGATCACGCCGTCGTTCATCAGCACGATGGCGTCGCTGAGCGCCAGCGCCTCGGCCTGGTCGTGAGTCACGAACACGGTGGTGATCCCGAGCTCGGACTGCAGCCGGAGCAGCTCGAACCGCATCTCGTCCCGCAGCCGCGCGTCCAGGTTGGACAGCGGCTCGTCGAGCAGCAGCAGGGGCGGGCGGCCGACCAGCGCCCGGGCCAGCGCGAGCCGCTGCTGCTGCCCGCCGGACAGGTCCGTCGCACGGCGCCCAGCGAACCGCCCGAGCTGCACGAGGTCGAGGGCCTCCTCGACCCGGCGGATCTGCTCCGCGCGCGAGACCTGCTCCGAGCGGGGCAGCGTCTGCAGCGGGAAGCGGACGTTGTCGAGGACCGACATGTGCGGCCAGATCGCGTAGGACTGGAACACCATGCCGAGCCCGCGCCGGTGGACCGGGACGGAGACCCCTCGGCTGACCGAGTCGAGGACCCGGTCGGCGAGCACGATCTCGCCGGAGTCCGGCGTCTCGAGACCGGCGACGCAGCGCAGGGTGGTGGTCTTGCCGCAGCCGGAGGGCCCCAGCAGGCTGACCATCGCGCCGCGCGGCACCTCGAACGACACACCGCGGACGGCGGGGCTCGCCGCGCCCCGGTAGGTCTTGTAGAGGTCGGTGATGGTCAGCATGAACGGCTCCAGCTCGGCGATGAGGGGGACGGGACGGGCGGGCGGGCCGGCCTCACAGCCGCACCCCGCCGGAGCGACGCAGAGGCACCGCCGCGAGGGCCCCGACCACCAGCAGGAACAGGACGAGCATCATGCCCATCGTCGCCGCCTCGCTCAGCGCCCCGTTCTGCCACTTCTCGAGGACCAGCACCGGGAACACCTTGCTGTCCGACGAGTAGAGCAGGACCGGGGTAGACAGGTCCCGGAACGAGACGATCGCGATGAAGATCCAGCCGGCGACCAGACCGGGCCTCATCAGGGGCACGAGCACCCGCACGAAGGCCCGCCATCGCGATGCGCCGCTGACCCGCGCCGACTCCTCCAGGTGGTCGTCGATCTGGTACATCGCGTTCTGCGCGTACCGCACCCCGAAGGGCATGTACCGCGTCATGTAGGCGATGACGAGGATGCCGAGGCCGCCGTAGACACCGATGTCGGCGTTCACGTACACGGTCAGCAACGCCACGCCGAGGATCAGCCCCGGAACCACCAGCGGCACGGTGGCGATGGACTCCACCACCCACGCCAGCCGCAGACCGGACCGGACCCGGATCCAGGCCACGACCGACATCAGGAACATCAGTGCGCTCGCCACCACGACCGACAGCAGGACGGAGTTGATCGCCGCGTCGGCGAAGTCGCGGGTGCCCGCCGCCGCTCGATAGGAGTCCAGGCTCGCCGTGGCGAGGGACTCCCAGGAGGGCGGCCGGTAGAAGGTCTGGGTCGAGGCGTACGCCAGCATCACCACCGGCGCCACGACGATCACCCCGACGTAGGCCCACGTCAACGCGCACACCGGCCACCGCCATGCGCCGAGCGAGAGCCGCCGCGCGCTGTGGCCCTTCGCGGAGATCGTCTGGAACGAGCGGGTGGCCCGCATGGCGCGGTTCTGCGCGAGGATGACCAGCGCGAGCGCCACCACCAACATCGTCGAGATCGCGCCGGCCACGCCGTAGTCCGGCGGGTACTCGCCGATGGCCTGGTAGATGAGGGTGGTCAGGGTGAACTGCTTGTTCGGCAGGCCGAGCAGGATCGGGATCTCGAAGCCCTCCACGGCGAGCGTGAAGCACAGCACCGTCGTGGAGAGCAGGGCGGGCCGGGCGAGCGGGAGCGTGACCCGGCGGAAGGTCCGCACCGCGGAGGCCCCGCCCACCCGGGCCGCCTCCTCCAGCGAGGGGTCCATCGACGTGAACGTCCCGGCGAAGGCGAGGTGGGCGAGCGGGGCCATTGCCAGCCCCTGCACGAGCGCCATCCCGCCGACCGAGTAGACGTCCAGCGCGGTCCAGCCGAGGAAGTGCTCGAGGAGGCCGATCCGGGGCGAGGCGAGGAACACCCAGGCCATCGCGTAGAGCACGCTCGGCAGGATCAGGGGCACCAGCACGACGAGCGAGAGGGCCCGACGCGCCGGGACGTCGGTCCGCACGAGGACGAACGCCGTGGTGCTGCCGGTCACCAGGGCGATGACCGTGGCCAGTACGGCGAACACGACGGTCGTCCACAGCGCGGCCCCGAAACCGGGGTAGTTCACGGTGTCGGCGAACGCGGCCAGGCTGAAGGAGCCGTCCACGGTGAACGTCTTAACCAGCAGGAAGCCCAGCGGGACAAGCACCAGGACCGCGACGATGACGAACGTCAGCAGCGTGACCCCGGGCAGCACCAGGTCGGAGCGCCGTGCGGTCGGCGGCGGGCCTCCGGGGGCGGGGCCGGCGTCGAGGAGCGTCGGTTGTGGCATCAGCCGGTGACCTTGCTGCTCGTCCCGCGCACGACCTGCGCGTACAGGTCCTTCCAGCGCGACTCGTCCACCGTCAGCGTCTTCTCGTCGACGGTGAGGACCTGGCCCGGGTACTGCGCGAGCACGCCGCCGTACTGCGGGTTGGTGGGGCTGAGCGCGAACTCGTCCGCCATGAGCTTCTGGGTGTCGCCGAGCCGCCACTCCGCGTAGAGGACCGCGCAGGCCGGGTTGTCGGTGGTGTGCGGGATCCCGAGGCCGAGCGGGAGGGCGACGATGGGCGTGACCGCGGGCTGCCAGTCGACCGGCGCGCCGGTCTTCTTCAGCACGTCGATGCGGTAGCCGAAGGCCGACGTGACGAAGGGGTACTGGCCCGCGGCGAGCAGGTTGGCGCCGAGTGTGTGCTGGTCGACCAGCTGCGAACCCTGGGCGGCCTGCCGGAAGAGGTCGACGGCGGCGTCCTCGCTCATCCCCTGGCGCACCATGTCCTGCACCAGTGTCGCGAACCAGTCGTAGTCGACGTCGAAGATCGCGAGCCTGCCCTTGTACTGCGTCAGCAGCTCGGGCCACGACCGAGGCGGGGTGCGGACCTGGTCGACGTTCCATGCGGCGACGTAGGCGTACATCGTCGCCCCGATCCAGTCGGGCCGCACGAACGCGGGGTCGATGCCCTCCGCGGCGGGCGTGGGCAGCGGCTGCAGCAGGCCCTGCGCGCTGTAGATCAGCATCTGCTTGTAGTCGTTGAACAGCACGTCCGCGCCGTCGGCGTAGCGGGCCTGGTTCTCGGTCAGCACCCGCTGGGTCAGGTCGGTCGCCGAGGCCCGGTAGCTCTCCACGCGCACCCCGGTGGCCTTGGTGAACGCCTCGACCTCGGCGTCGACCACGTCGCCGGAGCTCGCGCTGTAGAGCCGGAACGGCCGGTCCTCGGCTTCCGCCAGCTCGACCAGCTTCTGCCGCCGGGGCTCGCCCTGCAGGCCGTCGACCGCGGCCAGGACCTCGGCGACGGTCGTCGGTCCCTCCGCGCCCGAGCCCTGCCCACCGCCCGAGCCGCAGGCGAGCGTCAACGCCGCCACCATCGCTGTGCTGACCGCCAGACGGACAACCCCTGTGGTTCTCATCGTTCCCTCTCGTCGTTGAGGCCGTGGATCGGTCGGCGTCCGGCGACGTCGCCCGCGTGCTTGTCAGATCACGTGCGGCTCGTGCGCGAGGCTCCGCCGAAGGCGCCGGCTCGCGGGAGGAGCGCCGGGACGCGGTAGCCGAGCAGCCCGGAGAGGAGGTCGGCGATCGGCAGCAGGGCATCGAGGTCCAGGCCGGTGTCGACGCCCATGCGGTCGAGCAGGGCGACCAGGTCCTCGGTCGCGATGTTGCCCGTCGCGTTCGGTGCGAAGGGGCAGCCCCCGATGCCGCCGAACGACGAGTCCAGGCTGCCCACGCCCCACTCGTACGCGGTGACGGCGTTGGCGTAGCCGGTGTTGCGGGTGTTGTGGAAGTGCGCGCGGGTCGCGACCCCCGGCGCAGCCGACCGCACACCCTCGAGCAGCTCGCGCACCTGGGTGGGCACGCCCACGCCGATGGTGTCCGCGACGGCGATCTCGCGGGCGCCCGCTCGGGCGGCGCGCTCGGCGATCGCGAACACCCGGGCTGGGTCGACCTCGCCGTCGAACGGGCACCCGAACGCGGTCGCTACGGTGACGGTGGTGAACAGCCCGGCCGCAGACGCCTCGGCCACCACCTCCTCGGCGACCGCGGTCAGCGCGGCGGTCGTGGAGTTCTGGTTCGCCTTCGCGAACCCGTCCGACGCCGGGACGACGACGTTGACCTCGTCGATCCCCGCCGCCACCGCACGCCGGTAGCCGCGCGGGTTGAGCACCAGCCCGATGAAGGACACCCCGGGCGAACGCGGCACCCGCTCCATGACGGCCTCGGCGTCCGCCATCACCGGCACCGCGTCGGGCCGCACGAACGACACCGCCTCGATGCGCCGAGCGCCCGCGGCGAGGGCCAAACTGATCAGCTCGACCTTCGCGTCGGTGTCGAGCAGTGCGCGTTCGTTCTGCAGGCCGTCCCGCGGCCCCACCTCGACGATTCCCAGCACGGTCGGAGCTCCTCAGATCACGTGGTCGGACGCGAGCGCGTCGAGGTCGGCGGCGGTGAGCCCGAGCTCGCCATAGACCTCGTCGTTGTGGTGCCCGGGGCGCGGCGGACCGGCCCACCGGATGCGTCCCGGGGTCGCGGAGAAGACGGGGACCACGCCCGGTCCCAGCACGTCGTCGTCGACCCGCTCGTCGTGATGCGGGACGAGCATGCCCCGCGCCCGCAGCTGCGGGTCGGTGACGAGCTCGGCGGCTGTACTGATCGGACCGCAGACGACCCCCGCCGCGTCGAGGATCGCGGCGACCTCCGCCGCGGGACGCTCGGACACCCACTTCCCGACCAGCTCGTCGAGCTCGTCCTGGTGCTCGCCGCGCGCAACGTGGGTGGCGTAGCGAGGGTCGTCGGCGAGCTCGGGGGTGCCCATCGCGATCGCGAGCCTGCGGAACACGGTGTCCTGATTCGCGGCCACGACCAGCCACCGCCCGTCCCCGGTGCGGTAGACGTTCGAGGGCGCGATCCCGTCGAGGCGCGTCCCGCCCGGCTGCCGCACGCGGCCGAGCCGGTCGTACTCGGCGACCGTCGACTCCAGCAGCGCGAAGCAGGACTCGGTCAGCGCCACGTCGACGACCTGGCCCTCGCCGGTGCGGTGGCGGTGGTGCAGGGCCGCGAGCACGCCCTGCGCCGCGAACATCCCGGCCAGCGAGTCACCGAGGCTGACGGCCTGGCGTGGTGGTGCCTGCCCGGGGTAGCCGTTGATCGAGCGCAGCCCGGAGAGCGCCTCGGCGACCGAGGCGTAGCCGGGCTTGTGCGCGTAGGGCCCGGTCTGCCCGTAGCCCGACACCCGCGCCAGGATCACCCGCGGGTTCCGCGCGCTGAGCTCCTCCCAGCCGAGGTTCCACCGCTCGAGGGTCCCCGGCCGGAAGTTCTCGATCACGACGTCGGCCGACTCGACCATGCGCAGGAGCAGCTCCCGCCCGCGTTCGCTGCGGAGGTCAAGGGTGATGCAGCGCTTGTTGCGCGCATGGCTCGTCCACCAGAGACGGTGGCCCCGGTAGGCGGCCTGCCCCCAGTCCCGCAACGGGTCTGGCCGCTCGGGCGACTCGATCTTCACCACATCGGCGCCGTAGTCGGCCAGCAGCCGGGCGGCGAACGGACCGGCGACGATGGAACCGAGCTCGATGACGCGCAGGCCGACCAGCGGCCCGGCGGGCGCAGGCCGCTCCTCCGGCCGGGCGGTCCCGGTCACCGAGCACCGCCGCGGTCCCCCGGCGGCGGGGTCGGGCCGGAGTGGTGCCCCCGCGTGGGGCTCGGCGTCGTCGACGAGCCGTCGACCCGGACGGTCAGCGTGCCGATCCCGTCGGCGCGCATGCTGACCACGTCGCCGTCGAGCAGAGGACTGACGCCCGCGGGCGTGCCCGTGCTGAGGATGTCGCCCGGGCGCAAGGTCAGGACGGTCGACACGTAGGCCACGAACCGGGCAACGCCCCAGATCAGGCCGCTCGTGCTCGCCTTCTGCCGCAGTTCCCCGTTGTTGGTGAGCGAGAAGGCGACGTCGGCGGGATCGGCGAGCTCGTCGGGCGTCGCGATCCACGGGCCGCAAGGCGTGAACGTGTCGAACGACTTGCGGATCGAGCGGTCCTCACCGCCCCGCATCGTGATGTCGAGCAGGCCTGTGTAGCCGAACACGTGGTCGAGGGCGTCCGCCTCGCACACGTCCCGGGTCTTCCTGCCGATCACGACGGCGATCTCCGCCTCATGGTCGAACCTGCGGTCGCCATAGGGCAGGCGCACGGTCCCGCCGTCCCCGAGCAGCGACGATGGCGCCTTGAGGAAGAAGCCGAGCGCCCCCACGTCCGCCGACTCTCGCATCTCCTGCTGGTGGTCGAGGTAGTTGACCGGCGCCGCGACGATGACGCGGGGGTCGGGCACGGGGGCCCGCAGCGTCACCTCCGCCAGCGGGCGGCCGGGGCGCGTCCTCGCCGCGACCGCGACCTCCTCGGGCCGCGGGTCCGCGATGTAGCGGCGCATGCGGCCGGCGCCGAGGCCACCACCACCGGTGCCCCGAGTGTCGTCGGTGCCGTCCACGACATCGCTGACGTCCACGATGCGGTCGTCGAGGACGACGCCCAGCCGGTCGTCGTCGAACGTGGCGAGATGCACAATGTCTCCTGCGTTGCGGTTCGGTTGGTGCTCGTCAGCGGTGGCCGTGCAGCCAGTCCGACTCCGAGTAGTCGTCGTGTGCCCGCGCCTCGAGCAGGCGGTTGCGCACGGTCGCGCCCATGCCCTCGAGGTGCAGCAGCTCGCCGAAGCTCCGGGCGGTCCGCTGCACCCGGCCCGCCCGGGGGACGCGCAGGCGCTGGTACTCCACCAGGGCGGCGTCGATGTCGGGCTGCGCGCCCAGCACGCTCCCCAGGACCTGGGCGTCCTCGAGCGCCTGACAGGCACCCTGGGCCACGTACTGGAACATCGGGTGCGCCGCGTCGCCGAGCAGGGCCAACCGCCCCCGCACCCAGTTCTCGACCGGGTCCCGGTCGACCATCTTCCAGTGCCGGTCGCGGGAGATGAGTTCGACGCTCGCCCGCACGGGCGCACAGGCCTCGGCGTAGTGCTCGTCGATCTCGTCGGGTAGGCCCCAGTCCGAGTGCCCCGTGTCGAAGCGGTCGCTGCGGAAGCAGACGACCTGGTTGTACAACTCGCCGCGGCGGATCGGGTACTGCACGAGGTGCATGCCCGGCCCCGCCCAGACGAGCACGTCGCGCCCGCCGGCCAGCTCCGCCACGTGGTCGAACGGCAGGGTCCCGCGGTAGCTCACATAGCCGGACGGGACGGGGGCCGGGTCGCCGACCACCTGTTCGCGCACGGTGGACCTCAGCCCGTCGGCACCGATCACGAGGTCGGCAACGTGGTCGACCCCCTGCTCGGTGCGGGCGACGGCACGGGTGCCCTCGTCTTGGACGCCGGAGACCGTCTGTCCGACGCACAGCTCGACGTTCGCGCGTTGCTTGGCCGCGTCGACGAGGAGGTCGAGCAGGTCCCGCCGGTGCATCACGATGTAGGGCTTCCCGTACCGGCGTTCGTACTCCGCACCGAGGTCCAGCGCGGTGATCACCTCACCGGACAACGCGTCCAACATGACCAGGCGGCCCGGGCGGAAGGCATAGCGGTCGAGCTCGGCCGCGCCGATCCCCAACGCCTCCAGGGCGTGCTGGGCGTTCGGCGCGAGCTGCAGCCCCGCTCCGATCTCGCCGAACTCGTCCGACCTCTCGAGCACTCGAATGGTCTCGAAGTCCGCGGAGTGTGAGAGCGCCAATGCTGCGGACACGCCCCCGATCCCCCCGCCGACGATCACTGCGTCCCGGCTATCCGGCATCGTCGCTTCTCCCTTTCGCCGCGATCATGTGGGTCAGTCCGCCAGGGCTTCCTCGCGCAACAGCTCCAGCGCCCGCAGAGCGGGGCGGTTGCTGTAGGCGAAGAGGACGACGTCGTCGGACGTCGAGGCGCAGTCGAGCCGGTAGCGCGCCCAGCCGGGCACGGCGAGGATGTCCTTCGGTTCGAGGTCGAACGTGGTGTCGCCGACCTCGACCGTCGCCCGGCCCCGCACCGCGTGCAGGATCGTGCTCGCGGTCGTCCTCGCGGGCCGACCGACGAAGCCGGGTCGCAGCCGCAGGATCCGGCAGTCGATCGTCGGCATCACCGGACCGCCGGTCCACGGGTTGGTGTACTCGAGCACGACACCCTCGGACTCGCTGCCGTCCACGTCGTCACCGATTGCCGCTAAGGCCCGCTCGGTCTCCGACCACGGGTAGTTGCCCACCGGGGAGGACGCGGTCTGCGGGGTCTCCCAGACCGGGTTGAGCCGGCCGTGGATATAGACGCGGCTGGAGAAGTCGTCGGGGACACTGCTCTTCTGGGTGCGGTCGCCGAACAGCTCGAAGAAGCCCGCCTCGAAGCTGTTGGTCAGCGGGAAGTCGAGCCCGTCGAGCCACATCATGGGGCCCGACCCCTCGTGGTAGTGGTCATGCCAGTGCCAACCAGGGGTCAACAGGAGGTCACCAGGGCGCATGTGGACGCGCTCGCCGTTGACCGTCGTGTAGGCGGACTCGCCCTCGATGATGAAGCGGAAGGCGTTGGCGGTGTGCCGGTGGGCCTGCGCGGTCTCCCCCGGCATGATGATCTGGATCCCGGCGAACAAGCTGTTCACGGTGGCGGGCGGGTCGGCCAACCCCGGGTTCACCAGCATCAGCACCCGGCGCTCCGCCTCCTCGAGGGAGAGCGTCTCGGTGAAGTGCAGCATGTACGGCCGCAGGTCGGAGAAGGACCACCGGTGCGGAACCGCCGCGCTGCGCGGCTCGGGGTGGAACAAGTCGCCGTAGTGGCGCCAGAGCGGCTCTGCGCCGAGCTTCGTGATCTGCGAGTAGGCCTGGTCGGTCGTTATCTCGGCCATTGAGAGCCAACCTTCCCATCGGGCGAGCCGACGATCTGTCAGATGCTCAGTGTACTGAGCATCTTGCGTGAACAGTTTCCGTGAACGGACGAGCCAGCACAAGCCTCGTGCGGGGGGCGGACCCCCCGCCCGGCGGTCAGAGCACCTCGCGCAGCCGTTCGAGCAGCGGGATGGCGGCGGCCAGGCGCCGCTGCTCCGCCGCCGAGAGCTCGGTGGCGATGACGGCGGCGAAGCGCCCGTTCCAGGCCTCCCGCGTGTCGGTGACCCAGTCGCTCCCCTTGGACGTGACCTCCACGATCAGGCGCCGAGAGTCGTTGGGGTCGGTCCTCCGGTCGACATAGCCTTTCGCCTCGAGGGCCTGGACGACCTGGGCCGCCGACTGCGGCCGGATCATCTCGATGGCGGCCAGCGACGCCACCGTCGTCGGCCCTTTCTGCGCCACGCGCGCCAGCATGGAGGCCTGGCCGAGAGTCAGGTCCCCGTCCTCGCGCAGCCCCCTCACCTTCCGGACGAGCGGGCCGAGACAGGCCCGCAGCCGGGCGGCGACGTCCAGTGCGTCAGGAGTTGCCATCGCCTTCGTCTTTCCTCTTCTGCCGGGCGTTCCGACCGCTATCGGACCACGGATCAGGACGACGGTACCGCCCGGGGAGCCCCACCCCTTCTCAACGGGTCATGGCGTTGACGTGCACGAACTTTGGCTGGGTGTAACTGAACAGCTCGTCGATCCCTTCCTCGCGCCCGATCCCGCTGTTCTTCACGCCGCCGAACGACGTCCCGGGGAAGTGTGCGGACACGCCATTCACCCAGACATAGCCGGCGTCGATGGCGTGGACGGTGTTGAGCGCGGTGGCGAGGTCGCGCGTCCACACCGAGGCGGTCAGCCCATACTCCACGTCGTTCGCCATCGCGACCACCTCGTCCGATGTGGACCACCGCACGATCGACAGGACGGGACCGAACACCTCCTCACGGAAGATCCGCATGCCGGGTGTGACGTCGGCAAACACGGTGGGGGCGACCCAGTAGCCCGTCGGGAAGCGCTCGCCGCGCAGGCTGCGGCCGCCCGCGACCAGCCGCGCCCCGTCCTCGAATGCGGTGTCGATGTGGCGCAGCACCTTCTCGTACTGCGCCCGCGAGTTCACCGGCCCCATGTCCGAGGCCGGGTCCCGCGGGTCGCCCACGGTCAGCCCGTCGACGAGCTCCGCCACCCGGGCGACGCCCTCGTCGTAGATGCTCTCGTGCAGGAAGAGCCTGCTCTGCGAGCCGCAGGACTGCCCCGCCCAGCTGAAGTTCATCCCCGCGACCGCCGCGGGCAGGGCCGCCTCCAGGTCCGCGTCCGGGAACACGACCATCGGGTTCTTGCCGCCGAGCTCGAGGCTGAGCGTCTTCACGTTCACCTCGGCGGCCGCCCGCTGCAGGGCCAGCCCCGTCGCGACGGAGCCGGTGAACGCGATGCGGCGGATCCGCGGGTCGCGCACGAGGGCGTCCCCCGCCACCGCACCCACGCCGGTCACGATGTTCACCACGCCGCTCGGCAGGACCTGCCCGCAGATCTCCCCGAGAACGCACGCGGAGAGCGAGGTCTGCTCGCTCGGCTTGATCACCATCGTGTTGCCGGCGGCCAACGGTGCCGCCATCTTCCCCGCGGCGAAGAAGATCGGGTGGTTGAAGGGCGTGATCCGACCGACGACGCCGTAGGGCTCCCGCGTCGAGAAGTGCAGGCCGCGGGCGGTCGCCGGCACGGTCTCGCCCTTCAGCTCACCGGCTAGTCCGGCGTAGTACTCCAGGCTCTCGGCGGCGCGGGCGATGTCGAGGCGTAGCTTGCGGACCGTGCTGCCCGAGTCGCGGACCTCGAGGTCGACGATCCGGTCCCGTTCGGCGCGCAGGGCGGCCGCCACCTCGACCAGCGCCGTGGCGCGGTCGCGCGGGGGCAGCCCGGCCCACGCGGAGGCGGCTCGCTCCGCGGCGGCCGCGGCGAGCCGGACGTCCTCGGTGGTGCCGGCGGGCACCCGCCCGATGACCTCCTCGGTCGCCGGGTCGACCGCGTCGAGGAACGCCCCGTCCGAGGCCTCTGCCTGTTTCCCGTCGATCAGCATCCGGCCGTCGAGGAACTCCGGCGCGCTCACGGCGCGGACCGCAGTCCGGCCTCGACCATCAGCGGCAGGACCTTCTCGTTGAACTCGGCCAGCCCCTGGGCCATGTCGACCCAGCCGAGGGCGATACCGTCGTAGCCGAGCTCCTTGTACGCGACGAGCCGCTCCACGATCTGCTCGGCGGTCCCGACAAGCGGCATGCCGCCCCAGCCCGCCACCTTGTAGCGCGCCATCTGGAGGTGCACCTCGGGCGAGAAGCTCTGGCTACCACCGGCCATGGACCCGCGGATCTGGTTCTGTGCGGCTTCGAGGTCGCCGAGCTCGTCGACGTACCATTCGAAGTAGCGCCAGGCCTCGGCCTCGGTGTCCGCCAGCACGACGGGTGCGAACGTGATCCGTCCGCCGCGCACGCCGAGCTCTTGCGCCCTCGCCTCCGTCCGCCGGGCGATGCCCCCGACGATGTCGAGGTCCGGCCCGCCCTGGAAGGAGTAGTCGGAGTGCTTGAGGGCGAAGTCGAGACCCGCGCCTGAGGTTCCGGCGGACACGATGAGCGGACGCGGACGCTGCACCGGCTTCGGCTGAAGGTAGCCGCGCCGCACCGTGTAGTACTTCCCCTCCCAGTCCACTTCGTCCTGCTCTGTCCATAACCGCTCGACCAGCATCAGCCACTCCTCGGCGGCTGCGTACCGGTCCTCGTGCTCGCGCTGGTCGATCCCGAACATCCCGAACTCGAGGGCGTTGTTCCCCGCCACGAGGTTGAGGCCAACCCGGCCCGCGCTGATCGCGTCGATGGTGGCGGCCATCTTCGCGGCGAGCATCGGGTGGAAGACCGGGATGTGGCAGGTGACGAACAGGTGGATCCGCTGCGTCACCGCGGCCATGCCCGCGGCCCACGTGAAGGTCTCGTACTGCTCGGCGTTGGCGTTCATCCGCCCGCCGTGCCCCCTCCACCGCCCGAGCGAGAGCAGGAACTCCCACCCGGCGGCATCGGCGGCCTGTGCGACCGCCACGGTGTCCGGCCACGACAGCACGTTGGGTGCCGCCTCGGACATCACCATCCCGCCACTGATGTTGAGGCAGAAGATGCCGAGCTTCATCGCATTGTCGCCGTACATCGCCGAGGTCGGCTGCGCGGCCGCGGCCGGGGTCTGAGTCTGGGTCGCGACGTCCATGTCGTTCTCCTCGTTCCTCGTGACGACGAACCGGTCAGCGGATCGGAGCGGAGGTGTGCACCGTAGCCCGGATCTCGGTCTGGACGTGGCGCTCGACCCCGAGCTTGGCGGTCCCACCGTTCTCCTCGCCCCAGACGACGCTGACCTTTTTGCCGTCGACCGCCGCGTCGGCGTCGAGCATGCCGAGGGAGAAGAAGCCGCCGACGTTGACGGTGTAGCCGCACATCGCCGAGATGCCGACGAGCTCGTCCTGCGCACGGACCTGGTCGAACTGCACCCGTGCGTACCGACCCAGGGGCATGTCGAGGAACTTCGCCCCGGTGCCCCGCGGGGAGAACAGGCTGCTGGTGATGACCCGGGTGGCGTCCTCGTCGTTCCACCGCAGCCAGACCTTGCGCTTGCGCGGCTCGTCCTTGGTCGCCTCGAGCGCCTCCCGGCCGATGAAGTCGTGGTCGAACTTCATGATGTGGCCGTAGTCCATGTCCCACGGGGTCCGGAAGTAGTCCTCGATGTCCTCAGAGGCGAAGCTGCCCGCGATCGAGATCTTGGCCTCGTACCCGTCGGCCGGCAGCCACTCCCGGTACGCGCGCATCCGCTCGTCGGTGTAGATCCCCGGGACCGGCTGCGAGAGATAGCCGGACTCGATCCCGGAGCTGTAGTAGGCGAGCGCGCCGCCGCGCACCAGGCCGAACTCCTCGCCCGCGGAGAGGAGCGCGTCGAGGACCCGCGGGCCGTCCTCGGACGGACCCCAGATCTCCAGGCCCATGTTGTCGTCACCGGGCGCGCCGGCCATCGTGTGCTTGAGCGCGCGCACCTGCGCGCCGCCCAGCTCGAACTCGGTCATGCCGAAGAAGCGGACTTCGGGCAGCGCCCCGTCTGTGGCCTTCTCGAGGATGCTCTTCGCGAGCGGGCCCTCGATCTCGTACCGGAACAGCCGCCGGCGGGCGTCACTGTCCGCGGTCCGCCGGTCCCAGGTGACCTCGACGTCGTACCCGCCGATCTCCGCCTGGTACTGGACCCAGTTGGCGCAGGCGCTGGGACCGACGAGGCTGATCTCGTCGTCCTCCAGGCCGAACAGCACCGACGTCCCGATCAGGTTGCCGTCGTATCCGCAGACCATGAACTGCTTGGACTTGTTGCGACCGAAGTTCTTGAAGCTGTTGATCCCGGTGTCCGACATCAGCCGGACGACGTCGGGACCCTTGAAGTACGCGTCGTTCATGTGGTTGGACTGGTCGAACAGCACCGCGCTCGACATCCACGCCGCCTGCTCGTCGCGCCAGTTGGAGTGCTGCGGGGCGTAGGCGAGGCTGAACAGCTTGAGCGGGGCGTTCCGGAGCATGTCGACCGGCTTCGAGTACGTCGCCAGCTTCGCCTGCAAGCTCTCGTTGACCATCGTCTGCCTTTCCGTCGTTGGCGTGCAAGACACGGGTTCCGGGCTCGGACAGCCGGCCCGGCGAAGTCACCTCGGCTGTTCCGCGCGCCGCCGACCTGCGGCCGCCGCGCTCCCAACCGGCTTGCCGACCCTAGATTTCCGCAGGCTTGCCTGTCAATAAGGCAGCCGGACGGCGGCAGGCGGGACTGTCGGTACCGCCGCGCCCGGACGCCGCACGGTCTGCATGATCATCCGGTCGGCGCGGGTCCAGCCGATGGCGAACTCGCAGGTCCGTCCGTCGGCCAGCACGGTCACCTGCTCCTGGCGGATGACCGGGTCGCCCTCGGTGATGGCCAGGCTCAGTGCGACCGACGGCCCGGCGAGCGCGGCCGCGAGCGCCGTCCTGATCTCGCCGACCTCGCACCCGGCCATCGCCGCGACCGCCTGGTGCAGCGATCCGCAGGTGTCGATGTGGCCCGGCACGGCGTCGAGGTCGGGCGGGAGGTAGGAGGTCCAGAAGCCCGTCGGCTCGTCGTTGACGACGGTGACGTGCTCGACCATCACGCAGCCCGAGCCGCCCGGCAGGCCGAGCCGCTCGCGGACGATCGGCGGGGCCGTCATGGACCTGGCCTTCAGCACCTCGCGGCGGGTGCGGACCTGCGCACCCTGAGGGTGGAAGCCGCCGAGGCGGTCGACCCGATGGTCGAAGCGCTCCCCGACGACGAAGGTCCCGGTCCCGGGGCTGCGGCGGATCAGCCCTTCGCCGCGGAGGCTGTCGAGCGCGTCCCGCACGACGTTGCGGCTCACCTCGAAGTGGCGCTGTAGATCGTCCTCGGACGGAAGCCGTCCGCCGTCGCCGGTCAGCAGGGCCGCTCGGACGAGGTCCGCGACCCGCCGCACGGCGGTCTCGCGCGCCCGTCTGGTGAGGGACTGCGCCCGGCGCCGCCGGAGCGCGATCAGTCGGCGGCGGCTCTCGTCGGGGATGGCCATGGCGCCAGTCTCGACCACGAGGACGCCGGACGACGAGCGTCCGGTGGCGCGCGCCGCGGTCGCGGACCGCCTCAAAGCCGGAGCACCCCACCGTCGACGACGAGGACCTGGCCGGTCACGAAGCTCGCGGAGAGCAGCGTCGCCGCCCCTTCCGCGACCTCCGCCGGGGTGGCCAGCCGGCCGAGCGGCGTGATCGTCGCTTGTGCGGCGAACCCGGCGTCGTCGACCGCCGCCCGCGACTGGTCGGACGGCACGAGCCCGGGGACGAGGGTGTTGACCCGCAGCCCGAGCGGCCCCCACTCGAGGGCGAGGACCCGCCCGAGGTTGACGAGCCCGGCCTTGGCCGCGGCGTAGTGGGCGCCGCCCGCGAGGGGCCGAAACGCCTGGCCCGACGCCACGTTGACCACGGCGCCGGAGCCGGAGGCCTGCCGGGCGAACGCCTGGCACATCAGGAATGCGCCGGTGAGATTCACCGCGAGGACCTGCTGCCACTCCGCGAGGCCGATCTCCAGGGCGGCGCCGCGTGGGAAGACCGCGGCGTTGTTGACCAGCCCGGAGACCGGACCTGCCACGGCCAGTCGGTCCCACAGCGCGGTCACCGAGCCCGGGTCGCCGACATCGCAGTGGGCCCCCGTGGCCTCGCCCCCGGCCTCGCGCAGGGCCCGGGCCGTCTCCTCCGCCCGGTCCGCCAGGACGTCCACGCACCAGACGTGTCGCCCGTCGGCGGCCAAACGGTGGGCGATCGCCGTGCCGATGCCCTTACCCGCCCCGGTGACGACCACGGTGTCGGCCGGGCTCATCGCCGGGCCACCGCCGGGTCGCGCGCCAGGACCGACGCCAGCCGGGGCAGCGCGTCGGGCTCCGGCACGTACTTGCAGAGCACGAGGTCCACACCGATCTCCGCATACGCCGCGACCCGCTCGCCGATCAGCTCGGCGGGACCCACAAGCTGCGCTCCCACCGCGCCGAGCTTCGGGATGACGAGCTCGGGCGACCGGGCGGTGGCCTCGGCTCGCAGCCGCGCCACCTCGTCCCAGCCGGCACGCTCGGTCTCCGCAGGCACCACGAAGGCGCTCAGCCCGAACCCGACGGTCCGGTTGTACCGCGCGGCGCGCTCCCGCATCCGTTCCACCGAGACCCGCGCGGTCTCCAGCACCTCGGCGAAGGGGCGCTCGGGGTCGGTGCCATAGTCGACGAACCAATGGTCGGCACAGCGTGCGACCATCTCGAGCCCGCGCGGGGAGCGGCTCACCGTGTGGAACGGCGGGGGCCCGCCCGCGGGGACCAGCGGCATCGGCGCCGCTGTGAACTCCTCACCCTCCTCGAGGTGCGCAGCGAGGTCGGCGTCCGCGGCCCACGTGGCGCGCATCGTCTCGATGTAGCGCTCGGCACGGGAGTACTTCTCCTCCTCCCCCGTGGGTCGCACAGTGCTGAAGAAGGTGTTCTCGGCGGTGTTCCAACCGGTGACGAAGTTGATCGCACTCCGGCCGGGGGCGACGCGGTCCAAGGTGGCGGCCATCTTGGCCGCGATGTTCGGGTGCCAGAAGTCCGGGTTCATCGCGGGCATGATCGTGATGCGGTGCGTGTGCGAGGCCACCGCCGCGGCCAGCACCCAGGACTCCAGGTCCGTGCCCAGATGACGCTCGGCGAACAGCGCGATGTCGAACCCCAGCGATTCCGCCTCGGTGACGCTGTCGAGCGCGAGCCGGTACCCAGGATCGACCGTGCCGGGGTCGAGCCCCCGCCGCCCGGCCGCGTCCACCTCGCCGAGCCGCGCGGAGTGCGCGGTCACGTGCGGGATCGGTACGTAGATGCCGGTCTTCATCGCTGTGTCTCCTTCCGGTAATGGCGGGCCAGGGTCGCCCCGTCGGTCCACCACACGTCGTCGTGGTCCCTGATGTGCCCCAGCAGCCGGCGCAGCGCGTCGATCCGGTGCGGCACGCCGATGAGGTAGGGGTGCAGCGCGATGGCCATCACCCGCGGTTCCTGCGCACCCTCGCGGTGGAGCACCTCGAAAGTACGGATCGCCAGGTCGGCGAACTGCTCGGGAGTGAGCAGGCGCTGGTCGAACGCGGGCTTGTCGTTCACCTCGAGGGTGTACGGCACAGTGACGAGCCCGGAGCGGGTGAGGTCCGGGCGGTCGTCGGTGGCCCAATCGGCCACGTAGTTGTAGCCGTTCTCGACGAGCCGGGCCTCCGTCGTCGAGCGCTCGGCGAGTCCGGCGCCGAGCCACCCCGCGGGCCGGGCGCCGAAAGCCGCGCCCAGGGTGTCGGTGACCCGGGCGATCTCCTCCCGCTCCTCCTGCTCGGAGAGCTGGTCGAGCCGGCGCGCGTTCGTCCACGAGTGGCCCATCACGTCCCAGGAGGCCTCCCGCATCGCGGCGACGAGCTCCGGGTACGCCTCGACGACCGACGCGTTGACCGCGGCGGTGCCCCGGACTCCGACCTCGGTGAGCGCGTCGAGCACCCGGAAGAAGCCCACGCGCGCCCCGTAGTCGCGGACGGCGAACGCGAGCGTGTCGTGCGCGGCGCCGGTGCCTCCCGGGACCGGGCGGTCCAGCGGGAAGAACTCCACGTTGGGCACGACCCACACGGCGAGCCGCGCGCCGCCCGGCAGGGTCCAGCCCGTGCGAGCCCGTGCGGACCGGAACGGGACCGGCCCGGTCGCGGCGGACCCCGCGGTCATCGCGGGGCCGCCGCGGAGAGCCGCTCCAGCAGGCCGATCACCGTGGCCGAGTCGAGGACGTCGGCGTACTTGTGGTGGAGGTCGAACAGGTTGACCTGGTGGTTCAGCCACGAACGGTCGAACACGCCGTCCTCCACCACCACGGTGTGAAAGCCGTTCGAGCAAGCGTCGACGACGGTCGCCCGCACGCAGCCGGACGTGCTCTCGCCGACCACGAGGACGGTCGAGATCCCCCGCGAGACGAGCTCGGCCACCAGCTGCGTGCCGTAGAAGGCGCTCGCCCGCTCCTTTACCACGATCAGCTCACCAGGTGCCGGGGCCAGGGCGGGGTGGAAGTCCCACTGGTCCGCGGGGCCCGCGGGGTCCAGGCCACCGACTCGCCGGTTCGTCGCCGTGATCGGGCCCGCCGCCGCGTTCGCCGTGACGTGGATGACGGGGACGGCGGTGCGGCGGGCCGCCGCGAAGACCCGCGCGATGGGTTCGACGGCCGTGTGCGCGTACTTCCCGCAGCTGGAGGGGTAGGTGTTCTGGAGCTCGCTGGGCGGCAGCGGCCCGCCCTCGAAGGCCTTGTTGTAGAGATCGACGGCGACGACGGCGACGCGGCCCTTGAGCCCCAGCGTGCGGCGGTAAGCCTGGTAGATCGTCCGCATGTCGGGGTCAGCGACCTCGTCCCAGACGTGCCGCAGGGTGTCCCACTCGACGGATGCCGCGAACTCCGCGCCGCTCACCGCCCCACCGCCGACGCGGCGACGAAAGTCCTCATCGACGGCGCCCAGTACTCGTCGGAGGAGACCACGGCGGGCAGCGCGCGCTGCGACACCAGGATCTCCACGTTGTGCGCCCAGGCCTTCTCGTCCACGTTGTAGGACCAGTTGTTCAGCGGCATGTTCGCCAGCAGCGCCGGGTCCAGCTTCGTGAAGGCCGCGACGGTCTGGCGGGCCCGCCCCTCGTCCTGGTAGAGCCAGTCGATCGCGGCGCGCAGGGACTGCTGGAACTTCTCGACGCGATCCGGGTTGCCCTCCACCCACGCCCGGGTCGCCCACCAGGCGGACAGCGGGGCCCCGGGGTTGGCCAGCAGGTTCGGGTAGGCGACGACGGTCCCCGAACCGGACTGCTCGATCGATGTGGAGAACGGGTCGATGGTCATCACAGCGTCGACCTGGCCCGAGCGCAGCAGGTCGAGGTGACTGGCGAACGGGGCCTCGACGAACTCGATGCCGGAGGTGTCGATGCCCTGGCCCTGCATGAACCACAGCGCGCCGGCGTTCATCTGGCTCCGGACCCCGCCGAAGATCGCCACCCGCTTGCCCGGCAGATCCCCCAGAGTGCTGATCCCGCTCGTCGGCGCCGCGATCACGGTGCCCGAGTCGGGGGGCTCGTACTTGGCGGCCTCGTTCTGAATGATGGCCTGGACGTCCAGCCCGGCGGCGCGGGCGGCGAGCGGCGGGCCGGGGATGGAGGACATCAGGTCGATGTCCCCGCGCTGCAGCGCCGCCGTCATCGCGGACGGGTCCTGGAACTCCACGCGCTCCACGTCGAGCCCGTGCTCGCGGAACATTCCCTCGGTGAGGGCCACGTACGTCGGGGTCTGGCCGCCGTTGGTGAAGAAGCCGATCCGGAGCCCGTCCAGGCCGGTGTTCACCTCCGACCCGCCCGAGCCGCACCCTGCGACGACCGCCAGTGCCGCGGCGACGACCGCGGCCACGAACGTCCTTCTCATCGGTCCGACTCCTTGTTCTCGTGTGTCACGCGGTCCGCCACCGCAGGAGGTGGCTCTCGACGCGGCCGAAGGCGAGGTTGAGCAGATAGCCCACGAGGGCGAGCGTGATGATGCCCGCGAACATCAGCGGGACCTGGAAGATCCGCTGGCTCTCCAGGATCAGGTAGCCGATTCCGGTGTCACCCGCCAACATCTCGGACACGATGCCGACGATCAGGGCGATGCCGAGCGCGACCCGCATCCCGGTGAGGGTCTCCGGCAGGGCGCTGGGCAGCACGATGCGCCGCAGCCGCCCGAGCGGCCCGTAGCCCAGCGTGCGCCCGGTGTCGACGAGGATCGGGTCCACCGAGCGCACCCCACCGCAGGTGCTCAGCACCACGGGGAAGAAGCTGGTCAGGGCGATCACGGCGATCTTCATCTCGCTGCCCACCCCCAACAGCAGGATGGCGACCGGGATGTAGGCGGCCGACGGAATCGGCCGCAGCAGCTCCGTGACCGGCTCAAGCAGGTAGTAGACGAACCGGCTCGTGCCCATCAGCGCCCCGACGACCACGGCCGCGACGACCGCGACGGCGTAGCCGACCAGCACCCGGGAGAGCGTTTCCCCCATCGCCACCGGCAGTGTGCCGTCGGTGATCCCCCCGACCAGGGCCGCGACCGACGCCGAGAAGCTCGGGATGCTCGGCGAGTCCACGAGCTGGAGCCGAACGGCGAGCTCCCAGGCGACCACCAGAAGCACGATCAGCCCGATGCCGGTGGCCCGCAGGCTCAGCTGCCGGATCACCGGGCGCCGTCCTCGTAGCTCAGGCCCTCCTGGCGGTAGATGCTGTCGAGCAGCTGCCGGCGCATCGCCAGAAAGCGCGGGTCCTCGCCGAGGGTCACGGGGTTGCGGGGATGTGCGAAGTCGACGCGCAGGTCGATGTCCACCGTGGCCGGCGACTTTCGCAGGGCGACCACACGCGTGGACAGCAGCAGGGCCTCCTCGATGTCGTGGGTCACGAACACCACGGTGATCCCCAGGCTGCGCCACAGGTCGAGCACCAGCTTCTGCAGCTTCGCCCTGGTCAACGCGTCGAGCGCGCTGAAGGGCTCGTCCATGAGCAGCACGCGAGGGCTGGTTGCGAGCGCGCGGGCGATGGCCAGCCGCTGCTGCATCCCGCCGGAGAGCTGGCTGGGGTAGTGGCGCTCGTAGGCCTCCAGGCCGACCCGCACCAGCATCTCGCGTCCGATCTCGGTCCGCCGCCTGCGGTCGATGCCGCGGTCGCGTTCGAGACCGAATACGACGTTGTCGAGCACCGTGCGCCAGGGGAAGATCGACTTCGCGAACTGCTGGAACACGTACACCACACCGGGCGGTGGGCTCTCGACCACTGTGCCGGTGAATCGCACGGCGCCGGACGTGACCGGCGAGAGCCCCGCGAGTAGCTGCAGCATCGTCGTCTTCCCGCAGCCGGACGGGCCGACGATCGTGAGGAAGTCACCGTCCGCCATGTCGAGGTCCACGTGGTCGAGGACCACGGACTCCCCGCCCCGCGCCGGGTAGGACTTCACCACGTCGCGTGCCGCGAGCACGGGGTGCCCAGCCTGCTCGTCCGCCCGGGTCGCCCGGTCGGACGCCACGGTCTCCGGGAGCGTCACGTCTCCTCCTCGCTCGTCGTGCCTTCCTGCCGCGGCGGCGCCGCAGCCCGACGAGGGGGAATCCTGGAGGGCTCGTCGACCGTCTTGGGTTGCGCTGGAGTTACGCCGGTATTTTCGACGGGAGTCCTGGTGCCGGCCGCCGCTACGCCACCCGTCGCGGCGCCCGACGGGGCGAGCTCGGCCCGCGCGGCGGTTGCGATCCTGCGGTAGGTGTTCATGACGAGCAGCGCGTCGACGCCGAAGACGAGGACCTGCGACCCGCGTCCGGCGGCGACCGCCACCCCGCCCGGCTCGTCGAACACGAGCTCCATGACGGGCCGGCCGGCCGCCGCCGCCGCGGCCCGCACCCGACCGAGCTGCTCAGCGATGACCGGGTGCAGCCCGGAGGGCTGCCGCAGCCCCTGCACCAGTGCCAGGTCGCCCGCCCCGGGCAGCACCCCGCTCAGGCCGGGCACCGCGAGGATCTCGGAGATCGTGGCGACGGCGGCCGGGTGCTCGATGATCGCGAACAGCACAACCTCGTCGTTCGCCCGGCGGACGTGCTCCATCGCCCCGCCGCGGCCGACGGCGTGGATCCAGCGGCCGTAGCCGATGCCGCGTTCGCCCCCGGGCGGGTAGTGGGCCGTCCGGATCGCCGCCGCCAAGTCGGCCGGGCCGGTCACGTGGGCCAGGACGGCACCTGTGGCGCCGGCGTCGAGGAAGCGGGGCAGCAGGTTCACGTCCGCGGCGTTTAGCCGGACCAGCGTGGGGACGTCCCGGGCGCGCGCGGCGAGGATCATCCGCTCGACGGTCTCCAGGTCGAGCAGGCCGTGCTCGTACTCGACCACCACGAGGTCGAACCCCTGCGCCACGGCGATCTCCACGACGGCGGGGTCGCCGAGCGCGTGGAAGGAACCGAGGAGCCGTTCCCCGGCCCGGAGCCGCTCGGCCAAGGTCTTCGCGCAGAGCGCCAGGAGGATCTTGATCGGTGTTCTCAATGCCCGGTGCCGTTCTCGGTCGTCGGCGACCGGACCCTCGGCAGCGCACGCCGAGGATCCGGGTCATGTGGAGGTGGGGGGTGTCGACCGACCGGTCCGCCGCTCGTTCGTGGCGCGACAGCCGATCCGGAACTCGTGGTCGCCGTGTGGTTCGACAGCCCTGTCAGCGACCGCCGCAACGGTAGAAATCGACAATCTCGCCTGGCAATCAATCGGCCGCCTGTTTACAAGGACGACACCGCAAGATTGACAGGTACGCCTGTCGAAACCTACCGTCGGGTCACGGCCCGCCGCGGTGCCAGGTCGCCCATCGAACTCCAGGCCAGAGGAGCCCTCACCGTGATCCCGCAGGTCGACGAGCGGGACCGGCTGGTCGTGTCGATCGCCGGTCTCGTCACCGCCACCCAGCTCGTGTGGTCCATCCTGACACCCGTCCTGCCCGCCTTCGCTCAGGAGCTGGGGATCGACCCGGTCGGCCTCGGCCTGCTCGTCGGCGGGTTCGGGCTTGGCCGCATCGTGGCCAACATCCCGGCCGGGTACGCCGGGACCAGGGTCAACCGGCTCCATCTCCTGGTCGGCGGCGCGACGGGCGTCGTCGTCCTCTCCTCCATGACCGGACTGGCCACCTCGTTCGGTGGGGTCCTGGCCCTGCGCATCCTCACCGGCGCCGCCGCCGGGGTGGCGATGACGAGCGGCCAGACCCTGGTCGCGGACTCCGTCCGCAGCGAGTCGCTCACCCGCGCGATGGCGACCATGCAGGGCCTGCAGCTCACCGGCGCGGCCGTCGGCCCCGCGATTGGCGGGGTCACCGCGTCCCTGCTCGGTCTGCGCGCGCCGTTCGTCGTGGCGGGCGCAGCGTGCGCGGTGTTCGTGCTGTGGATTGTGCTGAGCCCGCGGCTGCGCCGCCGCCTCGTCGACGCCGGCGCGGTAGCGCCGTCCGAGCCTGCGACCGCCGCCGCGCCCCCGCGCCGGACGGGGGGTCTGGTCGCGGCGTGCCTCGTCGGCTTCTCGGCCTTCTTCTGCCGGTTCGGCGTGCAGCAGGCGCTGCTCCCGCTCGTCGCGCTGCAGACGGTGGGCCTTTCGGTCGGGGTGCTCGGGCTGGTCTTCTTCGGGATCGCCGTAGCCAACGTGCTCTGCCTCCTGACGGTGGGCAGGCTCACCGACCGCCTCGGGCACCAGCGGACGATCGTCGGCTCCTCCCTCGGCGCGGCCGTCGTCATCGCCCTGTTCGTACTCCCCGTCGGGCCCCCGGCATTCGTCGGACTGTGTCTCCTGTTCGGCGTTGCGACGGGGGTCGGGGGCCCGATCCCCGCCGCCTACCTCGCGCGGATCACCCAGGACGTCCGACGGGGGCCCGCGATCGGCCTGTACCGCACCTGCGGGGACCTCGGCGGCGTCCTCGGCCCACTCATGGTGGGGGTCGTCGGCTCGTTGTGGGGGCTGCCCGGGGCGGCTCTCGTCTCGGCGGCCGTACCGACACTGGCTGCGGTGGGGTTCGGGCTTCTGACAACCCGCGCACGACCCAAGCGCGGGTGAGTCACGCCGCGGCACTCCGGACGCCGCTACTCCGGGGTGCGGCCCGGCAGGTTCGCGAGGGCCTGCGACCGGGCCTCGAGCAGCTCTGCGTAGGTGCCGTTCTTCTCCGCCCAACGCAGCCGCTGCGCGGCCTCGACCACGACCTCGCGCGGGGTCGGGTCCGCGGACAGGAGCGAGAGAGCCTCGTCGAGGAACGGTCCCAGGTCCAGCGCCGCCGGGTTGAGCCGCTTGGCGTCCTCGGTCGTGGCGACCGCGGGCGGGACCAGCTCCGTGACCTCGACGCCAGTGCCCTTGAGCTGGGCTCGCAGCGACTCGGTGTAGGAGTGCACACCGGCCTTGGTCGCCCCGTAGGTCGGCCACAGCGGGAACGGCAGGAACCCGATCCCCGAGCTGACGGTCATGATCGTGCCTGTTCCGCGGCCGACGAGGTGCGGAGTGAAGGCGTCGATCACCCGGATCGTGCCCAGCAGGTTGACCGTGACGGTCGTCTCCGCCTGCTCGATGTGAGCGGGGTCGCGCAGGTCCTCGGCGAGCATGACCCCGGACATGGTGACCACCGTGTCGAGCTCGGGGTGGCGGGCGAGCACCTCGTCGCGGGCCCGGGCGACCGACTCCGCATCGGTGACGTCGACGGCGACCGTCTCCAGGTCCTCGACGCGGGCGGTGCTCCGGCCGCCGACGACGACCGTGCCCCCCGCCTCGACGAAGCGGCGGGCGAGCCCGAGGCCGATCCCCGACGTCCCGCCGACGACGAACGCGGTGCGGTTCTTGATGTCCATCTGTGTCTCCTCCTCAGTGACGATGTCGAGGATCGTCCGGAGCGCGATCGGGTCGGTAGACCCCGTCGATCCGTAGGAGTGGCAGGGCCCCCCATCGGTCGTCCGCCCGCGGCTACCTTGAGCCGATGGTCAGTGATCGGGATGCGAACAGCCTCGGCGAGTACCTCCGCGCCCGGCGAGACGCGGTCACCCCGGACCAAGTGGGCCTGCCCGTGCAGGCGAAGCGGCGGGCTCCGGGGCTGCGCCGCGAGGAGGTCGCGATGCTGGCCGGGATCAGCTCCGACTACTACCTGCGACTGGAGCGCGGGCGCGACAGGAACCCTTCGCCGCAGGTCCTGCAGGCGCTAGCCCGGGTGCTCCGGCTGGACGAGGTGGAGTCGGAGTACCTGCTCGGCTTCACCAGTCCGCGCCCCCGCCGACCCCGCCGCCGGCGCACCGAGCCCGTGTCCTCCCGCCTGCACCACCTGCTGGCCGCCGTCGGCGTCCCTGCCTTCGTCGAGAGCCGATACTTCGACGTGCTGGCGTCGAACCCCCTCGCCATGGCGTTGTCGCCACGCCTGCGCCCCGGGGAGAACCGGCTGCGCTCGCTTCTGCTCGATCCCGAGGAACGCGAGTTCCACAGCGACTGGGAGGCCGCGGTCGCGGACTCGGTCGCCTGGTTCCGCCAGGCCATCGGAACCGACGTGGAGGACGCCCGCGCCGTGGAGCTCGTCGGGGAGCTGTCCCTCGCCAGCGCCCGCTTCCGGTCCCTCTGGGCGCGCCACGACGTGCGGCGCCTCGAAGGCGGAACCGCGGTGGTGGAGCACCCATTGGTCGGGCCGCTACGACTGCACCGGGACAAGCTCCCGGTGGGTGAGCACCTCCTGGTGCTCTACTACCCGAGCGAGCGCGCTGAGGACGCCGAGAAGCTGCGGCTCCTCGCCGCCCTCAGCGCCCCGGGCGAGGTCGACACAGGGTGAACCGTCGCCGTCCGCCGATCCGCGTGTAGCGGGTGACGGCGGAGAGCTCATCGCGACGTCAGTGTGGCGTCTCTTCATGGCCCCGGAGGTGCACGCCGCGCTCGGCTGGTCCACATCGCCGGCGCCCTCGAAGCCGCCGAGGACCTCGACGACGAGGTCTCCAGGCCAATGCTCACCAGTCCCCCGCGTACCGCGCCGTCTAGGAGTCTCGCCGTGCGCCGCGGCGAACCGTCAGGAGCACGAGCCCTGAGACGACGGCGAGGGACCCCATCACCACGGCGATCTCCGTCCGACCACCGCCGGCGGCGAACAGCGCTCCGGCGAGCGCGGGCGCGGCGGCACTGCCGATTCGGCCGATTCCGAGCACCACGCCGGTGCCGGTCGCCCGGATCGGCGCGGCGAATGCGTCCGCCGTGGTGATCATGAGCCCCAGGGTGCCTGCGGCGACGGAGCTCGCGGCGAGCACACCCGTCAGGATGACGAGGACGGGCACCGAGGGCACCAGGCCGAACGCGATCACGAGGATCCCGAGCCCGAAGATGCCGACGGCCGCCAGCAGACGCCCGTCGACCCGACGGGAGAGCAGACCGAACACCGCGCAGACGAAGGCGCCCAGGAAGCTGCCCGCGCTCGCGACCGAGGCGGCTGCGGAGGCGTCGAAGCCCGCGCTCACCAGCATCGTTGGCTGCCAGCTCAGGAAGAAGTAGATCGTCATGTACAGCAGGAGGCTGATCACGCACACCTGCACGGTCGTCAGGAGCTGCCGGCCCCGGACGATCTCCCGGTAAGGGGTTCGCCGCCGCTGCTCGACCGGCGGTAGGGCAGCGAGCGCGGTGTGCCCGAACCTGCGCAGCAGGGAGTTGACGCGCCCGAGGCTGTCCGCGCGCCTTCGGGCCAACAGGAAGGCGAGCGACTCGGGCAGTGCCTTGGCAGCGAAGGGCACGACCAGGAGGGTGAGCACGGCGCCGAGCAGGAACACGGAGTGCCAGCTGACATGTCGCAGCAGGAACGCCGAAGCCAGGCCGCCGAGTGCGCCGCCGAGCGGGTAGCCGACGGCCAACATCGCGATGGCCAGCGAGCGCGTGCGCCGGTTCGCCACCTCGACCGCGGCCGGGTTGACCACGACCATCATCGCGCCGATGCCAACGCCGGTCAGGACCCGCACGATGGCCAGCAGGAAGACCGAGTCGCACAACGCGGACAGAAGCATGCCCACGACCATGACCGTGAGGCTGGCCAGCACGATCGGGCGGCGGCCGACGATGTCGGCCAGGGGCGCGAGGGTGATCGAGCCGAGGAGGGCGCCGACCAGGCCGGCCGACAGCAGGATCCCGATCGCGGCGCTGTCGACCTGGAAGGCCCTCGCCAGCGCCGGGGCCACGAACGTGACGGACAGCAGGTCGAACCCGTCGAGCGCGGAGATCACCGCCGCGAGCGCGACGGCCCGCTTCTGGGCGCCCGACATGGGCGAGTCGAGGATGAGGTCGCGCGGATGGACGGGCCGATCGCCCTGGGTACCCGCGGCATTGTGCGCATGCTCGGTCAAGTCGCTCTCCGTTGGGCGTGACGAGGGGATGTCCACGTCTTGACGGGACCGCGTACGCGGGATGCTCAGCACACTGAGCATCACCCGGGGGCCACTATCGTCAGCCGCCGCCCGGTGCACAAGTCTTGACTTCGCGGGGCTGAGCCGAGACCCTGCGGTCGCGCTCTGCCCTCGCTGGGCGCGCGACGACGTGCGGCCCAGTAGACGCGGCTGCAGTGGTGCAGCACCGACGGTCGGGCCGCTACGACGCCAACGGCACAAACCCCCAGTCGGAGAGCGCCTCATGGTGCGCTCACCGACCTTCGAGCGGCCTCGCCTTCGGTCGGCGCGGTGCACCGCGTGGTCGCCGCCGGGTTCCGCCGGCTGGTCGGCGCAGGGCCAGCACATACCGACAGCTTCCGCCTGCCAGCCGGTGCCCCGCGTTCGACCGGATCTCGGCCTGCACCGTGAGGTGGTCTCGATCCCGCTGAACGACCCAACCACACGACTCCGCCTCGCCCCGAGCCTCGTTCATCAGCGGTGAGACGACGAGTTCGGTGCCTGCAGTATCGAGCGACGCACCCTGCGACATCACGGCAGCGGCCGCGCGACTCATCGTGGTGAGCAGGACGGTAGCGGCACTGCGTAGACGGCGACATCCGCTAAGCTTGATCTTTAACCTGCTGCCGTCGGGCCTGTAGCGCTGGCGGGGTGTTTGCCGACGTCGTGGCGGGTGGTCGCGTGCTCGGTTACGGGAGCCGGGCGGGCGTCCGGGGCCTGGTCGGCCCTGTTTCGGTGCCCTGGCGGGACGCGTGGTCGTTGCGCGGAGGTGGCGAAACCCGCGTCGGATCCGCGCGGGGGTCAGCCGGCCCGGGTCGACGGGTTTCTCCCAGGGACGCCGCAGGTCGACCGCGAGGGGCCGGGCCAGACGCAGCTGGGTGTAGGCGCTGATGATCAGCCAGGTCCAGCGGTCCGCCGCGGCCGGGGTGCGGATCTTCGGCGCGGTCCAGCCCAGGGTCTGCTTGAACAGCCGGAAGGTGTGCTCGAGGTCGAAGCGGCGCAGGAACCCCTGCCACCGGTCCACATCCGCTGCCGTGGCGCCGGTGGCCGAGGACCACAGCCACACCGGTTTTGGGGCGTGATCACCAGGAAGACGCTGCACCTGCAGACAGATCAAGGTGCCGGCGACGACCGGCAACTCACCGGGGTGCTCGGCCCACACGCCGCGGTGAGTCAGCCGCGGGTAGAGCCCATCCCAGGCGGTGGCGACCGCCCGGCCGTAGCGGCTGGTGTCGGTGGCGGTGAGCTGCGCCGGTGTCCACCAGGTGTCGGGGGTCGGCCAGGGCGAAGTCCGGGCCGTGCCGCGGCGGGCGCCCGGTGGCGCGGGCAGCCCGCAGTGGGTGCGGGCCGCGTAGGACCCGATCGGAGCGGATCCGGCCGAGCAGCTCGACCGGCAGATCCGCCAGCACGTAGGCGAGGCGGGTGATGTCGTAGCCGGCGTCGGCCACGATCAGGATCGGCGGGTCCCAGGGCCGCCACTGACCCGCCTGCTCGAGCCGGTCGACGACCTCACGCAACTGGGCGGCGGTCACCGCGGTGGCGTCCTGTCCCGGGCCGATCCGGACGGCGTCGAGTAGCGCGGTCCACGAGCTGCGGCCGGGTTCGAGGGCGGCGACGAACGAGTACGGCCAGCCCGGGACCATCTGCGCATTGCCTCTGCCGCGGCCATAGACGTGGCAGAACGACCGGTCCGCGCTGGTCGGGGCGTCCGAACGCAGCCACGGCGACACATCAACCGCCAGCACAATCCGCCCGTCACGCGCCCGCGGGACGGGTAGCCCGGCCAGTACCCGTCGCAGCCGCTGCGACTCGATCCCGCCCTGGGCCAGCGCGTCATACATCGCGCCGTGCCCGCGACGGTGCTCGGCCACCAGGGTCAACTCCACCAGCGAGCGGACCGGACCGTCGGCGCACAGCACGGCATCGGTCAGCTCGAACAACGCGTCCGCTCGCGCCGTGCACGAGCGGTAGAACTCGTGCCGGAACCAGCCGAGATCCCCCCGCCGGGACGGGGTGTCGACCCACCCCTCGGACCGGACATGGGCCACACTGAGCACCACGGCCACCGCCTTCGTCTTCGAGCTCTGTGAGAGGAACCCGAAGAGGATTAAGCGGTGGCCGTTCCATGTCCCGAAGACACGCCGCACCACCAGTCAAAACGACCCTGACCAGAAGCCAGCAGGTTAAAGATCAAGCTGAGTTCCAGAAGGAGCTCGACTGGATCGACGCGTTCGTGCGCGAGCGCGTCCAGCCGCTGGACCACCTGCTCGGCAGCCAATGGAACATCCACGATCCCGAGTTCGTCCGGCTCGTCCGGCCGCTCCAGCAGGAGGTCAAGGACCGCGGGCTCTGGGCCTGCCATCTCGGCCCGGAGCTCGGCGGACGCGGGTACGGGCAACTCAAGCTGGCCCTGATGAACGAGAAGTTCGGTATGTCCCGCTTCGGGCCCATCGTCTTCGGCGCCCAGGCCCCGGACACCGGCAACTCCGAGATCCTCGCCCACTACGGCACCCCGGAGCAGAAGAAGCTGTGGTTGGAGCCGCTGCTGGCCAACGACGTCGTCTCCTGCTTCGCGATGACCGAGCCACAGGGCGGCGCCGATCCCCTGCAGATCCGCTCCACCGCCGTGCGCGACGGCGACGACTGGGTGATCAACGGCGAGAAGTGGTTCGCCTCCGAGGCCGCCACCGCCGCGTTTTACCTCATGATGGTGCAGACCGACGCCGAGGCGGAGAACCCGTACCGTCGGATGTCGATCTTCATCGTCCCCGCGGACACCCCTGGCATCGAGATCCTTCGCATGTACGGCTTCTACGGCGAGCCCGAGGACACCCACGCCCACCTGCGCCTGACCGACGTCCGGGTGCCCGCCGAGAACATGCTCGGCGAACCCGGTGACGGCTTCGTCGTGGCCCAGACCCGGCTCGGCGGCGGCCGCATGCACCACGCGATGCGCACCCTCGCCCAGGCCACCCGCGCCTTCGAGATGATGTGCGAACGCGCCGTCTCCCGCACCACCAAGGGCGAACAGCTCGCCGCCAAGCAGATGGTCCAGGAGAAGATCGCCGACAGCTGGGTCCAGCTGCGCCAGTTCCGGCTGCTCATCCTCGAGACCGCCTGGCTCGCCGACCAGGGCAACGACTGGAAGGCAATCCGCAAGAACGTCTCCGCTGTCAAGGCCACCATGCCCGGCGTCCTCCACGACATCGCCTCCCGCGCCCTGCAGATCCACGGCTCGCTGGGCATCAGCCACGAGATGCCCTTCGCCGAGTGGGTCATCAACTCCTTCCACATCGGGCTCGCCGACGGCCCCACCGAGGTGCACAAGGTCGTCGTCGCCCGCGAGGTGCTCAAGGCCGTCGAACCCGCGAAGGAGATGTTTCCGGACTACCTGCGGCACAAGGAGACCGCGCGGGCGCGGGAGCTGTACGGGGCATGAGCGCGCTCCGCCGATCAGCCGGCAACGGCGGGGTGGCACAGGTCGACGGAGGGGGCCGCGGCCCGGTCGTGAGGCAGGTTCCGGCCCGCGGCGAGCAACCGGCGCACGGCCATGTGCTCGCACGGGCGGTCTACCGAGTCGCCGCCGACGAGGTCCCCCTCCTCGAAACAGAACGAGGCGTCGATCCTCGAGTGTCTCTGCACGCCCTGGCCCGACGACCGCCTGCTCTCACCCCGGTATGCGAGGTGTGAGCGGACTACGGGCAGGGGTGCCGTCCGCGGCGATCGTGGGGTCGGCGCCGGTCCGCTGGAGCCAGTACCACAGGGGCCCCGCATGATCTCCAGGCCCTCGGGGATGCCGCGGACCGTCGCACCCGGAGCGGATTCAGACAACAACTCGACGGCGTATCGAGCCAAGTCGCGGCGGACAACCACTCGCCGGGTAACCGGGAGCGCCGGACGCGTAGGCGGCGCCGAAGGCCTCAACGGGTACTCGTCAAACAAAGCACATCGAGCTGACGTACTGACCGTGAGCGGTCGGGCTCGCGCGGCTCGGCGTGTGATCGGGAGCGGGCGGAGGGTCACCGCGGCGCGCCGTGCAGGTCCCCGGTGGCCGCTGGGGGCTCTACCGTGGCCATTTCGACGTTCCGGGTGTCGCCCAGCCCGAGTGTGCACAGCGTGCTGATCAGCGCCAGGAACGCGAGGTAGAACCCGAGCGCGATGCTGCCGAATGCGTCGACGAGCAGTCCAGCGACCAGCGGCGTGATCGCGCCGCCGAGCACGCCGGCGAGGTTGTACGACAGGCCCGCACCGGTGTAGCGGTACTGCGCGCTGAACAGCTCGGGCAGCATCGCGCCGACCGGGCCGTAGGCGAAGCCCACCACGCCGAGGACGAGGCACAGGCCCAGGCCGAAGGCCCATGCCGTGCCGATGTCCAGCACCGGGAACGCGATGACGCCGACGACGATCGAGGCCAGGTTGCCCCACAGCACGAGCTTCTTGCGCCCTGCCCGGTCCGACCAGATCGCGCCGACGATTGTTGTCGCCGCAAAGGCGAGTCCGCCAAGGATGCCCAGGGCGAGGACCGTGGTGCGCGGGTGCTTCAAAACGGAAGTGCCGTAGGTGGTCAGGTAGGTGACTCCGATGTAGAAGAAGCCGAACACCGTGGTCGTCATGAACGAGGCGAGGAGGATCTCGCGCGGCTGGCGGGTGATCACGTCGAGCACGGGCAGCTTGGCGATCGAGCCGGAGTTCTTGGCCGCCCTGAACGACTCGGTCTCCTCGATCTTCAGGCGGACGAACAGCCCCAGACCGACGAGCAGGATGCTGCCGATGAAGGGCAGCCGCCAGCCCCAGCCGAGGAACGCCTCGTTGGACATTGTGAGGGCGGTGACCAGGAAGGTCGCACTGGACAGTGCGAACGCGACTGACGGACCCAGCTGGGGGTAGAGCGCGTATTTGCCGCGCTTGGCCTTCGGGGCGTTCTCGGCGGCGAGCAGCGTCGCACCGGCCCACTCACCGCCCACGGCGAGACCCTGCACGATGCGCAGGGCGACCAGCAGAATGGGCGCGAGGACGCCGATCGTGCCCGTGGAGGGGAGGATCCCGATTGCGACCGTGGACAGACCCATCATGAGCAGGGTCGTGACCAGGGTGCGCTTGCGGCCGATCCGGTCGCCGTAGTGCCCGAACACGATGGAGCCGAACGGTCGGGCCACGAACGCGACACCGAACGTCGCGAGCGCGAGAAGGGTGCCCTGAGCGGCCCCGAGCTCCGGGAAGAACACCTTGTTGAACACGAGCGCGGCGGCCGTACCGTAGACGAAGAAGTCATAGAACTCGATCACCGTGCCGGTCATGCTCGCGAACGCGACACGGGCCATGGGATTGCGCTGCGCTGCGCTTGTCGAGGTCATGGTTCCCTTTCGAGGAGGGTCGAGCTGGACTGTGGGTGGAGCCGACTGCGGGTTCCCGGCGGCGTCGTGCCCCGGATCGGCGGGGTCGGACTAGTCGACGTCGGTGTAGTGCCGCACTACGGCGACGACCGGGAGGCCCGCACTCTCGTGGCGGATCACTGTGTCGCAGACGACCTGGTGATCTGTGTCGGCGGTCAGGGTGGACTCAGCCAGCAGGACGGCGCCGGCTCCGGGTAGGGGCCCCAGAACGTCGATGACATACCGGGAGGTGCTGGACGCGCCTGGGGCCAGCACCGCCATGGTCGCCGTGTTGGTGAGGACCAAGAGATATCCGCTCAACACGATGCCGTCGTCGTCGAGCATCACACTCGTGACGGTCATCCTGGCCGAGGGCTTGTCAGTCTCGATCATGCCGTCAGGCCTTCACCGGCGCGGGTAAGCCGATCTCCGGCCGGTTCTCGTCCTCCGGGCCGGCACTGCCGGTCAGCTCTTCGATGATGATCTGCCGCATGCGGAACTTCTGGATCTTCCCGCTTGCGGTGGTGGGGAAGGTGTCCGTGAAGCGCCATAGCGCCGGGATCTTGGAGCGGCTGATCCGCCCTCGGCAGAACGAGGTCAGCTCGGTGGCGTCGAGCTGTGTTCCGTCCTTCGGTCGTACCCAGGCCATCACCTGCTCTCCGTAGCGCTCGTGCGGGACCCCGATCACGTGGGCGTCGCCGACGTTCGGGTGGCTGCGCAGGAGCTCCTCGACCTCTCGGGGGTAGATGTTTTCGCCCCCGCGGATGATCACGTCCTTGATGCGGCCGACGATCCGGACCGTGCCCTGCTCGTCCATCACAGCCAGGTCACCGGTGCGCATCCATCCCGTGGAGCTGATGGCCTCGGCGGTCGCCTCGGCGTTCTCCCAGTAGCCGCGCATGACGCTGTAGCCTCGGGTGCACTGCTCGCCGGGCGTTCCGATGGGCACGATCTGACCCGTCGCTGGGTCGGCGATCTTGACCTCGACGTGTGGGGTCGGCCTGCCGACTGTGTGGTCTCGGATTTCGGGAGGGTCCGAGGGCAACGTCTGGGTGGAGATCGGGGAGGTCTCCGTCATGCCGCACACCGTGGACAGGTCCGGGACGTGTAGGCGCGTGCGGATCGACTCGAGCAGGTCCGGGGGGCACGGCGCCCCGCCGATCAGTCCGGCTCGCAGCGAGCTCAGGTCGATGCGCTGCAGTTCGGGGTGCTCGAGCATCGCCAGGTACATCGTCGGCACTCCGTAGACGGCTGTGCACCGCTCGCTCGCGACGGCCTCCAGGGTGCAGAGCGCGTCGAAAGCGCCTCCTGGGAGGACGAGCGTGGCCCCGTGCGTGCTGGCCCCGAGGGTGCCGAGCACCATCCCGAAGCAGTGGAACAGCGGTACCGGCACGCAGATGCGGTCCTGCTCGGTGAAGCCGGCCTGTGCGCCGATGAGGTAGCCGTTGTTGAGCAGGTTGTGGTGGGTCAGGGTGGCGCCCTTCGGGCGGCCCGTGGTGCCGGAGGTGTACTGGATCGCCACCGGGTCGTCGATGTGGACTCGGCGCTCGGCCTCGGCGACCGGACCGGGGTCTCCGGCCTCGAACTGCGCCCAGCCGTCTTCGAACACAACGGCCTCGCGCAGCTGCGGGCACTCCCCCGCGATCTCGGCGACGACCGCGGCGCAGTCGGTCTTGCGGTACCACGCGGAGTGGAACAACACCGAGGTCCCCGAGTGCCGCAGGGTGTAGGCGAGCTCCGCGCTCTCGTAGGTCGGGTTGAGCGCGACGAGCACCGCGCCGATCCGCGCCGTGGCGAACTGCAGGACGATCCACTCGTACCGGTTCGCCGCCCACACGCCGACTCGGTCGCCGTTGGCGACGCCCCGGGCCAGCAGCGCGCCCGCGATCCGCCCGGCGCGTTCCCACAGCTCGGCGTAGGTCGCGCGGACGCCGAGTGTCACGTCGACGAGCGCCGTGCGCTCGCCGCAGCGCTCGACGATCCGCCGCAGGTTCTCACCGATGGTCTCGCCGAGCAGTGGCAGGTCCGCCCGGCCGCAGGCGTAGGAGGGGAGGTTCACCGGCTCACTCCCCGGCTGCGGTTGCGTGCCCGGCCTTCTGCGCCAGGCGGGCCCCGAAGTCGTCCTCGTCCACCACGAACCGCTCGTGGCGGCCGTGCGCGATGCGCTCGACGTCGTCGAACACCTCAATTCTCGTCGCGACTCGGCGCCGGTCGACCTCGACCACGGTCGCTGTGGCCGTGACCAGTTGGCCGCGCAGTGTCGGGCGAACATGGACGATGTCGACGGTGGATCCGACCGAGCTCTGACCCGACGCCAGCAGCGGCTCGATCGCGATCATCGCGGCCTCCTCGAGGAGCCGTACGACCGATGGGGTCGCGAGGACGTCGTACCCGCCGCGGTGCACGCAGTCCCCGGCGTCGACTCGGTGTTCGATCGTGCCGGGCTTGAGGGCGGCGGGCACGGTGGTGTTCGGGGCGCTCACTTCACACCACCGCGGCGCTTAGGGTCCCAGGCCAGCTCGAGATTACGGATGATCGCCGGCGAGTACATGCACTTGGCCTGGCCGATGGACAGGTTCGCCATGTAGGCGCGGAAGGTCTCCAGCGGCTCGGCGCCGACGCGGACCTGGGTGCGGTTGGCGTTGATGCCCACCGTACCGGTGGCGGTCAGCGCGTCCACGGCATTGGCGATGGCCGCCTGCATGCCCGCCTCGTCGACGACCAGGTCGTCGACGATCTGGCGGCCCTCGGGCGAGTCGACGTAGATGTCGCGGTTGAAGAAGATGCCCTGGCGGGCCACCTTCTCGCCGACGAAGCGCGGCAGGCGCATGTTGCCGCAGCCGGGCAGGAAGCCCTCGCGGCGGGCCGGCAGGTTGACGTAGGCGCCGGAGCGGGCGATGACCCGGTCCATGACCAGCAGGTACTGGCAGCCGCCGCCGATGGCGAAGGAGTCCACCGCCGCGATCCACGGCTTCTCGTGGCGGCGCTCCACGACCGACACCTCGCCGTTGCCGATCGAGTGCCCGCGGAACCACTTGTTGATCAGGCCCAGCTCCCGCTCGATGAAGAACTCGATGAGCGAGACCTCGCCGTGGTAGAGCCGGGTGAGGTTGACGCCCGCGTCGAATACCCGGCGGCCCAGATACTTCGGGTGCTGCGCCTCCGCGCCGCGCAGCAGCCCGACGTCGATCCGGTCGTCGAGCAGGATGAGGTCCGTGGCGATCTCCATCGCCCGGGTGGACTCGTCGTCCTCGGCGTTGAGGTACTTGTGGTGCTGGATGGTCAGGTGCCCGACGTTGCCCTTGCGCTCCACCAGGCTGGTGCCGAGGTCCACGCGGTCGGTGCGCCGCAGCTCGTCGAGCAGCTCGAGGGCCTCCGGCAGCGGCTGCGCCATGGCGTGCATGAGGTGGTAGCCGGCGACCGGGTTGTCGAGGACGCGGGAGATCAGGATGCCCTGGTCGTACTCCCAGCCCTCCTTGTGCTTCTGCGGGTGCGTGCGCTCCTCGGCGATCCGCTCCCGGGTGGGCACCAGGCCGGGAATCAGGCCTGCGGCGGCGTAGGCCAGCTCGGCCACCCGCAGCAGCCGGGTGCGGTTTTCGGTCAGGGTGTCGTACAGGGTCGCGACGTGCACCGCGAGGAAGTCCTCGCGGGCGGCGCGGCCACGGTCCAGGATCGCCGACGCCGCCGCGTCCTGCTCCTCGGTGCGATCCGCCTTGGCGGGCAGCTTCGCCAGCTCGGCGTCCAGGCCGGCGAACAGTTCCGAGACGAGCGCGGCGTCCTTGTCGAAATCGCGGGTCAGCTCGATCGGGCTGTGAGAGGTGTCGACCATGTCAGCTCTCCGTCGTCGTCAGCAGGGGCAGGGAAAGGGTGTTCTTGAGCCGGCCGCGCAGGACCTCCGCGCGCTCGATGGCCTCGGCCGCCGACCGCAGCTTGATGTCCTCGTAGCCGCGGATGCCGTCGGGCAGCCGGGCGATGTCCAGCACAGCGGCCTTGTTCTGCAGCTTGAGCTCGTCCATCGAGGTGCGGACGAGGTCGATGTACCAGTCGATGAGGCGGCGCTCCTCGACGCGTATCCGGTCGCGGCCGAAGACGTCCAGCTTGGTGCCACGGACCTTCTTCATCCCGCTCAGCACGGCGAAGACCGGGTCGAGCACGCGCGCGGGCAGCTTGAGCTTGTTCTTCATGCCCATCGAGCGCAGCATCGGCGGGTGCAGGTTGTAGGTGACCTTCACCTTGCCGGCGAACTGGCTCGACACGCGGTGCTCGCGGCTGGCGCGCAGGTGCAGGCGGGCCACCTCGTACTCGTCCTTGTAGGCCATGAGCTTGTAGAGGTTGCGGATCACCTCGCGGGTGATCGGCAGGCCCGCCTTGTCCCCCAGGCGCGCCCGCTCGCAGCGGGCCACGTCCAGCACGACATCGACGTAGCGCCCGGCGTACTCGGCGTCCTGGAAGGCGATCAGCTCGCCGATCCGGACGGCCAGCAGGCGCCGGTCCTCCGCGGCCAGGTCCGCGACCTTCGCGACGAGCGCGTCGTAGCCGGCGCGCTCCTTCTCCGCCAGCTGGCCGCGGACGTGCTCGCGCTCCTGCTCGGCGTCGCGCGGCGGCGGCGAGATCAGCGCGGCGACCCGGGCCGGGTCGGCCACGGCGAGCCGCCCGTAGCGGAACGCCTGCTGGTTCTGCACCCTGGCCGTGCCGTTGAGGCGAATGGCTTCCTCGATCGCGGCCGACGAGATCGGCAGCAGGCCCGCCTGGTACGCCGCGCCCACGGCCACCATGTTCGTCGCCATGTAGTCGCCGAACAGGGTCTCGGCGATCGCCCGGGCGTCCACGGCGACCGTGCGGGCGGTGAACCGGGAGATCGAGTCGATCATCGGGTCGACCGACACGTCGAGGTGGCTGTTGCGGATCATCTCGCCACTGGGCAGCAGGCCGGTGTTCACCAGCGCCGTGGTGTGCTCGGGCGAGCAGCGGTCCAGGTTGACCGGGTCGGCAGCGGCCATCGCGTCGACGGCCAGGTAGAGGTCCGCGCAGCCGATGCCGACCTTGTTCGAGTCCGCCCGCTCGCCGCGGGGGCTCAGCACCAGGCTGCTCAGCACGGCGCCCCACTTCTGGGCGGCCCCGGTCTGGTCGTAGCTGACCGCCTCGGCCCCGTCCACGAGCGCGGCCCAGGCCAGCATCGAGTTCAGGGTGAGCACGCCGGTGCCACCGACGCCGGGCACGAACACGTGGTAGGGCCGGTCGAGCGAGGGGCGCTTCGGCTCGGCCACCGCGTCGACCTCGAGCGGGGTGTAGACCGGCGCCGCGAAGCCCTCCTCGCTGTGCACGGTGAGGAAGGACGGGCAATCGCCCTTGAGGCACGAGTGGTCCTGGTTGCAGGACGACTGGTGGATCGCCGTCTTGGGCCCGAACTCGGTGTCGTTCTTGTGCAGCGACATGCAGTTCGTGACCTCGCCGCAGTCCCCGCAGTTCTCGCAGACATCCTCGTTGATCACCACGAACGTGGTGGCCTTGGGCGCGGTGCCCCGCTTGCGGCGGCGGCGGCGCTCGTTGGCGCACTCGCCGTCGTAGAGGAAAACCGTGACGCCGTCGACCTGCTCGAGGTCCTTCAGGACCTTCTGCACGTCCCCAGCACCGTGCACCGAGGCGATCGAGGGCAGGTCCGCCCTGCGGTAGACCGCCGGGTCCTCGGCGATGATGCCGATCTTCTTCACGCCCTCGAGGGCGAGCAGGCTGGCCAGCTTCGGGACCTCGGCCTGGCCGATCGGCTCCTGAGCACCGGTGTTGGCGACCGCGCCGTTGTAGAGGATCCGATAGGTCATCTTCACGCCGGCGGCGACCGACCAGCGGATGCTCAGGTAGCTGGAGTGGAACAGGCTGCCGTCACCCTGGTTCTGGATGACGTGCTCCAGGTCGGTGAACGGGCTGAGCCCGATCCACGCGACGCCCTCGCCGCCGAGCGGGAAGGTGGCGTCGATCTGCCGCTCGGGCTGGTCCATGACCGCCGCGAAGATGTGGCAACCCGGTGCGCCCCAGGCAACCCGGCCCTCGGGCACGATCGTGGACACGTTGTGCGGGCAGCCGGAGCAATAGTTCGGTGAGCGCTTGAGGTTCGATGAGTAGTCGCGGGCCTTGACGGCTTCGAGCTGCTCGGTGCGCCGGTCCAGGATGATCTGCTCGCGCAGTCGCGGGCGCAGCACCGGAGCGAGCCCGCGCGCGACCGCGTCGGCGTCGAGGCTGCCGTACTCGGCGAAGCGCACCCGGCCCTCGAGGTCGCGCTTGCCGTGCACCCGCGGACCAGAGGCCACGTTGCAGAGGACGACCTTGATCGCGTCCTCGAGGATCGGCCGCTTCTCCTCCACGACCACGACCTCGTCGAGGTCGCGGGTGGACTCACGGACGAACTCCGCGTCCAGCGGGTAGATCGCGCCGATCTTGACCAGCCGGACCCCGGCCGCACGCAGGTCGTCCTCTCCGATGCCGAGGTCACGCAGCGCCTGCAAGGTGTCGGCGTAGCTCTTGCCCGCGGTGACCAGGCCGAGCGTGTCGTGCGGGCCCCGGATCTTGATCTCATTGAGCCCGTTGACCTTCGCGTAGGCCACGGCCGCCGGGTGCCGCTCGGTGAAGACGTGCCGCTCGGTCTCCACGACCTTGCCGGGGAAGAACGCGTGGTCCTGCCACTTACGGAACGGGCGCCCGTCGATCTCGAACTCGGGCACCACGATCTTCAGCCGCTCGGGATCGAGGTCGATCGTCTGGCCCCCGTCGCACAGCTGGCCGATCAGCTTCATCGCCACCCAGCACCCCGAGTAGCGGGACATACCGATCGCGTGCGCCGAGTAGGTCAGGAACTCCTCGACCGACGAGGGGTACAACACCGGGATCCCGGCATGGGCGAAGGCGTACTCCTGCTCGTACGGCAACGACGAACTCTTCGCCTCGTGGTCCTCGCCGGAGAGCACGACCACCGCGCCGTGCATGGTGGTGCCCGCGAAGTTGCCGTGCCGCAGCGAGTCGCCCGCACGGTCGAGACCGGGGCCCTTGCCGTACCAGAAGCCCGTGACGCCGTCGTAGCGGCTGTGCGGGTAGCGCTCCAGCAGCTGGGTGCCCATCAGGGCGGAGGCGGCGAGCTCCTCGTTCTGGCCCATCTGGTGGACGATGCCGTGCTCGCCGAGCAGCGTGCGGTTCTGCTTGAGCGAAAGGTCGTAACCGCCGAGCGGCGAGCCCGGGAAGCCGGTGATGAAGCCACCGGTGCGCAGGCCGGCTCGACGGTCGCGGCGCACCTGGTCGAGGGGCGCCCGCACGAGCGCCTGAACCCCAGTGAGGAAGACCCGGCCCTCGTCGAGCCGGAACCGGTCGCCGAGCGAGACCGTGCTCGCCGGGCGAGGCTCCTCGACACGCCGGGCTTCGACTGTCGTCATGAATGCTCCACGTCCTCGTCAGTGATGACCGGCGAAGCCTGGCAAGGAGTGCCGCACACCGTCGGTAACACGTGATACGGACCGCCGAGAAAGTGCAGCAGCAACCGGCTCAGGGCCGGTAATCCCCGGCAACAACACGCAGGGCCGCGACGTCCGGGACGACGATCTCCCGTCCACGGCGGATCACCAGCCCGTCGTCGATCAGACGAGCGAGCTCCCGACTCATGGTCACCCGGGTCACGCCGATCATGAGTGCGAGCTCGTCGAGCGAGTACTGGACCCGCAGGCGCACGCCTTCCGGGCAGGGGATCCCGTAGGCCTCGACAAGGTGGTCGAGTATGAGGGCGACGCGGCCGCAGGCCGGGAGGCCGTCAGCCGCGATGTGCATGGCGAAGAGTCGGGCCTTGCGGGAGATCCGTCGGGTCATCTCCACGAGGATCTCCGGCTCGAGCCGGCCCGCGTCGAGCACCGCGCGCTTGCTGACCGCCAGCAGTTCGCTGTCCACCATCGCGACACATGAGGCGTAGCGCGGCAGCCCGTCGAAGCAGGTCGACTCCCCGATCCCCGCGCCGGGCTCGGCGTAGGAGAGCACACGCTCGGTCCCGTCGGCACGAGTGAGATAGATCCGCAGGCGCCCCCTGACCACCTGGAAGAAATAGTCGGACAGGGAGCCCTGCCGGTAGACGAACTGCCCCGCCCGGTACCTGCGCGGCTGACCGAGCGCGGCGATTTGCTGAGCGATGGTGGGGTCCTCGGTCAGCAGGAACGGCGAGGTGATCGACACCGACGGGGCGCGCCCGTACCCGCCCGATTCGTCGAGTTCCTGCTGTCCAGTCATGAGGCCCTCCTGGCGTCATTGCCTGGGCGCGTATCAGTGATCGTCAGCGTGTGAGCATGTTGTCAGACCGCTAGGTGGTCACGCCGCGGGCGATCGGCTACATCAGAGGAAGGCCGGGCCCGTCCATAACGCGGCGAAGTAAGCCCGAACGCCTTCGGGTCACCTTTGCCGGTCCTCCAGCCCGGACCTCCCCCGACGAGGCAACAGTCCCCTGTAAGCGCTGACACCTGGCCGGATCGCGACGTCGAGCGCGGGCGTGCGTTCGTCAGTGTTGCTTCATCGCCGATGATGCCGCCTCGATCGCGTCGACAATGCCTTGGTAGCCGGTGCAGCGACAGATGTTGCCCGACATCTCGTCGCGGATGGTCTCCCGGTCGGCGTCGGGGTCGGTGTCGAGCAGGTGCAGGGCGCTCATCAGCATGCCGGGTGTGCAGAAGCCGCACTGCAGGCCGTGGTGGGCGACGAACGCCTCCTGCAGCGGATGCAGCTGGCCGTCGGTTCCCTCCAGGCCCTCGATCGTGGTGACCGAGGTCCCGTCGGCCTGCACGGCGAACATCAGGCAGGCACGGGCCGGCTCCCCATCGACGAGGACGGTGCAGGCGCCGCACACCCCGTGTTCGCAGCCGAGGTGCGTGCCGGTGAGACCGCAGTCCTCACGGAGAGCGTCGGCCAGGGTCCGGCGGGGCTCGACCTGCAGATACGTTATTTCGCCGTTGACGCTGAAGCTGATGTCCATCAGTGTCTCCTACTCGATTCCGGCGCGGACGAGGGCGCGGCGCACCATCTCTCCCGCGATTGCGCGACGGAAGGGGGCCGAGCCGTGCAGGTCCGCGGTCGGATCGATCTCGGCGGCGGCCGCGCGGGCGGCGTCATGGGCAGTGCCCTCATCGGCAAGGACCTGCTCGGCAGCAAGGGCCCTCTGCGGAACGGCCGCGACGCCACCGAGGGTGATCCTCACCCGGCCGTCGACCTCGGCGACAACTGCCGTGACCAGCGCAAAGTCGCCGTGCCGGCGGGAGAACTCGGCAAAGCCCCACCGCGTCGGCAGCGGAAAGCGAACCCCGACGATCATCTCGTCGTCGTCGAGCGAGGTCACCAGGGCGCTCACGAAGAGCTCGTCGGCGGCGACTGTGCGCTCTCCGGTCGGGCCGGCCACCGTCGCGCTCGCCCCGACACCGACTGCGACGACCGGTAGCTCCGCGGACGGGTCAGCGTGAGCGATGCTCCCGCCGGTCGTGCCGCGGGTCCGGATCGCGGTGTGCCCGATCCAGCGCGCGGCCTCAGCGAGCAGCGGGTGGTGGGTCTGCTCCACGAGCTGGCTGTGCCGCACGAGGGCACCGACCTCGACCGCGCCCTCCACGGGGCGGATTCGGCCCATGCCCGGGACCCGGTTGACGTCGACGAGCACGCTGGGCCGGGCCATCCGTAGGGCGAGCACGGGCACCAGGCTCTGCCCACCCGCCAGGATCTTGCCGTCGCCGTCGGCCTCGCCGAGGACCTTGACGACCTCCTCGACACTGTTGGCGCAGACGTAGTCGAACGGGGCGCACTTCATGCGCTCACTTCCCTCGGAAGACGGGCGGACGCTTCTCGGTGCGGGCGAGGCGGCCCTCGGCGAAGTCCTCGCTCGCCCAGCACCCCTCGAACGCCGCGTTCAACTGCTTGCCCAGGAGCTCGTCGAACTCGGGCTCGAAGATCTCGTTGAGCACGCGCTTGGAGTAGGCCTGCGTGAGTGGGGCCAACGAGATCATTCCCTGCGCCCAGGTCAGAGCCTGTTCGAGCGTGCCGGACAGATCAGCTAACCCGCATGCCAGAGCGGTGTCGGCGTCGATCTGATCGCAGGCCACCAGCAGCCGCCGTGCCACTCCGTTGCCAGCCAGGAGCGCGAGCCGGCGGATGGTCCACGGATCGACGGCCAGCCCGATCCGTGCCGTTGGCACTGCGAAGCGGGCAGGCGCGGCGACCACGCGGAAGTCGGCAGCGATGGCGAACTGGGTGCCCGCCCCGATGGCGGCGCCGTTGACTGCCGCCACCACGGGGACCGGGGCGTCGGTGACGGCGTGCAGCATGCTGTACAGCGCATCCCGGAAGTCCGCGGTGTAGACCTCGTCGAGGTCCGCCCCGGAGCAGAAGCTGCGGCCGTTGCCGGTGAGGACAATCGCACGGGCCGCACGGGCGTCGCCGAGCGTGGTGCGGATGCGGTGGCAGAGCTCGATGTTGAGCGCGTTGTGCTTCTCCGGCCGGTCGAGGGTGATGACCGCGACGCGGTCATGCCAGGTCAGCTCGATCACGGGTGCAGCTCCTTCCACACGCTCGCCGGGCTGATCGGCAGGGTGTTCACGTCGATGCCGAGCGCGTCGCGCAGCGCGCCGGCGAGGACCGCGTTCGGGCCGAGTGTGCCGCCCTCCCCCACGCCGCGGACCCCGATCGGGTTCGCGGCCGGGTGCGAGACGTGGCCGATGACCATGTCGGGTACCTCGGCGCTGGTGGGCATCAGGTAGTCCAGCAGCGTGCCGGTGGACAGGTTCCCGGCGTCGTCATAGACGAGGTGCTCGTAGAGCGCCCCGCCGAGGCCCTGGGCGATGGCGCCGGCGATCTGTCCGTCGACGATCTGCGGGTGCATGGCCCGGCCGGCGTCCTCGACGCAGACGTACTTCAGGATGCGCAGCTCGCCGGTGGTCCGGTCGACCTCCACGGCCGCGGCCTGGGCGCCGGCGGCGAAGGCGCCGCGGATGGGGTCGAAGAAGGTGGTGGCGTCCAGCCCGGGGTCGATACCGTCGGGTAGCCGGTTGGACTCCAGGTAGGCGACCCGAGCGAGCTCGGCGACCGAGATCTGGGCCTTGGGCTCGCCGACCACGTAGACCTCGCCGTCGACGACGCGCAGGTCGGCCTCGGCCGCCTCGATGAGCTCGGCGGCCAGCTTGACCAGCTTCTCCTTCACCGCGACCGCGGTGTTGTGGGCCGCGCCCCCGCCGATGACGGCTTGGCGGGAGGAGAACGCGCCGAAGCCCCAGAGGGCCTCGTCGGTGTCGCCGATGCGGACGTCGACGTCGTCGTAGCCGACACCGATCGCGTCGGACACGATCTGCGCGATCATGGTCTCCGAGCCCTGGCCCTGGGAGGTGATGCCGGAGATCACGGTGACCCGCCCGTCCGGGTTGATCCGCACGGTGCAGGCGTCGTGCCCGGTGCGGAAGGGCATCCGGGGCCCGGCGCTGGCGGCGCGCCCGAGCCCGGTGAGCTCGTTGTAGAGCGCCACCCCGATCCCGATCGGGTTGTCCCCGGCCTCGCGGCGGCGGGCCTGCTCGGTGCGGAACGCGGGGTAGTCCAGGGCGTCGAGGGCCTTGTCGAGACACTCCCCGTAGTGACCGGAGTCGTCCACGAGACGGGAGGGCATCTTGTACGGGATGTCCTCGGGGGTGATGACGTTTCGGCGGCGGATCTCGATGGCGTCGATCCCGAGTCGCGCGGCGGCGTCGTCGAACATCGCCTCCATCGCGAACACGCTGGCCGGGCGGGCGACGCCGCGGTACGGGCCGGCCGGGGCGGTGTTGGTGGCGACACCGCGCACGGTGCACCGGTAGTTGTCGAGCTTGTAGGGGCCCGAGAGCAGCCCACCGGCCATCAGCGGCTCGATGCCGGCCGTCCACGGATAGACCGAGTAGGCGCCGACGTTGCACGTGACGTCGGCCTCCAGGGCCAGCAGCGTGCCGTCGGAGGCGAACCCGGCCTTGATCAGGTAGCGGTGGTCGCGGGCGTGGGCGGCCGCGAGCAGGTGCTCGGCCCGGTCCTCCACCCACTTCAGCGGGATCCCCGGCATCTCCCGCGCCATCAGGCACAGCGCGACGTCCTCGGGGTAGAGCACGGCCTTGACCCCGAACCCGCCGCCGACGTCCGGGGCGACGACCCGGACCTTGCCCTCCGGCACGCCCATCAGCTCGGCGATCATGTTCCGCACGATGTGCGGCACCTGGGTGCCGTTGTAGAAGGTCAGCTTCCCGTCGGCGGCGTCCCACAGCGCCACCCCGGCACGGCACTCCATGGGATTGCCGGCGTGCCGGTTGGTGACGAGCTCACGCTCCACGATCAGGTCGGCCGCGGTGAAGGCGTCGGTCACCGAGCCGGCGTCGAAGGTGCGCTGCAGGAGCACGTTGTCCGGGGCCTCCGGGTGCACCGGTACCTCGGGCTCCTGCCAGGCGCAGACGGTGGCCGGTAGCGCCTCGTAGTCGATGTCGACGAACTCCAGTCCGTCCTCGGCGCGGTAGCGGTCCTTCGCGACGACGGCGGCGACCGGCTCCCCGGAGAAGCAGACCTTCTCGTGGGCGAGGACGGGCTGGTCGGTCTCGACGTAGGAGGGCAGCGCCGACTGGGCTCGCAGCACGACGTGCGAAAAGTCCTGGCCGGTGAACACCCGGTACCCGGCATCGCGGGCCGCTGTGACGTCCACGCCGGTGATCCGGGCGTGGCCGTAGGGACTGCGCAGGAACGCCACGTGCCGCATACGCGGCAGCTCGATGTCGGTGACGTAGCGGCCGTGCCCGGTGATCAGCCGCCGGTCCTCCTTGCGCCGGACGTTGCGGCCGAGCGAGCCGGACTTGTCTTCCGTCGCGCCCGCCGGAGCCGCCGCTGTCGCCTGCGGCGCGGCCGCGGTGCCGTCCGCCCTGTCCACGCTCATCTGTCCTCCTTGCTGCAGTGTGGCCGACCCGGACTGCTCAGGGCATCGCGTAGCCGCCGTTGACCGAGACGACCTGCCCGGTGGTCCAGGACGACAGCGGCGAGGCGAGCAGCAGCACCATCGGGGTGATGTCGTCCGGATGCCCGACCCGCCGCAGGGGGTACTGGGCGAGGATCTTCTTCATCTGCTCGGCCTCGGGCGTGCCGGCGTGGGCGTCGAAGTTGTCGGTGCGGACCAGCGCGAGGGACACGGCGTTGGCGCGGATCCCGAACCGGGCCAGCTCCTTGGCCAGCGAACGGGTGAGCCCCACCGTGGTGGAGCGAGCGGTGGCGGTGACCAGCAGACCGGACTCCCCCACCCGGCCCGAGTCGCCCATGAGGTTCACGATCGACCCGGACCTGCGCTCGGCCATCCGCGTGGCGACGGCGTGGGTCAGCTGCAGCGTCCCGGTGACGGTGACGTCGATCTGCGGTGCCCAGTCCTGGGGGGTCGACTCGAGAAAGCGCTGCTTCTTGGTCACCGCCGAGTTGTTGACCAGCACCTCGATCGGCCCGAGCTCGGTCTCGACGCGCTCGACGATGCCGGCCACGGCGTCGACATCGCGCAGGTCACCGCCGACGGCGATGGCCTTGACGCCCAGCTCGGCGGCTTCGGCGGCGGCCTTCTCGGCGCCGTCGGCGGAGGAGTTGTAGTGGAACGCGACGTTGGCGCCCTCGCGGGCGAAACCGAGCCCGAGCGCCCGGCCCAGGCCCTGCCCGGCACCGGTGACCAGGACGTTCGTTCCGGAAAGCTGAAGATCCATGACGTGGTGTCTCCTAGACGATCTGCTGGAAGCGGCGGTTGCCGAATGTCGTGATCACCCGGCCGAAGCGCAGCCCGGGGAAGTGGGCACCGACGACGAGGTCGGTCGAGTCGGCCACCTCGTCGGCGAGGGCGTTGCGCACCGCACTCGCGGCGACCGGGTCGACGTCGAAGACCGCCTCCCAGTCCCGCTCGTGCAACTCCACCACCGAATGCACAACGTCGCCGAGCAGCAACGCCCGCTCGTCGCCGTCCGAGACGACGTAGACGGTGGAGCCGGGCGTGTGGCCGGGGGTGTGCCGAGTGCTCAGGCCGGGGGCGATCGCTCGGTCGGCGTCGAAGGTCTCCAGCCGGCTCTCCAAGGGGCTCAGCTTGCGCACCGCACCGGGATCTGCATCGGCGGACTCGACGAAGTGCGCCCAGTCGGCTGTGTGCACCCGGTAGGTCGCGTTGGGGAAGACGACCTGGCCCTTCTTCGTCGCCCAGCCGACGTGGTCGAAGTGCAGGTGGGTGAACACGACGTCGGTCACCTGCTCCGGTCCCACGCCCACAGCGCGCAGCGAGTCCAGGAAGGCCCCACCGGAGTACTTGCCGTTGTTGATGGTGCCGACGCCTGTGTCGACCAGCACGAGCCGGTGACCGGTGGCGACGAGGAACCCACCCAGGTCGAGATGCAGGGATCCGTGCTCGTCCAGATGCTCGGAATGGCACGCCCAGGCGTCAGGGACCCCTGGGCGGGTCAGGACCTCGTCGGCCTTTTCGCGGCCGACCCCGTCGAGCAGGGGCACGATCTCGATGGCGCCGATCTTCACGACGGCCCGCCGGGGGTGAGTAGGGTGCGAACACCGCGGCCCGCGGCGAGCTCGTCGAGGGCGTGATTGACGTCGGCAAGGCTGCCGTGTCCGGTCACCAGGCCGCGCAGGTCGAGTTCGCCGGAGCGGACCCAGTCGAAGAATCGGGGCATGTCGGCCTCGGCGTCGACTGAGCCGGCCACACAGCCCTGCAGGGTGCGGGCGAAGTGGAAGAGCTCGAGCGCGGAGAAGCTGACCGTGTCGTCCTTGCCCCCGATGCCGACGACGACGGCCGTGCCGCCGCGCCGGGTGAGGCCCCAGATGTCGCGGATGGTCCGCGACGAGCCCACGCAGTCGAAGGTGAAGTCGGCTCCGCGGCCGCCGGTCAGGCCTCGCACGGCCTTCTTGGTGCCCTCGTCGGCGGGCACGAAGTGGGTCGCCCCTGCCGCGGTGGCCTGCGCGGCCTTGTCCACGTTGCGGTCCACGGCGATGACCGTCGAGGCCCCGGCCAGCCGCGCGCCCTGCAGCACCGACAGCCCGACACCACCCAGCCCGACGACGAGCACGGACGCGCCCTCGGTGACCTTCGCGGTGTGGGTGACCGCGCCGACACCGGTCATGACCGCGCAGCCGAGCAGCGCGGCGTCGGCGGTGTCGATGTCATCGGGCACCGGGACCAGCGCGCCGCGCGGCACGACCGTCTCCTCGGCGAAGGACCCGACGGTCAGACCCGGGTAGACCGGCTCCCCGTCGGCCGTCACAGCGTAGGGCTCGGTCGAGCGGCTCGACCCGTTCTCACACAAGTGCGGCTGGCCGTGGGTGCACGGGTAGCAGCCGCGGCAGGGCGTGATCCACAACAGGATCACCCGCTGCCCGGCCTGGAGGTCGGTGACCTTGGGGCCGGTTTCGACGACGGTGCCGCAGGCCTCGTGCCCGAGCACGGCGGGCAGCGGCTGGGCCAGCTTGCCGGTGGCCAGCGAGAGATCGGAGTGGCACACGCCGGTGCGTTCGATCCGCACCCGCACGTCCGTCGGCCCGACGGCCTTGAGCCGGATCGTCTCCACCGACATCGGCGCCCCGGCCTCGCGCAGCACCGCGGCGCGGACCTCGTGGGGATAGTCGCCCGCGGTGTCCGTGGTGTGCTGGGTTTCCACGCTCATCGCTGCACCGCCTTGATCTCGCACACGTCGGCGATGCCGTACTCGCCGATCTCCCGCCCGGTGCCGGACTGCTTGTACCCGCCGAACGGCGCGCCCGGGTTGAACGCGCCACCGTTCACGTCGACCTGCCCGGTCTGCAGCCGCGCCGCGACGTCCAACGCCGCGTCGTCCGGACCCCACACCGCTCCACCCAGGCCGTAGATGCTGTTGTTGGCCAGGGCGACCGCGTCATCGTCGGAGCCGGCGGCGAGGATCGACAGCACCGGACCGAACACCTCCTCCTGCGCGAGGCGGGAGTTCGGGTCGACCCGGGAGACCACGGTGGGGCTGACGTAGTAGCCCCGTTCCGGCAGCTCGACCTGTGACGTCACGGTCACCGCTTGCGCTCCGCCGGCGCCCGGCTCCAGGAACGACTGGACCTCCTTGCGCTGCTCCGCGGAGATCAGCGGGCCCAGCCGGGCGCCGGGGACGTACTTCGCGGCGGCCGCGGCGGCGAGCTCCTCGACCTGCGCGAGCCGGTCCGCCGGCACGATCAACCGGGACAGAGCGGTGCAGGTCTGGCCGCCGTTGAGGAAACAGTTCGCCACGGTGACCTTGACCGCGGTCGCCAGCTGGTCGTCGGAGGCCCCGGACAGCACCACACTCGGAGACTTCCCGCCGAGCTCCAGGGTGACCCGCTTGAGGGTCTGCGCCGCCGTGGCAGCGATGGTGCGGCCCACGGGCGTGGACCCGGTGAACGAGACCTGGTCGACGTCCGGGTGCCGGGTGAGCAGGTCCCCCACCACCCGGCCGCTTCCCGGGACGAGGTTGAACACGCCCGCGGGCAGCCTGGCGGCGTCGAAGGCTCGGGCCAGCTCGAACGCAGCGAGCGGGGTCAGACCCGCGGGCTTGAGGACGACGGTGGCGCCCGCGGCGATGGCGGGCACGACCTTCACCACGACCTGGTGCAGGGGCAGGTTCCACGGCGTGATCGCGGCGACGACGCCGACCGGCTCGCGCCGGATGATCGAGTTGCCGAGCTCGGCGGTGAACGGGAACTGCTCGAGGGCGTCGATGGTGGCGTCCACGACGGCGATCGGGGTGTCGACGTGCAGCGCCCTGGCGACTCTGGGCGGCGAGCCCTGCTCGCGGTTGACGATGTCTGCGAACGTGTCCGCCCGCCCCTTGAGCACCTCACTGAACCGGCGCAGGAACGCGGCCCGCTCGGCCACCGGCGTCGCGGCCCAGGCGGGGAACGCCTTCTTCGCCGCGGCCACCGCCGCCTCGACGTCGTCGGTCGAGGCCTGCGTGATCCGGCCGGTCACCTCCTCGGTGACCGGGTTCTCCACGTCCAGGTCGGCGCCGCCGCCCGGGGCCCAGCGGCCGTCGATGTACAGCTTCGGCTCGTGGATCAGCTCCACGGTCCCGTCGCTCATCGGTCTCCCTCCACGTCGTGCACGGTCGTGTTGCGGGTCGGCGGCAGCACCAGCTGCAGCACCAGGGGCGCCGCGCCGGCGGCCGCGGCCGGCCCAACACCGGCGACCGGCACGCCGCCCGCGGGCGAGCGCCGGCTCACGCGCGCCAGCAGCCAGCCGAGCAGCAGCCCGACCAGGCCCGCGCCGAGCGGCAGCGCCTGCTGCCTCAGCAGGCCGAGTACGGCACCGCCGCCGGTCGCCATCAGGTCCAGCGGCTCGACGTCGTCGACCGACCGGGGTCGCGCCACGGTCGGCGTCTGCGTCGCGACCGGTGCCGCGGGCCGCGCAGCGGGCCGTGCAGCGCCGCCTCCGGCCGCCGCGGATCCCTGCCCGGGCTCCTCGCCGGGCTCGCGACCCATCTCCTCCTCGAGGCGACGGGCGAACTGCCCGATCAGTTTGCCGCTGACGTCGGCGATGACCCCGCGCCCGAACTGGGCGACCCTGCCGGCCAGCTCGAGCTCGGTCACCACCACGACCTCGGTACCGTTGCCCTGCGGGTTGAGCTGCAGGTCGATGGTCGCCGCGGCGTTGCCCTGGCCGCGCACGTCGCGACCCTCGGCGCGCAGCACGGCGTGGTGCTTGTCGTCGTCGCGCTGGGCGAACCTGGCCACGCCCTCGTACTGGGCGGTGACCGGGCCGACCTTGATCTTGACCGCACCCTTGTAGTCCTCGCCGTCGATCCCCAGAAGGGCCGCACCGGGCAGACACGGGGCCACCCGCTCGAGGTCGGTGATGACTGCCCAGGCGCGGTCGACCGGCTCGGCCACGCTGAACGTGTTCGTCAGCTCCATTGCTTCTCCGCGCTCCTCACTAACTAACGCTCCTTAGTTACTATAGGCCGACGAGGGCCTCCAGCCAAACGACAGGTGCGCTCGGTCACCCGGCTGTCGAGCTTGGCGCCGGCTCACGAGCGTGCGAGTCTCGGGCCATCTCCCCGTTCGTGGTGCCGTCTTCCTCGGCGAGTTGCTCCTGGAGCCGGAAGCGCAGGATTTTTCCGGAGCCGGTGCGAGGAATGTCCTCGCACTCGATCAGACGCTCGGGCAGCTTGAACGACGACAGGCGGGCCCGCGCGACAGCCAGGACTGCCTCGTGGTCGAGATGGCCCGGCGTGATGGGCACCACGAACGCGACCGGTATCTCGCCGAGGTGCAGATGCGGCATGCCCACGACCGCAGCGTCCTTGACCTGATCGGAAGCGATGAGCGCGTCCTCGACCTCGGCCGGGTAGATGTTCTCCCCGCCGCGGATGATCAGCTCCTTGGTGCGGCCGCTGATCCGCAGGTAGCCGTGGGCGTCGCGGCGCGCGAGGTCACCGGTGCGGTACCAGCCGTCGACCAGGACCGCTGCGGTGGCCTCAGGCAGGTTGTGGTAGCCGGGGGTGACGTTGGGGCCCTGTACCCACAGCTCGCCCTCCTCCCCCGGCATGACGTCCTTGCCGGACTGCGGGTCGACCAACCGCACCGACAGCCCCGGCAGCGGCAGCCCGCACGACCCCATCACCCGGGTCCCGGTGGGCCAGTTCATCGTGACCATCGTCGAAGTCTCGGTGATGCCGTAGCCGTCGAGCAGGCGGATGCCGAAGGCCGCCTCGAACTTCTCGTTGACCGCGGCCGGCAGGATCGCCCCGGCGGACACACAGGCACGCAGGGCGGGCGCGCTGAAGCCCTGGTCGCCGACGCGGTCGAGCAGATAGTGGAACATCGTCGGGACGCCGGGGAAGACAGTGACGTCGCCTTCCGGTCCACCCGTGAAGCGCGACGCGGTGTCGGTCACCGAGAACCGCGACAGGAGCCGCGTCGTCGCACCGACCGCGAACACCCCCAGCACACAGAGCACCAGGGCGTAGGAGTGGAACAGCGGCAGGGCGCTGAGCACGACGTCGTCGGGCCCGAGTCCGAGGATGGGCGCCCAGCAGGCCGCGACCACCCAGAAGCAGCCGCGCTGGGTGAGGTAGACACCCTTCGGCCGGCCGGTGGTGCCGGACGTGTACAGCATCCAGGCAGTGTCGTCGAGCCCGAGGCAGTCCCGCGGAGCTTCGATCGGCAGGGCGGCGAGCAGATCCGCGTAGGCGACCTCCTCCACCGGGCCTGGTGCACCCTCGGCGTCGCCAACGACGACCACGGCGAGCAGGTCCGCGCCCCGTGCGAGCTCACGCACGATCGCCAGGTGCGCCGCGTCGGTGATCACGACTCTGGAGCCGCTGTCGGTCAGGATGTGCGCGACCTCGGCGGTGGCAGCCTGCGGGTTGGCACACACAGCCACTGCGCCCGCCCGCGGGACGGCCAGGTAGGACTCGGCGACCTCGACCCGGTTGTCCAGGTAGAGCAGGACGCGGTCGCCGGGCCGGACACCCATGCGTTGCAGATGCCCGGCGATCTGGGCGGTGGTCCCGGCGAGGTCGCCGTAGGTGAGGCTGCGCTGGTCGTCGATGTAAGCAATCTGGTCGGGCCTGGTCTCGGCATGGCCGGCCAGGAGTTCGGGCACGGTGGCGATGTACTCCGTGCGCAGCACCGTTCCTCCTCGAGTGGGTTGGTGTGGATGTCTCGGATGTCCGTCGCCCCGGGGCGGCTAGTGCGTAGTCGGAGTCGGCTCGGACCCGATCCCGGTCTGGGCGCGGACCTGCAACTCGTCGAAAGTCCGCTGTGCGCCGCGCTCCGAGGACAGCAGCGTGCCGATCCAGCAGGCCAGGAAGCCGAGCGGGATTGCGAGCAGCGTCGGGTACTCGACGGGGTAGGGCGCCGTCTCGGGGCCGCCCGGCCATACCGACGGGCCCAGCACGATGCACACCACTGAGGTGACGAGCCCGGCGACAATCCCGGCGATCGCGCCGGTCGTGGTGAACCTCCGCCAGGTCAGGGCCAGGAGCAGGGCGGGGAAGTTGGCCCCGGCGGCGACCGACAAAGCCAGCCCGACCAGGAATGCCACGTTGAAGTTCGGGCCCATCAGCAGCGTGATCACGATCGCGACGATCCCGATCCCGGCGGCGGCCACACGGGCCACGGCCGTCTCCCCACCGGTGTCCGATCCGCGGCGCACGACGTTGGCCCACAGGTCGTGCGCGACCGCGCCGGAGGCCGAGAGCACCAGGCCGGCGACCACGGCGAGGATCGTCGCGAACGCCACCGCGGACACGAACGCGACGAACAGATCGCCGCCGAAGGTGCCCGGCCCGCCGCCGAGGAACTCCGCGAGCAGGGGCGCGGCGAGGTTGCCGCTCTTGCCGACCGCCGGGCCGGCCTCGGCCGGCAACAGGGCGCGGGCGCCGAACCCGATGACGGCGGTCATGACGAAGAAGACGCCGATCAGACCGGTGGCCCAGCCCGCCGAACTGCGCGCCTGGCGGGCGTCGGGGACGGTGAAGAAACGGATCAGGATGTGCGGCAGCGCCGCGGTGCCAATGGCGAAGGCCAGGGCGACGGAGACGGTGTCCAGGAACGAGCGCCCAGAACCACCCGGGGCGAGGAAGGCGTCCCCGGCGGGGCTGTTCGCCGCCGCGGTCGTGAACAGCAAGCCGAGGTCGAACCCGGTGCGCATCAGCACGCCGAGCGTCAGGGCCGCGCCCGCCACCAGCAGCAGCACAGCCTTGATGATCTGTACCCAGGTCGTGGCGAGCATTCCGCCGAAGACCACGTAGGCGAGCATCGCCAGCCCGGTCAGGATCACCGCGGGGACGAAGGACAGCCCGGTCAGCGCGCGGATCAGCACGCCGGCACCGACGAGCTGCGCCACGAGGTAGATGACCGCGACCAGGACGGTCGAGGCCGCGGTGGCCGCCCGCACCGGGCGGTCGCGCAGCCGGAAGGACAGCACGTCGGCCACGGTGAACCGGCCGGCGTTGCGCATCCGCTCGGCGAACAGCAACAGGATCAGCACGAACGCGACCAGGGTGACCGACGGCATGATCCAGCCGTCGAAGCCCGACAGGTACATCAGCCCGGTGAACCCGAGGAAGGTCGCCGCCGACATCAGGTCGCCCGCGATGGCCAGGCCGTTCTGGGGCCCGGAGATGCTCCGGCCGGCGGCGAAGAACTCGGTCGCCGAGCGGGTGCGCCGCGACGCCCAGACGGTCACCGCGAGCGTGACGCCGACCAGCACCGCGAAAGCAATCAGGCGGGTGGCGTTCACCGCGCCACCTCCGGTCCCTCCGTCGCCGCGGCCTCGGTGAGGGCCCGCACCTGGTCCTCCAGCGGCGCGAACCGGGTGTTGGCAGCGCGCAGGTAGAGCCAAGTCAAAAACCACGCCAGCACGAACTGGCTCAGGCCGAGCAGGAACCCGACGCTGAGCCCCGCGAACACCACCGTGCCCGCGAAGTCGGGAGCTGCGCCGATGACGGCGAGGAACACCACGAACCAGCAGAGCAGGACAGTGCTGGCTGCTCGAACGAACCGGCTCCGGTGTGCCAGCAGTTCTTGGAACGGCTCGGACGCCCGGAGGGTCGTCCAGTCGACTTCCTGCGATCTCGTCATCGAGGTCCTCCGACGTTGGAACGGCCACGCTAGACTAGCTAACGCTCATAAGTCTGGGTCGGAAACGTAGTGCCGCTTGCGAGCCCTGGCAAGGGGTTGCGCCGCTCCACCTGAAGGAATGTCTTTGCGATGCCCAGCCGACCAGGCAGGGACAGGTGTCCGGCGCGGGCGGCGGCTGCGCCCTGAAACCAGGCCACCTGCGAGAACGCTCGGGATGCCGCAGCTCCGGGCCCAACTACGGGAGCCTCCCGCCAGGGAGCGGCTGAGCCGGGAACCCCGATTCACGCACGGTCGACCCGTCGCGTCGCGCCTACGAGTTCAGTACGACCACCTGGCTGCACGTCAGCGCGCAACGAGACGTTGACATCCATACGAGGTGCTGATTCACTCCTTCACCGGGAAGCTACTAACGACCGCTAGTGAGCCCCGAAACGGCAGGCAAGCCGCACTGCGTCCCGTCGGCCGCGAAGGCTGGAGACCCGGCGAGCACCTGTCGTCTGTCGGAATAGCTCGGCAGGGTCGGCGCAGCCCCGTGTCCTCACGACATCGCCGACCTGAGGGTGACGATCTCGGCAGCTCAGGTCAATCTCAACGAGGAGTAGCCATCAGGATGTTGGATCATGAAGCAGCTGCTCTGCTGGCCGCGATCACCGAGCAGAATCTCCCCCCGCTCGCCGAAGGAAGTGTCGCTGACGCGCGGCTGAGGGTTCCCGATCCGAGCTTTGCCCAGGGTCCTCCTCTCCCGCTGGCCGCAGTTGTCGACCGCGCAATCCCCGGTCCGGCCGGCGAGCTCCCAGTGCGGATCTACACCCCGGAGGGAGACGGTCCGTTCCCCCTCGTCGTCTACTTCCACGGCGGGGGCTTCGTGATCGGTTCGATCGCGACGGCTGACCAGGGGTGTCGGCTAATTGCTCGGGAAGCAGGCGCCGTCGTCATCTCGGTCGGGTATCGCCTTGCCCCGGAGCACCCGTACCCGGCAGCGCCCGAGGACTGCTACGCAGCGGTGAAGTGGGTGGCGGCGCACGCGCCGGAACTTGCAGGAGATCCACAGCGACTCGTGGTCGCCGGCGACAGCGCAGGTGCCAACCTGGCGGCAGTCGTCTCGATCATGGCGAGAGATCGCGGCGGCCCCGAGATCGCACATCAGGTCCTGCTGTATCCCAACGTCGACCTCACGAACAACGAGTATCCGTCGAAGGACGTCGAGAACGCCAAGGGGTACATGCTCGAGAAGGAGGACATCGACTGGTTCTACTCGCACTACCTCACTGATCCAGCGAGAGCGGGCGAGGCGTACGCGTCGCCGCTTCTGGCAACGAGCCACGCAGGCCTTCCGGCGGCGACCGTGATCACAGCCGGCTTTGATCCGTTGCGTGACGAAGGCGCTGCCTATGTCGACGCGCTGCAGGGATCGGGCGTTCCGGCTGAGCACCTTTCGTACCCGTCGCTGATCCACGGTTTCTACTGGTTCCCTGCTCTCATCACCGAAGCGCACGGTGTCGCCGCTGAGATCGGCCGGCGCCTGCGCTCTGCGCTCTCCAACTGACCGCGCGACCCCAGTCGGGGCCACTATCATTCAAGGAAGAACAGGTGGACAATTCCAACGACGTCGACGTCCTGATCGTCGGCGCTGGTTTCGCTGGCCTCTACCAGCTCACGAAGGCGCGGAAACTCGGCCTGTCAGCTCGAGTGATCGAGCGTGGTTCCGGAGTCGGGGGGACCTGGTACTGGAACCGCTATCCCGGCGCTCGCTGCGATACGCCGAGCATCTTCTACTCGGCGTCCTACCTCCCGGATCTCGACCAAGAGTGGAAATGGCCTGAGATCTACCCGCGCCAGCCGAAGATTCTCGAATACCTCGAGCATATCGCCGAGCGCGAGAACCTGTACCCGCAGATCACGTTCAACACCTCCGTGGTAGCTGCGGAGTGGGACGACGACTCCGGCCGCTGGACCGTGCGAACGGACAGCGGGGAACGCATTGTCGCGCGGTATGTCGTCATGGCGACCGGAACGCTCACCGCGGCGAAGACCCCGGAGGTCCCGGGCCTCGACACGTTCGAGGGACGATGGTTCCACACCGGACGCTGGCCGCATGAGGAGGTCGACTTCCGCGGTCGACGGGTCGCCATCATCGGCACGGGCTCGACGGCCGTACAGGCAATTCCGGTGGTCGCCGACGCTGCCGAGTCGCTTACCGTGGTCCAGCGAACTCCGAAATTTGTGGTGCCGGCGGCAAATCGCCCGCTGACGGCGGAAGAGTGGCTCACCACGAGGGTCAACTACCCGCTTCTTCGAGCCAAGGCGCGGTACGCGGACTTCGGTACTCCGCTGGACTCTCCGGAGGTCGAGCTGGACAAGATCTCCGAGGAGGAGCGGACCGCGATCCTCGAAGAGCACTGGCAGGCCGGGACGTTCATTCTGTTCGTCACGTCCTACCGGTCGAACAGCGGCATCATGAACCCCGCCGTGAACGACATCCTCGCCGAGTTCGCTCGCGCAAAGATCCGCGAGATCGTCAAGGATTCCCGCACTGCGGAGACGCTGACTCCGCACGGCTACCCCATTGGGGTCAACAGGCTCTGCATTGGGACAAACTTCTACGAGACGTTCAACCGGGACAACGTCAGCCTCGTCGACGCCCGCGAGGAGCCGATCGTGGGGATCACCCCTGAGGGCTTCCAGACCTCGCGCGGCCATTACGCGGTGGACGACTTGATCTTTGCGACGGGCTATGACGCGATGACCGGTGCTCTCACCTCGATCGACATCACCGGCCGATCTGGGCTCCTGCGTGAGACCTGGAGCGAGGGGCCGTCCACCTACCTAGGCGTACTCGTATCCGGCTACCCGAACCTGTTCCTGGTCACCGGCCCCGGAGGCCCGTCGGTGCTCTCTAACGCCGTGGTGACCGGCGAGCAATCTGTCGACTTCATCAGCACGCTCATTCGACACGCGGAGCTGAGCGGTCACCAGGTTGTCGAGGCGGACTCCACTGCTGAGAAGTCGTGGATGGAGCACGTCGCCGAGGTCGCCCAACGGTCGCTCTACCGCGAAGCATGGAAGGCCAACGCCTGGTACACCGGTCGGAACGTGCCCGGCAAGAAGGTCGTCTTCATGCCTTACGCGGGCGGCGTCGGAACCTACGAGCAGATCTGGCGCGAGGTCGTCGCTGATGACTTCCGCGGGTTCTCCTTCGCCTCAGCCGCCCCTGGACTCCAGGGCTAGGCGGCACGGGTTCCTGAGCGACACCGGGCTGCGGTCGTCCGTCGACTGCAGCCCGGTGCGCCCACTCGGACCGCCTGTGGCTGACACCGGCCCGCTTACCCGGCCATGCCACGCACTCATCTGCACCGGCACCCGGGGCCTCCCGGTGATCCCCGGGGCGAGGAAACCGTTCTACCGCGCTGCTCGCTGCCGAGGCAGGGTCTGCTATCAGCGGCGCAACAGCTGGCGAGGTCGGGGCCGATGGAGCTGGCTAACGGCCTAGCGAGCGGTCCCGGGCCTCGGACCAGCCCCTGCTCACCAGGAACATCGCTACTCCGACGTCAGAGGATTCATGAAGACCAAGGGTGCCCTGCTGTACGAGCCGAACACCGACTGGAAGGTCGAGGAGATCGAGATCGGGGATCCGGTCGCGGGCGAGGTGCAGGTCCGGCTCGCCGCCACCGGCCTCTGCCACTCCGACGAGCACGTCCGCACCGGGGCCAATGAGCTGCCGGTCTACCCGGTGCTGGGCGGGCACGAGGGCGCCGGCGTGGTGACCCGGGTGGGCCCGGGCGTCGTCGGGCTGGAGGAGGGCGACCACGTCGTCCTCGGTTTCATCCCCGCCTGCGGCGTCTGCAAGCCCTGTTCGAAGGGCATGCAGAACCTGTGCGACCAGGGCGCGAACCTGCTGACCGGCAAGGCGATCGCCGACGACACGTTCCGGATCACCGCATCCGGCAACCCGGTGTCGCCGATGTGCCTGCTCGGCACGTTCTCGCCGTACGTCTGCGTGAACCAGTCGTCCGTCATCAAGATCGAGAAGGACGTCGACCTGGCCACCGCGGCCCTGCTGGGCTGCGGCGTATCCACCGGCTGGGGCTCCACGGCCTCGATCGGCGGCACGAAGGCGGGCGACGTCGTGGTGGTCGTCGGCGTGGGCGGCGTCGGGATCAACGCGGTGCAGGGCGCCGCGGCGGCGGGCGCCCGGATGGTCGTCGCCGTGGACCCGGTGGCCTACAAGCGCGAGTGGGCCCAGGAGTTCGGTGCCACCCACACCTTCTCCTCCATGTCCGAGGCGCTCGAGCCGCTGCGCGACCTCACCTGGGGCACCATGGCCGACACCGTGGCGCTCACCGTCGGTGAGCTGGAGGGCGACATGATCCAGCCGGCGCTGGACCTCACGGCGAAGGGCGGTCAGGTCGTCGTCACGGCGATCGCGGACATGCAGCAGGTCGACGCCAAGGTCGGGCTGTTCGAGCTGGCCCTGCTGCAGAAGCGGATCCAGGGCGCGATCTTCGGCGGGATCAGTCCGCGTACCCAGATCCCCCGGCTGCTCGACGAGTACCGCGCCGGCCGGCTCAAGCTCGACGAGCTGGTGACCCGCACGTACACCCTGGAGGAGATCAACCAGGGCTACCAGGACATGCGCGACGGGAAGAACCTGCGCGGCGTCGTCCGCTACGCCGAGGCCGACTGGTGATGCACCGTCCGGTGGCCGTCATCGACAGCAGGGGCCGCGAACACGGACTTGCGCTCGGCCCCCTCCAACCGCCTGGCCACCACCGCGGAGCTCGCGTCGACCGACGCCAGCGGGCTTGACCGTCTGGTGTGCAGGTAGGCTGTCAGAGCCGTGCTGAAATAGAGGTTGTATCGCATGCCGTCAGCAGATGTCCGCACTGCCGAGTCGGCGGTCCGGCCCGCGGTGACAAGTGAGGCCGTGCTCGACGCTGCGCTCACCTTGTTTGCCCAGCGCGGGTACCACGGCACGGCACTGAGCCAGATCGCGGAGAGGCTCGGCATCCGCACCCCCAGCCTCTACAACCACATGCGCTCGAAACAGGAGCTCCTCGAGACCATCGTCGAGCAGACGCTCAACCATGTCTTGGCTGACTTCCACGCCGCGACTGCGGGGGCGGACGACCCCGTCGTTCTGCTTCGCGAAGCCACAAGGGTCTACGCGCTACGCCATGCGACCCACCGCCGCGAGGCGCTGATCGTCAACCGGGACACCACCAGCCTGCCGGAGCCCGCACTTTCCGCCATGCGGCAGCTGCGGCGCGACCACGAGCGCGCCGTCCGCTCGATCATCGCCCGAGGCATCGAGTGTGGAGCCTTTGCGGTCGGCAACGCCGCCCTCGCCTCCTTCGCCATCCTGGAGATGAGCGTCAGCATTGCTCGCTGGTTCCGAGAAGACGGCCCCCGCACCGCCACGCAGGTCGCCGACGAGTATGCCGAGTTCGCTCTCCGAATCGTGAGGTATCGCCCGTGACCAGCGCCGCCACCCGTGACACAGTGACCAGTCGCGCCGTCCTCGACACCGCCCTGACCCTGTTCGCGGAACGCGGCTACCACGGCACAGCCCTAAGCCAGATCGCCGACACACTCGAGGTCCGTACCCCGAGCCTGTACAACCACATGCGCTCCAAGCAGGAGCTGCTGCAGACGATCGTCGCCGACACCGTCCGCGGGGTACTGAACGACTTCCGCACAGCCACGGAGGGCCGTACCGACCCCGTTGACCGGCTTTACCACGCCGTACTGGTCTACGCCCGGCGGCATGCCACCCACCGGCGGGAGGCGATCGTGGTCAACCGGGACACCTCAAGCCTGGACGAGCCCTTTCGTTCACAGATGCAGGCGCTGCGGCGCGAGCACGAACACGCGCTCCGCGCGATCATCAGCGACGGCGTCGCGGCCGGCCGGTTCACCGTCGACTCCCCCGCCCTGGCCTCGTTCGCAATCCGCGAGATGTGCGTCAGCATCGCACGCTGGTACCACGACGACGGCCCGATCGGCCCTGATCAAGTCGCCCGCGAGTACACCGAGTTCGCTCTCAACATCGTGGGCCTGGGGCGAAGCTGACGCACGTCCGGGCACTGCCGGTTCGAGCTGGTGCCACAACGACGCCTGCTGCTGCATCGCGCTGCGTCGCGGAATGCTGACCGCTGCTCAGCGGTAGCTCGGAACGCTCCTAGCCTCGTGCTTCACCTCCTGACGTCGCGGATCCAGGACCGCGAGCGCTGCGCGGGGCCCCGCGCCTGCACAGGAAGAACGGTGCGCGAGCGCGCTCTACCGGATCGGACGCAACCCACACCCGGCTGCCAGCCCTTGCCCGATTCCGGGTGCCCGCCAGGAAATCAGGTCAGGGTCCGTGCGCAGACGCCGAGCGAACTGTCGATCGTTCGACCGTGTAGGCCGGAGATGAACGGCTGCCTGGTGACGAGGCACAGCACAGCAGCCACCCATCTGCGGCCCACCCTCAAGCAGTACGAGCGCAGCCCTGGACCTTACGGCGTCAGGACGATACGACCGACGATCCGACCTGCCTCTAGGTCATCGAACGCCTGCACCCCGTCTTCGAGGGTGTACGGCACCACCTCGATATCGATCTTCCCGTGACGCGCGAGGTCGATGACCTGTCGCTGGTCGGACCGAGTGCCTGCAAAGGAGCGGCGCACGTCAACCCCCCAGGGGAGAGGAACTGTGGAGGGTTCTGCTGCGTAAGTAAGTGACCCGCCCCCCAGGCCAACCAGGCGGAGCGCACCGTCCGGGGCTATCACCTGAGCCGCCAGGTCGACTGTCGGCTGCACGCCAACGAAGTCGAACACCGCGTCAGCACCGTATCCCTGGGTGAGCTCGAGGATCTGCTCGGCCGCCGTGGCGTCGCTCGCCAGCACCACGTCGGCGCCATACCGGGAGGCGGATTTGAGCTTCTCCGCGTCGGTGTCCAAGGCGATGATCCGAGTCCCGGTTGTGGCAGTGAGGATCTGCAGTCCGAGGTGTCCGAGCCCGCCGAGGCCAATCACGACGGCGGTTGCTCCGGGTGTGAGGCGGTGTCGCGCCCCGTTGATCGCGTGCATCGGGGTGAGCCCGGCGTCGGCTAGCGGGGCCACGCGAACCGGGGCAAGATCGCCAAGGGGCTCCAGGAAGCGAGCTTCCACCTTGATGAACTCTGCCATTCCGCCCTGCGGGCCGAGACCCGGGGTCGTGGGGTAGCCGTTTCGGCCGCCGACGGTCGAGCAGACGTTGTCCCGTCCCTCCACGCATGGCCGACAGTGCCCACATGCCCAGACCACGTACACCAACACCGGGTTGAGCTTGGCCCCTGACGCCGGACACCTGCCCTGAGGCGGACGCCGTCCGCCGGGAAGGATGTCGTCCGTGCCCGCTCCTCACCCGCCGGAGTTCCG
>NZ_BSFQ01000031.1 GCF_027922425.1 Pseudonocardia halophobica | reverse complement strand
CGTTGCCGCGGCCGCGGCGGCGGCCGGCGGGGCCTCGGGGGCGGCCGGAGCCTCGGTGGCGGGGGTTCCGGCGGCCGGAGCCTCGGGCCCAGCGGTGTCCGGCGCCTCCGGAACGGCGGTCCCGGGTGCCGCGGGGGCGGGGGCCGACGCGGCCGGGATGCCCTGCGGCGGAGTGACGGTGTCCGGGGTGCGGACGGCCGGGATGCCGTCGGGCGGGGTGCGGGCCTCGGTCGCGGTGCCGCCCGTGGGCAGGCCGCGAGGCGGCGTGCGGACGTCGTCGGCGGTGCCGGTGAGCTCGTCGCCCGCGGGGCGCTCCGGCGCAGGGGGCGCCTCGGTCGGCGGCGCGGTGTCAGCGGGCCGCGGGATCGGGGTCGCGCCCGAGGGCACCGGCAGGTCCTCGGCGGGCGGGGCGGCGGGCGCCGCGCCGTCGGTCGGCGCGGTGGGCGCCGTGGGCTCGGTCGGCGCAGCGGTCCCGGTCGTGTCCGGGGCGGTGGTCTCGGGCGCCACCTGCTGGGCCTCGTCGGGGGCGGTCGGTGCCGCGGTCGTCCCGTCCCCGGGCGTCCCGCGCTCGGGTGCCTTCTCCGGCGCACGCTCGGGGACCTTCTCCGGTGCCGGCGCGGCGGACGCGGCAGCGGCAGCCCCGGCGGCGGCCGCCGCTCCGGCGGCCGCGGCGCCGCCCCGTCGGCGCGGCTCCGGCTCCTTCTCCCGCGGGGGCGCAAGCAGGTCGGGGCCGGGCTCCGTGCGCGGCGGCAGCGTCGGCGTGCCGGTCCCGCCCCCACTGCCGGTCCCGCCCCCACTGCCGGCGGAGAAGTCGAAGCCCCCGCTGGCCCTGTAGGTGTTGCCCTGCCTGGGCTTCTCCTCGGCGGCCGGGGTCTCGAGCTCCTCGGGCTCGCGCAGGCTGATCCTGCGCCTGCGGCTGATCGTGAGGCCGGCGACCAGGGCGATCAGCACGACCACCGCGACCACGACCACGATGATCCAGAGGGTCTGCGTCGTCACACCCCCAGCCTTGCACGCCCCGCACGACCCCACCGGCCGCGGTCGCCGAACCGCCCGGCGGCGGCGCTCAGGAGGCCGGCCGCAGCCGCTGGGAGATGACGGTCGTGATGCCGTCGCCCCGCATCGAGACGCCGTAGAGGGCGTCGGCGACCTCCATGGTCGGTTTCTGGTGGGTGATGACGATGAGCTGCGAGGTGGCGCGCAGCTCCTCCATCAGCGAGATGAGCCGGCGGAGGTTGGCGTCGTCGAGGGCGGCCTCGATCTCGTCGAGCACGTAGAAGGGTGAGGGGCGGGCCCGGAAGATCGCGACCAGCAGCGCCATCGCGGTGAGCGAGCGCTCCCCGCCGGAGAGCAGCGACAGCCGCTTGACCTTCTTGCCCGGCGGGCGGGCCTCCACCTCGATGCCGGTGGTCAGCATGTCCGAGGGGTCGGTGAGCACCAGCCGGCCGTCGCCGCCCGGGAAGAGCGTGGCGAAGACCGTCTCGAACTCCCGCGCCACGTCCTCGTACGCCTGCGTGAAGACCTCGAGGATCTTGTCGTCGACCTCGCGGACCACGGTGAGCAGGTCGCGGCGGGTGTTCTTGAGGTCCTCGAGCTGCGTGGAGAGGAAGGTGTAGCGCTCCTCGAGGGCCGCGAACTCCTCCAGCGCGAGCGGGTTGACCTTGCCGAGCAGCGCCAGGTCCTTCTCGGCGCGCTTGGCCCGGCGCTCCTGCGCGGCCCGGTCGTAGGGCATGGCGGGCGGGGCCACGACGTCCTCGCCGCGCTCCTTCGCCGCCTCGTACTCCGCGACCTCGGCCGGCGACGGCGGCACCCCGACCGACGGCCCGTACTCGGCGACCAGGTCGTCGACGGCGATGCCGTGGTCGGCCAGCGCCTTCTCGGTGAGCTGCTCGAGCCGCAGCCGGGACTGCGCGCGGGCCACCTCGTCCCGGTGCACGGCGTCGACCAGCTTGTCGAGCAGCGCGGACAGCCGCCCGGTAGTGGCGCGGGCCTCGGTCAGCGCGGCCTCCCGCTCGGCCCGGGCGGCGGCGACCTCGTCCCGCTCGGCCGCCGCGGAGCCCAGGGACACCTCGATCCGCTCCAGCGCCCGGGCACCGGCCCCGACCACGAGGTCGGCGACGGCGGCGCTGCGCTCCCGCTCGCGCCGCGCGGCCTCCGCGCGGGCCCGGGCCTGCCGCTCCGACGACGCCTGCCGCCGCAGCGAGTCCGCCTTGCCGGCGATCGCGCGGGCGCGCTCCTCGGCGGTGCGCAGCGCGAGCCGGCACTCCACCTCCTCGGACCGGGCCTCGGCCAGCTTCTCCGCGGCGGTGTCCCGGACCTCGGTGTCCGGCTCGTCGTCGACCGGCTCGCCCTCCGCGACCAGGAGCTGCTGCTCGGCCGCCTCCAGCGCCAGCAACGACTCCGACCGCCGGGCCTCCACCGCGTCCCGCCGCTGGCGCAGCCGCTGCGCCTCCTGCTCCGCGGACCGGACGACCTGTTCCAGCCGGCCGAGCTGGCTGCCCGCCGCCGCGCGCCGCTGCTCGGCGGCCCGGCGCTCGGCCGCGGCCGCCTCGACGTCCGCCTTCCGCGCGGCCTCCTCCGCCCGTGCGCCGTCGAGGGCGGGGCGGAGCCGGGTCAGCTCGGCGTCGTTCGTGTCCCGGGCGGCGACGGCCTCGTCGACCGCGGCCTGCACCTCGAGCGCGCTCGAACCGCCGCCCGACCCGCCGCGGGCCCGGAACGCCTCCAGCACGTCCCCCTCGGACGTGACGGCGACGAGCCCCGCCTCCGCCACGGTCCGTGCCTCGTCGAGGGAGTCGACCAGCACGACGCGGTCCAGCAGGGACGCGACGGCGGGCGCCAGCCGCGCCGGAGCGCGCACGACGTCCGCGGCCCAGCGCCCGACCGGCGCGGCCCCGGCGGCGGGAGGACGGAGATCGACGAGCCCCGCCACCGGAGCCGCACCGTCCCCGCCCACCAACAGCGTGGCCGACCCGTGGTCCCCCGACCGCAGCTCGCGCAGCGCGTCGACCGCCGCGCCCGCGGACTCCACCGCGACCCCCTCGGCCAGCTCGCCGAGCACGGCCGCGACCGCGGTCCGGGCCGCGGGCTCGACCTCCAGCAGCTCGGCGACGGCGCCGACGACCCCCACCCGCTCGCCGGACAGCAGCGCCCCGCTGCCGTCCTTGCGTGCGAGCCCGACCGACAGCGCGTCGACCCGCGCCCGCCAGTGCGCCCGCCGCTGCTCCAGCTCCCGCTCCTGCGCGACGAGCTCGCGGACCCGGGCCGCCGCGGACTCCTGCGCCTCGACGGCGGACTCCACGAGCGCGGCCAGCTCCCCCGAGTCCGCCTCGTCGAGGACACCGAGCTGCTCGCGCGCGGCCTCCAGCTCCTCGGCCGCGGTGACGATCCGGGCCTCGGCCTCGCCGAGCGCCTCGGACAGCCGCTCGATCTCCTCGGCGGTGGCGGCCGCGCCGCTGCGCAAGGCCTCGGCCTTGCCCGCGAGCGTCGCGAGGCCGGCCCTGCGGTCGGCGATCGCCCGGACCGCGGCCATGTGTGCGCGCTCGGCGGCCTGCAGGGTGCGCTCGTGCTCGGCGCGCTCCTCGAGCATCTCGGCGAGCCGCTGCCGGGCCTCGACGACGGCCGCGACCAGCTCCTCCTCCTGCTCGGCGACCAGGTCGGCCTCGGCCTCGAGCTCGTCCGGGTCCCGCCCCGGCGTGCGCCCGGACTCCGCGGAGGCCAGGTGCCGGGCGCGCTCCTCGGCCAGCCGCACGGTGCCGCGCAGCCGCTCGGCCAGCGACGACAGCGAGTACCAGGTGTCCTGCGCGCGCTGCAGCCGCGGCGCGTCCGCGGCCAGGGCCTCCTCCAGCTCCCCCTGCCGCGCGCGCGCCACGTCGAGCTGCTCGGACACCTCGGCCCGGCGCTCGCGGGCCTGCTGCTCGTCCGCCTCCTCGCGGGCCAGCGCGTCCCGCAGGGTGACGATGTCGTCCGCCGCGAGCCGGATCCGCGCGTCCCGCAGCTCGGCCTGCACCTGCTGCGCCTTGCGCGCGATCTCCGCCTGGCGGCCCAGCGGCTTGAGCTGGCGGCGCAGCTCCGCGGTGAGGTCCGTGAGCCGCGTGAGGTTGGCCTGCATCGCGTCGAGCTTGCGGAGCGCCTTCTCCTTGCGCTTGCGGTGCTTGAGGACGCCCGCGGCCTCCTCGATGTAGGCGCGCCGCTCCTCCGGCTTGGACCGCAGGATCGCGTCGAGCTGGCCCTGCCCCACCACGACGTGCATCTCCCGGCCGATACCGGAGTCCGAGAGCAGCTCCTGGATGTCGAGCAGCCGGCAGGAGCTGCCGTTGATCTCGTACTCGCCGGCGCCGTCGCGGAACATCCGGCGGGTGATCGAGACCTCGGAGTACTCGATCGGCAGGGCGCCGTCGGAGTTGTCGATGGTGAGCGTGACCTCGGCGCGCCCGAGCGGCTGCCGGCCGGACGTGCCGGCGAAGATCACGTCCTCCATCTTCCCGCCGCGCAGCGCCTTGGCCCCCTGCTCGCCGAGCACCCAGGAGATCGCGTCGACGACGTTGGACTTGCCCGAGCCGTTGGGCCCCACCACGCACGTGATCCCCGGTTCCAGGCGCAGCGTCGTGGCCGAGGCGAAGGACTTGAAGCCCTTCAGCGTCAGGCTCTTGAGGTGCACGGCGGCGGTCTCCGGGGTGTCTCGGGGGTGAGCGGAGCGTACCGGCCTGCACCGACGGTCCCGGGGCCCGCGCGGGCACGGGCCCCGGACGGGTCAGGAGGTGGTCGCGGCGTTGACCAGCCAGCGCACGCCGAACCGGTCCGTCACCATGCCGAACAGGTCGCCCCACATCTGCTTCTCGAAGGGCACCTCCACCGTGCCGCCCTCGGCGAGGCCGGTGAACCAGCCCTCGAGCTTGGCCTCCTCGTCCCCGGAGAGGCTGACCGAGACCGCGGTGCGGCCGGCGGCGCGCTCGGGGTCGCCGTCCGAGGCCATGAGCACGAACCCGTCCGGCGTGGTGAGCTGCGCGTGCATGACGCCCTCCGGCGGCGGGACGGGCCCCTCGGCCCCCATGTCCCCGAAGGTGCTGATCTGCAGGTCGCCGCCGAGGACGGCGCGGTAGAACTCCATCGCGGCGCGGGCCTCGGTGTCGAAGTGCAGGTAGGGGTTCAGCGTGACGGCCATGCGGTGCTCCCTGTCGAGTGGTGTGGATCGCACCGTAGACCCGGGCACCGACAGGACCTCAGGCCTCGACGAACCCGTCGAACCCGCCCTTCGGATCGCCCCACTGCTCGACGACCTCGTCGACCCACCCCGGCGCCTCCCCGCCGCGCAGCAGGGCGAGCAGCCGCTCGCACCGCTCCCGGTCACCCTCCGCGACCACCGCGACCCGGCCGTCGTCGAGGTTCCGGGCCTGCCCGACGAGCCCCAGCTCCAGCGCCCGGGACCGCGTCCACCAGCGGAAACCCACGCCCTGCACGCGGCCCCGCACCCACGCGGTGAGCCGAACGGTCGAATCGTCGTTGCTGCTCATCGCCTTGCTACGTTACCGGGCCGTGACCGGTCCGGTGCCCCGCACACGGGCGCTCCCCCTCCTGGCCGGGCTCGCCCTCGGGGCGCCGCTCGCGGCCCTCGGCGTCACGGCCCTCGTGCCCGACGCCTGGTCCGTCGCGCTCGCCGGGGCCGCCTCCCCCGAGCCGACGACCGCGGTCACCACCGGACCGGCCCCGCCGACCACGACCTCGCGCCTCCCGGCCGCCGCGCCGGCGTCGACCACCACGACGGCGCCGCCGACCACGACGCCCGCGCCGACCACCACGATCCCGCGGCCGACGCCGACCACCACCCGGCTCGCGCCGACCACCGCGCCGCGCCCCGTCGCCGCCGGTCCGGTCGCCGACGTCGTCGCGCTGACCAACCGGGCCCGCGCCGCCGCCGGCTGCGGCGCCCTCACGCCCGACGCCCGGATCACCCGCGCCGCCCAGGGACACAGCGACGACATGGCGGCCCAGGACTACTTCGACCACGACAGCCCCGACGGACGCGGCTTCGCGGACCGCATCGCCGCCGCCGGCTACCCCTCCCCCGGCGCCGAGAACATCGCGATGGGCCAGCGCACCCCGGCGGCGGTGGTCGAGGCCTGGCTGAACTCACCCGGTCACCGCCGCAACATCGAGGACTGCTCGCTCACGACCATCGGTGTCGGGCTCGCGATCGACGGGTACTACTGGACGCAGGACTTCGGCCGCTGACCCACGTACGCTCCGGTGCGGAGTCGCAGGTGGGGAGGTGTCCGTATTGTCCGTCGTGGACAACGCGGTGTACGTCGAGGGCCATCGGGCCGAGGAGCCCGATTCTCTCGACCGGACGGTCGAGACCCTCCGGCGCTGCGGCGACGGCAAGGAGACCTTCTGCTGGATCGGGCTGCTGCGCCCGGGCCCGGACGACATCAAGGCGATCGAGGACGAGTTCGGGCTGCACGAGCTCGCCGTCGAGGACACCCTGCACGGCCACCAGCGTCCCAAGCTGGAGCGCTACGGCCACACCGAGTTCGCCGTGCTCCGCCCGGCCCGCTACGTCGATGAGCAGGAGGAGGTCGAGCTCGGCGAGATCCACCTGTTCCTCGGCCCGGACTTCGTGGTCACGGTGCGACACGCCGAGGAGCCCGACCTTGCCGAGGTGCGGCGACGCCTCGAGCACGACCCGGCGCTGATGGCGCACGGCCCGTTCGCGGTGTTCTACGCCGTGCTCGACAAGGTCGTCGACGACTACGGCCCGGTGCTCGACGGCCTGCAGGACGACGTCGACCAGATCGAGAGCCAGGTCTGGAGCGGCGATCCCGCGGTGTCGCGGCGCATCTACCAGCTCTCCCGCGAGGTCCTCGAGTTCCAGCGCGCGGTCGACCCGCTCGCCGAGATCTTCGAGGAGCTGCGCACCCGCTTCGGCAAGCAGAGCACCACGCCGGACCTCGAGCTGCGCCGGCTCGTGCGCGACGTCCAGGACCACGCCACCCGCGTCCGCGAGCGCACGCAGGGCCTGCGCGACATGCTCGCGAACATCCTCACGGTCAACTCCACGCTCGTCGCCCAGCGGCAGAACGAGGAGATGACCCGGTTGACCGAGGCCGGGTACGTGCAGAACGAGCAGATGAAGAAGGTGTCGTCCTGGGCGGCGATCGCCTTCGCCCCGAGCCTCGTCGCCGGTGTCTACGGGATGAACTTCGCGCACATGCCGGAGCTGGAGTGGCAGTTCGGCTATCCGTTCGCCATCGGGTTGATGGTATTGCTCGGCCTCCTGCTCTACCTGGGCTTCAAGCGCCGCGGCTGGCTCTAGACCGGATGCGATCTTCCCCAGGTCAGGAGCACTTTTTCGCTGCTCCGGGGACGAAACGTCCCGGGTGCTCGCAGCGAGTAGTGGACCAAGCGCGCGGAGGCGGCCACGCGCCCGAGGCGGCACTGGCTGCACACACTCTCGTTCCCGCGCGGCCGGAGGGCGCCGGTCGTGTTGCTGGCTCTGGCGCTGTCCCTCGCGCTGTCTCTTGCCGTGGCCTGCACCGCGCCCACGCCGACGGCCTCGCCACCCGCACCGGCCGCCCCGGCCGCCCCGGCCGCTCAGCCTGCTCGGCCCGTGCCGACGGCGGCCCCGCTCGCGGACGACGATCCGGCGGCCTGCGCGCAGGGTTCCTGCGAGATCCGGGTCGGCGGACCTGCGACGATCCCGCTCCCGGCGGGCACCGGCGTCGCGGAGATCCGGTTCGTGGCGGTCGACGCCGGCACGGTCGAGCTCGTCGCGGTCGTGCCCGATGGGCAGGTGAGCACCCGCTGCTCCGGCGCCTGCACGGGCATGCGCACCACGACCTCCGGCGGCACCTCCTCGGTCCGGCTCACCGCAGGAGCCGGCGCCGAGGTCGCCGTGAACGACCTGGCGCTCGACGTCCGAGAGGCGAGCGCAGCCGCGGCCGTCCTGCGACTGACCGCGGGGTGACCAGATCTCAGCGGTAGCAGTAGCTGTCCGACGAGGCGTCCCCGCCCTGCAGCCGGACCTGGTGCACCCGCAGGCCCCGGAACTCGTCGCCGCGGGGGAAGAAGCGCTGGTCGAGGGTCATCCCGCCGTCCGGCCCGACGTCCGCCTTCGCCATCCACGCGCCCACGCCGTCGGGGTAGAACTGGTCGTCCCACGCGCCGTAGAGGGAGTTCGTGAAGTAGACGCGGCGGCCGTCCCGGCTGACCTCGACCATCTGCGGCCCGCCTGCCAGCGGCAGGTCGGGGGCGGCCGGGTGCGGAACGCGGCCGACGATCCCGCCGAGCCGGACCGAGCCCACCTCGCGCGGGTGGGCCGGGTCGCCGACGTCGTACTGCTTGAGCTCGCCGGTGCCCCAGCAGGAGACGCAGAGGAACCGGTCGTCGACCGAGAGGTCGATGTCGGTGATCAGCGGCGGCACCGCGGAGAACGGCTTCAGGGCGGGCGGCAGCAGGTCGGGATCGGCGGGCTCGGCCGGGACCGTGATCACCTTCTCGACCCGCCACTCGTCGCCGTCGAGGAACCACCGCCAGATCGACCCCGACAGGTCCTCGGTCGAGATCACCACACCCACGAACCCCCAGGTCGCCTCGGGATCGTGGCTGGGCCGCACCTCGAGCGCCATCTGGTGCTGCGCGCCCAGGTCGAGGCGCTGCAGGTGGCGGCCCTCGGCCAGGTCCCAGACGTGGATGGCGTGCCCGTACTCGTTGCCGAGCAGGAGCTCGGGCACCACGCCGTCCTCGATCATCGACGGGTGGCCCCACTCGCTGGAGATCAGGACGTTGCGGTTCAGGTGCCACCAGGCGTCGTAGGCCAGCTCCTGCGGGCCGCGGTCCGTCTCCCACGCCCGGACCACCTCGAACGTCGTGTGGTCGAGCAGTGCGATCCCGCCGGGCCCGTCGTCGTTCCCCTGCGGGCCGCCGATGCAGGTGAGGAACACGCCGTCGGGCCCGCAGTGCATGGTGTGCGGCCGCGAGTACCCGGCCGCCTCGGACAGGTCCTTGGCCGTGACCGTGCGGACCACCCGCGGGGCGCGCGGGTCGGGCACGGTGTCGAGGACGTGGATGTTCGACGACCGCAGGCCCGGGACCAGCAGGAACCGTCGCGCGAGGCCGTTCGTGTCGTGGCCGGCGTGGGCGAGGGCGGACGAGCAGGCGTTCCAGCCGAAGTGGTGCAGCTCGTCGCCGGTGCCGGGCATGTCCGTCCAGCCGACGACCCGGCCGTAGGTCTCGGCGTCCGGGTCGACGTCGACCACGGCCATCGCGTCCGGCCGTTCCGCGGAGCGGTCGAACGCGGCGACGTACGCCAGGCGCTCGGGGGGTGCGGCCGCGGCCTCGGCGGCGGAGCGGTAGAACGTCGGGTCGGTGACCGGCTGCGACATGGGACGACCTCCTCGTTACCCGGAGAAATCGTCCACACTTCGCCGCACCTGGGGGCCCGGTCAAGGGCTCGTCCGGGATCAGCGGACGGCGCGAGGGCGCGGTTGGCAGCGCGGGCAGGAGAAGGAGCTGCGGTTCATGAACGCCTCGCGGCGGATCGGGGTGCCGCAGCGGCGGCACGGCTCGTCCGTGCGGCCGTAGACCGCCAGTGAGCGGTCGAAGTAGCCCGAGGCGCCGTTCACGTTGACGTACAAGGCGTCGAACGACGTGCCGCCCTGGTCGAGGGCCTCCGCCATCACCTCGGAGGCGGCCTCGAGCACTGCGACGCCCTGCTTGCGCGTGAGCTTCTCGGTCGGTCGCGCCCCGTGCAGCCGTGCGCGCCAGAGCGCCTCGTCGGCGTAGATGTTGCCGATCCCGGACACCACCGTCTGGTCGAGCAGCGCCCGCTTGATCTCGGTGCGGCGGCGGCGCATGCCGGCCACCGCGTCGTCGAGCGAGAACAGCGGGTCCATCGGATCCCGCCCGATGTGCGCGACGGGCTGGGGCAGCAGCCCGCCGCCCGCCCCCTCGGTGAGCGGGTGGACCGACAGGCCGCCGAAGGTCCGTTGGTCGACGAACCGCAGCTCGGGGCCCTCGTCGTCGAACCGCAGACGGATCCGGAGGTGCTTCTCGTCCGGCCGGTCCGGGGTGGCGACGAGCATCTGGCCGCTCATGCCCAGGTGGGCGAGGATCGCGTCGTCCCCCGGCCCGGCGCTGTCCAGCTCGAGCCAGAGGTACTTGCCGCGGCGGCGGGCCGCGCTGATCGTGCGGCCCTTCAGCCGCGCGGCGAAGTCCTCCCCGCCGGCGACGTGCCGGCGCACCGCGCGCGGGTGCGCGACGGTGACCTCGGCGATCGTGCGGTCGAGGACGTGGTCGGCGAGACCGCGCCGGACCACCTCGACCTCGGGAAGCTCGGGCACGTCAGCTCCGGGCCGTCAACTCTGGGCCCGGGCCGACTTCTGCGTCTCGTCCGTGATGGTGCGCCAGGCGAGCGCGGCGGCCTTCTGCTCGGCCTCCTTCTTGGTGCGCCCGTCCCCGGAGCCCAGCTCGCGACCCCCGACGACCGCGGTCGCGGTGAAGGTCTTGAGGTGGTCGGGGCCCTCCTCGGCGATCCGGTACTCCGGCACGCCGAGCCCCTCCGAGGCCGTGAGCTCCTGGAGGCTGGTCTTCCAGTCCAGGCCGGCCCCGAGCAGCGGGGCGCCCTGCAGCAGGTCGCCGAAGAGCCGGTGCACCAGCGACCGGGCCGTCTCCAGCCCGTGGTCCAGGTAGACCGCGCCGATCAGGGCCTCGGTGGCGTCGGCCAGGATGCTCGCCTTGTCCCGGCCGCCGGTGAGTTCCTCACCACGGCCGAGGTAGATGTAGGCGCCCAGCCCGTGCTCGGACAACGTCGCCGCCACGCCCGCGAGCGCGTGCATGTTGACCACGCTCGCCCGCAGCTTGGCGAGCTGCCCCTCGGGCAGCTCCGGGTGGTCCCGGTAGAGCCGCTCGGTGACGATGATGCCGAGCACCGAGTCGCCCAGGAACTCCAGCCGCTCGTTGGTCGGCAGGCCACCGTGCTCGTAGGCGTACGAGCGGTGCGTGAGGGCGAGGGTGAGCAACTCGGCGCCGATCTCGACGCCGAGTGCCTCCAGCAGCGGGGTGCGGTCCTCGCGGGGCCCCGTGACGCTCTTGTCGCCCACCGGCAAATCAGGCCGGACGGACGACCTGACGACCGTCGTACTGCCCGCAGACGGGGCAGGCGACGTGCGGCGGCTTCAGCTCGCCACAGGCGCGGTTGTTGCAGGCGACGAGGGTCGGCGCGGTGGCCTTCCACTGCGCCCGACGAGAGCGCGTGTTGGACCGCGACATCCGGCGCTTGGGTACGGCCACGGCAGATCTCCTACGGTTGTGCTCGAGAGGTCTTACGACATCGAAACGTCTTCAATCGGAAGGCAGGCGCTCACGCAGAGCGGCCCACCGGGGATCCAGTGTCTCATGCCGGTGGTCGGGCCCGAGATCGGCCCGTCGTCCGCCGCACTCGGGGCACAGACCTGGGCAGTCGTCCCGGCACAGCGGCGCGAGCGGGAGCTCCAGGACGATCGCGTCCCGCACCGTCTGCTCGAGGTCCACGTGCTCGTCGACGACCCGCGGGATCTCGTCCTCGTCGGTCGTCTCCTCGGTGACGCTGTCCGGGTAGGCGAAGAGCTCCTCGATGCGCACCTCGAGGTCCTCGTCCAGCTCGTCGAGGCACCGGGAGCACTCGCCCGCCAGCTGCGCGGAAGCGGTCCCCGACACGTAGACGCCCTCGCTCACCGACTCCAGGCGCAGGTCCAGCTCGACGGGGCTGCCCGGCGGCACGGCGAGGACACCGACCAGGCCGATCGCCTCGTCGGCACGCTCCGCGCCCGGTCCGGGGACGGACCGGGTGACGGTGCGCATGGTGCCCGGACGACGGCCCATCTCACGGGTGGAGAACACCCAGGGGCTGGTCTCGGGGCGGGGTTCGGGGGCGCGGTTCGTGCTCATGACTCGCGCGAGGATACGCGCAGTCCACGACCCGCCGTCCACACCAGCCGCACCCCACCCCCGCGAGCCGGCAGCTCCGGCAGCGCGAGTCGCGACTTCCGGCAGCGCGAGTCGGCAGTTCCGGCAGCGCGAGTCGGCAGTTCCCGCACCGCGAGTCGGCAGTTCCGGTAGCGCGAGTCGGCACTTTCGGGACACCGGAACGGCGATCCGCGGAGACGGGCGCCGCCCTCCGCTCAGCGGCGCACGTGCGCGGGGAAGGCCTCGGCGACGGCGGCGGCGAGCTCCAGGAAGGCGTCCCGCGTGGCCGGGCGCAGCCGACCCTGGTCGATCCGCCCGCCCGTCGCGAGGTGCGGGTCGTGCGGCACCTCCACCACCACGCGGCAGCGACCGCCGAAGTGCTCGCGCAGCGCCGGGGCGTCGATCTCACGGCCCGCACGCCCGACCAGCACCACGACCGCGTCGCCGACGAGCTCCTCGTGCCCGTGCGCGACGAGCCAGTCGAGGGTCTTGCTGGCCCGGCCGGCCCCGTCGACCGTCGGCGCGCCGACGACGACGAGCGAGTCGGCCACGTCGAGCGTCCCTGCCATCGCCGAGTGGACCATGCCGGTCCCGGAGTCGGTGATCATCACGCTGAAGTAGCGGGCGAGCGCCTCGTCGACCCGCAGGTACTCGTCGCGGGTGAACGCCTCCCCCGCCGCGGGGTCCTGCTCGGAGGCGAGGACCTGCAGCCGCCCGGCGAGGCTCGTGTAGCGCGAGACGGCGGTCCAGGAGTCGACGGCGCCGAGGTCGTCGAGCAGGTCGCGGACGGTCCGGTCGCTGTGCCCGGTCAGCCGGTCGGCGAGCGTGCCGGCGTCGGGGTTGGCGTCGAGCGCGAGGATGCGGTCGCCGCGGTACTCGGCGAGCGCGAGGCCGAGGCACGCGGTCACGGTCGTCTTGCCGACGCCGCCCTTCAGCGAGGTCACCGCGACCCGGTGTGTCCCGGCGAGGTGGCTCCGCACCCGCGCCAGTCGGTCCTGGGCGGCGAGCTGCGCCGCACTGGGGCCGGGGTCGATCCGGCCGAGCGTCGCGGTGTGCAGGATCTTGCGCCAGCCGCGGTCGGGCACCGGGCCGCGCGCCCGGACCAGCGAGTCCGGGTCGAACGACCGCAGGTGCGCCGGTCCGGCGGCGCGCCGCGGCTCCGCGCCGACCGCGGGCAGCCCGGAGGGATCGGTGAACCACGCCCCGGCCTCGCCGCCCTGCCGCTGCGGGTAGGCCATGCGGGGCGGCTCGCGCCCGTCGTCGGCCGCCCTGTCCTCCGCCACCGTCGTCTCCCTCTCGCCGGACCCCGTCGGCTCGCCGTGCAGGCGGTGGCCGTACCGCTCCCACCAGGTCGCCGGATCCGGCTCGTCGTGGCGGGCCATGCGCGCAGAGTAGTCCGTCCGGCACAGCGTGTTGAGACGGTTGACCGGATAGTGATCGACTGGGCGCCGATCCCGCCCGCCATCGACCATGATCGTCGGTCCTTTGCGATGAGGGGCGCTGATACCGCCGCCGATGCACGCGAAGGCCGATCACGAGGCCTGAGGCCGGTCGCCGCAGCCATGATCGTCGACTCGGTGCAGCGATGGCCGTCGACTCCGCCATCAGCGCACGGAACTAGCGATCACGCCTGGCGGCAGCCCGCGCCACCAGCAACCCGACCATGATCGTCGGCTCGGTGCAGCCACGGTCACGGCCGCCGCCATGGGTGCACGCGATCGCCGATCATGACGCCACGAGCAGCGCGTGGGCTGGTCGGCCATGATCGTTGACGTGGTGCAGCAGTGGTCGTTCGGGCTGCCGCCACTGCACGGGACTGGCGATCACCAGCCGCGACCCGCCCACCCCTTCGACATGATCGCTAGTTCGGTGCAGTCGCGGTCCTCGACGCCGCCGTAAATGCACGCGATCGTCGATCACGACGCCGCGAGGAGCGCTCCGACCTCCCGCGCGATCCGATCCGGCTCGTGCAGCACCGTCCACGAGGCGAACCGAACCACCCGCCAGCCTGCGCAGGCGAGGAACGCCTCTCGTTCCAGGTCCCGCCGCGCCTGCTCGGCCTCGCGGTGGTGCGGGCCGTCGTGCTCGACGCCGAGCAGCGCCTCCGGATACGCGAGGTCCAGCCGGTGCGGACCCACCCGGTGCTGCACCCGCGGACGTGGGAGCCCGGCCAGGTGCAGCGCGACGCGGATCCGCGACTCCATGGGCGACTCCGCCCGCGTGTCGACGAGCCGGAGAACCTCCGCCAGGTCTGCGCTGCCGTGTGCGCCGAGGTGCCGTCGCCACAGCGAGCGGATCCGGTCGACCTCGAGCTGCCAGACGTGGGCCACCGCGTCCACACCCGCGACTTGTTCGACGAGGTCCGGAGCCCACCTGGCCACGTCGAAGGCCGTCCGAGCCGGCGTCGTGACCTCCACCCCGGCCCGGTGCGTGGTCTCGTCGCTCCACAGCCTGGTCCGCCGGAGCAGGACACCCGCCGGCGACCTCGTCGTTCCGCCGCGGATGATCAGGTCGACGGGCGCGTCCCGGGGCCCGCACGACGCACCGAGCAGCTCCGCGGCGGCCCAGCCGGCAACGACGGCGCCCTTCCCCGCCCACACCGCGGCCGCCCGGGCACGCACTGCGAGGTCGACGGGCAGGTCTGCGGGCACGTAGACGTCGGGCAGGAGTCTGCGGAAGCGCGGCCCGCGCAGCGCGCCCCGGGTGAGCGAGCCGGTGGCCGTCGCCTCCGAGCCGAGGAAGGGGAGGGAGAGATCCATGCGCGCTCGGACGGCAGCGCGATCGCGCCGGTTCCGCGGCTCTCGAATCCGGCACCGCCCACCGCGCCCGGAAGGGCCTCAAGAGGTCCCTGGCCCCGTGAACTCAGGGCAGCGAAGCTCACCATCAGTGCACTAAACGATGCGATCATGATCGACCGTGATCGGCGATGCCCTGCGCTCAAGCCCCCCGGCCCACCGCGCTGGGAGCGTCTCGGCGTCGGCTCGACTGATCGCCGGTTCCTTGCCCTCGGGGCTGCGCGGCCCACCATCCCTGCACGACAAAGACGATCACGACCGCTCAGCGCACCGCGCGATCAGTGTTGCGGTGCATTCAGGGCAGGCTCGCCCACACACGGTGCACTTCAACAACGATCATGACCGCGCCTTCCGGCGGCCGGCGAAGCCGTGCGCTCAGGGCAGCTGAGTCGGCCGAGCCCGGAGACGTCTCGATACCGGCTCGGAAGATCGCTGATCTGGTGCACTCAGGGCTGCGCGCCCCACCTTCCCTGCACAACGAAGACGATCATGACCGCCAAGTACCCGACCTGATCAGTGTTGCCGTGCGCTCAGGGCAGCCGGGGTCGCCCCCCTGCAGGACCACAACGATCACGGCAACGTCGCCCAATGATTGGTCGAATCGTGCGCTCAAGGCAGCCGAGCCCAGCCTCGCTGCACCTGAACGGCGATCTTGCCCGGCGACGGCCACCCCAAGATCAGCGACGCCGTGCACCCACGGCGCTCCACACAACCCTCGGCGCACACAACCGACGATCACCGCCGACAAGCGCGCCGACCCAGCTCGACGAACGCGCGCGGCGCTCAGTCGATCAGGTCCATCCCCGTCCCCGTGCGCCCGTGCAGGGCGGTGGCGGGGGTGCCGTTGGGCGAGCCACCCTTCCACAGCTGGCTGCGCCCCCGGCTGACGGTGCGCAGCGCTTTGGTGAGGGTGTCCTCGAACTCGGCGAGCTTGGCGTCGACGTAGCCGTCGCACTCGCGGCGCAGCCGGTCGGCCTCGCCGTCGGCGGTGTCGACGATCCGGGCCGCCTCGGTGTGCGCCGCCCGGACGACCTCGGTGCCGGCCACGAGCCGGGCCTGTTCGGCCTGCCCGTCGGCGACGTACCGGTCGTGCGTGGTGCGGCCGGCCTCGGCGAGCCGGTCGGCGTCGTGCCGGGCCCGCTCGGTGAGTTCCTCGTACTCCTGCCGGCCGTCGGCGATCATCGTGTCCGCCTCGTGCCGGGCGTCGGCGAGGGTGCGTTCGGCCTCCTCGCGGGCCTCGGCCACCAGCCGTTCGGCCTCGGCGCGGGCCTCGGCGAGCATCTCCTCGGCCTCGGTCGACGCGGCGGTCCGGGTCTCCTCGGCCTCCCGCTCGGCCTCGCCGACGATCTCGTCGCGCCGGTCGAGGACGTCCTGGGCGTCGTCGAGCTCGCCCGGGACGGCCTCGCGCAGGTCGTCGAGCAGGTCGAGGACGTCGCCGCGCGGCACCACGCAGTTGGCGGTCATGGGGACGCCCCGCGCCTCCTCCACCACCGTCACCAGTGCGTCGAGCGACTCGAAGACCCTGTACACGGCCGCGATCCTCTCACCGGCCCGCCCGGGATCCCCGTATTCGCGACGCCAGGGCGTGTCAAGTTCCGACCGGGTGATCGCCGGCATAGACCGCGCGACACCCGGGTACGGGCGTCAGCTGCGCTCGGCGATCCGGTCGAGGAGCTGGCGGTGCACCGAGGGCGGGAGCAGGTGCGCGACGTCGCCGCCGTAGGTCGCGACCTCCTTGACCAGCGAGCTGGACAGGAAGCTGAACTCGGGGTTGGTCGACATGAACAGCGTGTCGACGCCCGAGAGGCGCTGGTTCATCTGCGCCATCTGCAGCTCGTAGTCGAAGTCGGTGACGGCGCGCAGGCCCTTGACGATGGCCTTGATGTCGTGGGCACGGCAGTAGTCCACGAGCAGGCCGTGGAAGGAGTCCGCGCGGACGTTCGGGAGGTCGGCCGTGGTCTCCTCGAGCATCGCGATGCGCTCCTCGACGGAGAACAGCCCCTGCTTCTTCTTGTTGATCAGCACGGCGACGACGACCTCGTCGAACAGGCCGGCGGCCCGCGAGATGACGTCGAGATGGCCGAGCGTCACGGGGTCGAACGAGCCGGGACAGACCGCGCGCCTCATCGCTGCGCCTCAGCTGGCATGGCCGGACCGTAACAGCCGCCGACGTGGATCACGGTGTCCCCGTAACGACGCTCACGCACGCCTTCGAGCGGTTCCGGCCAGGGGAAACCGGCGGCGCGGGTTCCCCCTGACCGGCCCCGCTCGACGATCACCACGGCGTCGTCGGCCAGCCAGCCGTGTGTGGCGGCCGCGTGCAGCCAGGCGGCGACCTCGTCGTCGGTCACGGCGTAGGGCGGGTCGACCAGCACGAGGTCGAACGGCCGGGGCGCGGGCCCCGCGAGGACCGTCCCTGCCGGGCCGAGCCGGACCTCCCCGCCCAGCCCGACGGTCGCGAGGTTGCGCCGCAGCACCCCCGCCGCCTTCCGGTCGGACTCGACGAACAGGGCGTGCGCGGCCCCGCGGGAGAGGGCCTCGAGCCCGAGGGCCCCGGTGCCCGCGCAGAGGTCGAGCACCGCGGCGCCCTCGAGGCCCGGGTCGTGGTCGAGCGCGGAGAACAGCGCCTCGCGCACCCGGTCCGAGGTGGGGCGGGTGCCCGAACCCGGCACCGCGAGCCGCCGCCCACGGGCGCGCCCCGCGATGATCCTGGTCACCGCGCCCACCTCCGATCGCACGAACGGCACTCTCGTGCAGTCCTAGCGCACGAGAGCGCCGTTCGTGCCGCCGGGTCGGCTACTCGATCTCCAGCAGCAGGTCGCCGCCCTCCACCTGCTGGACCTTGCCGATGGCGAGCCGGGAGACCGTGCCGCCGCGCTGGGCGGAGATGCTGGCCTCCATCTTCATCGCCTCGATGGTGGCGACGGTCTGGCCGGCGGACACCGCGTCGCCCTCGCCCACCTGCAGCGTGACGACGCCGCCGAACGGCGCGGCGACGTGGTGGTCGTTGCCCCGCTCGGCCTTCTCCGCGACCTTGACGTCCGTCTGGATCGACTGGTCGCGCACCGACACCGGCCGCAGCTGCCCGTTGAGCGTGGTCAGCACGGTCCGGTAGCCCCGCTCGTCGGGCTCGGAGATCGCCTCGAGCTCGATGAGCAGCGTCACGCCCTGCTCGAGGGTGACCGTGTGCTCGATGTCCGGCTCGAGGCCGTAGAAGAAGTCCTTCGTCGACAGCACGCTGGTGTCGCCGTAGTGCTCCCGGTGGGCGTCGAACTCCTTGGTCGGGGCGGGGAACAGCAGCCGGTTCAACGTCCGGCGGCGCTCGTCGCGCAACCCGCGCCGGTCCTCGATGCTCAGCTCGGGGTGCTCGGCCTCCGGCGAGCGGCCCTCCAGCGCCCGGGTCCGGAACGGCTCCGGCCAGCCGCCGGGCGGGTCGCCCAGCTCGCCGCGCAGGAACCCGATCACCGAGTCCGGGACGTCGAACTTGCCCGGGTCGGACTCGAAGTCGTCGGCCGTGACCCCCGCGCCGACCAGGTGCAGGGCCAGGTCACCGACGACCTTGGACGACGGCGTGACCTTGACCAGCCGGCCCAGCATCCGGTCCGCGGCGGCGTAGCAGTCCTCGATCAGCTCGAACCGGTCCCCCAGCCCGAGCGCGATCGCCTGCTGGCGCAGGTTGGACAGCTGCCCGCCCGGGATCTCGTGGGTGTACACGCGGCCGGTCGGCGAGGCGAGCCCGGACTCGAACGGCGCGTAGACCTTCCGCACCGCCTCCCAGTACGGCTCCAGGTCCGAGACCGACTGCAGCGACAGCCCCGACGCCCGCTCGGTGTGGTCGGTCGTCGCGACCAGTGCCGACAGCGAGGGCTGGCTGGTGGTGCCGGCCATCGAGGCGACCGCTCCGTCGACGGCGTCGACACCGGCGTCGATCGCCGTGATCAGCGTGGCCAGCTGGCCGCCCGCGGTGTCGTGGGTGTGCAGGTGCACCGGCAGGTCGAACCGGCTACGCAGCGCCTCGACGAGCGTGCGCGCGGCGGGCGGGCGCAGCAGCCCGGCCATGTCCTTGATCGCCAGGACGTGCGCGCCGGCCTCGACGATCTGCTCGGCCAGGCGCAGGTAGTAGTCGAGGGTGTAGAGCTTCTCGCCGGGGTTCGACAGGTCCGCGGTGTAGCAGAGCGCCACCTCCGCGACCGCGGTCCCGGTCTCGCGGACCGCCTCGATGGCCGGGCGCATCTGCGAGATGTCGTTGAGCGCGTCGAAGATCCGGAAGATGTCCATGCCGGTCTTCGCGGCCTCGGCGACGAACGCGTCCGTGACCTCGGTCGGGTACGGCGTGTAGCCGACGGTGTTGCGGCCGCGCAGCAGCATCTGCGTGCAGATGTTCGGCACGGCCTCCTTCAGCGCCGCCAGTCGCTCCCACGGGTCCTCGGCGAGGAACCGCAGCGCGACGTCGTAGGTCGCGCCGCCCCAGCACTCCAGGCTGAGCAGCTCCGGCGCCATCCGCGCGACGTGCGGGGCCACCGCGAGCAGGTCCCGCGTCCGGATCCGGGTGGCCAGCAGGGACTGGTGGGCGTCCCGGAACGTGGTGTCGGTGACCGCCACGGCCTTCTGGTCGCGGAGCCGTTGCGCGAACTTCTCCGGCCCGAGCTCGCGCAGCAGCTGGGCGGACCCGGCGGGCGGCTCGGCGTTCAGGTCGACCGGAGGCAGCTTGTCGACGGGCTCGACGACCTCGGGGCGCGGACCGTTCGGCCGGTTCACCGTGACGTCGGCGAGGTAGGCCAGCATCCGCGAGCCGCGGTCGGCGGACGGGCGCGCCTTGAGCAGCTCCGGCCGGTCCTCGATGAAGCTGGTGGTGATGCGCCCGGCGGCGAAGTCCGGGTCGTCGAGGACCGCGGCGAGGAACGGCAGGTTCGTGGAGACGCCGCGGATCCGGAACTCCGCGATCGCCCGGCGGGCGCGCCGCACGGCGTTGGCGAAGTCGTGGCCGTGGCAGGTCAGCTTGACCAGCATCGAGTCGAAGTGCGCGGAGACCTCGGCGCCGGTGTGCACCGTGCCGCCGTCGAGCCGCACGCCGGGGCCGCCGGGCGAGCGGTAGGCGCTGATCACGCCGGTGTCGGGGCGGAACCCGTTGGCCGGGTCCTCGGTGGTCACGCGGCACTGCAGCGCCGCACCGGAGAGGGTGACCTCGTCCTGGGTCAGGTGCAGCTCCGGCAGCGTCATCCCCGAGGCGATGCGCAGCTGGGCGATCACCAGGTCGCGGTCGGTGACCTGCTCGGTCACCGTGTGCTCGACCTGGATGCGCGGGTTCATCTCGATGAAGACGTGGTTGCCGCGCTCGTCGACGAGGAACTCGACGGTGCCCGCGTTGCGGTAGCCGATGTGCCGGGCGAAGTTCACGGCGTCGGCGCAGATGCGCTCGCGCAGCTCGGGGTCGAGGTTCGGCGCCGGTGCGATCTCGACGACCTTCTGGTGGCGCCGCTGCACCGAGCAGTCCCGCTCGAACAGGTGCACGACGTCGCCCTCGCCGTCGGCCAGGATCTGCACCTCGATGTGGCGGGGGTTCACCACCGCCTGCTCGAGGAACACGGTCCCGTCGCCGAAGGCCGACTCGGCCTCGCGCGAGGCCGCCTCGACGGCGTCGCGCAGGTCGCCCGGCTTCTCCACCCGCCGCATGCCGCGGCCGCCGCCACCGGCGACCGCCTTGACGAAGATCGGGAACCCGACGTCGTCGGCCGCGGCGAGCAGGGTCTCCACGTCGTCCGAGGGTTCCGACGACTTCAGCACCGGCACCCCGGCCTCGCGCGCGGCCGCGACCGCGCGGGACTTGTTGCCGGTCAGGTGCAGGACCTCCGACGGGGGCCCGACGAAGGTGATGCCGGCGTCGTGGCAGGCGGCGGCGAGATCGGGGTTCTCGGACAGGAAGCCGTAGCCGGGGTAGACGGCGTCGGCCCCGGCCTTCTTCGCCGCCTTGATGATCTCCTCGACCGACAGGTAGGCGCGGACGGGGTGGCCGCGCTCGCCGATCAGGTACGACTCGTCGGCCTTCGCCCGGTGCAGCGAGTTGCGGTCCTCGTAGGGAAACACCGCCACCGTCGAGATCCCCAGCTCGAAGGCGGCCCGGAACGCCCGGATCGCGATCTCGCCACGGTTGGCCACCAGCACTTTCGAGAACATCCGGCTCCCTGGTCCGTCGGACGTGACGCGCGTCCGCGCCGCGGTGGCGGCGGGGACGGGGAATCGTGGCACGCGGCCCGAACACCCGTCGACCGCAGAACCACCAGATGGGACAGGGTGCGCGGAGTGCGCAACCGGCCCGTCCGCGGCGGGAGGGCTGAGACGTCGCTGAGACCGGCCGGGGCGGCGAATGCGGCCGACCGGGGCATTCCCCCGCAGGGTCGATGCACGTCACCACCCGTTCGGGTACCAAGGAGGAATGACACGGCGTCCGCATCACCCGGGCGGCTTCGGCGGGCCCGGCGGCTACGGCCGGGGGCACGGTTCCCGCTGGGAGAATCCGGGTGAGCGGACCGCGCGACGCGTGCGCCGGATGGCGTCGGGACCGCCGCACCGGCACCACGGTCCGTACCGCCCCGGGATGGCCGTGCCGTCGCCGTGGATCGCGCTCCCGCTGATCATCCTGCTCGTGGGGCTGGTGGGCAGCGCCGCGGCCGCGACCGCCTTCGCCGCGGTGTCCTTCTCCCCCCTGTTCCTGCTCGCCGTCGTCGCGATCACCGCACACCGGGCCGGGCGGCGCCGTCCGATCCCGCCGCCGCCGGCCGCGGCGCCCCGCCCGCAGGCCCCGCCGGCGCCGCCGTGGGCGCAGGCCCGGGCGCGGTTCGACCTGTTGCGCGAGGAGTACACGGCCTACGAGTGCGACCCGATGGCCGTGCTGCGGCTGCCCGCCCTCGCGGACGTCTCGGTGCCCAGCACCGGGCGGTTCGTCGAGGCGTTCGCCGAGGCCCAGGCGCTCGACACCGACCACCGGCCCGCGGACCGCCACCACGCGGAGATGTTCGTCGCGGCCGTCGACCGGGCGGTGCGGGCGTGGGAGGCCGCGCGCGACGCGGCCGAGCGGATCCGGCACTCCTCGCTGTCGGCCTCGGAGCGCGCGTCGGTGGAGCGGGCGATCAAGCTGCTCACCACCGCACGGGACTCGGACAACGACGCCGAGCGGCTCGCCGCGTACGCGATGGCCCGGTCCGAGCTGGCCCGGCTCGAGAAGGCGGGTGTGGTGCACCTGCCGCGCGCCGCCGTGGCCGCACTGGAGAACGAGGGCCGGGGCCAACTCAGCGCGTAGCCGCGCGAGTCGGCGGTCCGGGGCACCGAGAACTGCCGACTCGCGGTGCAGGAACTCCCGACTCGCGCTGCTGGAACTCCCGACTCGCGCTGCCGGAACTCCCGACTCGCGCTGCCGGAACTCCCGACTCGCGCTGCCGGAACTCCCGACTCGCGCTGCCGGAACTCCCGACTCGCGGTGCACGAACTCGCGACTCGCGGGGGGTCCGGCGGGCTACACCTTGTCGAGGTAGGCGGCGGCCTCCTCGTCCCCCACCGTCTCGGCGACGAGGGCGCGGAGGCCGGGGTGGTTCCCGAGGCCGGGGTCGGAGGCGACGAGCCGGGTCGCGGAGAGCCGCGCCGCGGAGATGACCTTCTCGTGCCGCAGCAGCGACAGCAGCTTGAGCCCCGAGCGCCGCCCGGACTGCGAGGAGCCGAGGATGTCGCCCTCCCGGCGCAGCTCCAGGTCCAGCCGCGCGAGCTCGAACCCGTCCGTGGTGGAGGCGATGGCGTCGAGCCGCTCGCGGGCCGTGGTGCCGCCCGGCATGTCCGTGACCAGCAGGCACACCCCGGGCGCCGAGCCACGACCGACGCGGCCGCGGAGCTGGTGCAGCTGGGAGAGCCCGAACCGGTCCGCATCCATGATGATCATCCCGGTGGCGTTGGGGACGTCGACGCCCACCTCGATCACCGTGGTGGCCATGAGGACGTCGAGCTCGGCGGCGTCGAACGCGCGCATGACCGCGTCCTTCTCGTCCGCCGGCAGCTTGCCGTGCAGGATCCCGATCCGCAGCCCCGCCAGCGGTCCCTCGGCCAGCTTGGGCCCGATGTCGAGCACCGCCAGCGGTGGGCGGCGCTCGCCGTCGTCCCCGTCCGCCCCGGCGTCGTCCGGATCGTCGGCGTCCTCCGGGTCCCGGCCCTTCTTCTTCGACGCCGTGGCGTACTCCCCGCCCACCCGCGGGAACACGACGTAGCACTGGTGGCCCGCCGCGACCTCCTCGCGGATGCGCGCCCAGACCCGCTCCAGCCAGCTCGGCTTCTCCCCGGCCGGCACGACCGTGGTCCTGATCGGTGACCGGCCCTTGGGCAGCTCGGTGAGCGCCGAGACCTCCAGGTCGCCGTACACCGTCATGGCGACGGTCCGCGGGATCGGCGTGGCCGTCATGACCAGCAGGTGCGGGGTGCGCTCGCCGCGGCCCCGCAGTGCGTCCCGCTGCTCGACGCCGAAGCGGTGCTGCTCGTCGACCACCACGAGGCCGAGCTCGGCGAAGCCCACCGTGTCCTCGATGATCGCGTGCGTCCCGACGACGATCCCCGCGGCCCCGGACTGGATGTCCAGCAGCGCCTGCCGCCGCTCCGCCGTGGACATCGAGCCGGTGAGCAGCGTGATCCTCGTGGCCCCGTCCGACGAGCCGAGCTCGCCGCCGTTGCCGAGCGGCCCGAGCATCGCCCGCAGCGACCGCGCGTGCTGGGTGGCCAGCACCTCCGTGGGCGCCAGCATGGCGGCCTGCCGGCCGTTGTCGACGACCTGCAGCATCGCCCGCAGCGCGACGACGGTCTTGCCCGCGCCGACGTCCCCCTGCACGAGCCGGTTCATCGGCAGTGGCCGGCCGAGGTCCTCGGCGATCTCCTCGCCCACCGACTTCTGCCCGGCGGTGAGCGGGAACGGCAGGTTCGCGTCGAACGCCTCGAGCAGCCCGCCCGCCTTGCGCGGCGACGGCGCCGCGGGCCGGTGCATCGCCCGCTCCCGCTGCAGTGACAGTGCGAGCTGGACGCCGAACGCCTCGTCCCACACCAGCCGGCCCTTCGCCGCGTGCCGGTCCGCCTCGGACTGCGGCACGTGGATCTTGCGCAGCGCGGCGCCCAGCGGCATGAGCTCGTGCTCGTGCCGCAGGTCCTCGGGCAGCGGGTCGGTCGGGTCGTCGAGCAGCGCGAGCACCTGGCGGACGCTGCGGGCGATGGCCTGGGACCGGACGCCCTTGGTGGCCGGGTAGATGGAGATGTACGGCCGGTCCTCGGCGTCCTCCTCCAGCTCCTCGAACTCCGGGTGGGTGAGCTGCAGCGTGGTCTGCCGGCCGGTGCGGAAGACCGAGACCGTGCCGGAGAACATCAGCGTGCGCCCGACCTGGATGAAGGACTGCACCTTCTGCGCGTTGAAGAAGGTGCACGACAGGGTGGCGCCCTTGGCGTCCCGGATCGTGCAGTTCATCAGCTTCCCGCGCCGGGTGCGCATCGGACGGGTGGTCGCCGCCTGCACCGTGGCGATCACCGTGACGTACTCGCCCACCGCGAGCCCGGCGATGTCGGTGAGCTTGCCGCGCTCGACGTACCGGCGCGGGTAGTGCCGCACCAGGTCGCCGACGGTGTGCAGCTCGAGCTTGCCGCCCAGCGCGTTCGCCGAGGTCCTGCCGATCACGTCGATCAGCCGGGTGTCCATGTCGATCCTCGGCGTGTCGATCCTCTCGGGAGCCACCACTACTCCACCCCCAGCACCAGCGGGAAGTCCACCTGGCCACCGCGGTAGACCACGACGTCGACCTCCGGGTGGGTGCGGCGCAGGTCCTCGGCCAGGCCGCTGCCCAGCTCCTCGGGGGCGTCCGCCCCCAACAGCGCGGTGACGAGCTCACCACCCGGAGTCAGCATGCGGTGAGCCAACCACAGGGCACCGACAGTCAGGTCGGGGGCGATCAGCACGACCTCGCCCTCGCTCATCCCGAGCACCTCCCCCGGTGCGCACCGGCCGACCCAGGTGAGGGCCTCCGCCTCCGCCACCACGAGCCCGCCGGTCCGGGTGCCGGCGGCGGCCTCGGCCATGGCGACGACGTCGTCGGCGGCGTTGCGGGACAGGTCGTGCACGGCGAGGGCGGCGAGGCCCTGCGGCACGGACGTCGTGGGGACGACGACCACCTCGCGGCCCTCGTCCCGCGCCGCGCCGGCGACCCGGGAGGCCAGGTCGAGCAGGCCGACGTCGCAGGTCATGAGGGCGACGTGCGCGGCGCCGGTGGCCTCGACGGAGTCGGCCAGCTCCCTGCCGGAGACGGTGTGCCCGGGCCGGGTCTCCAGCACGTCCGCCCCGGCCGCGCGGGCGAGCTCGGCCACCCCGGCCCCCGAGGCGATCATCAGCACCGCGCGCGACCGCCGGAAGGTGGGGCGTTCGGGCTCGGGCGGGCGGTCGTCGAAGCGCATGACGGTGACCCGGTGCGGCCGGCCCGCCTCGATCCCGGCCTCGATCGCCGCACCGACGTCCGTGCAGTGGACGTGCACGTTCCAGGTCCCGGACCCGTCGCCGACGACGACCACGGAGTCCCCGAGCGAGGTGAGCCGGGCGCGCAGGGCGGTCACCGCGTCGTCCGTGGTCCGGTCGAGGAGGTACATGACCTCGCTGTCGTACTGCTCCGACCCGGACTCGCGGGCCGCGGTGAGCGCCGCCCGGTCCCGGACGACCACCCGCGAGCGCTCCGGGACCCGGCCCGCGCAGGCCTCGACCAGGGCGTCGAGCACCACGGCGACGCCGAGCCCGCCCGCGTCGACCACCCCGGCCCGGCTCAGCTCGGCGAGCTGGCCGGTGGTGCGCGCGACGGCCGCGTGCGCGGCGTCGGCGACCGCGACCGGGTCCCCGCCGAGCTCGGCGGCCGCCTCGGCCGCGGCGGCGATGACGGTGAGCATGGTGCCCTCGCGCGGCTCGGCGACCGCGGCGGTGGCCAGCTCGGAGGCCCGGCGCAGCGCGCCCGCGAGGTCCTCGCCCGCGCCGAGCGCCTCGGCGAGCCCGCGCAGCAGCTGGGAGAGGATGGTCCCGGAGTTCCCGCGGGCGCCGCGCAGCGCGCCCTTGGCCAGCGCCGCGGCGATCTCCGCGGCGTCGCCGGACCCCTGGTCGACGGCGTCGGCGCCGGCCCGCATGGTGAGGAGCATGTTGGTGCCGGTGTCCGCGTCGGCGACCGGGAAGACGTTGATCCCGTCGAGCTCGCCGCGGTGCCGGTCGAGCCCCGCCACGGCGGCGGCGGCCCAGCGCCGGAGCAGGGCGGCGTCGAGCGTCGGGGGCACGCGTTCACCCTAGCGAGCGGGCGCGTCGGGCGATCGCGGTCCGTCGCGGGCGGGGGGCCGGTGGGAGGGCCGCCGGACGGGCGGTTACCCTGGACGACACGTGCCCGGGGCGACCCGGGCCTCGCATCGTTGTCTGTCTACCCCGAGGAGTGTCCGACGTGGCTGCCGTCTGCGACGTCTGCGGCAAGGGTCCGGGCTTCGGCATGTCCGTCTCGCACTCGCACCGCCGTACCCACCGTCGCTGGAACCCGAACATCCAGACCGTGCGCGCCAAGGTCGACGGTGGCAACCGTCAGCGCCTGAACGTGTGCACCTCCTGCCTCAAGGCGGGCAAGGTCGCGCGCGCCTGACGGCGAGCGACCCGCGAGACACGAACGGGGCGGCCTCCTCCACCGAGGAGGCCGCCCCGTCGTCGTGCGCCCCGGGTGTGGCCGAGGAGACCTCGACCCGGACCGGGTAGGAGGGTTAGCCTCACCTCAGTCGACGTCGACCTGAGGGAGGCCTGCCGGTGGGGCTGCGACTGCCGCTCGGCGAGGTGACGGTGATCCTGGGCCCGGCCGTGGCCCGGCGCCGGCTCATGTACGCGCTGGACGAGGACCGGGCCCGGTGTGCCGACGGGCACGAGACCGGCGCCCTGCGCCTCACGGCCCGCGTGGCGGATCCGCTGGCGGAGCGCATGGCCATGATCGAGCGCGCCGCCGCCTCCGATGCCGCGCTCGTGCTGGTCGACCGCCTCACGGACGGCCTGGACGCCCCGCAGCGGCGGCTGGTGCTGCGCGCGGCCCGGCGGCTCGCCCGGCCGGACCGTGCGGTGCTGGTGGAGGACGCCGACCCGGTGGCGGCGCTGGCGCTGGCGGACGGCGCGCTGCGCACCGACCGGCAGGGCGCCGTCGCGGCGGAGCCGATCGACGCGGTCGACTACCTGGCCTCGTAGGTCAGGCAGTCCGCGACGTCCTGGTCCTTCCCGATTTCGACGGACGGGGCGGTGCACTCGAGGTTCTCGTTGTGCCGGCACTCGGAGCGGTGGCAGGCGCCGACCATGCCGTTGCGGCCGAGCCCGCCGCGGAACGAGATCTCGACGAAGGTGCCGCAGTGCGCGTGGTCGCCGGCGATGGTGATCGCCCCGGCGTGGCAGTCGGAGTCCTGGTTGTAGGAACAGGAACCGACGGAACAGGCCTGCACCTGGGGCATGTCCTGGGTGGTGGTCATGGCGTCGAGCCTGGCGCCGCCCTGCGCGGGCCGCCACCGGATCCAGGCTTGCCTCATCGCGGGTGAGGCCCGCTTCAGAAGCCCGGGCGACGTGCGGCGCGATCCGGGCAAACCTCGCGCACCCCGCGAAGATTGTGATCCAGGACACACGCGCCCGGGTTACGGCAGGCGCCAGTCGACGGGGTCCCCGCCGATCTCCTCGAGCAGGTCGTTGGCCCGGCTGAAGGGCCGCGAGCCGAAGAAACCGCGGTCCGCCGACATCGGGCTCGGGTGGGCCGACTCGATGATCGGGACGTCGACGAGCAGCGGCGCGAGGTTGCGCGCGTCCCGCCCCCACAGGATCGCCACCAGCGGCTCCGCGTCCCGCTCGACCAGCGCGCGGATCGCCTGCTCGGTGACCGCCTCCCAGCCCTTGTCGCGGTGCGAGCCGGGCGAGCCGGGCTCGACCGTGAGGCACCTGTTGAGCAGCAGCACGCCCTGCTTCGTCCACGGCGTGAGGTCGCCCGACGACGGCAGCGGCAGCCCCAGGTCCTCCTGGTACTCCTTGAATATGTTGATCAGGGAGCGCGGCAGCGGGCGGGTGTCGGCGGACACCGAGAAGGACAGCCCGACGGCGTGCCCCGGCGTGGGGTAGGGGTCCTGGCCCACGATCAGCACCCGGACCTCGTCGAACGGCTGCTGGAAGGCCCGCAGGACGTTCGCGCCGGCGGGCAGGTACTTCCGGCCGGCGGCGAGCTCCGCGCGCAGGAACGCCCCCATCTCCGCCACGACGGGCGCGACGGGCTCGAGCGCGTGCGCCCAGCCCTCCTCGACGACCTCGGCCAGCGGTTTGGCGGCCATCAGACGTCCAGCCGGCGCAGCTCGGCGCGGAACCGCTTGCCCCGCTCCACGTACGAGTCCACCGCGTACTGGAACCGGTCCTCCGGCACCTCGTAGCCCTCGCGCACGCGCGCCGGGATGCCGAGCGCCATCCGGCGGGGCGGGATCACGGCGTCGGGCGAGACGACGGCACCCGCGGCGACGATCGCGCCCTCGCCGATCGTCGAGCCGTTGAGCACGACCGAGCCCGACGAGATCAGCACCTTGTCGGCGATGTCGGCGGCCTCGATGTGCACGTTGTGCCCCACGGTGCAGTCGTTGCCGATCAGCGTGGGCTGCCGGGCCGTGGTGTGGATGATCGAGCCGTCCTGGATGCTGGTGCGCTCGCCGACCACGATGTATCCGTCGTCGCCGCGGAGCACGGCGGTCGGCCACACCGACGCCTGCGCCCCCAGCTTCACGTTCCCGATCACGACCGCGTCCGGGTGGACGTAGGCCTCGGGATGGATGTCGGGTTCGACGTCACCGAGCGCGTAGACAGCCACGGTCGGAGCCTACTTTCGCCCGGCGGGCCCGCCCTCCCGGGCCTCGCGCTCCATCCGTTCCGCCAGCTCGTCGACGACGAGGGCGTCCCGGTCGAGGGTGCCCGTCCGGTAGGCCGAGCGGGCCACGATCTGCGAGATCACCGGGGCGGTGACGGCCTGGAACAGGATCACCAGGATCAGCGTGGCGGCGTTCTCGAACTCCAGCCGGATCGCCGTGCCCAGCAGGATCAGCAGCAGACCGAGGGTCTGCGGTTTGGTCGCGGCCTGCAGCCGGGCCGGCAGGTCGGGCAGCCGGACCAACCCGAGCGCGCCGAGCAGGCAGGACAACGCGCCGAGCAGCAGGAACACGGCCGACACGACGTCGGTGATCAAGGCGCCTCCACGGGAACGAGTACGTCGGCGCGGACCACCTGCCCGTTCACCGGTGCCGCTCCCAGCGCTCGACGAGCCGGGCCGCGGTGACCGACCCCACGAACCCGACGAGCGCGACGGCCGCCATCAGCGGGATCGTCGACCCGTCGCGGTAGATGGCGATGTAGACCGCCGAGGCGGCGACGATCAGGACCACGAACACGTCGAGCGCGGCGACCCGGTCCAGCGTGCCCGGCCCGCGCAGCACGCGCGCGACGGTGACCAACGCCGCCGCCGCGAGCATGCCGAGGACCAGCGCGAACACGATGTTCATGCCGCCTCCGCGGGAAGAAGTACGTCGGCGGGGTTCATGCCGCCTCCGCGGGAAGAAGTACGTCGGCGGCGGTCATCGCTTCTCCCCCAGGGTTCGCATCATCCGGTCCTGCAGCCGCTCCATCTGCCGGCGCACGCGCGTGGCGTCGGCCGGCCCGCGCAGGCCCAGCGTGTACACGTACAGGCGGCCGCCCGCCCGGTCGATCTGCAGCACCACGCTTCCCGGGGTCAGTGCCGTCGCGGCGGCGACGAAGGTCGTGATCCGCTCGGACTCCGTCAGCAGCGGCACGGCGACGATCCCCGCCCGCGCGCCCGGGCCGTACCGGAGCGTCTCCCAGGCGACCTGCGCGCCGGAGACCACCAGGTCGGCCAGCAGATGGCCGCCGAGTTGCAGCAGCGCCCACGGCCGGAAGGGCAGCCGCGGCAGCAGCGGCAGGGGGAACAGCGCGGTCACGGCGACCGCCACCAGGACCCCGCCGATCACGATCTTCACCGAGATCGTGCCCCAGAGGAGGACCCAGACGACGGTCAGCCAGAGCACCTGCGGCCAGCGGCGCAGCACGGTCATCGCAGCCCCCTCATCCCAGCCCCCTCATCGCAGCCCCCTCATCCCAGCACCGCCTCGATGTAGGGCGTGCGGGCCATCAGGTCCGCGCCCGCCTGCTCGGTGATCGCGGACAGCGGCCCCGCCGCGACGGCGATCGCGGTGCTCACGGCGACCAGGGCGACGGTGGCGGCGTACATCGGCCGGGAGGCCCGGGCGGTGCCGACGACCAGCTCGTCCGTCGGGTCCGGGTCGGGCAGCGGCTCCTTCTCGGTGCCCCAGAACACCCGCACCCAGACCCGGACCATGGCGTAGAGCGTGAGCAGGCTGGCGAGCACCACGAACCCGGCGACGACGGCCGTGGCCGCCCCACCGGTGGCCCCGGCCTGCAGGAGCGCGAGCTTCGCGACGAAGCCCGACGTCGGCGGGATGCCGGCGAGGGTGAGCGCCGGAACCGCGAAGAGCACGGCCAGCGCCGGCGAGCGTCTCGCCAGCCCGCCCATCGCGTCGATCGAGACCGTGCCCGTCCGGCGCGTGATCAGGCCGCTGACCAGGAACAGCGTGGCCTGCACGGTGATGTGGTGGACGATGTAGAGCGCCGTGCCGCCCGCGCCCCGGGCGTCGTACACGGCGAGGCCGAACAGCATGAAGCCGATGTGGCTGACGAGCAGGAAGGACAGCAACCGGTTGAGGTCGTCCTGGGCCAGCGCGCCGAGCGCGCCCACGACCATCGTCAGCACGGCCAGCACCAGGAGCACGGTCGACGGACCGGTGCCGGGGAAGACCAGCGTCTGGGTGCGCAGCAGCGCGTACACGCCGACCTTGGTCAGCAGGCCCGCGAACAGCGCGGTGACCGGCGCCGGCGCGTTGGGGTAGCTGTCCGGCAGCCAGAAGTGCAGCGGCACCATCGCCGCCTTGATCCCGAACGTGACGATCGTGAGCATCGACAACAGCGTCCGCAGCCCCTCCGGCAGCGCAGCCACCCGGCCGGCGAGGTCGGCCAGGTTGACCGTGCCGGTGGCCGCGTAGACCAGCGCGATCGTGGTGAGGAACAGCAGCGACGACGTGAGGGAGATGATCACGTACGTCATCCCGGAGCGGATCCGGGAGGCGTTGGTGCGGCGGGTGATCAGCACGTACGACGCCGCCAGCATGATCTCGAACGCCACGAACAGGCTGAACAGGTCGCCGGTGAGGTAGGCCAGCGACACGCCCGTCGAGAGCAGCAGGAAGATCGGGTGGAACGTGGTGCTGGCCGTCTCCCGGCCGTAGTCGGAGATCCGCTGGCCGATCGCGTAGACCAGCACCGCGAGCGTGACGACGGTCGAGATCAGCAGCAGCAGCGCGGAGAGCCGGTCCGCCACCAGGACGATCCCGACGGGCGCGGGCCAGCCGCCCAGCTCGGCGACGACGGGGCCGGTCCGGTCCGCGGCGACCAGCAGCACCGCGGCCACGACCGAGACCGCGGCGAGGACCACGATCCCGATCAGCCGCTGGGTCCGCGCCGAGCGGGCGGCCAGCACCGTCAGGGCCGCGCCCAGGATGGGCAGCAGGACGGGCAGCGTGACGAGCGTGCTCACCGGGCCGCCCCGCTCCCGGAGACCTCGGCGGGCTCGTCCGTCCGGTCGGAGGCGGCCGCGGAGCCGGGATCCTCCTCGTCGTCCGGGCCCTCGGCGTCCGCCTCCATCGAGCCCTCGGGACGCTGCCGCTCGGCGACGCGGCGGTCCTCGAGGTCGTCCTGGACCTCGTCCCGGCCGGTGAGCACCCAGCTGCGGTAGCCCAGGGCCAGCAGGTAGGTGGTGAGCGCGAACGTGATCACGATGGCCGTCAGGGCGAGGGCCTGCGGGAGCGGGTCGGCGAACTCCTCGGGCAGGGCGGTGCCCAGGACGGGCGCGCGTGCAGGCGGTCCGCCGGCGAGCTGCAGCAGCAGGTTGGCGCCGTGCCCGAGCACCACGATGCCGATCAGGATCCGCATCAGCGACCGCTGCAGCAGCAGATAGAAGCCCACGGAGTAGAGGACGGCCAGCACGACCGCCATCGTCACGTTGATCGTGATCACGGACCGGCCTCCTCTCCGGCCGCCTCCCGGGCGTCCCGCTCGATCCCGCTGCCCAGCGAGCGCAGCAGGTCGAGCACCACGCCGATGATCAGCAGGTACACACCGATGTCGATCAGCAAGCTGGAGACGAGGTCGACGGTGCCGATCAGCGGGATGTCGAAGGACACCTTCGCGCTGGCCAGTACCGGGGCGCCGAAGGCCGCCGGCGCGAGCGCGGACACCACGGCGACCAGCAGGCCGAGCCCCATGAGTACCGGCGGGCGCACGACGAACCGCGAGCCGATCTCGGCGCCCTCCGACTCGCCGCCGGCGATGTAGCGCAGCACGAAGGCCAGCCCGGCCACCAAACCGCCGGGGAACCCGCCCCCGGGCGCGTAGTGCCCCACGATCAGCAGGTAGACCGAGAAGACCAGCACGGTGGGGAAGAGGAAGCGGGCGGCGGCCTCCAGCATCAGAGTGCGGTTGGAGCGGACGGGACAGGCCCCGGGCAGCGTCCACTCCCCCTCCGGCTCGTCCCACTGCGCGAACGGCACCGGTTCGCGGTTGCTCATCCGAGGACCTCCCTCTCGTGCTCGGGGGTGCCGCCGCCGGCCTCGCGTTTCCGGTCGAAGCGGGTGGCGAGCACGAGGCTCGCCGTACCGGCCGCGGCGATGAGCAGCACGGTGATCTCGCCGACGGTGTCCAGCGCGCGGAAGTCGACGAGGATCGCCGCGATGACGTTGTCCGCCCCGGCCTCCGGGGCGCGGGCCACGAACTCGCCGCTGGCGGCGGGAGGCTGCTGTCGTGCGCCGGTGAGGACCACGCCCGCGACCGCGACGAACACGCCCGTCACGGTGGCGAGGGCGGCCTTCCGCAGCTGGACACCCCGGTGGGGCTTCGCGTCGGGCGAGGAGCCGGTGCCGTTCTGGGTATCGAAGTGCGCCGGCAGCCGGCGCAGCACGAACACGAAGGCCACCAGCGTGAGCGTCTCGACCAGGAACTGCGCCAGTGCGAGGTCCGGCGCCCCGTCGACGACGAACAGCCCGCCGATCCCGTAGCCGATCGCGCCGACCAGCAGGACGGCGGTGAACCGCCGGCGGACCCGGGTCAGGGCGAGGGCCGCGGCCACCACGATCAGGCCGAGCGGGAGCTGCAGCAGCGACGACACGAGCGACTGGTCCTGCGGCCAGGTCCCGCCGGTGACCAGCGCGACGCCCGGCAGGACGAGCACCGTGCACAGCAGGACGCCCAGGTAGACGGGCAGCGAACCGACCTGCACGCGACCGGTGACCTGGGTGGCGGCCCGCTCCAGCCCGGCCACGGCGGTCTCGTAGCCGCGCTGCGCGGACAGCGGATGGCGCAACGCCCGGTGCACGCCGGTGATCCGGTCGCGACCGACGTGCAGCGCGAGGCCGCCGGCCAGCGCGACCACGGAGAACAGCAGCGGCAGCGAGAGCCCGTGCCAGAGCGCGAGGTGGTAGTCCGCCTCGGTCGCGTCGGTGGCCGGGTAGGCCTCGGCGTAGGGCTGGGCCAGGGCGTTCACCAGCGGCGGGACGGACCCGAGCACCAGCCCGGCGATCGCGGCCGTCCAGGTCGGCGCGAGCAGGCCCGCGGCGGGCCGCCTGGGGTCGACGGGCTCGACGCCGGGCTTGTCGGCGAAGGCGCCCCACAGGAAGCGCGCGGAGTAGGCGACGGTGAGGACCGACCCGGCGAGCAGGCCGAGCGCGAGGACCCACCCGCGGGCGCCTCCCTGGTGCACGAACGCCTCGAACGCCGCCTCCTTGCCCAGGAACCCGAGCAGGAACGGCACCCCGGCCATGGACGCCGCGGCCAGGACCGCGGCCACGGCGAGCCCCGGCAGCCTGCGCCCGAGCCCGGACAGCGCGCCGACCTCCCGGGTGCCGGTGACCTTGTCGACGATCCCGACGACCATGAACAGCGGCGCCTTGAACAGGCCGTGGGCCAGCAGCATGGTCAGCGCCGCGACCTCGCCGATCCGGTCGCCGGAGCCGAACAGCACCATGAGGAAGCCGAGCTGGCTCACCGTGCCGAAGGCCAGCAGCCGCTTCAGGTCCGTCTCGTGCAGTGCCCGCCAGCCGCCGATCAGCATCGTGACCAGCCCCAGCACGGCGATCGGCACCCACCACTCGGCCCGGTCGGCGAAGCCCGGGGAGAGCCGGCCCACCAGCACCACGCCGGCCTTCACCATCGACGCGGCGTGCAGGTAGGCACTCACCGGCGTGGGCGCGGCCATCGCCGCGGGGAGCCAGGGGTGGAACGGCGCCTGGGCGGACTTGGTGAGCGCGCCGACAAGGATCAGCGCGACGCCGGTGGCGGCCACCCCGCCCGGCGGCGGCGCGGCGACGATCTCCGAGATCCGGTAGGTGCCCGCGGACTCGCCCACGAACACGATCCCCAGCAGCATCGCGAGCCCGCCGAACACCGTGACCAGCAGCGCCTGCACGGCCGCGCGCCGGTTGGCCCGGTGCAGGCCGCCCTGCCCGACCAGCAGGAACGACGCGATCGACGTCAGCTCCCAGAAGACGTAGAGGGTGAGCAGGTCGTCCGCCAGGACGAGGCCGAGCATCGCCCCGGCGAACGCGAGCAGCAGCGCCGAGTTCCGTGGGGCGTCCCGGCTGTCCTTGCCGAAGTACCACGCGCTGTAGGCCAGGATCAGCGCCCCGAGCCCGCCGACCAGCACGATCATGACCAGGCCCAGCGCGTCGAGCCGGAACCCGAGCTCGAGGTCCAACGCCGCGGACCAGGTCACCGTCTCCTCGAGGCCGGGCCCGAGCGCCGCATCGAGGTGGGCGAACCCCCAGACCAGCGTGGCGGCGGGGAGGACCGCGGCGACCCCGAAGGCGGCACGCCGGCTGCGCCGCGACACCAGGGGCAGCACGGCGGCCACCACGAGATGGGCGACGACGAGCGCGAGCAAGACACCTCCGTCCCGCGACACCCGTGCGGCGCGCATGCTCAAGGGAGCGGCCCGGCTCAGGGTGCGTCGGGTCGTTGACGAGCTTCGGACAGGGTGCGCCGGAAACCGGCGCCGACACCGATCCTACTGGTCGGCCCGGCGGGCCCCGCCGCTCAGGCGATGATCTTGGCGAAGCAGAGGCTGTCCGGTTCGTTCCGGTAGATCCCGAACCGCACGATCGGCGCGTAGCCGGAGCTGCGGTAGAGCGCGACCGCCTCCGGCTGCTTCGTGCCCGTCTCGAGGATCATCCGGCGCCGCCCGGCCGCGGCAGCCGACTGCTCGATCGCGGCGAGCACCGCGCGGGCGTGCCCCCTCCCCCGGGCCTCCGGGACCACGAACATCCGCTTGATCTCGGCGTCGCCGTCCCGGACCTCGGGATCGCCCGCCTCGGCGTCGCGCACCCGCCAGCCGCCCGACGCGACCGGCACGCCCTCGGCGTAGCCCACGAGGAAGAGCCCGTGCGGGGCGGCGAACTCCGCGGGGTCGGTGCGCGTCCCGTCCTGGCCGCCGTAGCGCTCGACGTAGACCTGCTGGACCGCGGCGATCAGCCGCTGCGCGTCGGGATGGTCGAAGGCGGTGGCGCGGAGGTCGAGCGTCATGCCGCGACCGTGGCCCGCGTGCGGCGGCCGGCCGCGACCAGCATCGCGAGACACACGGCGGCGACCGCGGCCACCACCACGAGCAGCACCGCGTACGGCACGTGGACGGCGAGCGGCGCCAGGACCACCGGCAACAGGAACCCGCCGTAGGTCAGCGTGTAGAAGACGGCGGTCAGCCCGGCCAGGTGCGCCGGCTCGGCGATCCGCTGCACCTCCAGCAGCCCGGAGACCAGCGAGATGCCGTAGGCCCCGCCGAGGACCGCCGACGCGACGAACGCCACGACCAGCGAACCGGTCAGCGCCGTGCCCGCGGAGACCAGGGTCCCGACGACGATCAGCGCGAGGCCGAGCCGGGCGCCGGCGAGCGGGGCGCGGGCGTCGAGCCGGCGGGCGGCGGACTGGATGGCGATGCCCGCCGACAGCGTCACGGCCGTGAGCCCGGTGGCGAAGATCAGCCCGAAGCCGGCCGTGCGCTCCGCCCCGAGGGCGGCCGGCTGCACCGCGAAGGACAGCGCGGGACCGGCGAAGACCCACGGCGCCAGCGGCAGCACCAGGCCGCGGAAGCGCGGGTGCGCCACCGCCGGCACCTTCAGGTCCGCGAGGAGCGACCGCCGGGGCGCCGTCTCCGGCAGCCGCGTCTCGGGTGCGCGGACGACCAGCGCGATCACCGGGAGGGTGAGCACGATGTGCACCAGGTAGGGCAGCTCCATCGGCAGCGGCGCCCACTGGGCCAGGACGCCGCCGACCACCGGACCGACGCCGAACCCCGCGGAGAGCGCGAGCGCGGCGCGGCGGGCGCCGGAGCCCGGGTCCGCCTCGGGGTCGAACGGGGCCTGCGAGAGCTCCTTGACCCACGTCGTCCCGACGGCCATGGCCACGCCGGTGACCACGCCGAACAGGAACCGCCCCGTGAACAGCAGCGCCTCGGAGAAGGCCCCGGCGGCGAGGACCGCGCTCGCCGGCACCGACGCGACCAGCGCCGGCAGCAGGACCCGCCGTCGGCCGAGCCGGTCCGACAGCGGGCCCCCGAGGAGCAGGCCCGGGGCGAGCCCGGCCACGTAGACGCCGAAGAACGCCGCGACCACCGTGGCCGAGTAGTGCCCCTGCTCGCGGTACACGACCATGAGCGGGCTGAACTGGTTCGCGCCGTAGCCGATGGCGAACAGCACCGCCGCGACGCGCGCCCAGGACCTCGTCCGTCCTCCCACGTCGGGGACCAACCCGTCGCCGCCGGGCCGCGTTCCCTGGGGAGACGCAGACCTCATCCGCGCTGCTTGGCCTTCTGCCGCCAGGTGGTGAGCACGCGCTCGGTGTAGCCGTTGGGCTCGGTGCGGCCGGTGAAGACGAGCTCCAGGGCGGCCTGGAAGCTCTCGCTGCCCTCGAGGTCCTTGGCCATCGGCGGGTAGCCGGGCTCGTTGGCGTTCTGCTCGTCGACCAGGGCGGCCATGCGGGCGAAGGTGTCCCGGACGGTCTTCTCCTCGACCACGCCGTGGTGCAGCCAGTTCGCGATGAGCTGGCTGGAGATCCGCAGCGTCGCCCGGTCCTCCATCAGCCCGACGCCCTCGAGGTCCGGCACCGTGGAGCAGCCGATGCCCAGGCCCACCCAGCGGACGACGTAGCCGAGGATCGACTGCGCGTTCGTCTCCAGCTCGTGGGTCTTCTGCTCGTCGGTGAGCTCCCCGGTGAGGATCGGCAGCACGAGCAGCTTCTCGCGGTCGGTCACGGCCCGCTTCGCGATGTCCTCCTGGACGGCGTGCACGTCCGTGCGCAGGTAGTGCAGCGCGTGCAGGGTGGCGGCGGTCGGCGAGGGCACCCACGCGCAGTTGGCGCCCTGCTGCGGCTGGGCGCCCTTCTGCTCCAGCATGTCGGCCATCGCAGCGGGCTTGGCCCACATGCCCTTGCCGATCTGGGCCGTGTGCGCGAACCCGGAGGCGAGCGCGACGTCGACGTTGCGGTCCTCGTAGGCGTTGAGCCAGGTCGACGACTTCATGTCGCCCTTGGGGATCACCGGGCCGGCCGCGAAGCAGGTGTGGATCTCGTCGCCGGTGCGGTCGAGGAAGCCGGTGTTGACGAAGATGACCCGGTCGGCGGCGGCCGCGATCGCGCTCGCGAGGTTCACGCTGGTGCGCTTCTCCTCGTCCATGATGCCGATCTTGAGCGTGCGCGCGGGCAGGCCGAGGGCCTCCTCCACGGCGGCGAACAGCTCGACGGTCAGCGCCACCTCGTCCGGCCCGTGCTGCTTGGGCTTGACGATGTACATCGACCCGCTGCGGGAGTTGGAGAACCGTCCCTTGCCCTGCAGGTCGTACTGCGCCGCGGTGGCCGTGACCAGCGCGTCGAGCACGCCCTCGGCGATCTCCTCGCCCTCGGCGGTGCGCACGGCGTCGGTGGTCATGTGGTGGCCGACGTTGCGGACCAGCAGCAGCGAGCGGCCCGGCAGCGTGAGCGGCGATCCGTCGGGGCCGGTGTACTCGCGGTCGCCGTGCACCCGCCGGGTGACGGTCTCGCCGCCCTTCTGGAACTCCGCCACCAGCTCGCCGGTCATCAGGCCGAGCCAGGTGCGGTAGGCCAGGGCCTTGTCCTCGCCGTCGACCGTGGCGACCGAGTCCTCGAGGTCGACGATGGTGGTGACCGCGGACTCCAGCACGACGTCGGCCACGTCCGCGTGGTGCTGCCGGCCGACGCGGTGCGTCGGGTCGATCGTCAGCTCGACGTGCAGGCCGTTGCGCTGCAGCAGGATCGCGGCGCGGCCCTCGCCGTCGGGCGCGCGGAAGCCGGCGAACTGCCCGGCGTCGGCCAGCCCGCTCTCGCCGCCCCCGGTGAACGCGACGAGACCCTGCTCGGACCCCGAGTAGGCGGTGACGTCCGCGTGCGAGCCCTGGGCCAGCGGGAACAGCTCGTCGAGCAGCTCGTCCGCGGCGGCGATGACCTGGGCGCCGCGCTTCTCGTCGTAACCCTTGGCGAGCTCGTGGTCCAGCGGCAGCGCGTCGGTGCCGTAGAAGGCGTCGTAGAGCGAGCCCCAGCGGGCGTTGGCCGCGTTCAGCGCGTACCGGGGCACGGTGGCCGGGACGACCAGCTGCGGGCCGGGGACCTCGGCGATCTCGGCGTCGACGTCGCCGACCGAGATCGAGGCCGGCTCGTCGGCGGGCAGGAGGTAGCCCAGCTCGGTGAGCAGCTTCTCGTAGGCCTCGGCCTCGCCCGGGCCGTGGGCCTCGTGCCAGGCGTCGATCCGCGCCTGGATCTCGTCCCGGCGGGCGAGCAGCTCGGCGATCCGCGGGGCGAAGCGCCCCTGCAGGTCGGCGAGCGCGCCCCAGAAGGCCTCGGGAGTCAGGTCCAGGCCCGCCAGCAGCTCGCCCTCCACGAACCGCCGGAGCTCGGGATCGACCTGAAGTCCTGCGGTGCCGGCCATCGCGGCGTCCTCTCTCCTCGACTCTGCTGCGGCGTCTTTTCTACCAGACGGACTGGAGTTTCCGCATCATGGAATGTAGGGTCGGCACTTGTGACCGACGGCACCACGTCCCGGCCCGATGTACCCCGTGCGGGCGGCGTCCAGTCGCTGGCCCGGGCGTTCGGGCTGCTCGAGACGCTGACGGAGGCGGGCGGCGAGGCCGGGCTGTCCGAGCTCGCCGACCGCACCGGGCTCGCCCCGGCGACGATCCACCGGCTGGTGCGCACCCTCGTCGACCTGGGCTACCTGCGGCAGCTGCCCTCGCGGCGCTACACGCTCGGCCCGAAGCTCGTCGGACTGGGCGAGACGGCCGCGCGCCAGTTCGGCCGGTGGGCCACCCCCGTGCTCGCGGACCTCGTCGCCGAGATCGGCGAGACGGCGAACCTCGCGGTGCTCGACGGCGACCGGGCGGTCTACGTCGCCCAGGTCCCCTCGCCGCACCAGATGCGGATGTTCACCGAGATCGGGCGACGGGTGCCGGTGCACTGCACGGGCGTCGGCAAGGCGCTGCTGTCCGCGCTGCCGCCCGCCGACGCCGCCGCGGTCGTCGCGCGCACCGGCCTCCCCGCCGTCACGCCGACCACGATCACCGACGCGGACGTGCTCGCCCGCGAGCTGGCCGTCGCCCGCGAGCGCGGCTACGTGCTCGACGAGGGCGAACAGGAGACCGGCGTGCGGTGCGTGGCCGCGCCCGTGACCGGACCGCACGGATCGGCCGCCGTCTCGGTGTCCGGTCCCCTCTCCCGCATGGACGACACCGCCGTCGCCCGGATCGCGCCGCTCGTCGTCGCGGCCGGCCGACGGCTCGGCACCCTGCTCGCGACCGCCTGACCCTGACCGCGGCCGATTCGAGACGGCCGCGGCGCCCGTGCCGCCCTACGCTTTCCCCGTTCCCACCACGAGCCGTGACAAGGAGGTCAGATGGCCCTCGATCCCGTGGCCCGCGCCGCGATCGTCGCGGCCCTGGGCCCCGACGACGTCGTCGACGACCCCGTGCAGACCCGCGCCTACGAGTGCGACGGACTGACCGGGTACCGGGTCCGTCCCGAGATCGTGCTCATCCCCCGCGACGCGGAGGCGGTCGCCCGGGCGGTGAAGGCCTGTCACCGCAACGGGGTCCCGTTCGTCGCCCGCGGCGCCGGCACCGGGCTCTCCGGTGGCGCGCTCCCGGTGGCCGACGGCGTGGTGATCTCCCTGGCCCGCCTGAAGCGCGTGCTGGAGGTCGACCCGGAGAACCGGCGCGCCGTCGTCGAGCCCGGGGTCACCAACCTGGAGATCACCGCGGCCGTCGCGGCGCACGGGCTCTACTACGCGCCCGATCCCTCCTCGCAGCAGGTGTGCACGATCGGCGGCAACGTCGCGGAGAACTCCGGCGGCGCGCACTGCCTCAAGTACGGGTTCACCACGAACCACGTGCTGTCGATGGAGGTCGTGCTGCCCGACGGCGAGCTGGTCACCCTCGGCGGCGACTCCCCCGAGCAGCAGGGCCCGGACCTGCGCGGGGTGTTCCTCGGCTCCGAGGGCACGCTGGGGATCACCACGAAGATCACCGTGCGGCTGCTGCGCACCCCGGAGACGGTGCGGACGCTGCTGGCGGACTTCCCGTCGGTCGCCGAGGCGGGCGAGGTGGTCTCGGACATCGTCGCGGCCGGGATCGTGCCCGCGGCCGTCGAGATGATGGACACGCTCGCGATCGAGGCGGCGGAGGAGGCGGTGCACGCCGGCTACACGGTGGGCGTCCCGGCCGCGCTCGTCGTGGAGCTCGACGGCCCGATCGAGCAGTGCGACGCAGAATTCACGCAGGTCAAGGAGATCTGCGACGCCCACGGCTGCACCCGGCTGCACATCGCGGGCTCGCCGGAGGAGCGGGCGGCGATCTGGCGCGGGCGCAAGGCGGCCTTCGCCGCGGTCGGCCGGATCTCGCCGGACTACTTCGTGCAGGACGGCGTGGTCCCCCGGACCCGGCTCGCCGAGGTGCTCGGCCGCATCGCCGACATGGGCGACGAGGCCGGCCTGCGGGTGGCCAACGTCTTCCACGCCGGCGACGGCAACCTCCACCCGCTGGTCCTCTACAGCGCCGCCGCGGGCGAGACCGAGCGGGCCGAGGAGCTGTCCGGGGCGATCGCGGAGCTCTGCGTGGAGCTGGGCGGGTCGCTGTCCGGCGAGCACGGCATCGGCACGGACAAGGCGTGCTCGATGCCGAAGATGTACGGCGAGGAGGACCTCGCGGTGATGCAGCGGGTGCGCGACGCGTTCGATCCCGAGGGCATCTGCAACCCGGGCAAGGTCCTGCCCACGCCGCGGCTGTGCGGCGAACGGCCCGGGAAGTACCGGCCGCACCCGCTGGAGGAGTCGGGAGTGATCGAGCGGCTATGAGTGATCGGGAGGGGACCCTGACGGCCTTGAAGCCGGCGTCGTTGAAGGAGGCCCGCGAGGCCGTCCTCGACACCGCCGGCCGGATCTCCGTCGCCGGGGCCGGGACGGCCGCGGACTGGGCGGGCCGGCTGGGGCCCGTCGACGCCGTGTTCGACACCACCGGGCTGAGCGGCGTCATCACCCACAACCCGGGCGACATGACGGTCTCGGTGCACGCCGGGACGCCGCTGCGGGCGCTGCAGGAGGAGCTGGCGAAGCACGGCCAGCACCTGTCGTTCGACGCCGCGCGGGTGGCCGACGGGGCGACGGTCGGCGGGCTGGTGGCCACGGCCGACGCCGGGCCGTCCGCGCTGGTCCACGGCACGCTGCGCGACCTCGTCATCGGGGCCACCACGCTGCTCGCCGACGGCGCGGTGGTCCGCTCGGGCGGGCACGTCATCAAGAACGTGGCCGGGTTCGACCTGGCCAAGCTGCTGCACGGCTCCTACGGCACCCTCGGGGCGCTGGTCGAGGTCGTGCTGCGGCTGCACCCGGTGCCGAAGGCCGTCGGCACCGTGGTGGTGGAGTGCGACCTCGCCGAGGCGGCCCGGCTCGGGCGCGAGGTGCTGGCCTCGCAGCTGGAGCCGACGGCCGTCGAGTGGCTGAGCTCGGGCCGGCTGCTGGTCCGCATCGACTCCACCGACGAGGCCCTGCCGGCCCGGCTGGAGCGGCTCACCCGGCTGCTCGGCGACGGGGCGGCCGTGGCCGAGGCGGACGTGTGGGGCGAGCACGCGGCCCTCACCCGCGGAACGGAGGGGGCCGCCGTGCTGCGGATCGGGGTGAAGCCCTCGGTCCTGCCGGGTGTGCTGGAGGGGCTGCCGGCCGCGGCCGCCACCGCGGGCCTCGGGACCGGGGTGGCCACCGTCTCCGTACCCGGGACGGCGGTCGCCGAGGCGCACGCCGCCGTCCACGCGGCCGGCGGGACGAGCGTCCTGCGGTCGCGCCCCGCCGACCTCGACGCCCCGGCGTGGGGGCCGCCGCCCTCCGCCCTCGCCGTGCTCAAGGCCGTCAAGCAGCGGTTCGACCCGGACGGCCGGTTCGGCCCGGGCCGCTACGACCCGTGGGAGATCTCGTGACCACACCCGCCGGCTCCGCCGACACCAACCTGCCGCAGACCGGCCCGAGCGCCTTCGACGAGCACCACCCGCCCTCGCGGGAGCTGCTCGACGACTGCGTGCACTGCGGTTTCTGCCTGCCGACCTGCCCCACCTACCAGCTGTGGGGCGAGGAGATGGACTCGCCGCGCGGGCGCATCTACCTCATGGACCTCGCCGAGAAGGGCGAGATCGGCCTGGAGGGGCCGCTGCGCCAGCACATCGACGCCTGCCTGGGCTGCATGGCGTGCGTGACGGCGTGCCCGTCGGGCGTGCAGTACGACAAGCTGCTCGAGTCGGTGCGCCCGCAGCTCGAGCGCAACGTGCCGCGGACCCCCTCCGACCGGCTGTTCCGCGAGGCGATCTTCGCGCTGTTCCCGTACAAGCGGCGGCTGCGCGCGGCCGCCCTGCCGGGGGCGCTGTACCAGAAGCTCGCCGCCGTGCCGGCCGTCCGGAAGCTCGCCGCGAAGCTCCCCGGCCGGCTGGCCGCGCTGGAGTCGCTGCTCCCGCCCGTCACGGTGCGGGAGGCCTTCGCGACCCTGCCGGTGCACACCTCCGCCGTCGGGGACCGGCGCGGCCGGGTCGCGCTGCTGTCCGGCTGCGTCCAGGACGTGTTCTTCCACCGGGTCAACGAGGCCACCGTGCGGGTGCTCTCGGCCGAGGGGCTCGACGTGCTCGTCCCCCGCGACCAGCAGTGCTGCGGGGCGCTCGAGCTGCACGCCGGCCGTGAGGACCCGGCGCTGGCCCGGGCCAAGCGGACGATCGAGCGGTTCGAGCGGCTCGACGTCGACCACGTGGTGACCAACGTGGCCGGCTGCGGGTCCTCGATGAAGGACTACGCCCACCTGCTCGCCGACGACCCGGAGTGGGCGGTGCGGGCGAAGGAGTTCAGCGCGCGGGTCCGCGACGTGCACGAGGTGCTCGCCGAGCTGGGCCCGCGCGCGCCGCGCTCGCCCGTCGCGGCGCGGGTCGCCTACCACGACGCCTGCCACCTCGGGCACGCCCAGGGCGTGCGCACGCAGCCGCGGGAGGTGCTGCGCAGCATCCCCGAGCTGGAGCTGCTCGACATCCCGGAGGCGGCGCTGTGCTGCGGCTCCGCGGGCATCTACAACATGATCATGCCCGATGCGGCCGACGAGCTGGGCAAGCGGAAGGCCGACAACGTCCGGTCGGTCGAGCCCGCGGTCGTCGTCACCGCCAACCCGGGCTGCCTGCTGCAGATCGGCAAGCACCTCAAGGACGGCACCGACGGGGCCCTGCCGCTGCTGCACCCGGTCCAGCTGCTCGACGCGAGCATCCGCAACGTCCCGGTCCCCCGCAGCTGAGCCACCCGTGCGCGGTGGGTGGTGCTCCGGCACCACTCACCGTGCCGGGAACTGTCGGGGGCCGGGGCTAGCGTGCGCGAGCATGACGGACACCACGACGCGCACCGCCACCACGCAGCTGGCCGAGCAGCTCTCCTGGCACTGGCAGGCGCTGCTGCGGCCGAAGCTCGAGGGGCTGACGGACGAGGAGTACCTCTGGGAGCCCGCGCCGGGGTGGAGCGTCCGCCCCGCCGGGCGGCCCGCACCGGGTGCGGTCCAGGCGGGCACCGGCGACTTCCGGGTCGACTTCGCCTTTCCCGAACCCGATCCCCCGCCACTGACCACGATCGCGTGGCGGATGGCGCACCTGATCGTCGGGGTGTTCGGCGTGCGGGCGGCGGCGCACTTCGGCGGGCCGCCGACCTCCTACGAGGAGCACGCCTACGCCGGCACCGCCGCCGAGGCCCTGCGCCAGCTCGACCGGGCCTACGCGGCCTGGACGGGCGGCGTCGAGGCGCTCGACGACGCGGGCCTGGCCCGGCCGTGCGGGCCGGCGGAGGGCCCGTTCGCCGAGTTCCCGATGGCGGACCTGGTGCTCCACATCCAGCGCGAGGCCATCCACCACGGCGCCGAGATCCTGCTGCTGCGGGACCTGTACCGGAACCTGCACGGATGAGCGTCGGCGCCCGGGATGTCCGACTCGCTCAGCACCCTCTCAGCGCAGTGCGTGCCCGGCCGCGGACGCGGTGTGAGAGTGGCCGGAGGGGCGAGCCGATGGGGGAGGCCGGATGACGGAGACCGCACGGACCACCACGCAGAGCACCGCGCAGAGCACCGGGCGGACCGCCAGGGGGCCGGGTGCACGAGGGGTCGAGGAGCTGCCGCTGCACATGCAGCGGGTGGGCTTCGACCCGGCGCCCGAGCTGGGGGCGATCCGCGACGGGGCCGGGGTGCGGAAGGTCCGCACGCCCTTCGGGCTGGAGGCGTGGCTGGTCACGCGCTGGTCGGACGTCCGGGAGGTGCTCGGCGACGCGGGGCGGTTCAGCAACGAGTGGCAGGGCGCGTTCCGCCCGCCGGGCATGCCGGAGCGGAGCCCGGAGGAGATCGCGCGGCTGCGGGCCGGGAACCTGCTGGCGTTCGACCCGCCCGCGCACACCCGGCTGCGGCGGATGCTCACCCCGGAGTTCACCGGGCGGCGGATGGCCCGGCTGGAGCCCCGGGTGCGCGAGATCGTCGACCAGCACCTGGACGCCATGGAGCAGGCCGGGCCGCCCGCGGACCTGGTCGCCGACTTCGCGCTGCCGGTCCCGTCGCTGGTGATCTGCGAGCTGCTCGGCGTGCCGTACGGGGACCGGGCGGAGTTCCAGCGGCGCAGCGCGCGGCTGCTCGACCTGTCGTCGCCGATGGACGAGCGGATGCGGGCCCAGGAGGAGCAGCGCGACTACATGGCCGGTCTCGTCGCGCGCGAGCGGGCGGAGCCGGGCGAGGAGCTGCTCGGCATGCTGGTGCGCGAGCACGGCGAGGAGCTCAGCACGGACGAGCTGATCGGCATCGCGAACCTCCTGCTGATCGCCGGGCACGAGACCACGTCGAACATGCTCGGGCTGGGCACGCTGGCGCTGATGGACCACCCCGACCAGCTCGCCCTGGTACGGGACGACCCGGACGCGATCGGGCCCGCCGTCGAGGAGCTGCTGCGCTGGTTGTCGATCGTGCACTCCGGCACGATCAAGTCCGCGACCGGACCGGCCGAGATCGCCGGGCAGCCGATCGCGGAGGGCGAGCTGGTGATGCTCTCGATCCCGGCCGCGAACCGCGACACCGCCCTGCTCGAGGATCCCGAGCGGCTCGACGTCCGGCGCGGCGCGCTCGGGCACGTCGCCTTCGGGCACGGGGTGCACCACTGCCTCGGCGCACCGCTGGCCCGCATGGAGATGCGGATCGCCTTCCCCGCGGTGCTGCAGCGGTTCCCGGACCTGCGGCCGGCCGGCGAAGATCGTAGGTTCCGGTCGTTCAACGTCGTCTACGGGATGGAGAGCCTGCCCGTGACGTGGGGAGGAGCGTGATGGGCGCGCTCAGGGCGGACCGCGGTGTGTGCATCGGCGCGGGCATGTGCGTGATGACCGACTCCGCGGTGTTCGACCAGGACGACGACGGCATCGTGGTCCTCCTGGAGGAGGACCCGGACACGGACGGGAAGGTGCGCGCGGCGGTCGACGCCTGCCCGTCCGGCGCATTGTCGATCACCGAGGACTGAGACCCGGCCACCCCGCCACCCGTTCGGCCCAGTCCACCCTGCCGAGTGGGGTGACGCGGCGCACACTTCGCGACCATGACGTCTGCGACGGTGTTGTCCGGACAGTTGGCGGGGCCGGTCCTGGCGGTCTACCAGCAGGACCCGAAGGCCGTGGGCGGATCGCTCGGGTGGTCCGCCCTGGTCTCCGTGATCCCGCTCGCGGTGGTGCTCCTCTCGTTGGGGGTGCTGCGCGTGCGGGCCCAGTGGGCGGCGCTGGCCGGTCTGGTCGCGGCGCTCGCCGTCGCGATCGTGGGCTTCGCGATGCCGTTCGGCATGTCGTTGCTGGCCGCCGCGCACGGTGCGTTCTTCGGACTGTTCCCGATCATGTGGATCGTCGTGAACGCCCTCTGGGTGTTCAACATGACCGTCGCGACCGGGCACTTCGACGTGCTGCGCCGCAGCTTCGGCGCGCTGTCCTCGGACCGGCGCACCCAGGCGATCCTCGTCGCGTTCTGCTTCGGCGCCCTGCTGGAGGCCCTGGCCGGCTTCGGCGCGCCGGTGGCGATCTCGTCGGTGATGCTGATGGCGCTCGGCTTCCGGCCGCTGCGCGCGGCCGTGCTGGCGCTCGTCGCGAACACCGCGCCGGTGGCGTTCGGCGCGATGGGTGTCCCGGTGATCACGCTCGCGCAGGTGACCGGACTGCCGCTCCACGACGTCGCCTCGATGGTCGGGCGGCAGACCCCGTTCCTGGCCCTGTTCGTCCCGCTGGTGCTGGTGTTCCTGGTCGACGGGCGCCGGGGTGTGCGGGAGGCGTGGGTGCCCGCGGTCGTGTCCGGCGTCGTCTTCGCGATCGTCCAGTTCGTCACGTCGAACTACATCTCCGTGCCCCTGACGGACATCCTGGCCGCGCTGCTCTCCGCGATCGCCGTCGTGGTGGTCGCCCGGGCGATGCCGCACGCGGCGTGGGCCGCGCGCCGGACGGGCGCGGAGGCCGAGCCCGACGTCGAGCCCGGGGCCGGCGGCGGGAGCCTCGTCGGGGCGGGCGGTCCCGACTCCTCCGGTGAGGGCACCGGCGGGTCCGGCCGCGGTGGGCCCCGGCCGACCGGTGGGCCCGTCCCCGCCGAGAGCTCGCCCGAGGGCGGCGAGGCGGTCGCGACCGTGCGGTCGGGCGCCAGGGTCGACGATCCCCGTGAGATCCGTCGCGCCTACGCCCCCTACGTGATCATCGTGCTGGTCTTCGCGCTCGTACAGCTGCCGGGGATCAAGCCGGCCGTCGACAAGCTGAAGCTGGCGTTCCACTGGCCGGGCCTCGACGTCGTGGCCGCCAACGGCAAGCCCAGCAGCACCACGCAGTACTCGCTGACCTGGCTGTCGACCGCCGGGACCCTGATGCTCATCGCCGGGGTGATCGTCGCGGCGGTGCTCGGCATCGGTGCCGCCGAGGCCGTCCGGATCTGGGGGCGCACGGTCGCGGACCTGAAGTGGGCGATCCTCACGGTCGCCGCGGTCCTGGCCCTGGCCTACGTCATGAACGCCTCGGCCCAGACCACCGCCATCGGCCTGCTGATCGCCGGCGCGGGCGGCGCCCTCGCCTTCCTGTCCCCGATCCTCGGCTGGTTCGGCGTCGCCGTGACGGGCTCGGACACGTCGGCCAACGCGTTGTTCGGTTCCCTGCAGGTGACCGCGGCCAACTCGGCCGGGCTGCCGCCGGAGCTGCTGGCCGGCGCGAACTCGTCGGGCGGCGTGCTCGGGAAGATGCTGTCGCCGCAGAACCTGACGATCGCCGTCGCCGCGGTGAAGCTCGACGGGCAGGAGGGCGTGCTGCTGCGGAAGGTCGTCGGGTGGAGCCTCGGCATGCTGCTGTTGCTCGCGATCCTGATCTACCTGCAGTCCACGCCGGTGCTGGGCTGGATGCTGCCGTAAGGAGGCCGCGCGCCGAATCCGGCTGCCCCGCCGTGCAGCGCCTGCGAGGGTGGCCGGGGTGAAGCGCGCGCGCTTCGGGTTCGCGCCGCCGGACGAGGCGCTGCTGGAGCGGCCGGCGGACCCCGAGGTGATCCTCCGCGGGGAACTCGGGGCCGGCGGCGATGAGTTCCCGGCGGAAGTGCGGTCTCCCCTCTGACAGCGCGGCAGATGCCGCACCGACCGAGAGGACCGAGACCATGATCGCCGCCGGTACCGCCGCCCCCGCCCGCAGCAAGGGCCGGATCGCCCTGTACGTCCTGCAGGTCGTGCTGGGCCTGTTCATGGCCGTCGCCTCCGGCGCGCCGAAGCTGTTCGGCGAGGCCACGGCCGTGCAGACCTTCGACGCCATCGGCGCGGGCGACTGGTTCCGCTACGTCATCGGGGCGCTGGAGGTCGCGGGCGGCATCGGCCTGATGATCCCGGTGCTCGCGGGCCTCGCCGCCGCCTGCCTCGTGGCGCTCATGATCGGCGCGGCGCTCTTCCAGGTCTTCGTGATCGGCATGGCCGAGTACGTCTACACGCCGATCATCCTGGGCGTGCTGTTCGCCCTGATCGCGTGGGTGCGCCGGCACGAGATCGCGGCGCTGTTCCGCCGCTGAGCGGAACCGCGGGTTCGCGGGCGCGCCGGGGTCGAGGGGTCCCCGGCGCGCCCGTCTTCCTGCGTGCTCCGCGGACCCGGTCCGGCACGCGGCGGTCGGTCCCGTACGGCCCTGACCATGATCACTGGCCGTGGAACGAGACCCGCGCTCAGCGCGGCTTCCGCTCCGATAGCGACGATCATGAAGGGCTCGGTGGCCCACGCAGCAGGCCCGCCACACACCCGGCTGGTTCGCAGCTCCGCACGTGTCCATGGAGCGCACCAGCGTCGACGGCGGCGTCCGGACCCTGCTCAGGCGGTCTCCATCCGGCGGTCGGGGGTGTCGGTGGAGCGGATGCGCCCGACCACCGAGACCGAGACCGCTCCGACGGCCGCGACGACCGCGAAGGCGTAGAAGCCCCAGGGGTAGGCGAGGCCCGCCGAGAGCAGGGTGCCGCCGACCACCGGGCCGCAGATCGCACCGAGCCGACCGACGCCGGAGGCGCTGCCGATGGCCGTGGCGCGCGCCTCGGCCGGGTAGTACTGGCTGACGTAGGCGTACACGAGCACCTGCGAGCTGAACACGAACACGCCCGCGAGCAGCACGCTCACGTACACGCCGACGCCGGGCAGCTTGATCGACAGCAGCGCGAGGAACAGCGCGGCGGCGGTGAACCAGGCGATCGTCGAGGTGCGCACGCCGATCTTGTCCGCGACGCGGCCGGCGAGGAGCAGCCCGAGGATCGCGCCGACGTTGAGCACCAGCAGCAGGGCCAGCGCCGCGCCGAGCGCGTAGCCGGCGGAGCGCATGATCTCCGGCAGCCAGGTGTTCAGGCCGTAGACCAGCAGCAGGCCCATGAACGAGGTGATCCAGAAGGCGAGCGTCGCGCGCAGGTAGCCGCCCCGGAACAGGGTCGCGATCGGGTTGCGCCGCGCGGCAGGCCCGCGCTCGACCGGGATCGACTCGGGCAGCCGGAGCCAGACCAGCGGCACCAGCACCAGCGCGGGCAGCGCGCCGAGCACGAACATCGCCCGCCAGCCCAGCCCGGGGATGACCAGGATGCCGAGCAGCGAGGTGAGCACGGCGCCGACGTGGTAGCCGGTCATGAGGACGGTCGTCGCGCTGCCGCCCCGGCCGGAGCGGGCGAACTCGTTGACCATCGCGATCGCCACCGGGAGCACGCCGCCGAGGCCGAGCCCGGCGAGGAACCGCAGCACGCCGAACAGCACCGGCCCGGGCGCGAAGGCGCACAGCAGCGTGAGCACCGAGAACGACGTCACGGTGACCAGCAGCATCGAGCGGCGGCCGAAGCGGTCCGTGAGCGGGCCGGCGGCGAGCGCGCCCACCATGACGCCGACCAGGCCCACCACCGAGATCAGCGAGGCCGACGCAGGGTTCAGCCCCCAGGACGGGTCACGCAGCAGCGACGGGAGGACCACCCCCAGCACCACCAGGTCGAACCCCTCGAGCGCCACGGCGGACCAGCACAGCGGCGCGACCCAGCCCGCCCGCGCCCCCGCCCCGCCCGACGTCCCTGCTGACTCCGTTGTCATGGAACCCTCCCTCGGTGTCCGGATCGCCGGAGTATGAGCGGGGTACGCGACGCTTGTCAGGGCAAGCTTCCGTTGAACGGAAGCGGCGCGACGGGCGGTGGCCCGCGCCGGCGTCCTCACCCGACGGGCGGGCCGTCGCCGATTGAGACACCGCCCGCGGCGCGGGGGTGAGAGGCTGCCCCCACCGTCCCGGGTGGGGTGCCCGGGGCCGACCCCATCGACCCTGGAGGTGGCCGTGATCCTGATCGTGCTCAAGGTGAAGATCAAGCCCGCGAAGCGCGAGGACTGGCTGGCCGGCATCAAGGAGTACACCGACAACGTGCGGGCGGAGCCGGGCAACGTCTCGTTCGACTTCTACGAGAGCGGCACCACGCCGAACGAGTTCGCGATCGTCGAGACCTTCCGCGACGGCGACGCCGGCTCCGCGCACGTCCAGACCGAGCACGCCCAGAACTTCTTCCCGTGGATGGGCACGGTCGTCGCCGAGCGCCCGAAGATCAACTACCAGGACCTCGACGGCGAGGCCTGGAACGACATGGCCGAGGTCACCCCCGAGTAGGCCCGGGCTGCTCCGCGGGGCGCCCCGGCGTCCCGCGGAGCAGCAGCGCCACCACCCGGGGCACCGCCCGCACCGCCACGACCATCCCGACGACCTCGACGAGCGTCTGCGCCACCACCGTCGCCGCGACGACGGGCCCGGCGGGCAGCGCGAGGGCCAGCGGCAGCACGACGAGCGAGTTGCGCGTCGCGCCCGTGAACGCCACGGCCCGGGCGTCGGCGGTCCCGAGCCGGAACAGCCGGGCGATCAGCGCCCCCAGCGGCACCATGACCAGCAGGAACGCCACGTAGAAGGGCACGGCGCCGAGGACCGCCCCGGCGCCGCCCAGCGCCGGGACCTGCGAGGCGACCACGAGCAGGAGCGTCGCCACCATCAACGGCACCATCGCCGCCCCGGCCGCGCCCGCGACCACCTCCCCGCTGCGGTGCCGCGCCGCCCACCACTGCGTGAGCCACGCCAGCGCGAGCGGCAGCAGGATGAACCCGAGGAACGCCTCGACGAACGGCCCGGGCTCGATCGCCCCGGCGGCCGCCGGCCCGAGCAGCAGCCCCAGCAGCACCGGCAGCAGCGCCATCTGGGCCAGGAGCAGCAACGGCGTGGCGGCCAGCAGCCGGCCCGCACTCCCGCCGGCCAGCCCGGTGAACACCACGACGTAGTCGACGCACGGGGCGAGCAGGACCAGCAGCACGCCGGTGCGGACCGCGACGTCCGCGGGCAGGAACGGCGTCATCGCCGCGACCACGAGCGGCGCCACCACGAAGTCGACGACCAGCACCGCCGCCAGGAACCGGCCGGCCCGCAGCGACCGGGCGAGCTCCCGGGCCGGGACCTGCAGGAACGTCACGTACAGGAGCGCGCCGAGCACCGGCCCGACGGCCACGGCGAGACCCGGGCCCGCGGCCGGCGCGAGCAACCCGAGCGCCACCCCCGCCACGACCGCGGCGACGTAGAGCGGAACCTGGTGCCGTTCCAGCCGACCGACCACCCGATCCCCTCCTCAGGTGCGAGCCTAGAAGCGCGCCGGAAGTCGACCTAGGGTCGGGGTGACGCGAGGAGGCGATCGATGAGCGACGCGACCGGCACCGCACCCGTCGACGAGGAGGCCCGGGCCCGGAACCTGGTCGAGGCGGAGCGCAAGGCCCTGCACCTGTTCGAGGAGGCCGGGCGGCGGGGGCTGATCGCGCCGGGCGAGTCCGAGCGGACCGTGAGCGACCGGGTGCGCGACCTCGGCGCGGAGCTCTTCGGCACCGACCGGCACTGGCACAAGCGGGTGGTGCGCTCGGGCCCGAACACGCTGCTGCCCTACAAGGAGAACCCGCCGGACCGGCTGATCGAGGCGGACGACATCGTCTTCCTCGACCTCGGGCCGATCTTCGCCGAGTGGGAGGCGGACTTCGGGCGCACCTTCGTGCTGGGCGACGACCCGGTCAAGCACCGGCTGCGCGACGACCTGCCGCGCATCTTCGACGCCGGCCGCGCCCACTTCGAGGCGCACCCGGAGATCAGCGGCACGGAGCTGTACGCGCACGTCGTGGGGCTGGCCGAGGAGGCGGGCTGGGAGTTCGGCGGCGCGCACAGCGGCCACCTGGTGGGCGAGTTCCCGCACGAGTGGATCGACGGCGAGCGGATCGAGAGCTACATCGCGCCGGGCAGCGACCACGCCATGCGCCGCACGGACCCGTCGGGCCGGCAGTGCCACTGGATCCTCGAGGTGCACCTCGTCGACCGCGAGGGCTGCTTCGGCGGGTTCTTCGAGCAGCTCCTCACGCTGCACCGCTGACGCGTCCCGAACCGATCCGACCGGTGGGCGCGAACGTCGGGCGTGAACCACAGGGAGGCCGCCGCGCGCACCGGCCGGACGTCCGGGCCGGACGACTCCGTCGATCTCCTCGCCGGTGTCGCGGAGGGCCGCCGCGACGCGCTGGCCCGGCTCTACGACCGGTACGGCCGCCAGGCCTGGTCGCTCGCCCGCCGGATCTGCGGCGACGACGCGCTGGCCGAGGACGCCGTGCAGGAGGCCTTCACCGCCGTCTGGCGCGAGGCGGGCCGCTTCGACCCGCGCCGCGGCCGGGCCTCGACCTGGCTGATGACGCTGGTCCACCACAAGGCGGTGGACCTGGTGCGGCGCGAGGACACCGCGCGCCGGCGCACGGTGCCGATGGACGACGACACCGACCTCGCCCTCCCCCGGCTGCCCGGCGCCGACGTCGACGCGCTCGGCGCGGTCGCCGCCGGGACGGTGCGTTCCGCGCTCGACGCGCTGCCCGCCGACCAGCGGCACGCCCTCGCCCTCGCCTACTTCGGCGGCTACACCCAGCGCGAGGTCGCCACCCTCACCGGCGTGCCGCTCGGCACGGTGAAGTCCCGGATGTTCGCCGGCCTCGGCCGGCTGCGCACCGCCCTCGGGCCGGTCCTCGGCGAGGACGACGTCCGGTGAGCACGGCCGCCCCGCCCTGCCCGATGAGCCGCCAGGTCGCCGGCTTCGCCCTGCACGCCCTGGAACCCGACGAGGAGCTCGCGGTCCGCGCGCACCTCGGGCGCTGCCCCGAGTGCACCGTCGCCCTGCGCCGGCACGACGCCGTCCTGGCCGGCGTGGCGCGGACGGTGCCGCCGGTGCCGCCGCCCGCCGGGCTGCGCGACCGGATCCTGCACGCCGCGCGCAGGGACTTCCCGCCCGGCCTCCCGGCAGGCGTCGACCCACCGTCCGAGGAGCCCCGGCCCCGGTGGTCGCGCCGTCGATGGTGGGGTGTCGCGGCCGCCGCCGCGTGCGTGATCGCCGTGGGCGGGCTGGCCGGGCAGACCGCCGACCTGCACGAGCAGCGCGACGCCGAGGTGGCCCAGGCCCGCGACCTGGGGCGGCTCGTGACCGGGCTGGACGCGCCCGGCAGCACCCACGCCACCCTGGCCGACGGGCACGGGCGGCCGGTGGCCGCCGTGGTGACCGGCGCCGGCATCCGGCGCGTGGTGGTCGCGGACCTCCCGACCAACGACCGCGCGGGCTCGGTCTACGTCCTGTGGGGTGTCGGAGCCCCCACCGGCGCGGCCCCCGTGCCGCTCGGCACGTTCGACGCCACCTCCGGGCACACGGACGTCACCACCCTGCCGGCGGGCGGCACCTTCACCGCCTACGCCGTGTCGCTCGAACCGGGCCGGGTCGCCCCCGCGACCCCGAGCCGGGTCGTGGCGAGCGGCCAGGTCGTGTGAGCCGGGCGCAACGGCTCCGATGACCGCCGTCGACGGCAGTGGGCCCGGGGCGGGGCGTCCCCCGACCCGGGCCCGTGCGCACTGCCGCGCCCCGTCGGATCAGGTCGGTGCGGCCTCCGGCCGCGCCGCCGGCAGGTTGACCGACCGGGCCGGGTCCGCGACGAAGCAGTCGTTCACGACCGCGTCGCCGAACGCCCCGTCCAGCAGCTGCTGCAGCCCGTCGAGACTCGGTGCCTCCCAGATGCACATCGCCCGCGCGGCGTCGTCCTGCGTGACGCTCGCGAGGAGCACGAAGCCTTCCGGAAGGGTGGGATTACTGCTCATCACGCGGTCCCATCCCGCGGGGTCGCGGATGTCGTGTACCACTCCGTAATGCATGACGACCTCCTCCAGGTGTCGAGAGCGGCGCGAGTATGCGCCTCGGCCGTCATGGTCGTAAGGACCTCCCGCATGGTCATTCGACAGAGTCGCCGATAGCTGCACAGGACACCTAGACCCGGAGGTCGGTGCCCTGCTCCCGGCGGCGACGGGGACCAACCAGCCTTCCGGGGACGAACCGGATCCGCGGCGAGAACGAAGCACGGAAAGCACGAACCGCATTCCCGGGACCCGTCGAAGAAATCGACGACGGGCCCGGAGGAACCGGGCCGGGAACCACGGGAGAACACGATGAAGAAGCCTTTCCGGCTCGCCGCCGCCGGTGCGGTCGCCGCCCTGGGCCTCGGTCTCGCCGCGTGCGGCGGGTCCGGCTCCTCGACCGCCGCCGCGCCGGCGTCGCCGATGGCCTCGGCCCCGATGTCGGCGGCTCCGATGTCGGCCGCCCCGCTGTCGGCCGCCGCGGGCGACGGCGTGACCACCAACGCGGACGTCTTCGGGCCGGCCTGCAACCAGCTGCCGCAGGGGGACGCCCCCGGCTCGCTGAACAACATGGGCCCGCAGCCGGTGGCCAGCGCGGCGAGCACGAACCCGCTGCTCACCACGCTCGTGACCGCGGTCGGGAAAGTCCCGGGCCTCGCCGACACGCTGAACTCGCAGCAGGGCATCACCGTGTTCGCGCCGTACAACGGCGCGTTCGACCAGGTGAAGACGCAGCTGGGCGACCAGGCGTTCAACGGCCTGCTGGCGAACCAGCAGCAGCTGGGCGGGCTGCTGTCGTACCACGTGGTGCCGCAGCGCTACGACGCCGAGGGCCTCGTCGCCGCCGGCACCACCACCGAGCTCGCCGGGGGCACCGTGACGATCGGCGGGACCCCCGAGGCGCCGACCGTGACCGACGGGCGGGGGAACACCGCGAAGGTCCTCTGCGGCAACATCCCGACCGCCAACGCCACCGTCTTCGTCATCGACAAGGTCCTGATGCCGGCGGGCTGACCCGCGCACGCACGAGGGGCGGGGACCGGCCGGTCCCCGCCCCTCGGCGTCTCGGTGCATCACGGGGATCGGGAGTCCAGGTCGATCAAGGCCGGAACAGGGCGAGGCCGGGGCCGCCACCCCGATCACGGCGACCCCGGCCCGAAGGACTGCCCGATCCGCTCCCCAACGACGGACAGTCGCGGTCTCTGTGCCCCTGTGCGTGGCCTCCGAGTGCCTCGGTCCCCGGGATCCCCGCCCCGCGCGCCGTCTACACCTGTCCCGGGGAATCCGTCCGATCCGTGTCGCCCGAGCGTGTCGTGGGCGTCCCGTCCCCGTCCACCCGGAGCCGCCGGGTGCGCACGGTGAGGCCGCCGCGGGGGCGCCCGCCGGCCAGGCGTGCCGCGCGCAGGCACGCGTGCGTCCACATCACGAGCTGCACCTCCTTGGCGATCAGCACCTGGTCGTACAGCAGGTGCGAGAGCCGGTCGCCCGGGCGGGCCCAGGACTCGACGACGAAGCGGACGTCCTCCCCCGCCTCCTCGGTGCGGAACTCGATCTGCCCGGCCTCCAGGTGCCCGTCCAGTGTCGCGAGGCGGAAGTGCCGCGGCCCGGACCCGACGACGCGGACCGGCCCGTCCCACGGCCCGGGCAGCCGGATGAGGAACTCGTCGCCCACCGTCATGGCGCCGTCCGTGCCCCGCGTCCGCCGGAACACCGCCATCCCCGACGGCGACCAGGCGTTGGGATCCGCCGCGAGCAGCATGAGCAGCTGCTCCGGGGTGCGCTCGCCGCCGCCGATGCGCACCGAGTAGGTGCGGTGCAGCAGGTCCCCGTGGCCGTCCTCGACGTGCTGGACGCGGTCGTCGCACACCTCCGCCGGCAGCGGCTTCGGCAGGTCGGAGTCGTCCCCCGGCTCCTCGATGCGGTGGGTGACCGTCGTCCGCCAGAGGTAGCGCCACGCGACGATGCCGACGCCGACGGGCCAGCGGACGACCGCGCCGACCCGGCGGGACCGTCGCGAGCCCGTCGCCGGCCGGTGGGCATGGGAACGGAGCATCGAGTGTGAGTACCCGACGAGCGGGAACCCATGCCGCGTGACCATCGGGACGATCCTCCGGCGCGTGGGCGTACGCGCGATCCACCTGCAGAGCGTGTCGCTGGGCTGCATCGCGCTCTGCATCGGGCTGTGGATGCGGGCGAAGACGGTCGACCAGGAGGAACGGGGCAACGCCGAGCGACGCGCCCTGTTCGTCGGGCTCTGGCCGCCGACCTTCTGGTTGATCAGCGAGTCGGTGCGGCGCGAGGAGTCCCGCTGAACCGCGCGGCGCTGGAGGCGGAGGTCGTCCACCTCGCCGGCCTCGACGTGAACTACGCCGAGGACGAAGCGCCCACCACGACGGACGACCCGCACTGGCACGTCGACTCCGGCTACGCCGAGCTCGGCACCGAGGCCCCGGGTCCGCCCGAGCGCGACGGGCCCTTCGAACGCGCCTGCCGGATCGTGCGCAACTACGAGTTCACCGACGACCGCATCCTCCGGGGCATCTACCGGCGCGACGACCCGCTGCTCGGCCGGGACATGGTGCTGGAGGGCCGGTTCCTGTTCCTGCGCTTCCTCATGCCGGTCCGGGTCACGGACGCCTACGACACGGTCCGCGACGGCAAGCGCGTGTGGGGCTGGACCTACCAGACGCTGTGCGGGCACCTCGAGCAGGGCCGGCTGAGCTACGAGGTGGCCAAGGACCCGGAGACGGGGCGCGTCACCTTCTGGATCCACGCCTACTCCCGCCGCGGTCCCGTGCCCAACCCGATCCTCCGGCTCGGCTGGAGACTGTTCGGGCGCACCCTCCAGCTGGAGTTCTACCGGCGGGTGGGACAGCGTGTGCGGGAGCTGATCGACGCGAACCCGCCGGGGGACGACGAGCCGAAGGTCGGCCTGGTGATCGTGCCCCGTGAGCGGCCGGAGCGGTGGCGGGACCGGTTCGCCGTCGACCTCGTCCGGCCCGGGATGTGTCCCTGAGCCCGGTCCGGGTCACCGACCGGGAGTCGCCCGTCACCCCCACACCCGCCGCGCGCGCCCGCGGATCATGATGGACGCATGCCCGCGCCGTCGGAACCGCTGGAGAAGCTGGGATTCCTCACGATCGGCTCGTTCGACGGCGCCGATCCGGGTGCCGGCCACGAGACGACCCTGCGCATGATCGAGCTGGGCGAGGAGCTCGGGTTCGACAGCGCCTGGGTTCGCCACCGCCACCTGCAGTACGGCATCTCCTCGCCCGTCGCGGTGCTCGCCGCCGCCTCGCAGCGCACCCGCCGCATCGAGCTGGGCACGGCGGTGATCCCGCTCGGCTGGGAGAACCCGCTGCGGCTGGCCGAGGACCTGGCGACGGTCGACGTCCTGTCCGGCGGCCGGCTCAACCCGGGTGTGAGCGTCGGGCCGCCGATGCACTTCGACGACGTCAAGGGCTCGCTGTACCCGGACACCGCGGACCGGGAGGACTTCAGCCCCGAGCGGGTGTCCCGGCTGCTGCGGCTGATCGCGGGCGAGACCGCGAGCTCGTTCTCCGGCACGCAGGGCATCGAGGTCTTCTCCGACCGGGTGGAACCGCACTCCCCCGGGCTGCGCGGCCGTGTGTGGTACGGCGCGGCCGGCCTCGGCTCGGCGCGGCGGGCCGGCGAGCAGGGGATGAACTTCCTGACCAGCAGCGTGGTCCGGGCCGGGGACGGCGGCGGCACCGACTTCTCCGAGATCCAGCGCGGCCACATCGACGCGTTCCGGGCGGCGCACCCCGCCGGCGCGGCCGCCCGCGTGTCGCAGGGGCTCGTGGTCGTGCCCACCGACTCGGCCACGCCGGAGCAGCGCGCGAAGTACGAGGCCTACGCCGAGGCCCGGCTGCCGCGCACGGTCGCCCCGCAGGGCCCGGCCGGGATGCTGTTCGCCCGCGACCTCGTCGGCCCGTCCGAGGAGATCGCCGCGCAGCTGTACGCGCACGCCGGGTTCCGGGCGGTGCGCGAGGTGGTGTTCGCGCTGCCGTTCAGCTTCGCGCAGCAGGACTACGTCCAGATCCTCGGCGACATCGCGACCCGGCTGGCGCCGGCGATCGGCTGGCGGCCCGCGGCGGCCGCCTGATCCCCGGCCACCCGATCCCGGTCACGTCCCGAAGCGGACGGCCGGGCGCGGGGCGGGACGATCCCGGCGGCGGGTTCATCGAAACTGCCGATTCCCGTGCGGGGCGGCCCGGTGCACCCCGGCGCGGCCCGTATCCTCGCGGAGGTGCTGATCCCCCTCGCGATCCTGCTCGCGGTCGCCTCGGCGGTGTTCTACGCGATCTCCGCGGTGCTGCAGGAGCGCGAGGCGTCCCGGGAGTCCGCGGCGGGGCTCGGCCTGATGGCCCGGCTGCTGCGCCGCCGGCTGTGGTGGGCGGCCGTGGGTGCCACGCTGACCGGGGCGGCACTCCACGTCGCCGCCCTGGCCGCGGGACCGCTCGTCGTCGTGCAACCGATCGGGGTCTCCTGCCTGGCGATCGCCCTCGTGCTCGGAGCGCGGGTGAACCGCACGGCGATCACCCCGCGTTCGTGGGCCGGGGTGCTGTGCGTGGCGCTGGGCCTGCCCGCGGTGCTCGCCGCCGTGCCGCACCACGGCCCGCACGGCGCACCGCCCCCGCCGGGCGCCGGCCTGGGCTTCTGGACGGTCGTCGGCGTGCTGGCGGCGCTGGTCGCGGCCGCGGCGGCCGGCGGGCTGCTGTGCGGTCGCCGGCTGCCCCGCGGCGCCGCGGTCTGCTACGCCGTGGGCGCCGCGCTGTGCTTCGGCGTCGCGTCCGCGACCACCAAGACCCTGCTGGTCGGCCACCTCGGCTTCGGGCGGATCGCCGTGACCGCCGCGGCCGCGCTGATCGGCACCGCGCTCGCGCAGCACGCCTACCGCGGCGGCGGGCTGGGCGCCCCGCTCGCCGTCCTCACCCTCCTCGACCCGCTGACGGCCGGTGCGATGGGCGTGCTGGTGCTCGGCGAGCCCTTCGGCACCACCCCGCTGACCCTCGCCCTCGGCCTCGCCGGACTGGTCGTGACGGCCGTCGGCGTCGGCCTGCTCTCCGCCCGCCGGCCGGCGGTGGCCGTGCCGCCGCCCCTCGACCCGCTGCCGGTGCCCGCAGGCTCGCGCGGCTGAGGCGCGGCCGGGTCCGGGGACCGGTGTGCCCGCCGTGGGGAGGTCGTATGGTGCGCCCCATGGCACCGGCGCCGATCGCGTCCCGCACGCCGGGGCGGGCGCGATGACCCGTCCCGCCCCGGCCCGCACGCTGCCGCGGGTGCCCGCCCGCGCCCTGGCCGGGGCGACCGCGGTCGGGCTGGTCGTGTGGTCCTCGCGCGTCGTCGGGATCCTCGCCCTCGCGGGCGGGCTGCTCGCCGGACCGCGCCGGATGCTCGGCGAGCCGTTCCGGGCCTCGGTGGGCCTGCCGGAGATCGTCGGGGTCGGGCAGGTCGTCGTCACGGTGGTGGCGGGCGTCGGGATGCTGCTTCTGGCCGCCGGGCTGCGCCGCCGCAAGCGGCGGGCCTGGGCGCTCGCCGTGGTGATCACCGCGGCGCTCACCGCCGTCAACCTCGCGCGGGTGATCGGCCCGGCGCACGGGCACGCCGCGGTGGCCGCCGCCGTCACGGCGCTGCTGCTGGGCCTGCTCGTCGTCACGCGGCGGTCGTTCCCGGCCCGCTCCGATCCCGGCGGGGTCACCCGCGCGGCGCGGGTGCTGGTGCAGTTCGCCGTGGCGGGCGTGGGCGTGGTGTGGCTGTTCCTCGCGCTGAACCCGCACCGGCTGGCCCCCGGCACCTCGGCCTCGGCGCAGCTCGACCAGGCGCTGCTCGCGCTGGTCGGGGTGTCCGGCCCGGTCGCCTTCACCGCCCACGGGATGTGGCTCGACGACCTCACCGCCACCGTCGGGCTGACCTTCGGTGTGCTCGCGGTGCTGGGCGCCGGGTACTTCCTGCTCCGCTCCCCCGAGCCCGAGTCCCGCCTCGAGCCTGCCGACGAGGCGCGGCTGCGGGCCATGCTCGCCCGCCGCCCCGACCCGGACTCGCTCGACTACTTCGCGCTGCGCCGCGACCGCACCGTCGTCTACGCGCCGAGCGGCGGGGCCGCGGTGTCCTACCGGGTGCTGGCCGGGGTCGCGCTGGCCTCCGGGGACCCGCTCGGCGAGCAGGGCGAGTGGAACGCGGCGATCGCCGCGTTCCTCGACCGGGCGGTCGCCCACGCCTGGGTGCCGGCCGTGCTGGCGTGCTCCGAGGACGGGGCGACGGCGTGGGCCCGGGCCGGGTTCTCCGTGCTGGAGTTCGGCGACGAGGCGGTGCTGGACACGGCGGGGTTCACGCTCGAGGGCCGCACCATGCGCGGCGTGCGGCAGACCGTCGCGCGCGCCGAGCGGGCGGGCTTCACGGTCCGCGTCCGGCGGCTCCGGGAGATCGACCCGGAGGAGCGGGCCGAGCTCGCCCGGCTGGCTCGCAGCTGGCGCGGCGACGCCGAGGAGCGCGGCTTCTCCATGGCCCTCTCCCGCACCGCCGACGGCACGGACGGCGAGGCGGTCCTGGCCGTCGCGCACCGCGACGGCGTCCCGGCCGCCCTGCTGCAGTTCGTGCCGTGGGGCCGCGACGGGCTCTCCCTCGACCTCATGCGCCGCGACCCGGCGGCGGACGGCGGGCTCACCGAGCAGCTCGTCGTCGAGGTCGTGCGGTGGGCGGGCGGAAACGGGATCGCCCGGGTCTCGCTCAACTTCGCGGTGTTCCGCGGCGCCCTCGAGCGCGGGCAGCGGCTGGGCGCCGGGCCGGTCGCGCGGCTGTGGGCGCGCATCCTGCACGTCGCGTCGCGGTGGTGGCAGATCGAGAGCCTCTACCGGTTCAACGCCAAGTTCCGGCCCTGCTGGGTGCCCCGCTTCCTGCTCTTCCCGGCCGTCCGGGACCTGCCCAGGGTGCTGCTCGCCATGCTCGAGGCGGAGGGGTTCGGCGGCCGCCCGCCCGCGCTGCTGCGGATGCTGCGCCGCTGACGGAGGACGTGCGCCGATCGCCGGGAGGCGGTAGGCATCGGCCATGGCCACCACCGATCCGCTCGACCTGCTCGACCCGGACGAGCGGGCCGGGCTGCGGCCCGCCGAGGCCCGGTTCGTCGGCCCCATGCTCGCGACGCTGACCGCCGACCACTTCTCCGACCCGGAGTGGATCTACGAGCGGAAGCTCGACGGCGTGCGGGCGGTGGTCGTCCGGGACGGCGACGGCACCACGATCTGGTCCCGCTCCGAGAAGTCGATGACCGACACCTACCCGGAGATCGCGGAGGCGCTGGGCCGCGGGCCGGCGCTCGTCGCCGACGGCGAGATCGTGGCCTTCGACGGCCCGCAGACCAGCTTCTCGAAGCTCCAGGCGCGGCTCGGGCTGCACGACCCCGACCGGGCCCGGGCCACCGGCGTGGCGGTGTTCGTCTACCTGTTCGACGTCATGGTCGTCTCGGGCTGCGACGTCACCGCCCTGCCCCTGCGCACCCGCAAGCGGCTGCTGCGCGCGGCGGTCGACTTCGCCGACCCGGTCCGCTTCTCCACCCACCGCAACACCGACGGCGAGGCGTACCTCGCCGAGACCTGCGCCCGCGGGTGGGAGGGGCTGATCGCCAAGCGCGCGGACTCCGCGTACCGGCCCGGGAAGCGGTCCGACGACTGGCTGAAGTTCAAGTGCGTCCGCGAGCAGGAGTTCGTCGTCGGCGGGTGGACCGACCCGACGGGCTCGCGGCAGGGCTTCGGCGCGCTGCTCGTCGGCGTGTACGACGGCGACGGGCTGCACTACGCGGGCAAGGTCGGCACCGGCTTCGACGGGCGCGTTCTGCACCGGCTCCGGGAGCGCTTCGACGGGCTCGCGGCCGACCGCTCGCCCTTCGCCGGCACCGTCCGGGAGAAGGGCACGCACTGGCTGCGGCCCGAGCTCGTCGCGCAGATCGGGTTCACCGAGTGGACCCGCGACGGCCGGTTGCGGCATCCCCGCTACCTCGGCCTGCGCGACGACAAGGAACCCCGCGAGGTCGTGCGCGAGGAACCCCCGGCGTGAGCGCGAGTCACGGGGCGCCGCGCGGGTACCCGGCCCCCATGGCTCCCGAGACCACCGTGGACACCGCCGTGGACACCGCCGTGCTCGACGTCGACGGCACCCTCGTCGACACGAACTACCACCACGCCCTGGCCTGGTTCCGCGCGTTCCGGCGGTTCGACGTCACGCTGCCGGTCTGGCGGCTGCACCGGGCGATCGGGATGGGCGGCGACCAGCTGGTCCCCGCCGTCGCCGGGGAGGAGTTCGAGTCCGAGCACGGCGACGCCGCCCGCAAGGCGTGGGCGGAGGAGTTCCAGCCCCTGCTCGAGGAGATCCGGCCCTTCGAGGGGGTGCGCGAGCTGCTCACCGCGCTGCGCGACGCCGGGCTGAAGGTCGTGCTGGCCAGCTCGGGCAAACCCGAGCACGTCGACGCCTACCTCGACCTCTTCGGCGGCCGCGAGCTCGCCCACGCCTGGACCAGCAGCGAGGACGTCGAGCAGACCAAGCCCCAGCCCGACCTGATCGGAGTGGCGGTGGAGAAGGTCGAGGGCCGCGACGCCCTCGTCGTCGGCGACTCGGTGTGGGACTTCGAGGCTGCCCACCGGGCCGGGTACGCGGGCTACGCGATCCGGACCGGCGGCTTCTCCGTCGACGAGCTGCGGGAGGCGGGCGCCCGGGAGGTGTTCGAGTCCGTCCCGGAGCTCCGCGAGCACCTGGTCAGCGCGCTCGCACGCCGATAGCGGGGTCCTTCGCCTCGCCGTACTCCTCACGCAGCGCCGGCAGCAGCTCGGTGCGCGCGAACTCGAGGAAGTCCGGCTGCATCTCACCGCCGACCTCGACCAGCGCGACGTGCGTGAACCCGGCCTCCACGAACGGGCGGACCGCCTCGACGTGCGCCGCGACGTCCGGCCCGCAGGCGATCGCCGAGGCCACGTCCTCCTTGCGCACGAACTGGGTGGCCGCGGCGAACCCGGCGGTCCCGGGCAGCTCGGCGTTGACCTTCCACCCGCCGGCGAACCAGCGGAACAGGGAGTGCGCCCGCTCGACGGCGGCGTCCGGGTCCGGGCCCCAGCTGATCGGCTGCTGGCCGATCTTCGGCAGGTCGGCACCGGAGGCCCGGTCCCACCCCTGCACCAGGTCCGGCTCGGGCTCGACGGCCACCATCGCGTCGGACACGGGCGCGTACCGGTTCACCGACTGGGCGCCGGACACCGCGAGCGCGAGCGGGACGCCGTCCTCCGGGAGGTCCCACAGCTTCGCCGAGTCGACGCGGAAGTGCTTCCCCTCGAAGGTCACGTAACCGCCGGCGAACAGCTCGCGGATGATCGTGACGGCCTCGTCGAGCATCTCCTGGCGGACGTCGGCCGTCGGCCAGCCCCGCCCCACGACGTGCTCGTTGAGGTTCTCGCCGGACCCCAGCCCCAGCGTGAACCGGCCCTCGGACAGCAGGGCGACCGTCGCCGCCTTCTGCGCGACGACGGCGGGGTGGTACCGCATGATCGGGCAGGTCACGTAGGTCATGAGGCCGACCCGCTCGGTCGCGGTCGCGACGGCGCCGAGGACGCTCCACGCGTACGGGGCGTGGCCCATCTCGTCGAGCCACGGGAAGTAGTGGTCGCTCATCACCTCGAAGTCGAACCCGGCCCGTTCGGCGGCGACGGCGTCGGCGACGAGCTCACGGGGCCCGCGCTGCTCGGTCATCAGGGTGTAGCCGAAGGAGGTCATGGCCGGCGGGTACCCGCCGGGGGCCGGGCGACTCGGTCACGACCGGTGGCACCCGGAGCGGTTCGGACCGCCGGTCCGGGGTAGTCGAGCCGCGCGATCCGGACGAGAGGAGCACACGGTGCTCAGCAGCAAGGAACGGGCGGCCCTCGCGGCGATCGGCAGGTACCTCGAGCACGAGGACCCCCGGCTCGCCCGGCAGCTCACGGCGGACCCGAGGGAGGTGCCCGGGGCCGTCGAGCCGAGCCCCGGCCGGCCCGCGGCCGCGGCCCCGGTTCCCGACCCGCTGCTCGGGGCGGCTGCGCCCGCCCCGGCGGCGGCCGACGGCGGCCCCGACGGCGCCGGCGAGACCGGGGAGGAGGACGACGAGGAGGAGCCGCCCTCTGCCGCCCCCGAGATCGCGGCGATCGCCGTGCTCGCCGTGATGTCCGCGATCGGGCTGATCGTCGGCCTGCTCGCCGGGCGGCCGGGCTACGCGCTGATCGGTGCGGCACTCGGGGCCGCGGGCGGGTTCTGGTGCCGCTCCCTGCGCCGGACCGGGCGCGGCGGCTGATCGTCGCACCGCCCGGGCCCGGCTCCGCCGGGCCCGCGATACTGACCCCGTGGCAGTGCGGACGCTCGGCGTCGAGGAGGAGTTCCTGCTGGTCGATCCCGACTCGGGGGAACCGCGCGCGGTCGGCTCGACCGTGCTGCGCCGGGCCGGGGAGGGTGAGCTCACCGCGGAGCTGCAGGCGGAGCAGGTCGAGACGGCGACCGACCCGGTGCGCGACCTCGGCGACCTGCTCGGCGAGATCCACGTCCGGCGCGCGGAGGCGGCCCGGGCCGCCCGGGCCGCGGGCGTGGAGGCGGTGCCGCTCGCGACGCCGCCCGTCGCCGCCGACGCGCACGTCTCCCCGAGCCCCCGCTACCGCGCGATGGTGGAGCGCTTCGGCCGCACCGGCCGCCAGCAGCTGACCTGCGCCTGCCACGTGCACGTCGCCGTCGACTCCGCCGAGGAGGCCGTCGGCGCGCTCGACCGGATCCGGCCCTGGCTCGCGGTGCTGATCGCGCTGTCGGTCAACTCGCCCTTCTGGTCGGGTGCCGACACCGGCTACGCGGGCTTCCGCAGCCAGGTGTGGGGACGCTGGCCCTCGGCGGGCCCGACCGGTCCTTACGGCTCCGCCGCCGCGTACCGCGAGCTCACCGAGGCCCTGCTCGGCACCGACACCCTGCTCGACGAGGGCATGCTCTACTTCGACGCCCGCCTCTCCCACCAGCACCCGACCCTCGAGGTCCGGGTGGCGGACGTCTGCCGCGAGCCGGCCGACGCCGTCCTCGTCGCCGCGCTGACCCGCGCCCTGGTCGAGACGGCGGCCCGGGAGTGGGCGGTCGGCGTCCCCGCCGATCCGGTGCGCACGGAGGTCCTGCGGCTGGCGGCGTGGCGCGCGAGCCGATCGGGGCTGGACGACGACCTGCTGGACCCCCGCACCTGGCGCCCCGCCCCGGCGGCGGACGTCGTGCGCGCCCTGGTCGACCACGTCCGCCCCGCCCTGGACGACGCCGGCGACCTCGACACGGTCGGCGAGCTCTGGCACGCCCTGGCGGCGCGCCGTCCCGGCGCCACCCACCAGCGCCGCGCGTTCGAGAAGGGCGGCGACCTCCGCGCCGTGGTGCTCGACGCGCTCGCCGCCCGGGACTGACGGGGCCGGTCAGGAGGCCTTGCGTCGGGAGCCGGACGACTTCCCGCCCGACTTGCCCCCGCCCGACCTGCTTCCGCCGGACTTGCCCGACTTCTTCCCGCGCGCCTCCTCGACGCTGCGCTGCAGGGCCTCCAGCAGCGCCGACATCTCGGTGGGCTCGGGCGGCTCGGACTCGGTGACGATCTCCCTGCCCTGCTTCTTGTCCTCGATCAGCTTCCCGACCCGGTCGCGGTAGGTGTCGCGGTACTGGTCGGGCTTCCACGGCCCGCTCATCGCCTCGATGAGCTGCGTGGCCATCTTCAGCTCCTTGTCCCCCGGCTTGGTCCGGCGCGTCGGCACGTTGTCCAGCTCCGAGGGGTCCCGGACCTCGTCGGCGAAGTGCAGGGTGTGCAGGGCCATGACCGCGCCGTCGGCCCGCACCGCGGCCAGGTACTCCTTGCCGCGCATCACGAACGTGCCGATCGCGGCCTTGTCGCCCTGCATCATCGCCTCGCGCAGCAGCGCGTAGGGCTTGCGGTACTCGTCGCCGGTCGGGGCCAGCCAGTAGGTGCGCTGGTAGTACACGGGGTCGATGTCGGCGAGGTCGACGAAATCGGTGATGTCGAGGGTGCGGGAGCGGCCGGGCGCGATCTGGTCCAGCTCCTCCTGCTCGACCACGACGTACTCGCCGTCGCCGACCTCCGCCCCCTTGACGACGTCGCCGTAGTCGACCTCCTCGCCGGTGCGCTCGTTGACCCGCTGGTTGCGGATGCGGTCCGAGGTGCCCCGCTGGAACTGGTGGAAGTGCACGGTGTGGTCGTCCGTCGCGGTGAACAGCCCCACCGGGATCGACACCAGCCCGAAGGTGATCGAGCCCGTCCAGATCGCGCGTGCCACGCCGCCTCCCTCGTCCCGCCCGGCCGGCCCGGGCGACGGTCGTGTACCCGCCGGCGCGCCCCGTCACCCGTCGGCGCCGGTCAGCGCGAACCGGCCTCCGGGCCGAGCAGGTTACCGAGCGGGCCGAGGTCGATGTTCAGGTCGCCGGGCTCGAGTCCGAAGTGCTCGCGCAGCTCGACCATCGCCTCCTCGAGCCGCATCAGGCCCAGCCCGAGCTGTTCGATCTTCTCGTCGGGGAGGTCGCCGGCGTCGACCCGGCGCAGCGCCTGCCGCTCCATGAGCTGACGCAGCAGCTCGACGATCGTCAGCACCAGCCGGCCGAGGTCGCGGCCGACCGTGTCCGGCTGGGCCTCCACGCGGCGGGGCAGCTCAGGCACGCCGGACCTCCGTGAGCTCGGCCTCCGTGAGCGCGGCCTCCGGCACGGCGGTCTCCTGGCCCTCCATCAGGGTCGACACCGAGCTGATCAACGCCCGGAGCGAGACGTGCACGAGGTCGACGTCCGCCAGCGAGATCGTGATGTCGCCGGTGAGCATCACGCCGCCGGCGAGCAGCCGGTCGAGCAGATCGACCAGCGACAGCTCGTCGTCCGGGTGGGCGAGCGTCACGACTCCCCCAGCGTGGCGAAGGAGAAGGGCGGCCAGGGCCCGGTGAGCTCGACCGTCGCCCCCTCCGCCTCGACCGCGGCGAGCGCCGCCCGGAACTCGTCCTCCCCGTCCGTGTCGACCAGGTACGTCGCGTTGAGCACCATCTCCTGCTCGCGGCCGCTGAGCCGGGCGTCCTGCGGCTTCATCCGGTGTGACCCGGCCGCGACCTGCGCGAGCCCCTCGTCGAGCCGGTCGGCGACGGCCCGGGCGCGCTCGCGGGCCTGCGCGCCGCGGTCCCGGTCGGCCCGCCGGCGCAGCAGGTAGGACGTCCCGGGACGATCCGACGACGCCGGCGCCTCGACCGGGGCCTCGGGCTTGGCGTCGACGTAGACCTTGACGCCCCACTCCCGCCGGTCCCGGACGCGCTCGAGGACGGCCCCGAACTCCACCGCCCGCTCGCGCAGCATCCGGGCGACCGCCTCGTCGTCCCGGTAGACGGTGGCCAGCCGCAGGGGCGCCGTCGGTTCCGCGGCCGCCGCCTCCACGATCACCGCGTGGTGCGCCCGGGCGAGCCGCTCGATACGGGCCAGGTCCTCCATCGCGCGGGCGAGCGCCGCCTCGTCGAACTCCTCCTCGCGCACCGTGCCGACCACGGCGACGAGCGGGCCCTCGACGACGAGCCGGGGGCTCTCGCCGTCGACGCCCGGCCCGGCGGGCGGCCGGTCCGCCCCGCCGAGGCGCACCGCGTACAGCCAGACCAGGCTCATCCACGCTCCTCCCGGGACCGGGCGCTCCGCCTGCGCACCGGCTCCGGCTCGGGCTCCGGCCCGGATTCCTCCTCGGACTCCGGCTCGGACCCCACCTCGGCCTCCGAAGCCGAGCCGTCCCCCAGCTCGCCGCGGGTGCGGGCGGCCTCGAGGTCGCCGATGCGCTGCCGCAGCCGACGGTTCTCCTCGTTCAGGTCCCGCTGCCCGGAGCTGAGGCTCGGGTCGTGCTCCCACCAGTCGATGCCCATCTCGCGGGCCTTGTCGACCGAGGCGACGAGCAGCCTGATCTTGATCGTCAGCAGCTCGATGTCGAGCAGGTTCACGCGGATGTCGCCGGCGATCACGATGCCCTTGTCGAGCACGCGCTCCAGGATGTCGGCGAGGTTCGTCGACTCCTGGCGGTGCTCGGGCGGACGCGCCGTGCGTCCCGGTACCGGAAGGCCTCCGGTCGTCATCGTCCTCCTCTGTGCATCTGGCCCCGGCTGTAGCGGCCGGTGCGGCGGTAGCCGTGGAGGTCGCCGCGGGAGTCGACGTCCACCTGGAAGACGGCCAGGATGTCGGCCGAGTCCGGGATGCGGCGCGTCTCCACGACCTCGACACCGATCGACCAGCCCTCGTCGCGCCGCTCGATCGACACCACCGACTCCAGCTCGCGGCCGGTCAGCGCGACGATCTGCTCCGCCGCGCGGCGGGCCGCCTCGGCGGGCAGCGCGTGGCCGTTGCGCCCCGCCTCCCCAGAGCCGCCCGACCCGCCCTCGGAGCCGCCGTCCGCCCCGCCGTCCGACGCCCCCTTCGACGCCGTCCTCCGCGTGGCCGTCCTCTTCGTCCGGGTCGCGGGGGCGCCGTCCCGCTCGCCGTGCCGGGGGTCGGCGCGGCGAGCGGGGCGGTCCCGCCCGGTGTGCTCCTGGTCGTCCGTCATCGGTCTCCGCCGGTCAGGCGCGGCGCACCATGAGCCGCTGCAACAGCTCGTTCTCCCGCTCCGCGGCCTCCTCGTCGGAGAGCTCGCCGGTGCGGCGCGCCTCGTCGACCCACTCCAGCTCCGCGCGGATCCGCGCCGGGTCGTAGTACTGCTGTTCGGCCTGGTCCTGGATCTGCTCGGCCAGCCACAGGACACCGCGGACCGGGGCCAGCGGCAGTCCCAGCAGACCCGACACGAGACCCATCGACGATCACTCCTCCGGCACGAAGTCGTAGGGGGCGAGCGGCCCGAGCAGCCGCAGCTTCAGCCACTCGTGGGTGTCCGCACCCAGTTCCTCGACGGCGGCCTCGAACTCCTCCGCCCCGTCCCTGCGTACCAGGAACGCCGCGTTGACGACGTCCTCGGGCTGGGTCGGCGTGGTGGTCGAGACCGCCTCGGCGAACGGGCCGATCCGGTCAACGATGTCCTTCGCGTCGACCTCGCGGCGCTCCTCGAGCGCCTTGACGATCAGCTCGCCGAGCTTGACGCGGTCGTAGTAGGCCGCGTCCTCGGGCACCCCGCGGATGCGCTCCTGCAGCTCGCGCACCCCCGAGTCCTCCTCCACGACCTCGCGGAGCAGGACGTCCTGGTCGTAGCGGCCCTTGAGGGTGTATTGGACGGTGCCCTCGAGCTGGTCCAGCGCCCGGACGAACCGGTCGTGGTGCGGCGCCAGGAGCTCCTCGAGCACGCCCTCCTCCTCGATCACGGCCGGGAACCGCATCGGGAGCACCGTCGTGCGCGCGGCCACCGAGTCCACCACGGCCTCGTGGGCCACCAGGTCGTCCCGGGTGCCGAGCGGGCGGTCGAGCGGGACGTCGCCGACGATCGCGGCGACCTTCTCGTGCACCACGGTGGTCACCGTGCCCGACGGGCCCAGCCCCACCAGGTCGTCGGGCAGCTCGGCGTCCGCCCGGACGAGCCCGTAGACGTACGTCGCGCTCACGCCTCACGCTCCCGGGTCCGCTGCGGCCGGCGGCGGCGCGGCGCCTCCTCCCGCTCCTCGTCGCGGTCGTTTCCGCCCAGGAGCTCCCCGACCTTGTCGACGGCCGCGTCGAGGGCGCCGGCGGTCTTACCCTTGGCGCCGCCCTCCATCATCCCCTGGGTCAGCTCGGTGAGGTCCTTGCCGCCCTTGCCCTTGCCGTAGAGGTCGAGCCGGTTGGTGGCCTCGGCGAAGCGCAGGAACGTGTCCACGCTCGCCACCACCACGCGCGCGTCGATCGTGAGGATCTCGATCCCCACCAGCGACACCCGCACGAACACGTCGATGACCAGGCCCTTGTCCAGGATCAGCTCGACGACGTCGGCGAGGCCGCTCGACCCGCCCCCGCCGCCGCGGTCGACGTGCCCTCCGCCGCCCGTCTGGGTCGCCACCGTCATCGCTCATCGACTCCTTCCGCCGGCGCCCGCGGTCTGCCGGCGTGCCGTGCGGCGGCGGGCCGGGGGCGGCTCCTCGTCGGGTTCCTCGTCGGGCTCGGTGTCCTCGTCGGCGGCCGTGTCCGCCTCGTCGACCTCCTCGTACTCCTCGTCCGGCTCCTCCTCCGGCTCCTCGTCGGCGTACTCGTCGGCCTCCTCGTAGTCCTCCTCCGGCTCCTCGTCGGCGTACTCCTCGGACTCGTCGACGGCGCCCTCGTCGGCCTCCTCCGCGGGCTCCTCCTCGTAGTCCTCGTCGTACTCGGCGGCCGGCTCGGCCTCCTCGTCGTACTCCTCGTCCCCGCCGGCCTCGGCGTACTCGTCGCGCTCCTCGGGCTCGCCCTCCTCCTCGCGGGCGCGCTGCTCCTCGTCGAGCGCCTCCTCGTGGGTCGTCACGACCTCGGCGTCCCGGATCTCGCCGCGCCAGCCCTCGATCTCGTCCTGGTGCAGCATGGCCGTGGTCATGGCGTGCCGGCGGAAGTGCTTGAACTCCAGCCGGGCGCGGCGGCCCTGCGCGCGCCAGATGTTGCCGGTGCGCTCGAACAGGCCCTGCGGGTGGTACTCGAGCACCAGCAGCACCCGGGTGAGGTTCGGGCCCAGACCGGTGAAGCTCACCGCCCCGTCCACGTGCCCCTTGGGTCCCTTGGAGCGCCACATGATGTGCGAGTCGGCGACCTGCTCCATGGTCGTCGCCTCCCACTCGCGGTGGGACCAGAAGACCTTCGCCTTCCAGTGGGTCTTCTCGTCGGTGATCTGGTCGACGCTCTCGACCTTCTTCATGAAGCCCGGGAAGTCGGCGTACTGGGTCCACAGGTTGTAGGTGGTGCGCACCGGGAGGCCGACGTCGATCTCCTCGACGATGTTGGTCAGCTTGACCTTCTTGCCGCCGCCGCTGCCGCCGCCGCCGCCCTCGGAGTCCTCGCCGCCGCCGCCGCCGAACAGGCCGCTGACCTTCTCCTTGATCCCGGAGAAGAACCCGCCGCCCTTGCCACCGCCGTCGCCGTCGCCGTCCTCGTCGTCCGGGTCGTCCCCGTCGTCGTCGCGACGGCGGCCGAGCGCCTCGCGGACCCCGGACCCGCCGTTCTCGGTGACGGTGTCGAAGCGGTCGGTCAGGTTCGTGACCCGGTCGGTCGCGGCCTCGGCGGCCCGCTGCACCAGCATCGACAGCAGCCGCGAGCCGGCGTCCTTCAACGCGTCGGACGGCAGCGCCTCCGCCAGTTTGGACGTGTCAGGCATCGCTGCTCCTCCGCTTGGCAGCGGCCTTGCCACGACCCGAGGCGGCCTTCGCCCCGCCGGCGGCGGCCCGCGCCCCGGTCCGGGCCGTGGCGGTGCCCGCGGCCGCGGTGCGACGCCCGGAGCCGGTGGCCCGGGAGCCCGTCCCGCGCGACGCGCCCTGGGCCTTGGCGGTGCGGCGCCGCGGCTTCGGCTCCTCCTCGGGCTCCTGCTGCTCGTCCTCGGCCGGCTCGCCGCCCCGGTCGGTCTCCTCGTCGGAGTCGGCGCCGGCGGCCTCGCGGGCGCTCTCGACGGCGCTCTGCGCGGCGTCCGTGCCCGCCCCGGCGGCGTCCTCCCCGGTGTCCGAGGCGTCCGACGCCGCGTCGGAGGCGGTGTCCCCGGCCTTGCCCGCCTTCTCCTTCGCGCCGTCCTTCGCGCCCGCAGCCCCGCTCGCGAGGGTCTCGACCCGCTGACCGACCTTGTCGGTCAGTGCGGCGACCTGGCGCGCCGCCACGGCCATGGCGGCGCCCTTGCCCGCCTCCAGCAGCCGCCCACGGACCTGGTCGCTCAGCGCCGAGAGCTCGGGCGAGCTGTTGAGCAGCTTGGTGGCCTGGCCCAGGAGCTCACCCGGCCCGCCCGCACGACGCCCTGCGGCCATCCCGCCGAGCATCAGGGCGAGCTTCATCTTCTTGGTGCGTCCCAGGAAGTAGCCGCCGGCTACCCCGAGCGCCACCCGTGCGCCGCATTTCATCGTGCCTCCATGTTGTGGTGGCCGGCCCGCGCCCGCGCGAAGGGACCGATGTCACCGAACCGCTCGCGCACGAGCCCCGAACCGGGGTCAGCAGCTTCTACCCGAACGGATCTGGCCGCACACGCTGATCGCCCACATCAGCCATTTTTGCGCCGTTCGGCCCACCCACCCGGACCATTTCCCGGAAATGCTCCTGAAACAGACGGGTGAGCACCGCTGCGACGGTTCCGTGAGTGTGCTGGGCCGAACGAGCGCCTACCGCCCGGTCGGCCCAACGGCTGGTCACGGTGCGGAAGCGGGCGTGCCGACAGCGTGTGGGAACGGAACGGCGGCAGCCACCGGAGTCCGGCGTGGACGGGCCCCGCCGGCCGAAAGAACGGATCATCAGGATCCGGCTTTGGCGGCCGCCACGATGATCAGCACGATCAGCGCCACGAGCAGCAGCACCACGGTGATCGGCAACAACACGATCGCGAGCACGAGGGCGAGAATGATCGCCACCCGCATTCCGGTGCTCATGGCCCCGACCGCGCCTTTCAACGCACCCCAGATCGGGTTCTTCCCGGCCAGCCCGGCCCGGACGCCGCCCAGCAGCCCGCCCATGGCGAGCCCGCCCGAGGAGGCCATCTTCTGGACCAGGCCGCCCAGGTTCTCCACGTTCTCCAGGACGAGTCCGACCGAGCTGCGCAGGAGCGTGCGGAGCAGGTTGCGCAGGCTCTCCTTGAGGTCGGCGACCGCGGCGTTCCGGCGCTCGGCGGGGTCGGGGCCCGACCCGTTGCTCGACCGCGGGGCGTCGCCGCCCATCTCCAGCGCCGTCATGGGCCGCATGTGTTCCTCCCCGCCTGCGCCGCCGGGGCGTGCGGCGCTCGTGGCCGTCTACCCCGATCCGGGTCGGCGCCACTCACCGCACGGGCGGTCCCGCGCGGATTCCGCCCGACCGTCGCAGCGCGCGGTCGTGGAGGACGGTTCGCATTGCCCCGTCCGGAGCAGTGCCGGCTGCCGGGGTGCCGCGGTTCGCGCGGGGGCGTGGGGGTAGCGCTCCCCGATGGCGAGCATCGGCTACTTCCTGTCCTGCGAGCAGTACGGCCCGAAGGAGCTCGTCGCCCAGGCGCGGGCGGCGGAACGGGCCGGCTTCGAGCGGCTCTGGATCTCCGACCACTTCCACCCGTGGAACGACGAGCAGGGCCAGAGCCCGTTCGTCTGGTCCGTGATCGGAGCGCTGTCCGAGGCGGTGTCGCTGCCGGTCACGACCGCGGTGACCTGCCCGACGGTGCGCATCCACCCGGCCGTGATCGCCCAGGCCGCCGCGACCGCCGCGGTGCAGCTCGACGGCCGGTTCGTCCTCGGGGTCGGCAGCGGCGAGCTGCTCAACGAGCACGTCCTCGGCGACGCCTGGCCGTCCGTCGGCGAGCGGCTTGCCATGCTCGAGGAGGCGGTCGACGTGATCCGCCTGCTGCACAAGGGCGAGCAGATCAGCCACCACGGCACCTACTACGAGGTGCAGGAGGCGCGGATCTACACGCTCCCCGAGCAGCCGGTGCCGATCTACGTCTCCGGCTTCGGCCCGCAGGCCACCGAGCTGGCGGGCCGGATCGGCGACGGCTACTGCACGGCGATGCCCGACGGCGACCTGGTCCGGACCTTCCGCGGGTCCGGCGGCGGGGACAAGCCCGTCCAGGGCGGCATGAAGGTGTGCTGGGAGCCCGACCGCGAGGCCGCGATCGACCGGGCGCACCGCCTGTGGGCCAACGACGCGTTGCCGGGCCAGCTCGGCCAGACCCTGCCCCGCCCGCAGGACTTCGCCGACGCCATGACGCTGGTGCCGCGCGAGCAGGTCGCCGAGGCGATCGTGTGCGGCGACGACCCCGAGGACCACCTCGCGCGGGTCCGGCAGTACCTCGACGCGGGCATCGACGAGGTCTACGTCCAGCAGGTCGGCGCCGACCACGACGGCTTCTTCCGCGGGTGGGCCGACACGGTGCTGCCGCAGCTGCGGTGAATCGGCGCCGAGCCTCCGATCCCGCCCGCTGACAAGGGCCCGTCGGCCTGTCCTGCACGCGGTGCCGCGTGCTTGGCTTGCGCCCCTGTCCGGCCGCGAGGTGGGGGTGCGTCATGGCGGGAGCACGGGGACGGCACGGGCGCCGGGTGGTGGGCGCCCTCGTGGCGGCGGCGGGCGCTGTCCTGCTGCTGCTCGCCCCGCCGGGCGACCGGGGCGCCGCCACGGAAGCGGCGCCCGCACCGGTCGCGCACGCCGGCTACCAGCCGGTCACCGGGTCCAACTGGTCCGGCTGGGCGGCGGTCGGATCCGGCTTCACCACGGTCTCCGCCGCCTGGTCGGCCCCCACGGTCCGCTGCGGTGCGCCCACCCAGGTCGTCGGGCCGTGGGTCGGGCTGGGCGGCGTCGTGACGAACACCGTGCAGCAGACGGGCCTCGAGATCACCTGCGCGTCCGGGAAGCCGGTGTACCGCGCCTGGTACGAGACGGCGCCGCAGCCGCCCGTGTACCACCCCGACCCGGTCGGCCCGGGCGACCGGATGACCGCGAGCGTGCACCGGACCGCGACGGGCTACACCCTCACCATCGCCGACACCACGCGCGGCTGGACGCGGACCGCGCACACGGCCCACCTCCAGGACGACCACGCGTCGGCGGAGGTCGTCGTCGAGTCACCCACGGGCGCGTTCCCGGCGTTCGGCAGCCTCACGCTCTCCGGCGCCACCGTCGACGGCAGGCCCCTCGCCAGCACCGACCCGGTCGGCTTCGAGTCCGGCACGACGAACGTGCGGCAGACGAGGACCGGACCGGTGCGCGGCGGCACGTTCACCGTGAGCTACCTGCACGAGTAGGTGCCCTAGCGCCGCCGGCGGAGCTGTGTCTCGTCCAGGTCCAGCTCCTGGCTGATCGCCACCATCGTGGGCCGGCTGATCTCCCCGTTCGCCTGCATCCGGCGCAGCGTCTCGCGCTCGACCTCGACCAGGCGCAGCCGCAGCGCGCTGACGTCCGTCGCGCCCTCGCCGTGGGCCTCCGGTTCCGGGCCGCCCTCGTCGTCGCCGTGCCGGTGGGCGTGCCGGGTGGCCTCCAGCTGGTCGCGCAGGTGGTCCCGGCGCAGCTCCAGGACCTGGCGCAGCTCCTCCACCCCGGCCGGCTCCGGCTCGTCCCGCTCGGCGACCTCGTCGAGCTCGCGCAGGGCGGCGTCGACGGCCGCCCGGCGCGCCCGCACCCCTTCGGTGCGCTCGCGCTCGTCGGGCCGCAGGTTCAGCACCTTCAGCAGCCGGGGCAGCGGGACGGTCTGCCCGACGAGGGTCACGAGCACCACCACCACGGTGAGGAACAGCAGCAGGTCCCTGCGCGGGAAGGGCGCGCCGTCCGCCGCGGTCAGCGGGATGGACAGCGCGACGGCGAGGGACACCGCCCCGCGCGGCCCGCACCAGCCGAGCACCACCCGTTCCCGCCACGGCATCTGCGCGGCCAGCTCCTCCCGGACCGGCAGCAGCGCGCCCAGCGGCGCCACCAGCATCACCCACGCCAGCCGGACCAGGATCGCGACCACGACCACCGCCGCCGCCGCGACGGCCAGCGCCGTCCACGAGTACGCCCCGACCTCGCGGACCACCGCGGGCACCTGGATCCCCAGCAGCACGAACAGCAGCGCGACGAGCAGGGAGTTCAGCACCGTCCAGAAGGTCTCGGAGTGCAGCCGGACCGTCGGCTCGACCAGCCCGCGGCCGCGGACCCCGAGCCACACGGCGGCCGTGACCGTCGCGAGCACACCGGACGAGTGCAGCTCCTGCGCCGGCACGAAGGCGAGGTACGGCGTGACCAGGGAGAGGATCACGTGGCTCGCGGTGTCCCGGACGAACCGCCGCAGCGCCGCGCTGACGATCCCGACGACGAGCCCGAACGCGATGCCGCCGCCGACCTCGATCAGCAGCTGCAGGCCCACCTCGCCCACCGACGTCGTGGCGCCGACCGCACTGATCGCCACGGCGAACAGGGTGAGCGCCACGCCGTCGTTGACCAGCCCCTCGGACTCCAGCACCGTCACGAGCCGGCGGGGCGCCCCGAGCCGCTGCAGCACCGACCCCGCGGCCACCGGGTCGGGCGGCGCGACGGCGGCGCCGAACGCGATCGCCGCGGCCCAGCCCACGTCGGGGAAGACCAGGAGGAGCGACCCGCCGACGGCGAGCGCGGTCGCCACGACGAGCCCGACGGACTGCCCGATGATCGGGACCAGGTTGTTCGCCGTCTCGCGCGGGTCGCTGAAGAACGCGGCGTAGTAGATCAGCGGCGGCAGGAAGACCAGCAGCACCAGGTCCGGCGAGAGCCGGACCTCGCCCACACCGGGGATGAACGCCGCCCCGACACCGAGCAGCACGTACACGGCGGCCTCGGGCAGCCCCGTCCACCGGCTCACGAGGCGGCCGAGAACGACCCCCGCCGCCAGTACGAGCACCACGAGCAGGACCTGGGTCGGCACGGAGCAGTCGGTACCCGGCCGGGCGGCGGACCATGCCGGGAGCCCGGGCGGTGCCGGACGGGCCGGGTCGTAGGCTGGCCCGGTGCCGATGACCGCGAAGTACGCCACCACCTGCGGCGTCTGCTCCAGCCCCGTCCGGCCCGGTGAGGAGATCGCGAAGGCGGGCAGCTCCTGGGCACACTCGGCGTGTGCCGAGACCGCGAAGAGCAGCGGGAAGGCCGAGCCCGGTGCGCTGACCGCCCGGCCGTCCCGGTCGGCCCCGCGCCCGGACATGCCCGCCGCCGAGGGCGCCCTCGAGGTCTGGACGGACGGCGCCTGCTCCGGCAACCCCGGCCCCGGCGGCTGGGCCTGGGCCACCCGGGACGGCCGGCAGGACAGCGGCGGCGAGGCCGGCACCACCAACCAGCGCATGGAGATCCGCGCGGCGCTCGAGGCGGTCCGGGCGCTCGACGGCCCGCTGGTGGTGGTCAGCGACTCGACCTACGTCGTCAACTGCTTCCGGGACGGCTGGTGGAAGGGCTGGCTCGCGCGCGGCTGGACCACGAGCGCGCGCAAGCCGGTGGTGAGCCGGGACCTGTGGGAGCCGCTGATCACCCTGGTCAACGAGCGCGGCGACGTGTCCTTCCGCTGGGTGAAGGGCCACTCCGGGGACGAGATGAACGACCTCGTCGACGCCCTGGCCGTGGAGCAGTCCCGCGCGGTCGCCTGACCGGCGGGCACCTCAGCCCGCGGGCCGGTGGGTGCCGCCCCGCCGGAGCCACAGGGTGACGCCCATCCCCGTGACCAGCACGGCGAACAGCACCATCACCCCGGACAGCAGTGCCATCCCCGCGAGCAGGCCCAGCAGGCCGACCACGACGAGGAGCAGCGCCACCGCCCGCCGGGCACGCGTGGGGAAGCTCCCCTGCGCGAGGCGTTCGGCGAACCGCGGATCCTCCATCCGGATCGCCGCCTCGATGTCCTGCAACCGGCGCCGGTCCTCGTCGCTGAGCATGGCTCCCCCTCGCTCCTGCTGTGAGAGCGAACTCCTCCGGACCTGCCCGGTCAACAGTCCTTCGTGTCAATCCTCGAGGGGGTCGTGACCCCAGTTCATCAGCGAGTACCGCCACTTCGTCTCGGTGACGTCGCCCTTCGGCTTCTGCGCCAGGTGCCGGTGCACGTAGCCGACGACCTTGCGCATGTGCTTCTCGTCGTCGTCGGAGAGGTCGGCCTTCTTGCTTCGCAGGATGTCCACGATCCGCCGGCCGGACTCGTGCCCGACGGACTCGCCGCCGTCGTGCTGGCCCGCGTCCTTCGACGCGTCCGACTTCAGCCACTTCTCGAGCTCGCCGGCGGTCATGTTGACCACCTCGCCGAACTCCTTGCGGACGTCCTCGTCGCCCTTGCCGCTCACGAGGTCGCGGTCCCGGGCTTGAACAGGACCTTCACCGCCCCGTCGCGCTTCTCCTGGAACATCTTGTAGGCGTCCGGCGCCGCCTCCAGCGGCACGTGGTGGGTCGCGAAGTCCTCGGTGCCCAGCGGGTCGTCGTCCGTGAGCAGCGGCAGCAGGTCCGGCACCCAGCGGTGCACGTTCGCCTGGCCCATCCGCAGCTGGATCTGCTTGTCGAACATCTGCAGCATCGGCAGCGGGTCGGCCATGCCGCCGTACACGCCGGACAGCGAGATCGTGCCGCCGCGGCGGACGAGCTGGATCGCCATCTGCAGGGCGGCCATCCGGTCCACGCCGGCGGCCTTCATGAAGGGCGCGGCCAGGGCGTCGGGCAGGTACCCGGTGAGCTGGTGGGCGATCTTGCCGAAGGGCGAGCCGTGCGCCTCCATCCCGACCGCGTCGATCACCGCGTCGGCGCCGCGGCCACCGGTGAGCGCGCGGACCGCGTCGGGGACGTCCTTGCCCGCGTCGCGCAGGTCGATGGTGGTCACACCGCGGTTCTGCGCCCGCTGGAGCCGCTCGGGCACCAGGTCGATGCCGATGACCGTCTCGACGCCGCGGTGCCGGGCGATCCGGGCGGCCATGTCGCCGATCGGCCCCAGCCCGAGGACGACGAGGCTGCCGTCGCGCGGCGGGTCGGCGTAGGCGACGGCCTGCCAGGCCGTGGGCAGCACGTCGGACAGGTAGACGAAGCGGTCGTCCGGCGGGCCCTCGGGCACCTTGATCGGCAGCCGGTCGCCGAACGGCACGCGCAGGAACTCCGCCTGCCCGCCCGGCACCTGGCCGTAGAGCTTCGTGTAGCCGAACAGGGACGCCCCCATGCCCTGCTCGCGGTTCTGCGTGGTCTCACACTGCGAGTGCAGCCCGCGCTCGCACATCCAGCAGGTCCCGCAGGAGACGTTGAAGGGCACCACGACGCGGTCGCCGACCTCGAGCGAGGTCACGCCCGGGCCCTTCTCCGCGACGATGCCCATCGGCTCGTGGCCGAGGATGTCGCCCTCGCCGAGGAACGGGCCCAGAACCTCGTACAGGTGCAGGTCCGAACCGCACAGCCCGGTCGAGGTGATCTGCACGATGACGTCGTCGGGATCCTTGATGGACGGGTCCGGGTGGGTGTCCACCCGGACGTCGCGCTTGCCGTGCCAGGTGAGTGCGCGCACGACGGCTCCTCTCTCGCCCTTGCGCAGGGCCTTCCTCAGGCGGGGTACTGGTGCTCGTTCAGCAGCCGGGCCAGGTGCGCCGCGTTGGCGGCGAGGGTGGCGGTCGTGGCCGCCACCGGCTCGGGGGTGTCGTCGAGGTCCTTGTAGTCCGTGCCGGACATCGCCTCGCCGTTCCAGTAGACGGACCCCTGCGCCGGGACCGTGAAACCGGTGTCGTTGAGCGCCTGGAAGAGGTCGGCGGCGATCTTGTGGGCGCCGTCCTCGTTGCCGACGACGGCGGCCACGGCGACCTTTCCGAACATCAGCGGCCGGCCCTCGTCGTCCGTCTCGGAGATCTCGGCGTCGAGGCGCTCCAGCACGCGCTGCGCGATGCTGCTCGGGTGCCCGACCCAGGTCGGGGTGGCGAACACCAGGATGTCGGACTCGAGGATCCGCGAGCGCAGGCCCGGCCACTCGTCGCCGCCACCCATGTCCGGCTGCACGCCGGGACGCACGTCGTGGTCGATCACCCGCACCGTGTCGCCCACGACGTCGTGCTGCTTCAGCGCGGCGAGCACCTCGTCGATCATCTTCTGCGTGCTCGACCCCGTCGGCGACGGGTTCAGCGTGCAGTTCAGGGCCAGGGCGGTCAGCATGGCGGACCTTCCGTTCGCCGGATCCTCGGTCGCGGGGGGCGATACCCGGCCGCGACCGCGACAAACGGACGCCCGGCCGGGCTGCGCACCGCATCCGGGGGGTTACGCCGAGCGGTACGGGCGTGCCAGCATGGGAGTTTCTCGGAGTCGCAGCGTTCAACCACGCAGCGCGCGATCTCCTCCTCCGGGGAGGCGCACCGACGATGCAGGACAGGGCCATGATCGAAATCGAGGTCGAGGACCGCCCGGGACCGGGCTACCTCGTCGCCCACCTCCGCGGGGAGGTCGATCTCGCGAGTCTGGAGTGCTTCCGGTCGGTCCTGCAGGAGCTGGCCGACGCGGACCGCACCGTGGTCGTCGTGGACCTCGACGAACTGCAGCACCTCTGCGCCTCCGGGGTGCGCGAGCTGCTGCGGCTGCGGGACGAGCTCGAGCTCCGCGGCGGCGGGCTGCACCTCGTCTGCGACGAGCACCGGCCGGCCCAGATGATCCTGCGGGCCCTGGGCATCCCCGCCACCGGCACCCTGCCGGGCGTACCCGCGCCCCTGGTCGTCGAGTCGCGGGCGCGCCGGCTGAACTGAGCCCGGCGGCTCCCGGGGCGGGCGTGCTCCGGTTGGGTCGCGCGGCCCCCGGGAAGACCGGGACATGGTCCTGCTCCCCGTGCCGATCTCCGTGTCGTCCCCCGCGGCCGCGCCGCGGTGGGCCCGATGAGCCTGCCGTCGCCGCGCCTCGCCGGTCGGTGGTCCACCGGGATCACCATGGCCCTCCTCGGCCTGACGCCGTTCGTGCTGCTCTCGACCGCCCCCTTCCTGCTCACCGGGGTGCAGGCGGGCGAGCTCGGCACCGACCGCGCGGGGCTGCAGCTCGGCCAGGGGCTGGCCAACGCGTCGTACGCCTTCGCCGTGGTGCTCGCCGCCGACCTCATGCACCGCATCGACCGGCGCCGGATCTACCTCTGCTGCACGCTGCTCATCGCGGCCGGGGCCGGGCTGGCCGCGGTCTCCGGGTCCAACGGCGTGCTGATCGCGGGCCGGGTACTGCTCGGCCTGGGCAGCGGGATGCTGCTGGTCGTGGCGCTGCCGCCGGCCGTGACGGGGCACGGCCCGCGGCGGATCCCGCTGACCGTCGCCCTGATCAACCTGGGGCTCTTCGGCGGGTCCGTGCTCGGCACGTCGATCGGCGGGTTCGCCGCCACCCCCGGCGCGTGGCGCTGGGTGCACGCCGCGGCGGCGGTCGTCGCGCTCGCGGGGTTCGTGGTGGGGCTCCTCGGCTTCGAGCGGACCGAACCCGGGTCGCCTCGGATGCAGGTCGACCCGTCCGGCGTCCCGCTGGCCGCGGCCGCGACGTTCCTGCCGTTCGTGGGCGTGAGCGTGCTGGTCGGGCACGCGCCCACCTCGCCCGGGTTCCTGGTGCCGACGGCCCTCGGACTGGCCGCGCTCGTCCTCCTCGTGGTGCGGGAGTACCGCAAGGAGAACCCGCTGATGCCGGTGCGGCTGATCGCGCACACGCTGCCCATCACCGGGATCGGCGCCGCGATGGTCACCGGCGCCGGGTTCACCGCCTTCACCGAGCTGGCGGTGCTGCGGCTGCAGCAGGTCGAGGGGCACCCGCCCGCGGTCGTCGGCGCGGCGCTCGCCACCCAGGTGGCGGGGATGCTGGTGGCGATCCTGCTGATCGTGCGCGTGCTGCCCACCCGCTGGCTGCCGGTGCTGGTCCTCGGCGGGCTGCTCACGGTGTGCGCGGCCGGCGCCGTGCTGCTGAGCGGCGGCGGGCTGGTGCGCGCCGCGGTGGCCGGGTTCCTGTTGGGGGTCGGCGCCGGCACGGGGGTCGGGCCGGGGCTGTTCCTGGGCGCGCTCAGCGTGCCCGCACCGCGGCTCGGACCGGCCTTCGCCCTGGTCCAGCTGCTGCGCTCGGAGGCGGCGTTCCTGGCGGCGCCGGTGGTGATGAAGCTGGCCATGTCCGAGGGCGCCGCCACCCCGTCCTCGATCGACCGGACGATCCTGCTCGGCGTCGTGCTCACCGGCGTCGGCGCCGTCGTGCTGACGGGGACGCTGCTGCTCGGCGGCTCCGGCCCGCAGAAGCCCGACCTGCGGCGCTGGACGGACGGCGAGGGCCCGGCCTTCCGCTCCCCGCCGGTCGCGGCGGTGCTGCGGGAGTGAGCTCACCCGGCGGGGGCGGGGTGTGAGCCGGGTGTGATCGGGTACGCGAAGGCCGGACCGCACACGGACACGACGTCACGAGGGAGGTCCCAGTCGTGCAGGACCCCGGCCACGAGGACCACGAGGACCGCGAGGACCGCGACACCCGCACCGACACCGCTCCCGAGACCGGCTCCGGCTCCGACGGTGAGGACCGGGCCCGGGAGGAGCGGGCGCGCGAGGAGCGGGTCGACGAGCTGGCCGCGCAGATGAACGTGGCGAACAACTGCTCGCCGCCCCGCCCCGGCGACCCGGAGTACTGATCGCCGGCGTGCCCCCGAAGGGGGTGCCCGAGGTCGTCGTGGTCGCCCAGCCGGCCCGGGACCTGGTCCTGGGGCGGGTGATCAGCGCCAGAGTGACAGGAGCGCTGATCACCCGACCCTCAGGTGCCACCCGAAATGATCATGAAGGGAAGCCCATGATCAGCACGAGTGGGACAGAAGCGTCGGCCGAGGAGCACTCCCGTCCCGCCCACAATGATCATGGGCCGGTGATCACCGCGAGTGTCACAGGAGCGCTGTTCGAAAGACCCTGAGGTACCACTCGTAACGATCATTGACGGAACCCATTGCCCGGCGACCACAGGCGGGAGAACACTCGCGCACTGTGGAGCCATAACGCGTTCACCAGCCCACTGACCAAGCGTTATGGAACCGTACTGCGCCCAGCAGGCCAATGAGTCGGCGTTGTGGATCCATAGTGCGGTCAGAGGGCGGTGGTCAGGCGTAGATGCGGCGGTGGGCGGCGCGGACGAGGCCGCGGTAGACGGGGCCGAGGCGACCGGAGGCGGCGAGCGCGGCGCGGGCCGCGTTGGCGCCCGCCCCACCGTGCACCGCTCCACCGGGGTGCGCCGAGGAGCCCGAGAGGAACAGCCGGTCGATCGGGGTGTCCGCCCGCCCCAGCCCCGGGACCGGCCGGAACACCAACTGCTGGTGCACCGCCGCCGTGCCGCCGTTGATCGCGCCGTCGACCAGGCCGGGGTTGCGGCGCTGCAGGTCCGCGGGCCCGGCCACGCTCCGCGCGCGGATCAGGTCGCGGAAGCCCGGGGCATTGCGCTCCACCGTGCGCTCGACGAGCTCGGCGTGCCGCAGCAGGTCGGTCTCGTCCCAGCCCAGCCCGCGGGGTACGTGCGTGTAGGTCCAGGCGGACTCGGTCCCGGCCGGCGAGCGGGAGGGATCCGCCGTGGTCATCTGCCCGAACAGCAGGAACGGCTCCTGCGGCACCCGCCCGGCGGCGAGGTCGGCCGCGTAGCCGCGGAGCCCGTCCATGTCCGCGCCCAGGTGCACCGTGCCCGCCCGGCGCGCCGCCTCCGCGGTCCAGGGCACCGGGCCGTCGAGCGCCCAGTCGAGCTTCACGGTCGCGGTGTCCCACTGGAACCGGTCGAGGTCGCGGACGAACCTCGGCGGCAGGTTCGCCTCCCCCACCAGGTCCCGGTACAGCACCGGGGCCGGGACGTCGGCGAGCACGGCCCGGCGGGCCGTGACGGGCGTGCCCTCGGCGTCGCGCACCCCGACCGCCCGGCCCCCGCGCAACAGCACCTCGCGAACGGGCCGGTCGCACTCGACCCGGCCACCGCGCTCGTGCAGCCGCGCCACCAGCGCGTCGACGATCCGGCCGGCGCCGCCCTCGGGCACCGGGAAGCCGACGTCCTGCCCCAGCATGCAGAGCAGCCACCCGAAGACCGCGCTGCCCGCGGCGTCAGGTCCCAGGTCGGTGTGCAGGGCGTTGCCGGCGAGCAGCAGCTTCGCGCCCTCGCCGCCGAACCGCTCGTCGGCGAACCGGCGCACGGGCTGCACGATCGTCCGCGCGAACCGCAGCGCGTCGGCGGTGCCGAGCGCGCGCAGCAGCCGCGGCGTGCCCCGCACCGGCGGGAACGGGCGCAGCACCGTCTCCAGCAGCGGGTCCCGGATGCGCGCCCACTCCTCCGCCAGCGCGCGCCAGGCCGCCCCGTCGCCCGCGGCGAACGCGTCGAGCGCGCCGGCGGTGGTGTCGAGGTCCCGGGACAGGACGACGCAGCGGTCGTCCGGGGTGACGTGCGCGAGGACCTCGGGAGCGTGCCGCCAGCGCAGGCCGTGCTCGTCGAGCCGGAGCTCGCGCAGGATCGGGGAGGCGGCCCCGAGCGGGTAGAACGCGCTGAACAGGTCGCTGCGGAAGCCCGGTGCGGTGATCTCGGCGGTGCGCACGGCCCCGCCGGGGGCGTCGGAGGCCTCCAGGACGAGGACCTGCCAGCCGGCGTCGGCGAGCAGGTTCGCGGCCACCAGGCCGTTGTGCCCCGCCCCGACGACGACGGCGTCGGCGGCCTCGGTCACGGCCGGTTCCGGACGATGCTGTCGAGGCGCGCCAGGCTCTCCTTGTTCCGCGGCACGAGCATGGCCTGCTGGGCCAGATCGGGGATGAGCGCCGCGGGCCCGGCCTCGGCGTGCTCGTTCATCGCGACGCGGGTGCCGCCGGGCTCCGGGCTCAGCGTGATCCGCACCCGGGCCGCACCCGACGGCCAGGCGTGCGCCTTCAGCTCGAGCAACCGCTCCGGCTCGCAGGCCAGCACCTCGGTGCGGTCCTGGATCTGGGCCGGCCAGGCGCCGACGCTGTGGTGCAGCCGGGTCCCGACCGCGGGGAAGTCGGCGTCGACCGCCCGCATGTGGGTGGCGCCGACGACCCACAGCGGGTAGGTCCACCCGTCGGACAGCACCTTCCACACCCTCGCCGGCTCCACCGGGACGAACCGATCGACCTGCATCGCACTCCTCTCTCGACAACTCCCGCCGGCGTCCGCCCGCCGGCGTCCGCCCGTCACCGCCGCGCCAGCCCCACGGCCGCGCCGATCGCGGCCGCGAGCCCCAGGCCGGCCGCGAGCGCGCGGGCCCGCTCGCGCCCCGGCCCGTTCCAGCCGTCGTGCACCCGCCGCGGGTGGTCCGGCGGGGCGTACAGGGTGCCCGGGTCGTCCGCCGGGCCGCCACCGCGGGCGAGGATGTAGCGGGCCACCTCCGCGGCGAACACCCGCTCGGCGCTCTCCGGCCAGACCTTGTGCTGCAGCAGGAGCAGCCGGCCGAGGACGCCGCCGGCCACGACCTCGCGGCGCGGCCGCCGGATCTGGTCCACGACGATCCGCGCCACGCGCTCCGGCGCGTAGGTCGGCGCCGCCAGCCGCGGCCGGGCGCCGGACCGGTTGGCGGCGTCGCGCCAGATCGGGGTGTCGATCGCCGCCGGCAGGACCGTGCCCACCCGCACCCCGTGCACGCCGGAGGTGCGCAGCTCCTGGCGCAGGCTCACGCCCAGCGCGCGGATCGCGAACTTCGCCATCGAGTAGGCGGCGCCGTAGGGCAGCGCGACGACGCCGAGGATCGACGAGACGTTGACGATCACGCCGCGGTCGCGCTCCACCATCCCGGGCAGCACCGCGCGGCAGCCGTGCACGTAACCCATGAGGTCGACGTCGAGCACCCGCCGGACGTCGTCGAGGGGCACGTCGAGGAACGCCCCGAACTCGACGACGCCGGCGCAGTTCACCCACGCGTCGATCCGCCCGAACCGGTCGACGGCCTCGCGGACCACGCCCTCGACGGCGGCGAAGTCGCTGACGTCGGCCGGGGCCGGAACGAGGCCGCGGCCCTCCAGCTCGGCGAGCGCGCCGGCGTCCCGAGCGACGCCGACGACGGTGGCGCCGCGCCGCAGCAGCTCCTGTGCGGCGGCCCGCCCGATGCCGCTCGAGGCGCCGGTCACCACCACGACGCTGCCCGGGATCTCCACAGTGGGCACCTACCCGCGGGGCGCCCTGCCACACCTCCGCCGCCCCGCCACACCTCGGAGAGCCACATGTCCACACGGGCCACACCTCCGCATGGCGCAGCGCCGGGCGGGTAGTCGCACTCATGACCACCGACCGCATCGCGCACCCGTGGGGCGCGCGGACGCCCTACGGCAAGGGCGCGCCGTGGCCCGTCCGCGTCGACCTGCAGCTCGCCGAGGGCGTCGCGGAGGCGGACGTCGAGCGGTGGGTGCCCGCGGCGTCGCTGCTGCACTCCAACGGCGACGCGATGGACGTGGCGGTGCGGGAGGGCCGGATCGTCGGTGTGCGCGGGCGCGCCGGGGACCGGGTGAACCGCGGGCGGCTGGGCCCCAAGGACCTCTACGGCTGGCAGGCCAACGCCTCGCCCGACCGGCTCACCCGCCCGCTCGTCCGCGAGGGCGGCGAGCTGGTCGAGACCGACTGGGACACCGCGATGGACCGGATCGTCGCCCGCACCCGCGCGGTGCTCGCGGACGACGGGCCGGAGGGCCTGGGCTTCTACACGACCGGCCAGCTGTTCGCCGAGGAGTACTGGACGCTCGCGGCCGTCGTGCAGGGCGGGCTCGGCTCGGCGAACCTCGACGGCAACACGCGGCTGTGCACGGCGACCGCGGCCGAGGCGCTCAAGGAGTCCTTCGGCAGCGACGGCCAGCCCGGCTGCTACGCCGACGTCGACCACGCGGACGTGATCGCCCTCTTCGGGCACAACGTGGCCGCCACCCAGCCGGTGCTGTGGTGCCGGGTGCTCGACCGGCTCGGCGGCGACGACCCGCCGCGGCTGCTGTGCGTGGACCCGCGCACCACCGAGGTGGCCCGGGCCGCCCGGGACTCCGGCGGCGTGCACCTCGCGCCGCGGCCCGGCACCAACCTGCCGCTGATGAACGGCCTGCTGCACCTGCTCCTCGAGAACGGGCACGCCGACGAGGCCTACGTCGGCGCCCACACCGTGGGTTTCGCCGATCTCGCGGCCGTGGTCGCCGACTACCCGCCCGCGACCGTGGCCGAGCTCTGCGGGATCGACGAGGGCGACCTGCGGGCCGCCGCCGCCCTGCTCGGCGGGGCGGACCGGCTGCTGTCGACCGTGCTGCAGGGCTTCTACCAGTCCCACCAGGCCACGGCCGCGGCGTGCGCGGTGAACACCCTGCACCTGCTGCGCGGCATGCTCGGCCGGCCCGGGTGCGGGGTGCTGCAGATGAACGGCCAGCCCACCGCGGAGAACACCCGCGAGTGCGGCGCGAACGGCGACCTCGCGGGCTTCCGCAACTGGGCCAACCCCGCGCACGTCGAGGAGCTCGCCGGGATCTGGAACGTCGACCCGGACAAGATCCCGCACGAGGGCCCGCCCACGCACGCGATGGAGCTGTTCGCGCAGGCCGAGCAGGGCGCGATCCGGATGCTGTGGATCTCCGGGACCAACCCCGCCGTCTCCCTGCCCGAGCTCGCGCGGGTGCGCCGGGTGCTCGCGCAGGACGACCTGTTCGTGGTCGTGCAGGACCTGTTCCGCACCGAGACCACGGAGTTCGCCGACGTCGTGCTGCCCGCGGCGACCTGGGGCGAGAAGACCGGCGTCCTCACCAACGCCGACCGGACCGTGCACCTGGCCGAGAAGGCGGTGGACCCACCCGGGGAGGCCCGTCCGGACCTGGACATCTTCCTCGACTTCGCGCGGCGCATGGACCTGCGCGACCGGGACGGGCAGGCCTTCCCGCCCTGGCACGACGCCGAGTCGGCCTTCGCCGCGTGGGCGGCGTCGACCGCGGGCCGCCCGCTCGACCAGACCGGGCTCAGCCACGAAAAGCTGCGCGGGGCGGACGGGATCCAGTGGCCCTGCACCGCCGACGCCCCGGACGGCACCCCGCGGCTCTACGGCGACGGGCGCTTCCCCGCCCATCCGGACCACTGCGAGAACTTCCCCAAGGACCTGGTCACCGGCGAGCCCTCCGACGCCGACGCGTACCGCGCGCGCAACCCGGAGGGCCGGGCCCTGCTGCGGGCCGTCCGGCACGTCCCGCTGCCCGAGCCGCCGGACGACGACTACCCGCTCGCCCTGATCACCGGCCGCACGCTGGTGCACTTCCACACCCGCACCAAGACCGGCCGGGCCCCGGAGCTGCAGGAGGCCGCGCCCGAGGTCTGGATCGAGTGTTCCGCGGCCGACGCCGCGCGGGCCGGGCTCGCCGAGGGCGACCTGGCCGAGCTGCGCACCCGGCGCGGGCGCGTGCGGGCCCGGCTGCGCATCGTGGACCTGCGCGAGGGCGTGGTGTTCCTGCCCTTCCACTACGGCTACTGGGACGCCCCGGGCCGGGACCACGACCGGGCGGCCAACGAGCTCACCCTCACCACCTGGGACCCGGCGTCGAAGCAGCCGGCGTTCAAGACCGGGGCCGCGGCGCTCGGTCCCGCCGCTCCGGCGTGACGGGACCGGGCGCGGCCGGTCATCCCGGCACCGTCTCGCCGCCGACCGCATCGCCGGCGTAGAACGGCTGTCGGGCCGGCCGCTCCGGCGCCGTCAGCGGTCCTTGTCCTCGTGGGCGCCCGCGCTGTCGGCCTCGTCCGCACCGCCGCGCGGGAACGCGGCGCCCTGCGGCTCCTCCGGGGCGGTGTCGGGCTCGTCCCCGGGGGCGCCGGTGGTGGTCGCCTCCTTGAGGACCTGCTCGGTCATGGTCTCGTCGTGGTCGTCGCGTCCGGTCATGCCCGGGGCGTGCCCACCGTCGGCCGGTTCAATCCTCGGTGCGGGCCCGGGCACCGATCTAGGACCGGACGATCTCCAGGTCCGACCGCGCGACCTCGACGTGGGCCCGTTGGCGGGACAGCAGCGCGGACGCGGCCGCGTCGCCCGGGAGCACCTGCGCGGCGAAGGCGTCCGTGTGCGCCGCCATCACGCCGGTGAAGGACACGCGGTCGCCGCCGGCGGCCACGAAGGGCGCCTCACCCGGCTGCGTCAGCACCTGGACCCAGACCCGCTCGTCGGCCGCGGTCCCCAGCCAGAAGCCCGCGGCGGCCGGCGCGGACTGCACGGGCACGCCCTCGGCGGTGACGGTGTCCCCGGCGAACCCGGAAAGGTCCCCGCCCGGCCCCGAGGCGCGCTCCAGCGGCAGCAGGGTCGCCCCGCCGGCCGTGAGCCCGCTCGCCGCGCTCGTGTCCGTGTCCGCGACGGTGCCGGCCCCGCCCAGCGGATCCCACTGCACGAAGGCGGCCACCGCGACCAGCGAGCAGACGGCGGAGATGATCGCCCAGAGCCACAGCGGGGCTCCGAGGCGGGGGCGGGCACGGACCCGGGTGTGGGCCACGGCGAGACCCTCCGGGTGCACGTCGGTCACGGCAGCTCCTCAGCGGGACGCGATGGGGGAATGCGCCCGGTATTCCTCCGGTCACCGCCGGTCAAACGCGTGTCACCAATTCCATGTGACTCGGGTCACTGCTGGCGTGCGCGGGCGGTCTCCCGGTCGTTCGCCTTCTGGATCTCCGCGACGAGCTCGTCCTTGTTCTTGCCGTCGGGATCGTCGATGCCGAGCTTCTGGGCGACCTCCACGAGGTGGCTCTTCTTCGCCCTTGCGTCGACGCCCCCGGCGGTGTCGTCGCCCTCCGACCGGGACTGCGGCGCGCTCTTCTCCGCCTGCTCGTCCGAGGGGCCCGGCTCGTCCTTGGGCTCCCAGTGGTCGCCGACCTTCTCGTGGGTGTGCTTCAGCGCGGCATAGGCGGTGCGGTGGGCCCGCTCGCCGTCGCCGTAGCTGTCCTCGGCCGACTCCAGCGCCTTCTTGTACGTGCGCACGGCCTTGTCGTCTGAGATGTCATGGCCCTACCCCGGGCCGCCTTGAAGGATGAGAATCTGGGCGGGGTCGGCTGTGCTCGTTCGCGCTTGGTGCACGTGAACCCGAG